>JAAYVB010000008.1 GCA_012517405.1 Propionibacterium sp.
CAGATCGCTCGGCTGATCGTCCGCGTCGGTCACCGTCGCACGCCGTGGAGAACGATCACGGTGTGGGTGCGGGAATGCCGTGTGCTGCGTCCTTGGCGCGCTTCTTGCGTCGCCAGGCGCAATAGCCGATCGCGATGAGTCCGATCCCGATGCCGGTCAGAGCGACCGTGTACCACCAGTCGGGGACCCCCCAGCGGACCCGTGCCAGTTGCAGGGCGACGTAACCGACGACGAAAAACGCCGTCCCGATAGAGAAGACCCGCACCCCATCGTCGGGAACCGGCTTCACCGGCGCCTGTTGCAGGCGTTCTTCCAGCGAACGCTTAGCAGATTCCTGACTTGTTACAGGCGGATTATCGGTCATGGACCCTATCTTATGGACAGTTTCCACATGTTTAGCATGACGCTATGACCACCACATCGGCACAGGGTGCTCCGATCGCCAGCGGCGATCAACAGAAATCAGGCTTGGACCGTTGGTTCGAAATCACTCAAAGAGGCTCATCTATTTCCCGCGAGGTGCGCGGCGGCTTGGTGACCTTCTTCACTATGGCCTACATCATCGCGCTGAACCCGCTGATCGTCGGGACGGCAACCGACAAGAACGGCAATCTGGTTTCGGGTGCACCGAAATTCACCGATGCTGCCCAGACGATCGTCGACTCGGCCGCGGTCGGCCAGTCGATCGCGATGGTGGCGGCAGCAACTGCCCTGGTGGCAGGGCTGATGACGATCCTCATGGGTGTCGTCGGACGCTTCCCGATCGGCATCGCGACAGGCCTTGGCCTCAATGCGATGCTCGCCTATGTGGTCGCGCCGCAGATGACCTGGCCGCAGGCGATGGGACTGGTGGTCTGCGAAGGCATCCTGGTCACCATTCTGGTGCTCACCGGCTTCCGTGAGGCGGTCTTCCGCGCGGTGCCGCCGAGCCTTCGCACCGCGATCAGTGTCGGTATCGGCCTGTTCATCACGTTCGTCGGCCTGGCGGATGCGGGCATCGTTCGCCCCGGCAGCCCCCTGGTGCAGTTGGGCGTCAACGGCTCGCTCGTCGGCTGGCCGATCTTCGTCTTCGTCGCGACCTTCGTGGTGTTGGCGGTGCTGTACATGCGTAAGGTCCGTGGTGCCATGCTGTGGGCTATCTTCGGCGGCACGGTGCTGGCCGTGATCTTGGAGGCCGCTGCGAAGATCGGTGCGGTCTCGCCCGACCATGCGACCGGCTGGGCGCTGAACGTTCCGGCGTTCCCGGGCTGGCAGGCGTTCGCGAGCCCCGATCTTTCGCTGCTGGGCAAGGTCGATGTCTTCGGTGGTTTCGCCACTGACGGCACTGTGACGGTGGCCAGCGTGCTGACCGCGTCGATGCTGGTCTTCAGCCTGCTGCTCGCCGACTTCTTCGACACCATGGGCACGGTCGTGGCGGTCGGTGCCGAGGGCGGCATCCTGAACAAGGCCGGCGAGCCGCCGCACCTGCGCGAGATCCTGCTCGTCGACTCGCTGGCCGCCCTGGCCGGCGGTGCCGCCTCGGTCTCCAGCAACACCAGCTATGTCGAGTCGACCGCCGGTGTCGCCGAGGGTGCCCGGACGGGCATCGCGTCCATCGTCACCGGCGTCGGCTTCTTGGTGGCGCTGTTCATCACCCCGATCGTCAACATGGTGCCTTCCGAAGCCGTCGCCCCGGTGCTGGTGGTCGTCGGCTTCCTGATGATGACCCAGGTCACCGAGATCCCGTGGAGTGATATCGAGATCGCGCTGCCGGCGTTCGTCACGATCGCCTTCATGCCGTTCACCTACTCGATCACCGTCGGTATCGGCGCGGGCTTCATCATGTTCGTGGTGATGAAGATCTTCCAGGGCAAGGCTGCCAAGGTCCACGTGCTGATGTGGATCGTCGCGGCGCTGTTCGCGATCTACTTCATGCAAGGCCTGATCACCGGCGCCTTCGCCTGATCTATGGCGAAGATGATGACGACCGTTCGGTGAACGGGCCGGCAAGCTGAATCAGGGGCGTCACGGCATCCAGGTCACGACCAGATCTGGGGCCGGGCGCCCCTGCTGCTTCGCCTGGTCCGTCCAGGCGGGGTAGTCGTCCAAGAACTGCCGGAAGGGACGCACCGCGGCGGCGGTCTTGGCGTCCAGGCCGTCGGCGATCTCGTCGATGGCCTGCCGAGTGGCGAGCACATGGGCATGTTTGGCGTATCCCCAACGCTGCCCTGGCAAGGGAAAAAGCGGGATCTGCGGGTCGCCCTGCAGCAGCTTCTCCAAGGCGAACTGGCTCGGCAGTCCGGCGGTGGCCAGGTCGAATTCCAGATCCGACATCTCACGTTCGTCGACGTCGAGGTCCAGGCGTCCCCAGCTCAACTCGCCCAGCCAGGCAAGGACGATCTGCCAGGCGTAGCCCTGCCGCTCGGGCCCGATGGCGTGGGCGGTCAGCAGAGCCTCGACATCGGGCGGGGCCGGACGATGGGGCACCGTCGGCGGATCGATGGGCCTTTTCATCGCCGGGCCGACGCGTCCCAGCAGCTTGCGGCGGCGGCCATGGGGGTCGGCAGGGGCAGGAAAGTCGGCAGCCGCGATCTGCCGTAGCCGGCTGGCCAGTTCGGGTTCAGCCCCGAACATGTCACGTAGTTCGGTGATTCCGATCGCAAACTGCGACAACCGTCCCATGTCATGAGGTTAGTCGCTGAACAGTCTCAGCAGCGCGCGATACGGCGGTCTGCTGTACTGGCGGAGCTGAGGGTTAGCTAGACTGTCGCGGGTACTCAATGGACAGGAGCGCCGATGGCAAGGGTTCAGCCGCCACTGGCCTGTGCTGCAGCATCGTTGCTGGTCTTCGGAATGGCTGCCCCGGCCGCTGCAAGTCCGGGCGATGTCATCACGTTGGCCGACCCCGGCTTGAGCGCTTCGGGCGCGTTGGCTGCCGATCCGGCGAGGGATGTCTATTGGACGGCTGCCGGTTCAGGTGCGGTGCAGGCCATCAATCCGGACGGATCGACCGCAGGTGAGGTGAGCTACGCTGCCGCTCCGACCGGCGTGGAGGCCCTCGCTATGTTCGACGGCGCGCTTTACGTCGGCGATGTCGGTGGCGCCCGCTCAGCGGTCACCGTCTACCGTCTCAATTCGATGGACTACGGCACATCCGCGGCCTTCACCCAGTGGACGCTGCACTATCCGGACGGCGCGCACGACGCGATGACCATGATGGTCTCGCCGCGCGGCAACATCTGGATTGTCACCAAGGGATCGCCGGGCGGGCTCTACTACGTCGAAGCGCCCGGGGCGCTCGCCGAGCTGACCCTGGAGCGGGTGGCTGACGCACCCGATTGGGTGACCGATGGCGTCTTCACGGACGGATCCACTGCCGTGCTGCGCACCTATAGCAGTGTGCTGACCTTCGACATGATGGATTATGCGGTGACGGCGGCTGAGGTGGCGCCCGCGCAACCGCAAGGAGAATCCGTCACCACAAGCCTCGATGCCAAGGGACTGGTGCTGGGCAGCCGCAACGACGACCGGCTGCTGGAGGTCACCGCACCGACGACGATGGCCGATGTCGGTGAGGCACCCTCGACTCCGCCGGGCACCGCGACCGTCGCTGAGCCCACCGAGGCCCCGACGACGGCGGTCGAGGAGGCCGAGACGACCTCTGCTCCCACAGATTCCGAAACCCAGGCCGGCAAGTCCGGGGGCGGGCGAGGCAGGTACGGTGCGTTGGCTATCGCCGCGCTGGTGTCGGTGGTTGCCGGTGGAATCGCCTACCTGACGAGCAAGCCGCCGTCGAAGCATTACCGGCGGCGCCACTAGGCTATTCAGGGCTGTCGGCGGCCGGCCGGTCGGGCCCGGCGTCGGCGATCGCGGTGGCGTCCAGGTCGATCGGGATGCTGCGGGCCTGTCGGACCGCTTCCGCCAGCACGTTCAGTCGGGCGTCCGGTACCGCAAGCAGTGGCACGCCGTGGGGCAGCCGCGCCAACCCGGACAGCCGCGGATCGGCGAGCACATCGGCCACGGCGGTCTTGTCGCCACCGGTGATCAGCGCCTCACAGCCGTCGAGTCGGGGCAGTAGGACTTCGGCGGCATCGTCCGCGGCTTGTTGGTAGGCGAAGCGAGTCTGATTGGCGCGGCGGCGGGCATAACGCTGCTGCGACCAGCCGCCGGCCTTCGTCCGCGATTGCACATAGTGCCGGGAGGTGCGATGGACGATCAACTCGTCGCCGTCGGCCACGCCCACGGCGCTGGCCGCTTTGCGCACCAACAGCACCGCGACGCGACGCGGGCGGACGAGCTGGGCCAGCGCGTCCGGCAGGCTTGTGGCCGGGTCGAGTGGTTCCCAACGGTTGATCAGGCGTGCTCGAGCGCCATCGGCGGCCTGCAGGAATATCGCGCCGGGCAGAATGGTTGAGGTGACGGTTCCATGGCGGGATTCGAATCGCTCGATCCAGCCGGGCAACCTTCCGGTGGCGACGCTGACGCGGCGAGCAGTTGGGAAATCCATGCTCATTGCGCCATGCTATGCCTTGGCGGAGACGTTATGTTAGGCCATGCTAAGCGTGGCAGTCGGTTAGGCTTTCAGCTAACCAGGAGGGCCCGAATGAACGATCTGATCGATACCCCGGAGATGTATCTGCGCACCATCCTCGAGCTTCACGAAGAAGGCATCGAGCCACTACGTGCGAGGATCGTCGAGCGGCTGCATCAGTCGGGTCCGACCGTGAGCCAGACCGTGGCGCGGCTGGAGCGCGATGGGCTGCTGACGGTGCAGGACAACCGGCGCATTGAGCTCAGCGAGATCGGCTGGGAGCGTGCCCGCAAGGTGATGCGCAAGCACCGGTTGGCCGAGCGGATGTTGTCGGACATCATCGGACTCGACTACTCGATCGTGCACGAGGAGGCCTGCAAGCTGGAGCATGTCTTCGGTGATGCCATCGAGGAGCGGCTCACCGTGCTGCTGAACTCGCCGCAGCTGTCGCCCTATGGCTGTCCGATCCCATCGCTTGAAGGTGAACTTCATCCGGAGGTCTTCCGGGAGGGTGTGGTCGCGCTGGCCGAGGTCGTGACCGGCGAGGTGCAGAGTTTCAATCTGGTACGGCTGAGCGAGTTCGTCCAGGCCGACGAGATGGCGCTGACCGGGCTCAAGGATGTCGGTGTGGTGCCCGATGTGGCGATTTCGGCGGTGGAGGTCCATTCAGCCGTCGAGATCAGGGGCCCCGAGGGGCGGGTCCGGGTCGACAAAGCGATCGCGGGCGGGCTGTGGGTAGCCGACAAGGAGGCTGTCGCGCACTGATCGCCAAGGGACCTGACTAGGCCGGGGAGCCTGGCGAAAGGGATCTGACAAGGCCGAGGGACCGGATAAGAAGAGGCTCTGACGAAAGCGCCGCGGACCAGGGATGACCGTCTGCGGCGCTGTTCTTTGCGCCCGGTGGGTCGGGTCTTCGCGGGAGGTATTGGCCAGGGGGTGCGTCCCCTCATTTCGGGGCATAAGGAAAGCGGCTGCCGCACGAGAGGCCGAAGCCGTCTACCCACCCCCAGGAGACAAATCATCGGCGGCAACCGCTTTCGTCACCAACAATAACCTATGCGGGACTGAATGCAAGGCGCCGTGGACAAAGTTGCCAAGGAAGAAATGATCTTGGTCTGACGGCCTCTGACGGCCCATCTTCGAGGGGGCCGGACGCGCTGTTGATCGCCCGCCGGGCGCCTACCGCGGCCGGTCTCGGCCCTCCCCGTCGAGACGAATCGCTCGTCCCGATCCCCGGAGACTCGCCGTCGCGAGCGGCAGATTGCGGACGAAGGGTTGGCCGAGTCGGCGTCTGGGTCTACGCTTAGCTGCGTTCGGTATGGCCCCATAGCTCAGGGGATAGAGCAGAGGTTTCCTAAACCTTGTGTCGCAGGTTCGATTCCTGCTGGGGCCGCCAATAAAAGCACTAGTCAGATGATGGTTGCCGGTTGAGTAAGGTGGCCATGTCGGCGGCAGGCATCCTTGCGAGGCCCTACGAATGGCTGTTTCCAGCAGGTCTCGTGTCTCCGGCACCTGTTCCGCCAAGTGAAGGGCGGATTGAGCGGACTCCCTCACGCCGGCGTAGAGATGGGTAGCCGATGTGTTCAAATGTCAGCCAGATTTGAACACATCTGGCGGACATGTCCATTGCGTGTACATGTGACTGGCGGCACAGGCTCGCCGTCCGGCAGGATTGTGCGCGATCTTGTCTCCTGTGACTGGGCGAATCCCGATCCTGCGCCGTCGCGTAGAGAGAGTTCTGCCGCGAGTGCTTCGTCCACGCGATTGAATGGCTGTATCGACACGCACATGGAGGTTTCAGCATGAAGGTGGGAATCGTCGTCGGTTCGATCCGAGAGGGACGCAAGGGCATCCACGTTGGCCAATGGGTGTTGGACGAGGCGTCCAAGCGCGAAGACGCCACGTTCGAGCTGATCGACGTAAAGGAGTTCGATCTGCCCCTGCTGACGTCAAGCACGCTGCCGGCCGCGGCCAAGCGGCAATACGACTCGGAGAACGTGCGCCGCTGGAGCGCGGCCATCGACGCCTGCGATGCCTATGTCTTCGTGACGCCCGAGTACAACCATGGCGTGCCTGGCGCATTCAAGAACGCGGTCGACCTGCTCGGACCCGAATGGGTGGGCAAGGCAATTGGTTTCGTGTCGTACGGGTCGGCCGAGGGCGTCCGGGCCGTGGAGCAGTGGCGCCAGATCGTCGCGAACTTCTCGATGTTCGACGTTCGTGCTCAGGCGTCGCTGTCGAACTTCACCGAGTTCGCTCCCGATGGCACCGTTGTCCCGGGTCCACGGCGTGCCGGGGACCTCAATGGACTGCTGAATCAGCTCATCGGGGCCGCCGAGAAGCTTTGACGGACGGGAGCCCGACGCTGGGCATCCCGGGGCTTGCGCGGGATGCCCAGCCTGCGCCCCCTGCCTCCGATCCGCGAGGAGGGGACGCTGCCGGTCAGCGGATCAGGCCCACTCTGCGTAGGTGTCGATCTCGCCGCGCAGCTGTGCCTTCAACACCGCTGGCGCCCACGAGATGTCCACGGCGTTGCGCGCAAGCTGGGTAAGGAACTCGTTCGAGACATCACCCTCGTCGGCCACCCGCTGGTAGTTCTCCGCGATGTAACCACCGAAGTACGCGGGATCGTCCGAGTTCACGGTCACCTTGACGCCCTCCCCGGCCAGCTGCTTGATCAGCGCAACCTTCGAGCCGTCCGACACCCAGGTGTTCGAGATCGGGCAAGAGGTCAAGCCGATGCCGCGTTCTGCGATCAGCCTCACCAGCTCCGGATCCTCGACAATGTTGGTGCCGTGGTCGATGCGCGCCACCCCGATCTCCTTGATCACGGTGGCGATGTGCTCGATCGAGCCGGGGATATCGACGTCGCAGTGCATCGTCAGCAGATAGCCTTCGGCCTTCGCCCTCGCGAACACGGACGCGAACTTCGACGGCGGGTTGCCGTTCTCGTCCGAGTCGAGGCCCACGCCCAGGATCCACCTGCGGTAGGGCAGCGATTCCAGCAGCGTTGCCATCGCGTACTCGGGCTGGAAATCGCGTAGAAAGCACATGATCAGCGCGGACGTGATGCCGAGCTGCTGCTCGGCTTCTATCTGTGCCCGCCGGAGCCCCGTGATCACGGTGTTGAACGGGACGCCGCGCGAGGTGTGCGCCTGTGGATCGAAGAAAATTTCGGCATAGCGCAGATTCTGCGGCGCCACCTTGCGGAAGTAGGCCATCGCGAGGGCGTAGAAGTCCTCGGCGGTCTGCAACACGCTCATGCCGTCGTAGTAAGCGTCCAGGAACGAGGTCAGATCATCGAACTTGTAGGACGCCCGCACCTGCTCGGGCGTATCGAAAGGGAGCTTGATCCCGTTTCGTTGCGCCAACTCGAATTTCAGTTCCGGTTCGAGGGTGCCTTCGATGTGCACATGCAACTCGACTTTGGGCAGACCCAGGACGAATGGTGAGATTTCCATAGCTCCATCCTGCTACTGACCCAGGTAGTTGGGTCTAGTTAGCTGCGGGCCCCGCAGATAATCCGACCCATCAACCAGGCAGCGCGGACTCGTCGCCGGTGCAGGTAGGTTTCTTCCCATGAGCGAAGCAGAATTGGCCGGCCTGGTGGCGCGTTCGCTGACTGGCGAGGACGCCCTGCCATCGGGTCGTTCGGGAGCCGACGCCACACAGCCCGCCCGAATTGCTGATGCTCTCAGGGCCGCTGGCTGGACCACCGACCGGATCGCCGCAGTGCGGGAAGCTGCCATCCAGGCCGGACATCCCTGGCCCTTCCCGGTACCGGCAGACCTGCGCGGCACTGTCGGTGCCGCGCAGCTGCTGACCGCCAGCTGGGCGGTCGCCGGGGAGCTCTCCGTCGGAGCCGAGGTACGACTGCGCGACAGCTCGATGCCACTCAGCACCCACGATCGAGCCCTGCTGCAGGAGCGCCCACCTCATCACGGAAATGTGGGCTGACAATGTGGGCTGCGTGTCGCGGAAGGGGTTCGCCGGTGCTGCCGCGGTAGCCCTGTTGTGCGGGTGCACAGCGTTCGGCCCAGCGGCCCAACCGACCCAGCGGGCGGTCGAGTCCATTCTCGACGGCGCCGGTCAGTCCGTGTTCACCCGCCTGGTACTGACTCCGGATGCCCACGACATCCAGGTCGCGGTGCGTGTCGACGGGACCGAGATCTGGTGGACCCAGTCGGGGGCCGGCGATCGCGTCGTCCAGCCATCGGTGGTCGGTGCCAGCCGCCCGGACGCGGTCGACTTCGATGCGCTGGATGCCCAGCTTGCTTCTGTCGCGCAGTCGTGCGACCTGGATCCCCAGCTGGCCGTGTTCGTAGCTGCGACCGGGGCGTTGGTCGCCGACTCAACGTGTGATGGCCGGCTCACCGCGACATCGCTGCGAGGTGGCGAGCCCGCCTCCGCAGATATCGATCTGGCCAGTGTCGAGGGCATCGACCGGCTGCTGGCCGAGGTGTCCGCGGCGCTGCCGAATCAGCGCGCCTATCAGATCAGCCTGCCCGGTCCGGCGTCACCGCGCGGCGACACGGCCCGCGCCGAGGGAGGCCCATGGGTGCTCGCCGATGGAACCACCTGCATGGTCAGCTATCTTCGTGCCGGCCAGGACGCAGCCACCGGCCAGGTGCGGAGTTTCCGCTGTGACGGTTACGGGCAGCAGACGGTCGACTATGACGCTCAGCAGCCGTTCGACCCGGCCGCGCTGAGCGCTGCGGACATCCGCAGCGCGATGGCTGACGGCTTGGCGGCCAGCGGATTCGACCCGCAAATGGTGAGTTACTACGGTATTTATGAGCTGCTGGGCACCGGAACGATGCTGGCGATCATCACATCCGATGGGAACTACCACGAGAGCAGCCTCTGACCGCGTGAGCCCACCCTGGCGCCGGCACATCATCTGAACGGCCGGGTCTGAACAGTCGGGTCTGAACGGCCGAGTCTGAATGGCCGAGTCTGAACGGCCGAATTTGAACAGCCGAACCGGCGCGAAAGAGGGGCACGTCCCGTAGGAACGCGCCCCTCGAATCAGTGAAGCGTGAAGCCTAGACCTTGTTGCTCGCGAGCAGATCGCGGATCTCGGTCAGAAGCTCAGCCTCAGTTGCCGCCGAAGCTTCTTCTTCCTTGGTTGTGTCCATGTGCTCTCGCAGCTTGTTGACCGGCAGCACCAGGGCGAAGTAGACGACAGCGGCGACCAGCACGAAGCCGACCAGCTGGGTCACGAACGGCCCGAACGGGATGCCGCCAGGCTGCCAGTCATCGAAGTTCGGCGGGCCACCAAGAACCAGAGAGATCAGGCTCAGGACGATATTGGTGAACGACTGAACGACGCTGTTGAAGGCAGCGCCCATGATGAATGCGACAGCCAACTCGATGAGATTGCCTCGCATGATGAAATCTTTGAAGCCCTGCATAGATACCTCTTGGAGTGGGATTCGCGCCGCCGGGGCGGCGTCACCTGTTGCTTTGGACGCCAATAACTATAGGTATGCCTAACCACACGAATGCGTTGTCTCAAGGTCTTTGATGTTCGCGGCGAGCAGAAATCGGCCCCTCGGCGTGGGCCGAGGGAGTCGACGCTCCGGCCCGCACCCGATCGTGCGGCGACGCCTCATCCATGGCATCTGCATGACGATGGCCATATTCCGGCCTGCGCCCGATCGGGCGGCGACGCCTCGTCCGGGGCATCACTGCATGACAATGGCCATCCGCATCTGGCTGGACGCAGCCGCCAACCGCGCGGCGGTCTCGGCGTTCGCAGCAACCACGACCAGCCCACCGGATTCGCCACCACCCAGGCCGCTGCTCTGTGACACCGGCAGGGCGGCGACCCGCACATCGGTGGCGAGATCGACCACGCCGCCGTCCATCGTGGAGCCCACCACGGTGATACGGTCGCCCACCTGCAAGAGCGCCACTGTGGCAGCATCCGGTACCCGGAACGGGACCAGCCGTTCATCGCCGCTGCTGGTTTCGCGTCCGTTCAGCATGTTCGCGCTGGTCACAACGCTGCCCCGCGTGAGACTGCCGGTCAGTATTCGTCCGATCGCCTCGGCGGGATCGTGGAGTGCCTGGTCGGGCATCAACTCCATCGGAAGCTGGATCACCTGAAGATCAGCTTCGGCCAGCGTGCTGCCGGCCGATAGCGCGCGAGCCGCGACCACAACCGGGCTGGACTCCGGGCGCGCGGGGGCGAGCGCGGACAGGCTCGCGAAAAGGCAGATCGTCGCTGCCAGGACACCCAACCCGCGGCGGTGCCACTTGGCGAACCGCGTCAGGCGGGTGAGCAGCTCAGTGGGATTCATATCCCAAGGATTGGTAAGCGGGCACGAAATCGGTCAAGATTTCTGCCCGCTGTGGACAACTCGGTGAACCCGAGTTGAGGGATGGAACTCACCAGAAGTGAATCCAATGCTCAGGCGTGCCGGTTCGAGAACTACAGGAGTGCTTGAGTCCAGCCGGTACCGGGGTTGAGTCAGCCCGGAGTACCGGTGTCAGGTCGGAAAAGCGGAGGTGCCGGGGATTAGAGCGAGAGGCCCGGGGGCGTCGGGCGTCGGCTCGCAGCTACCGGAACTCCGGGCCTCAGGCGGCCGCTGAATCCTTGGCTGTAGAGCCGCTCGAGGACGAGGCCGCGGCGGCCGACGAGGTGCTCGACTCGGCCGCGACCGGGGTCGGGCTGTTGCTGGAGGCCGGGGACGCGACGCTGGATGCCTTGCGCGAATCCGTGGCGTAGAAGCCGGAACCCTTGAAGACGATGCCGACCGCGTTGAAGACCTTGCGCAGCGACCCGCCGCAATCCGGGCAGATCGTCAAGGGGTCATCAGTGAACTTCTGAAAGGCCTCGAGATCGTTGTGACAGGCCTGGCAGCGGTACTGGTAAGTAGGCATCTGATCAGCTTTCGATGTGGTCCGTTCGGGGACGGGTGCCTGACGGTGCTAGCACTCGACATCTCCGATTGCCAATGATAACGCCTCGAACCGGATGCAGCATTCCCGTGTCCGTTGTGGTTGCTGTCCGGTTGCCGCGAATCTGCGGTGGCAACCGGGCTAATCGGCCGCCCGCGCAACTGAGGTTCGGATCGTGCGCGTCGGCGTGACAAGCCAATCGACCGGCTGATCGTGCGGCTCCTGCGGCACGGTTCGGATCTCGTCATCGTTGAGCAGCGCGATCACCGGCACCCCCGCACGCCGGTGCACCAGCGCCCGGTCGAACCAGCCACCCCCGGTGCCCATCCGGCTACCATCGCCGCCCGCGCACAATGCCGCCGCGATCACGATCTTCGCCTCGCCGAGCACGCGCGAGCCCAGACCCGGACCGACCGGATCGGGAATCCCCAATACCCCCTCGACAAGGTGATCAGGTCCCTCGAACCACGTCCAGTCCGGTTCGCGCCGCGGCCGGCCTCTGTCATAGGTGGTGAGCTTCGGCACCAGCACCCGATGCGTATCGGCCAGCGCGGCGACCAGGTCCGCCGTGCCCGGTTCGCCACTGCGCGACAGATAGCAGGCCACGATGGCATCGCGTCCCTGATCACCGAGCAGTTCGGACACCAACGCCAGCACCCGGGCGTCGCGCAGACGGTCGTCCGCCAGCTGTTGTTCGGTAGGCCGGGACGCTCGCTGCCGCCGGATCTCGGCGCGGATTCGGTCACGGACGGGGGAGGCTGCGTCCGGTCGGGAGGGCATTCACCTATCGTAGGGCCATGCGCTTGTTCAAACGCCGCAGCGAAGCCATCGAAGTCAGTGTGCCGGTCGAGCCCGAGCCTGCCGCCACGCTGCCCGACCCTCCGGGCACCGATGCGCGAGGACGCCGCAGCGTCGCCGACGAACGCGACTACCTGTTGTCGCTGATCACCCCGCTGCCTGCCTTCGGCATGTACCTGCTGGACGCCTGGGGAACCGCGGTCTGTGAGGACATCATCGCCGACCACAACCTGCCCGATGATGACCTGGTGGTCGTCGCAGGCTTCGCGGTGCGCGCCGACGATCTGTCGGGCGCCGACGAGCCGGGCGGGGCCAAGCTGCGGCTGCGTGACGACGACAAGGTCTTCAAGGTCGGATCGGCGGTCCCGGTGCACGCCGGCCAGCCGTTGCCCGCCGGCGCCGATGCCGTCATCGCCGAGTCCGACGCCGAGCTCAACGGCACCACGTTGTCGGTGACGCGCCCGGTGAAGTCTGGCGATCATGTCCGCTGGACCGGGTCCGAGGCCCGTGCGGGGGTGCCGATCATGCGTTCGGGACAACGCCTGGACGCCCGGAGCAGCGCTCTGCTGGCCCTGGCCGGGATCGACCGGGTGCTGGCGCGGCCGCGTCCGAGGGTGGTAGTGCTCAGCGTCGCCGCGGACGATCCCCAGCGCGCGGACGTGGAGTCGCCGTTGCTGGCTGCGGCCATCAAGGCCGACGGTGCCCAGGTCTGGCGGGTCGGCAATGCGAACGGCACCGACCGCGAGCTGCAGGATCTGATCAGTGACCAGCTGATCCGCGCTGACATCGTGGTGGTCTCGGGCGAGCTTTCCGAATCGACGCAGCTGTGCCGGGTGGTGGCGTCGATGGGCCTGATGGATCTCGCCGATGTCGCTCTCGAACCCGGCGGACGCATCGGCTTCGCCGTGGTCGGTGAGGACGAGATCCCGCTGGTGCTGTTGCCCGACGAGCCCGTGGCCTCGTACATCGGCTATCAGTTCTTCGTGCGGCCGTTGATCCGCAAGCTGATGGGTGCCCCGGTGGTCACCCAGGCAACGGTGAATTGCCTAGCCGGCGGCGAACTGCGCGGCCGCGAAGGCGTCGTCACGGTGCGGCTGGGGGCCGTGCGCGAACAGCAGGGCGAGAAAGTCGTCGTCCCCTTGGGTAATCCCGAACACCCGCGGCTGAGCGACCTGGTGAGCGCGGACGCGCTGGTCGTCTTGGACGAGAAGGGCCCCACAGTCTCGCTCGGCGAGCGCGTGGGCTGCTGGCTTCTCGATGACTGAACCGGGTACGTCCGATACCCCGATTGCCGGCTGGCCGACCGGCGTGGTCTTGCCGTCCGAGCACAGCTGGCCGGTCGCGATCCGGGTCGGCGCGGTAGTCCTGCGTCCGCTCGTCCGACGCGACGAACGGGCCTGGGACCAGCTACGGGCGGCCAACCACGCGTGGACGCATGAGTGGGACGCCACGCTGCCCCCGGACGCGCGCTATGAGCCGATGCCCTACCGCGCCTGGTTGCGACGCACGACCGCGCAGGCCAAGGCGGACAGTGTGCTGCCCTGGGCGCTGGCGGTCGACCCGGGGTGGCCCGGCGCCCCGACCCAGGTCGACCGGACGCGGCTGATCGGACAGCTGACCGTCTCGAACATCCTCGCCGGCTCGGCGCGCTCGGGGGTGATCGGCTATTGGATCGATCGCAACCACGCCGGACGCGGATTCGTCCCGGCGGCGGTCGCGTTGGCCTGCGACTACTGCTGGCAGGTGATGCGGCTGCATCGCATCGAGATCTGCATTCGCCCGGAGAACGCGCCCAGCCTGCGCGTGGTGGCCAAACTCGGCTTCCGTGAAGAGGGGCTGCGTCCACGATTTCTGCACATCAACGGCGATTGGCGTGATCACCGAGTCTTCGCCCTCAACCGCGAAGAGGTGCCCGGCGGACTGCTGAACCGGTTGCTGCCCGACGGCCGGCTGCCGAGGCTCACACCATGAAGATCAAACTCGGGTCGTAAAGCTGCGATATGCGCGGCGCGCCTGGCTGACGGCCCGCGCACTGGGCCCTAGTTTGGGTCGCGTGATGACAGGAGTGATCTTCGGGGCAATCGTTGTCGTGTGGCTGATCATTCTTGTGCCCCAATACCTTGGGCAGCACGACCAGGGCAGCCGCATCGACGAACGGACGATCGATGAGTTCGCCGACTCGATGCGCGTTATTCGGCGTAGTGGCCAGCCGGAACAGGTCTTCTTGACCGATTCGGGCGCCCAGGTGTCGACCCCGCACACCCGACGGGCCGCCCGGCGTGATCTGCGCAAGATCTCCCATACCGCGATGCGGCGCCGCAAGGTGGGCCTGCTGGTGCATCTGGCGATGCTGGTGGTCGGTGCGGTTGCGCCGTTCGTGCTGCCGATCTCGCACTGGTGGGTCGTGCTGCCGGTCGTCCTGCTGATCGGCTGGATGATCCTCAGCCGCATCAGTGTGGTGACCATCGACCGCATGCTCGAAGCCGAGCGTGAGGAACTCATGTTCGGCGACGAGGAGATGACCATCGTGATCGGCGATCCGTCTCACACTGCCCGGGACGAAGCTGAACCGAAGACCGAGACCGAACGTTCGATCGACTTGGCCGGCTCGATCGGTGAGTCCCTCGGGTCGCTGTGGGATCCGATCCCGGTGACGCCGACGACCTACGTTTCGCGGCCGCTTCTGCCGCGTTCAGTGCGGACGATCGACTTGGCCGCGCCGGTTGCGTCCAGCGAGCTGGGTGTTCCAGTCACCGCCGAGCGGCCCGTCCGAGGGCTGGAAACCAAGGACGAGTTGCCTCCGGCGATCGGCGAGTAGTCCTGTCGATCCTGCTCGGCAGGGGTACCGAGTGGTCTCGCGGCGGTCGCCGAGGTGCGGAAATCTCGCCGGCAGGCGCCGCTTTGGGGTCAGGGACGAGGTCGTGTACCATCTACGGGTACCGCAAAAACGGTCCTGGGGCATTGGCGCAGTTGGTAGCGCGTCTCGTTCGCAATGAGAAGGTCAGGGGTTCGAATCCCCTATGCTCCACCCAGTTGCTCTTATCAGAATTGCAGCCGACGCTTGCGGGGCCGTCCGAGAGGGCGGCCTCAGTCGTCTCCGAGCCTGCCTTGGTCGGTGATGCTTGCGAAGGGTTCGTTGAGTTCGGCGCGGATCTGGTCTGGGCTGAGGAAGATCCCGGTGAAGATGGCCCGGTTGAGCTGCTTTCGTACTGTCGTGGATGCGTTCGTGTAGGCGGTGTGTGCGTCTTGTAGCAGGTCGAGGGCGTCGCGGATGCGTTGTTCGACGTCGGCGCTGTCGGACTCCAGCTTCGCCTTCTCGCGGGCTAGCTCCGACAGGTCGGTCTTGAGGCGCCGTTGGCTGGTGAGGAAGAGGTCGCGGGGATGGCGTCGGCGTAGTGGGCGTCGAGGAGCTTGGAGTGGTTTGCCTCGATCGTTTTGGTCTTCTCGGCGATCTCTTCGAGTCGCTCGTTGTTGACCGCCTGCTGCCGATGCGGGGTGGCCAGCACGATCTGTTCGGCGCGGTCACGCTGGTCTGAGTTCAGTTCGATCGAACCGCAGAGGTCTTCGACCAGTCGCTCGACGTTGGTGATCGGCAGGGCTTTGCGTTGGGGGCAGGTGGAGTCGCGGCGCCGGTGGCAGACGAAGTACTCGTAGACGTGGCCGTTTCGCAGTGGTCACCGCTTCGGCCTGTGGGGTTGCGCTGACCGGCGCGGGTGTTCTGGACGATCAGCCGCCTGCCGCATTCGAAGCAGAAGACCGTGCCTTTGAGCTAGTGGTCGTGGACACGGGAGCGTTCTCCGTTGCGCCGTGCGGTGAGGATGTCCTGCACGGTCGCCCAGGTCACCGGGTCGATCAGTGGCTTATGTCCTCCAGGATGCTCGACGCGTTGAACACCACGACGCCCTTGTAGTAGGGGTCGCGCAGCAGACGGTGCAGCCCAGTCACGGTCAACGACCGGGCTGGCGTGGTCGGTCCCGGCCTGATCCTCAGCCCGCGGTCTTCCAGTTCAGCGGCCAGCCGGGTGACGCTCCACTCGCCGGTGGCATACTCGTCGAACGCCCAGATGACGTGCTCAGCTCGCTCAGTGTCGACAGTCACGGTGCGGACGTCACGTCGGTCGTTGAAGCGACGCTGGTTGAGATAGCCGAGCGGCGCCCGCTCCGGCGTGCCTCCCTGAATGGCCTTCTGTCGCATCCCCTTCATCACCTCGGTGGCGAGGTTCTGGGAGTAGAACTTCCCGATGGATGCCATGATCCCAGGCAGCAGCCTCCCGCTCGGTGTCGTGCTGATCGCCTCAGTGGTAGAGACCAGGTACGCACCCGCTCCCCGGATCGTCTTCGTGATCGCCGCATCATCGGCGCGATTCCGGGCGAGGCGGTCGATCTTGTGCACGATCACGAAGTCCACCGGTCGGTCCTGAATGTACTCGAGCATCCGCTGCAACTTGGGTCGCTCCAGCGATCCGCCGGAGCGGCCCCGTTCGACGAACTCGGCGACCGAGCGTGCCCATCTCCAGCGCTCGTCGACGGTTCGCTTCCCGCTGCGCGGGTATCGATAGACCTTCCGGCTCAGAGCCCCGTCGGGCTTGATCGAGGGTGGAGACGCGGACATAGGACACAGCCCGAAGCGGAGACAACGGGCTCTCTGTGGTTGTAGCAGTCATGCCCCAACGCTTCGGGGCGCAGACGCGCGCTGCGTGTGGGGCGGCGGTGGAGTGTCTCTGCGGCTGAACACGGGATCCAGGTAGGAGGCCACCAGCGCGAGCTGTTTGTCGAGGTCTGCTTCGCAGACCGCCTCCAGTCGTTCCTTGCGACGCCACGCCGCCCACTTGGCCTGGCCGATCTGCCCATAGCCGACCACGTGGGGTGCGACGGGTTCGAGGGTGACGCCGCGGTGACGGGCCACGGCCCGCGCCGAGCGGAGCAACTCGTCAGCATTGATACCCTGTCGGGCGAGTTGGACGATGTCGACGTAGTCGCGCCACCGAGTACTGGTGATCCCCCGCTCCAGGATCGTCACACCCTTCTCGGCGATCGTGGTCTCCGGCGCATAGCCGAGCAGCACGATCGGGTCACCCAGGACACGGTCGATGCGCACCCGACGGGGAGCGGGCACAATCGGATCGCCGGTGGACACATCCCACGCGGCGACGCCCTTCCACGGCCCGATCGACACGCCCACCCGAACCCGGAATCCCGGGTAGTCGGCTTGCTCGCGGATCTCCTGCACGCTGATCGAGTCGAGATCGAACACCGCCCCGTCATCGGTCTCGACGGCAGCGATGTCGTGAACGACCGCGATGAGGTGATCGACGGTGACGTCTGCTCCGACGGCGTTCGCATCGGCGTCCTTGGTCGGGCGCCGCACGTCGTAGGCGGCCAGCAAGATCCCGCCCTTGAGCACGAAGTCCTCGGCATGGGCGGTCCGAGTGAGACGATCCAGGAACGACTCCAGCGTGTGCCGGATCAGATACTCCTGCGTCGGTGCACCCGTCCCAGTCTTCGCGGCGGCGGAGCGTGCTGCGGACTGGATGCGGCGGAACACCTCATCGCCGATGTTCATGCCAGAGCTTCCAATGCCTGGAGGACGGGAGACTTCGCCCGAGGAAGCCGAGAGGCGATCTCCATCAGCCGGGCAGGTTTCCCGCCGCGGCGCAGCCACTCCTTCAACGCCTCCCGTGCCAACTCATACCCCACCTCACCACGCAGCCGAAACGCATCCACGATCGACCGCTCGGGCGAATAGATCCCGATCGACTGATCCGCACCTGGAATCGAGATCTCCTCCCGGCCGATGTCAAACGTGGCCCGATCGAACTGATGCCACGCGATCGCACCAGTGCTCGCCGGCGTGCGCGACCCACGCGGGATCGCAACATCCAGCGCGGCGGGGATCGCATCCGTCAGATCATGATGAGCGAGCGCCGACACCAAGCAGATCGTCGCATCCGGACGACGGGTCGCAGCCTCGATCCAGTCCCAATCCGCAGCCGGAGCATCCGTCGGCAAATAGATGCCGCGCGCGACCCGCTCCAGCCGCCCCTCACGCGCCGCACGGTACAGGCCGCTGCGAGACAGACCGGCCCGCTCGGCCGTGCCCGGCCTCAACGTCGAAATCGCCGCCACCTCCTCCTCCGAGACAGAACGCATACATATAAGTGTATCTGATGACGAACCGTGTCAGTTCGAGCGCTCACGCGACTCGGTGAAGGCCAGCAGGTCGTCTCACGGTCAGCTCCGAGCCTTCGAACTGTAATCTTGCTAGACGGCTCCCGTTGCAGGCCTCATCGTGCACGCCCGTGTGTGACGGACACAGCACGGGCCCTCATACAGGACCGGTCGGCGATCCGCACTAGCCTCAATGGCCTCGGAGCCTCTGCCGAGTGCCGAAGCACTGGAACCCCGACAGCCTCAAACGACTGATCTCCGCAGCCTTCCTCCGTCCTGCCAGCAAAGACGCCTGTGGACCATCTTGTCGGCTGGCGCACCCCCGCGTGGCTGGATCGACCTAACCGGCTCTCGCGGGGTAGACAGCGTCCACGCGACAGCACAGCAGCCCGAGTTCCCCCAACCTGTCAGCGGTTCAACGTCCGTCGAAGCGCGGCGCGTAGCATTAGGAACCATTGCTCAACACCTGAGAAGCTCTGGACACCGAAGTAACAATGTCAGGCCGACCGATTCCTGAGGGATGCGAGTACGAGTCCTCAGGAGTTTCTCGACTCCGTCTTGAAGTTCCGCCGATACCCAAGCAAGGAGCTGTGCGTGGTGGGCGGGGGTGGCCTTGTTCGACGGATCCGGGCGCGGAACCCCATACTCCAGCGCCGCTCGGTACAAGCTCGTTGCGGGTATCAAGTGGCCGCCGGTGACCCGGTGGATCGTCGCGTCGGCGTCACAGGCGATCTGGAGTCCGGCCACGTCGAGGTCTCCGAAGTACAGAAAGCTTGCTGGAGCGGGGTCAAGCAGGAGCACGTGCTCGGCTGAGATGGGGAACTGGCGGCCGGCGCCCCACACCACATGCGTGTCGGGCCGGGTAGACGTCGGCAGCGTGAACAGCGCCTGGGTCAACGACTGGTAAGTGGCGCTGTTCTCGGCGACCAGCAGTTGGGTGGGTCCGGCGCCGTCGACATGAGTTGACGCGAACGGGAGCAGAGCCGGGGCGCACGCGAGAAGGTCGAGAGTGAGGGCGCCGGTGGTGAACAGTCGTGTGCTGCGCAGCTTGTCGAACCGCTTCTCGTCGCCTGTGATCTCCAGGGAGCGTTCTTGCATGGGAACTACTACAGGCGTCGGGTTTGCGGCCATCCACGAGGCGATGGCCGTGAGTAGGTCCTGCTCGTCAGGCCGCGTAGCTACCCGTGCAGCCGGTTCGAGCACGGACGGCCATACGCGCGGGCGTATCGGTGCGCGGTCCGGGGTTCGTTCTGCGGCCACCCTTGCAACCCAGCGCGGCAACTCGGGTAGCGCACGCGTGTCCAGCCCCGTCCGGCCCTTTGGCCAGGAGATTTCGAGCCGGTCTTGTAGTTCGGTGAGGCTGCTGTGCAGGCGCTGACGCGCCGAGGGATCGGAGACGAAAGCCGGATCGTTCTGGATGGCGTGTTCACGCAGTGCGGCCAGAGGCACGCGCATGCGAGGGTAGGAGCCGATGAACGCCGATAGCTGCTCTGTCAGGTCGGTTCGTCCGTGACTCATTCCGGTCCTTCGGCGCTGCTCACGACATGCACGTGCGCCGCGCTGTCGGTATGCGCGACGCGAATGCCGTCGACGTGACCGGTGTTCGGGTCGGTATCGGCTTGCGCCTGCACGATGTAGTGGCGGCTGCGGCTACCTCGACCGGTGCGGTTGTCGAGGCGTACGACGTTGGGGAAGCGTGACACCGCGTCGGGGTCTTTGACGCCGGTGGTGTAGATGAGCTGAACCTTGTGGTGGGCGGCCACTGCGCGTTGCAGTTTCACCAGCGACCCGTGCGAGGCGCGGCCGATGGGGTTGTCCAGTACGAGGACACCTCCGGCGCGATCCTTACGGCCGGAGTTCGCTGCGCGTAGGGCGGCGATGGTGCAGTACAGGGCGACGCACACGGTCAGCTTCTCTCCTCCGGACCATTTTGAGAGGCGGGTGATGTCCTCTCGGGTGCCCGTCGTGTCCTCGGAGGGCTTGAGGACCTTGACGATGAATCCGCGTGGCCCGACCACCTCGTGGACTGCGTCTTTGAGTAGCGGCATCCCTTCGGGTTTGACGCCTTCGTTGATGCGGCGGTCGATGACTCGGTTGACGTAGGTGCGCATGTCTGCGTCGCTGGGCGGGACGGTGAAGGTGATCCGCAGCATTTTCTGTCCCGCCCACGCTCCCAAGCTGGAGGGCAGCAGCGAGTATCGCTCGGCCTTGTGAAGCGTGTCGAACGTCGTTTTGACGAGATTGACCAGACTGGTCGCCACGATGTCCTGATCCCGAACGATTCCTGCGAGTTCATCGCTGATCGTGGTCGCCCGCAGCCGCAGGTTCTCCGCGAGCGCGGCGGCGCTGCGGGCAAGGATGTCCTCGTGGTCGTGAAGAAGACGGTCCTTCGCGGTGACGGTGACCGTCGGATACTGGGAGCCAGTCGTGCGGGCTCGACCGACGGCGTCCTTGAGCTTGTCTCGCGCTTCAGCCCAACGGGCGTTGGCCTCGTGAATCCGCGCCGCGGCTTCGTCTCGGTCCGCCTGCGCTTGGTCGGCAGAGTGCGGGTAGGGCGAGGCGTGCTGTGGGGGCTCGGTCCCTTCTGGCAGGTTGAGGTTGCTTCGCAGCACGGTGAACACTTGGCGCCGGTTCTCGCACGTCTGCTTCGAGGTACTAAGCCCGTCAATCGCCTGGTCAATCTCAATGCGGCGCGCCTGGGCGGCAGCGTTGCGCTGTTCCCAGTCGGCGAGAAGGGCGTCAGCTTCGGCGACTGTTGTCGGCTCTTGCGGCACCTCGTTGCGGCGGGGCACATCACGGCGTCGTTCCCGGGCCTCGGTGTACCGCTGTTGTGCGGATGTCAGTGTGGCGTGCGCTTCGCCCTGAGCCTTGGCTGCAGCAGTCACTGCCTGCTGGGCGGCGTTGATCGCGTCTGCGCGACGTTGCGTGTCTTGACCTTCCGGGCTCGCGAGCAGGTCCTCGGCACGGATGCAGACCGCTGCGTCTAGCCGGTCCACCTGCTGCTGGATGTCGCTGACTCGTTCGGACAGCGTGCGCACTCGGTCGGCGTACACCGATGACGCGGTACGCACCTCGTAGGTGCGCTGCGCTTCACGCTGCCGTTGCCGCAGGATGTCCAGAGTCACCGACTGGCCAAGGTCCGGGTTGTTCGAGGCGGTGTAGCCGGCGTCGAGGTACTGGATCCGTGCCGCTTCGGTGCTCAGCGAGTCCGCCCGCTGGTCAGCGGCTTGCGCGCGGCCCCTTGCGTCCGCCACCTCACCGTCCTTGGACTGCGCGGCCAGGTTGGCTTGCTCGGCGTTGCCGTAGGCGGTGACGGCGTCCTGCTCCGCGGTTGCCAGATGCTCGCGCCATCCCGAGGCTTGCTCGGTACGGGCAGCGAGGTCGGCGATCCGGTCGAAGGCTCGTTCTATCGTGCTGTGTCGTGCTGTGAGTTCCTGCTCGCCTGTGCTGTCAGCAACTTCGTCCTTCTCAAGTTGAAACAGCTGCTCCTCCGCAGTGGTCTTGCGGGTGGCAAGCTCATCCAGTGTCGCGTCGTGGCTGGTCACTTCGCTTCGCAGCTGGGTGAGGTGGCCGTCGGGGCAGTCGGAGAGGAACCGGGTGAGCACGTCGAGTAGCGACCGGTCGGTATTGCGTTGCGATTCCAGGTCGGCGGCGAGCTTGGCGTACGCGCGTAGTTCGTCCTTGACGCGAACGATTGTCTCGTCCGCGATGGTCTCGTTGACCATGCCTGGATGCAGGCCGGTCCAGGAGGCGACGTCCTCGTTAGGGTGAGGGACGGTGCTGGCCAATTGGGCGGCGGTCGAAGCGGTGTAAAGGCCGACCAGAGAACGGGTGTGCTTGTCCGCCGCGAGCAGGGCAGTTCGGGCCGCGTCGAGGTGATCGGTCGCGACGACCACGCCGCAACCGAGCCGCGCGAGGTCTGGGGAGTCCAGCAGCGCGCGGCATTGGTCAGGCGGGTAGTTCGATCGCAGGTGGTGCCAACCGGTCTCGGCGGGAATGCCGGAGTTTGCAAGCAGCGTCGCGACGGCGATGGCGTCACTGCTGGACGGCAGGACCCCGGTCGTTTCCTGTTCGTGGACCAGGTCCTCGTCAGCGAAGTGATCTGCCCGGCCTCGGATGAGGTCGGCATCGGCACGTTCGATGTTCGCGTGCAACGCATGGGTGAGCTGGTCTCCCTCACTCCAGGGGTCCAACGGTGATTCGTCGGTCGCCTCGGCTAGTTCTCGAAGCCGGGAGTCGCTGGCGAGCCTGTCGGCACGCTCAGCGAAAGCGTCTATCGCGGCCATCACCCGGCCACGTTCGCCATCCACGCGGACGATGTCGGTGCTGATGGTGTGGGTTTCGCCGGTCAGCTCCGTACGGCGTGCTGGTCGCGCGGCACGACGGCCACGGACCTGCGCCAACTCCGTGTCGACGGCGGCTGCTTCGGTCTGCAACGTTGTCTGGTGTACTGCCGGGGACACTCCGGCGGGTAGGAAACCGTCGGTCACCGCCCGTTTGATGTCGCCGTCCAGCGTCTCGAGCTTTGAACGGGCCAACGTTGCGCGCTGGTCCGCCTCTCGTCCAAGGTTCCGCTGTTCCTTCTCATGCTTACGGAGTAGCTGCGCGTCACCAGCCAGGGCCTTGGCGGAGTCTCGTTCTCGGTTGGCTGTGTCGCGTTCGGTGCCGGCGACCGCGGCCAGGCGGGTCAGCAGCGTTGCTGCGTGGTCGTCGTGTGTACGGCGCAACGGCGCGATGTCTTCGTTTTCGGCGGCGGCGAGCTGCTGCGCCTGTGCCAAGGACTCCCGCAAGGAGGCCAGTTCCGCAAGCGGTGCGGTCGCAGCCCATGCCTGCGCGCGTAGCGAGGTATCGTGCGAGGTCTGTTCGGCGGTCTTGACGAGCCGCGTCGCTTCTTCGATCCGCAGGTGTGCCGCTCGTAGCGTGTAGAGGAAGACGGTGTCGTTGGCCACGGACCGGTCGGTGGCATTCGTTTCACGTTCATCAGTCCATGTGGTCAACCGGGTATCCAGCACACCCATCTCGGCGTCGAGCGCCCGCAAGGTGGTTTCGAACTGTCCGGCCAAGCCCATGGCGTAGGCGGAGGCAGTGTCGAGCTCCTCCTCAGCGTTGCCGACATCGACCGCCCGATCATGGATGGTGGCAAGGACGTCGGCGGCAGCTAGACAGAAGTCCTGCTCTGTTTGCTTGGTCGGTTTCGACGCGACCAGCGTCGCGATTGCGGACACCCTTTCGGCGACGGCTCCGGCTTCGTCCGGGGCGACGGTGAGGTCGAGCAGGAAGTTCACGAACTCCCGTGCGGACGCGAACCTGAACAGGTCCTCCACGCCACCTTCGACGTGGTTCATCGTCTTCTGAGTACGGAACAAGTCCGGGTCGATACCCCGCGCGTTCAAGGTTGCAGCCCACTCGAACTGCCGCTCGGTGATCGCCAACTCGGCCTCACCACGGGCGCGGTCAGCGATCGCCCGCAGCTCAGCGAGGAACGCAGCCCGACGAAGGGGCTGTCCGTCGGAGTCCATGAACGGAATGGTGTCGGCGTCCAACACTCCAGGCACGCAGTAGAACGCGTAGTAGGAGGCGTTGAACCGGTCACGAGCGTTGTCACTGTCGACGGGTCGGCGCAAGTCCACCCATTCGTAGACTGCCCCGACAACCAGCGCGCCGCCCACGCCGGCCACGTCGCGGTCGCTGTTCACCGGCTGCCACACGGTCACTGTGTGCGACGTGTCTCCGGAGTCGACGTAGTCCGTGAGTGCGCGCTTGGCTTCTCGCCCCATGAAGTCGTACACGCGCGGCAGCAGCACGGCGTAGAACAACGACAGTAGGGAGGATTTCCCGCCGCCGTTGCGTAGCCAGATCACCGAATCCGACGGAGACGACAGCCCGTCACCGTCTGGGGCAGTCATGTCCAGGGTCAGGTCACTGAACCGTGCGGAACGTTCCCCAACGGACTTGAGTCGGAACTGGGCGAGATGAAACGTCATGCGGACTGCTCCTGAGCGGAGGTGTTGGAGTCCTCGCGAACCGGGTCGCTGATCGCCGCGTCGTACACCAAGGTGCGGGACACGGAACGAGATTGATCAGCGAGTGTCTCGTAAGCGGTGTTGGCGGCCATGTCACGCACGTGTGTCCGGAACCGTTCGGTCAACGTCCACGTTACCGAGTTGGCGGTGCTGCTCGCGCTGTCCTCACGTGCCATTCCTTGCTCGGTGAGCCAACCGAGACAAGCTCGTACCCAGTACAAGGTACAACCGTTTGTCAGGCGCCCGCTGCCGCGTCCTCGATCGCCACGCATTGTCGGAGGCATGACAACGTAGTAACGCCACGCTTCGTCGAGCCCGTCGTCCGGGATCGGCTCTCCCAACGCGTCGTGCTGCCGAAACTGCTCACACGTCTCGCGTAGCCACTGCTCGAACTCAAGGTCATTCACGCGACGAACCCGGTCGTCGTCGAGTTCGGCCGGGGTAGGGAACGCGAACGCGGCGACAGCGGCGAGCACGAGCCCAGCAATGAGCCGGTGCTCCCGTTTGCCGGTGAACGGCAGGTCGCTGTACTTGAACGCGAACGGCGAGTCTGGGAGGACGCCGATGATAAGTCCGTGGGCAGAGTCCGACAAGACGTCGGTGCCCAGTCCATGCAGCACGGCGTCAGTCGCATCCTTGAACTCGACTTCGCTGCGGTACCGGCTAAGAACCCGCCGGTACTCCGGCTTGTTGCCGGGGCGGGCCGTCGGCTGAACCGCGAAGCCGATGAGAGTTCCGATATCGACGTGATCGTCGGCGGTCAGTGCCATCCCGCACCTCCAGCCCTTGGTGGTGAACCTTCAGCGAAGTGGCGCAGATGCTCAGGCAGAGCACGAGTCGGCGGCGGGTCGGCCATTTCCAGCGCGTCCGCGAACGGGGCGAGGATCAAGTCATCACCGGTCCAGCCTGGCAACTCCAGCACGACGCCGTCGCTGTCCACGGCCGCGCGTGCACCGAGCACCGCCGGCGCTAGGTCTTGGCGTGCTGCTTCTCCCGGCTCGATGTCTTCGGGGGCATAGCACCACAGCGCAGCTAGGGTCACGACTTCAGCGACTGTGAATGGGTTGGTGCCGTCGTCGGCAGCACCCTGGTTGAAACACTCAACTATGGCGGTCGACAGGCGAGCGGGAAGATCCACCGTCTGGACAGCTCGTGCAGCCGCGGCGACCGCGTACGGGCTGATGAGTGGTAGCTCAGGCGGGTCGAGATCTTCCTCGTCGTCGAGATCCGCGTCGGGTTCCTCACTGTCGCGAATGGTGAGCAGATCGGTGACGACACGATGTAGGCGCGGCAGCCTGGGCGCGACCGGGCCGGATACATCCGTGATCCACTGGAACGTGACGGTCAAGGCGTCGTCCGAGCCCGTTACGAGCAGGGGATGGAGTACCTCGCTGGGCAGGTCGGGCAGATATCCCAGCGGTGGAGGCCGGAACACCTGTCGGTTCTGCTCGTCGAGGAACACCTCACGCGCGCCGATGACGCGGCGATGCAGTGCCTCATGACGGCGCTGGCACTCGCCGAGAATGCTTGCAATCCGTGCGGCGGACTCCGCAACTTCGGAATCCCCGGCCTCTAGGGACTCCGACACCTTCGCGCGGAGCCGATGCTCCGAATCCAACCGTGACTCGATGTGGTCGCGAGACTCGTCCAACCGCTGCGGCACAGTCGTGGCCCACTCACCAAGGACTGTCCGAACGTCCCGGCGTGTCTCGCGAATCAGCCGGTCCAAGTCGTCAGCCAAACGAACCGACAGCAGCCGGGCTCGTACCGCAGCCCGCTCGGCCGCGTCGAAGGCACCGCGGGCGAGCTGTCGTTCTAGCAGGATCTCATTGGCGACCTGCTCATCCTCAACATCGAACTCAAGACCCCCAATCAACGCGATGATGGCATCACGCGTTGCGTTGAGCACGATCTCGCCTCTGGCTGAGTCCTCGCGCTCCAGGAGCAGTCGGAACCGCACCTCCCGTTGCCGATGGCCGCCTGCGTCCGTGGCGTAGTCACTGATTCGGTACGCAAACTCCGCCTCCCGGTTCGACCGATTGAGCAGACTGTCGACGGTATAGGCAGCGACCTTGCGATGTTCTGATGTCGGACGGGCGGGGGCGGCTCGACTGGCGAGAGCCGTCAATGCAGTCGTTACCTGTTCGTAGGTGGCTTCCTCTTCGAATCCCTGGTTGGCGATGATCGTGTCGATCGCGGCTAGCGCGAACGATGGAATGTCATACACCTGCCCGGGCCAGTCCTGCCGATCCGCGTTGAATGCCGCCTCCGAGAGAGGTCGGGACCGAAGAAGCGCAGCAACTCGGGCGGGGAACGATGCATCCGAAACGGCTGGTACCGCAAGTCCAGGCGGGACGTCCCGAGACGCGCCAAGACGTTCCTGGCTCTCCGGCGCGGTCATTGCATCTACCTCCCAGCTCACGTATGGCAAACACTAGGACGTCACGACGACAGTTCTCGACCCTCGTGGCAGTGTGGTCGATCTTGCTTGGGGACTCCCCGCGCGGCCCCGTACGAACCACACGCTCAATGTCCTGTACAGGAGGTGCCTCGGAACCATCGGTGTTGTCACACCTCGAGGAAACCGAGTGGGACCCAGACAGCTATGCGGTGGGACTCGTGCGGTTGCGGGACGAGTTGCATGAGGCAACCCGAGCGCTCGCCGCGGCCCGTCGCGGCACCAAGGTTCTCGTCCCAGGCGCCAAGGCTTTCTAACAGTGACGACTGAGGCGACTATCAGGGACCTCCGGCATTGCCGATCCCGCGCGGTATCGTGCACCGAGAGGGTAACGCCGTGAGCGTGTCAACTGAAGTCGAACTGGCTGAGTTGGCGACGAGCATCTTCGGGGAGGCGTTCGTCGCCTGCTTCATCGGGGATCGCGCACAACGTCCAGGAACCAGCAGCACAGCGATGTGGACATCTTCAACCTGATTCGAACCGGTGCGCTGATATCCGCCCAGCGCGCACTCGCGGAGAGCCTGCGCAACTCGGTCCTGCGGAAGGGTCTGGTCATCTCGCGCTTCCTTACCCCCTGCGTCCACCCATACCAGAACGTTCGAACCCCGCCCCGACTGTCGCGGATGGCTCGCCCGCTGCCGCCGCCCGCCGAGCCTCCGGCTCGTATGCTGACGTCATGGACGACTGGAAGCCTGCCGCGTATCCGTCGTTGAGTCCCTACCTGATCTGCCAGGATGCCGAAGGGCTCATCGCCTTTCTCGAGGCCGCCTTCGGCGGGTCGCTGGAGCGGAGGTTCGACCGACCGGACGGGTCGCTGAAACACGCTGAGGTCAGGATCGATGACAGCATCGTGATGATCGGTGGCGGGGCGAGCGGCACCCCGAGCGCTCCCGCCCATCTCCATCTCTATGTCGAAGACGCGGTCGCGACCTTCGACAGGGCGGTCGCGGCCGGGGCATCGGTCGTCCGCGAGCCCGAGAAGGCGGGCGACGACGATCTGCGTGGCGGGGTTGAGGACCCTTGGGGGACCACATGGTGGATCGCCACGCAGCAGCCTCAGAGCTGACCGGTGCGGCTGGAACCCAGATCGTCCGGCCCCCACGAGACGAGCAGGCTGCCTGAACGCAATGCGCAGCACCCGACCCTGAGCACGTCGCCGCGCGATTCGTTTGCCGGCTCTGACAAGATGAGCGCATGCATCGAACCGTTGGCGCGTCCCTGGGCATCGAGGTTCGTGTGCCGAGCGATCTGGTCCTGTCCGTCGCCGTCGCGACATCGCCCGACTCGGCGGTGGCTGAGACGCTGGATATAGCACTTGACGGCCGGCAGGTGCCGACCGAGGAGATCATCGATTTGCACGGTACGCGGTTGCACCGGATCCGAGTGGAGGCCGGCCGGTTGACCGTCCGGTATGAGGCTACGATGCGTGGGCGCTCCGCGCCGGATGCCGCGGAGTCGTGCGACATCATCCGCTACCTGCGGCCGAGCCGGTACTGCGAGTCCGACACTCTCGCGGCGACCGCCGCGGCGGAGTTCGGCGGCGTGGACGGGATCGAGTTGCTCGATGCAGTGAGCTCGTGGGTGGGAACCCGGCTGGCCTACGTCCCCGGCTCCAGCCTGCCGACCGACGGGGCGGTGCGCACGCTACTGATGCGCCAGGGCGTGTGCCGGGATTTTGCGCACCTGTGCATCGCATTGCTGCGCGCTCGCGGAGTGCCGGCGCGACTCGTCTCCGTCTACGCCCCGGGCCTGGATCCCATGGACTTTCACGCCGTGTGCGAGGCCTATGTCGACGGACGCTGGTGCGTGGTGGACAGCACCGCCCTGGCGCCCCGCTCCTCGTTGGTGAGGATCGCCACGGGCCGCGACGCGGCCGATGCCGCGTTCCTGTCGACGATCTACGGGTGGGCCGAGCTGACCGACGTGGAGGTGACAGCCACCGTCGACACTCTGCCGTCCGATGATCTGACCCACGTGGTGCAGCTGGGCTGAGCGCCGCGACTCGGGGTATGGGGGTGTGCAGACAGTGAGAGCCGCAGGCCTGGATCTCGCGAACTCGTGCGTGCGATCGTCCTGGCGGACACGGTGCTCTCATGCGCGGTAGACGGCTGTGGGCTCTGACCCCCGCCTTCGCGCTGTTGGCATGCGCGAGCGTGATGCGGGCCCCGGTAGTGGTTATTCCTCCGCTGCTCGGACAGATCTCGGCCGACTTTCAGCTCAATCCGGTGCAGGCCGGCGTGCTTGTCGGCCTTCCCGTGCTGTGCTTCGGCGTCCTGACCCCGATCGCCTCGGTGTTGCTGCGGCTTACGGGAATCAACCACGCCACCATCTATTGCCTGCTGGGTGTGGTGGCCGGCTCGCTGGTGCGCTCGTTCGGGGCGCAGCCAGGGCTCTACCTGGGCTCATTGATTCTGGGCGCGGGATTGGCGATCGGGAACCTGTCGATTCCGATGCTCATCGGGCGAGATTTCCAGCGCCGGACGGCCTTGTTGACCGGTGCGTATACGTCGACGGTCAATATCGTCGTTGCGCTCGTCACCGCCGCGGCCGCGCCGGTGGCCGTGGTCGTCGGATGGCGATGGTCCGCGGCCGGAAGCGGGGTCGTGCTCGGATTGGTCGCACTGGTTGCCTGGGTCGCCGTCTACCCGCCGGGGGATCCCGGAGCACGGGCCGGCATACGGCGGCGCGCAGGGCTGTCCCCGGTCCAGCCGGCATCGCCTATCGCGGCTGGCCTTGAGCGTCGGCAGATCGGACGATGGCGCGTCGTCTGGTTGTTCGTGGCAGCATTCGTTTGCCACATCCTCGCCTACAACGTAGTGACGGCGTGGCTGCCGACGGCGCTGGCCGAGATGCGGCACATGAGCGTGGTAGGCGCGGGCCTCGGGTCCAGCCTCTTCCAGGCGGCCGGCATCGCGGGTCCGTTCCTGGTGCCGATCCTGATGAGTGCCCTCGGCTGGTCGCAGCTTCGCACGATGGCCGCCGTGTGTGTCTGCTGGATCACTTTGCCGATCGGTTTGATCGCGGTTCCCGGATGGTGGCCGGTGTGGAGCCTCGTCGGCGGCCTGGCGCAGGGCGCATTCTTCACGGTTCTCTTCGTGGTTGTCATCCAGCGGGCACGCGACGTTGACGAGAACCGGCGGATCACCGCGTTGATTCAGACCATTGGGTACACCGTGGCGGCGACTGGGCCGGTCGCCGCGGGTTGGATCCACTCGCGCGTGCCGGGGTGGACGATGACGTTCGTGGCCGTCTTCCTCGTGCTCGTGGCCATGAGCGTGTGCGCCCTTCTCGCCGTCGCGGACTCCTCGCAGCCTCCCGAAGGCAAGCGCACCGTCTAGGACCGCGACGACTGAGTGCTCATGGTCGAGACCGGCGACGTGTCGGTCAACAGAACGAGCCATCCAGAAAGCGGCTGCAGCGGCTCTACCATGAAAAGGTGTGTGACTATACTGCTCCGCATTTCGCTCGTTCGGCGTTGCTGATCATTGACGTACAGAACGATTTCATCGACGGAGCAATGCCGGTTGCTGGCACGCAGCGGCTGCTTGCTCGTCTGGCCGAGCTTGCCGGCGGGTTTCGTGCTGCTGGGCGTCCCATCGCGCACGTGATCCGGCTCTATCAGCCGGGCAGCTCGGATGTGGACGCGATACGTCGTGCCAGCATCGAAGCGGGAGCAGGTGTGGTCGCACCGGGAAGTCCTGGCGCCGACATCCCGGCGATCCTTCTTCCCGGGCACCGGGGGATCACCCTTGATCCCGACAGGCTCCTGTGTGGTCAACCGCAGCAGCTTTCTGCCCGCGAGGCGGTCGTATACAAGCCGCGGTGGAGCGCGTTCTATCGAACCGGACTCGAGACTTGGCTGCACTCTCACGAGGTCGACACGGTGGTGGTCGCCGGCTGCAACCTGCCCAACTGCCCGCGGGCCACGCTGTTCGACGCCAGCGAACGCGATCTTCGTGCGGTGCTCGTGACCGATGCCGTGTCGCAATCCACCCCGGAACGTCTCGCCGACTTCCGACTGATCGGGGTCAACCTCCTCACTGCCGAGCAAGTCGTCGCAGCGCTGATGGCAGAGGCTTGATCGGTTGTCTTAGGCGCGCAGAGCCCGGGAGACGGACGAATGCGGCATCACGTGGCTTCTGGCGGCGCGAAAGTCGATTCACGGGGACCGTGCGCAAGCGGTCGATCAGGATCCGAACCACAAGGAACCTGAACCGCTGCGGCCAAGATCAGCATGGGGGCTATACTCCAGCCAGTGCCACGGGAACCCGGGAAGCCGGGTTGAGAGGAGGGCGTACCGCCCTCGACCGTCGAACCTGAACCGGACCATACCGGCGTAGGAAGGCTCCCGCTCTTTCCCGGGCACTCGCAGTGCACGGGAAAGGAACATAGACATGAGCGAATCCAACGGGCGCCTGCAGTGGCGCGTCGTTGACATGGTGACCGCCGCGATCCTGGGGGTGGCCTGCGGAGTCATCTTCCTGGTATGGAATCAGGTCGGGGGCGCGGCATACGCCGTCATTGACGCAGCTACGCCGGGATTTGGCGGCCTGGTCGCCGGGATCTGGCTGCTCGGGGGCGTCTTGGGCGGACTGGTGATCCGCAAGCCGGGTGCCGCGGTCTTCGTCGAGGTCCTCGCTGCCGTGGTGTCGATGGCATTGGGTTCCCAGTGGGGTATCTCGACGGTCTACTCCGGCATCGTCCAGGGACTGGGAGCGGAACTCGTCTTCCTGATCTTCGGCTACCGAAAGTTCAACCTGCCCGTCGCCATGCTGGCCGGAGCCGGCGCGGGCGTGGCCGCATGGGTGTTCGAAGGTTTCTTCGGCAGTTCCCCGAACTTCGCCAAGACCTTGACCTTCAATCTCATCTACTTGTCCACGATGATCGTCACCGGTCTGGTCCTGGCGGGCCTGGTCGGCTGGCTGCTGGTGCGCGGGCTCGCCCAGACCGGCGCCCTCGACCGGTTCGCTGCGGGACGCGAGATCCGCGGCCGGGTTTGAACAGACCCAGCACAGAGGTCGCCGTCGCGTCCGCCTCGTCGTCCGTTCCCGACCACAATCCCGACAGGATTCCAGCCGTGACCCTCCACTCGCCTCGTCTGCCCGAGGTCCGCGCCGTTCCCGGCGTACGGGTGCGCGCGCGTGGGTGGGGATGGCGGCATGCCGGACGCCGGGCGTGGGCTTTGCGCGACGTGAACCTCGACATCGCGCCGGGCGAGCGGGTACTGGTGCTCGGCGCCTCGGGTGCGGGCAAGTCCACGCTGATGGGCGGGCTCGCCGGCTTGCTGGGCGGCGAGGACGAGGGCGAGTCCCTGGGCGAACTCACACTCGACGACCGCCTCCCGCACGCCGCACGCGAGCGTGTCGGACTGGTCATGCAGGACCCGGAGGCCCAGGTGGTGCTGGCTCGCCTGGGGGACGATGTCGCTTTCGGCTGCGAGAACCTCGGCGTCCCCCGCGAGGAGATCTGGGTCCGGGTGCGAGACGCGCTGGATGCCGTGGGCCTGCACTTGCCACTGGACCATCCCACCTCCAAGCTCTCCGGCGGGCAGAAGCAGCGCCTGGCGCTGGCCAGCGTCCTGGCCATGCGTCCGGGTCTGCTGCTGCTCGACGAACCGACCGCCAATCTCGACCCGCACGGAGTCGACGAAGTGCGTGCAGCCGCCGAGCGCGTGCTGGAGCGCACCGGAGCCACCCTGGTCGTCGTCGAGCACCGTGTGGACGTGTGGGCAGACCTGGTGGACCGCTGCGTCGTGATCCTCGACGGCACCATCGCCGCCGACGGCCCACTGGACGAGGTGCTGCGCGACCAGGGCGGGCAGCTGCGCGCCGCCGGCATCTGGTTGCCCGGCGACGATGTCGCCGTGGTCGAGGAGGCCCACGCCCGGATGACGACGCAGCCGGCCGCAGCCGGTCCGACGGCCGCTGACTCCGACGTGGTGGTGCTCTCGGGGCGCGACCTGACCATCGGGTACGAGCAGAGCCGGCCGGTCCGCGCGGGGATCGACATCGATATTCCCCGCGGTGCATCCACCTGCATCGTCGGGGACAACGGTCTTGGCAAGTCCACCCTGGCCCTCACCCTGGTCGGCCTGCTGCCTCAGCTCGCAGGCGAGGTCCGCGTGGCGGAAGACCTGGCCCCGGCTCCCGGGCGCACCGACCCCCATGCCTGGTCGTCCCGCGAGTTGCTCGGGCGCGTCTCGATGGTGTTCCAGGAGCCCGAATACCAGTTCGTGTCGCGTACGGTGCGTGAAGAACTGGAGCTCGGTCCCCGCGCCGCGGGCACCCCGGCGGAGGAGACGGCCACCCAGGTGGACCGGTTCTTGCGCCTTCTTGCCCTGGACGACGTGGCCCTCGCCAACCCCATGACGCTGTCGGGTGGGGAGAAGCGGCGGCTGTCCGTGGCGACCGCCCTGATCTGCGCGCCCGAGGTGGTCGTGCTGGACGAGCCGACCTTCGGGCAGGACCGTACGACGTGGCTGGAACTCGTCGGCATCTTGCGCGACGCCGTAACCCGCGGCACCACGATCGTCTCCATCACCCACGACCGCTCCTTCGTGGCGGCCATGGACGGCCACGTCATCGACCTCGCCGACCTCGGGTGGGACCCCCGCACCCGTACAGCCGCGGGCGACGATCCTGCGGTGCACCCAGTGTCCGCAGCCGATGATCCGGCGCCCTCGGGTCGCGTCGCCGATGATCCAGTGCAACCCTCGGGCTTCGTGCAGGCCGCCTTGCGCGGGGAGGTGCTTCAGCGAGTCAATCCGGTGGTGCAGTTCCTCGGGCTGGTCGCGATGACGACGCCGCTGATGATCTCCATCGATGTGCTCTCCGCGTCGATCGCCTTGGTCCTGGAACTCCTGTTGCTTCCACTGGTCGGTATCAGCCCACGTCAGGTGGCACTACGGATGGTCCCGCTGTTCGTGGGTGCGCCCTTGGCAGCGCTCTCGATGCTGTTGTACGCCTCCCCTGGTGGGCAGGTGTACTGGCAGTTCGGGCCGGCGATCATCTCGGAGAACTCCGTGACGCTGTCGGTGGCAATCCTCGTCCGTGTGCTGGCACTGGGTCTGCCGGCCATCGCCGTGCTCTCCCGCATCGACCCGACCGACATGGCCGATGGGCTGTCCCAGGTGCTGCATCTGCCCGCCCGCCCGGTGCTCGCCTCCCTGGCGGGGGTTCGCATGGCGGGTCTCATGGTGGGGGATTGGCAGGCCCTGCGCCGGGCGAGGCGGGTCCGGGGCATCGGAGACGGAAACCGTGTCGCCACCTTCGTTGCGGGCGCGTTCGCCCTGCTGGTGCTGGCACTGCGCCGGTCGGCGAAACTGTCCCTGACCATGGAAGCCCGCGGCTTCGGTGCGGAGATGCCACGAACCTGGGCCCGGCCCTCACACGTGGGGGTGGCGGACCTGGTCATGATGATGATCTGTGTGGCCGTCCCCGTCCTGGCGTTGGGCGCCGCCGTGCACTGGGGCGTCTTCCAGCCCCTGGGGCGCTGAGGTGCGCCCCGTTGTGCGCTGGCACGAGGACGATGCCCTGCCGCCGTACCTCGTCCACCGGGTGATGCAGATCTGTCACCGGTGGACGGACTGCCACCCTTCCGCTGCGGCGGCTCCGGTCGATGGCCGAACCCGGTGGAACGCGCCGGTGATCGTGATCGACGGACGCTCGGGCTCCGGCAAGACTTCCCTGGCGAATCAGCTGGCCGCCGCGCTGCAAGCACAGGACCCATCGGGTGTGCAGGTGCTGCACCTCGACTCCTGGTACCCGGGTTGGGGCGGACTCGAGGAGGGGACGCGCATCACCGAGCAGCTGCTGACCGGCGCGCGAGGGTCATGGCCCCAGTGGGATTGGGTGCGCAGCCGACCGGGCCGCACGGTGAGCTTGATACCTGGCCGGGCGCTGGTGGTGGAGGGTGCCGGCGCGCTCACCGCGTCTACGGCGGCTGTCTCCGACCTCAGGATCTGGGTGGACGCCGACCCCCGGCAGCGCTACCGGCGTGCCATGGACCGCGATGGGGACTCTTCCCGGCCCTGGTGGCAGATGTGGTCCCGGCAGGAGGAACGCCATCTCGCCCGTCACCGTCCGGACCTGTTGGCAGATCTGGTGGTGTGGACCTGAGTGGCGTTCCGCCAGGCCAGGACGTGGTGCTTACTTGAATGCGTCCAGCTTGCCGAAGTGCTCGGCGAGCAGGTAGTAGACGACGAGACGGTTCTTGCGGCTGACGCCCTTCAGCTTCGCGCCGACGGCAGCGATGCCCTCATCCAGGGACTCGTCGTCGGGCAGGCCCAGCTTCTTGACGAGGAAGTTCGCCTTCACTCGTTCCAGCTCCCCGGGATCGCCGAATGCGACAACGGCAGAATCCGGCTGACTCAGCACGAGACGGTAGGTGTTAGCCATCGCCTTGACTGCGTCCTCGTCCACAGTCTTGGTGTATTTCTTGAGATCTTCGACGTAGTCCATCGGGACTCCTTCTCTCGAGGGCGGGGCCGCGACGTCCATGCCGGGCCAGTGATCCGCCATGTCAATCATGGAACAAGAGGGTGCCGTGCGGTGCCTGTCAGACCGGTCGCTCGTCGCACTTGCGATCGAACCGGTTCACGCGCTGCTTGCACCGCGCGCCTGTGACCTCGCGGGGCGAAGTCGTTGGACGACCCCGCACCGAGCCGAGGCGATTCGGATCAGGCCGTGGTGGCCGTCGGGAGTTCGCCGTGGTGTGCCAGGACCTGGCAGGCGAACCAGAGATCATGGCGCACCGAATGATCCACCGACCCCAGGCCGAGCAACTCGCAGATCCGCCGCATGCGACGGCTCACCGTGTGGCGATGCACGCCGAGTGCGGCCGCCGCGATATCGAGGGATCCGTCTGCGTCCAGCCAGGCGGCAAGCGTAGTCAGCAGCTCTTCGTTGCCCGGATCGACAATCGGGCCGAGCTTCGTGCGGGCGAAGGCCTCTGCCTCCTGACGCGGCAGCAGGTCTACCAGATTCACCCCGGCGTCGTGGCGCAACAGGTCACCCAGAGCCAGCCTCCTGGCCTCACCGAGTTCTCGCCAACTGCACGGCGGCGCCCATCCCATCCGTAGCCCGTCTTCGTCGATCTGTGCTGCAAGCCTGGCCTGCATCTGCGGTCGGGTGACGATCCACAAGCGGCCGTCGAGTTGCCCCCAGGCCGCCGGAATGTCGGCAAGACGCAGGGCATCGAGTTGGGCTTCGGTGCCCTCCACGCAACCCAGTTGGACAGGGTCGTGGGGCGTCTTCGGCCACACACTCTTTCCGGCGCGTTGAACCAGATCGGCATTGCCGGCGAGGGCTTCGGCGATCAGACTGGAGCGCATCTCGCTGAGCGCCGTCTCCAGGCGTCCCGTCAAGGACAAGAAGATGCCCAGCAGGTTCGAAGCGAGCAGGCAGGTGGAGATGGCCAAGGGATCAAGATCCCCTGGTGTGCCCGCCACCAAGAAGCCCCGCATCTGGTCCTCGCTGCCGGTGATCGTGTGCACACACAGATGCGCGCGTTCGTCATCGGCGAAGCTCACCGTCTTGCCGCTGGCCATGTGCTGACGCACGGCTTGGGCTGCTCGACTCAGCTGGTCGGTGTGGGTGTGCACCACCATGCGCCCGTTGTGATCGACCAGAACGGCCCATCCACCGATGGTCTGCGCTGTGCTGCTCACCACGGACTGCGCAACATTCGGACGTCCCGCCGCCGCGATGAGCCGACGCTGGGCGGTATTGGTGCGACGCAGATAGGCATGCTCGGCGTCCGAACGGGACTTCGAGACCGCCTTGATGACAGCTGAGAACGGCAGTTCCCAGGGGATCTCGAAGACCGGCAGGCCGTAGCGATGTGCCGACCGCAGGAGTTCATCAGGAACCTGGTCGTGCCGATCGCCGACACCAAAACCGAGGGCGACGACAGAACTGTCACACAATCTCTGAACATACTGCCGGTAGACCTCCGCAAGTTCTTCCGCGCTGGTCTCATCGGGACGCGGCAGCCTGGAGCCCGTGGTCATGAGCACTTCACCGGGCTCGGTAAACAGGGTCGAATCGATGAGCTCACTCTGGTGAACCCAGTGAATCTGAGCGTCCAAGGCGTTGTCGGATCCCTCGAAGCGCAGCAGCAATCCCAGCGAACGGATACCGAGGAGTTCTTGCACGGTGACAGCCATGGGTGAACCTTAGCCACCCGGTACCTGAAGGCCCACAATCTCACAAATCTGATACCGGACGTACCAGCCATCGGCCCGGACTGCGCCCTTACAGTTTGTGTCAACAGAATTTGGGACCGGCGCCGCTCCCTCGACTCGAAGGTTGAACCAGAAGGAGCGCGGCAGATGATCACCTACGCGGACTATGAGACCTACCTGAGCCCCGCGCTGTACAAGACAACCGACCTCATGATCGATCGCGGCGCGGGCAGTTACATCTGGGACACCAGCGGTCGTCGCTACCTCGACTGGGTGCAGGGCATCGCGGTCAACGCTTTGGGACATTGCCATCCCAGAGTGGTCGAGGCCATCAAGGCGCAGGTTGAGAAGCTGCTGACCGCCTCATTCAACATGGTCAACTACGAAAGCACCCTGCTATGGGCGGAGCGGATCGCCGAGCTGGCACCTGGGGAACTGTCCACCACCTTCTTCAGCAACGGTGGCGCCGAGGCCACCGACGGAGCGCTCAAGCTGGCGAAGGCATACACCGGACGGCCTGCAATCATCGCCTTCAAGGGTTCATTCCACGGTCGGACGATCGCCGCGACCTCGGTGACCGCCTCCAACTCCAAGTACCGCAAGGGCTACGACCCGCTGATGTCGGGCATCGATTTCATCCCCTATCCCTCGGCCAGCCAAGCCCCGGCCGGCTTCACCCCCGACGAGATCACCGACTATGCGTTGGGTCAGCTCGACGATCTGTTCTCCTACATCCGCGATCCGGGTTCGGTGGCCGCCATCCTCATGGAGCCGGTCCAGGGCGAAGGCGGCTACGTCGTCCCGCCGACCCGCTTCGTCAAGACGCTCCGCGAGATCTGTGATGAGCAGGGCATCTTGCTCATCTTCGATGAAATCCAGGCTGGCTACGGACGCACCGGCAAATTCTTCGCCAGCGAGAACCTCGATGTGGTGCCCGACATCATGACGATCGGTAAGGCCATGGCTGGGGGGCTGGCAGCCAGCGGTGTTGTGTCCACCCACGAGATCATGCAGGCCTGGGGTCCGGGACGCCACGGCGGCACCTTCGGCGGCAACCCGGTCGTCGCATCAGCCGGGCTCGCCGTGCTCGACGAGTTCAAGGAGGCGAAGGTGCTCGACAACGTCAATGCTGTCGGTGACCATCTGGCCGCCCGCCTCGAAGAGATCAAGGAGCGTTACCCCATCGTCACCGACGCCCGAGGGCTCGGCCTCATGCGCGCCATCGAACTCAACCACGTCGATGGACGACCAGGAGGCGACCTACTCGAACAGGTCCGGCGAGGTTGTCTCGACAACGGGCTGCTCACGCTGTCGTGTGGTGTTCGAGGCAACGGCTTGCGCTTCGCTACGCCCCTCAACACCACGACCGATCTCATCGACGAAGGTCTTGCGATCCTTGAAGGTGTTCTGACCGATGTGAACGAAAAGGAAGTGAACTGATGCCGGCTCGAGTTGTCTACTTCAACATCGATGGTGGTTTGGACTACGAGAACCAGTTGTTGGCCGAGTGGGGTGTTGCCGACAAGATCGAGTTGGTCGGTGTCACCACCCCTGACAACGCCGAAGACACTTTCGTCGAAGCTGTGGCAGATGCAGACGGAGTCCTCGTGGAGTACTTCGAGGTCACCCGCGCCGTAATGGAACGGCTGCCGAAGTTGAAGGTCATCAGCCTGCAGGCGATCGGCGTGTCCAACGTTGACCTCGATGCGGCAACCGACCTCGGCATCGGGGTGACCAACACTCCAGGCTTCTGCTCCGAAGACGTCGCCCTGCACACCGTCGGGATGATCATCGATCTTGTTCGCAAGATCAGTTTCCTCGATCGCAGCGTGCGCGCCGGGCACTGGAACCCTATGCTCGGCGGGCTCCCGACTCGGGTGTCCGGCAAGACCATCGGACTCGTCTTCTTCGGCAGCATCCCCAAGCTCATGGTGCCGATCCTCCAGGCCATCGGCCTACGGGTCATCGTGTACGCTCCAACCAAGTCCGCTGAGTACCTCGAAGAGTATGGAGTCGAGAAGGTCGACAGTCTCGACGAGTTGCTGGCTACCTCCGACATCGTGTCCTTGCACACTCCACTATTGCCCGAGACCAGGCATCTCATCGGCAAGCGCGAACTGGAGCTCATGAAACCGACGGCATTTCTCATCAACACCGCGCGAGGGTCCGTGGTCGACGAACCGGCTCTCGTCGAAGCATTGACGACAGGTCAGATTGCCGGTGCCGGGGTCGACGTTATCGAGGATGAGGACACCGAGACGTCCGACCTCTTCTCACTGGAGAACGTTCTCATTACCCCGCACGCTGCTTTCATCTCCGAGGAATCTCTTGCCGATGGACGTCGGATCGCGCTGCGCCAACTCGTCCAACGCCTGGTCTTCAATGAGGCCCCGGAGAATCTCGTCAACATGGGTACCGGGACGAGGTGAACTGACATGCGTGCGGTGGTCTTTCATGGCCCTTATCAGGTCTCGGTCGAAACGGTTCCCGATCCGGGCATTGAAGACCCCGGCGACGCGATCGTGCAGGTCGAGGCCGCCGCTGTATGTGGCTCGGACCTGTGGACCTACCGGGGTCAGGCCGCCGTCGCGCCAGGATCACGGATCGGCCACGAATTCCTGGGTCGAGTCATCGAGACGGGGACCCAGGTCACCGGACTAAATGTTGGCGATTGGGTGGTTGCACCCTTTCGCTATTCCGATGGAGAATGCTCCTTCTGTCGCGAAGGACTCAGCTCCTCATGTCTGGACGGTGGATTCTGGAGCCGCGAGGTCGTCGATGCCGGCCAGGGCGAACTGGTGAGAGTGCCGCACGCTTCGGCCACGCTGGTCAGACTGAGTTCCGATGGTTCGGCGCCGCCGGTCGAGCGCATCCCTGACCTGCTTGCTTTGGCCGATGTCATGCCCACCGGATTGCACGGTGTCCGCAATGCGGGTGTTCAGACTGGCGACACGGTCGTCATTGTCGGAGACGGAGCGGTCGGCCAATGCGCAATCATCGCCGCCCGGATGATCGGTGCCGGTCGAATTATCGTGCTGGGCGGGGCGCATCCCGATCGCGAAGAAATGGCACGGGCCAACGGTGCCGACGCGTTTCTGTCAGTGCGCGGCGATGACGCGGTAGCTGCGGTGCGCGAATTGACCTCCGATGAGTTGGCCAAACGAGTCGTGGAATGCGTCGGTTCGAGTGGATCATTCGATACGGCGTTATCCCTGGTCAGGCCTGGCGGCACCGTCGGATATGTCGGCCTCCCACATGGAGTGAACGTGGACCTGGCGAGATTGTTCAGAGGCAATATCTCGATCTCAGGCGGAATGTGCCCGGCCCGGGACTACCTGCCTGAACTGCTCCCGCTGGTAAATTCTGGCGAATTGAACCCGGGCGTCGTCTTCAGTTATTTCGGCACTCTCGAAAATGCACCTGAAGCGTATCGTCAAATGGACCGGCGCGAGACGGTGAAGGCGCTTCTGCGCCCAGGCAATCCTGTTACTTCAAGGTAACCTGAACGATACCAGGCTAATCCCTCTCGTAAAACTCGTGAAACACTCCTCGCGTATGCTCTAGAGCATTACGGAGGTATGACGCAACTTACCTCTGACAAACCGGCAGAGGAGGTATCCGTGGGGGGATTCGCGCCAATAATTCTGGCCATTCCATACACCTTAATGGTGACCGTCGGCGCTTTCCTTATCGGTTTCATCATCGCTATTCCGCTCATGTTCATGCGGGGTTCAAAGTTCGTTCCATTCAGGCTCGTGGCGCAGGGCTTCATCGATATTGCGCGGGGCATCCCTCCCATTGTGTGGCTGTTTTTCATCTACTTCGGCCTTCCGGGAATCGGGGTTCTTCTCGATCCGCTCGAAGCGGCAATCATCGGGCTCGGCATCATCTCTGCCGGATACTTGGCCGAGATCTTCAGAGGCGGTCTGGTGGCCGTCCACAAGGGGCAGTTCGAGGCGTCGCACGCGCTTGGACTTGGGGGTTGGACGATGTTCACGAAGGTTATCGCCCCGCAGGCTCTGCGGGCGATGCTCCCCGGACTGGCTACCTACTTCATCGGTCTGGTGAAGGATTCTTCAATCGCTTCCGTGATCGGTGTGACAGAAATGGTTTTTGCGGCCAGCACCTATGCGCGCAGGTCGCCGGAGGGAATTCTCCTCTTCTTCATCGCAGCCATCGTCTACATGGCATTGTCGATACCGATGGGTCTTGCCGCCCGCGGCATGGAAGCTCGCATGCGTAAGGCGGGCGCACGATGACCAACATGTTTCAGTTCTGGGTGGGCATTTTCCCCAAGCTATTTGGTGGGTTGATCGTCTCGCTTGAACTCACCGCGCTCAGCCTCCTTATTGGTCTACCTCTCGGGCTCCTCCTGGCACTCGGGGTCAGTTCCCGGTTCAAGCCGCTGAGCTGGCTATCCATCGCCCTGGTGGAGATCGGGCGCGGTGCACCCGCTCTGGTGGTGCTCTACGTCGTCTATTTCGGCTTGCCGGCACTGCATTGGTCACCGACCGCGTTTCTGTGTGCGGTCATCGGACTTACCTACACGACAGCGGCCTATGCCGGCGAGTACCTGCGCGGCGGGCTGAGATCAGTCAATGCCGGCACCATCGAGGCGGGCCAGGCACTCGCCTTGACGAATGTGGACGTCCTCCGTTTCGTCATCATTCCCCAAGGGCTGCGGGTCGCAATTCCTTCGCTCATGGGGCTCGCGATCCAGATTTTCCAGGTCACCTCGCTCACCTACTCGATAACGGTGAGCGAATTGACCGCAAATGCGTACAGCATCAGCAATCAGACCTTCCGGGCCCTCGAGACGTTTGCCCTAGCAGGACTCATGTACGCAGCCATCACCATCCCTGCAAGTTGGGTGACCCGACAGGTTGAGCGACGTATGTCGCTCGGTCAATGACGGTCATCCGCACTACACCACTAGAGGAGTCGAATCATGTCGATGCGCCTTTCGAAGGGCTTGACGGTCGCCGCCGCGGTGACCGGACTGCTGCTTGCCGGCTGTTCCAGCGGTAGCTCCGGCGAGTCCAGTTCCACCGTCGCGGCCGACTGCACACCCGCGAATGTCTTCACCACCATCAAAGATGGCACTCTCACCATTGCGGCACCCGAGTTTCCCCCGTTCTCTTCGCTGGCAGGGGGAACTGCGGCCGGCGTAGATGTGGACATCATCACCGCCATCGCCGAAATGGAATGCCTGACGCCGGAATACGTGCAGGTGGATTACAGCGGCGCGGTGCCGGCCGTCCAGTCCGGTCGCACCGATGTTGCGATTGGTGACTACTACCGCACGACGAGCCGGGCTGAAGTCGTCGGGCTGAGCGAGGCGATGTACGTCGACGGGATGGGCATCATCTCCAAAGACGGCGTGACCGATATCCCCACCATCCTCACCCGCAACGTCGGCACCGTTGACGGCTACCTCTGGGTCGCTGATCTTCAGGCTCAACTCGGCGACAAGCTGAAGATCTACAAGTCGAACGTCGAGATGTGGGCCGACCTCGACAGCGGCCGAATCGATGTCGGCATCGATTCGGTTCCCGCCGCTGCATTCAGCGCCAGTCAGAACGGTGGCGATTGGAAGGTCACCACCGCCGATCCCTACGAGCCGATCGGCGCTTCGGTCAAGCCTGCACAGGTCGGCATTCCGTTCACGAAGAGCAATACGGCTCTGGGTGAGGCGCTCAATGCCGATATCGCTGCGCTGCGGGCCGACGGGACCTTGAAGCAGATCTTCATCGACCACGACGTGGATCCGAGCCTCACCGAGGTCGAAGACAGCTACCTGCTCGACAGCTGATTCCAGCGAGCGCTCGGGTGGGCTTATCCACCCGGGCGCTCGGTTCTTGATTCTCAACGCGCGGGAGATACAGAAAATGAGCGACAACAGTGAACTGACGGTCACGGCCACCGAGCCCGATGACTCCACGAGTGGTCGCGGACGCCCAGAATTCGCGATCGAGCTGGCCGGTCTCCGCAAGAGGTATGGCGACCACGAGGTTCTCAAAGGGGTCTCGTTGCGGGTCAAAGAAGGCTCGGTGTGCTCTGTCATCGGACCCAGCGGAGCGGGGAAGAGCACACTGTTGCGGTGCGTCAACCTCCTCGAGGCGCCCGACGACGGAAACATGCTCGTCGCAGGTCAGTTCCTTGAGGGTGGACACAGTCACTCCCGCAAAGAGCTACTGGCGTTGCGACGGCACGTCGGCATGGTCTTCCAGTCGTTCAATCTGTTTCCGCACATGCCCGTTATCGACAACATCGTCTTGGCCCAACAGCGCGTGCTCAAGCGCAGTAAGGACGAGGCGCGCGAGCGTGCCCTCGAGCTACTGGACAGTGTTGGGCTGTCCGATAAAGCAGAGCAGTACCCGCCCAAGCTGTCCGGTGGTCAGCAGCAACGGGTCGCGATTGCGCGTGCACTCGCACTGGAGCCCAAGATCATGCTCTTCGACGAGCCCACCAGCGCACTGGACCCCGAGTTGGCCCAAAGCGTCCTCGCCGTCATGAAGTCTGTCGCCCAATCGGGCATGACGATGATGGTCGTCACCCACGAAATGAGCTTCGCTCGCACCATTGGGGACTACCTGGTGGTCATGGAAGACGGCGCGATCCTCGAAGAGGGTGTGCCCGAAGAGGTCATGAGCAATCCCAGGCAGGAACGCACGCGCCAGTTCTTGTCCGCAGTCACCGACAGGTAGGAGATAGAGATGAAACCCCGCGTGATCTCGGTTGGCGAGTCCGTGGCCGCATACAGTCACGGGAAGGTCGTCGGGAACCTGCTGTTCACCTCAGGCATGACCTCGCACGACCCGGCGACCGGGGCAGTCCGTGGCAGCACTATCGAGGAACAGACCCGATACTGCTTCGAACTGCTTGAGCAGGTGCTCGCCAAGGCCGGCTCGAGTCTGGCAGACCTCGTCCAAGTCCAGGTCTTCCTCAACGACATCGAGAACGACTTCGCCGGATTCGATGCCACCTATAAGCAAATCGTGCCGGCACCCTACCCTCCGCGCGCCACCGTCGGCGCCGATCTGCCGGGCTATCGCATCGAGATGCTGATCACCGCTTTCGTCGGGAGTGAGCACTGATGCGAATCGTCATCATCGGAGCCGGAGTCGTCGGCTTGGCCGCAGCCCATGAGTTGCTCGGAGCAGGTCATGAGGTCACGATCGTCGAGAGCGGTGACTACGGCCAAGGTCCCTCCCACGGAAACGCGGCTCTGGTGACCGGTGTGCTGTCTTTCCCGGTCCCCGCACCCGGTTCGATCGGTATCGCGGCCCGTTCCGTGTTCGGCGGGAACTCGGCGATCAGCATCACCCCGCAGTTCTCGCTCGACTACCTTCGTTTTCTGTTGCGGATGGCATGGGCCACGAAGAAGTCCAACTTCGTCGTGGGGACCGACGCTCAGGACATCCTCACCCGGATGGTGCTCGACGGTTTCGCGGAGTACCAGGAGCAGGGCCTGAACTTCGAGCATCACACCGGTGGTTCGATGCACGTCTTCACGTCCCGCCAGGCCTACGAGCAGGCAGTCGCGGTATTCGACGGATTCCCGGAGCTCAAGAAGCGCATCCGACTGCTCGAGGGTGCCTCAGCCGTCCACGAGGTTGATCCGAACCTCGCTCCCGACGTCGAGTACGCCTACTTCGCACCCGACGATCTGCAGGTCGAACCGGATTCGGTCATGAAGGCGCTGGTGGCCAGCATCGAACAGGCTGGCGGCAAGCTGATTCAGCACTCCCCGGTGACCTCCTTCGAGACCTCCGACGGTGTGGTTCGCGCGGCGGTGACATCGGAGGGGCCGATCGAGGCAGACCAGTTCATCATCGCCGCAGGCGTCGGCTCGCGCGGGCTCGCCAAGAAGCTGGGATACTCGCTACCGCTGTTCCCCGGCGGCGGGTACTCGGTCGACGTGCACTTCGACGACGACTCGCTCAAGCCGGCTGCCTCCGTGCTGACAGATGTCAGCCACATCGCCGTGACTCCGCTCGACTGGGGGCTGAGGGCGTCCAGCGGGATGATCATTGGCCAGCCCGAGCCGAGCGTCGCACCGACTGTGATCGACAAGCTGATCGCGCAGGTGCAGGAGATCTATCCGGACGTGCCCGTGGATGATGTTGATCCTGGCTGGGCCGGTCTGCGACCGATGTCGGCGGACGGCGTCCCGATCATCGGGCTGGTGCCCGGTCAGCGCAACGCCTATCTCGCTACCGGACACGCAATGCTCGGTCTCACCTATGCGCCGTCAACGGCCAAGGTACTGCGCGCCCTCATTGAGGGAGACGCTCCAGAAGACTACCGGGCGTTCGCCCCGGCGCGTTTCGGAGCACACGCGTGATGCCCACCGCGCCATATGGCTATCTCCCTGCCGGCGCCCCGATCGGCCCGGTGCGAATGGCACCCGCGCAGGTCGTTGCCGGATTCCCGGTCGGCGTCATCTATATCGAGGATGTCTGGTACCCGATGGTGCCCGGCAATGTCGTCAATGCCAGTACGTTCCCCTTTCCAGTACGGCTCCAGCCCGTGCGCGGTCTCGACATCTCGAAGCTCTTCGGTAGCGAGCGTGTCGATGTCAGCGATTCCGTGCTCGCTGCCTGCCAGGAATTGGAACAGGCGGGAGTGCGGGCCATCTGTTCGGCCTGCGGCTTCTTCGGGCGCTACCACGCTCGTGTGAGCCCCCGACTCAATGTGCCGGCGGCGCTCTCGTCGCTCGTCCAGATCCCCTGGATCAGGATTATCCTGCCCGGCCGCAAGATCGCTATTCTCACGGCCGACTCATCGTCCCTGGATGACGAGATCTGGACGTCGTGCGGAGTTGGCGACACCTCGGACCTGGTGATCGGGGGACTGCAGAACGAACCCGAGTTCTCCTGCATCATCGAAGGGCGAGGCAGCTTCGACAACGACGGCGTCCAGAACGAGGTGGTGAGCCTCGCCAAGAGACTGTGCGAAGACGATCAAGTGGGAGCCGTGCTCCTGGAGTGCAGCGATCTGCCACCCTATGCAGCCGCCATCCAGTCGGCTGTGGGTAGGCCGGTCTTCGACTTCACCACGCTCATCAAGTGGCTGCACAATGCGGTTGCTCAGAAGCCGTACGGGGGATGGGTGTAGGGGCTGTCTGCCGAGCACCAGCTGGCTGGTCCCCGCGGACTCCGGCCGGTCGGCTCGCTTCTGGCGCCGCGTGGTCCTGTGATGTTCGCGAACCGCTCAGCGGTTGAACAACGACGCAAAACGGCCCTTGGTGCGCTGGGGAGCATGACCGTCACACCAGTGTTCGTCGGCGACGGTGCGCCTCACTTGGTCGATGTGTTGGCCGCAGCCGGCCCAGGTGGTCTTTCCGCAGATGTGGCAGCGAACGGCACGACACATGATGATTCCTTCGTTTGGTTGGCGTGATCATTGATGATTCAGGCGAGCATGAGGAACAGCTTTTCGAGCTGCTCCGCGGTGGTGCCGTCGTCGGCGGTCTCGTCCGGATCGGCGAGGCAGTCCTTCATGGCGGTGGAGATGATGACGAAACCTGCATTGTCGAGTGCGCTACGCACAGCGGCGAGTTGAGTAACGACTTCGCGGCAGGGGGCGCCGGTCTCGACGGCAGTGATGACAGCGGTGAGTTGGCCGGACGCTCGGCGCAGCCGGTTGACGACGTTCTTCCTGGCTTCGGGACTGTGGCTGGTCATTGGAGTCTCCCGGATGTGTGGATGGAATCGGTGTCATGCAGGACGTCGGTGCCGTCGAGGAAGGCCCGCAGGGTAAGGATGCCGCCGGACAGCGTGGCCGAATCCAAGCCGTTCTCGGTGAGCACCCGGTGGGCCAGATAGGAACGCATCCCGGAGGCGCACATCACTCGGACAGGACGCCCGGCCGCGACCTCGCGCACCTCGTCGATACGCCGGCGGAGTTCGGTGTGCGCGATGTTGAGCGCCCCCGGCAGATGACCGCTGGCGAATTCGGCGGGGCTACGGGTATCGAGGACGAGCGACGACGCCATTACGTCGTCCACCTGCCACGGATACCACAGTCGGACGGTGCCGGTCAGCACGTTGTTGCCGATCAGGCCGGCCATCGTGACCGGATCCTTGGCGTTGCCGTAGGGCGGGGAATAGGCCAGATCCAAGTCGATCAGGTCTGCCACGGTCATCCGGTTGCGCAGTGCGGTGGCGAGTACATCGATCCGTTTGTCGACTCCGTCGGTACCTACAGCTTGCGCACCGAGCAGCAACCCGTCGTCCTCACGGAAGTGCACGACGAGATGGACCGGACAGGCGCCGGGGAAGTAGCCGGCGTGCTGGGTGGGATGCAGATGCACGGTGTGATGGGCGATGCCCTGGGCAAGCAAGGTCGCTCGGTTGGCGCCGGTGAGCGCGGCGGTCAGCCCACCGGCGCGGACGATCGCGGTGCCGCATGGCTGCGGGATCGGACGCGCGATGGCCGGGCGGAAAATATCGTCTGCGACCAGACGTCCGGCGCGGTTGGCGGGCCCTGCGAGGGTGATCGGACGCCGCAGGCCGGTGATGGCGTCGGTACTCACGGTGGCGTCCCCGACCGCCCAGATGCCGGGCACATTGGTCCGCCCATGCTCATCCGTGATGATCGCGCTCTTCTCGCAGGCCACCCCAGCGGCTTCGAATACCGCGGTGTCGGGGCGAACGCCTACCGAGAGCACGATGAGGTCCGCGTCGATCCGGCCATCGTCGGCCAGCACCACGGTGTCATGTTCGGGACCCTCCTCGATGGCCGTGGCAGCGACCTGGGTGCGCACGGTGATGCCGAGCCGGCGCAACTCGTCGGCAACCAGGGAGGCGAGTTCGGGCTCGAGGGGCGGGAGAACGTGCTCGGCGAGCTCGACGACCGTCACCTGCAGGCCCCGGTGGGCCAGCGCTTCGGCGGCTTCTAAACCGATGAATCCGGCCCCCAGCACAACGGCACGAGTGGCCCCCTGACTGACGATCTCGTCCAGCCGGGTCGCGTCGCCGACCGTGCGCAGGGTGTGAACCCGCGAGGATTCCAGCCCGGGAATCGGTGGCCGCACAGGCCGCGCACCCGGGGACAGCACCAGGGCGTCATAGCCGATCGAGCACACTCCGTCGTCCGTGCATACCGTCACCGACCGGGAGTCCGGATCAAGGCCGATGACCTCGTGGCGCGTGCGGACATCCAGATTGAGCGCGGCCCGCAGCGATTCGGGCCGCTGGACGAGAAGCCGGGCCGGATCGGTGATCTCGCCTCCGACGTAGTACGGGAGCCCGCAGTTGGCGAAGGACACGTGATCGCCACGATCGAGCACGATGATCTCTGCCTGTTCATCGAGCCTGCGGGCACGAGCCGCACAGGTCATTCCGCCGGCAACACCTCCGACGACAACGATCCGCATCAGTCCACGTCCTTCGCTGGCTGAGTAGCGATCGTGATGCGGGCCCCGCCCGCATCGAGATCATCCGCGGTTCCGGCAGACGAGTCGAATACCTCGATGCCCGGCGCGCTCGATGGGGTGAGGGGCGCGGGCTGGCGCTGGGTCGTCCTGTGAGTGAGCATGAAGCGAGTATACCCCCTGGGGTATATGAGTCAAGCTGTCCGATGACCCCAGGGATGTGCTGTCGGTGCGTCACCCCAAGCGATGACGCACCCCGCCCGACTGACTACGTGCGTCCTCTCGTTGCGTCGGCGGTGTTGATCGCGGCCGCGGCCCGGTCCCTCGGACCCTGCGGGGCATCGGTCTTGGACGCGAAACGCCGCGCCGTGCCGAGGAACCTCTGGTGGAAGCGGGTCTCTCCGGTCACCTCGGGATGAAAGGCAAGACCGATCAGCGCGCCCTGCTCGACCGCGACGATTCGTCCATCGGGCAAGGTGGCGAGCACGTGGGCGCCCGGTCCGACCCGTTCGATCAACGGAGCCCGGATGAATGCCGCGTGCACCGGCGGCTTGCCGAACGCGGGTACCGCGAGCTCGGTCTCGAACGAATCGACCTGGCTGCCGAACGCATTGCGCTGCACAGTGATATCCAGGCCACCGAAGCTCTCTTGGCCGGCAATGGCGCCGCCGACGCGGTCGGCGAGCAGAATCAGGCCGGCACAGGTGCCCAGCACCGGCAGGCCGGCCGCGATCGCCTCCCGGATCGGCTGCCGCAGCCCGTAGGCGCGCGCGAGTTTGTCGATGACGCTCGATTCGCCACCTGGCAACACCAGGCCGCGGATGCCTTCGAGGTCTTGGGGACGCCGCACGTTCACCACGCTCGCGCCCAGGCTGCTCAGGACACGCACATGCTCGCGGACATCCCCCTGAAGCGCCAGGACACCGACTCGCAGGCCGCTCACCAGCCGCGCTCGGCCAGCCGGTGCGGCGCGGGAACATCGGCGACGTTGATGCCGACCATCGCCTCACCCAAACCGCGCGACACCTCCGCGATCACCGACGGATCACTGTAGAAGGTGGTGGCCTTCACGATCGCCGCTGCCCGCTTGGCCGGCTCGCCCGACTTGAAGATCCCCGAGCCGACGAACACGCCGTCGGCGCCGAGCTGCATCATCATCGCCGCGTCGGCCGGTGTCGCGACGCCACCGGCGGTGAACAGCACGACGGGAAGGCGTCCGGTGCTGGCGACTTCGGCCACCAGGTCGTAGGGGGCCTGCAGATCCTTGGCTGCCACGTACAGCTCGTCAGCCGACTTCGCGGTCAGCGCGTTGATCTCGGAGGTGATGGTGCGGATGTGCTTGGTTGCCTCCGAGACGTCGCCGGTGCCGGCTTCGCCCTTGGATCGGATCATCGCAGCGCCCTCGTTGATGCGGCGCAGCGCCTCGCCCAGGTTGGTGGCGCCGCACACGAACGGCACGGTGAACGGCCATTTGTCGATGTGGTTGACGTAATCGGCCGGAGACAGCACCTCGGATTCGTCGATGTAGTCGACGTTGAGCGCCTGCAGCACCTGCGCCTCGACGAAGTGGCCGATGCGGGCCTTGGCCATGACCGGGATCGACACCTCGGCGATGATCGCCTCGATCAGATCCGGGTCGCTCATCCGGGCGACGCCGCCCTGCGCGCGGATGTCGGCCGGCACGCGCTCGAGTGCCATGACCGCGACGGCGCCGGCGTCCTCGGCGATCCGGGCCTGCTCGGGGGTGACGACGTCCATGATGACGCCGCCTTTCAGCATGTCTGCCAGGCCGCGCTTGACCCGATCGGTGCCGGTGGTGGTGCTCATCATGGTCTCCTGGTTCTGGGTTCTGGGTTGTGCAGCGAGCGCAATCTTTTGACCTAGGCCAAAAGTTAGCACGCGGGCCTTAGAATCGCCATCGTGGCAGAGCAAGCTGAGACGGCGATCACTGGTGGCACCGCCGCCGAGATCGCCGACAGCGTGCGCGACCTCATCGAGAGCGGCATCCTGGTGCCCGGCGATCCACTGCCGCCGGTGCGGGTGCTCGCCCGCCGCCTGGAGGTCAACCGCAATACGGTCGTGGCCGCTTACGGACTGCTGGCCCGCTCCGGTGCGGTGATCGGGCAGGGACGCGCCGGCACCCGCGTGGCCGAGCACACTCCCATGGCGCAGGAAGGCTACGTCGCCACCGGAACCCTGCGCGACGTCGCCTCCGGAACCCTGCGCGATGTCGGCACCGGTAACCCCGCGGCCGAACTGATCCCCGACCTCAGCACCGCTCTGCATGCCGCGGTGGGGCGTCCGGTGCTGTACGGAGAGCCCGTGATCGACCGCGGACTGGAGGCCTGGGCTCGCGACTGGATCGCTCCCGACGTACCGTCCGACTTTCAACTCACGGTCACCAGCGGCGCTGTGGACGCGGTCGAGCGGCTGCTCGCCCAGGCGTTGACTCGCGATGACGCTGTGGCGCTCGAAGATCCCTGCTTCTTGGCCAGCATCCAGGTCACCCGCTTCGGCGGCTACCGGGCGGTGGCCGTGCCGGTCGATGACGAGGGCATGACGGTGGACGGGCTGCGGGCGGCGCTCGCGCAGGGCGTCCGCGCGGTGATCGGCACGCCGCGCGCCCAGAACCCGACCGGGGTCTCGCTGAGCGCCCGGCGGGCCGAGGCGCTGCGCGCGGTGCTGGCCGAGTACCCCTACGTGCTGGTGATCGAGGACGATTACTACTCGCTGTTGTCCCAGCGTCAATTCCACTCGATGGTTGGCCCGGATCATCGGCGCTGGGCGCTGGTGCGGTCGGTGTCGAAGTTCATCGGTCCCGACATCTGCCTGGCGCTGGTGGCCTCCGACGCGGAGACCGCGTCCCGGCTCGCGATGCGCCTGAGCCCAGGAACGACCTGGGTCAGCCACCTACTTCAGCGCACCGCGCATGCGCTGCTGTCGGACGCCGGCACCCGCGCCGCGATCGCTCGTGCGGGGGCGCACTACGCGGCGCGCAACGAGGCCTTCGCCACCCGGCTCGCCCAGCATGGCATTGAGACCGTGGCCGGTGACGGCATCAACTTGTGGGTCGGGCTCCCGGTGTTCGCGCGCGATGTCGGCGAGCGATTGAAGGAGCGCGGATGGCTGGTGCGTACCGGCGACGAATTCCGGCTGGATCCGGCCGCTGGACCATCGCGTCACCTGCGGCTCACCATCCACGAACTGGACGATTCCGAGGCCGAGGCGCTCGCCGTCGACCTGGCCGAGGCCGTTCGCGCCGGACGCTGACCGGGCCGGAAGCTGGCGGGGACCGCAAGGGGGCCGGGTCGAGAGCTGACCGAGGCCGCAATGAGACCGGGGCTCACGGCTGACTAGGGTCGAAGCAGACCGGGACCGCAAGGGGGTCGGGGCTGAAAGCGGGACCGGGCCGTAAAGCAGACGAGGACCGCGCCCTCAGGCGTCGATGATCTTGCCGTTGCGCGGCAGGATGCCGTTCAGCGTGAAGGGGACCGCGACTGCGTGCTCGACGTCCAGTCGGTCGATGACCTGCAGATGAAGGTGGGGCTCGGTGCTGTTGCCCGAGTTTCCGCAACGCGCGACGGGGTCGCCGGCGTTCACCTGCTGACCGACCTGCACCCGGATGCTGCCGAGCTGCAGGTGACAGAGCGCGACGATGCCTCCACTGGTTTCGATCATGACGTGGTTGCCCGCCAGCCCGGCCCATCCCGCGGCGACCCGGCGACGTTGAGTGAGCGCGTATCCGACCGAAGGGATGCCGCGGTACGCAGGGTGGTCGGGCTGGGAATCGAGGGCGGCGACAACGGTGCCGGTCGCCGGTGCCAGTACGGGTCGTCCGAAGCCGGTGAACAACGCGGCGGGCTCGGGCCGCAGGAGCGACGAGACGGTGATCGGGGCGGAGCGTCCGAAGTCGTCGACGGGAACGAAGTCGATCGCGTAGGCCGTGGCGAACAGGGTCGTGCCGTGACTGGGCACGTGATTGGCGGGGCTGTTCTGCGTCAGCCAGCGTCCCTTGAAGGGATAGCTCAAATCGGCGCCCACAGGCATGATTCCTCGCTTTTTCCGGAGCATGAACCACGATATCGGGCGCAGCAACCGGTTCTGGGAGGTGAATCGGTGGACACCGCCGATCTTGGGTCGGATTGTCTGCAGGGGGTGCGGGGCGGGTTCAGGTCTGAGTGCAACACCCCTAGAGGTTAGGGGTTGGAGCAACGATGTATCGGCATAGTGATCAGACGCGTGCGGTGGTTCGGGAGATGTTGGAGCGGGGGTATACGGCCCGGGAGATCGAACGGTTGACGGGTGTGGGCAAGGCCGCCATTCGCAGCTGGGTGAGATCGTGGGGTATGACGTTTCGGCATGACAGGCGCGGCGGCCTGGAAGGTGTGGCTCCGCGGCGGCTTCCTGAGGCGGTGCGCCCGGTGGATACCGCCGTGTATGTGTCGGGATCGGGCCATGGCCGCCGGTTGGAGTTGGTCGCCCGGTGGCGGATTCACGAGTGTTTGCGTGAGCAGATGAGCGTGCGGCAGATCGCCGGGCTGGTGGGGGTGTCAGCGTCTACCGTGTCCCGCGAGGTCCGCCGATCGACTCGTGATCATACGGTCTCCTACGATGCCCCGACCGCCGAACGGCTGGCCGGGCAACGACGCCGGCGGGGGCACCCGAGCATACTGGAGGTGAACCAGCGGTTGCGTGGTGAGGTGATCGCCGGGCTGGCAAAGCAGTGGTCTCCTGAACAAATCAGTCATCGTCTTCGCACCGATTATCCCGATGATAGGCAGATGCGCGTGAGTCACGAAACGATCTATCAGGCCTTGTATGTGACCGGACGCGGGAGCCTGCGCCATGAATTGGCGGTTGAACAGGCGTTACGGTCGGGCCGGAGAACCCGTAAGCCTCGCTCGCTGCTGGTGGCCCGCCCGGACGGGAAATCGTGGATCGAAGGCGCCCCGCAGCCCTCCCGGCGATCACCACGAAACCCGAACATGCCGGGGCCGAGGAGTTCGCCCAGCTGATCCGCGCCGTCACATCAGACCCCAGCTACGTGCATGTGTGCTTGAAGCACCGTCGCGAGTTCGTCGCCCGCTACCCCGACCTGACCGAGTGGTACGCCGAGCCGTTGACTCACCGGATCGGGCGACTCCTGGGCGAGGATCCCCGACGCGCGCCGGTCACCGACCCGATCTCCTACAACGCCCGTCACTACCTCACCTACCTGGGCGTCACCGGCAGGATGACCTTCGACTGGGACTGGCTCATCGCCCTACCTGCTCTGAACTTCTGGAAACACGCCAGCGCCCTCGGTCTGCCCCTGGTCGAGACCCGCCAGGAGTTGATCGACCTTGGCGTCAAGGTCGGGTTCCGCGCCCAAACCGCCAGCCGCGCCGCTCAGTGGGCGCTCTCGCGGATGCTGCTCCACGGCGGACAGCCCACCGTCGGTGAGCTCACCGTTGCCGACTCCCAGGAGATCCTCTCCGCGATGGACACCTTCGGCGCCCGCCCCGATCGGCCGCTGTTCCACGGCGAGGATGCCACGTGGGCCAGCAGGCGGCGCAACTGGGGATCCCAGGTGTTCCTGCTCCAGCTGCTGCTGTATCACGCCGGCTACGTCCCCGAGATCCCCAAAGAGCCCCTGCCGAAGACCGCCCACTGGCCGGCGATGCCGGCAGCAATGACCGACACCATGGGCCGCTACCTCGACGCCCGCCGTGTCCTCGACCGGCCCGCCACCATGTCCAACACCGAGGAAGGGCTCCGCAGGTTCTGCACCTGGCTGCTGTCCACCCGACCCGAGATCACCTCCTTCGCCGACGTCACCCGCGACGACTGCCTCGAGTTCGGCACCTGGATGACCACCCTCAGCCACCGCCGCACCGGCCGCCCCCTGGCGCCGGCAACTCGACGGGCACGCAGCCAGTCCGTCCTCGGCTTCTTCCGCGACGGCTACCTGTGGGAATGGCCCGACATGCCCGGCCGACCGCTGCTCATCAACGGCGACCTGCCCAAACTCGTCCACCCCGTCCCCAGGTTCATCCCCGACGCCGACCTGGCCAAGCTCACCGACGCCATCCGCAACCTCGACTGCCCCTACCAGCGGGCCGCCCTGCTCATCGCACGCTGGAGCGGAGCCCGCCGCAGCGAGATCCGCATGATCGAACTCGACGCCCTGGACGCCTACCCCGACGGCACCCCGCGGCTCCGCCTCCCGGCCAGCAAGAACTACACCGAACGCACCGTGCCGATCACCGAGGAGACCGCCGAAGCCATCCGGACGCTCCAACAACTCAGGCATGAACAGATCGATCGCCCCCTGCCCGGCAACCACAACGACCGCGCCGCGCGGCGCCTGTTCGTCCGCCAAGGCCGAGTCCTGTCCTTTAACTATCTCTTCGACGACCCACTGCTGACGACCTGCCGCGAAGCAGGGCTCACCGACGACGCAGGCAAACCCACCGTCAGCGCCCACCGCTTCCGGCACACTGTCGGCACCCAACTCGCCGAACGCGGCGCACGACTCCAAACCATCATGAGCATCCTGGGCCACAAGAGCGTCCAAATGGCGCTGGTCTACGCCCACGTCTCCGACCCCGCCGTCCGCGACGACTACCGCGCCGTCCTCGGCCCCGACGCCACCATCGCCGGACCCTCCGCCACCGCCGTCCGCAACCGCGAACTGTCCGAAGACAACGTCGACTGGATCAAAGCCAACTTCCTCCAAACCGAACTCGAACTCGGCCACTGCCTACGCCTGCCCGCCGAAGGCCCCTGCGAATGCGACCTCTACCTCAACTGCGCCAAATTCATCACTACCCCCAAGTACGTGCCCCGGCTCCGCGACCGCTACCGAACAGAACTCGGCCTCGCCAACCAGGCACGTGAACAGGGATGGTCCCGCGAGATCGAACGCCACCAAGCCATCGCCCGAAGGATCTGCCAGCTCCTCACCGACCTCGGCGAACAACCACCCAGCGACCCCACCCAGCCGCTCGAACAGGAGGCAGAAAGTGAACCAAGCCCTTGACAGCAGACCTGTCCAGATAGACATGGTGACCAGCGCGCACGGGCTCGACTCCAGCCAGTACACCTTCAACTACGTCGCCGGCTGGGCACTCAAGGCGGTGACCGAGCAGCGTGGCCTCGCCGACATCCTCCGCAGCACGGGCCAGCGTGTCATTGGCGCCGCGGACCTCATTCTGCAGACCACCCAGCCGGCTCCGACCATCACCGATACCGCGCTCGACGCTCTGGAGAGTGACATCCGAGTTCAGACGGACCCCACGCGCTGGGAGGCAGCCTCCGTCGGCCAGGCCATCACCCCGGAGCCGCCGACCGTGCCTTCGCCGGCGCTGGTCCCCTCAGTGGGCCGCTGACCATGACGACCGCGATGGACGATCTCTGCTCACCTGGCCCATGCGACAGTGTTGCGTCCTCGACGCGGCGCTCGCCATACGACCTCAAGCGGAAGGGTGCCCTCGTCGTCTCCGTGTTGCTGCGTGCGGTCGGTAGCCCGGACCTGCAGGGCGTCACTGAGCACGGAAGCGAACCGAGCTTCGCGGCCGTCGCCGATGAAGCCCCTCAGTCTGTGCCCGCGCGCGTCCTCATCCACCGGCTCGCCAGTGACCGTGGGGCGGACGCCGCCTATGCTGAAGGGCAGCTATGGACGCGAGATCCGCGCGGATCTTGGGTTCGAAGCGATTCCCCACGTATTCCCCACGGCAAGGTGACGGCATGGCTGAGTTCTATCAAATTACCTTGTCAGGGGGTCATTATCGGCTGATAGAAGAGAGCTTCAACTCCTCTCTCGCGCACCAAAGGTGCTCCTGGCTAGGGTATTTACTCGCGGAGCAATAGCGAAAGGCGGAGGTGTAAATCCTCTCGCGGATTCGAGCTGATGATCCCCGAATCGGTGTGACTAGGGGTTTCTCCCGGGGTGTTGGGCTGTCTCGGGTCGGTTGAGGCCCCCTTGGGGCCACTCGTGCCCCACATCTGCCCCACGGAGACCGTACGCTCAAACCGCTTCTGGCTAGGCCCGATGGTCGGAAACTCGTGCCAGCGCACGGGACCTCTGCCCCTCATTCGGGCTACTCGTAGTTGACCGTGGTGGGTCGTTTGCGCAAGGGCTCGTGGCTTTGCGCTGGGATGGGTGTTGCGAAGCATCCAACCAGACAAGGACCACGAGCTGTGATCGAGCCTACGTGCTCCCAGCGTGACGCTGCGAGCGTGATCTTCAACCTGCCTGACTACCACGTGATCGACGTGATCGACCTCCCCCTGGGTGGTCGTCGGGTGATCGTGCAGGCCGACACCCTCGGCGAGGGCTGCCCCGACTGCGGGGTGGTGTCGGAGCGGGTGCACGCGTGGTGTCGGCAACGGGTCAAGGACTTGCCCCACGCGGGCGGTGTCGAGGTGGTCGTGGTCAAGCCCCGGCTGGTGTGCGCCGAGCGGGCGTGCCCGCGCCGGACGTTCACCCAGACCACGAGCGAGGTGCCGTTGCGGGCCCGTTGCACGAGCCGGCTGCGGCGGGGCCTGTTGGAGGCGGTCATCGACCACGGCCGGCCCGTCGCCGGTGTCGCCGCCGGGTTCGGGGGCGCGTGGTGGACCGCCCAGAAGACGGTGAACGCCGCTGTGGTCGTCCTGCCTGACGTCGATGACCTGCACGTGAGACACCTCGGTATCGACGAGCACCGCTACCGCCGGGTGCGCTGGTTCCGCGACCCCGACACCAGCGCGTGGCGGCGGGTGGAGCCGTGGATGACGACCCTGGTCAACACAGCCTCCGGGCAGGTGCTCGGGGTCGTCGATGGCCGCAACAGCGCCGCCGTCGAGGGCTGACTGAACGCCCGCAGCCAGGCGTGGCGGGACCGAATCGCCGTCGTGGCGATCGACCCGTCGGCCGCGTTCAAGAAGGCCATCACCGCCAGCCTCGAGCCGGTGCGGATAGCCTTCTGCGAGGGCGGGACGAGGGCTGGCACGGTGACTCGACGGCGAGACCCGCGAGTAGACCGGCCGGGCAAGCGGAGGCAGGTCTCTCCGTTGCGTCTCTGCCACTGGCCCGACTGTGTCGCTCACGGATTTGCCCACTAGTGACCCGCGGCGCCCGAGCCCTCGTGGTGCGGGTCGTGTGCAGGGTCGTCCAGGAAGCCTTCCCAGCCGTGCAGCCCGCCCAGGCCGAAGGCCACCTCGACGTTGTGCCGGTTGCAGACGGACTCGGGGGGGCCGCTCGACACCACGCGTCCGCTGACCAGGATGACGTGGTCGGCGGCGCGTGCCTCGTCCAGGTCGTGGGTGGTCAGGACTACGGTTCTCCCCTCGCTGCCCTCTCCGTGGATGAGCCGATCGATCGTTCGTGCGGAGACGATGTCCAGACCGGTGAGGGGTTCGTCCAGCAGCATCACGTGGTGGTCCTGGGCGAGCCCCTGCGCCACGTAGACGCGCTGGCGTTGCCCGCCTGACAGTTCGTGAAGGTGCCGTCCGGCCAGATCGTCGATCTCCATGCGGCGCATCGCATCGGTGACCCGCGCACGATCGACTCCGGTGAATCTGCGGAAGAAGCCCACGCTCGGATATCGGCCCATTCCGACGGCCTCTCGAACCGTGATCGGGGTGGAGGCGGGCACGACCGTGGACTGCAACACGTAGCTGATTTCGCTGCGGGCCTGCTCCGGATCGCGTCCCAGGACCTGCAGTCGTCCTTCGGATGGTGGGACCAGACCCGCCACGGCGTGCAACAGAGTCGACTTGCCTGAACCGTTGGGTCCGATGACCGCGGTGACCCCGTCGAGCGGAATGGTGAAGCTGGACTTCGCCAGGGCGGTATGGCTGCCGTACCTCAGCACCACATCGCTCGCCTCGGCCAGAAGACGCGCGGCCCCGTCGGCCATCCGACCGTGGCCAGGGGGCGATCCGAGTGCCTCGTGCGCGGCCGCCGGACCCCGCCGCGCCGGTGCGGTCGCGCCCGGCTCCGGGTGCGGCGTCCAACGGGCTCGCACGGTGGTCCAGGCCAGGGTGAGGAAGAACGCCGCGATCGGGATCAGCGCCATGGTGGCGGACCCCGCGGTGCCGAGGTGGTAGCTGAGCAGGAGCCCGAGCCACACCGAAGCGACGGAAAGGGCGGCGGCGACCGCCATCATTCGCGGAACGGTCCGCACGACGAGCGCCGCGGTGGCGGGCGGGCCGACCAGCAGCCCGAAGACCAGCAAGGTGCCGACGGACTGGAAGCTGCCGATGACCGCGGCGGCGATGAGCACCAACAGCACCGCGTGGGTCCGGCCGGGACGCATCCCGAGCAGTTCTGCCTTCTGTCGGTTGAAGGAGAGCGCCAGGAAGGGTCGGTACATCGCGATGGAGACTGTGATGACCACGCCTGCCAGGATCGTCTGCTGGACCAGGTCCTGCTGGGTCACGCCCAAGGCGTCGCCGAAGAGGATCGTGGTGAGGCTGCCTGTGTAGGAGTCCACGCTGGAGATGATCACCACGCCAAGGGCGAGCATGCCCACGAACAGCAGCCCGATGGCGGTGTCCTCGGTGAGTCGGGTCTGTCGGCTGACGATCTCGATCCCGGCCACCATGACCGCCGCGGCCACCGCAGCGCCCAACGCCGGGTTGATGTCGAGGACCACGGCGGCGGCGATCCCGGGGACGACGCCGTGCACGAAGGCGTCGCCGAAGAAGCTCATGCCGCGCAGGACGAGCCAGGTCCCGACCACGGCACACATGAGCCCAGCGAGGACGCCCCCCAGGAGAGCCCGCTGCTGGAAACCCAGCATGAAGGGTTCGACGAACCAGTCCAGCAGCGTCACGGGGCCAACCTAGCCGACGAGCGCGTCGGCGATGAGCTTCGCATTGGTCAGCATCATCCCCTGGTAGGTGTCGGCGCCGGAACCGGCCGGACCGAGACTGCCCACGTACAACTCGACCACGGCGACCTGCTGCCCGCTCTCCCGCGCCAGGGCTTCGATCAGTGCGGTCGGGTTCGCGGTGTTGGCGAAGATGGCCTTGACCCCGGCGGTCCGGACCGTCTCCGCCAGCGCGGCCAGTTCGGACGAGCTCGGCTGGGCCAGAGTCGAGCCCCCGGGGATGACGACCCCAGCGACCGTGTAGTCATAGGCGCGAGAGAAGTAGCCGAAGGCGTCATGGTCGGTGACCAGGGTGCGGGAGTCGGCCGGGACGCCTTCGAGCACGGCTCGCACTTCTTCGTCGGTCTCGCTCAGCGCTTCCGCGGTCCTTCTCCCACAGTCGCCGAAGGCGGCGTCACCGGTCACTTCGACGAGCTCGTCACCGATCAGGGTCGCGGCCCTCGCCATCCGGGAGACGTCCATCCACACGTGGGGGTCAAGGGAATCGGACGAGCCGCCGAAGGGCTGCGGGTCCAAGGCTGGGCCCACCTCCAGAACCGTGGCGCCGTCCTCGCGTGCCGTCGCCAGTGCGGAGGTGAGCCCCTCCTCCAGGCCAAGGCCGTTGACGATCACGAGGTCGGACTCGACCATGGCCGCCACGTCGGCCGATGAAGGCGAGTAGTCGTGAGGGTCGGCGCCGACCGGCATCAGCGTGGTCACCTCACCGCCACCGCAGGCAGCCACCTGGCCAGCTACGCTTCCCAGGATGGTGGTGGAGGCCACGACCGTGACCAGATCTCCCGGTGACCCGGTCGCTGAAGGATCCACCCCGGCGCAGCCGACCACCACGAGCGCGAGAGCGATGCCACCCGCTGCCGCCCGCGCCCCGCGCCCGGTGGGGACCCTATCGACGATTCCGCTCCACGTCCACGACACGTCCCGTCTCCCTTGCTATGATTACGTGGTAATGAGAATCATTCTAATCATGGTCGGCGATGGCGGGCAACCGGATCGTCAGAGCCCTCCGATCGGCTAGCCGTGCCGACCGGGCAGGGCGATCGCGCGCCACGGGCGACCCGGCAGCGCCAAGCTGTCGCGCAGTTACTTTCGCGGCTGCACGACTTCCGTAGTGCTCAGGAGATCCATGCAGCCCTGCGCCGCAGTGGCGAGAGCATCGGGCTTGCCACGGTCTACCGCAACCTCGCGCTCATGGTCGAGACCGGTGACGTGGATACCCTGAACCGGGAGGGCGGCGAGGCGGTGTACCTGTGGTGCTCCCGACAGCACCACCATCACCTCGTGTGCCGCTCGTGCGGGCATGCGATCGAGATCACCGGTCCGGCGGTCGAGCGATGGGCTGAGGAGTCGGCCCAGCGATACGGGTACACCGACATCACCCACACCTTGGAGGTGTTCGGGCTGTGCCCGGACTGTTCTGCGGCGGAATCCGACCGGCGCTGACCGTCTTTCTCGGTCAGGTCGGGCGGCGGGGCCGCGAGGGCCTCCCCCTACGTGGCGGGCGCGTTGACGACGGCCACCGGGCACCCGGCGAGACGAAGGAGGCGATGGGTGACCGAACCAACAGCCAGCCCGTGGAAGCCGCCATGGCCGCGGGAGCCCAGCACCAGGAGATCGGCCCTGTGCGAAGCGTCGACCAGCGTGGGCACCGGGTCGATGTGGTGGACCTCGATCTCGACGGTCACGTCCGGGTACGTGCCTCGCAGCCCCTCCAATGCCGTCTCGATCTCCGCCCTCCGTTCGGCCACCCTCTCGTCGTCCGGCGGCACAGGGCGGAGCAGGTGACGGGGCCAACCCTGGGGCAACCCGAGGGCGGAGATCACGCTGAGTCGGTCGCCGCGGATCGCGGCCTGCCGGAACCCGTAGTCGAGGGCCGCCCGGGAGTGCGGTGCCCACCACCACCCGACCGTGCCCGGCCGAGGTATGGCCTACGACGACGACCGGGCAGGCCGCATGTCCCACGAGTTTGGACGACAGTGGACCCGAGGATGAGGTTGCCGGCATCCGCACCCTCGGCACCCACCACAATGCTTCGGGCGTTCTCGGCCTCGGTGCGCAGGACGGCGGCGGGTGTCCCCATCGGCATGTCCGTGGTCACAGCTATGTCAGGGTGCGCTGCGCGGACCACGGCCACGGCCTCGACGAGGGCAGCTCGGCCGTACCCCTCGACCTCTTCGAAGTGGCCGGGTGGAAAGAAGGGGAAGTCCCCGTCCCAACGGGGCAGCACGTAGATCAGCCGGAGCGGGCACTGGTGGGCAGCAGCATGGTGCGCGGCCCAGAGGAGTGCCCGAAGGCTGCGTCCGGATCCGTCCACTCCGACGACGATGGGCTGTGACATGTGTGCTCCTGACGTTGAAGGCGGGTTGGCAAACTCACCACTGCTCTGCTCGGGTTGTCTTCTTCTCCTCCTTCGACGGTACGCCGAAGCCCTGGTGGACGCCCATGGTCAAGGGAACTCGGAACGAGTCAGCGCTCACCCCGAGGCCTTGAAGACGTAGTCGCCGACCGAGACGTCGAGTGCATGGGCGATCTTGGGGCACTTCGCCTTGAGCAGGAAGTACAGCGGCCGCGGGGCCTCCGACAGTGCCTCGACGTTTCCCTGCCCCTTGCTGATGACCAGGTCGGCCCGGTCGAACTGGGCTCGAAAGCCGTCGCTGCACGCGTCCAGGATCGCTCCCGGGGCAGCGCATCCGGTGGACACGACGCACGCGTGTGCATCGATTCCGACGAGGAGCGCGTCCTCGGCGGTGACGTCGTTGATGATGGGCCGTTCCCGAACCGCGAAAAAGACATCGTGCTCCCGGGCCAGCACGCGGGCGAGCAGCTTGTCGAAGACTGCCTCTCCCGCGTTGTCCCCGATGATCAGCACCGTGCCGGCCGCCTCCAGTTCGCGGGAGAAGGCGACCAGGTCGCTGCACGCGAACGGCTTCGCCAACTCCGCCGCGATGCAGGCCTCGATGTCAAGGTCGTTGTACAACGCCGAATCCATGACGTTGCCCGTGGCCGCCACCTTGAGGGCCGACTGGAGGATGTCCGGACCGGCTTCGGCGAACCGCGTGAGATAGGGCTCGAGCCGTAGCGCCGCCTCCATGTCACGGTCCTTGATGTCGCGGTACGGGTCCGCCAGGCCGGTGTGTCGTTTGACGATGTCGTGCATCGCCTGGGCCATCGCCGGCGCTGAGCCGTAGTGTCGGTGCCGCGTGAGCGTGACCATGGCCTCGTCCATGATGCGTCCCTGGGTGGCTTCGTCAGGGGAACCCATCCGGGCCGCTTCGAGCACCTGCCGGAGTAGGCAGGGGAGGCAGTCGAGGAACAGCTGCATTCTTCTCCTCACGAGGTGGGTCGGATCCGTCGTCCTTGGTCTGGGCTGGGCAGCGGCTTTCAGAAGAGCGTCGGGGCGCGTTGCCTGTCGGGCTCGGCCGCCGCTCTCGTCGGGTGGCAGGGTTCGTGGTGGTCTGGGGCCATTCGACCCCAGGCGATGCCGCTGATCTGGAGCAGGTCGTCCAGGCTCGTGGCGGAGACCCGCCGGACCATGTCCACGGTGATCAGCGCGCAGGCGACCGCGTCGTGGACGGCGTCGTGGTGACAGTCCAGCGGGATTCCCGCCGCGGCGGCCACGGCATCGAGGGTGTGTTCGGGAAGGTCGTAGTGGCGTCGCGCCAGGAGTAGCGAGCAGCCGAAGTCAAGAGTCGGCCATTCAAAGCCGCAATGGCTGGTCGACTCGCGGATCACCGCGATGTCGAAAGCGGCGTTGTGGGCCATGACGGGGTGTCCGGTGAGGCGCTTCTCGATCGCGGGCCAGAGGTCTTCGAAACCGGGCTGGCCCTCCAGATCCCGCTCGACGATGCCGTGAACCTCCGTGCAGTTCGGGTCGAACCAGCCGTATCCGTACGGGGGTCGCATCAAAGACCCCCAGGTGTCCTGGATCCGACCGTCATGGACGAGTGCCATCCCCACCTGGCAGGGGGACCCATGCCGCCGGTTCGCCGTCTCGAAATCGATGGCTACGAAGTCCAGGCTCATCGGAGGTCTCCAACGCTGTACACGATCCACCCTTCTGTCACTACTTCTTGACGAGGGTACGTCAAGGTTGCCTGACTGTGCCAGCGCTGGGATTGCTGGCCCGAGTACCCCCCCGGGCCGCGCCGCCGGCCATTCCTTCTGTCATCTCTTCCTGACGAATGCAGGACTGCTCCGTCGGGCGGGTCTGCTTCAGCCTCAGTGTGGTGCGGGGGCATGCTGTCAGGATATCTTGACGTAGGATGAGTGCGGCAGGAGGGTTCCGGCCGCCGCGCGTTCGTAGGCTCGTCGCACTGACAAGGAGAAGCATGAAGGTCGCCATCACCGCCGAGACCGGGGTCGGCTTGGACGCTCAGGTGGCTGGGCACTTCGGCCAGACCCCTTATTTCGTGCTGGCCGAGATCGCCGACGGCACCATAGCTGCCACCGAGGTCCTGGCCAATCCGTTCTTGGCGGGGCATCGGCCTGGCGAGGTGCCCGCCTTCATCCGCGCGCACGGCGCGAACGTGATCCTGAGCGGTGGCATGGGGATCCGCGCGATCCACATCTTCGACGCCCATGACGTCACGGCGGTGACCGGCGCGTCCGGGACCGTCCGCCGGGCCGTGACGGACTACCTGGCGGGCGCGCTGGCAGGGGCATCTCCCTGCGCCGACAGCGTGAAGCACCACCATGGCGCTCCCTCGCACGTCTGACGCGCGGTACCGGCCCTTGCCGAGGACTCGGCTCGCATTGTTCACCCACCCAGTGGGCCACCCACCACCCGAAGGAGAGATATGAGCACAGTGAACGTCTGCATCCCGGTCGCCGATGACGAGCAGGTCGGCAAGAGTTGGGGCAAGGCGCACACCGTCGCGCTCGCGACCGTGGAGGACGGGACCATCACTTCGTGGCGCACCGAGGCCGTCCGCTGGGACATTTCCCACGATCAGGGCACCGAGGGCAGCCATCACGCCCGCGTCGCCCGGTTCGTCAAGGACAACGCGATCACCACGGTCGTCGCCCGCCACATGGGTGAGTCCATGGAGAACATGCTCACCAAGCTCGGAGTGCGCGTCCAGCAGGGCGTCGCGGGCGATGCCCGTGGCGCAGTCACGTCCCTGCAACCTTTCGGCTGACCGCCGGCGGGACGAGCTCCCCCACGTACTCCTTCTGTCACGACTACCGGGGTGCTGGACACCTCCCACCGAGACTGACCGCTGAACGACAGACTGAGAGGCACGAAGGCAGCGATGCGCATCGAGAACTTGATGGACGGCGGCAGGGTCCTGCCCATGACCAGGTGGGGCAGCCCTGTCATGCACGCGAGAACGCGGGCGGTGGCCGCCTTCGACGAGGAACTGCACACCTTGGTGCGCGACATGTTCGCCACCATGAAGGCGTCCGGGGGAGTAGGGCTGGCGGCCACTCAGGTGGGAGTGGACCTCGCCGTGTTCGTCCACCGTTGCCCCGACGAGAACGATGAGTACCACGAGGGGGCTGTGTGCAATCCCACGCTGCACCTCCCCGTGGGCAAGGATCGGCGTCTTGACGTGGCCGCTGAGGGGTGCCTGTCGCTGCCCGGTGCCTTCCAGGTGCTGGGCCGGCCTGATCACGCTGTCTGCTCGGGGGTCGACCCGTTCGGGCAGCCGGTCACCGTGATCGGCACGGGCCTGCTGGCGCGTTGCCTGCAGCACGAAACCGACCACCTGTCGGGCATCGTCTTCGGGGATCGGCTCTCCTCCCGAGCGCGACGCGACCTGTACGAACAGCACCGGCTGAGGGCGGGGCACTACCACGAGCGGTGGCCCGCCACGCCAGACGGCGCAGCACCACCCAGTTCAGCCACCCAGTGAAGGAGCCGATTCAGGTTTCAGGTGGTTCTGCTCGCCTGCGTGCGGGTCTGGTCACAGGAAGCCGTGGGTGCTCAGGATGTCCAGGATCTCGTCATTGGTTGGGCGGTTGTCGAGTGGCTCGTTCTCCGCGATCCGCACTCCGTCGACCATGAGCGCATAGCCGACGCCCTCGTCCATCAGTTCTTCGATGATCGCAACCTGGTGATGCGAAACCTGGCGCTCCTCGATGATGCGGTCCATCAAATCCTCCCCTCCCGCTCGTGGGTCGTTCGGCCTTTCAGCGACGCCTCTGCTCGGACTCTACGTCAGAAGGAGCGCCCGCAGCGCGTCCGCTGAACGGTTCGAAGCGGCAGTCAGGCAGGACCTTCCAAGCCCGTCCCCGTGTCACTCCAGACACTCTTGCTGAACGCGACTGGGTGACGGGACCCCCGGACCCGGCTGATGGTCAGGCTCGGCCTGCCTGCGAGGGAATGCGGCATCCATGAATCGCACCGACCAGGCCGCCGACTGAACCTGCACGATGAAGGCGGCCGCGAGCACCAAGGCGGCCTCGGGCCCGAAGCTCGCCACCGCGAGCCCCAGCGCGATGGACAGGTTCCGCATGACGGTGCCGTAGACGACCGCGACGCCCTCGCTGCGCTCGAGTGCGCCCCCAAGGCCGATGGCCACCAGGTAGTTGATCGCGTAGAAGAGCACAACCGGGACCAGAACCCAGGCCAGCAGCATCGGCTGGGCCAGGATCATCCGCGCCTTGAGGCCGATGGCGATGAACACGATGGCGAGGACGCCGAGGGTTGAGAGCCCCTGGAACGCCGGCTGGAGGCGCTTGAGCGCGGCCTGGCCCTTCGTGCGCACGAGGGCGACGCGGGTCACAGTGCCGGCGAGCATGGGAAGCCCCACGACCATGAGGATCGTGAGCAGGACGCCGACCACGTCCACGGGGACCACCGCGCCGGCGAGCACCCACAGGTAGAACGGGGCAAGGAGCGAAGCCAGCAGCAGTCCGATCACTGTCATCGTGACCGCCGCGCGCACATTGCCTTGGGCGAAACCGGTCCACGAGATCGTCATGCCGCTGGTGGGGAAGAGCCCTGCCAGGATCATGCCGGCGAACAAGCTCGGGCTGTCGCGGAAGAAGATCCATGCCAGCCCGAATGCCACCAGCGGCAACACCACGAAGTTGAGCACCATTGCCAGCCCCACCGGCTTGCGGTCGGCCAGCGTGAAGGCGTCGCGAGGTTTGAAGCCGATAAGCATGGGGTAGACCATCAGCATCGTCATCGGCAACACCAGGCTGGACAGGGCGCTCAGGTCGGTGAACGCCCCGGCGATGAGCCCCAGCAGCATGGCTGCGGGGATCAGATACACGAGTCGCTTGCCGAGGCCACCCAGCCACGCCAGGACGGGTGGCAGCGGCTTCGAGGGGGCGAGGGGTCTTCCCGTAGCGGGATGTGCGTTGCTCATTCAGAGGAATATATACCGGTGGGGGTATATGGTCAATGTCATGCATTCCTGACAGACAGGGCCGCCGGCTGTACGTGCGGGACCGCCGATCACAGGCCGGCAGCTGCTCTCCGAACAGGCGAATCCGTGAAGCTCGGCCCCTCCCTGCCAGAAGCGCATCAAGTCCTTCGGGAGAGGTCATCGATCTGGCGAGGTCCCTGTGTTCAGCAAGAGGCGCGGTGACAGCGCACCGCCGGTCTGAAGAGTGCCACCGCGCCGCGGCGCCTAACATGGGGGGTGACAGGAGGCAGGTTCGTGGAGATCGACGTCGTACTCAATGCCACGGCTCGGGCAGCGGCGAGCGTCCGGCGCAGTGAGTTGCGGCTGGACCAGGCGGTCGCAGAGGCGCGTGCGGCCGGGGCCACCTGGATGCAGATCGGGGCCGCCACCGGCATGAGCCGGCAGGCCGCGCATGAACGGTGGGGGCACATTCCACGACCGGGCGGCTGTCGACGCCCCGACTGCGACTGCCCAGAACACCAGACCCCTGACTGTCTGTGCGGACACGGACCCGGGCGCGGCTACCGCGCTCAGAGGAGTCCAGCACTCTGACGGGAACCGCGAAGACCCGCGCTCATGCATCCATGGGCGAGTGCAACAAGGGCCGCCGCCTCGCCCAGCTGCTGTGACCAGAACCCGCTGGCGGCGTAGTCGGGCTCGGTGCTGAGGTTGGCACACGGGTACAGGTGGGGGCGGGGGTCCGCCCCGTTGCCCCACTCCGAGCGAGCGTGGGCCGTCGATAGGTTGCCTGCGTGACCAACATCTTCGACGATCCGGAGGTCAAGGCGGCAATGGCGGCGGCCGGCGTCGTCCACAAGCCCGGAATCGCGCAGGAAGTGCTGCGCGACCTGGCGCCCTTCCTCGCCGAGGAGGGCATCGACCTGAGCGACCCTGGCGATGCCAACCTCGAGACCCTCAACGCCGCGCTCGCGCGGGCGACCTCGCGACACAACCAGAGCCTTCCACCTTTTGGCCAGGTCCGGCAGGGGTCGTCGGGCAGGCAACCCGCCGGAGGGTCGCCGTTCATCCGGCGCCCGTCCGCCGTCCCGCCGCTGCCGCTCGGCGACAGCGACGTCACGGCGCCGAGCCACTCTCGGATGGCGTCCGGGCGCTCCTCGAAGCGGGGCAAGCACACTCCCGGCCTGCCGAAGCTGTCACAGTCCGACCGCTCCCTCGTCCGCGAGTTCGACCGCTGGCTCCGTCGGCAGCCCGAGATCGCGGCCGCGAGCCCCGCGGATGAGTCCCAGTACGACGACCTGCCTCTGGGAACGACCGACGCTTCGGTGATCGCTCTGGCAGAGCGGCTCGGGATTGCCGAGATCGCGACTCTTGATCAGCGCCACTTCCGGACGGTTCGGCCAGGACACACCCGGTCGTTGGTCCTCCTGCCGGAGACGTCGTGAATCCTGCCCCTCGCCTGCCCCACGCAGCCTCCCGGCACTCGCCGAGACAGTGAGAAAGGCCTAGTCAGCGATGAGTTCGTGGCGGTGGGGAGGGATGTTCAACTCCTCTCTCGCGCACCGTAAGGTGTCTTTGACTTGGGCAAACACGGAAGTCCGAATCTTCTCTCGTGTCCGTTTCCGACTTGACCCAAATCGCTGCGACTAGGACTTTCGCCTGGCGGAGCGAGGGCTCGCTGGCCAGTTAGGGCCGCTCGGGGCCACTGCTGCCCCACGGAAATGGAACGCGGAAACGGGCTCTCACGAGGTGCGGAAGGTGGCTGGACGTCTCCGGGACGGGCTGTGCTGCCCCACGTCTGCCCCACGTCCGGTCGAAGAATGGTACGGCTCTCTGTTTTGACCTGAGCGGTGTCGGCCAGGTCGGCCAGCCTGAGGAGGTCGTCGGTCACGTCCTCCTGGTCACGGTGGTGGCGGGGCTGCCGGCGGCGCTCAGGTCGATGTGTTGAGCCCGCGGCTGAGAGCGCCCACGAGTTCCTGTCGTCTTCCGAGCTCCGCAGGCCATCCAGAAGCGCCGCGAATCTGCAGGCTTCGGGTCAGCAGTGCGGCGTCGCCCGGCCAGCGCGCCAGGAGCTCCGACAACCGCTTCGGGCCGATCAGGCCAGCCACGTCCACGCCCAGCAGGTTCGCGGCAGCGCGCTGAACGTCGGACTGTTCCGCGATCAGGATGTCGTTTCCGTCGGCGGTGTCGTAGAGCCGGTCCTGGACGTCGCGGTTCTCCGAGTACCAGTGGAGGCTCAGCGCGAGGTCGGTCGCGTCCTTGGTCTCGTGGTACTCGGAGCGGTCGAGCCAGGCGCCCAGCTTGGCTGCGGTGAACCCGGCGACGGTGGGGACCCTGACTTCTAGGTTGGGTGCCAGTGCGAGGGGCAGCGAGGCGGCGAAGATCTCCGCGAAGGCCCACACGCTGAACGGGACTTCCCGGGTGGGTGGCTCGACGATGCCCTCGGGATCCTCGATTTCGCCGAACGGGAGAAGATCGACGTCGAAGCCGGCGATCCGGTAGCGGATGTCGGTGTGACCAACCGTCGGGAAGCTGGTGGCGAGCGTTCGGTAGGCATCCCAGGAGGCCAGGGCCAACGCGAGATCGAGGTCGCGCGTCGCGGTGGTCTCAAAGTCGTGGCCCAGTGCGCGGTGCAGGATGTTGCGGCACCACGCACCGACGAGCATGACGTCTCCTGGGGTAGGTGGTTGCGATGTCGCCAGGACCGTGTCGACCACCCTTGCTGCCGGCTCCAGAAAGTCGTCAGGAACTCGTGTCAGGTCCAGCATGGGACCGCCTCCAATCTTGGGCTGCCTGGCGCACGCGGGGGTCGTCGCTCGCGGCGAGGTCGGCATAGACCAGTGGCCACGGCGCGAGCTGGACGCCCGGTCGGGTGTCGTCCGGGGCACGCCAGAAAGCGCGGCGGACCTCGATGTTCGCGGGGCCATCTGATCGCCAGCGGTTCGCGACCGGGAGCAACGGGTCTTCCCTGGGTGTATAGAGGGTGAGCGTTGCCGGACGCAACTCTTGCACTGCCGACTCGCCCGAGATGTAGAGCGCGTCGTGTTCAGCTGCTGGACGCACGTGCTCGATGATGCCGCTGTAGGTGGCGCGGGTGAGCTTGGCCCCGAGTCCGGTTGGGTAGGCGGCCGCCCACAGCTCGAGGAGGTCGGGCTGACCGGCGGGTCGCGAACCCTCCCTGTAGCCGGCCTCGGAGAGCAACTGACGCGCGTTGTGAGCCTGGCCAACCGAGACGTCGGCAGTGCGGGCCAACTCTCTGAGGGGCGCCTGCCACAGCTCAGGCCACGCGAGCAGCGCGAAGATGACTTGAGCGCGGGCCGTGCTGAAGAGGTTGCCTGTCGCTGGCGCCGGCGCTACGCCCTTGGGCCTGGGGCGGCCACGGACGTCGATGAGTACGTCGCCGAACTTGATCCAGGCGTTCCCGGCAGTATCCAGGTACTGAACGCCTGCCCGGCGGAGGGCGTCGGCGGTCCGCGGTGATACGAAGTTGCTGAGGACGAGCGCCGGGCCTCGTTCCTCGCCGATCCACGCGGCGTCAGCCAACGTGAAACTCGCCCTCACGAACACGGTGTATTGCTGCTCGGATCTGCCCCGCATCAGATGCGCATCGGCCCAGCCCTCGACGGGTAGGCCACCGGGCAGCCGGCTCTGAATGCCGAACTCGCTGAGGAGTCGGATGTACGGTCTAGCGGCCGCGTCGTTCATTCCGTCCACGTGTTCAGGATAGCTGAACACTCGCAAACCCTGAACATACTCGGGAGTCGGTCCTTCAGCTGCCTGAGCTGGCTAGCGGTGGAAGACCCGCGTCAACAGGACCTCGACCGTGTGTCGGCGATAGGTGACACTGCGACGGGTTGGAAGGATCTCTCGGCGTGGTCGGGCTTCGGTCGTACGCTCGTTGGATTGATTGATTGATTGATTGATTGATTGATGCCGATTGCAGCGAGCTGCATCAGATGGTCGACTCCCAGCCGGAGGGTCTGCTGCACGATCAGGTGACTCTGCTACTGGCCGACCTGCGAAGCCCGCTCACGCCCGAGGTCGCCGACCATCCCTGGCCGCCAGCCTTCTTTGGCATTGGCATTGGCGTTGGCATTGGCGTTGGCAAGGACGGATCCATCGATCTGTCCGAGCGTTTGGATGAGGTCCTCGCCGAGGGCTTCAGAGCGCCACGGTCATGAACGCCAGAGGACGAAGCTCGGAGACGTCGCAAGTCCTGCCCCACATTTGCCCCACGCGACCTTGGCGCACGCCTAGAGAGTGTGTGAAATGCCTAGTCAGCGACATATTCGGCTGCGGTTCGAGGGATGTTCAACTCCTCTCTCGCGCACAACAACAACAACGATGTATGGTCCCCTGGCTACATCAAATCCCCTCTGACAAGGACTTCGGTGGCTCTTCACAGAAGGCAGTGGAGCCGAGGGCGGCATCTGAGCGACCCGGCTCGGTGGCGCTCCGGAGGGTCGGGCTGGTAGTGGGGGCCCTCGGGTTGGCAGGATGAAGGTGTCTAAGCCACATCTGAAAACCCAAGGGCCCTTGTGCGAAACGCTACCCCACCCTGCCTCGATACGTTCTGCCGGCTGGACCGTCTCGGGCTGTCCGTGACCGCCCAGCGCGTCGAACCCGATCACACCGTGCTGCGCTGCCGCCCCACCACACCGCCGTCGCCGTGTCCGGGCTGCGCCGGACCGGGGGTCCGGCACGATGCGGTGCTGCGCAGGTTGGCGCATGTGCCGTTCGGGTGGAAGCCCACGGTCCTGGAGGTGGTGGTTCCGCGCTACCGGTGCGTACCGTGTCGACGGATCTGGCGTCACACCATCACGGCGGCGGCGCCGTCGAAGGGGAAGCTGTCGCGTGACGCGATCATGTTGGCGGTCAAGTCGATCGTGGTCGACCGGATGTCGATCGCCCGGGTCGCGGCCAACCTCGGCGTCGCCTGGAACACCACCTCGGACGCGATCCTGGCCGCCGGCACCGAACTGCTCATCGACACCCCAGACCGGCTTGATGGGGTCACCATTGTCGGCGTCGATGAGCACGCGTGGCGACACACACGACACGGCGACAAGTACGTCACCGTCATCATCGACCTGACCCCGACAAGGACCAGAACCGGTCCCTCACGCCTGCTGGCCGTGGTCGAGGGCCGCTCGAAGCAGGCGTTCAAGACCTGGCTCGAAGCCCAGACCGACTCGTTTCGGAACCAAGTGGAGATCGTCGCGATGGACGGCTTCACCGGCTACAAGAGCGCCGCCGTCGAAGCGATCGACACCGTCACCACCGTAATGGACCCCTACCATGTCGTGGCCCTGGTCGGGGACAAGCTCGACCGCTGCCGGCAACGCATCCAGCAGGAGACGCTGGGGCATCGGGGCCGCTCCGGTGACCCGCTCTACGGCATCCGACGCGTCGCCCGCACCCGCGCTTCGCTGCTCACACTGAAGCAGCAGCACCGGCTCGCGAAGGTCCTCGCCGACGAGCGGCATGTCGCGTTCGAGGTCACCTGGAGCATCTACCAGGACGTGATCGACGCCTACCAGGCCCCCGACCCAGCCGAGGGGAAGAAGATCATGACCCGGGTGATCGACGCCATCAGGGCCGGGGTTCCCGCCGGCCTCGACGAGCTCCGCTCGCTCGGGCAGACGATGAAACGGCGCCGCGATGACATCCTCGCGTTCTTCGACCACCCAGGCACCTCGAACGGCCCCACCGAAACGATCAACGGACTGCTCGAACACCTCCGCGGCACCGCCCGAGGCTTCCGCAGCATCGTCAACTACGGCGCTTATGCGGAATTCCGCATAAGCGCCGGTATGTCGACCTCGGGGTTATGTTGACCGGCTCGGTGAGTGCCCGGGCGGGGCAGGGGTGAACGGTTGAGCCGGTCAACATAACCATTGGCTCTGGAGTCGGGGTTCGCTTGATCTGACCGGGGCGGTCGCTGGGATCGCTCGGCTTCAGGTCGAGGAGGACCGAGATGGTGGTTCATCGTGATCAGCGCCGCGCCGACGTGCGGGATGTGCTGGATGAGTTCGAGAGGTGGCTGCTCCAAGAGCGATCAGCGCAGGAGTGCACGGCTGCCGCGTACACGGCTCGCGTCGCAGCATTCGTGGAGTGGCTGCCCGCGCCGGTCGAGGAGTCGCTGCGGAAGCTGACCGCGGCGATGCTGATCGAGTGGGTGGACCTGGAAGCAGCGCGTGGGCTGAAGGCATCGACGTTGGGCAAGCAGCTGGTGATGCTGCGCTCGTTTCTGCAGTACGCTCACCGCTCCGGTCGGGTGGGACAGGACCTGTCCGGGGTGGTGCCGCACGCGGCGGCGTGGCGACTCTCATCGATTCCGGACCCGGTGCCGGCGGGCACGATCGAGGCACTGTTTGACACTCTCGATCTGCGTTCACCGAAAGGGCTGCGTGACCGGGCGATCCTGCTGCTTCTTACCGGGCTCGGGCTGCGCGCTTGTGAGATCGCCGGCCTTCGGCTCGACGACATCGGCTGGCGCACCGGAAGCCTACGCATCCGGGGCAAGGGCGACCGTGTCGATGAGCTCCCACTGCCCGACGAGGTCGGCCACGCCTTGGAGGATTACGTGCTCCACGGCCGCGGCGGCAGGGTCCAGGGCGAGGAGGTGTTCTGGACGGTCATCGATCCGGTCCAGCCACTGAGCGCCAACGGTGTCTGCGGGACGATCCGGCAAATCTGCATCAAGGCCGGGGTGGAGAAGTTCGGCCCACACCGGCTGCGGCACACGTTCGCGACCGGGATGCTCGCCACTGGGGCGACGTTGCAGGAGGTCCAGGGGCTGCTACGCCACGCGCATCTACGCACGACCGCGCTCTACGCCAAGGTCGACAAGAACCGGCTCACCGCTCTCGCACCCGAATGGCCGGCGGCCGCGTCATTGGGCAGGTGTCCACGATGAGCGGGTTGCGCGATCTGATGGACGGTTACCTGGCGACCCGGCGGGCACTCGGGTTCAAGCTCGTCGCGCCAGGCAAGACTCTGGATGCGTTCGTCGGCTGGATGGAAGACGCCGGTGAGCTCACGATCCGCCGGGATCTGGCGACCGCGTGGGCAGCACAGTTCTCCCGCGGCACGGTGCTGGAGCGACTGAACTATGTCCGCCAGTTCGCCGAGCATGTCGCCTGGTTCGACCCCGCGACCGAGGTCCCCGTCCTGGACGGACGACCCTACGGCGCTCATCGTCCTCGCCCGCGGATCTTCACCGACCAGCAGATCGACACGCTGCTGGTCGCGGCAGGCAGGCTGACCCCACGAGTCCGGGCGGCTTCCTGGCAAACGCTACTCGGACTGCTGACGGTGACGGGGATGCGGATCAGCGAAGCGAGGAACCTCAACGACGACGACATCACCATCGACGACGATGCCGGTGATGGCAGCGGTTGGGTGCGGGTCACGGACACGAAGTTCGGCAAGTCCCGCCTCGTCCCACTCCGCCCGACGACGATGACCGCGATCCGCAGGTATCGGCGGCTACGGGATCGGACGTTCCCGGCCCCGAAGACGACCGCGGTGTTTGTCGCCCGCCGAGGCACCCGGATCGCCCGCTCAACCGCGGGGAACACGTTCCGAGAGATCCGCGAGGCCGCTGGCTTGGCCGGCGGGCCGACCGAGCCGGCCGCCCGGCTGCACGACTTCCGGCACTCGTTCGCGACGAACACCCTGATCGGGCACATCCGAACCGGCGGCGATGTCGACGCGATGATGCCGGTGCTGTCGGCGTTCCTCGGACACGTCGGCCCGGAGGCGACCTACTGGTATCTGTCGAACACTCCCGAACTGGCGGCTGCTCTCGCGGAGCGCATCCAAGCGAGAGGGGGCGGTGATGAGTGACCTCGCGCCGTTGCTGCAACGGTTCTTCACCGACAAGCTCGACCGGCATCTGGATGCCAGCCCGCACACGAAAGCCGCCTACGCCGACACGTTCCGGCTCCTACTGACCTACGCTGAGCGGGCCACCGGGATCGCGCCATCGGCGTTGACGCTGGCCGATCTCGACGCAGACCTGATCGGCGGGTTCCTCCAGCACCTGGAAACCGAGCGCGGGAACTCCGTCGCGACCCGCAACGCCCGCCGGGCGGCGCTGCGGTCGTTCTTCACCTACGCCAGCTACCGGGCACCTGACGCGATCGCCACGATCAGCCAGGTCCTCGCGATCCCCGCGAAACGCACCAAGACCACGCTCGTGTCGTTCCTCACCGCCCCCGAAGCAGAGGCGCTCATCGCTGCCCCGGACACCCGGACCTGGCTCGGTCGCCGCGACCGGCTCCTGCTGCACCTGGGCATCCAAACCGGACTCCGCGTCAGCGAACTCATCAACCTGCGCGTCGGTGACCTTCAGCTCGGACCACACAGCCAACTCGAATGCGTCGGGAAGGGCCGCAAGCAACGCGTGATCCCGTTGCAGAAGAACACCGTCAGGCTCCTCACGGCCTGGCTCGCCGAGCTCCCACCAGCGCGAGAGGGGCCGCTGTTCCCGACCAACAGCGGGACACCCCTGACCAGGGCTGCCGTTGGGAAGCTCGTTACCCGGCACGCCGCGACCGCGGCCGAGAGGTGTCCTTCGTTGACAGGGAAGAACGTCACGCCGCACACGCTGCGGCACACCTGCGCGATGAGCCTCCTGCACGCCGGCATCGACACCGCCAGCATCGCGCTCTGGCTCGGGCACGCGAGCATCCAGACCACGCAGATCTACTTGCATGCCGACCTGGAACTCAAGCAGCGAACCCTCGAACGCGTTCCCGCGCTCGACGAGCGGCCACCAGCCCGATACAAGGCATCCGACGCTCTCATCGCGTTCCTCAAGAACCGGTGACACCGCGATGGTTATGTTGACCGGCTCAACCGTTCACCCCTGCCCCGCCTGGGCGCTCACCGAGCCGGTCAACATAACCCCGAGGTCGACATACCGTCGCCAGATGCCTACTCGACGCGGGCGGGTTCAGACCCCTGATCCACTCACTTCTGTGAAGAGCCACTTCGGTCCTTCTCAGTTGTGGACTCCCGTGGACACGGATGGCCTTCGGAGGCCTCCCATTCCCCACGTATTCCCCACGGTTCCCCACGTATTCCCCACGACATTCGGGGCGTGGGGAACGTCGTCGGCGTCGCCCAGTGTCCACCCAAGCGTCCTCGTGCCCGTTACGGAGCGTGACGGGAGGGGTACACCATGGGTAGCCGAACGGCCAAGGCCAAGCGCGGCTTCGGTGAGGTCGGCCAGTTGCGGAGTGGGCGGTACCGGGCGCGCTACACCGGCCCCGACGGCGGCCGGCGTCCTCGCAGCCGGGCTGCTGGCAGCCCTGCGTCAGCGCAGGAGGGCCCAGTTCCGGGCCCGCCGGCCGGGGCGGACGATCCAGGCACCGCCGCCGGAACTGGTTCCGGTGGAGAAGACCCTGATGACGGAGGGGCAGGACGCGACGCCCACCCTGCTCGCCATCGACCAGGCGCTCAAGCTGCTTTCCGTATCCGGCGAGGACCGCGTCGTGCCGCCCCAACTCGTGGCTGTCCAGCTCCTGCCGGGCGAGGTAGCCGTCCAGCTGGCCGAGCCCGTGACACTGGCACGTCCGTGGCGCCCGGACCCGGCCGACGGCCGTCGATGGCTGGTGGCCACCGGCACGCACGAACATGAGTCGACCGCCCGATCTGCCTATCCGCAGCTCGTCTCCGTGGGAATGGACGACGACGGCGCCACGTGGCTGGTCAACCTCGAACAGCTCGGCACGATCAGCCTCACCGGTGACCCCACCTACGCCGCCGACTTCGCTCGCTATCTGGCGGCCGAGATCGCGGTCAACCCGTGGGCGCGTCAGGTCCAACTCGACTGCATCGGGATCGCGCCGGAGGCCGTGCCACTCGACCCTGCGCGCATCCGCCACCACCGTCTCGAGGACCCCGCGCCGCTGGACGCCGCGATCGCCGCGGCCGGGGCGACCATCGACAAGTGCGCCACTCACGACGTGACCGCTGCCGCCGGCCGCGCCGACGACCTGGGCGGAGACGTGTGGGAGAGCTGGCTCGTCCTGGTCAATGGGGCGCTGTCGAGCAGCCCGCTCGACCGGCTGCTCGCCCTCGTCGAGGATCATCCGGCGCGGAACGGCACGGCCGTCGTCATGGTCGCCGACACCGAGCCCATCCGTGGCTTGGGCGTTCGGCTGACCGGGCAGGGGCGGGTGCTCATCCCGTCGCTCGGCCTCGACCTGATCGCCAACGGACTCACCCCCGCCGAGGCCAAGGGCTGCGCGCTGCTCTTGGCTCACGCCGACCTGCTCGGCGATGTCGAGATGCCGAGCGACGGCGACGACGGTTGGCGTGAGTACGTGGACGCCGCCGGAGCGATCCGTGACGAACTCGTGCTGCCCCGCGACACTGACCACGACTCCGAGCCGGGGGCGACGGTGGTCCCAGCCCCGGACGCCGAGGTCCTTGACGTTGCCGCGACCACCGCGGACGACCTGCAGCAGCTCGCCCCGCACGTGCCTGACAAGGTCCGGACTGCTGTCGAGGCCGCCGACCCGGATCTGGACGCCGAACTGTCGGCCTGGGCTACCGGGGCCCGCCCGCACCTGCGGCTCCTTGGCACCATCCAGGCACGGACCGGAACGACCGGCACGCCCACGGTGGTGGCGAAGCGCAAGGCTTTCTACACCGAGTTGCTGGCCTTCCTCGTGCTGCACCCCCAAGGCGTCACCATCGACCAGGTGGTCGATGCATTCGGGACTGACGCCACCCAGATGCGAGTCCACCTCTCGAAGGTGCGGGGCTGGCTCGGCGTCGACCCCGCGACGGGTGGGCAGTATCTCCCTGAGGCTACCAAGTCCCCGGCGGGGATCGCCCGCGGCATGGGTGTCTACCAGTTGGTCGGCGTCCTAGCGGACATCGACCTCTTCCGCCGACTCCGCGCGCGCGGCCAGGCGCGCGGTCCCGAGGGCCTCAGCGACCTCCAGGCGGCGCTTGGCCTGGTCACGGGTGAGCCGTTCACGGGACAACGAGGGCGCGGCTGGGCTTGGCTGGCCGACGGTGTCCGCATCGATCAACACATGGTGTGCGCCGTGGTCGACGTGGCCCACACGGTCACGATCGCTGCGCTGCACTCCGGCGACCTACAGCTGGCCCGCGGGGCCACCGAGATCGCGCTGCTGGCGGCACCGTACGAAGACACCCCTAGGCTCGACCTCGCCGCGGTGGTCGCGGCCGAGGGGGACCGGCAGGCCGCCGAACGCATACTTCGAGACGATGTCAGCAACCGCGCCGACGACGATGATGCCCCCGATGACCTACCTGAGCGAACCGCCGAGCTCGTCGCCACCCCTCCGTGGCTGCGGAAGGGACGCGTCGCCTGAACGTACCCAGCACCGGCTTTCATGCGACCCCCGGTGGCGCTGGTTTGGGACCTTTCGCGGGATCTATCTGGGTGGCGGTGAGATGTCTAGGGTGTGACTTCGCCCACTTGCCGATGGTCGTGACTAGCGCTCATGCCCATGGGCGGATGTCCCGCGAATGGTCGTGAGATTACGGACATGCCGATGAGCGATTGGGCGTCGAACCCGTGGGATGCGATGTCAATGGTCCTCCGGACGACGCTCTCCGCGGATGTTTGGCTGTGACTCCGGAGTCTGCAGGGTGGACGGCGCGACGTCAGGCGCAGCATCGCGAATGCGCGGTGCTTCCGTGAGGTGGGACGAGTCGCGATCGGCGTGTGTCGATGCGGTGGTGTTCACCTGCACGGCGGCTTCGGCGGATGCTCAGAGCACCTTGGCCAACCACGCCATGATCGTGTCTTGGGCGAGTCCAAGGTTGTTGACCTGGCAGTGTGCGTCAGCTCCGGTCCATTTTGCGAAGTGCACCATTCTCGAGGCGGGATACCGTCGGGAGATGTCTGCGAACACCTCGCTGGCCTGGCGCGTTGCCTCGGTCGGCTCGCTTTCTCCGACGATCGCCAGCAACGGTTGGTCGAGCCTGGCGACGTCCACCACCCCGGCCTGTCCGGCGAGGTCGATCAGTTCGGCGAGGTCGTCGGTTCCGAACTGCCACCAGTACTTCTTCAGGGCCGTGGCCATCACCGGGCTCATCCGTCCGGCGACTCGGGTCAGGAGCCTTGCCCGCCACCCGTGCGGACGCGATGTGAGGGCAGCCGGCATGCCGCGCCGCAGCAGTGTCGCGATGTCGGTGACCGGCGTGCTTGCGACGAGGGCCTCCACGCGCGCGATTGACGCGGTTGCCGGGTCGTCAAGCGCTTTGAGAATGAAGTAGCCGCCCCCGCTGAAACCGGTGAGCACGATGCGCGCGGCCGGCCGGTGCGCGCGTAGCCGTACCAGCAGCTCGCGCAGGGCGAGAATCGTTGCCTCACCGAAGTGGAGGCCGCGGTAGGGCGTCGAGCCCTGCCCGGGCAGGTCGACCAGGAGAACGTCGTAGCCCTCGGCGAGCGCCCGGCCGCCACCGAAGAACCACAAGTCCTCGCGGAAGGTGTCACCGCCGCCGACCACCACGTACCAGACAGACGCCGCATCAGACGCGGCATCGATCGGCGCAGTGGCATAACCGGGAAGGGTGCCCACCGTGGTATTGAGTTCGACCGCCGCAAGACGCGAGCCCGTGGCGGCCAGGAAGGCCTGGAAGCAGCGCTCGAGCCGATCGTGCAACTCCTGAGCTTGAGCGTTGGCGGGGTCAATCAGGTGCCAGGCGGCGCGTGCAGCCACCGCCGCCGCGAGATAGCCACGGGCCGCGGCTGCCGGCGCCTGGGAGCAGGCGGCGGCTTCCTGGCGTTCGGCCATCCCGGCGAAGGCGGCCACCCACGAGTCCGGATTCCCGTCCCGGATAGCGTTGAAGCATTCGAAAACCTCACCGGGAGCGAGCCCGCCAAGCTGGCTATAGCCGAGCACCCAGCCCGCGTTGAAGTCCATGGTGCCGTTGCGGAACCGGAAATGCCGTCCCTGCCGTCCGCCTAGGTCAGCTTCGCTACGCATCCCTATCCTCCGCCCGTGTGTGTGATCGCAGCCGCGACAAGAAGCCGCCGTACACCTCGGACAACTGCCTTTCGAAGATCATGTGTTGGCTCGCCGGGTCCAGCCCGAGCGAGGTGGCGGCGCGGGCGCCGATCAGCAGCTCGGCCAGGATCGGCAACAGGGCGAACCAGGTGAGGGCGCTGCTCAACTCGTCCCGCTCGACGGAGAGCCCGAGCGCCGCGAACCGGGCGTGGGCGTCATCGCTCACTCGCCGCAACACACCTAAGGAAACGCTGATCAATGCGCGAGCCCGACACTGCGCGTCGCTGCCGTGGATTATGGCGTTGGCTAGGTAGAATGCTGGCATGAGGGGTTCGCAGCCGAGTTTGGGGGATGCCGAGTTCGAGGTGTACCGGCGCCCGACCCGCCGGGATGAGTTCTTGTCGAAGATGGACCAGGTGATCCCGTGGGCCGAATGGGTCGGTTTGATCGAGCCGTTCTACTACGCCAACACCCGGGGCCGCCGGCCGGTCGGGGTGGAGACGATGCTACGGATGTACCTGGTGCAGGTGTGGTTCCACCTCTCCGATGAGGCCACCGAGGACGCCGTCAACGACTCGCGGGCGGTGGCCCGGTTCGTCGGGGTCGACCTCGCGGCGGGGCGGGCGCCGGACGCCACCACCCTGCTGCACTTCCGGCACCTGCTGGAGAAGCACCAACTCGGGGAGGCGATGTTCGATGCGTTGAACCGGTTGTTCGAGGCCAACGGGTGGGTCATGCGCGGCGGCAGCGTGGTCGACGCGACGATCATCGCCGCCCCGTCCTCGACGAAGAACGCCACCGGCACGAGGGATCCGGAGATGCACCAGACGAAGAAGGGCAACCAGTGGTACTTCGGGATGAAGGCCCACATCGGGGTAGACGCCGGTACCGGTTACGTGCACAGCGTGACGGTGACCGCCGCGAACGTGTCCGACCTGGACCAGACTGCCCATCTGGTTCGCCCCGATGACGAGGTCGTGTACGCCGATGCCGGCTACCAAGGGATCGCCAAACGCCCCGACATCGTGACCGATGAGCACCTGTCCGGGGTCCAGTGGCGGGTCGCTGCCCGCAAGACCCTGTTGAAGGCGATGCCGTCCCACGACCAGCGGATCGAATCCCGGAAAGCGTCGATCCGCGCCAAGGTCGAGCACCCGTTCCTGATCCTCAAACGCGATTTCGGGTTCACCAAGACCTGCTACCGGGGGCTCGTCAAGAACCTGAACCGGCTCCACGTGGCGTTCGCTTCGGCGAACCTCCTGATGCGAGCCAGGGCCGTCGCGCTCCAGACCGGGTAACCCGGGCGGCAGCCTGCCCGAAACCAAGCCGACACCCCCAAACCGGGGGGCCCGAAGCCCGACAGGGCCACCCCAACCCCGCCTCCGCCGACCCCGGCCGCCACACTCGCCACCCGGCGAGCCCACCCACCGATAGATCAGCGTTTCCCTAAGGCGAGGTCCGCACGGCCTCCGGGACGGAAGCACTCCTGAACCACGAGTCGAACAAAGCCGGGATGCGCGGCGAGCAGCACCTCGATGCCGTCCGTGATGGCCTTCTCCATCAACGCGTCATCGAGCTCCCGCTCACCGGCGAAAAGCCGGTCCTTGTCAGCCAGGATCTGCTCGGCGCGGTCGGCGAAGATCGCCTCGAGCAGGTCGTCCTTACTGTCGAAGTGGTAATACAAGTGTGACTTGCTGACCCCCGCCGAGGACGCGATCCGGTCCATGGTCGCCGCCTCGAACCCCAGGCTCGCAAACTCAGTCTCGGCCGCATCGAGCATCCGGGTCCTACCCGCTGAACGCCTGCGTTGCCTCACTCAAGGAAATGTAGCACTGAACAGTACTAACTGTGTAGACCTAATACGCGGGGGCGCTTGTTGACCGTCGCGTCACCCGACATGCAGAACGTCGAGCACGTCGCGGGGACTGAACAGCCAACACGTGCGCGACCCGACGACAGCGACCAAACCCGATAGCCCCGCCGACCCGAGCGAGGCAAACCCGAAGCGGCCGGGCTACCTACACGCGGCTGACCCACCGGGTCGATGTCGACGGCACCCAGACATCCGCTACTGCCGCTCGGAGGAACGTCTCAGCCGTCCCGGCGAGCTCGCCAAGCCAGTGCTGCCAGCAGGGCGGTTGTGGGAGTCCACGTCGCTCGCTCGGGCCAGGAAGGCGAGATGCCGTTCAGGACGGCACCCACACCCATCAGTGCGGTGATTCCGGTCAGGACATGGCGGCGCACCCTCAGCGGGGTGCGACGACTCACGATCGCGACAGAGAGTCCGCTGTAGAGGAGCGCGGCTCCTGCGCTCACGACCCTGAGGCGGCTGGGAAGCACGCCGATGTGAGCGCCGCCGTAGCTGGCTCGGCCCCAAGGGGTCCCGATCGCAAGGGCTGCTTGGAAGGCGGCCAGCCCTGCCAGCCCCACGGCCACTGCTCCACGCTCCACGGAGCGTCGCTGGTGCTCAGCACCCTGTCGCGTCTGCCTCGGCCCAGTCACACGGCCATCATGCCTCGGCCGGTCATGCCGCGACCAGTGCGGTCGCTCCTGCCGATGTGCGGTCGCGTGGTCATGGGTGCGCTGGTGACGATCAAGGTTTGAAGGTTCGGCCATCTCGCGGCGGTGCCGCTGCTGGACGAGGCCTATTGGTATCGCCGCAACCTGCGAGACTCTCAGCGTGGAACACCAGATCTCCGTGCTCGGCACGGCGGCTGATGTGGTCGTACAGCACGTCGACGAGAAGGTCGGCTGGTTCCGCCGGAAGCTCGTCCCGCGGGGGTTCCCTTACCTCGAATGGACCGTGGACGGCGTTCCGCTGCGACAGATCGTCGCGTGGCCGACTGGTGAGGTCGCTGGGGAAGTAACGCCGATTCAGAATGAGTACGCCATGCGGGAGTACGAGGCCGACTACCTTCGCGCAATCCTCGGTGAGCCGGTGGAACGAGACTGGACGATCATGTCCGACGGTCGCGTTCCTCTGCTCGTCTGCGGTACAGATTTTGATCTGAACTGTCGCGCGCTGACTGCCGAGCTCGTGGTCTCTGGGACCACGGTCGAGTGGCGTGCTATCGCATGGCAGGTGGACTATGAGCCGCTCGACCTGGAAGAACAGGAGCAGCCGGTCATCACGTTGACGTTCGATCGTCGGCAGTACGACGCCGTCGTTCGCCCGTTGCTCACGGCACTCACCGAGTCATAGGTCGCGTCCGCCCCGGTATCCGCTCATGCCGCCGGGCGGGCGGGGTGGGTCCCCCTATCTGCGCGCCAGGCCAGCCGCCGGTGCGTGCCTCTGGAACGCCAACGATTTACGTCATACGATATGCGTGTGGTCAGTGAGGAGCAGATCCAGAAGTGGGCCGATGAGGCCGAGGCGGGCTACGACGTCGAGGAGTTGAAGCGGCGTGGTCGTGGTCGCCCCGGGCGTGGGGCTGAGCCCATGCAAGTGGTGGCTGTCCGCCTGACCGCCGAGGAACTCGAGGCCCTGGATGCCGCCGCCTCCAAACACGACATGAGTCGCTCCGAGGCGATCCGGGCTGCACTCGCCCGTTTCGCGGCGTGAAGGTCCACGCCAGCGCCCTGAGGCATGGGATCTCGGCCGAGGACGCTGTGCAGGCGGCCGAGTGGTCGCTGTGGATCGAGCCGCTCGACGACAACGGGCCTCCGCAACGGGAACTCCGCCTCGGCTTCGACACCAGAGCGCGGCTGCTGGAGACCGTCGTCCTCGTCTTTGAAAGCGGCGACGAGATGATCATCCACGCGATGCCCGCCCGAAAGAAGTACCTCGACCTCCTACCCTGACCGCATTCACTCTCAAGCCGCGGGCGGCGCGTTGGGTCCTTCGGATGAGGGTGACAGGTCGTCGAGTGACTTGAGCAAGGGACAGGCCTCGGCATGGTGCGAGGTACCCATGCCGGGGCCGGTCTGTATTTGGGCCGAGCGCTGGTTCAGCGTGCCGGTGATGATTGGGTGATGAAGGCGGTGGCCGGTCGTGGCTCGACCCCGGCTTCCCGGAGGGGTTTGTCGTCCCAGTTGCCTGGATGGATGTCGGCGTTGAGCGCCATCCCCATCAGGGAGGCAACGTCCGGCTTGAGGCGCGCGAGCGCGAGGTGGCCTATTGCCATCGCTGCCCGGGGGACGTGCTGGACCTTGAGCTTGTGGCCCGTGGCCTTCTCGAAGGCGGCGACTACCTGCAGGCGGGTCAGTTCCTCCGGGCCGCCGAACTCGACCACTGTGGGCGGATCGTCGGCGACAGCGACGTGCGCGCACAGCGCGGCCACGTCGTCGATCGCGACGTACCGGTGGGGCAACGTGCCACGGCCGTAGATCAGCGCCTTCCCGGACGCCGGATCGATGCCCGTAGAGGGTGCGAGCCACACCTCCTGGAACATGTCGGGGCGCACAATCACGCCCTGCATCCGAGTCGCCCGGAGCGCCTTCTCGGCCTCCCATTTCGCTGCCATCAGCGGCGCCAGGCGTGCCAGGTCATCGCCCAGGCCAGCCGCCGATACGTACACGAACCGGCGGACCCCAGCTTCCTCCGCGGCCCGGATCAGGTTCAGGGTGCCCTGGCCGTCCACGGCCGCGATCGTTAGATCGGTGGGACCGGCCAGGATCCTGCCGATCGCGTTTGCGGTGGTGATGACGGTGTCGATCCCGGCCAACGCCGGTGCCAGGGAGGCGGGGTGGCGCAGGTCGCCGCGGACCACCTCTACCGCGAGACTCTCCAAGGCCGTCGCATCGCTGCCCGGACGGACCAGAGCCCGTACCTTCCGTCCATCGGCCACCAACAGCCGGGTGATTCGGCCACCCAGCTCGCCTGTCGCCCCACACACCAGAATCATGACTGCCAACCCCCCTTGCGGGGTCCCCGTCCACCCCCGGCACGGCGCCATCGGGGCCTCGGAACCCCCTATTCACACGATAGAACTCTCTCTGTAGACCCGGGGAATCCTGCCGGAGGAAACGGTCGACGAACTCGACCGCTCCACCGCTGAGACCTCAAGCGGAAGAGGCACCACGTTCGCATGTTCCGCCGCACGCCAGAACGTCCCGGGGGTCGGCTGCCGTGGGTCGGCCAAGTGCTACGAATCAGGCCGATGGCCTGGCGGACGTAGGGTCTTCGGTCACTGGCAGCACGACCTCGTTATGGCGGAGGAACCGCGGGGTACAGGGCGGGTCGAAGAAGAGCGCGAACAGGGGCGGGCCGCTGATTTTGAGGCCGGCCAGCGTGACGGCGCGGCGCAGGTCTGCCAACTGGTCCTGGTAGATCCGTTCGGTCCAGCGCCCGGTGAATGCCTTGGCTGCGGCTACTTGGGTCGGGATCTCGCGGACCGTGATGCGTGCGTCGGTGGGCATCGGCAGCGTGTCCAGGGTGAACTGTGCGGCATCACGAAGCCGACGCCTTGTCGGCTTGAGCCGCCGATGGTCTCCTGGACGACGGGTGAGGTCATCGCGATCCTCGTCGAGGCCTTCTCCTGGACGACTGGCGCGGTCATGGCCACTTCATCGGCCAGGCAGTCGATGTTTCAGGTTGCTTCGGCGTACACGCTTCCTGCGCACCTGCGGCTGTCCTTTCATGAACGCTCGGTCATGCCGCGCCGGGCGTGGGCGGACTGAGTCATTGGTGGTCGGCGAAGGATCTGAGCAGGGCGGCGGTATCCAGTTCTGCGACGGGTATGCCATGGCCGCCGGCGATGACGGTCGGTTCTAGGGTGGCCAGCTTGGCGATGGAGGCAGTGGCCTGATCACGGTTCCAAGTGGTGTACCAGGGCGGGCGGGAGAGACCGCTGCGTCGAAGGAGCAGGTTTGTGATGGTGTCGATCTTCACAGTGACCAGCGCGTCGCCGCTCACCAGGACACGATCAGACGCCCGGAAGAGCGATATGTGACCAGACGTGTGGCCGGGGCTTGGGATGCACTCCCAATCAGGCAGACCGGGGACTCCCGAGTCGGGATCAAAGGATCTGGCAATTCCTGTGAGTGACGTTCGGGCGAACAATTCCTCGCGCTTGCGACGTCCCAGCAGCCGCATGATTGGCAGGATGATCCATCGGTCCAACGGCATGGCGGTGGTCAGCATGGCGTCGAAGTCACGGCAGGCGATCCGGTATTCATCGGGGCTCAGCCACACGGGACAGTTCCATCGGAGGGAAAGCCCAAGGCAGTCGCCCTCGTGGTCAGGATGGGCATGGGTGAGGAGGATGCCGACCGGGTTTTCTGGGCCGGTCACGCGTGCAACGGCGGCGGCGATACGGTCCCCGTCGCCGACCCATCCGGCATCGACCAACGTCCACCCCGGCTTGGAGCGGATCAGGTAGACGACCGTCGAGGTGCGTCCCCAAGGGCCGATGCTCCACACGTGGGGGGCGATCTCGCGTACGGGCAAAGGGGACGGCTCCCTCGGCTCTGTCGCACCGAGCTGATGGTCCTTTTCGGGCACCGGCCCTCCATGAGGTTGGCGTTATGGCGATCCTACGCTTTGGTATCCCGAAACGTGGTGGCAGCGCGCTTCCCCGGTCACGGAAGGGCCACATGGAAGGGGGCAGCGCGGATGCAAGTATTCACTCTCATTCCGCTGAGGACTTGTCTGGTGTCAGGAATCTCATCGGCACCTCAGGCGTAGCATTGTTCGCAGGAGATCGTTGCCATGGTGACCCACCCTGCCGAGGATTCCCCTCGGGACAAGGCTTCCCCCCAGCCGGCCACCCGGCGGCTGGTGCAGGTGCTCGGCCTGGTGGTGGCCGCGACGGGCGCTGAGCACGGGCTCGGGGAACTCCTGCAGGGCAATCGCGTTCTGGCGGGACCCGTGATCCAGTCGTGGCCGGACAGCCGCTTCTTCCGCATCGAGAACGGTGAGCCGGCATTCACGCTGCTTGCGCACCCGGTGGCCGCGGGAGTCCTCACGCTCGTGGTGGCCGTAGGGTTCGCAGTGCGGTCGTGGTACATCGACCGTGGCTCGCATCCCCGGCGTGACCTGCTGCTGTTGTCGGTCGCCCTGTTCATCGTGGGGGGCGGGTTCGGGCCACCCCTGATCGGCGTGGCTCTGAGTATTCCGGCGGGCTGGGTGCGGAGGTCTCCTGCCGATGGGGCCACCGGGTGGTGGCGCGGGCTCGGGGCGGCGTCCGGGTGGCTGCTCGTCGCTGCGGTGGCCGGCTGGCTGGCGCTGGTGCCCGGGCTGCCGCTCCTCGACATCACCGTGGGCGCCAGCGACGCCTGGATACTTCCACTCTTCGGGGTCGCCGTGGTCCTCTCGATCCTGGCCACGATCGCCGCCCGAGCGCGGGATGCACGCCCGCAAGCGCGACAGGATGCCGTCGCCGACGGCAGGACAGTGGAGGGACAGGGATGATGAAGGTACTCGTGGCCTACGCCACTCGCCACGGCTCCACGGCGGGGATCGCCGAACGGATCGCCGCCGCCCTCTCTGCGGGCGGCCACCCGGCGGATGCAGTGTCCGTGGAGGACGCCGGGCCGGTGGAGGGCTACGACGCGGTCGTGCTCGGCGGGGCGGCGTACATGTTCCACTGGCTCAAGCCCGCCCTCCAGTTCGCGCGTCGGCACCAGGCTGCACTCGCGCAGCGGCCGGTGTGGCTGTTCAGCAGTGGCCCGCTGGGCACGGCGGACGTGGACGCGGAGGGCAAGGACGTGCGCACTGCCGCCAGGCCCCAAGAGTTCGATGAGCTGACCAGAACGCTGTCCCCACGCGGCGAGCGGGTCTTCTTCGGTGCCTACGATCCGGACCAGAAGCCCGTCGGTCTGGGCGAGCGGCTCACCCGCGCCATGCCCGCGGGGCGCGAGCTGCTGCCCGAGGGCGACTTCCGCGACTGGGACGACATCGACGCCTGGGCCACACAGATCGCGGAGGAACTCAACGGCTTGGCCGAGTGAGGGCGGGGCAGTGATCAAACGCGCCAGCCCTCGATCGGTGCTCCGGGCGACATCCCGGTGCGCTTCCGGATCACCTCGGGCCGGCCAAGGCATCCGCACCAGCCCGGCAACCTCCCCGTTGAGCCTCGGACGACGAGCCGCAGGCCGCGCCGTTCTGCCGCGGGGGTGAGGAGTTCGTGGGCACGGGGCTGTGGCTTCCTGCCTGCCGGACAGCCGGCGCCTCTTGTCAGCATGCACGGTTCCGAGCTGGGAAAGAACCGGCGTGAAGTCCACACTGAGTTCATGCCAGATGTTCTCGCGCTGCACGGCTCCCCAGGTGCCGGCAAGAGCACGCTCGCCCGAGCACTGGCTCTGAGGCTCACGTACGCGAACATTCCTTGGGGCGTCATCGACTTGGACGAACTCAGCCTCATCCATCCCTACCCCGGAATGTCCTTTCCTCGAGAGAACCTCCGAGTCCTGTGGCCCAACTACGTCGCTGCCGTCCCCGACATCAAACTCATCATCCCAACGGTGTTCGCCGATGGAGAGGAGGTAGAGCTGCTCCGTGCTGTGCTGCCCGGGGCGCGGCTGATCATCTGCGAACTGACCGCACCCATCGACGTACTGAAGCAGCGGGTCACCGAGCGCGAGCCCACCGAGGAGATAGCCGCGGGACTCCGCAAATGGGTGGACGTATACCACGCACGATGCGATCACGATCGAATCCGGCACTTCCAAGTGCAGACCCACCCGGCGACGGTGGAGGAATCGGTCCGCGCCATCCTCCACCTCGCAGATTGGTCGTAACCCGGTTCCGCTCGAAGGACCTGGGCGAACGCGCGGATCTGCCGCACGGTGCGCGCGAGGGCAGCCTGGCGGCTGAAACCCTCGCGCTGCACCGGACTTCAGGGTGGGGGTCAAGACGGCAATCCGGACCGATTCATCGCAGACATCAGGGCAGGGCGGCGGCGGTAGACCTCGCGCAGGCAGATGATCTCGGCGTCCGCCTCGGCTCTGTGGCCTGCCTTGTCGTAGAGGGCGCGTGCCTTGACGAGGAGATCGACGATGGCCGGGTACCGCTTGGAGTCGGGTGTGGTGAGCGACTCCAGCACCTGAGCCAGGCACAGGCGCCCCGCCCGGAGCGGGAAGCCGTCTGCGGAGGCGTCGACGAGCTCGCGCCACGCGTGGCCGGCGCCGAAGGCGTCCGCCGCCTCCCATGCGTTCGTGAGGTTGCCGTCGGCCAGGTGAAGCCTGACGAGGTGGGCGCCGCCGCCGCTTCGTGCCCGCTGGGTGGCCTGCTCGAACGCCCACATCCGTTGTTCGTCCTGGCGCCCGCACCGCCCCGCCACCTGGCTCAGCAACCGGAAGGCGTCCACGCTGAGGTCGCGGTCGAACAGGGTCCGCGCGATGGCGAGGGCGGCGTCCGGACGCCCACCGTCCAGATAGGCGTCGACGGCGTCCTCGACGGGCACGATGGTGGGTCCCGCCCGCCAGGCGACGTCCACGCAGCCCTGGGTGACGGCTTGGTCCAGCCACGCGAGGATGTCAGCCGGCCGTCCGGCGTCACGCAGCCGGCGGAAGATGTCCCGGTAGTACGGGCGGTCACCTCCGGACAGCAGGGCGACCGCCCGTTCGACGTCGCCGTCGTGGTCGGCCAGTTCCAGCAGCATGCGGTCGATCTCGCTGCGATAGGGGTCTGCTGCCGGTCCACCGCCGCCCAGCGTTGCGACACCCGCGCGGTAGGCGTCCCAGGCGGGCTCGTCGAACGCGTGGGCCAGGGCTTCCAACGTGAGCGACGGCCAGCCGCCGTACTCGACCCGGAAGCCGACCACCCAGCGGGCCAGGCTGACCGGGTCCGGGTGGCCTGCGACGGCGCGCCCGAACAGCGCCGACGCCCGTTCGGCCACCTCGAGCAGGGCGTCGGCGTTGTCGGCGTCCCGTGCGAGGTCGCCGAGCCGGGTGAGTAGGTGCTGGAGCACTCGTCGCACCACGGGGTGGGCGCCACCGTCGAGGTGCCGCTCCAATTCGTCGACGGACTCCTCGACTCCTTGGACGCCGTCGTCGACGTCTTCGTAGAAGGGGTCGTGGTAGTCGAGGTCGACTCCGGCCAGCGCAGCGTCCACGGCCGCCCGGAGTTCGGAGGCCGTCGGTTCGTCCTCGGGTGTGGCGCGCAACTGCAGCGATCGCATGGCCTCGGGGCTGTAAGCCGCCATCTCGAGCACCAGCGACTGGAGCGCATCATGGTCCATCGAGCGCAGAAGCCGCTCGAGGTCGGGAGTGACCGGATATCGCACGCCGCCGGGCCCGATCACGTTCTTCACCCGCTGATTATCGCGAATCGTCGGGGCGTGGCCGATGCAGTCCGCGTCGCTTCCGTGAAGTGAAGAGGCGGACTTCGCGCGCAATGGCACATCTCGCGTCTCTGTCGAACGTGTCGGGGGCTACGCGGGGAAACGCGCGGCCGACTAGGTTCTTTGGTCGGTGTCGGCCGCGTCGTAGATCCCGGTCCGATGCCGAGGAGCCCTGTGGACTACGAAAGGAACAACGTCCGATTGGTGATCTTCCCGCATGACCACGCGGAAGGACCACGGCAATGAACATCACCGAGATGTTGGGCTTGCAGGACGAACGGTTGGAGTCCGTGCTCGCGGAACACTGGGCGACTTGGGTCGCCATCGAACCCCGGCTGGGCGTCGTCGCCGACCCCACTCGGCTCGACGCCTGGCGGCGAGCGGCTGAACCCGCGCTGGCCAACGACGTCCTTCTGGGTCTGGCTCGGTTGGCGGCGTTCGATGGGGCGGACGACCGGGATGCAGCATTGGTGCTCGCATGGTTCCTGCTGCCGACCGCCTTGCGCGTGCGGCGTCGGCTGGGCTTGAACGACGATCGGGTCGACGAGGTGCTGGCCGCCCAGCTGTGGGTTGAGGTCCGCGGCTTGCCGTGGCGGCGTCCGCACTGGGTGGCTGCGAAGGTCGCCGGCCAGCTGCGTGAGGGCGTGCTGCTGGACTGCGGCGCCTCCACGCATCACCAGCCGCGCCGCCTCTCGACCGTCTCGCTGGGGCCCGTCGACCCGGCGGACGATCGGCTCGTCGAAGACGATGACCCCGCAGTGGAGTTGGCTGAACTCCTCGCCTGGGCGTGCGCCGAGGACGTCATCACCGACGAGGACCGCGAGCTGCTTGTCAGTCTGATCGAGGCCGCGAAGACCCTCCAGGCTGATGGCAGTGCCCGCGAGGGCGGGGTGGCCGGCCTGTCGAGCCGCCAGCTGAGCGCCGTCGTTGCCCAGGAGTGGGGCGTGTGCGCTCGGACCGTGCGGCGTCGCACCGCTCGCTGCGTGGCGGCCCTCAGCCAAGCCGCCGGCGAGTACCTGAACGCCGTCGGCTGACTGTCCACCGATGACGGGCGCGGCCCGTTAGGGATGGCGGAGGTGATGCCGAGATGACCAGCACCCCGGCCGACGTGGCCGCCCTGTTGAAGATCGCGGCCATGGAGCCGGAGACCCTGGACGACCTAGACGGTTGTCTGCGCAGGCTTCGGGATGTGCAGAAGGCCAGACGTGAGCTGGCCAAGGTGCCCCCGGCCATGCTCTTGTCCGGACTGCTGGATCGGCGCCCTCGGGGCGGTGATCCGTCGTGACCGCGCACAGCGTGGCAGAGCTTCGTGAGGCGTGGCGCGCGATCGAGGGGGGCGAGTTCGCCCACGGGTCCCGGTCCGCGCCCACCGCCCGGAGCGTTGCGACCGCGTGGGCGCCAGCGCCTGGTGAGCGGGTGGTCGCTGTCCTGGGCTGCGCCGGCGGAGTGGGGGCGTCTTCGGTGGCGCTGGCGCTGGCCACCGCAGTCGCGGTGCCGGCGCGGGTGGTGGAGTGCGGCCCGCCGTTGGCGTCCGGCTTCTCTGCCGCGGCCAATGCCGAACTGGGGACCGAGGGCCCTTGGCGCCGCGGCAGTCGTGGCGACGTCCTGCTGGAGCGCCCCATCGCCGGCGACGCGACCGTGCCGGTTCCGACCGAGTCATCGGTCGAGTGGACGTTCGTGGACACCAACTGGACGACCGTGTCAGGAACGGGCGCCGGGTGGCTGGGGTCAGTGCTGCGCGCGCTCGACGACGTCGTCCTCGTCACGAATGCCACGGTGCCCGGGGTCCGCCGCCTGGAGTCCTGTGCCGAACTCCTCGGCCGGGACGCGTTCGGGGTGGTCGTGGGGCCTACGGCCACGCGCTGGCCGCGTCCGGTCAAGGTCGCCGCAGCCGGGATCCCCGCACGCGTGCACGTCACCGACTTCCCCCTGGACTCTCGTCTGCAGGTCACCGGCCTGACTCCCGACCCGTTGCCCTCCCCGCTGCTCAAGGCGGCCCAGAACGTCCTCGCCCTCCTCCGAAAGGAACCGACATGAACGCACTGATCGTCCCGCTGAAGATCTGCCCGGTGGCGCCCACGGGCGTCGCCGCCTACACCGACCAGATCTCGGGCATGGTCCTGTGGTCCGTGCTGTGGCTGTTCGGCATCGCGGCACTGGTGTCCGTCGGGGCGATCCTCGTCGGACGTGCCACCCACTCCCCGCACCTCTCAAAGGGCGGCATCATCGGCCTCGCCGGGGTTCTGGTCCTCGCCGTGGTGCTCATGGGTGGCTACGGGATGCTCAACGGCATCCTCGGCGACGGCTGCGTCGGCTGATGTTCCGCCGTCGTCCACCCCACGCGGCGAGCTCAGCCGAGGTCGTCCCGCTCTCGCGCGCTCAGCTGCTGGGACTCCTCGCGGGGCTGCTGCTGGTGGGCGGCGTGCTGTTGTACGGGCTGGGCTACACCCTGGTCTCCAGCTTCTCGGCGGGAACCGCGGCCGACGGCGTCCTGAGCAGCGTTCAGCCGGACGCCGACCCTGCCCAGCGGCGAGACCTCATTGCCGCGGAGCCGATGGCGACGGTGGCCCAGGACGCCAGCCTGACGCCGGGGGTGGCGATCGCCCTGCCTCCCGCGATCGGGCTACCCGCCGCCACGACCGTCGGCGCCAGCGGTGTGCCGTCCGGCTACCCGCGCACCCCCGAGGGCGCGGCCGCTCAGCTGGCGGCCATCGAGGTGCGCGTGCTGTCGGCGATGTCGCTGCCGTTGGCCACGGAGATCTACCGCGACTGGGCGATGCCCGGCGGGGCGGGGGCGGCTGACTGGTCGCAGACCCGCAACGTGCAGTCGTTCCTGACCCACGCCCGGCAGTCGTCCAACGTCCTGGACCCCGGCACCTTGATCAGCGTCACGCCCGCGGCGATCCAGATCAAGGGGACCGACGGCCCTGACTGGGTGGTCGCGTGCGTGCTGCTCGACGTACGCGTCGCCCTGAAGGCGGAGGCCCGCATGGGCTACGGCACCTGCGAGCGCATGCAGTGGACCGGCGACCGGTGGCTGATCGGCCCCGGCGCGCCACCCGCCCCCGCCCCGTCGAGGTGGCCCGGGTCGGACGCCTCCGTTGAGGCCGGCTGGCAGCCGGTCGCCTCCAACTGAAGGAGCAACCGTGCCCATCGATCCGTTCGGCTTGCTCGGCTCGGCCATCGCCAACGTGGTGACCGACAGCCTGACCGCGGCCATGCTCGCGCTGTGGAACGCCGGTCTGTGGGTGCTCCGGGCCGTCCTCGAGTTGGAGGACGCGATCCTCACCCCGAGCCTCGGCGAAGACGGACCGGTCGGCGAGCTGTACGCGACCACCTTCTGGATCGCCCTCGCGTTGGTCGGGATCCTCATGCTCGTCCAGGTCGGCGTTGCCCTTGGGAAGCGGGATGGGCACAGCATCGGCCGGCTCCTCGTCGGAGCCGCCCAGTTCGGGTTCGTGTGGTTCGCTTGGGTGGGCTACGGGGTCACCCTGGTCGCGGCCTGCAGCGGCCTGACCAAAGCCCTCATGCAGTCATTGCTCAACGTCACCCGCTGGAGCGAGTGGGAACCCTGGGAGCCGTTCACCGCCAGCGACATCAGCAACGGCACGGTCGCCGTCATCCTCGGGGTCATGGGGATGCTGCTGTGGATCGCGGCGATCGGTCACACCCTGGTGATGGTGGCCCGAGCCGCCTCGCTGCTCGTGTTGGCTGCAGTCACACCGATCGCGGCGGCTGGGCTGGTCACCGACTTCGGACGCGGCTGGTTCTGGAAGTCATTCCGCTGGTTCCATGCCGCCGCCCTCACCCCGCCCCTGATGGTGCTGGCGCTCGGCATCGGCGTGAGGATCACCACCGAGGTGGCGGTCGGCGGTGAGGACGATGTCCTGAAGTCGATCGGGACGGCGTTCGTCGGCGTCGTGCTCATCTGCGTGTCGTCCTTCTCCCCGCTTGCGCTCTACAAGCTGTTCGCGTTCACCGATCCGGGCAGCACGTCCGGGTCCGCTCTGCGCGCGGGGCTGGCGGCTGCTGGCGGCATCGGCGGCGTCCTCGCCGGACGCCAGACTGGCAGCAGTGCTGCCACCACGACCGACGAGGCCGGACGCACCTCGGGCGAGGATGGCGCCGCGGCGACCACGATTGGCCGATTCGCGGCCGGCATGGGCCCGGCCGGTCAGGTGTTCTCGGCCGGAATCGGCGTCATGGCCGCCGTGGGCGGTGCAGCCGCGGCCATGGGCGCCGACGAGACCAACCAGATGGGCGTCGGCCACAACAACTTCCCGCCCGACTACTCGCGCCGGGGCGTCCGGGCCAACTCTGGCCAGACAGGCGGCAACGGTGGCACCGACACCGGGCCGGCCGACCCCACCTACCCTGACGATCCCACCGTCGCCAACGCCGCCAACGGATTCGACGGCGGCGGCTGGGGAGGCCCACCCAACGCCGCCTCGGCCGGGTCGCAGAACTCCACCGGAGCGGGCGCGGTGCCGCCCTCGGGGACGTCCGCTGTCACTGGGGCGCGCGGGGGCACGCTGGCCGGGGGTGCAGTCAGCACCTCCGAGGTGGCGGCGGTCGCCGAGGTGGCGGCGTTGTAGCAGTCGGAGGTCGCCACTCCTCGACGGCTCGGTGACGTGGCGGGCAGGTCAGTCGCGGCCGGAGGTCGAGGCGAATCCCAGCCACGCGTGGTTGTTCCCGGCCCAGCACCATCCGACCTTGGGGGCGTCACGTCGGGCCTGACCGTCGCGGCCCGTCCCGCGGCTGATCCAGATCGCCGGGGTTCGTGCATCAACGCCACGGGCGGCAGCCTTGCGGGAGCCGACGCACATGAAGCACCGGTTGGGCTCGAGACTGCTGGGGTCCTGCAACAGCCAACTGATGCCCTCGCTGATCGTGAGCGGCGTCCGCCCCTGACCCACGATTTCCGGCAGTGCGGCGTTCGGCGTCCAGCCCAGCAGGTCGTCTCCGCGGTCCACGTCCCGCAGCAGGTACAAGGCACGGTCAGGCAGCCTGACCGTGCCGATCGGAAAGGAACTCGTCGAGATCGTTCATGTCCTCTACGACGAACCCGGGTCGGCCGTTGTGCCGCAGCAGAGGCGCAAACAACGAGGGCGGCACCAGCGCAGGGTGAACACACAGGACGCCGTCTCCAGCAAGGCCGTCCGCGAGTCCCCGGAACGCGTCAGTGCTCATCCCGGCCATTTCAGCCAGACCCAGGTCGGCCAATCGATCAACCTGCAGTCGCAACGTCATCGGACCAGTCTGCACGGGACCGCCAACAGGGGAGTGGTGCATCGGCGGCTGATGTCACAACATCACGGAGGCTCACGTTGGCCCTGGTGAACGCTGGGCTGTGATGTCCACCGAGCCTGCGGCGACGAAGTTCAGGACGCGAGTGTTGCCACCCAGAGCGCCAGCGTGACCATGGCGGCCAGCCAGGCGCCTCCCAGGGCGAGGGTGATCACTGTCCCGGGACGCCAGCGCTGCGGCATCCACGGCAGGTGGGCCCAGCGCCGCGCCGTCACCATGGTCGCGGCCAGGGTGAGCCCGGCGGCAGCGCCGAAGACCCACGGCGCGGCCCAGTCCCACGGGGCAGCGATCCACCACAGCAGGAGCGCGCCGGCAGCGGCGAGCCCTTGTCCCAGGATGCGGGCCCGGCTCCGTCCGCGGACGGCACCCACGGAGAACAGCAGCGTGAGCAGGGCACCGACGCCGACCCAGGCGACCGTGTCGGTGTCGAAGGGGGGCAGCGCCACGGAGTCATCGAAGGGAGTGCCCATCAGGTCCATCCCGGCGCCGGTCACGTCCTGGGTGCTGTTGTTCAGGACGAGTGCCGCCTGCCCGCGGGAGCGGTCGATCGCCAGCACGGTGCGGGTGCCGCCGGTGCCCCCGTTGTGCCAGGCAACCGGGCCCTCCTCGGTGTCGGTGACGATCCAGGCCAGGCCGATCTGCCAGCCCATCATCGCCGGCCAGCGCGCATCGAGAGCCTCAACGCCGGGAGCGGTGCCGTCGAGGATGGCCTAGGCGTAGCGGGTGAGGTCGGCGGCGGTCGTGGTGACCCCGAGGCCGGCTGGGGCGTAGCCGCTGCCCGTCCAGGCTTCGGTGGGGCTGCCCAGCCCCTGGTGTGGTGGCATCAGGTCGGACGAGGGGCGACCGGGCTCGCCGACGGAGGTGTCGTGCATGCCGAGCGGCTCGAGGAGCCGCGCGCGCACGTAGGTGGCCCAGTCGGGTGCTCCCGCCGCGCGGGCGAGGGCGAAACCGAGCAGGGACGCGCCGACGTTGGAGTACTGCATGGTGCCCCGACCCGACAGCTTCACGGCGGCCGAGTCCCGGATCACCTGGTCCGGGGTAGCGGTGGTGTAGGCGGACAGTGCGGCGCCGGCGAGGTCCTCGGCGACGAGGCGCACCATGTCGAGGCTGATCAGGCTGGGCAGCCCTGCGCGGTGGCTCACGAGCTCGGCCAGTGTCGTTGAGCCCACCTCGGTGCCGGCCAACTCGGTCAGGTGGGACTCCAGCAGGTCGTCCAGGCGCACTTCGCCGCGCTGGGCAGCGTCCGCGAGCAGGAGCCCGTCGAACGTCTTCGTGATCGAGCCGAGCTCGTACCGGCTGTCCGGGCTCACCTCACCGAAGCCGGCCCAGGACGCGTGGCCGTCGCGGATCCGGGCGACGCTGATCGTTTCGACGTTCCTGGCACTGGCGAGGGCCGCGGACGCGTCGCGGGCCAGGGCCGGGTTGCCGGTGGGGGTGCCCAGTCCGGCGGGGCGGGGGCCGAGCACCAGGAGGGCAAGAGCACCCACAATGATCCCGACCAGCAGGCTCAACCACGGGTGTGAGGTGCGGGGCCGGGTGGTGTTCACCTCGTCAACCTATCGCCGGGGCCGGCATGCGCCCGACCGGGTGCCGCTTGTCATCCGTTCGGATGATGAAGGGTCGAACCGACCGGGCGATGTCACCCCCAGGTGTCGCGGGGAGGCTGAGGGCATGACGTTGATCACAGTCCAGGGGCTGCGGAAGTCCTATGGTGCACGCGAAGTACTCCACGGAATCGACTTGACGGTTGATGACGGCGAGATCGTCGGGGTCCTCGGCCCAAACGGCGCCGGCAAGACCACGACGGTGGAGTGCATCGGCGGCTTGCGGACGCCGGATGTCGGGACGATCCGGGTTGCGGGTATCGACCCGGCCGCCAAGAATCCCGAACTCCGTCAGATCCTCGGCATGCAGTTGCAGCAGTGCCACCTGCCCGCCAAGATCACGCCGGCCGAGGCAATCGAACTGTTCGCAGCCTTCTACCGCAACCCGCGCCGCACTGCCGAACTGCTCGAACTCCTCGGGCTCACCAGCCAAGCCCACCAGCGCTTCGAGAAGCTGTCGGGCGGGCAGCAGCAGCGGCTGTCGATCGCGTTGGCCCTGGTGGGACGGCCCAAGGTTGCGATCCTCGACGAGTTGACCACCGGCCTCGATCCCGCCGCACGCCGCGACATCTGGGCATACCTTCAGAAGCTGACTGACGAAGGCATGACGATCCTGCTGGTCACCCATTCGATGGAGGAGGCGTCCTACCTGTGCGACCGCGTGTACATCGTGGACGACGGCCGCATTGTGGCGACGGGGAGCCCCGCTGAGCTTGCGACGTCCGGGGGAAGACAGACGGTCACCTTCGTTCCGTCCGAGCCGATCGATCCGGCTGACCTGCTCAGCCTGCCCGGGATCGCCAGCGCGACCGTCGACCACGGACAGGTCACCGTTGGCGGCGACGCCGCCGCGCCACAGACAGTCCTCGCCGAGCTGATCGCGCGTGGCATCACCGCCAACCACCTACGGGTCACCGGACCCACCCTCGACGATGCCTATCTGCGCGTCACCCAGGAGAACTGACCATGCATGCCACCATCGCCCTCTTCCGCAACGAGTTACGGCTCCTGCTCCGCAACCCCGCCGTCGTCATCTGGACGATCCTCATCCCGATCGCAGCTCTCGTCGTGATGTGCCTGATCCCCGGCGCCCGTGAGCCCCTGCCCAACTTCGGAGGGCTGAGCGTCATCGAGTCGTACCAGCCGACGCTCATCGTGTTCGCCGCCACGATGCTGGCCCTGCAGATGATGCCGATGTTCATCGGCCAGTACCGCGAACTCGGCTTCCTGCGGCGCCTCCGGACGACACCGGCTCACCCCCGCGACCTGCTGGCGGCGATTCTGGCCCTCATCCTGACGATCAGCCTGGTCGTCGGGCTCGTTCTGCTAACCTTCCCGCTGTTGTTCGGCGTCGGCGTCATGGGACGGCTCGCGCTGCAGTCCCTGCTTCTGGTCCTCGTCGCGACCTCGTTCCTCGCGGTCGGCTCGATGTTGGCGGCCGTCATCGCCAACCCGCGCGTCGCTGCCGGCGTGGGTGCTGCGCTCGCGGCCATCATGTGGTTCTTTGCCGGGATGTGGTTTCCCCGGGCGCTGTTCCCCGGGTGGTTGGCGACGATCTCCGACTGGACACCTGGCGGCGCGGCGGCCTCCGTCCTTGGCGCCGCCGCGGCGGGACAGCCGATCGCAGCTCAGCCGCTCATCGCGTTGGGGTTGTGGACCGTTGGGGGCTTCTCCATCGCGACCCGCTCATTCCGCTGGGAATGAGCACCGGCAGAATGGAGACCGTGACTCGCCCACGTTCCATCGGATCTGCTCTGGACCCGATCGCCCTCTCCTTGCTGGTGGCGAGCCTGGCGGTGTCCGTCTCGCTGGCAGTGGTCGGGGCGCCGGCGGTCGACCCCCGGTGGGTCCCCGGCATGGTCGTCCTCACGCTCGCGGCAGCTGCCTGGCGCGTCTGGCTGATGGTGCGCCCACCCGACGTTGGTCTCCGCCGGGTCGGCTTCTGGCCGGCGCTCCTGGCCGGATGGCTACTGGTGCTGATGTCTCCGGTATATGGGTTGTACGCGTTCCTGGGCTACCTCGAGGCGCCTCTCGTCTCGCGTGGCAGGCAACGCTCGGCCGCCATGGTGGTCACGGCCGCTGCCTGTGCCTACGCGCAGATCGGCGGCTCGCGCTCGCCGCTGTGGTCCTGGCCGGTGTACGCCCTGTTCCTGGCCGTGAACATCGGAGTCGCCTTGCTGATCATGCTGATCGAACGTCAACGGGAGCGGACCATGCTGGACCTCGAACGTGTGGTCGCCGAGCTGCGCGACTCTGAGGAGCGCAACGCACGCCTGCAGGATCAGCTCCTGGCCCAGGCCCGCGACGCCGGCGTCGAGGAGGAGCGCGCGCGATTGTCGCGGGAGATCCACGACACCGTCGCTCAGAGCCTGGTCGGGATCATCACCCAGCTCGAGGCCGCGTCCGACATCGCGGCCCGTGACCACACCGCACGTCTGCAGCGGGCCGGGGCTACCGCCCGGGACGCGCTGGGGGAGGCCCGCCGGGCTGTCCGAGCACTCGCCTCGCCCCGTCTCGACGAGGACGCCCTCTCTGCCGCGATCGCACGACTCGTTCGTCAGGTCGCAGAGGCGTCGCACATCGATGCGCAGTTCACCCTGGACGGGGAGCCGGCCCCCACCCCCTACGACTCCGAACTCCTCAGGATCTGTCAGGAGGCCCTCGCCAACGTCGTCAGACACGCGGCTGCACAGCGGGTCATGGTGACGCTCGGTTACTCCGCCGACGAGGCGCGCCTCGACGTCCGCGACGACGGGCGCGGGTTCGACCCTGCCGTCGTCGGGACCGGACACGGGCTGCCCGGGATCCGGCAGCGGCTCACCAACATCGGCGGCACCCTGGAGATCGAGACCACTGAAGGAGGAGGCTGCACCCTCAGTGCGGCCGTACCGCGATGAGCGACCTCATCCGGATCGTGGTGGTCGACGACCACCCGATCGTCCGCGATGGGCTCATCGGGATCTTCTCCCGCGAGCCCGGCCTTGAGATCGTCGGCGAGGCGTCCTCCGGTCCCGAAGGTGTCGTGGTGGTGATGCAGGTCCGGCCCGACGTCGTGCTGATGGACCTCCGGATGCCGGGCGGCGCCGGGGTGGAAGCCATCCGTACCCTCGTGGAGCGCGGTACGCCGGCCCGCATCCTGGTGCTCACCACGTACGACACCGACCACGACATCCTCGCGGCACTCGGGGCCGGAGCGCACGGTTACCTGCTCAAGGACGCACCCAGAGCCGACCTGATCCGCGCCGTGAAAGACCTGGCCGCCGGTCGACCCGTCCTCGCCCCCCAGGCACTCGCCGCGTTGACGGGGCGCCGCAACGACCAGACGTTGACACCCCGCGAGATCCAGGTGCTGCGCGTCATCGCGGGCGGCGGCACCAACAAGACGGCCGCGGACGAGTTGATGGTATCCGAAGCCACCGTGAAGACACATCTGGCCCACGCGTACGCGAAGCTCGACGTCTCTGACCGTGCGGCAGCCGTCCGCGTCGCCTTCGAACGCGGCCTGCTCTGAGACAGCGTCCCCCTGGACGGGCGTCAGTGGCGTAGCACCGCGTCAACGACCCACCGGCATTGGCGCCGGACGGCGTCCTCGGAGGCAGGGTCGTACAGGAGTTGGCTGGCCATGCCCTGCATGAACGCCAGGACAGCCCACGCCGCGGCGTCGGGGTCCACCGATTTCGGCACCTCGCCTTCGGCGTGGGCCCGACGCACCAGTCGTCCGATCGCCCCACGCAGTTCGTGGTCGGACGCCGCGACCGCAGCTGCTGTTCCCGGGTCGAAGGCGGCCCTTTCGACGAACGCGCCTCCCTGCAGTTCGGCGGCACGCCGGGGCTCATCGAGTGGCAGCACCGACACCATCAGGTCGACCAACCAGGAGCGGAGGGTGGGTCGACCGGGTTCGACCAGCGACTGCGTGGCCGCTGTGGCGCGGAGCCGCGCGAACATCACGCGCAGCATGAGGTCTTTGGTAGGAAACGCCTTCTGAACGGCTCCGAGCGACATGCCCGCCTCGGCCGCGACCGTTCGGAAGCTCACCGAGGTCATCCCCTCGCGGGCCAACACGCGCAAGGCGGCGTCGGCGAACTCGGCCTGTCGTGGAGTCACGTCCACGTTGTTCAGCCTGCCGTGCGTGCGGGTCGATCGACGGGAAGCTGGCGCCACAACCAGATGGCGTAGGCCGCCAGCACCGCCGTCATCAGGGCGAGCCCGGTGAGGACGGCGGGGGTGAGTTGGTCGCTGGTGCTGAGGGCCGTCAGGTCGTACACCAGGTGCCAGCCAATCCCGGGCCAGAGGCTGCCGGTGATCGCGACGAGTTCGGCCAGCACCAGGCCCACCAGGCACGCGAACGCGAACTGCAGCGCCAGGTAAAGCGGCGGACGACCGGTGAAGACGTTGAACAGGTGCAGCGCACCGAACACGACGGATCCACCGACGATCGCGTGCCGCTCACCAAGGCGTCGCAGCGTCGCCAGCAGGAGTCCGCGGAACCAGATCTCCTCGCTGAAGCCCACGCTCACGCAGAGCACCGTGTAGGCAGCCGCTTGGGTCAAGGAAACGTGGAGGCCGGCGAACCCCACCAGGATCACGGGGATCACAGCCAGCGGGAGCAACCACAGCGTCCGGTCCAGGTGCACGGGACGCCGGAACCCGTAGTCGGCCAAAGATGGCCGGGACCGCCACATCACCGCGAGCCCCACCAGTGCCGACGCCCCGACGAAAGCCGCCTGCGCGTAGGTGGCAGTGAGCAGGTCGAGTTCGCGCACCTGGCTGTAACCGGCTCCGAACGCTGTCAGGACGGTCCCGGCCAGCCCCACCACGACCGCCCACAGCCAGGGCCGCTTCGTGTCCCAGGCGGCGAGCGGCACGGCCGTGTGGTCGGACCGGGTTGGTTGGGCCAGCTGGGTGTCCATCAAGAGCCTCCGTGGGATACGTGTGTATTCAGCATACGGGTGTATCCCGCATCGTCAAGAGGGATCAAGCTCACCCCGGAGGCGGCGACCCCGTCGCGCGATGGGTCTCGTCGCCCGCTGGGCTCAGAAGTAGTTGGTCGCGGTGGTTGCCGTGTGAATGACAGCGAACAGCGTTGCCGGAACGAGGGAGGGGTAGTTCTCCAGATACAGCCCCACGCAGATGAAGTAGGCAGACGGCAGGACCGCCATCATCAGCAGGAGCATCGGCGTGATCGGCGCAGTGAAGTACAACACCCACAACATCAGGTAGCCGATCAAGCACGCTGCCCCTGCCGCTGCGAAGACTCTCTTGCTCGCTGACGGTCGTCGCCGCGTGTTGATGACCAGTATGAGCAGGGCGATCATCATCGACTGGGACACGGTTCCGATTGCCCCCACGATCGGCGAGGCAGAATCGTTCGCGGACAGGACGGGCGAAACCGGCGGCAGGAGTGCCCACAGAACATTGGGAATCATGGGCAGGAGGAAGGCGACGAGTCCTTCCGGCGAAAAGCCGAGCCTGTACTTCTTGGGGTGAGCCGTCCTCGGAATGGGGCTCGGGCGACTCTCCATGCTCGGAGTCTCTCACGGGCGAGAGTCGTTCCGGTCAGGTTGGGTCAGCGCACGCCTGTGGTGGGGCGGTCGTTCATCAGGCGTAGTGTGGCCATGTTCGTGCAAGCGCACCACTCGCGAGGGGAGAGGTATGCGGAGGCTGCTGGTGGAGCCCGGTGGGCATGCGCAGATCTGGGTCTCCTCGCGGGAACCAGCCACCGCGGGCTCACGAACCGGCGCCTGAGGTGGACGTGTCGATCCGGGATGCTCAACGCGACGTGCGCGGTGTCTACGAGGGCGGTTTCTACGGTCAACTGGTGTCGGGGGTGGTGTGGCTGGCTGCCGCCTCGGTCGCGACGTGGGTTTCTCCGTCGGCTGCCGTTCTCACCCTGTTCTTCGGTGGGGTCCTGATCTTCCCGCTGACGACCTTGGCCCTTCGGCTGTCTGGTCGGGCGGCGTCATTGCCGGCGGGTCATCCCATGGCTGGTTTGGCGATGCAGATCGCCTTCACGGTTCCGATCGGTTCGTCGCAGTCGTGGCGATGCTCGGCGGTCGCAGCGACCTGTTCTTTCCGGCGTGCATGGTGATCGTGGGCGCCCACTACCTTCCTTTCGTGTTTCTGTACGGCATGCGTCTGTTTGCCGTCCTTGCCGCGCTGGTGACACTGGTCGGCGTCCTCCTCCTGTATGTGCCACTCGTTCCGTCGATCGCTGCCGGTTGGTTCAACGGCGCACTGCTCGTGGTCTTCGCCTTCTTGCTCAAAGCGTTCGCGCGATCTCAGGACGCAACGCCATCCTCATCAGGACGCTGACGTGCCGAGTCGGGCGGTTGGCGTGAATGCCACCCGACCGTCGCCGACGTTCCCGGCGCGTGCCACCGGCGGACGAGGGGCCAGGTTGCTGCGGGTGACCCGGTCCGTCTTACTGTCGGTCGTGGCGTTGGTGGCGGTCTCGACGCTCAGCAATGCAGCCCTGGGGGCGTTCGAGAAGGCCAACACCGACCCGTACGGCGACAGGGTCCGCATCACGGGCGGGCAAGTCAACGTGTCGGTCAGCGGGGATGGGGAGCGGACCGTGGTGCTGCTCGGGGGCTACGGCACCCCATCACCGGTACTCGACTTCGCACCCCTCGTCGATGAACTCGACGACACCTACACCGTAGTGGTGGTGGAACGGTTCGGGTACGGCTACAGCGATCTTGAGGTGACGGGGCGTACCGTCGAGAACGTCTCCGCCGAACTGCACGAGACGCTTGCAAGAGCCGGGGTAACCAGACAGCCGCGATCACCCTGGTCGAGCGGTATAGCCGGTACACGTTGGTCCGGCCCTTACCGAATCGTCATGACTCGCCCACCGTGGTCGGGGCCCTGACCGCGATGATCAGCCAGTTACCCGAGGGCCTGGCCAAGACCCTCACCTGGGACCAGGGCTCGGAGATGGCCCTCTACCACGACCTTCAGATCGCCTCGACGATCCGGGTCTATTTCGCTGATCCGCACTCCCCGTGGGAACGCGGATCCAACGAGAACACCAACGGCCTGCTCCGCCAGTACTTCCCCAAAGGCGCCGATCTGGCCGCCTATCCCGAAGACCGATACCGCGAGGTCCAAGACCTCCTCAACGACCGGCCACGCAAAACACTCGGCTGGCGCACACCACGAGAAGCACTCACACAAGCACTACACAACGGTGTTGCACTCACCACTTGAAACCGCCCGGACAACCCGACCCAAGTTCGGTGCCCGGCTAGCCTGAGCGCGCCGACGACACCGGCGATCCGGACATCGCACGACCCCGTCGGTTCTTCCTTGACACCGGGCGTCCACTCGATCGGATCGCTGTAATCATCGGATCGTTGTAATCTCTGCGCCGTCCGCTCGTCCGTGGGACGCTTGACCGCAATACCGACCAGTAAGTAAGTGCGCGAGGTCACGGACCCGGTCTTGTCTCCGGCCGGTATGGCGGCCACGCGAATGGTCATCCGAAAGGACCGGACATGACACCCAGCCGGCGACGCCAGTTCGGCGTGGAGGAAGAGTACCTCCTCCTCGATGCCAAGACCGGACGACCGACCGACCATGCGGCCGCGCTGATCAGGTCGCTTCCCGATCACCGCGAGTCGGCCGACCGTGAGTTCTTCGCCAGTCAGTTGGAGACCGCGACCCCGGTCTGTGAGGACGCAGCCGAGGCCGAGGCGATACTGACCGAGTTCCGAGCCGAGGCATCGTCCGCGGCGGTTCCGCTGGGCATCGTGATGGCCGGCACCGGACTGCCGCCGGTCGGCGGCGATGAGCCGGGAACGGTGACGCCCAAGGAGCGCTATCGGATGATCCGGGCGGAGGCGCGCAGCGCCGCCGACCATCAGTACGTGACCGGGACGCATGTGCACATCGAGGTGCCCTCGCGCGACGCCGGAGCCGATGTGCTGCAGCGCCTGGCTCGCTGGGCGCCCGCGCTGATGGCGCTCACGGCGAACTCGCCGATCTGGTGCGGAGAGCCCACCGGCTTTGCGAGTTGGCGCTACATCATGGGCCTCAACTGGCCGATCTCGGGCTACCCTCCCGAGTTCTCGAACGGCGATGAATACACCCGCGCTGTCGAGCGACTCATCTCGACCGGCGTCCTCATCGATTCCGGCGCGGTGACCTGGCTCGCGCGGCTGTCCCACAACTTCCCGACCATCGAGTTGCGTATCGCCGACGCGCAGCTTGAGCCGCGGGATGCTGTTGATTTCGCCACTGTGCTGCGGGCGATCGTCGACCAGGGGCTGCGGGACGCCGAAGCGGGCATCGAACCACCGCGGATCCTGCCCGGATTGGTGAACGGCGCGATCTGGTTGGCTGCCCGCAACGGACTCGGGTCCGAAGTCGTCGACCCCTTGCACGGCGAGGCGATTCCTGCCTTCGCTCTGCTCGAGCGCATGGTAGACATCCATGAGGCCACGCTGTCCGCTTTCGGTGATCTGGACAGAGTGCAGGGATACCTGGATCGCCTGCGCCGCCAGGGGAGCCCGGCGGCGCGACAGGTGGCGGCCTTCGACCGCGGCGGAGTCCAGGGGCTTGTGGACCTGTACCGGTCCGGCTCGGATTAGCGTGCGCATCCCCAGCCCGATCCCTCACGGAAGACAGTCATCGTGACCAAGCGCATCCTTGACGTCGTCACCAACGTGGCGCATTACGACGATCCGTCTCACCCAACCGGCCTGTGGCTGTCCGAACTCACGCACGCCTGGCAGGTCTTCGAACAGCGCGGTTTCGAGCAAACCATCGTCAGCCCGCAGGGTGGCCACTCACCCTTGGAGCCGCGGTCGCTGAAGTTCCCGAACGACGACGCGACTGCCAGGGCATCGCGGGCCGATCCGGCCCGAATGGCACTGCTCGAGCACACCGCTCGTCCTGACGAGATCGATCCGGCGGACTTCGACGCGATCTACTTCACGGGCGGCCACGCGGTGATGTTTGACTTCTGACTCGGGCCATGCCCCGGCAGGGGCGACAGCCCAAGCCGGAGCCGAGTCACGTTCGGCCGGAGTTCGGCTCCGGACCCGTTGCCCTGCGCTCTCGTCCCAGTTCGAGCGAACTCCGAGGCACGGCGACCCTCGTCTTGAGACACGGGCAATCTGGTGTTGGCCCCGGATGACGCCATAGTGAATGCATGACAGGTCACGCCGCATCCCGACTCGTACTGGCCGGGTCGGCAGCACTGCTGCTGGCCGCCGGAGTGTACGGCTGGCGCCGGTACGGTCCGCGATCACACGCCTCCCGGTTCCGCCGCGCGGTCGCCGATCTGCCCACCTCGTCGGACCCGGCGCACATCGTGACCGAGGACGATCTGGCCGCGCTGCCTCCGCAGGTTGCGACCTACCTGCGGCGCATGGGAGCGGTGGGAAGCCCGGTGGCCGAGGAGTTCCGGGCGCGGTTGCGCGGTCGCATCCGCAGCGGTCCCGACCAGCCGTGGATGCCGTTCGTCGCCGAGCAGGTGAACTCGTACCAGCCAACGGTGGCGCGCTTGTTCCACATGCACGCGACCATGAAGGGGCTGCCGGTCGATGTGCTGCACCAACTCATCGACGGCCGCGCCACGATGCGCGGCCTTGCCTTGTCCATGGTTCCGGTGGTCGACGCCGCCGGCCCGCAGATGGACCAAGCCGAGACGGTCACGTTGTTCAACGACCTGTGCCTGTTCGTCCCCTCGGCGCTGCTGACAGCGCCCGTGCAGTGGGAGCCGGTGGACGAACACACCGTGCGTGCGACCTACTCCAATGCGGGCCACACCATCACTGCGCTGCTGATCTTCGACGAGGCGGGTGACCTGGTCGATTTCGTCTCGGACGACCGGTTGATGGCTTCCGGCGATGGGCGCACCTTCATCCCGATGCGCTGGTCGACGCCCGTCGGCGAGTTCACCCAGCGATCCGGCCGGCGTCAGTTACTGCAGGGCGAGGCGCGGTGGCACGCACCCGGCGGTGACTTCAGCTACATCGAGATGTACGTCGATGGATTGGAGATCCAACCAGTTAGTTCGTCCGAATAAGCGTTTGTACGAAGAATCGTTCTAACGTACTATCGTCCCATGAGCGAAGACATGGAGATGCTACAAAGACACGTGCAAGCGCTGGACGAGCGCGTCGCTGCGTTGGAAGCAGCACCCATCCGCGTCGCGGCTCAGGAGGCGTCGTCGCCGATCGATGAAGGTGACACCTTCTGGGCGCTGACCGGGTTGCGTTCGCGCTTGCCAGAGGATCCTTCGACGGCCGCGGGAGAGGTGATGCTGGTCGGCTCGCTGACGCTCCCGACGGGAGCCGAGGTGTCGTGGCAGCAAGGTCTCGGCACCCAGGGACTGCTCGAGACCGACTGGTCGGACCAGTCGTCGGTGCTCGGCGCGCTGGGCCATCCGGTACGCCTCGAGTTGCTGCGGCATATCTTGCTGGGCACCCACGCCACAGCCGACCTCGCGGAGATGGAGTCGCTCGGAACGACCGGGCAGCTGCACCATCATCTGCGACAGCTGGTCGCCACCGGATGGGTACGCCAGAGCGGACGCGGCAGTTACGAAATCCCGGCCTCCCGCGTCGTGCCGCTGCTGGCCTGCTTGATCGGAGCGCAACGATGAAGCGCGCAATCCTGGCCCTGTATCGGGTACGTGGTCCGGTCTACGGCGTGGCCGCGGTGATCCTGGTCGGCAATCTGATCGTCGGCTCGTCCTTATCGTCCGAAGGCATTCGTCAGGTCAGGGCGGTCATGGTTCTGGCGGCGTTCATTGCGTTCGTGACGTGCGTCCTGCTCGCGTTCCTCGCGCCGCGGCTGCTTCCGGTCGCGCCGACTCGCACTGTGCACGCGCCGGTGAGGGGCGGATGGATCGCCCTGAACAGTCCCGCCACACGGGTCCCCAGCCATGGGCTGCGAGCCTACGGGCAGGCCTACGCGATCGATCTCGCCTACGAACCCGCCGAGCACACGCGTCCGGCGTTCGGTGGTGAGCCGATGCGTGCCGCCCAGGAATACCCGGGTTTGGGGCAGCCCGTGCTGGCGATGATCGACGGCACGGTCGTCAAGGCATCCGACTGGCGACGCGACCACCGGGCACGCTCGAACCTGCTCGGCGTCGTGTACCTGCTGGTCGAAGCGGCGATCCGGGAGCTGGGCGGGCCGGGCTTCGTGATCGGCAACCAGGTCACCATCCGCGGTGACGACGGCGTCTACGCCACGGTTGCGCACCTGCAGCGCGGATCGCTGACCGTCGGCGTCGGCGAGCGGGTGACCGCGGGCCAGCGAATCGGCAACTGCGGCAATTCGGGCAACAGCACCGAACCCCACGTGCATGCCCAGCTGATGGATCGCGCCTCCCTGTGGACCGGGCAGGGCGTGCCGATGGCCTTCCGCGCCATCAGCCTGGACGACCAACCCGAGCCCATCGATGGCTTGCCCCGCAACAACCAGCACATGACCGCGATCTAGCGGCATCGCGGCGAGCCTGTGATCCCGGACGAGCGCTACAGCTTCGTCCGGGATCTACGCCGCGTGCAGTGCCTGAGCGATCTCGGTGTCTCCGTCTGCAAAGTCGATCGTCTTGCCGATCGTCTTGTTGTCGGTGAGCGCCGCGGCGATCGCGCGGGCCACGTTTCCCCGCGAGGTCGGGCCCCGGACGATGTCGCCACCGTTGGCTCTGGCCGCCCGGATTCTTCCCGTCGGCGCTTCGAGGGTGAGCATCGACGGCCCCAGGATCGTCCAGTGCAGCGCGGATTCGCGCAGGTACTCGTCCGCGGCGGCCTTGGCCTGCGCGTAGGGGTAGAAGGAATCGGCGGGGTTGACGCCGTGGTCCAAGCTCGCGCCGGCGTACGACACCATGATGTAGCGCAGGACGCCGGCCTGCTCGGCAGCGTCGATGGACCTGATTGCCGCGTCCCGGTCGACGGCATAGGTGCGTTGCGGATTGCCGCCGCCGGCACCGGCCGACCAGATTACGGCGTCGGCGCCCGCGAAGGCTGCCGCGAACTGATCGCGGGAGGCCGACTCGACGTCGAGGACCAGCGGGGTGGCGCCCGCGGCTTCGACATCGGGAATCTGGTCCGGATTGCGGATCACCGAGGTCACCTCGTCCCCGGCCTGGCGCAGCAGCGGCGCGGTGAGCAGTGCGACCTTGCCGTGCCCACCGATGATCACAGTCTTCATGGCCCTTCCCTTCGTCGATCGTGCCTTTCTGAATCTCTAGCTGCTGGCCGCCGGCGTGATCGTGGCTGCGACCATTTCGACGAAAGCGTCCAGGCTTGTTCGAGCAATGTCGTCGCGGCGATGCGCCAGCCAGGAGGACGTAATTCCCGCCAGGCCTGCGATCAGAATATCGGCCAGCGTGTCGGCCTCGACGCTGCAGCGAGAGCCGCTGTCCGCCAGGAAGCGCTCCAGTTGCGCGATCACCTGGGTGTGATATCTGGCGTAATCGCGAGCGGGCAGCGCAGCCAACTCGGGGTCTCGTAGACAGTGGGCGGTGAGTTCGCTGAGCACCAGACACCACTGCGGATCGGCTTGAACAGCCGTCCAGTAGGTCGCGACCACTGCACTCAGATTCTCCTCGGCAGTCAGCGCGGGATCGAGGGCCGACCATGCGTTTTCCAGGCTCTCCTGGAGATCGCTGTCGAGGATCAGGCGGAACAGCTCGGCCTTGCTGTGAAAGCAGTAGTGGAAAGCGCCCAGTGGCATATCTGCCTGGGTGCAGATCGCCCGCGTCGTCGCTGCCGCGACGCCTTCGCGGCGCATCACCTGGAGGGCGGCCGAGACCAACAGCTCTCGTCGGTCGACCATGCTCATCCGTCCATGAGATCCGGCATCCTGCTCACTCATGATGCCAGTCTACGGTAATCGGTCGTATGTCCAAGTCGTTTGAACTAGACAGATGAACAACATAGCGTGGCTGCCATGTCATGGGGAATGTTCGCGGCGATCGCGGCGATCGCGGGGCTGGGGGTCGCCGGCCTGGATCCGGTCGGCGCGCTGATCTTGACCACCGCAATAGCGTCGGGGGCTCGTCGCAGCGCAGTGCTGGCGTTCTTCGCGTCTTCGTTGGGTGTGACGGTGCTGGTTGGGGTCGCGCTGGGGGAGTCGGTGCAGCGACTCGTCGATGTCGTCGTCAGCCTGATCCAGGTGCCCGACCCTGCCCGTTTCTGGTTGCAGCTCACGGCCGCGGTCGCGCTGACCGTCTGGGCGGTGCGGCGCTATCGGAACCGGAACCAGTCGAGTCCGTCCCAGTCCCGCCGCGCTCGAGGATCGTCGATGCCCGCGATGCTGGCGGCGGGCACTGCCTGGGGCATCGCTGCGCTCACCGACCCCACCTTCTATGCAACCGCGGCTCTCGCCGGGCAGTCTCGGGGGATTGTCGTTCCCGCCGTTCTGGTCATGGTCTGGTTTCTCATCAGTCAGCTGCCGCTGCTCGCTGTCACCGTCACCTACCTGATCAACTCCGAGGGCCCCGCGGTCACCAGACTCGTCGCGCTGACCAAACGCCTTTCCATGGCACTGAGCCATGTGCTGACCGCCCTCCTCGCGTTCGCGGCACTGCTGCTTGCAGCCAGCAGCGCCACCTATCTCGGCACCGGGCTGTTCCTTCCGCTCTGAGAACATCATCAGCGGCACCTAGCCGATCAACTCACGCATTCCCAAAGAAGACGAGTTGATGGAGCTATTCAGCGTGGGCAAGTCGACCGTGCGAGAAGCGGTCCGCTCGCTCAGCTACATCGGCATGCTCGTCCCGATCAGGGGCGTCGGCAGCTATGTGAGCTCTCTGCCGGCAGCGAGCTGCATTGGCGAGTGCCTTACACTGGCAGCAGACTTCGGGAGGGCATAGGTGAGACGAGCGCGGCTGCACGGCGTCGGAGGAGCTGTCCTCCTGGCGTTGGTGGGGCTGCTGTCCCTGAGTACCCCGCTGTCGCGAAGCATCCTGTCGGGCACCCTCCAGACCTGCATCACCGAATCCCGCGGCGTCGCGTGGCTGGGAATCCACCTGCGGGTGCTCGTCGAAAGCCCCGCCTGCCCGGGCGGTAGTTATGCTCCCGGCCCCCATTTCAGCGAGGTGGGCCACATCTCGGTAGCACTGTCGAGTTCTGCGTTGCTGGCGGGGCTGGTCGCGCTGGCATGGACGATGGGCCTGGCCCTGTGGGCGCGACGCTCGCTGCGCGCCGTGCGGGCGTGGCTCGGCCATCGGCTTGGTCTGGCCGCCGAGTCACCGGTCATCGTCGTCGACTCCCCGGTGCGGGCACCGCTGGAAGGACATGTCAGCAACCTTCGGGGTGCGATTCTTGGCTGCCTTCGGCATCGTCGCGGCCCACCGGCGCTGGCGCCGGCCTGACGATTCACTGTTCACTCCTCGATGTGAACCCTCGTCGGGCCTGCCCTCGTCCGCCCAGCCCGACGTCGAAAGTGAACCAACTCCATGAGCAAGACCAAGAACGTTTCCAAACCACCTGCCGGCGGCACCAGCCGCCGCGAACAGCTCCGCCAGCAGCAGGCCCAAGCCGCGCGGGAGCACAAGATCCGAACCTGGACGACCATCGGCATCGCCGGTGTCGTGCTCGCCCTGATCGTCGGTGCCGTGATCTGGAGCATCACCAACAGCAGTACAGGTACGCCGTCGACCGCGAGCCGCGACGTCGCCACCCAGGACTACGCACTTGTCATCGGCGAGCAGGACGCTCCGGTCACGATCTCCATCTACCAGGACTACATGTGCCCCTACTGCGGGCCGTTCGAGCGCGCGAACCGCGATGACCTGGAGGCCTTGGTGGCCGATGGCACCGCAAAGGTCGAGCTTCATCTGATGAACTTCTTGGACCCCCAGTCGCAGGGCACCAACTTCTCCACCCGGTCGGCCAATGCGCTGGTCACCGTAGCCAATGCGGAACCCGAGTACGCGATGGCCTTCAATGCCGCCATCTACGACAACCAGCCCGGTGAGGGAACCAGCGGCCTGAGCGACGACGAGCTCGTCGCGTTGGCGCGCGGGGTTGGCGTCAGCGACGCAGTCAGCGCGACGTTCGCGGATCTGGCCAATGCCGACTTCGTGAACGGGTCCAACGCTGCCGCGTACGCAGCCGGGATCAAGAGCACGCCAACGGTCAAGATCAATGGTGAGGACTTCACCGGCTCGCAAATCTTCACCGCCGGTGCGCTGAAGTCGGCCGTCGAGAACGCGGCCGGCTGATGAGCGAGCTTTTCGAGCGGGTCCACCGATTCAGGCAGTCCAACGGCTGGATCTTCGGGTACATGCTGTTTTCGTCCTTGATCAGCCTGACCGCGTCCTTCGTGCTGTCGGTGGACGCGCTCGAGCTCGCCAGGAATCCGGGCGCCGACCTGGCGTGCAACATCAACTCGGTGATCAGCTGTGGCACCGTCGGCGCGACCTGGCAGGCGAACCTGCTGGGCTTCCCCAACGCGTACCTGGGGTTGATCGCCGAGCCGGTGGTGATCACGATCGCGGTGGCCAGTCTCGCCAAGGTGAAGTTCCCGCGGGGGTTCATGCTCGCCGCCCAGATCGTCTACACGATCGGCCTGGTGTTCGCCTACTGGCTGTTCTATCAGTCGATGTTCCACATCAATGCGCTGTGCCCGTGGTGCCTGCTGGTCACGCTGTCCACCACCCTGGTGTTCAGCTCGCTCACCCACGTGAACATCCGTGACAACAACCTCTTCCTCCCGCCGCGGGTGCAGAATGCACTCGCCTCGGGGCTGCGCATGGGGTTGGACGGGCTGATCGTGGTGTTGTGGCTGACCTTCATCGTGCTGGCGATCCTGCTCAAGTACGGCGCCGCGCTGTTCGCCTGATCGGGCTGACCGCTGCGTCACTCTGGCCTTTGCGTCCCCGGTCTGTTGGGTCGGACGGGCCGGTGGGCCGTACGCGCTCGGCCGCTCGGCCGAAGCGCGGGTGCTGTCAGCCCCGATCGACTCTCGACCCGCCGGTAGCCAGCCGCATCAGGTCGGTGTCCAGGTCGATGCCGAGTTCGGTACCTCCCGCACTGCCGTAGCCGTGCTGGTAGCTCTGCCACGACTCGTCCTTGATCTTCCCCGCGAAACCACTCTCGACCAGCAGGACGAGCTCGAAGGCCGCGCGATCGATCCGGGAACCGAGCTCGCTCGAACTCCAGTCCTCGCTGGCGGCGAAAATCGAGGTCGGCGCTACCAGGGTGCGCAGATAGGCGAACAGTGGCCGCATCTGGGCGTCGATCACCAGTGCATGCCGCGAACTGCCGGCAGTCGCGGCCAGCACCACCGGTTTGCCGATCAGCAGATCGTTGTCGAGGATCTGGAAGAACGACGTGAACAGCCCGCTGGGGCCGGCCTTGTAGACCGGGGTGCTGACCACCAGACCATCGGCCGCGACCAGGATCTCGACCGCCCGGGTGAGCCCCGGACCGAGCAGCTGGGAGACCATGGCAGTGGAGATCTCGGCGGTCAGCTTGCGCAGGTCGATCGTCTCGACCAGCACCTGCTCGCTGCGAGCCTCGGCCAGCCTGCGGACGCGCTCGCCGATCCGATCGGCGAGCATCCGGGTCGATGACGGATCGCTGGTGCCGCCGCTGACCACGGCGATGCGGTACGGCGGCCGACGGGTATCGGGGCCGGCCATCATCGCCTGATGAGTGGAATCCAGGGGAGTGTTCATGATGCGTCCTTCGTTGTCTTCACGTTCCTTGGACGAGCAGCCGGCCGGCGTGTCGGCCTGCCGGCCTCGTCCGATGGCGATCCGCTCGCCGGTTGACCCGGGCCCCGGGCGGCGAGCTTGCCGCACAGCCGCTCCAATTCGTCCATCTCGGCTTGGCTCAGCCGGCTGGTGACCGCCTGCGCGACCTCGACCGAATGCCGGCCGCCGACCTCGCGCTGTTTGGCGCGGCCGGCCTCGGTCAGTGAGATCCGCACGCCGCGGCGGTCCGCCGGATCGGCCACCCGGCTCACCAGCCCCCGGGCGGCCAGCCGATCGACCATCCGCGACAGCGCCGGTTGGCTGAGCAGCACCCGTTCGTTGAGTTCGCTCAGCCGCATCGGGGCGGCACACTTCGACAGCGTGTACAGCACGTCGTATTCGCGCATCGACACGTCGTCCCAGGTGTCCGGGGTACTGAGCTGCTTCATGATCACCGAATGAGCGGTCAGCAACGCCTCCCACGCGTCGTTGGCCAGGTGCTTGGTGGATCGCTCCATCTCGGCAACTCCTCAGTGCAGGCCGGGGTAGCTGGCCGCAGTCGTGCTGTCCTGGTAGGGCGAACCGCCGGTGACGTTGTCGCCGCGGTTGGCGTTCGGACGCGGCTGCCGGGCGGGCTGGTCGCCATACTTCGCCTTCACCAGGGCCTCGTGGGTCGGCGCCTCGGCCGATTCGGGATCCTTGCGCGATTCGAACTCCTTGCGCAGCGCCGGGATCACCTCGCCACCTAGCAACTCGAGCTGGTTCAGCACGGTCTTCAGCGGCAGTCCGGCATGGTCGATGAGGAAGAGCTGACGCTGGTAATCCCCGAAGGTGTCGTGGAAACTCAGTGTCTTCTCGATGACCTCCTGCGGGCTGCCCACGCTCAACGGGGTCGCCTGCATGAAGTCCTCGAGCGAGGGTCCGTGACCGTAGACCGGGGCCTCGTTGAAATACGGACGAAACTCCTTGATCGCATCCTGGGAACGCTTGGCGATGTAGGCCTGTCCACCGAGCCCCACGATGGCCTGCTTGCGGCTGCCGTGACCGTAGTGCTCGAAGCGCCGCCGGTAGAAGTCGACCAGCCGCAACGAGTGCTCACTCGGCCAGAAGATGTGGTTGGCGAAGAAGCCGTTCCCATAGAACGCCGCCTGCTCGGCGATCTCCGGGGTGCGGATCGAGCCGTGCCAGACGAACGGCGGGACATCGTCCAATGGTCGCGGAGTGGAGGTGAAACCCTGCAGCGGAGTGCGGAACTCGCCCTCCCAGTCGACCACGTCCTCACGCCAGAGCCGGTGCAGCAGGTTGTAGTTGTCCAGCGCCATCGGCAGTCCCTTGCGGATGTCGGCCCCGAACCAGGGATAGACCGGCGCGGTGTTGCCCCGGCCGAGCATCAGGTCCATCCGGCCCTTCGACAGATGCTGAAGCATCGCGTACTCTTCGGCGATGCGCACCGGATCGTTGGTGGTGATCAGGGTGGTCGCGGTCGTGACGATCAGCCTCTGGGTGGTCGCCGCGATCGCAGCCAGCAGCGTGGTCGGCGACGACGAGAAGAAGGGCGGGTTGTGATGCTCGCCAATGGCGAAGACGTCCATCCCGACCTCTTCGGTCTTGCGCGCGATCTGGGTCACGGCGTCGATCCGCTCCGCCTCGCTGGGCGTGTAGCCCGAGACGGGATCGCGGGTGATGTCGCTGACCGAGAAGACTCCGAACTGCATCTCCACTCCTCGTGGGTTGGCCGAATTCATGCGTTTGCATCTAATGGAACCGATCAGCGCCCCGAACTATTCCCGTCCTGGCGAAGTCACAGAATGGGGGGTGACATGCGACCGGGAGTCGATCGCGATGCGCGCGAGGGCCTCCGAATCCGCATGGCCTGATCCCCGGGCCAATAGGATCGTTGTCATACGACGACTGCACAGATGCGGGAGAAGGTGGCATCGGGGCCGCTGGGCAGCTCGTCGGGAGGCGGACGCGAGGATGAAGCAACGAATTGGCTTTGCCCGCTGGCGCAGCGATCTTGCCAGTGGAGGCAATCGATACGACGACGAGTTGGCGGTGGCGCTGCGGGCGCTGGGGCTGGACGTGCGTGAATATCCGGTCCCCGGGTCTTGGCCCGTCCCCAAGCAGCAGGAGCGGGAGCGGCTGTCGGGGCTGCTCGCCGCCGAGCAGGACTGGCTGATCGACAACATCATCGGCTCGGCAGAACCGGAGGTGATCAGCGCGGCCGTCGAGTCCGGACGACGGGTCACGATGTTGATCCACTACTTCCCGGCCGACGATCCGGCGTTGTCGCAGCGCGTTCGGAAGAGGCTCACCGCGACCGAGGCGCAGGCAGTCGAGGCCGCGGACACGGTCGTGGTGACCAGCTCGTGGGCGGCCGATCAGGTGGCCGCACGTTACGGGCGTGGCGATGCCGTGGTCGCGATACCTGGAGTGGCACCCGCCGAACTGGCCATCGGCTCGGCACGCGCCGGCAATCCGCCGATGCTGTTGTGGCTGGGCAGGCTGACCCAGACCAAGGATCCGCTGACCTTCATCGCAGCCTTGTCTCGGTTGCAGGATTTCGAGTGGACCGCCCAGCTCGTCGGGTCGGACAAGGTGGACGACGATCTCAGCCGCGAAGTCCGCGAGCGCATCGACCAGGCCGGGCTGTCCTACCGAGTCACGGTGCTGGGCCAGCGCTCCGGAGACGCCCTGGCGTCGGTCTGGGCGAAGGCCGATCTGCTAATGCACACCTCAAGGACCGAGACCTACGGGATGGTCATCACCGAGGCGCTGGCACGGGGCATCCCCGCCATCGTGCCCGCCGGCACCGGGGCCGTCGAGGCGCAGGGCGTCGGCGAGAGCTTCCCACCGGGCGATGCCGATGCGTTGTCGGCTGTGCTGCACGGCTGGCTGAGCGATCCCGAGTTGCGGCAACGCTGGCGGGACGAGGCCGAGAAGCTGCGCTTGCAGCTTCCCACCTGGGCCGACACTGCGCGCATCGTCGCAGCAGCGCTGCCGGCGGGGGCTTCGACGGTCGGCTGACAGCCGAGGCCGGCAGGACGAGGCGACTCGCGTGACTGGGTGGCCTGCGTGAAGGGGGCAAGCCCCGTGATGGGGCAAACCTGCAGAACGAGGCAGTAGTAGGACGAGGCAGTCCGCATGACGAGGGCGACGCGCTCGGCGGGAACTCACCAGCGCATCTGCTCCGGTGCCACCACCGCCAGGACCCGCCGCTCCACTTGCTCGACCAGCGCATATGACACCAGAGCGATCATTGTGACGACGACCACCGTCGACCACAACGAGGTGTACCGGCTGGTCGCCGCGTCCACCGCCATCATGTTGCCCAGTCCGGTTCCGGTGGCCAGCCACTCCGCGACGGTCGCCGCCAGCAGCGAGGTCGGCGCCGCGATCCGTGCCGAGGCGAAGAAGGATGGCGCCATCGCGGGCAGCCGGCCGAGTATCAGCACCCGGGCCGGCGGGGTCGCGTAGGTCGCGAACACCTCGGCCACCTGTCCCGGCAGCTGCCCGAGCCCGTACAGGCACGAGACCAGCGTGGGAAAGAACGTCATGATCGCCACCACGACTGCGGTCCCGAACGCGCCTCGGCCGAGGGCGGCGACCAGCAGGGGAGCGATGGCGATAACCGGCACGCAGCGCAACGCGACCGCGACCGGGGTCAGGGCCTGACGCGTCCGCGTCGACAACGAGAATGCCGTCGCGAGCAGCACACCGGCCAACAACCCGGCGAAGTATCCGGGGATCGCGACGGCCGCGGTCTGGCCGACGGCGGTCAGCAGGTCATCGCGATGCTCGGGCGCCGCCGGAGCGGTCACCAGCCACTCCCACACCTGCGCGGGACGCTTGGCGAAGTAGGGATCGAGGCCGAGCAACCCGAACAGGCCAACCCAAGTGCCGATCACCAGCACGGACGCCACGACCACTCCACCGGCAGCCTGCAGCGACCGCCGCCACCACGACCGCCGCCGGTCCGATCCGGGAGGCGCCAGCAGCACGGTGGGCTGTTCGGTGGTCAGGCGGCGCGCCAGCTGCGAGACGGCCAGGTAGCCGATCAGCGAGACGGCCGTGCTGAGCAGCATCAGTGCCCACAGGCCATCGGTATCCAGGCTGCGCAATGCGAGGATCGACAGCACCCCCAGCCCGCGCTCGGCACCGGTGAACTCGCCGACCAGGGCACCGAGGAAGGCAGCGGGCACACTGGCCTGCAATCCGGCCATCAGATAGGGCAGCGCCGCCCGTGCCCGGATGGTGACCAGCGTCGTCCAGCGTCCCCTGCCGTAGCAGGCGGTGAGATCCAGCCACGACCGCGGCACCGCGCGCAGCCCCACGAGCAGCGGAACCAGCGACAGGTAGTAGACCGCCAGCGCGGCCAGGGTGATCTGCGGGCCGTCCCCGAACCCGAAGACCAGCCGCAGCAGCGGCCCGAGCGCAACCAGCGGGAGACAGTAGACGACCAACGCCAGCCGCAGCACCAGCCGCTCCAACCCCGGCAGCAGCACCACCAGCAACGCCAGCGCGACCGCAGCCAGATTGCCGATCAGATAGCCGAGAAAGGCCTCACGAGTGGTGAACCATAGCCCGCGGAAATAGACCTCGGCGTTGTCCACGAGCTTGACGGCGACACCCGAGGGCACACCGACCAGGTGCCGGCCGGCGAGAACGGTGCGTCCGGCCAGCTCCCACGCGCCGATCACCAGCGCCCAGCCCGCGAGCGTCCGAGCCGCCGCGGGAAGCCGGGACGGCTTGCGCCCGGGCTGCTCGACCTCGGGGCGCACGCGCGGGCTCGTCTGCACGACCATCTGTCAGCTGCCGCTTTCCGCGTACTCGTCGACGCCCAGCAACGCCCCGATCCGCTCGACCAGGCTGGTGAATCGTTCGCTGTGCAGCTGCTTCATCTGCCGTGGACGCTCCAGGGCGACCGGCAGATCGGCGATGATCGTCCCCGGCCTCGGCGACATCACCAGCACCCGGTCGGCAAGCAGCACGGCCTCAGGAATCGAGTGAGTGACCAGCAGCGTCGTGGTGGCCGTGCCCGACCACAGCGGCGGCAGCTCGATGTTGAGGCGCCGCCGGGTGAGTTCGTCGACGGCACCGAAAGGCTCGTCGAGCAGCAGCAGCCGCGGCTCGGTGATCAGGCAGCGGGCGATCGCCGCCCGCTGTCGCATCCCGCCCGACAGTTGCGCCGGCCGGACGTCCTCGAAGCCGCGCAGCCCGACGGTGCTCAGCAACTCTGCGATCCTGACGTGATCCACCGGCTGCCGGGCCAGCCGCTGGGCCAACGCGACGTTGGCCGCGGTGGTGCGCCACGGCAGCAGGGAGGCGTCCTGGAAGGCGATGGCCAGTTCGCCTCGCTTGCGCACCGCCTGCGGCTCGTCGTCGCCGATGCTCACCGATCCACCGGGGTCGGGCTGCTCGAGCCCAGCGATGATCCGCAGCAGCGTCGACTTGCCGCAACCCGAGGGCCCGACCAACGCCGTGAGCGAGCCGGGAGCAAGGCTGAGATCGAGCGGCTCGAGGACCGTCAGCCGATCGCCGCCGGTGCCGAAGTGCTTGCCGACCGCGGTACATCTGACTTCCGGGGCGAGCGCACGAGTCTTCGTGATACTCACGCGGTGGGACCGTTCTGGTACACCTCGTCGAGGATCGACCGATCCCACAGCCGCTCGTCGGCGCCCTCGATGCCGAGCAGGTCGAACAGCTTCAGGTTCTCGGCGACCTGCTCATCGGTGAACCAGGCGAATCCGAACTGGTCGGTGAGCTCGGAGAACATGATGTCGAGCTGGACTTCGGCCTGTCGCAGCTGGGTGGGCAGGTCGAGTCCGGCGTCCGGATGCATTCGGACGGTGAGCTCGGCGGCGCCTTGCGGGTCGTCGCGATAGGCCTGCCAGCCCCGCGCATCCCCGCGTACCAGCCGGAGGATCTGGGCTCGCTTGCGCTCGTCCTCCAGGCTGGAGCGCAGCACGGTGTAGGTCTGGCTCATCGGGTTGTAGCCGAAGTCGGCGAGCAGCATGGAGTGGCCCTCGATGCCCTGAACCGCCAGCGCCACCGGCAGATCGTTGTAGAAGCAGAAGATGCCGTCGACCTGGCCTGCGGTGAGAATCGCGGGGTCGTACTGGCTGGGGACGAACTGCACGTCGCTCTGCCCGAGTCCGTTCACGGTGAGGAAGGCGGTGAGCCCGGGAGTGTCGGTTCCGGCAACCCCGATCTGCTTGCCGATCAGGTCTTGGGGTTCGCGCAGCGGTGCATCGGCCAACGACAGAATCGTTGCGGGGCTCTTCTGGTACTGCGCGCCGATGATGACCAGGTCGGCTCCCTCGGCATTGGACCGGGCAACACCGTCGGCCGACGAGATGTTCATCAAGGCGGCGCCGCTCACCGTGTTGGCATCGCCGGCCACGTTGGGCCCGCCGGCCGCCAGCCTCACCGTCAGGTCTTCGAACAGTCCGCGATCCTGAGCGATGTAGGTGCCGCCGAACTGCACCGAATGCGTCCACGACAGCTGGTAGGTCACTTCGGACGAGCCGCCGGAGCCGGGGTTCTCACGACCGCAACCGGCCAGGCCGGCCAGCAGCAGTGCGCTCAGCCCGCCGAAGGTGCGGCGGGTCATCGTGATCGGAGTCATGCAGCCTCCCAGGGGTCGCATCATGCGTTGAGACCGGACCGGCTTGCGGGCCCATCTTGCGAGCCTATTCTCACCCCGGACCACCATCTGCTGCTAACAACGCCAGATGGCTGCCGACCCGGCGCGCCGGGGGTAGGGTCCGGGCCGTGTCGATCGGCGAAGCTATGAGTTACCTATGGAGTTCTTGGGGGATGGCTGAGGGGGGCCTTTTCTTGGAGAAGTCTTAGACCCCGGAACCAAACATGGTTGCCATGACAGCGATCCACGAACGCAGTTCAAGCCTGACACACTTCCCGACCCCGGCACATACGGCGACGCTTCGAGCAGCGCAGGCATGGCAAGCTGCCGGAGTCGTCGTGATCTGGCTGACCAGCTTGTTCGTTGCGGCGTTGTGGGTGGCCGGCGGAGGTCTCCAGGCAACGATTGGAGGTGGGGCCGAGGCGCTGATATCCGCTGGTCGGCTCACCGGACTGGTTTCTGCCAATCTGCTGCTCTATCAGGTCTTGCTGATGGCCCGCGTGCCGTTGTTCGAGCGAGCCTTCGGTCACGACGCCTTGACCCGGGCGCACCGGTTGACCGGGTTCTGGTCGTTCTGGCTCTTCCTGGCCCACGTTGTGTTGACCGTTGCCGGGTACGCGGCCGGCGCGCTGATCGGCTTCTTCGACCAACTTGCGCAGATGGTCGTGCAGTCGGTTGATATGACCCTGGCCGTAGTCGGCACGATACTGATCGTCGGCGTAGTGGCCTTGTCGATCCGACGCGCACGCCGGAGGCTGCGTTATGAATCGTGGCATCTGCTCCACCTCTATGCCTACCTGGGAGTTGGGCTTGCGCTGCCGCATCAGCTGTTCTCGGGGGCCGACTTTCTCGCTTTCCCGTGGGCCGCTGCCTATTGGTGGGCCTTGTGGGCAGTGGCGGCCGGCTGCGTTCTCGTCTTTCGCCTCGGCGCCCCGTTGGCACGATCGATCCGCCACCGCATCCGCGTCGAGTCGGTCACTCCCGACGGTTCCACCGGCGTGTGCGTGCAGATGTCGGGACATCGTCTGGACCAGTTGGATGTCCGGGCCGGTCAGTTCTTCGTGTGGCGTTTCCTCGACGGCCCGGGGTGGACCAGAGGGCATCCGTTCTCGATTTCGGCGCGACCATCGGACGATCGATTGACGATCACCGCCCGCATCGTCGGGGACGGTACCCAGCGGCTGACACGTATGGCACCAGGCACATCGGTGCTGGTTGAGGGACCTTACGGACATCTGACCGGCGATCGGCGCCGCGGACACAAACTCCTCATGCTGGGCGCCGGCGCAGGAGTCGCCCCGCTCGTCTCCATCCTGCAGGAACAGCCATACGAGCCGGGGCAGGCGACTCTGGTCACCCGCGATAGCCGTCCAGATGAGGCGTTGCTGACCACCTCGATCGACCAACTCGTGGCTCAGCGGGGGCTCACGCACGTCGCGATGATCGGGCCGCGTTCGCGGCGAACCTCGTCCTGGCTTCCGCGGAGCTGGGAGCAGTGGACCGGACCCGAGCTGCTGCAGCAGCTCGCCCCGGGGTTGTCGGACTACGACATCTATCTGTGTGGTCCGGGGCCGTGGATGAGGAGTCTGAGAAATGACTTGGAGTCCTTGTCGGTGGATCCGGGTCACATTCACTCCGAAGACTTTGATATCTAGGAAAGGCTGAGTCATGAAACGGATTGCATACGCATCGCTGGCCGCACTGAGCGGGGTGGTTCTCCTCGTGAGCTACCGCGCCTCGATCAGTAGCGCCCTCTCGAGTTCCCCGGGTACCGCCACGGCAAGCAGTCCCCAGACCACTTCCAGTGCGTCCGGCAACGTTGACCCGGGCGTCTCGGCCGAGTCGGCCACAACATCCTGCTCCGGCCTGGTCGACGGCACCTATCAGGGTCAGTCCGTCTCGACTCGTTACGGAGACGTCCAGGTACAGATCGTTGTCGAGAACGGGACGATCACCGCAGCGGACGCCATCACGTATCCATCCGAAAACTCCCGCGATCAACAAATCAACTCAGATGCCATCCCCAAGCTCACCAGCGAGACGCTGTCAGCGCAGAGCGCCCAGATCGACATGATCTCGGGCGCGACCTATACCAGTCGCGGATACCTCGAGTCGCTGCAGAGTGCTCTCGACCAGGCGCAGTGCGGATGAGCGCCGGTGACCCTCGGCCCGCCGACTTCCGCCGGAGCGTCAAGGTCGAGCAAATCATGGGTACGGCGGTCAGCATCCACGTGATCACGGCTGCCGAGAGCGTCGCCGGGGAATCCGTGGCCGCAGCGATGGGACGCGTCGGTGCCCGGCTTCACCAAGTCGATCGCGTCTGCTCGCCGTTTCTCGAGAGCTCCGACATCTGCCGTATCGCTCGAGGAGACCTTGGGTTGGCAGACGCGGATCCGATGATCGCAGAGATCCATCGCGAATGTCTCGACGCGAGAGCGCGCACGGGCGGACTCTTCGATCCGTGGTGGAAAGGCTGGTTCGACCCAACAGGAATCGTCAAAGGCTGGGCGGTTGAAAGGGTCGTCGAGCAGGAGCTGGCGCCGCTGCTGGAGATTCGCGATGTTGCGGCCGTGGGCGTGAATGCAGGCGGTGATATGCAGCTGCTCACAGCCGAGGACTCGCCGTGGGTGTGGGAGGTGGGAATCGTGGACCCCAACGATCCCCGGCAAATGGCGGCGAGGTTATCGGTGACCAGTGGCGCGATCGCCACCTCGGGCATCGCCGAGCGAGGTGATCACATCATCGATCCGCGCACCGGTGGAGCTGCACACGGGATCGCATCGTCGACTGTCGTGGCGGACCGGCTCACCGAGGCCGATCTGTGGGCCACGACGGCGATGATCGCGGGCTTTGATGATCTGGACTGGATCGCCACCGCCGGCACTCGCGCGGGCCTGCTGATCGCCTCCGATGGACGGGTTCGCCGGTGGTCAGGTGGCACTCGGATCTTGGCTGATGGGGCCGGCTTGGAGCGATTCGGCCGCTTGCCGCAGGCGGCGTCCGCCTGACTGGGGCAAACGCAATAGGAATGTCGTTCCGGTGGCCGACGTCGATTCCACGGCGACGGTTCCGCTGAAGCGCACCGCGACATCTCGCACCAAGGCCAGGCCCAGACCGAAGCCGCGTCGTCCGGTCTGCTCGTGCGCATGTGAGAACCGCTCAAACACCGCCCCCGGGGCGATGCCGGTGATGCCGGCGCCCTCATCTCGCACGCGGACTTCTGCCATGGCGCCCTGAGTCGACACAGACACCGTCACGGTCCCGCTAGCAGGAGAGTGCTGAATCGCGTTGTCGATCAACGCCACCACGCAGCGCACCAGCGTCACCTGCGGCACGAGGACCGTCGGCGTGGACTCGGCGGTGACCGCGATCACGATCTGTGATGCCGACGCCAGCGCCTCCAGCGATCCGGTTGCTTGCTTCACAGCATCGACCACGGACACCGGTGTGTCCATTGCGGTTTCGGATCCTTCAGCGCTGAGAAGTAGATCATTGAGGATCGCAGCCATGGAGTCGGCGTCGGCGTGCAGGCGTTCGACGATGTCAGCAACCGGCTGTCCACGAGCCAGGCGACGCTCCAGCGTCTGAACCCGGCTGCTCAGCACTGTCAGCGGAGTCCGCATTTCGTGGCTGGCGTCGGCAACGAAGTTGCGTTGCAGTCGCAAGGCTTCAGCCAGAGGCTGCACGGCACGTCGAGACGCCAGCCAGCCGACAGCGGCTGTGAGTACGACCCCCAGCAGGCCAAGCATGATGACGAGCAGGACCACCTGGTCGACATCGACAACCAGCGCCCCCTCGCCCCGCTCGCCGCCGGGACCTTGGTGCTCGCCCTGCTCACGCCGCGAGCCGATACGGATCGCCCAAATCAAAATGAGGACGCCGGCGATCGTAACGATCGCCGTTGTCACCCCAACCCACAAACCAACAGATGCCGCGGCCCGGCGGACTCGAGTGCCATCTTCGTTGGCGGTCACGGCAGATCTCCCAATCGGTATCCCTGCGCTCGAACGGTCTCTACCAAGTCTTTGCTTGTCTTCCTCCGCAGATAATGCACATATGTGTCCACGGTTCCGGGCGAGTCGTCTGGTTTGAACACCGACTGCAGGATCTCCTCGCGGGAGAAGACATGCTCGGGACTCGAGCTCAACAACTCGAGCAACTGATTCTCGGTGGCGGTCAGCGAGATACGGGTGCCGAAAGGCGAGTAGATCGTCATGGTGTCGGGCGTGTAGACCCAATCACCCACGTAGCGCCGGCGTCCCTCAGCCGCGTACCCGCGTGTGAGTGCGCGCAATCGGGCCAGCAACTCCTCGAACTCGAACGGTTTGACCAGGTAGTCGTTGGCGCCGCCGTCCAAACCGGAGACCCGGTCCTCGAGGGTGCCGAGCGCGGTGAGCATCAGGATCGGGGTGGTGATCTGGGCACGGCGCACGGCCGCGATCAACTCCAGGCCGCTCATTGCCGGCAACCGCCGGTCCACAACCATCACGTCAAAATGGCGGTTCAGACTCTTCTCCAGGCCTTGCTCGGCGTCGGGTACATGATCAACCGTGTAGAACTCGGACAAGACTTCGACGAGCATCTCGGCAATATCCGGATCATCCTCAACGAGTAGGAGTGAGGCGCCCCGCGCGCCGGACGAGTCGACCATGATCATCCTCCTCGTGGTGCGAGCCTCACCGGATTGTCGCACTCCGGACGCGCCTTAGGCGGATCCGGTGCCACGACAGAAGCTGAGGCTAAGTATGCAGGGTCTTCAGCCGGTAGCCGATTCACTGAGGGTTCATGGCGTGGGCAGTGTTCCGGCACCTTCCCAGCGGACATCGGAGACCGACAGATCCGGACGCCAACCCCGCCAACTGGGCGCGCGCAGCCGCCCCTGCGGGGTCAGTTCGGAGTAGGCCACCTCGCCGACCAGGGTCGGCGTGACCCAGCGTGCGTCGCGCCGGTCCGCGTCCGGGATCCTCGCCACCGGTGGGGTCTTGCGTTCGATCCCGGCAAGCGTCCGCGCGATGTCGTCGATGTCGCCGGGGGCGATTCCCGAGCCCGCGCGCCCCAGATAGTGCAGCTCGCCGTCGGCGCCGGGCACCGCCACCAGCAGGGAACGCAGCTTGCCGTCGGGGCCGGTCCGCCAGCCGATCACGATGACAGACTGATCGGTGCGCGGTTTGATCTTGATCCATTGCTGGGAGCGGCGTCCGGGGGTGTAGATGGAGTCGAGGCGTTTGGCCAGCACACCCTCCAGCCGCTCCGCGCGGGCATGCGCGATGGCCTCGTCCAGGCTGCCGTCGAATGCCGGCGGCACCCGGACGCGTTCGGTCGGGCTGATGGCGGTGGCGAGCAGCTCGCGGCGTGCGCGGTATGGGGTGCGCATCAGGTGGTGCTCGGTCCCATCCAGGGTGAGCGACAAGATGTCGAAGAGCATCAAGGTGACCGGGGCCTGATCGGCCAGCCGCGGTGCGACCCGCGGGTCTGCCTTCATCCGGGGCTGCAGCAGCGAGAAATCGGGTCGTCCCCGAGGGTCGAGCGCGACGATCTCGCCGTCCAGGATCGCGGCTTGGGCGCCGAGATCGTCGGCGAGTTCGCCCAGCTCGGGATAGAGGTCGGTGATGTCGTTGCCGTTGCGTGAGACCAGCCGGACGCGGCCGCCGGCGACCGCGCAGATCGCGCGTACCCCGTCCCACTTCATCTCCAGCGCCCACTGTTGCGGGTCGTGCAGGTCGGACGGTGAACCGAGGCTGGCCAGCATGGGGGCCGGGAGCCGGTCGGGAGGCGGAGGCTGCGGGGACGCGTCGGGTTGGTGGGACGAGCTGGGCTGGTTGGACGAGTCGGGCTGGTGGGGCTGCGGGGACGCGTCAGGTTGGTCGGGCGGTGCGGGCTGGTCAGGCGGTGCGGGCTGGTGGGATGTACCGGTCTCGGGGGATGAGCCGGCCTCTGGGGATGAACCGGCCTCCGGGGACGAGCCAGCATCCGGGGACGAACCGGGCTGGTCCTTCTTGAAGATCAGCAGCCAATGGGACTTCTCGCCCTGCCCCTGGGTGCGGATCAGCACGTAGCGGCGCGGAATCCCGCCCAGGCCGCCGGTCTTTCGTCCGTGCAGCACGACGATGATCTCGTCGTCGCGCCACTTCTCCACCTCGATGGTGCCGGCGTCCCAGATGGTGACCGAACCGCCGCCGTACTGGCCCTTCGGGATGATCCCCTCGAAGCTGCCGTATTCGAGGGGGTGGTCTTCGGTCTGCACGGCCAGCCGGTGATCGTCGGGGGCCAGTGGCGGCCCCTTCGGCACCGCCCACGACACCAGCACGCCGTCGCGTTCCAGGCGGAAATCCCAGTGCAGGCGGTGCGCATGATGCTCTTGGATGACGAAGGTCGGGGCACCGCTGGCCGTTGCCGCGGCGCTCTTCTGGTCCGTCGAGCTGCTGCTGTCTGCCGGGCCGCCCTTCTGATCCGCCGGGCTGCTCGTATCGCCCGCCCGCCTGTCCTCGCCCTCACCAGGCTCGGCCGGTACTGGCTCCGGGGTGGCGTCGGCGTCGCGCTTCTCGCGGTAGCGGGTCAGCTTGTCGGTGCTGCCGGGAGCCTGATCGAACACCCAGCCCTGATCCGCGATCGGATCGATGCCGGCGGCGACCCGTTCCAGCACCTCCCGGTAGTCGAGCTGGGCCAGGTTCGGCTGCTCGAGTTCGTCCCAGGTGCGGGGCGCGGCCACCGTCGGGTGCATGCGACCGCGCAGCGAGTAGGGACAGATCGTCGTCTTCGCGCCATTGTTCTGCGACCAGTCGATCAGCACCCGCCCCTCGCGCAGAGTCTTCCGCTGGGTCGCCACGACCAGGTTCGGCATGGTCTCCTCGAGCGACAAGGCGAGCTGCTTGGCCACCGCCGAGGCCTCCTCGGTGGTCGTCCGGCCGTCCAGCGGGGCATAGAGATGAATGCCCTTCGAGCCGGAGGTGACCGGTACAGCGTCCAGCTTCATGCCCTGGAAGATCTCGCGGATCGCCTGGGCTACCTCGACGCACTGCGGCAGCCCGGCCTCGGGGCCGGGGTCGAGGTCGATGACCATGCGATCCGGGTTGCGCGGCGCGCCGTCGTCGCCGAAGCGCCACTGCGGCACATGGATCTCCAGGGCGGCCAGCTGCGCGAACCAGGCCAGCACCGCCGCGTTGTTGGCCAGCGGATAGACGTTCGTGCGCTCCTTGTGGACGATCTGACCGGTCGGCACCCAGCCGGGGGCGCCGTCCTCGATGTCCTTGCGGAAGAAGACCTGTCCGGGCTTGTCAGGGGTGCCGACCCCGTCCACCCACCGCTTGCGGGTGGCCGGCCGCCAGGCCGCCTGCGGTACCAGCACCGAGGCGATCTTGAGGTAGTAGTCGATGACCTCGCCCTTGGTGGTGCCCGTCTGCGGGTACATGACCTTGTCGAGGTTGGACACGGCGAGCGTCACTTCGCCGACCTGGATGGTCTGGGTCTTCTTGGCTGCCATCAGTCCTCCTCGTCCGGCGGCGGATGCCTATGCCCGCGGAAGTCTTGCGTCCACCCTAGTCATCAACAGGTCGTGTCGCGCTTGGCCGGGCGCCACGGCGGCCGGGCTGGTCTCACCGGCAGCCGACGATTGTGCCTAGTAGCGCGGCTTCCGGTAGGGACGCTTGCCCCGGGCCGGGTCGGCCTGACGCGGGCCCCGGCCACCCCGGTTGGTGCCCTTGTTGTGGTTCTGCGCGAAGCGGTCCGGCTTGATCTCGATGTACTTGCCGGCGATCTGGGTATCGCGCAGCCGGTCGAGCACCGAGCGGTCGAGATCGGCGGGCAGCTCGACGATCGAGAAGTCCGGACGAATCGTGATCGCGCCGAAGTCCTCGCGGTTCAGTCCGCCCTCGTTTGCCAGCGCACCGACGATCTGGCCGGGGCTGACCCGCTGGTGATGACCGACCTCGATGCGGTAAGGGGCGTAGTCACCGCGCGAACGATGGTCGCGCGAGCGGTCGTCGGAGCCACGTCCGCGGGAACGGTCGTCGTCGCGGTCGTCGCGCTGCTTGCGGTCACGGCCGGCCGGCCGGGCCAGCGGATCGTTGGCAGGATCGAGCAGCAGCGGCGTCTCGCCCTGAGCCACCACCGCCAGCGCCGCGGCCACATCGGCCTCCGGCACGTCGTTGTGGCGCATGTAGTGGGCGATGATGTCGCGGAAGGCCTCGATCCGCGAGGTCTCCGCCAGCGCAGTGGTGATGGCGTCGTCGAAACGGGCCAGCCGGGTGCTGTTGACGTCCTCGGTGGTGGGCAGCTGCATCTGCTCGGGCTGCTGACGGGTGGCCCGCTCGATGTGCTTGAGCAGGTAGCGCTCGCGCGGGGTGATGAAGCTGATCGCGTCCCCACTGCGCCCGGCGCGGCCGGTGCGTCCGATGCGGTGCACATACGACTCGGTGTCGGTGGGGATGTCGAAGTTGATGACATGGCTGATCCGGTCCACATCCAGGCCACGAGCCGCGACATCGGTGGCGACGAGGATGTCGAGGGTGCCGTCCTTGAGCTGGCCGATCGTCCGCTCTCGCATGGCCTGCGGGATGTCGCCGTTGATCGCCGCCGCGGAATAGCCGCGGGCTCGCAGCTTCTCGGCCAGCGTCTCGGTCTCGTTCTTCGTCCGGACGAACACGATGACGCCGTCGAACTCTTCGACCTCGAGGATGCGGGTGAGAGCGTCGACCTTCTGCGCATAGGAGACGACCAGATAACGCTGCTTGATATTGGTGGCGGTAGACGTCTTCGACTTGATCATGATCTCTTGCGGATCATGCAGATACTTCTGAGCCAGCCTGCGGATCTGCGCCGGGATCGTCGCTGAGAACAGCGCGGTCTGCTTGTCGTCCGGCGTCTTCGCGAGAATCGTCTCGACGTCGTCGACGAAGCCCATCTGCAGCATCTCGTCGGCCTCGTCGAGCACCATGTGCGTCAACTGCGACAGGTCGAGGGTGCCCTTCTCGAGGTGGTCCATGATGCGTCCGGGGGTGCCGACGACGATGTGGACGCCGCGGCGCAGCGCTGACAGCTGGACGCCGTAGCCCTGCCCGCCGTAGACGGGCAGCACCCGCACACCCTGCATCTTGGCCGCGTACGACTCGAAGGCCTCGCAGACCTGCAGCGCGAGTTCGCGGGTCGGGGCGAGCACCAGTGCCTGCGGCGACTTCTGGTTCATGTCGAGGTGTTCGAGGATCGGCAGCGCGAAGGCGGCGGTTTTGCCGGTGCCGGTCTGCGCCTGGCCGACGACATCGCGTCCGGCCAACAGCGGGGGAATGGTCGCCACCTGAATGGGCGAGGGGGTCTCATAGCCGAGGTCTCGGATCGCTGCGAGCACAGGCCCGGTGATGCCGAGCTCCTCGAATGAAGGGGTCGTATCGACGTCGGGCGTGGTGTTCTCGTCTTGGGTCACTTCCCAAATCTACCGCCCCGAGCATGATAGCCGTGTATCGGACCGATGAGAGCGCACGGATCGAAGGTGTGGCCGGGCCAGTCGCCGGGTCTTGAATCTGACCCCATCCGGCGTAAAGTACAACCAAATGGTTGTACATGTTGAGTTGAGCGAAACCGAGATGGACCGCCTCTTCCACGCGCTGTCGGCGTCGACGAGGCGGGATATCCTGCGCCGCACGATGACCAAGGAGATCACAGTGTCCGAGCTGGCGCGTGAGTACGACATGTCGTTCTCCGCGGTGCAGAAGCACATCTCCGTGCTTGAAGAGGCTCAACTCATCGTCAAGCGGGCGGCCGGGCGCGAACGCCTCGTCCGGGCCGACCCACAACGGATCGCCCAAGCCCGGGTGCTCCTAGCACAGTACGAAGACCTCTGGAGAGCACGCGTCGACCGGCTCGATGCGCTGCTCGCAGAATCGGTCGAACCGACAACTCCGTAAGGAGCCGACATGCCAGTCACCGACGTCATCACCAGTCCAGAAGACCTCACCATCCGTGTCATCGCAGACTTCGCCCATCCGGTCGATCGGGTGTGGGCCGCCTACTCCGACCCGCGCCAGCTCGAGCGCTTCTGGGGGCCGCCGAGTTGGCCCGCGACGTTCACCGAATGGGACCACACCGTGGGTGGTCATGCGCAGTACCACATGACCAGCCCGCAGGGCGAGAAGGCGTACGGCAGCTGGGAGTTCTTGGAGATCGACCCGAAGAACCGTTTCGTGGTGCTCGATTCCTTCGCGGACGAGCACGGCAATACAGTCGAGGATCTCCCCGCGATGCGGGCAGAGTTCGTCTTCGAACCGACCGAGCAGGGCAGCCGGCTCACCACGGTGTCGTCGTTCACCTCACTCGAGGCACTCGAACAGGTGCTGTCGATGGGTGTGGTCGAAGGTCTTACCCTCGCCATGGGCCAGATCGACGCGGTGTTGGAAGGCCTGCGCGCCTACGCCCAGGGCAAGGGCACCCGCACCGAACTGCTGAGCGACACCCACGTGCGCATCACCAGGCTGATGGACGGATCGCGCGAGCTCGTCTGGCGCGCCCACAACGATCCCGAACTCATCAGGAAGTGGATGCTCGGACCCGATGGCTGGGAGATGACCACCTGCGAGGTGGCCACTGCCGTCGGCGAGACTTTCCATTACGCATGGGCGCCGGTCGGGGACGTCGAGGGCCAGCCCTTCGGCTTCGAGGGCGAACTGCTGTTCGTGGACGAGCCGTCCCGCGCGGTGACCACCGAGCGAATGGCCGGCACGCCCGGTCCGCAGACGATCAATGACCTCAACCTGTTCGAAGAGGACGGCGCGACGCTGATCACCACGGTCATCGAATATCCCAGCCTCGAGGTCAGGGACATGATCCTCGGCACCGGAATGGCCGAGGGCATGGAGATGTCCTACGCGAGGTTGGAGGAGCTCCTATCCGCCTGAGCACCGTGGCCCCGGGGTGCGCCCGCCGTCCGCTCGCCATAGGGCAGAACGCTCCCGTTCCAATGGAAGCGAACTGCTTTGTGGTGGGCGCTCGGAGGATGGGCGGCCACTAGTCTGGGTGCCACCTCGATTCGGAAGGGCACCATGACCGAACTCAATCCCGCCGGCATCAGCGCCGAGCAGCTGAACCAGACGATCGCCTACACGCAGTACGCCGTCTACACCCGTCATGGCGGCGCCGGAGCCGACGCGGCCGATCCTCAGACCCAGCTGGATCGCTGGGTCGAGAAGTGGACGGGCAGAGGTGTCACCGTCCGTGGGCTGTACGACGCGAGCGGTTTCAAGGCGGACTCGGACGTCATCGTGTGGACCCACTGCCCGGACATGGCCACCCTGCAGGCGGCCCATGTCGCCTTCCGTCGTTTGCCCGCGGCCGGTGCGCTGACCCTGGCGTGGAGCGCCGTGGGCGTCCACCGGGAGGCCGAGTTCGCCAAGAGCCACGGCCCGGCGTTCATGTACGGCAAGCAGCCGCGAACCTGGCTCACGGTCTACCCGTTCGTCCGCTCGTACGAGTGGTACCTGCTGCCGGACGATCAGCGCCGCGAGATGCTGCTTGAGCACGGCAAGAAGGGCCGCCAGTATCCGCAGGTCAACGCCAACACCGTCGCGGCCTTCGCGCTCGGCGACTATGAATGGCTGCTCGCCTTCGAGGCCGATGAGCTCACCGATCTGGTCGACATGATGCGCGACCTGCGCTACACCGAGGCCCGTCGGCACGTCCGCGAGGAACTGCCCTTCTACACCGGACGCCGGATCACCACGGCGCAGCTTGCGGTGCTATTGGCCTGAACTCCCTGATCAGCGAACCACCGGCGCGGAGCTCAGCCCGAGCCGGTCGAATGCGTCCACCAAGCCGTGCTCGGCCGGACCGGGAATGATGAACTGGGCGTGGTCGAGCAGTGCCTTCGGGGCCCCCTCGACCACGACACCGATGCCCGCGTACGCGACCATCTCGACATCGTTGTAGCCGTCGCCGATGGCGACGATCTCAGATCGCGGGGTCCCCAGGTACTCGGCGACCCGGGCCATGCCGGCCGATTTGTCGACGCCGCGCAGGTAGATCTCTCCGGCGCCGCCGCTCATGCCCTGCACCGAGATCTGGATGGCGGAGACGGCCGGTCCGATCAATTCGGCCAACTCGCCGACGGTCGGACCCGAGGACTCCACTACGACCGCCTTCCCGAATGAGCAGCCGCTGAGATCGTCGGCGGTGTGCACCGCCGACATCAGCTCATAGGACTCATCGTCCGGATCTGTCGACCAGACCTTTCCGCTGAATGCCTCGCGCACGCGATCGGCGGCGTCCGGCAGGCAGTAGACCGCTTCCGGAGCCTCCAGAATGAAGGTGGTGTGGTGCTCGGTGAGCAGCGCGACGGTCCGGGAGGCGACATCCGCCGGAAACCGGGTGTCGATCAATACGTGACCGTTGATCTCGACATAGCCGCCCGCCGCGCAGACCAAGCCGTCGAAAAGCGAATCCCGCAGAAGTTTCGGCACCAGCGACTTGGGGCGTCCGGTGCACAAGAGCACATGGTGACCGTTGGCTCGGATCTCTTGGATGGCCTCGATGTGGGCGGCGGGCACCTGCCCGTGATCGGCCAGGGTTCCGTCGAAGTCGATAAAGACAGTTTTAGTCATCGCCTTTGACGCTACCAGGTGGCCCGCTGCCGCAGCTGAAGTCTCAGCGCGGCGCGACGACCGTGATGCCGTGACTGCGCGCGGCGCCGGCCATCCGCTCGTCGTAGCTGACGATCCCGTCGAGGTCGTCGCCGAGTTCGAGCGCGGACGCCAGGTGCACCGCGTCCAGAGTCCGCAGGATAGTGGGATCGACCAGCCCGGCAGACTCGAAGACCGGGGTGACCACCTTCGTCAGGGTGATCGAGTCGAGCACCGCCCTGGCCTGCTCGAGGCGATCGGGCAGCACCCGGCGGACGACTCGCAGCAACTCGGTGCGGGCCAGATCCGAGGACACCAGGCTCGGATGCTCAGCTGCGATCCAGGAGCGCAGAGCCGCAGTCTCGGGCTTGGCGACGACAAGCTTCACCAGAGCCGAGGTGTCGATGTAGTAAGCCACCGGTCAGTACCTCTCCGCATTGCGCATGCCGGCCAGTTCGGACGCCAGGTCCGGGCCCGGGGCCGGGTCCGGCAGATTGCTGATGTCCGATCTAGGTGGCCGAGCCTGCCCGCTGTCGAGCATGCCCTGTAGTGGGGACGACGGAATCGGCGTGATCAGGGCGACCGGTCGTCCACGGTCGGTGATGGTGATGGTCTGGCCGGCTGCCGCGTCAGCGACGACAGCGGAGGCGTTCTGCTTCAGTGCACGAATCCCAACCTCGCTCATGTGCGTCATTGTAGCTCATTGGGCTGGTTCGGGTGGGCGCGGCGATGCCCGGATACACTGGCCGAAACACGCTCAGCTTGAGGAGGCAGGCAGCAGAACGCCGCATTAGTAGGTACCAGGGGGTCAATGTGGACTTCGCCCAGTTCCTGATCAGACGCAGCGATGACTTCATCGCACTCGGACTCGCACACGCCGCAGTGGTCGCGGTGTCCGTTCTCTTCGCATCCGCCATCGGCATCCTGCTCGGGGTGCTGACCTATCAACGTCCGCGGGCGCGCGACTTCGTCCTCGCCGTTACCGGCGCCATGCTGACGATCCCGTCGTTCGCACTGTTCATCTTGTTGATGGCGCCGCTCGGGCTGGGTTCGCGCCCGGTCATCGTGGCGCTCACGATGTACGGGCTGATGCCAGTCGTCCGCAATACCGTTGCCGGTCTGAGCGGTGTCGATCCGGCGATCGTCGAGGCCGCCAAGGGCATGGGGCTGACCCGCACCCAGCGGCTGCTGCGCATCGAGTTCCCGCTGGCTTGGCCGGTGGTCATCACCGGCATCCGGGTGACGACCCTGGTGCTGCTCGGCATCGCCGCGGTCGGCGACATCGTCAACGGGCCCGGCTACGGCGCGCTGATCTTCACCGGGCTCTACCGAGTGGGCACCCCGGTTGCGGTCAATCTGGTCCTGGCGGGGATGCTCGGCGTGGTCCTGCTGGCGATCCTCTTCGACCTGTTCTTCCGCCTGATCGGTCGGCTGACCACATCCAAGGGGCTGCGTCATGACTAGCCAGAAACCCGCCACGGACGTCATGATCCGCCTCGAGGCGCTGACCAAACGCTATCCGGGGCAGCAGACCAACGCCGTCGACTCGCTCGACCTCGACATCCACACCGGCGAGATCGTGGTGCTCGTCGGCCCATCCGGCTGCGGCAAGACCACCACGATGAAGATGATCAACCGCATCATCGAGCCCACCTCGGGACGCATCGTGCTCGGTGGTGAGGACGTCACCACCACCAACCCCGATCTGCTGCGCCGCCGCATCGGCTACGTCATTCAGCAGATCGGGCTGTTTCCGCACATGACCATCGGTGAGAATATCGCCACCGTCCCCAAGCTGCTCGGCTGGGACAAGCGACGCATCGCGGCGCGGGTGGACGAACTGCTCGAACTCGTCGGGATGCCACCCGCCGATTTCCGCGACCGCTACCCCAATCAGCTGTCCGGCGGCCAGCAGCAGCGCATCGGCGTCGCCCGGGCCCTGGGCGGTGATCCCGAGGTCATGCTGATGGACGAGCCGTTCGGCGCCATCGACCCGCTCACCCGCGACCGGCTGCAGAACGAACTGTTGCGGCTGCAGGACGAGGTGCACAAAACCATCGTCTTCGTCACCCACGACATCGATGAGGCGATCAAGCTCGGCGACCGGATCGCGATCCTGCGTGAGGGCTCGCGGATCGCCCAGTACGACACCCCCGAGCAGATCCTCACCGCCCCGGCCAACACCTTCGTCTCCGATTTCATCGGCAGCGGCGCGTCCCTGAAACGGCTCGACCTGACCAGGGTGAGCGACATCACGTTGCGCGCCTGGCCCGCCGTGCGCTTCGACACCGACCGGCAGACCGCGCTCGACAAGCTGCGCGGCGTCTCCGAGAGCACCTTGCTGGTGCTGGACGCCAACGGCACCCCGGTGCGATGGGTCAATGCGGACGATCTGCTGCGTCCGGACGGAAGGCCACTCGATCAGATCGGTCTGCCGGCCAGCCCCGCGGTTGACCTGCGGGCCACCTTGAGTGACGCGTTGAACGAGCTCATCGCCGCCCGCTTCGCGGTGAGCATCGTCGTCGACGATCATGGCGTCTTTCAGGGCGTGGTCGACATCGAACAGATCAACGAGGCGATCCAGGAGATGCGCGCCGCCGCCGTCCAACAGGCCAGGGCCGGGCTGGAGGACGAATCATGAGCGTGGAGGCAGGCAGTCAGGTCGTCCTGACCAAGCCGGTTCGCCAACCCGGGCAGCGCCGCTCGCTCGGCAGCTATCTGGCGATGCCGCTGATCCTGGCGGCGATCTGTCTGGCGATGTATCTCTACGTGGCGACCAAGGATCTGGATTCGATCGAGGCCCGCGCGCTGAGTTCGCAGCGGTTGGGAACAGCGTTGTGGCAGCACATCCAGCTGACCGTGGTCTCGACCGCGCTGACCCTGATCATTGCGGTTCCACTAGGGGTATTACTGACCCGCGGATTCATGCGGCGGGTGCAGCCGGTGCTGATCACGGTGCTGACGCTGGGCCAGGCGATCCCGACGATCGCGATCCTGGTGCTGCTGGCGGTGGCTTTCCTCTTCCTGGGGTTCGAGGCGGCGATCGTCGGGCTGGTCGCCTATGCGATCGTCCCGGTGCTGCTGAACACCATGGTGGGGTTGGATCAGGTCGACCGCGCGGTGCTGGAGGCCGGCCGCGGCATGGGCATGTCGAGTTGGACCGTCTTGTGGCGCCTCGAACTGCCGCTGGCGGTCCCGGTGATTCTGGCCGGCATCCGCACGGCGCTGGTCATCAATGTGGGCACCGCGGCGCTGGTGACCTATATCAACGCGGGCGGCCTGGGCGACATCATCGTCGCCGGGCTGTCCACGAACCGATTCACCATCCAGATCGTCGGGGCCGGCCTGACCGCTGTGCTCGCGCTGGCCGTCGACTATCTGGCTGGGATCGCCGAGGATCTGCTGCGTCCGCGTGGGCTGTGAGGTTCGCGGGGGCGCCCGACCCGGCGATCGGCAGGGCAGAACACACATCGGTGAGAAGGAGGAGGAAGAATGAATAGACGTAGTGCATGGGTCGCTGGGGGTCTGGCCGTGCTGCTCGCTGTGGCCGCCTGCGGCGGGTCCGGCGGGGGCGGCGGGTCGGATGGACCGCTGGCGGGCGCCCGATTGACTGCAGGCTCGAAGGAGTTCACCGAACAGCTCATCCTCGCCAACATCACCGCCTTGGCGTTGGAGGATGCCGGTGCCCAGGTGGCCGACCAGACCGGTATCTCGGGTACGGCGACCGTTCGGGCGGCGCTGGTCAACGGCGAGATCGACTTCTACTGGGAGTACACGGGCACCGCCTGGGTGCAGATTCTGGGCCACACCACCGAGGATGTGCCGAGCAATCTGTTCGAAGTGGTGTCCGAGCAGGACGCCGCGAACGGCATCGCCTGGCTGGATCCGGCGCCGTTCGAGAACGCCTACCGGATCGCCGCGGCACGCACGTTCGCCGCAGCCAACGGGCTGTCGACGATGTCCGATGTGGCGAGGTTCGTGCAGGCCAATCCGGCGCAGGGACGCATCTGCGCGGCCAGCGAGTTCATTAACCGCGATGACGGGCTGCCCGGGCTGGAGAAGGCCTACGGCTTCACGTTCAGCTCGGTGGTCGAACTCGATCTCAATCTGATCTACAGCCAGGTCGGCAATACCTGCGAGTTCGGCGAGGTCTTCTCCACCGATGCACGGATCATCTCGAACGATCTGCTGGTGCTCGAGGACGATCAGGACTTCTTCGTCCCCTATGCCGGAGCACTGACGCTGCGGCAGGAGACGCTGGACCAGTACCCGGCGATCGCCGAGATCATGGCCCCGATCAGCAAGGAACTGACCGATGACGTGGTCACCCAGTTGAACGGACGCGTCGACAACGACGGCGAAGAGCCCCGCGATGTCGCGAGAGACTGGCTGGTCGAGCAGGGATTCATCGCCGGCTGACGGCTTGCTGGCTGTTGGTCGTCCCCAGATAGCGCGCAGTGCTGCTCGCCGGACGCAGATCGATGCGGCGTAGCAGCTGCGCGTTCAGGGCTACCACAACGGTGGATGCCGACATCAGGATGGCTCCGACGCTCATCGGCAGCACGAATCCGATCGGCGCCAGCACGCCGGCGGCCAGCGGCACGGCGATGAGATTGTAGCCGGCCGCCCACCACAGGTTCTGCTGCATCTTGCGGTAGCTGGCACGCGACAGCTCGATCACCGACAGCACCGACCGCGGATCCGAGCTGGCCAGCACGACCCCGGCCGTGCCGATCGCGACATCGGTGCCGGCGCCGATCGCGATGCCAACGTCGGCCTGAGCCAGCGCGGGTGCGTCGTTGACGCCGTCTCCGACCATCGCGACCCTGTATCCGACGGCCTGCAGTCCCGAGATCTTGGAGGCCTTCTCCTCCGGGCGGACACCCGCGAAGACCTGATCGATGCCCAGTTCGTCGGCGACGGTCTCGGCCACCGACTGGGCATCACCGGTGATCATCACCACCTGCACACCGGCGGCGTGCAGCGCATCGACGGCGTCGCGCGATTCGGGCCGGATCTCGTCGGCCAGCCGCAGCGCACCGATCACCTGGCCGTCGACGACGACGTGCACCACGGTGGAGCCCGCGGCGTCCCAATCGGCGGTGCCGGTCAGCGGATCGAGGCCGTGCTGCTCAAGCAGGTGCGGTCCGCCGACCTCGACGGTGCGGCCGTCAACGGTCGCCTTCACCCCGACCGCAGGCGAGGACGAGAAGTCGCTTGCCGCAGGCAGATCGGGCTGGTGGTCGTGGGCGGCTGCGACGATCGCCTTCGCGAGCGGATGCTCGCTGGCCGATTCGGCCGCGGCAGCCAGGGTCAGGACGTCGTCCTTGGTCTGGCCTGCGGCGATCTCGACGGCGGTAAGGGCTGGTTCGCCCTTGGTCAGCGTCCCCGTCTTGTCGAAGACGACGACGTCGATGTTGCGCATCGACTCCAGCGCCAGCCGGTCGGTGATCAGGACGCCGCCGCGGGCGGCGCGTTCGGTGGCGATCGAGACGACCAGGGGAATCGCCAGTCCCAGAGCGTGCGGGCAGGCGATGACCAGCACGGTGATCGCGCGGATCACCGCCTGATCGGGAGCGTCCAGCAGTAGCCAGACCGTCGCGGTGATCGCAGCGGCGCCGAGCGCGTACCAGAACAGCAGCGCGGCGGCCCGGTCGGCGATCCGCTGGGCCCGGGACGAGGACGACTGCGCGTCGGCGACCAGCTTCTGGATGCCGGCCAGCGCGGTGTCGTTGCCGGTGGCGGTGACCCGGATACGCAGGCCCGAATCGGTGGCGATGGTGCCGGCCACGACATGGTCGCCGACGCCGCGGGCGACAGCGCGCGATTCGCCGGTGATCATCGACTCGTCCATGCTGGCCGAGCCGTCGACGATAGTGCCGTCGGCCGGGACCGATCCTCCTGGGCGGACGATGACGATGTCGTCCATCTGGAGATCACTAGGGGAGACGGAGACGGGTTTGTCGTCGACGAGCTTCTCGGCCTGATCGGGCAGCAGGGCTGCCAGCGAGTCGAGAGCTGAGGAGGTCTGGGCCAGTGAGCGCATCTCGATCCAGTGGCCGAGCAGCATGATGACCACCAGCAGGGCAAGCTCCCACCAGAAGCTGAGTTCGGCGTCGAGCAGGGTGAGGGTGGCGCCCCAGGAGGCGAGGAATGCGACGGTGATCGCCAGGCCGATCAGCAGCATCATGCCGGGTTTGCGGGAGCGGATCTCCGAGACGGCGCCGCTCAGGAACGGACGGCCGCCCCACACGTAGATGACGGTGCCGAGGATGGGGGAGATCCAGGCGACCCAGCCGGCGGCGGGCAGGTGGTAGCCGAGCAGATGGGCGAACATCTCGTCGAAGGCGACCGTGGGGATCGCCAGGGCCAGCATGATCCAGAACAGTCTGCGGAACTGCGCGACGTGGTGGGCATGGCCGCCGTGCATGTCATGGCCGCTCATCCCTGGCATGCCGGCCATGTCGTGGTCGTGCATGTCGTGATCGGCCATGTCGTGGCCGTGCATCTCGTGGTTGTGATCGCTGTGGGGCTGGTGGTCGTGCGCGCCCGTCATGCCGGCCATCTGCATCCCGGCCATGTCGTGGTTGTGCGTCTCTTGCCGCGATTCGTGACTCGCCATGCTGCCACGCTATGTCGTGATGGCCGACAATAAAGAGGTGACTGAACTGTTCGAGGCTCGGAGTTCCGCTGTGGTCGAGACAAATCCGCCGCGTGATGGTGGCGAATCTGCTCCGCGTGACGACGACGCCGAGACCCTGGCGGCTGAATCTGGCGAGCGCCTGCGGATCGCGCTGGCACAGCTGAGTGCCGGCCTCGATCCGGCCGAGAACCTGACCGCCATCACTGAACAGATCGCAGCAGCCGGCGAGGCCGGGGCCGCACTGGTCGTCTTCCCGGAGGCCGCGATGGCCTGCTTTTCCGCCACGCTGGCGGAGGTGGCTCAGCCCCTCGATGGTCCGTTCGCCTCGGGGGTGCGGGCCGCCGCGGCGGCCGCCGGCGTCATCGCGGTTGTGGGCATGTTCACCCCGGCGTCAGGTTCTGAGACAGCCGACGTATCACTGGATCGCTCCGGGGAGATGGTCGCCCCGGCCTCGGGGACTGGTGTCCTCGGCGCGCCGGAGGATGAGCTTGGCGAGGCCGTCGCCCCGGCCCCAGATTCCCGCGTGCACAACACCTTGCTGATCACCGGACCGGGCATCGAAACCCACTATGACAAGGTGCATCTCTACGATGCGTACGGCTCGCAGGAGTCCGCCACCGTCGCCCCGGGGAAGTCACTGGTGACCATTGATGTCCTCGGCACGCGCATCGGATTCGCCACCTGCTACGACCTACGGTTCCCTGATCAGTTCACCGAACTGGGGCGCCGCGGCGCGCAGCTCGTGGTTGTGCCTGCCTCGTGGGCGGACGGCCCGGGCAAGTTCGAGCAGTGGGATGTGCTCACCCGCGCCCGCGCGATGGACTCCCAGGCATTCCTGGCCGCCTGCGATCAGGCCTGGACACCGCCCCAGGGGGCGATCGCTCTGGGCATCGGACACAGTCGGGTGGTCGATCCCTATGGCAAGCTCGTCGGAGCACTCAATGGTGATGCCGGAATGCTGATCGTCGACATCGACCTCACTACGGTAGACGAAGCCCGCCGACAGCTCCCGATTCTCTCCAGCGGCTCCCTGACCAGTGCCCACGGTGACTCCAACTGACGGGCTGATGTACGTCCCGCCCGCCAGTCGGCCCCCACGGCCAGCGCGGGTCTGGTTATCCGCGACGTGTGCAGACAATCCGACCCAAGTTTGGGGCCCAGCCAGCTGGCGGGGCTGAAACAGCCTCGAACGCCGGGATCAGCGGCCAGCCATAGCGACGGCAGACCGAGCAACGCACCCGAGAACGCCAATGAACCCTCCGAAATCCTTCGCAATCTTCTCAATGTCGCCGAGTTATCCACAGAAACAGCGAGGGGGATTGCGAATCCTGCTGCATCGGCGAGACTCGTCGCATGGCAACCCACCCGGCAATCCCCGACCGGCTGATGGAGCTGGCGCGCGCCCAGGCCGGTGTACTCCTCTGGGATCAGATCAGGCACTGTGGCCTGTCCGAGAGGACCGTCCACCGGCTCGTCCACGATGGATTCTGGACCCGCCTCGCTCGCGGGGTCTACCTGACGCACTGCCTCGCGCCCGACTGGTTGTCGCTGGCATGGGCCGGATACTTCGTCGCCGGTGACGAAGCCGCAATCGGAGGGCAGGCGGCGCTGAAGCTGGCCCACATCATCGACGACGCCGACCTGCCCATACCTATCGTCCTTCCGCACACGAGCCCGCATCGGGTAAGCACGAGTTGGTGGTCGTTTACGCGCACGCGAGTGCCGTTCCGCACGATGGGCGACCTCCCGCGGTTGAGAACCGAAAGAGCGATCATCGACCTGTGTGCCGCTGATCCTGATCGATCCGCCCACTGGGTGACCCTGGCCGCGGGAAGCCGCAAGGCCAGCGTGCAACGGATGCGCGAAGAACTGGATGCGATGCCTCAGTGCGCCGCGCGCAGGCAACTGACCGAGCTGCTGGCCGATGCCGGCACGGGCATTCACAGCCCGCTCGAACTGGTCTATCTACGCGACGTCGAGCGGGCCCACGGCATGGCCCCGGGCCGCAGGCAGGTGCGCAGTGGCAGCTACATCCGCGACGTCTACTACGACGAAGGCCTGATCGTCGAGCTCGACGGAAGGACCGGCCACGAGGGAGTCGGCGCGTTCCGTGATATGGATCGGGACAACTACCACACCATGCAGGGGAGACCGACGTTGCGTTACGGGTGGGAACAGTGCCACGGCACGCCTTGCCGGACGTTCCGCGAAGTGGCCGAGATGCGTCACTCATTGGGCTGGACCGGGGACATCAAGAGGTGCAGACGCTGCCGTTGAGCCGCCTCGACGCGGCATGGGCGCATCGGAACCTCCCGGTCTCGCCGGTCCGCCGCTACTCAGGTGCGGCGCGGCGGCGATGCCCAGCTCCCGGCCGCACGCAACCTGCCGGATGTGGTGGCGACTGGTCAGTAGGGATGGCGGAGCCATCCGCGCGTGCCCGTCAGTCGGCGATACCGTCCGCCTGCCCAGCCGCCGCATGCCGGATGTGCCGCGCGATCAGCGTGTAGACCTCCCGGCATCGAGCGTCGTCGTCCAAGTCGTAGCCGTGGTCGGCTCCGGCGATCGTCCGGAACTCCACCAGGGCGCCCGCACCCGCGAGCCGGTCGGCGTACCTGCCGGCCTCGGCGGCGAGGATGTCGAACTCGGCGGCGATCACGACCGCGGGCGCGATCCCGTCCAGATCCGCGATATCGCCCGCGGCGGCCGGCGACACCAGCCGGTCGGCTCGCTGAGCGGGGTCAGGAACGTAGCTGGAGTCGAAGACCTCGCCCATCCACGGCCGCAGCTTCGGCCTGCGGATCACCGACCGCTTCGACCGCGCCGGCACGGTGAGATCCAGCACCGGATAGTGCAGCACCTGCAGCGACAGAGCGGGGCCGCCACGCTCCAGCGCCATCCGAGCCACCGCCGCGGCCAACGCTCCACCTGCGCTCTGGCCACCGATGGTGAGCCTGCTGCCGTCCCACCCGTGCTCCGCGCCATGCGCGGCGAGCCAGCTCGCGATCTCGTAGGCATGGTCCGGCGGATCCGGGAACCGATGCTGCGGAGCGAGCACATACTCGGCGTTGACCACCACCGATCCCGATGTGGCCGCGAGCAGGCGGCAGGCGGGATCGTCCATCGTAGTCAGATCGAGCACGTACCCGCCGCCGTGCAGGTTGAGATGCACCGCGGGCACGCGGGCGTCCGTCTCGGGGCGATACACCATGGCGGTCGTCAGACCGAACGATGTCGGGATCTGCAAGCTCTCCGTCCGCCCCGGATACTCCGGCAGGCGCACACGGGCACGCTCGGACGACCGGGCCGAGCCGAGCCGGACGCCCAGTTGCATGAGGCGGGCGACCCCGGCGGCCACCGGGCGAGCGGAGAAGATCGACATGAAGCCGACTCTAGCGAGCGCGCCCATTCGAGGCTGTGCGGTCACGGGCGTGCGGCCCACAGCTAGCTCAGCCAGAGGCAAGCGGCTCGGCCGTGTTACGAAAGTCGTTCGAACCATTCGCGGACGATTGCGATGTGGACGGTGGCGCACGCAACAACCGAGTTCGTCCACCACCGACCAAACGCTCGCCGTAAGGAAGTTTGACAGAAGCGAACTGCCTTACGGCGAGCGAAGTCGGTTCGGCTCGTGAAATCCCAGAGGCGAAACCTCAGAAGGCCTTCCATCCGCCATCGGAGCTGACCACCGCGCCGTTCACGTTGCCCGCATCGGGCGACAGCAGCCAGGTGATCGTCGCGGCCAGCGCCTCTGGTGTGGCCACGCCGGGACTGGTGACGAACATCGCGGCTCCTATGCGTTCCTGAGCCCGCCGCGACAACATCTGCCCACCGATATTGGTGATCACACCGCCCGGCGCGACCGCATTGCAGCGGATGCCGTCCGGCCCGTACATGATCGCCGTGTTCTTCGTCATCCCGATGACCGCGTGCTTCGAGGCCGTATACGCCACGCCCGCGGCGCCACCACCGAGCCCGGCGGCCGACGTCAGGTTGACGATCGCGCCCTGCCGATTCTCCAGCATGTAGGGAATCGCCGCCCGCGACATCCGCATGGTGCCCCAGACGTTCACCGCGAAGACGCGCTCCCAGACTTCGTCCGTAACCTCACTGATGGTCTGGAAATTGTCCATGATGCCGGCGTTGTTGACCAAACCATAGAGGCCGTTGTCGGAGCCGATGATCTCGACAATCTGGTCGACGTCCTCCTGAACGGAGATATCGCCGACCACGGGCACCAGGTCCAGCTGCGGATTATCGGCGACCAAGACCGCCAGGCGATCTGAGGAGATGTCCGAGGCGATGACCCGCCCGCCTTCTCGTGCGATTCGCAGCGTGGTGGCTCGTCCGATGCCGGAGGCCGCGCCGGTCACGATGACCGTCTTATCGCTGAAGCGCCCCGCAATGATCTGTTCCGTGAAGGGAATGATCTTCATCTGCGGTGTTGATTGTTCGCTCATATTTTGCTCCTTGAAAAAGCTTGAGGCCTGAGCGAGGCCGTCTGGTCAAGCTTCCCGCTTTCTCCATCGAGCAGCGGTGCTATGGCTTGAACGCTAGCACCGTAACCGCTAGTCGGCAGCAGAATGGCCGGTCCCGTTCGGGGCCTGCTCGGTGACCTCCAGACTGCAGGCACCGGGGTCGCTGAATGGATGCAATTGTGCTTGTCCGGTGAACTCCCACGCCTCCAGAGCCCCATCGACCAGCCACTGATGGACGCCGCAGATGCCCTTCTGGTTCGCGTGTGCCTGGTCGACGAATGGGCAGGTGCGCAGCCTGATCGTCCGGCCGTCGAGGTCGACGGCGGGATTGAAATTGGCTGTCGACATCAGTGCGGTCAGCCGCGCCGCGGTGTTCTCGCCCGCCTTCGCATCATTGGCTATCGGCACCGAGCGCGCCCACAGCTGTCCGACCGCGCGGACGGTCGCCTGGTCTCCCTGGGTCGCCAGGTACTCGGTGAATGCCCTGGTCAGGCTCTGATTGTCGGCGTCGGCTTCGTCCTCCAGAAGGGTGCGTCCGGAGGCGCTGATCCAGTAGCGCAGGGCCGGACGACCGCGTCCGATCGGCTGATCGGCGCCGCTGGACGCCAAACCGTCGGCGACCAGACCGTCGAGGTGGGCCCGCGCTCGGTTGGGGTGGCCGCCGAGCCGCTCCGCGGCCTGCGCGACAACGATGCCCTCGCGGCCCCTTTCGTTGAGCAGTGCCAGCACCTTCATGCGCACGGGACTGATGTGCCGGCCACTCGGGGCCGGCAGCGAGGGACCAAGTTCCTGCTTGCCAACCATGAACCAACACTACTAGATTAAATACACAACGAACCTGTAAATAATTTGCCTGCCGATTGAACAGGAGCATCATGACCCAGCAGATCTCGCTGACCGAGACCACCAGCCAGCATCAGTGCAGTTGCGGCTGCTCATCTGCCTCTGACTACGAGCTTGACGCCCGGACGATCCCGCACGCCATCCGTCATGGCGCGGTTTTGGGGGCGCTGGCGAGCCTTGATGTGGGCTCTGCGATCCACCTGATCGCCCCGCATGACCCCAAGCATCTGCTCTCCCAGATTTCTGACCTGTTTGGTGAGGCTGTGGAGACCAGCTACGTCGATCGTGGTGGGGATGGCGTCGGGGTGCGCTTGCTGAAGGTTCGCGCCTCCGAATAGTGGGCCGGCTTTCCGCACCCGGGGCGCACACGCTCGGCCTTGCCTAACAGGCGCGGATACTTTCCCTACTCGGCGCGGACACGCCCAGCCGTGCCTGACCGGCACACTAGACCGGCCCCGCGACTTTCCGTGCCCTGGCGCGCCCGCTCGGCCAGCTGACCGATGATTGACTGAGGTTCGAACACGAAGGGGTTCGCGATGACCGTTTACCTGCTGAAGCGCATCTATGAAGACGTCGAGGACGACGACGGCTACCGGGTGCTGGTCGACCGGTTGTGGCCGCGCGGCGTCTCGAAGGAGCGCGCGGAGCTGGACGAATGGTGCACCGATGTCGCCCCGAGCACCGAACTGCGCACCTGGTTCGGGCATCGTCCGGAGCGGTTCGACGAGTTCGCCGCCCGCTACCGGGTCGAGCTGGAGACCTCGGGGGCGGCGGCCAAGTTCGCCAAGCGGATGTCCGGCAAACCCACGGTGACGCTGCTGATCGCTGCGAAAGACCCGGTGAACAACCACGGGCTCGTGCTTCAGGACATGCTGAAGCACCTGTAGCACCTTCCTGCTGGCGGCGTACGCCTGCCGGATGCAGTAGAAAGGCCCCCGCAGACCCCTTCCGCGCGGCTCGTCGCCCGCACCGCCTGCCGAATGCAGCAAAAAGGCCCCCGCAGGCCCCCTTTTTGCGCGGCTCATCGCCCGCACCGCCTGACTTGGGTCGGGTTGTCCGCAGACGCCGCGGACAACCCGACCCACATGTGCGAGGTCGCCGGCTCAGACCCAGGCGACCAGCCGATCGAAGGCTTCCTCGATCTCCTCAGAGGCCCCGGCAGTACTGATCCGGATGAATCTGCTGCCGTCGGTCGTCGATGTCCGGCCTGGAATCACGGGCGCGAAGTCGATGCCCGGCGTCAGGGTGACCGCGGTCTCGTCCAGCACCTTGAGGCACCAGGCGAGCGAGTCGTCGGTCAGATGGGAGACGTCCGGGTAGACGTAAAACGCCCCGTCGGGCACCACGAAGCCGGTCACTCCAAGGTCGGGCAGCCGGCTCAGCACCAGATCACGATTGCGGCGGTACTTGGCGACATGAGCGTCCAACTCAGGCTTGGCCTCCGCACTGAATGCCTCGATCGCGGCGATCTGCGACAGCGTCGGAGTCGACAGATTGAGGTTGCCGAGCAGCAGTTCGACCCGGCGGGCCAGCTCGTCCGGCACTATCAGCCAGCCGATCCGCCATCCGGTCATGCAGTAATACTTGCTGAACGAGCCGACCGCGACATGGTTCTGCGAGCTCTGCAGCACCGAGGCGGTCGGCGCACCGAAAGATATGCCGTGGTAGATCTCGTCCGAGATCAGCAGTGTGCCGTGGTCCTCGCACCAGGCGGCGATGGCTGCCAGCTGCTCGGGGGCGATGATGGTCCCGGTGGGGTTCGAGGGCGACGCCACCACCAGCCCGGCGGGCGCCACGGGCAGCGCCTCCAGCATCTCGATGGTCGGCTGGAATCCACTCTCGGGACCGCAGTCGATCTCGACGACATGGCAGCCGTGCGCCGCGAGCACATTGCGGTAGGCCGGGTAGCCGGGCCGGGTCATCACGACCTCATCGCCCGCATCGAAGGCCGCCAGAATGACCGCGGTGAACCCAGCGGACGATCCGGTCGTCACCTGCACGCGTTCCGGATCGACCTCGACACCGTAGTAGGCGAGGTAGTGCGAGGCGATCTGTTCGCGCAACTCGAGCAGTCCGCTCGCGTCGGTGTATCCGAGGGCAGATCCGGACGCCAGCGCCCGGGCAGCGGCCTCAAGCACCGGGGCGGGCGCGCCGTCCGAAGGTTGTCCCAGGCACAGCGAAATGACATCCGCGCCCTCGGCACTCTTGATATTGGCGAACTTCATCAACTCCATCGCGTAGAACGGCTCGACCTCACCACGTCTTGACTTGCGCACACTCATGCCTTCGATCATCACATCTCGCGGCAAGTCCGATCCCCGGTGGCCAAAGATAGGCGACCCTGACCTAATTCCGGATTTTTACCGGATGCTGTGAAAATTCTGTGCTGCCAGTATTAGAAGGACCTTGAACGGTCATGATGGCGCACAGATGCCCCATCCCGACAGCCCCGGACCCAAGACGACGACGAAACCGCAGTGGGGAGGTGTACGCGGTGACGCTGCTGAAACGCTTCTGGCACGGTTTCACGCGGGTGTTCGCCGGTTGGACGGGCATTGGCCTGGCCGCCCTGATCGGCGTGATCCTCGGGATCGGGTTGTTCACCATGTACTACGCCGGATTCACCAAGTACTTCGGGAACGACCCGGCGACCTGTGCCAGCTGCCATGCGATGAATGAGCAGTACGAGGGTTGGATGAAAGGCAGCCACGCCCACGTAGCGACCTGCAACGACTGCCACGCTCCCCATGACAACCTGATCGCCAAGTATGCCAACAAGGCAGAGAACGGGTTCATGCACTCGCTGAAATTCACGTTGCAGAACTACCCGGAGAACATCGAGATCCGCGACCACAACCGCCGCGTCACAGAGGCCGCCTGCGTGTACTGTCACGGCGACTTCGTCGATCAGATCACCAACAGTTCAAACCACACGGGTGAAACCGTGTCATGCATCCGTTGCCACGACGGCGTGGGACACATGAGGTGAACCGATGAGTACAGACAAGACCGATCCCAGCACCCCAGCTCACGACACATCGAGTGAGAACACCTGGACAGGACCCCGCAGGAAGTGGGTCCCGATCGTGGTGCTCATCGCCTGCACCGTCGCCGCCGCGGGGCTCACCTGGCTGCTGACAACGATCTTCACCCACCAGCAGGAGTCCAAGCACCCGTTCACCCAGGTCGTCGAGATCACCGACACCACCTATGATCCGGCTGTTTGGGGACAGAACTTCCCGCTGCAGTACGAGGCCTATCTGCGTACCGCCGAGATGGACGAGGCCGACAAGGTCCCCCGCGAGCCCACCGAGGCCGACCCCCGGCTGTTCGTCACCCATTCGAAGCTCGAGACCTACCCGCGGCTCGTCAACATGTGGCAGGGCTACCCGTTCTCGGTCGACTACCGCGAGCCGCGCGGCCACGAGTACATGCTGATCGATCAGCAGTACACCCGCCGGATGCTCGAGTTCAATCAGCCCGGCGCTTGCCTGAACTGTCATGCATCCTTGCCGCAGATCGTCGACGAACTCGGCGACGGCGACCGGACGGCGGGCTGGGCGGCCATGAACAAGCTGCCCTACGCCGACGCCGTGCAGCATGCCGGTGGCCCGATCGCCTGCATCGACTGCCACGACCCGCAGACGATGCAACTGCGGATCACCCGCCCAGCGTTCATCGACGGCATCAAGAAGTACATGGCCGGCCAAGGCGTGGCGGACTTCGACGTCAATACCGACGCCACCACCCAGCAGATGCGCGCCTACGTCTGCGCGCAATGCCACGTCGAGTACTACTTCGCCGGCGACGACAAGACCCTCACCTTCCCATGGACGAAGGGCCTGACCGTCCAGGACGCGATCGAGTTCTACGACGAGATCGGCTGGGTCGACTTCACCCACGCCGACACCGGCTCGCCGGTGCTGAAGGCTCAGCATCCCGATTTCGAGACCTGGAGCCAGGGCATCCACGCCTCCAATGGCGTGACCTGCGCCGACTGCCACATGCCCTACACCCGTGAAGGCGCAGCCAAGGTCAGCGACCACAACGTCACCAGCCCGATGCGCAACGAGGCATCCATCAATGCCAGCTGCCTGACTTGCCATCATTCCACGGCAACGGAGATGAAGGAGCGGGTCGACACCATCCAGAACCGCTGGTACGAGGCTCAGGACATCTCGTTCGCGGCATTCGACGAGTTCATCAACGACCTCGCTGCGGCAACCACGAACGGCACTGCCACCGAGGAGCAGCTCGACCTCGCCCGCGACTACCAGCGCCGCGCATCCTTCCTGATCGATTACACGATCTCGGAGAACTCGAGGGGATTCCACGCTCCGGCCTACGCGATCGCGATGCTGAACCAGGCAACCGACTATTCCCGCAAGGGCCAACTGGCCATCCGCGGCGTCGATGTCGGTCCGGCCACCGGCCCGGTATCCAGCGCCAGCCCGACTCCGAACCGCTGATATCGCAAATAACAAGGGAGAATGGAGTGCCCAAGCCTCTTGAAACACCCGCCAGTTCCCCGGCGCAGCCAGATGCTGGGGAACTGGCGCGTTTTCTCGCCTCTGCGCCCGTCGGGCTCAAAGCATGGGCGGACGAGCAGCTGGCCGCACTCGACATCGCCGCGGCTGAGACCGACCCGGCTGACCGTGACGCAGTCGGTGTCGAAGAATTCGCGGACGACTTTGACGAGATCCCCAACAACGCGACCGGCGAGTCCGGGCAAGATGCCGAGCAACCTGCCGCCAGCCCCACCACCCGCCCCGCCACCCGCGCCCAGCCCGGCAAACCACACGCCAAGAGTTCGGCGGTCGGCGGCAAGATCAATCTCGTGCTGGTCGCGCTGCTGGTGGCAGCGATCGTGATCATCGTCCAGCAGACCGGAATCACCAACCGCGAGTCGGCGTCAACGCAGGGGGCCGCGTCCGGAATGCCGAGCGGGATGAGCACCTTCGCTCAGATCGACCAGGCACGCGTCGATGAGCTCAAGGCGCAGATCGATGCCGATCCGTCGGATGCGGCCGCGCGCCAGCAATTGGCTGAGCTCTACCTCGATGCTGCGCTCTATCAGGACGCGATCGAGCAACTCGATCAGGTTCTGCAGATCACGCCCGATGACCTGGACGCCCTGCTGGCGATCGGGGTGGCCGAGTTCAACCTCAGCCAAGACGAGCAGGCCGAACAGCACTGGCTGCGGGCCACCCAGGTCGCGCCCGCCCAGGCGGAGCCCTGGTACAACCTCGGCTTCTTGTACATGGCGCAAACGCCACCCGACTACGACAAAGTCGAGCAGGCCTGGGGCCGGGTCATCGAACTCGATCCGGATTCCGAACTCGCGGCCACCGCGAGGGCTCATCTGGAGCGTGCCCGCGCTGCCTCACCGACCCCGAGCACGGGACCGTGACATGGAGATCACGATTCCGCTGGCCCTATTGGCGGGGGTGGTGTCGTTCGCCTCTCCGTGCTTCCTGCCGATCGTGCCCGCCTTCGTGGGCCAGCTGATCGGGGCCACTCCAGGATCGGCGGTTTCCAGGAGCGTGGCATTGCGCAACACGCTCAGCTTCGTTGCCGGATTCAGTGTGGTCTTCATCGGGCTGTGGGCGTCCATCGGCCTGATCGGCCGCTCACTGGGATCCGGTGTCGGGCTGCTGCGAGTGGCCGGTGGCGTGTTGCTCATCGTGATGGGCCTGCACGTGGCCGGACTGGTCGACATCGGGCTGCTGAATCGGTCGGTGCGCCCGCAGATGGGCTCGTCCGCGGGACCGGTTGCGACGCAGGCCGGCGGTGCCGGCGCGCTGCGATCGGGCCTGATGGGCGTGGTGTTCGGGGTCGGGTGGACGCCGTGCATCGGCCCGGTGCTGGGCGGCATTCTCGCCCTGGCTACGGTCTCGTCCACCAGCGGACGCGGCATCACGCTGATGCTCGCCTATTGCCTGGGGCTCGGCCTGCCGCTGGTTCTGGTCGCGCTCGGCGCGGTGCGGGCCAACGGACGGCTGGCCTGGTTCACCCGGCATCATGCGGCAGTCTCCTTGGTCAGCGGTGGGCTGCTGATGCTGATCGGCTTCCTCATGATCACCAACCTCTTCGCCCGGCTGGCGGGCGTCATTCCGGGAATCGGCATCTGAAGGAGTCAGCCATGAGTATCGAGACGCGAAACCGCAGTCGTCCAGTGGGCGTCGATGAACCCGTCGATGGGCTCGACGGTGCTGCCGGTCTCGCGCCGACCCAGGCGCTGCGGGCGATCTACGCGTTCTTCTACAACAAGAAGGTCGGGCTGACGCTCATCCTGGCCGCCGGGCTGGCCTGCCTGTTCGGGGTGCTTTTCCCCCAGATGCCTGCCGGCGTTCGCGGCGACCCGGCCTCGGTGGACGGCTGGCTGCAGTCGGTGCGGCCCAGCTACGGCGGCTGGACGTCGATCATGGACGCCGTCGGCCTGTTCAACGTTTTCAGCTCTCCGCTGTTCCTGACCATCATGGGGTTGCTGGCGCTGAGCATCACTGCCTGCACCACTCATCGAATTCCGGTGCTGATGCAGACTGCTTTCCACCCGCACACCAAGGTGACCGCGGAGTTCTTTCGCAGGGCCCGGCTCAACGACAGGTTCACCACGCCGCTGCCGAGCCGGGAGGCCGTGGCGCTGATCAAGGAGGACGCGAAGGCCAGGCGCGTGCGGGTGATCGAGGATCACCACGGGCCGGGGCACAATCTCTACACCGACAAGTGGCATCTGGCCCCGTTCGGGACGGTGATCGCGCATACCGCGTTCGTGGTGATCATGGCGGGGTTCGTGGTCAGCTCGCTGACCGGATTCCGCGATGACCAGTTCACGTTGACCGTCGGGCGGCCCGCCGAGGTGGGCCACGGCACCGGACTGGTCGCTGAGGCGATCTCGTTCTCCGACACCTACTACGACAATGGCAGCCCCAAGGATTACGTCACCGATCTGGTGCTGTCGGTCGACGGCCGCGAGGTCGCTCGGCAGGATGTTCGGGTCAATGATCCGCTGAGGTACGACGGCGTGATGTTCCATCAGGCCTATTTCGGCATCGCTGCGGTCATGGAGATCCGGGACGCCTCCGGCCGGCTGCTCTTCAATGATGGGGTGCCGTTGGAGTGGACGACTCCGGACGGATCGCTCAGCTACGGCGTGCTCGAGGTGCCCGGACGCGACCAGGAGCTCTTCGTGATCGGTTCGGCCTCCGGGCGCACCGGAACCGGTATTGAACCTGGTCAGATGCGGATCGAGGTCTACCCGACCAGCCTAGACGCACCGGTGGGCGCGGCAGTGCTCGACCAGTCGGGGTCGGTCCAGATCGATGGCCTGACCTACACCTTCGAGCGTGAGCAGCAGTTCACCGGCTTGCTGGTCAAACGCGACCCGGGCACCGGAATCGTGTGGCTGGGCTGTCTGCTGCTGATCATCGGCACCTGCCTGACGATGTTCTTCCGGCATCACCGGATCTGGATTCGCGTCACGCCCGAAGCTGGTGGCGGTTCGCTGGTGCAGCTGGCTTCACCCGACCGGCAGGATGCCACCTTCACCCGCCAGTTCGCTGAGGTCGCTGCCGGATTGGCGGGCGCTTTGGCTGAGGCGGACGCATTGGGTGAGGCGGACGCGGGGGGCGCGGGGGCGTTGGAGGACGCTGCGGTGCGAGCGGACCTGATGGCAGAAGCTGGGTCGCCGGAACTGGGTGTGATCGAGCAGGGGTTGCCGGAAGCAAACCCAATGGAAGCTGGGTCGCCGGAGGCTGGGTCGCCCGAACCGGACCCAATGGAACAACAGTCGTCCGATCTGATGGAAGAAGGGGATGAGCCCAATGCTTGAAATCTCCCAGGCGCTGTTGTTGGCCACCACGGTGCTGGTGATCATCGCGCTGGTTGCCTATGTGTTCGCGCTGGTGGCCGCGCGCGTGGCCAAACCGCAGCCGGCGAGCGCCAAGATGACGGTCGCGGTGGGTGGATCGTCCGCTGCAGGTGCGGCCGAGGTGACTCGGGCGTCCAGTGGCGACGGCTCTGCCGCCGCGCAGACGAGCAACCATCGCGCGCCGGCGCGCGGGATCGCCTGGTACGGCAGCAAGTTCACCCAGGGCGCGCTGATCCTGCTCACGGGATCGCTGCTGGCGCGGTTCTTCGCGACGGGGCATGCGCCCTTTTCCAATCACTACGAGTTCGCGGTCTCCTTCTGCTGGGGCATGATCTTGGCTCTGGTCTATTTCGAGCATCGCTACCGGGTTCGCACGCTGGCCGTCGCGGTGCTGCCGGTGATCTTGGCGATGCTCATCTATGCGTCCACCCTGTCGTACGAGGCGAACCCGTTGATGCCGGCTTTACAGAACAGTCCGCTGCTGACCCTGCACGTCTTCACCGCGGCGCTCGCCTACGGGGCTGGGGTCATCGCGTTCGGCGCGGCCGTGATGTACCTACTGTCTCCGCATGTCAGGTGGAGCGGCTGGCCCAAGCCCGATGTGCTGGACGAACTCGGCTACAAGGCGGTGATCATCACCTTTCCGATGCTGACGATCATGATCATCCTCGGATCGGTCTGGGCGAACATTGCCTGGGGACGCTATTGGTCGTGGGACCCGAAGGAGACCGCGGCGCTGGTGACCTGGCTGATCTATGGCGCCTATCTGCACGCCCGGGTCGTCGGCGGCTGGCGGGGCAGGCGCGCCGCCTGGCTGCTGGTACTCGGGTTCGCCGCCATCGTCTTCACTTATTTCGGCAATCTCTTCTTCGGAGGCATGCACTCCTATGCCTGATCCCGTTGCCATCGCCGAACCCGACTGGCGGGCACGGATACGGGGCAGCCGGCTGGGAAACCTGACGGTGCTCGCGGTTACCGCACTTGCCGTGCTGATCGGCAGCTGGCTGGTTATGCGCCCCGGCGACGAGGCTGCACCGGTGGCTGTGTCGAAGGTCGATGTGCCGGGGGCAGCGGCCGCACCTGTCGTGGGAGATCAAGCGCCCGGTTTCACTGCAACCGATCTGAGTGGCGCCTCGGTTTCACTGGATGGCCTGCGGGGCCGTCCGGTTTGGCTGGTCTTCATGGCCACCTGGTGCACCGGATGCCGCGCGGAGGTTCCCGACGTGCAGGGATTCCATGAGCAGTCCGGGGACGAAGTCGAGGTGATCGCGGTCTACGTGGGTGAACCGGCCACCGCGGTACAGCCGTTCGCCGACCGCCTCGGGCTGTCGTTCACGCAGCTGCCGGATGGGCAGACCACCTTGTCGTCCGCATATGGCGTGATGGGCGTGCCCGCGCACTTCTTCCTCGATTCCGCCGGAGTCGTGCAGGAGACTCGCATTGGGGTACTCAGCCCCGACCAGATCGATCAGGCCGTCGCGAAGGTGACAGTCTGATCGCCGGTGTCCGGGTGGTGGCTCTGCCGGGCTGGTCTTGGGCCGTAGGGCCCCAAGACCCTGGACGATCCGCGGGCCAGGAGCCGACCGGGTGGTCGTCCTCCATGCCGATGGCTTGTGTCAGCCGGCGGACTGGTCTTGGGGCAGCGCCCGGCCGTCGGGCCCGAAGACCCTGGATGATCCGCGTCGCCAGGAGCCGACGGGGTGGTCGTCCTCCATGCCGATGGCTTGTGTCAGTCGGCGGACTGGTCTTGGGGCAGTGCCCGGCCGTCGGGCCCGAAGACTCCGGATGATCCGCGTCGCCAGGAGCCGACCGGGTGGTCGTCCTCCATGCCGATGGCTTGTGTCAGCGCGTACATCGTGGTGGGTCCAACGAAGCGGAAACCGCGCTTCTTGAGCGCTTTACTGAGCGCGACTGACTCCGCGGAGACGGCCCGGATGTCGGCCATCGTCGCCGGCGCCGGGGTGACCTCCGGCAAGTGAGACCAGATCAGTAGTGGCAGGCCGCCGTCGTCTCGCAGCGCGATGGTCGCTTGCGCGTTGCTGATGGTGGCTTCGATCTTGCGGCGATTGCGGACGATCCCCGCATCACCCATCAGCCGCTCTACATCGGCCTCCGAGAACGCGGCGACCGTATCCGGCACGAAATCGTGGAAGACCTCGCGGAAGCGCTCGCGCTTGTTCAAGATGGTCGACCAACTCAGCCCGCACTGGAAGACCTCCAGGCTGAGTCGCTCGAACAGTCCGCGCTCGTCGCGCACCGGTACGCCCCATTCGGTGTCGTAGTACTCCAGGTACATCGGTCTGGATACCGCCCAGCTCGGTCGCGCGCGTCCGTCATCTCCGACGATCAGATCCATGCAACCATCTTGCCTGTGAGTTGCCGCCCGCCGGAATAGTCGCCGCGTGGCTCCGGTTGTCCATCACGCAGGACAGTTGAAAGGACATCCATGACTCAGACGGCAGGGACTCAGTTCCGCAACGTCACCGGTACGCCCATTGCGCCGGTGCTGGCCGATCGCTGGAGCCCGCGGGGCTTCGACAAGACCCACGAGATCAGCCAGGACGAGTTGCTGAGCATCATTGAGGCCGCCCGCTGGGCCCCCTCGGCCGGCAATACCCAACCCTGGGCGTTCATCGCTGCCCGCCGTGGCACCCCCGAATTCGACGCGATCGCCTCCGCGTTGGCTGGCTTCAACAAGATCTGGGCCGGCAGCGCATCTGCGCTGATCGTCTTCTCCGCGGTACCCGATCGGGGCGGCAAGATGACCCGCTGGATCAACTACGACGTCGGCCAAGCCGCTGCGAATGCGACCATTCAGGCCGAATACCTCGGTCTGCGCGCCCATCAGATGGGCGGCTTCGACGTGGCTGCGATTCGTGCCGCATTCCAGCTGCCCGAGGGCGTGAACCCGCTCACCGTGATGGCGCTCGGCGCCTACGACAACTCGGACGCGGTGCCTGCCGAGATTCAGCAGCGCGACTCCGCCGATCGCGGACGCCTCCCACTGGATCAGGTCGTCATCGGCGCCTACTGAGTCCTACTGCCGCAGGTGGGTCTGGTTATCCGCACCCCCCGCGGATAACCCGACCCGCGAATGCGTGGGCTGGCTTCTGCTGACCGAGCATCCGCAAGATATCGCCCTGACTGACACGCGGATGACCTCTTGACCGCGCCGCGCGGAGAGGTCTAGCCTCCTCGAATATGCGATCAGATACATCAGAGATCGCATAGGATCGGCCCGACGACGCCGCCGGGCCACGACCCGGAGGTGACTCCTTTGAGCGGCCAAACCACATCGTTGGACGACCAATTCCGCCAGCCAGACGAACAACCCGCCAAGCGCTCAATGCTGCCGCATGCCCCTGCGACTAGCTGGTGGATTCTTCTCATTACCACTCTTGCCATTCTCATGACGGCCATCGACGGGGGCATTCTCCCCGCGGTGTTGCCCGCGATCATCGACGAATTCGGACTCACAAACGCCGAAGCCGGCCTGATCAACTCCGTCTTCTTTGGTGGCACCATTGTCGGTGCTATCTTCTTCGGCTGGATCGCCGACCGCATCGGATCGGGCTACCGGCGCACCTGGACCTGGATCATCGCAATGGCCCTGGGCACGATCGGCGGCGCCCTGACCTACGGATTCTCCGGCGTGTTCTTGTCCTTCCTGCTGCTGCGCATTCCGATGGGCATCAGCCGCGGCGGTTCTGAGCCGGTCAACGTCGCCCTGGTCGGCGAATGGTGGCCCCGCGAGCACCGCGGCTTCGCCGTCGGCGTCCACCACACCGGATTCCCGCTCGGCCAGTTCGCCACCGGCGCCCTGATCGCGCTGGTTCTCGGTGTGAGCGGATGGCGCGAGGCCTTCCTCGTGATCCCGCTGATCGGCATCCCGATCATGATCGCCCAAGCGATCATCGGCACCAAGAAGCACCAACAGAAGGTCTACGACTGGATCGACGACCACGGCATGACCCGGCCGACCCACGAGCTGTCGGTGAAATCGCCCGGCAACCTGATCGAGCCCGTCAAGCAGGTGCTGAAGAGTCGCAACGCCCTGCTGTGCATGGCGCTGATCTTCCTCTTCCTTTGGGCCGAGACCGGTGCCGTTACGTTCCTGACTACGCAGTTGACCCAGCACGGTATCTCGTTGACCGAGGCCGCACTGGTCTCCGGCGCTTCCGGCCTGACCGGCTGGATCGGCCAGGTCGGGTGGGGTTGGGCCTCCGACCACACCGGCCGAAAGTTCGCGCTGCGCTTCCTGGTTATCGGCTGGGCCATCATGGTGCTGTGCTTCATCCCGCTGAGCTCGCTGACGATGGCATGGATCGTGCTGATCCTGTGGGGCCTGGTGCGCAATGCTCCGTTCCCGGTGGTGTACGCGCTGCTGATCGATTCACTACCGCGTTCGGCCGGTACGGCCATGGGCCTGATGATCGGCCTGGCGCTCGGCGTGTCCGGTGTCTTCGCGGCCGCGGTGCAAGGCTTTGTTATCGATCACTTCGGCTTCACTGCCCACTACATCATGTTGGCTATCATCTGCCTCATCGGACTGATTCCGCTGGCGGGCATTCGTGAAACTGTTCCTGAGGACGGCAATTGGAAGGAAGCCACTGCTGATGACGAAGTTCTCTGAGCTGATCGAGCCGGGAGTCGGGTTCAAGACTCTCGGCGAAGGAATGAGCTGGACCGAGGGGCCCTTGTGGCTGGCAGATCGTCAGTCCTGCATATTCAGTGATATCCACAACAATGCGATCATGGCGTGGTCGGAGCCCAAGCAGACAATGTCCGTTTTCGCGAACAATGTCGAGTTCACCAATGGGCGCGCGATCGACGGCAACGGCGACATTATCGAATGCAGCCATGGACGCCGCGCCGTGCAGCGCCGCAGCGCGAGCACAGGCGAGGTCACCGTCCTCGTGGACCATTTCGCCGGTGTCTCGCTGAACTCTCCCAACGATGTCGTGGTCGCCAGCGATGGCGCGATCTGGTTTTCCGATCCGGCCTACGGCATCGAATTGGCTGGCGAGGGGCATCCCGGCGTGCGCGAATACGGCGACCGCTGGATCTTCCGCTTCGATGAGTCGACCGGGCAGATCTGGCCGGTCGTGACCGATGTCATCGCCCCGAATGGGCTGGCATTCTCGCCGGACGAGTCGGTGCTGTTCGTCTGCGATTCGTCGAATTCGGGAGGCGAAGATGGCCCGGGACGACACATCCGCGCCTACGACGTCATCGACGGACGCTTGGCCAAGTGGGGACGCACGATCATCGAGATCGACAACGAGGTGCCCGACGGCATCAAGGTCGACCGCGACGGCCGCATCTGGTCGTCGGCAGGCGACGGTGTGCGCATCTTCGAGCCCGATGGCACCGAGATCGGGCGCATCCTCACGCCGGTGCGTGTCGCCAACCTGTGTTGGGGCGGCGCGGACGGCCAGATGCTGTACATGTGCGCGACCGACAAGCTGCTGAGCATCCGGACGACCACCACGGACGCAACCTGGGCGCGCCGCGCCTGATCGCTTCGGACGCTGATCGCCGTTCTGGGCCGGCCAGCGGGCCCGAAATTCTCGTTCCCGGCTGCCCAAATCGGTCCCCGGCAGGATCTTGGGTAGGGTTATCCGCAACCCCTGCGGATAACCCTACCCAAGGCCGGGGTGGCTAGCCGATTGGCAAGAATGCCGCCGGTTCAGGCCCAGAATCTAACCACCAGATTGACGATCAGGCCCTCGTCCTCGCGCCAGGCATTCAAGGTCGGCCTGGCTAGCCGATTGACAAGAATGCCGCCCGTTCAGGCCCAGCTTTTTGCCACCAGATTGACGCTCAGATCCCCATCCACGCGCTGGGCATCCATGACGACGATGCCGGTGTTGGGAACGAACCCCATCTGCGCGCCGAAGAAGTCGGTCAGGGTCAGCCGCATCAAGGTGCCGTGGGTCGCGGCGATCACCTGCGCCTCCGGGAACTGGTCGACGAGTGTCGAGACACAGTAGCGTCCGCGCTCGACCACCAGGGACTTCGGCTCGGCGCCGGGAATCAGCTCGCGGGCGGCGAATTCGTCGACTTCGGCCATCTTCGGCCACAGCTCGAGGCATTGCTCGAACGTGAGACCCTCGGCTGCCGCCCAGTCCCGCTCGGTCAGGCTGGGCAGCGGTATCCGCTTGTCAACCGAGAGCGTGTCGGCGATGATCGCGGCAGTCTCTGCAGCCCTTGACAAGGGCGAATGGCGCACGAAATCCCACTGCGCGTCCGGCAGGTTGTCGAGAAACCACGCGGCTGCTCGTCCGGCCTGGGCGCGCCCGAAGTCGTTGAGGGCGATGTCGGACGACCCCTGAAACCGGTCGGTCGCATTCCACGGGGTCTGGCCATGTCGCACAAACGCGATGCGGGTCACCGGGTACCTGCTTTCGTTGTCATTGAAGGTGAATCAAGCCACCGCCGATGTTCCCAGCGGTGTAGTCCTCGGGTGCCGGATGGCAAGGGAAGTTGCCAGCGGCAAGCGCCCCATGGGGGCTCGGCCCAGCGGCCTCGTCCGACAGCCACACCAGCACATCAGTCACGACGGTAGATGTCTCGGGTGTAGACCTTGTCCTCCACATCGCGGAGCTCGTCGACGACGCGGTTGGACACGATCACGTCCGAGCGGCGCTTGAACTCGTCCAGATCGCGCACGACCTCGGAGCGGTAAAACTCGTTGTCATGGAGATACGGCTCGTACACAATCACCGGGACGCCCTTGGCCTTGATGCGTTTCATCACGCCCTGCACCGAGGACGCGCGGAAGTTGTCGGAGCCGGCCTTCATCGTCAGCCGGTAGATGCCCACCACGTGGGGGCTGCGGCGCAAGATGTCGTCGGCGATGAAGTCCTTGCGCGTCCGGTTGGCGTCCACGACCGCGGCGATGAGGTTCTGCGGCACCTCCGAGTAGTTCGCCAGCAGCTGCTTGGTGTCTTTCGGCAGGCAGTATCCGCCGTAGCCGAACGACGGATTGTTGTAGTGGGAGCCGATCCGCGGATCGAGCCCGACGCCCTCGATGATCTGCCCGGTGTTCAGCCCGCGGGTGGCCGCGTAGGTGTCGAGCTCGTTGAAGTACGCCACTCGCAGCGCCAGGTAGGTGTTGGAGAACAGCTTGATCGCCTCGGCCTCGGTCGCGTCGGTCAGCAGCACCGGTGCGTTGTGTTCGACCGTGCCTTCGAGCAGCAGATCGGCGAACAGCCGGCCGGCGTCGCCGCGGTCGCCGACCACGATCCGTGACGGGTGCAGGTTGTCGTACAGCGCGCGCCCCTCGCGCAGGAACTCCGGCGAGAAGATGATCGACCCCTTCGGGTGCCGGGCCCTCATCCGTTCGGTGAATCCGACCGGCACCGTCGACTTGATGACGATGGTCGCCGCGGGGTTGACCACCAGCGCATCGGCGATGGCGGACTCGACCGAGCAGGTGTTGAAGAAGTTCGCGACCGGGTCGTAGTCGGTGGGGGTGGCCACCACGACGAACTGGGCGTCCTGATAGGCCGAGGGTGCATCGGTCGTCGCCTCAAGTGACAGGGGGACATTCGCGAGATAGTCCTCAAGCTCCGCATCCTCGATCGGCGACTTGCGGGCGTTGATCAGTTGGACCTTCGAGGCGTTGATATCGACGGCGACCACATCGTGGTGCTGCGCCAGAATCACAGCGTTCGACAGGCCGACATAGCCGGTACCGACGACAACGATCTTCACACTGACTCCTTCGGCTCACTCGGCGCCGAATGCGCCGGGAGGGGCTGCCTGTTCAGCAGACTACTGGACGACGCGAGCCGGCTGCGATGGTGCCCGCCAGCCGCCGCCGAGTTCAGCGGCTCGAGCGCGGGGAGTCTGATGGTGCCCGTGGTCCACGCGCTGAGCTGGCTCACGGCGTCTTGCCGAGGCGGCTCACAACTGCGTCCCACCCCTCACAAGGACGTATAGAACGTCTCCAGATCGTCGGCGCGCAGGGCCTGCTGCAGTTCGCCCAGCTTGGTCTGGTCGACCAGGACGATCGACTGACCGTCCGCTGTGGTGTCGAAACCGGCGGTGGGCAGCTGGAATGACTTGATGTCGTCCGGCCGGAAGCTGCGCAGCTGCCAGCCCAGATCGACGATCTCATTGTTCGTCAGTCCGGAATCGACGGTGAAGTTGGAGCCGAGGGTGCCGACCGCTTCACGGAAGGCGCCCGGGTCGCTCAGCACGCCGCGGGATGCCAGCTTCATGAGCACTGCCTTGATGACGTCGCGCTGCCGCTCGGCGCGGCTGAAATCTCCCCCGGACAGGTCGTAGCGCTCGCGCACATAGGCCAGCGCCGAATCGCCGGTCAGTGTGACGTTGCCGACGGGGAAGTTGTACCCGCCGTTGCTGGACTCCTCCTTGTTGAAGACCGTCACTCCGCCGACCGCGTCGATGACGTTGACGAAGCCATCGAAGTCGATGATCGCGGTGTGGTCGATGGGGACGTTGAGCATGCCCTCCACGGTCTCAATAGCCAGCGGCACCCCACCCCACGAATAGGCGGCGTTCACCTTGGCCATCCCGTAGCCCGGCACCGAGACATAGGAGTCGCGCGGAATGCTCATCAGGTAGACGTTCTTGCGGTCCCCGGAGATGTGCAGCAGCTGCAGCACGTCCGAGCGTCCGCGCTCGTCACCGCGGGTATCCGAACCCATGAGGAGAATATTGAGGGGGGCTTTAGATGGGTCTTCGGGCTCGACGGCAGATGGACGCTGACCCGTGGGCATCAGGCCCGGGTCGCGCTGCACCTCGTTGAGGGCGTTGAGGGCCGACACTCCGTAGTAGATGGCGATTCCGGCGGCACCCAGCAACAGCGCGCCCAGCACTGCGACCACCGTCACCAGCAGCCAGCGGTTGCGGCGCTTCTCGTACTTCGGCACGTACGGTGTCTCCGGCGCGGAGGACCCGGTGCCTTCACCGGGGCTGGACAGCGGCTCGTCCGTCATGAATCTCGACCTTCCTGACCGGGTGGGCATTGAGGGCAGTCTACGTGGACGCCGCAGTCGGCCGATCGTCCGGTCCCCGCCAGTCCCTCGCCCGAGGTCGGGGCAGTTCCCGCGCCGGAAATCTGAGGTTGCGCCCGATATATCGGGCGCATCTTCAGATTTGGGGCGCAAGAAGCCCGCGCTGTTGCGCAGCGGGCTCCCCACCCGAGCTGTTGCGAAGTGCACCCCCACCCGCGCTGTTGCGCAGCGGGCTCCCCACCCGCGGAGGGCACAGCCCACCGGCAGAGGGCACAGCGCGACCTCGGCGCCGTCGCGTTGTGCCCGACTTGGGTCTGGTTGTCTGCAGGCCCCGCGGATAACCCGACCCAAGATCAGCGGGCGCGGGATTTCCTGCCGCAGCCGGGGTCTGGAGGCGGATTTCGGGGTCGGAGACGGCACAACGAGGCGGCTTGTCGGTTCGCGGTAGCCGAAGCCGCGGAATGCGTCCTTGGATCAAGGGGTCGGCCGTGCAATCCTGGCGACATGTGCCGAAACATTCGACCCTTGTACAACTTCGAGCCGCACGCCACGTCCGACGAGGTATACGACGCAGCCCTCCAGTTCGTGCGCAAGGTGAGTGGAATGAACAAGCCGTCTGCGCGCAACCAGGAGGCGTTCGACCGGGCCGTCGCGGAGATCGCTCACACCACCCAGCACCTGCTGGACGACTTGGTCACCGCCGCGCCAGCGAAGAACCGTGAGGTCGAGGCGGCAAAGGCGCGGGAACGCAGCGCGAAGCGCTTCGCCGCCGAAGCCGCGTCCTAGCCGATCCGCAGCGCCGGGCAGTCACGTCCCTGGCCCCTTGCTTAGCGCGGGGCCATCACACCGCGGCGGCGTCCAGCTGCTCGGTCCAAGCGAGGACATCGCGTGGGATTCGGCCACTGCTCGCGGCACGCATGTGTCCCATGCCCTCGTACCAGATCAGCGTGCAATTGGGGATCAGCCCGGCAGTCTCGGCGACGTCGTCCGGCGAGAAGAAGCGATCCTGATTGCCGCACAGCATCAGCACCGGCGCCGTGATCCGGCCCAGCTCGGGGCGGGCATCGAACGTGACCTCTGCCTCGGCCTCTACGATCAAATCCCCGGGCGGAGTCTCGGGGTGCGCGAGGAAGCGTCCGACCAGTGGGCCGAGTCGTCGGCGGAGGTTGGCCATCTCGTCGCCGGGCGTGATGTACTCAAGGAAGGCCGCGCCGGCATCATCGTAACGACCCTCCGCCTGCGCCCGCGCCATGTCGAGATCCACTTCGACACCCCATCCAGTGATCGTCCCAGCCGCGACAGCCAGCACAACTCGGTCGGTCAGGGAGGGGTGATTGGCGGCCAGATACTGCGCGATCATCCCGCCGTAGGACTCGCCGATCACGAGATCCACGTGCCCACCCAGTTCGTCGCGGACGAACTGCGCATAGTCGTCGGCCATCTCGGCGACGGTGTGTCCGACCGGCATATGGCGTCGTCGGATCACATTCCATACGGTGTATCCGGCATCCACGTAGGGCGCGAACATCATCGACCGCAGCTTGCCCATCAACCCGGTGGATATCTCACTACCCGGCCCGCCGGGGATGAACAAAATCGTCCGCGCGCCGTCGCCGAACACTTCGTAATCCATGCCGTTGGCCGCGACGCCCACACGGTGCGGCGGGGTCTCGGCGGCCCGCTTCCGCGCAATGATGGCGGCGACTGTACCTCCAACGAGCGCAGCCGTGCCCAGCGCGCACGCGGCGCGTCGTCTGGGCGTCCAATTCCTGGTCTTGGCCATGGCATGCTCCCGGTACGTGGTCCTGCTTCAAGCGTAGGCACCGCGGGGCGACCCTCGTCCCGGCGACCGACTCGCCGGAACCTCCAGACACACCTGATCGATCGTCCCGAGGCACACCGGAATACCCGGTCACCAACTCGCCGGGCCCCTCAGGCGCACCCCAGGGAGCAGGAGTCGCAGCCCAAGTCGCAGGCACCGAGGCTCACGGTGTCAATGTCCGGCAGAGCGACGAAACGGGTGTCGGTCAGCGAGAAGGTCTGGCACACCTCACCACTGTCGATGGTCACCTGGTCACCGTCGAAGAAGATCTCGATCGCCAGCTTGACGGGGATGTCCTTGGCGAGGGCGAGGCAAGTTCGCGAGGAGATGCGGTGCGTATCGGACGATTCGCTCGCGATGATGATGTCGCCCGAGGTGGCCACGTGGGTCAGCCGGCCGGCCTCGTCGAAGCGGACGGAGTTCTGGTCGCCGGCCATGGTGAGGGCGTCCACGTCGTAGGCCTGGACGAAGCCGATGGGCGTCCGGATCGCGATCGGCATGGCCGGTTCGAACGAAGCCAGCGCGCCGCTGCGATGCAGCCGCAGACCCGCGCGCGCCGGAAAGATGCCGGCCGGGGTCGTGAGCTTGACGGTCTCGCCCGACCACAGGGTGAGGCTCTTGACCTCGCCGGTGGGGTAGAAGCGCACGTTGATGATCTTGGCGGTGACTTCGCCGAACGAGAACGAGAACGTGAAGGGCCTGGCCAGCTTCAGCTCTTCGGCCTCGGTCCATCCGAAACCAATGTGTCCGTTCAGCGGGAAGACTCCGTCCAGCTGACCGTCCTCGTAGAAGGTGACCAGCTCGGCGGGGATGGCGCCGAGGGGGGTGGGAATGAGGGTCTGGCTCTCCAGATTGATGACGCGGATCGCTCCGGAGGGGTAGAAGGACATCGACTTGGCGTCCTTGGTTCGGACGTCCGGCTCGGTGTAGTGCGGGATGAGATCCCCGCAGCTGGTGGGCACGACATTCAGCTTGTCGAGCTTGCACTCGGCCATGACCCCGTCCGGGTAGTCGCTGTGCTGGGTGACGCCGCGGAGTTCGATGCGTGTGGCGGTAAGCATTCAAGGTCCCTTTCCTGGCGTCAGCGATCCGGAGTGTTGCAGTGGTGCATCTGCCTGCTCTGATCTGCTGACCGATCCTCGGGTGTGTTGGACGGCGTAGCCGCGCTTCCACCGGTTACACCGTCCACGCTAGGGTGGCGCCGATCTGCGAGAGTCCTTGTCCCATGGACTTCAAGAGGTTGTAACAAGCTAGATACCTGGGCGGAACGGTCGAGCCCGTGAGACCGCCCGGAAACCTTGGCTGTCACGCGAGTCTCTGCACTGAATATCTTGGGCTGTGCGATCGAGCCTGCGGAGCCATCCCGCCCCCAAGGACGATGATCCACCCCAAGGACGACGGTCAAGCCCGCTCACCGCGTAACGCTCTGGTTAATCACCCCGAGACAAGGGACGATCCGGGGCGCCTCGTCCGTACTGTAAGCCCGAGGGGTCGCACAGAGATCCGGCCCACGGCGCGAAGGATGCTGCATGACCCAGGCGATTGGCATTCCCGACCTGCTGAACCGGCACAGCCAGCCAGGCCGGATCGACTTCAAGGTCGAGGTTCCCTGCCCCATGAAGAACCGCTTTCAGGCCGCCATCGACCAGTTCGAACGCGAGCATCTCGAGGCGACCGGCGAGCGCTACCGCAGCTTCGTGCCCAATGTCTGCGGCGAGCATGTGGATGGTGCCGGCACCATCCGCGACATCACCGCCGCCACCGATATCGACCAGATCCCCGACATCTGTATCGACTTCGCGTCCGGGCCGTTCAGCAGCCCGCAGACCGTGGAGCGGTTCGTGCGCACCGGCGCCTTCGAGCAGGTGATCGCCGTTTCGGGCCTGCCCTGGCTCGCCGATCCCGGCTCGTTCATCGATCCCTACGGCGCCTACAACATCCTGGCTGTCAACCCCGAAGTCATGCTGGTCGAGACTCGCGCGTTGAACGGACGCCCGGCGCCCCGCACTCTGGAGGATCTGCTCGATCCGATCTGGGAGTCGAGCATTTGCCTGCCTGACAACCACAAACACATCGGGACGCGGTTCTTCTCCGCGATCCGGCAGCGCTTCGGCGAGGACGGTCTGGCCGCCATGGACCGCAATGCGGTCACTGCGATGAACGGTCCGACGATCGCCCGCTCGGCGGGGCACGGCACCCCGAAGGCCGCGATCTACCTGCTGCCATGGGTGTTCGCGCGCGGCGCGGCGCGTCCGGGAAAGCTCGACCTGGTCTGGCCGGACGATGGCGCGAACTGCAATCCGATCGTCCTCATGGTCAAGCGGGAGCGTGCCGCGAAGAACAACGCCCTGCTGGAGTTCTTGCTGTCGCCGACGGTCGCTCGGGTCTTCGCCGACAACCAGTTCCCCGCCACGCGTCCGGGCACCGACAACGGCCTGCCCGAGGGGGCCACGGTTCGCTGGCTCGGTTGGGACCATGTCTTGTCCGGAGTCCAGGCCGAGTGGGACGCGGAGTTCATCGTCCGATACAACCGTTTCCATCACGACAACTCCTGCTGATGAGGTTCGTCACGGTCGCCGGCCCGCCGTCGTCGGGCAAGACCTCGGTCATCTTGGCGACCATCGAGCACCTGCGCGCCAAGGGTTTGGGCGTGGGCGTGGTCAAGTTCGATTGCCTGTCCACATCGGACGCGCAGTCATACCGTCGTCACGATGTGCCGGTGCAGGTCGGGCTGGCCGGCAACCTGTGTCCGGACCATTTCTTCATCACGAACGTCGAGCAGGCGGTTCAGTGGGGCCGACAGAAGGGCTTCGACGTGCTGATCAGCGAGTCGGCGGGTCTGTGCAGCCGTTGCTCGCCGCATGTGCGCGACATTCTGGCGGTTTGCGTTATCGACAATCTGTCGGGCATCAATACCCCCGATAAACTCGGGCCGATGCTGCGTTTTGCTGATATTATCGTGGTGACCAAAGGTGATATCGTTTCTCAGGCAGAACGCGAAGTGTTTTACGACCATATCGGGCAGGTGAATAAGCTTGCCCGAATCATTGCGGTCAATGGCATTACCGGACAGGGATCGTTTGCGTTGGCGCGGGCGGTCGTCCAGGAGCATGATACCGATACCCTGATCGGGGATTTCTTGCGGTTTTCGATGCCGTCGGCTTTGTGTTCATATTGCATCGGGCAGACCAAGATCGACGAGAGTTTCGCGTCCGGTAATCTGCGCCGTATCAGGTTCGTGGACCGATGATGCCGATGACACCGATGAGTGAGGTTGATCTCGGTCTTGCCCGGCAGGTGCTGGTCGAGCGTCCGATCGGTGACCTGCTGGACGAGCACCCGTACATCGAGAACCTGTTCGCCGCGGTGCGGCTGGAGACCGATGAGCCCGGCCGCACAGTTGTGGAGGTGCTCGACGACCACCCGGAGGAGTATTTCGGCGATTACGGGTTGACGAAAGCGTCGTTCGCGGAGACGATCGTGGCCTTCGTCCAGAAGGTCTCGGCTCGTGACGAGCAGCCGTTGGACGCGATCCGCCGGCTGACGCTGCTGCCTGGCCACGACAAGTCCGGGGTTGCGGAGCGTCAGGGTTTGACGATCGAGGCCGGGCAGGTGACGTGCATCGTCGGGCCGACCGGGGCGGGGAAATCGCGGCTGCTGGAGGACATCGAGTGTCTGGCCCAAGGCGATACTCCGACCGGACGCAGCGTGCTCCTCGATTCCCGGCTGCCGACCGACGATCAGCGTTTCCGGCTGGGGCACCGGTTGGTTGCCCAGCTCACCCAGAACATGAACTTCGTCATCGACCTGCCGGCCCGTGAGTTCATCGTCTTGCACGCGCGCAGTCGTGGGGCCGAGCAGCCGGAGGCCATCGCCGATGAGGTGATCGCGTGCGCCAACGATCTGGCGGGTGAGCCGTTCGATCCCGGGGTGGCGCTCACCCAGCTGTCAGGAGGGCAGTCGCGGGCGCTGATGATCGCCGATACCGCGCTGATTTCGGCGTCACCGGTGATCTTGATCGATGAGATCGAGAACGCCGGAATTGACCGCCGGCGGGCCCTGGACCTGCTTGTCGGCCACGACAAGATCGTGCTGATGTCGACCCACGACCCGATTCTCGCGCTGCTCGGAGACCGCCGGGTGGTGATCCGCAACGGCGGCATCGCCGATGTGATCGACACCTCGCCGGCCGAAAGCGCCAACCTGGCGTTCTTGTCCCAGATGGACGAGTTCCTGGCCTCGCTGCGCCAGCGCATCCGCCGCGGGGATCGTTTCGAGGACGACCTGCGGGCCAGTTGGCTGGCGTGAGTCGTCCCGGGCGCGTGGCCGGACTGGGACGCCCGCACTGGGTCGCTCGCGCCGCGCAGCACCCATTCCCGCGCCCGCCCCGCCCCGCACCTCCCCTCCCGCGCCTGAAATCTGAAGACGCGCCCGATATATCGGTCGCGTCTTCAGATTTGGGGCGCAGGAAAGCTCCTGGCACGGTGTCGATGGCGCCGGTATGGCACTGGAGGTGGGTGGTAGTTCGGACGCCGCCCCTGTCGGGTGGTCGCCCGCCCTGGTCAGCCGCACCGGTCGCCCCTGTCGGGTGATCGCCCCCCGCAGCCCCCTCTCCCGCGCCCGGAATCTGAGGTTGCGCCCGATATATCGAGCGCATCCTCAGATTCAGGGCGCGGGAACCCCAGGCGGGTAGGACGATGCTGCGCTGCCAGGCCCGGTAGATCAGCCTGGCGTGCCGGGTGTTCTTACTTGGGGCGTTTGGCTGGCGTGTTCGGCGGGGTTTACGCGAGGACTGCGCCGTTCTTCGGTCGAATCGGCCTCGAGTGAAGAAGATGAGGCACGACTCAGCCGCGTGCTGGTGTCGACGATTCGTGGGCCCGTCTGCTCGCCTTCGTTGCTTGGTCTATGCGTGCCGGGGCAGCGTTGACGCACCAACCGAAGAACTGGCTTACGGAAGATGTTTAGAGGGGCTTGATATTGATTGTATAGGGGGACTAAATTAGTCTTATGACGAAGCCGATGAGCTACCGCGAACTCGCCAAACTGTTGCGCGACGCAGGGTTCACGGCCCGGCAAGGCAAGGGCGACCACGAGGTGTGGCGCAACGGTTCTGTCACAGTGACGATCGTGCAGGCTCGCACGGTGTCGCCGAAGGTGGTTCGCGATGCGCTGCGAGCGATCGAGAGGAGCACGCAGGATGACTGAACTCACCGTTAAGGCCACCCGCTGGTCGGGTGGCTGGGAGCTTGAGATAGACGACAATCACCACACGCAGTCGACAACTCTCGCCAATGCGCGTCAGCAGGTAGTCGACTATCTCGACACGGTCTGGGATGAGATCGACCACTCGGACTGGACGATCACGGTTATCCCCAACATCAGCGGACTGGACGAGGTTGAGGCCGCTCGCCGTGCGACGCGCGAAGCTGCGGAACTTCAGGAGGAGGCTGCGCGAATGTCTCGCAGCGCCGCGCGAAAGCTTCGCAGCGAGGGACTATCAGTGACCGACGTGGCGGCCGTCATGGGCATCTCGCGTGGCCGCGTGTCTCAGCTGATGGGTTGAAGCAAAGGCCCCGTACTCCCGCCTCGGCGAAGGTGCTCAATAACCGGCTGCGCGACGCCCATCGGATCGAGGTGTCGTTCCCCGAGGCGCACATCGCGGATAGCGCCGAGCCTGTCCCCGCACCGAGGGCCGGGTTCTTCGGTATTGCAGCCCCCGGTCACCTCGCGGGTATCGCAATGGGCTACCAAGTCGCGCAGAAGCTGCACGCCTGCACCGACCCGGACGATCCGCCCGAGCCCCCTCTGTCCGTGTTGCCCGCCCCGAACTGCTTGTCCGTGTCGCCCGCATGACTCCCGCGCCTACGATGGTGTCGGGGTGAGACCACTTGGCGATCGTGGTCGCAGTCGATGTAACGGGTCAAGCTCAAGACCCTCGGAAGCCGTATGGAAGCAGCCGCATACAGGGGGAACGCATGGATGTGGGTGAAGCGGTCGTCGCGTTGCGGCGAGATGCTGCGTCGGGCGCCCTGAGTGCGCTGTGCGCAGAACTCGGCATCGACCTGCTCGTGCTTTTCGGCAGCGCGCTGGACGACCCGGTGACGGCCGGTGATATCGATCTCGCTTACTCCTTCGAGAGTGGCAGACCGGGTGACGACCTGGCGGTCGTCGTCGCGCTCGGTGACCGGTACGGTTTCGACAAACTCGATTGCATGCCGCTGGAGCGGGCGGACAGTGTGGCTCTGCTCGCCGCCCTCTATCGGGGTGAGGTGCTCGTCGAGCGGACGCCGGCCAAGTTCGCCGAGTACCAGGTCAAGGCGTACGGGCTTTATCGAGACAACCAGCATCTGCGCGACGTCGACTTGGAGGTGCTGGCTCGATGACGCCTTCGGGGCTTGTCGAAAGCGTGGTCCAGCGGCGGTTGACAATGATTGACCGGCTTGTAGGCGCCGCCGAGAGCAGGCGAGGGATCACCGGCGAGGAGTTGGATCGGGACTTCGACACTCGGTTGATTGTTGAACGTATTCTCACTCAGCTCGCCGATCTGGCGGTTGACATCAATGCGCACATCACGTCCAGTCTGGGCGAGACGGCCGGGGGCGAGGCAAGATCCACTTTTGACAAGATGGCGCAGCTGGGCATCATCCCGCGCGCGTTGGCAACCGAGTTGAAGCTCAGCGTCGGACTGCGCAATGTGCTGGTTCACGAGTACGTGAACATCGACTTGAACAAGGTGGCTGAGTCGGTCCCGCAAGCGATCGACAGCTACACGCAGTATCGCCGCCAGATAGCACGCTGGCTGCTGGAGCAGCGCTGACCGAAACATGTGCTTGCCGCCGCCATAGGCCAATCGCCATAGCTTCGCCGCGCCGGGCACCACTCCCGCGCCCGAAATCTGAAGATGCGCCCGATATATCAGGCGCGTGTTCGGATTTGGGGCGCAGGAAGTTCCCGATACGGCTGGAGCTCCCCGGGGAGGCCCGCGGGTGAGCCGTCTGCAGGGGCTGCTTGTGCCGCTGGCGCGGTCGCCCGCACACTCTCGCGCCCGAAATCTGAGGTTGCGCGCGATATATCGGGCGCGTGTTCGGATTTGGGGCGCAGGAAAGACCTGGGGGACGGACCCGGGGGACGAGGCGACGGGGACGAGGCGACGGGGGCGGGGACTCCGGGGGACGGGACGACGGGGGCGGGAAGACGGGGAGGCGGGCCGCCGGCCCGCCCCCACCCCCTACGACGCCCGCCGGACCGCCCTCCAGAAGGGCACCTTTACGACCTCACACAGCCCCACGTACGCCACGGTGATCCCCAGCACCAGCCACATCAGGGCGACCGGCGGCACGGCCAGCGACAACAATCCGCCGAGGGGGCTGCCCACGATGATGAAGGTGATCGCCACCACCAAGACGCTCAACAGCACCAGCATCCGGCTGGGCTTGCTGCGCCAGATCGGCCCGCGGGTGCGCAGCGAGAACAGCACGAAGACCTCGGTCAGGATGCTCGCCAAGAACCAGGTGCTCTGAAACTCCGTCTGCCCCGCATGAAACCCCAGTCGCAAGATCACGAAGATGATGATGTCGAACAGCGAGCTGACAAGCCCGAAGACGATCATGTAGTTGCGGATCAGGGCCATATCCCAGCGCTGCGGGTGGGCGAGCTGCCGATCGTCCACCAGGTCGGTGCCGATCGTCATGGCGGGCACATCGGTGAGCAGGTTGATCACCAGAATCTGCGGCGCGAGCAGCGGCAAGAACGGCAGCACCAGCGACGCAATGGCCATCGAGATCATGTTGCCGAAGTTCGCGCTAGTGGTCATCTGGATGTACTTCATGGTGTTCGCGAACGTCCGCCGCCCTGCCCGCATGCCGTCGAGCAGGCTGTGCAGATTGTTCTCGAGCATGACGATGGACGCGGACTCTGCCGCGACGTCCGCCGCGCCCTTGACGGAGATCCCGACGTCGGCGGCATGCAGGGCGAGCGTGTCGTTTATGCCGTCACCCATGTACCCGACGGTCTCGCCGGCGGTGCTCAGCGCCCGGATGATCCGCTCCTTGTGTCCCGGCGTCGTCTCGCAGAAGACCCGCACCTCGGTGACGCGCCGAGCCAGCCCGGCGTCGTCGAGAGCCTCGAGCTCGCCGCCGGTAAGCACGGCCGCAGGGTCCAGCCCCAGCTCGCCGGCAATATGGGCGGCGACCGGCCTGGCGTCGCCGGTGATCATGCGCACCGTCACCCCGGCCGCGGCGAAGTCCGCGATGGCCTGCGCGGCATCGGGCTTCACCGGATCGGAGAAGCTCAGCAACCCCACCAGCGTCAGCCCCGATTCGTCGGCGGCGGCGCAGTCGGTGGCGCCCGGCATCGGTTTGGTCGCGACCGCCAGTACCCGCAGGCCGCGGGCGCCCAGATCGTCCACCACGCCCCGGACGTCGTCGATCACCTTGGCCAGCGGCACCACCTCGCCGCCGGGCATCCGCGCCTGGGTGCACACCGAGACCACCGGGTCGAATGCGCCCTTGGTCACCAACAGGGGAG
>JAAYVB010000033.1 GCA_012517405.1 Propionibacterium sp.
CCGCATCAGCAGAAACTCGGTGGTGCGGGCCGACAAGCGCGGGATGTCGCACCAGGAGTTCATAGCCGCCCTGGAGAAGTACGCCCGCAACGGGATTCCCCAGAACCTCGGTTTTCTCCTCAACGAATGGTCCTCGCAGACCGTACGCGTCCGCATTAGCGACGTCACGCTCCTGCATTGCAGCCATCCGGGAATCCTGGACGAACTGCTCATGGGGCTGAATCCGGGAGTGGCGGAACGCCTCGCGCCGCACTATGCCGTTATCGACAGGAAGAGCCTGGACCAGGTGGTGCGCGCCGCGCAGAAAAAGGACGCGGTGCTCACGCTGTTCGAGGAGAGCGACGGCGGCGATTAGTCCTTGTAGACGCTGATCGTGACGGGGAATTTCCAGTTAATGTATTCGGAGAGCGCGTTGATCGTCTTCTCCGGAACGAAGTAGATATTGCCCTTGAGCTTGACGAGCCCGCCCTTGTAATAACTGAATTTCATCTGGTGATCAACCCAGCCCACCGGCTCCACCTCCCGCCAGTTGTTGCAGGTTTTAAGGACGGGTATTTTCTTGAGATGTAATTCTTTGAGCCTTCCGTCAGTGACCGAATCGGCCAGTATCTTTTCCCATTCCATGCCGTATCTCTATCGATTACCGTTTCCCCTGAGGGATTCTATCTCGCGTTTCAGCCGTACGTTTTCCTCGGAAAGCTCGCTGTTGCGCCGCGTCGCGGCGGCAAGCTCTTCGCGAAGCGAGATGGCCTCCTGCCTGCCGAGCTCCACCACGGACTCCGCGGCGCTGATTATCCTGTTTGCCTCGTGGAGCTCCCTGCTCGAAAAATCGATGAGGGACTCCTGGGCCCGGATGACGCTGTTGGCGTCCATCAGCTCCTTGCGCCGGAGGTCGGCCAGCATCTCCTCCGCCTTTATGCGGTCTTTCATGTTGAAAATCTCCATCTGGCGCAGCGAGGTGAATTCCCGGATCGCGCGGTTCAGTCTCGACTGCTCGGCCACCAGGTGCTTTTCGTGCTCGATGATGCGCTGGAAGGCGTCCCGCTCCTTTTCGGTGACGAACAGGTCCTTCCTGTTGATGTTCATCAGGCTTTCGAAGGTCTCGATACGCTCCTCCACGTCGCGTGAAACGCTGTGCATCATCTCCCTGTAGCGCTCCACAAGGATCGATTTTTCGAGCAGGAGGATAAACTCCCGTTTGTCGACGGGCCTGGTTATGAATTCGACCTGGAGCATGCTGGCCGCGAGCGTCAGCGCCTGCCTGACGAGCGTTTTTTTAAGGATGATGAATTTCAGGAAGCCTTTCAGGCGCGGGTCGTCGCGGACCACCGACATGATTTCCGGAAGATCCCGCTCCACCAGGTCGATTATGAATACGTTGAGATTGCCGCCCAGGATGTCCGCCTTCGAGAAATCTGCTCCTTTGACCAGATTCACCGAAAGCCCGAGGTACCGGATGGACTGCGACAGGTCCTCGCCCGTCTTTGAGTCCGTAAGATACCAGATTTCGACCCTTTCCATGATATACCGTCGTCTCCACACCGCCTGCCGCCACATCATAAATGGACGCGATTCAAAAAACAACCGTTTTTTGGTTTTCGACCTTCGCAAATCCTTATTGCCACTCTCACGGGGACAGGTGCGCGATTTAAAATTATTGATTTTACCGCGGAAGGCGTATACGATCCTCACCGTAATCACATACTGCATATACCCAAACATTATGAATGAAAGAGAATCCACCGGAGCGGCCGTGTCAGTTCCCGCAAACGGACCGGGCATACTGATCGTCGAAGACGAGGTGATCGTAGCCCTGGACATCCAGAGCTCGCTCGAGCGGATCGGATACCACGATATCCGGATAGCCTCCGACGGCGTACAGGCCCTGGAGATGGTCGGGGAACGCGCGCCCGACCTTGTTCTTATGGACATACTACTGAAAGGGGCCGGGACCGATTCGGCGGACGGCGTGTCGATCGCGATGACCATCAACGAACGGCGCGACATCCCCATCATCTACATCACCGCGTACGCCGACGACACCACGCTGCACCGCGCAAAGCTCACCCAGCCGTACGGCTATATACTCAAGCCGTTCGAGGAAAGGGAGCTGCGCACCACGATCGAAATGGCGCTTTACAAGCACCGCATGGAGAACGAACTCCGTCGAAGCGAGGAGCGCTACCGCCGCTTTTTCGAGGAAGACCTCACCGGAGACTTCATCTCCGGCGCCGACGGAACGATCGTCACCTGCAATCCCGCCTTCGCCCGCATATTCGGCTTTGCGTCAACCGAGGAGGCC
>JAAYVB010000038.1 GCA_012517405.1 Propionibacterium sp.
AGCCCGTACGCTGGGTCACAGTCGAGGTCCTCGTGGGCAGGGAGTGTGGTAACTCCTGATCCTGGGGGCCTCGACCCCTACCTCAGCACACCCGCCTCACCCGGCGTGTCGCACCCCCACCCACCGCAAGTATGAAGAGCCGGAAATCTGCGCTGCGCCTGACAGGAGCACCGCCACTGGTGACGTCCACGGCATCATCCTCTCGTACAGCCCTCGCGCAGCTCAACAGGAGACCGCCAGGGTGTGCGGCCCCTCCACTGCGATCGGCTATCGCGTTGAGCGTGCCTAGTCTTCTTCACTTGGGGGCGTTTCAAGACCGCCTCAGAAGGTGGGGCTTGGGGTATGGCGGTGCTTGCAGCCTACGAAAGCAGCGAACCGAAGGTCGATCTGGCCAGATACCTCGCTGGTCGAGTCTTCCGCGGTGAGGACGCCAGTGTGGTCGTTCCGGATGCAGCTGAGATGGAGGGTTTCGGCCGCTATCTGGACCACTACCGAGCCGGGCTTGCGATCGAGCATGCCGCTGCAAATGCTATCTAGTGTCGTCCGCCGACGCCCCGCCGTCGCCACGGTGGAAGGTCGCGTCGGCGGGGATCTGGCAGCAATGTGCTCGTTGCATAGACCGCGGGACGTCAGCCAGCCGGCTGCTGCTCGCCCAGCCCAGTCGGGGCTCAGCCCGAAGAAGCGCGCTCAGAAGGCACTGAGTCTGGCGACCCCGCGCTGCTTCTTCTTGACGTCGCCGAACTGCGACCGGTGACGCTCATCGATGATGATGACGACATGCTTGCCCTTGTGAGTACTTCGGGACGTCACCTAATGATGAGGCTATCGGTCGCTAAAGAATGCTGCCCGTTCTCATCTTCCCAGTAGACCAAGGTTGGAAGGTTCTTGGCATCCACCTTCGGGGCTTCGATCTTCTTGAGAGTTTCCTTCGACGATTGAATCAAAGGGGTGAAGGCCTCAATAATGTCCTTTTCATTCTGCAGTGTCGACACGTATGCGTCCTTCAGCAGGGCGATTCTTTGGTCGATGGACGAGCCTCCGCCCAATCCTGCCTTGAGCTTCTTCAAGCGCGTCTCGTCACCCGCGTGTTGCTTCATGTCTTCCATAGCGGCATATATCTCTTCGGAGCGGTGCATGAACCGTTCCCAAAGCACCAGATTATCTTCAAGCGCGTCTCTAAGCCTTCTGGTAGCAATCGCGGCAGTAGCAGGATTGTCCTGGAGGCTGACACTGACACGGAGATGCGCAATCTGGAGGTCAAGGAAAGAAGCAAGTAGCGCGCTGTGTACGTCGTGGTTCAGTTGTTCGACATCCGCACTGTCGTCGACATCAGCTAGAACTTGGGTGTCAACGAGATACCGATAGCGTTCGAAGAGGCGGTGAACATCGCGCTCGGCAATTGCCAAGCGGATCAGCATATCCGTCGAGAAGGACCGGGTCAATTCGTACTGATCAGTGATCTCACCCACGATCCTGGACGCGGTCACCAACTCAGCGACATGAGTCGCCTCAGTTCTGGCGATCGCATTGTCCAGAGTCTTCTTCACGTCGTCCAGCTTCGTGCTCACCTCCTGGAACTGCCGCATGGTCGCCGCCGTGCTGAGTACCTGCACCGCCATGAGCGGCGCAAGGACGGGCATCGTTGCAGCCACCGGAATAAACGGAGCTTGAGCGACAATGCCGCCAGCACCCATCACCGCACTGCCAACACCAGGGCCAAGTGCCATAAGAGAGGCGGGATTGGCAGTCGCGACATACAGCGTGGGAGCAATGGCAGCCGACCATGCCGTCGACCCCACCGCCGTGCCCGCGACAGCCATCGACATGACACCTTGGCTGGAAACCGCTCGTTCATCTGGCAGGTAGCGTCCGGTGGTCAAGTAGCCCTTCTGCAGGCTGTTCACCACAAGATCACGCAACTGCCCCTGGAACTCAAAGACAGCGATCTCCGAATCCCCCGAGGTGAACCTCTTGACCTCGACTTCTGGCGGCTCCGTTGACATGGGATGCTCCCTTCCGCGCCCAATCCTAGACGTCGGATTCCGTCCCGGACGACCGGTGTCCGGGCGGTATCAAGCCTGGATGGGTCTGTGCCAACACTGCCGGGACTGCGGCACGCCCCACGCTCATGCCCACTCCTCCGCAGCCAATGGCGCTTCGTTGAGTTCATCTCGGCGGGCTCGCCAGTCGGGCATGCGGAGATCCATGAGTTCAACAAAGTGCTCGTTGTGCGTGCGTTCAACCAGGTGGGTGAGCTCGTGAACCACGATGTATTCGAGGCAACGCGGGTTCTTCTTGGCCAGCTCAGGGTTGAGCCAAATGGACCGTGACGCGGTCTGGCAGGTCCCCCATTTGGTCTTCATCCGGCGCACGACAACCCTGGCGGCTTCTTCTCCGATGATCGGCTGCCACTTCTCCAGCAACGGCGGAGCCGCTGCCTTGAGCTGCTTTCGGTACCAGCGGTCAAGTACTGCTCTGCGTTGCTCATGGCTGTACTCAGCGGGGGTGACCAGCCAGAGAGTCTTACCTGAAACGCTGACCTTCGACCGCCCGTGCCGCGACGAGTCGAGCCGCAAGCGCTCGCCCCATACGTAGTGCGTTTCACCCGAGACCATGTGTCGCTCGGTCTGGCGATCAGCATTTTGAAACTGCTCGCGCTGCCTTTTGATCCACGGCAGGCGCTGCACAATCGCGAGGCGAATTGCGTCCTCGTCCAGGCGGTGTGGTGCCGCAACCCGCACGCGTCCAATCGGCGGATAGACGGAGATGTGCAGGTTCTTGATGTCCTTGTAGACGACATCCACGCCAAGCCCGGCAACCGTCAGCGAGGCGTTATCGGTACTCATTGCGCGCCTTCACCAGGTCAAACAGCTCGTCGAAGCGACTGAAGTCTTGCGGCAGAACACGGTGCAGCTCGCGGGCCAGGGCGCGCTCCTTCATCCGGTTGCCGACCCAGCCGTGTTCCTTCTGCTGCATCACGGTGTGATCGACGACAACCGCAAGGTCGGGGTCTGGAAAGCTGAAATCGACCAGCGCGCGTTGGGCGCCGTTCTTGGCCCACTCTGGGTAGACGGTGTCAGATTCCTTCTTGCCGACCTGGGTCGCCAGACCGAGGAGTCGCCGCAGGAAGACCTTGTAATCCATGGCCTCCTGGCGGCGCTGTTCAATCAGGGCATCCAGCAGCTCGGACATCTTGTCGTAGTAGCGCGGGTTCAAGGCACGCTCATCGACGATGGTCTTGCGAACATTGTTGACGATCGTCTCCGCCGCGGCTTCATGGTTCTTGCGAATGTTGGGAGGCAGGGTATTGAGGGCGTCTTCACCGCGCTCGACAATGAGCTCGACGAGGCCCTTCTTGAAAGTCGCGACCACCTCAGAGGGCTCGGCCTGAATATAGGTGTCCAGCAGGGCGCGCATACCTGCCTCGTACTGCTTCATGTCGATGTTCTCGCCGGCGCCGAGCTCGACCTCGTCGCGGACCGCCACGAAGTGCGTTACCTCGTTCTTGATCGCGGCAGCCTGGGCGGGCGAGTAGCCAGCAGCTTCCATGTCGTTGGCCAGCGCCGTGTAAGCGCGGACGAGGCCGGAGACGGCCTTGTACAACTCAATGCGCCTGGCTTCATTGGCCTTGATCTGCGCGGCGTTCCCGGGGGCGGATCGCGTCAAAGGCCAGGCCGAGCAGCGGCGCGATGATGAGCAAACCCCAGAAATGGCCCGTCAGCACCATGAGTAATGCGATGAGCAGACCGGTCAGCGTCATCGTCCCGAAGGCGGGCGAGCGGACAGCGAGTAACACGAGCACCGGCCCACCGAGCAGGATTCCGATGAAGAATCCCACGAACATGGCCCACGGTGCGATGACCCCGACGAAGGCCGAACCGAAGATGATGACGAAGTAGACCGCGGTGAAAACCCCGATGTTGATCAGGTCGCGGGCGACGAGACGGTTTCCCACTGAAGCTCCCCTGCCTAACAGAGGCTACACTTCACGATTTCGCTCACTACCCCGGGAGTATTGAGAATGATTCTCAATGTACACCGCGGGTTCGGTTCGGCAGAATGGCGTCCGTGAATCATGCGCTGGGCCTCATCGCCGGAACCGTCGCCGACGCAGTGCTCGGCGATCCGAAACGTCACCATCCGGTCGCGTGGTTCGGCAGCTGGGTGTGCTGGCTCGAGAGCCGCATCTACCGCGATTCCGTGGCCCGCGGTGTGCTGTTCACCGCCGCCGCGCTGGCCCCGGTGGTGGCCGTCGGGATCGCCGCCGAGAAGCTCACCCGCGACCACCCGATCGCGCACACCGTGCTGACCGCCACCGCCACCTGGGCGGTGCTGGGCTCTCACAGTCTGGCTGCCGAGGGTCACGCGATGGCGCGCGAGTTGCAGGCCGACGACATCGCCGCTGCCCGCGATCGGCTCACGCACCTGTGCAGCCGCAATCCCGAGGACCTCGATGCGCCCGAACTGGCGAGAGGCACCGTCGAATCGCTGGCCGAGAACACCTCGGACGCGGTGGTCTGCTCACTGTTCTGGGGTGCGGTCGCAGGAATCCCCGGGCTGCTCGTCCATCGGGGCATCAACACCTTGGATGCCATGGTCGGCTACCGCAACCCCCGCTACGAACGTTTCGGCAAGGCCTCCGCGAAATTGGACGACGCCGCCGCCTACCTCCCGGCCCGGCTGTCCGGGGTGATCTCCAGCGCCTTGGCCGCCACGGTCGGCGGCAGCCCCACCAACGCCTGGCGGGTCATGAGGCGCGATGCCCGAAACCATCCGAGCCCCAACGGAGGCTGGTGCGAGGCTGCCTGGGCGGGTGCGCTGAACACCCATCTGGGTGGCGCGTCCACTTACCACGGACGCGTCGAGGAGCGCCCACAGCTGGGTGATCCGGACACACCGGCCCCCGATGTGCACACCATCGAACGCGCGTCGACCCTGGTCAGCGCGGTGACCGTGGCGTCCGCGGGGCTGGCGGCGGCCGGATCGCTGCTGGCGCGGCGGCTGGTCAGTGCAGCAGTTGCTCGGCGCGCTGGTTCCAGGTGACCAGCTTCCAGTAGCTGTCGGGTCGGGCCGCCAGCATCGTCCAACCACAGTTCGACATGCTCGCCAGCGTCGTCGAGGTCGGGTAGTCCCAGCCGAGCACACCGGCGGTGCCCATCCTGATGGCCAATCCGTGGCTGGCGACCACCACGGTCTGTCCGAGATGCGCGGACGCGATCTCGCGCAACGCCTCAGCCATCCGTGCCGCGACCTCCGCGCCGGTCTCCCCCGTCGGGGAACGCCGAGCATCGCGGCCCTCGCCGAGGGCGAGCACGAACTCAGGATTTGCGCGGTAGATGTCTTCGGCGTACAGGCCCTCCCACTCGCCGACGTCGATCTCTTTCAACCGGTCATCGGTCGCAATGGGCAGATCGACCCTGCCGGCCAGCGCCTGAGCGGTGATATAGGCCCGCTGCAGCGGCGACGCGTAGATCGCATCGATCCGCAGCTTCGACAGGCCGACCGCAGCCACCTCGGCCTGCGCGAGCCCGACATCGTTCAGCGGCGCATCGAGATGGCCCTGAAAGCGGTTCTCGACGTTGAAGGTCGTCTGGCCGTGCCGCCACAAGATGATCTGGGTGCGTCCCTCAGTCACTTGCGGTCGCCGCCCTCACCTCAGCCGGCTCATGCTGCTGGTCATCGGGAAGCTCGAGGTCGATGACCGGGCAGTCGCGCCAAAGCCGTTCCAAGGCGTAGAGCTCGCGCTCCTCGCTGTGCTGCACATGCACCACGACGTCGCCGTAGTCGAGCAGCACCCAGCGGTTCTCGCGGTCACCTTCACGACGCAGCGGGCGAAGCTTGTCCACCTCGATCAGCTTCTCCTCGATGGCATCGACGATCGCTCCCACCAGACGCTCATTGTTCGCGCTCACGATGAGAAAGATGTCGGCGATGGCCAGCGGCTCCGACACATCGCAGGCGACGATGTCGAGGCCCTTCTTGTCGTAGGCGGCTCGTGCGGCGAGCCGGGCGATTCTGATGGCTTCTTCGGTAGCGCTCACATCACATCCAGACTGATCATTGACAGATCTTGGGATTTCACTTACCAGTCGACAATATCGGCCTCGAGCGTTTCTCCCTCATTCGCAGGGGTATAAAGACCGCGTTTCGCAACATATTGGACGACGCCGTCGGGCACCAGATACCACAGCGGCAGCCCCTCACCGACCCGCTTGCGGCACTCGGTGGAGCTGATGGCCAGCGCCGGCACCTCCAGTCTGGTGACCTTCTCGGCCGGCAGATGGCTGATGTCGCGGGCTCGCAGATCCACTCCCGGCCGCGACACCCCGACGAAGTTCGCCAGGTCGAACAGCTCGTCGGCGCCGCGCCAGGTGAGGATCGAGCCCAGCGCGTCCGCGCCGGTGATGAACGTCAGATCGACATCCTCGCCCCGCTCGGCCTTCAGCTCCTTGAGAGTGTCGACGGTATAGGTATTGCCGGGCCGGTCGATATCGACGCGCGACACCGAGAAGCGCGGGTTGGACGCGGTCGCGATCACCGTCATGAGGTAGCGGTCCTCGCGGTTGCTGACCTTGCGTCCGACCTTCTGCCAGGGCGTGCCGGTGGGCACGAACACCACCTCTTGCAGATCGAACCGGGCAGCGACCTCGCTGGCAGCCACCAGGTGGCCGTGATGGATGGGATCGAAGGTGCCGCCCATCACACCCAGGCGATAGCGATGCTTGCCATCACGGATGCGAGCGAGTCCCAGATCAATGGACTCATGGAGCAGCTCACCAACGTCGGTCATGGCAGAACAATAGTGGTCCGGCGCTCAGGGTAGGTAGTCGTTGGTGGTGGCCTGCGCGCCGTCGACCTCGCTTTCGAGCAACCCGTTGTCGTGCATCCAGGTGGCGTAGGTCGCCCAGTCGTCGGCGGACTGACGTCCGAAACCGTCGGCCGGCAGCAGGGCCAGCGTCGCCTCGACCATCTTGGCGAGCACCTCCGGGTCGTAGGAGCCTTCGGTTTCGGGGGTCAGCGCGTCGATCGCCACCTGCGGATCGGCCAGCGCGGCCTGCTGGCCCGCGGCCGTCGCGGCGAGGAAGGCCTTCACTCGTTGGGCGTAGTCGGCGTCGTCCTGCAGGCGCCGCGGGTTGGCGATGATGACCAGTTCAGCGTAGTCGGGCACACCCAACTCGGTGGCCGGCAGGATCACGAAATCGCCCTGGGCAGCCAACTCGACGCCCTCGATATTGCGGAACGCGCCGAAGATGGCGTCCACCTGATCGGTGAGCAGCGCCTGATTGAGGCTCTGCTGCACATTCGGCAGCGAGATCGTCGCGGGGTCGACACCGGCATTGCGCGCGATGAAGTCGATCGTCGGTTCTTGGGAGGCCAGCCCGGACAGCCCGATGGTCTTACCGCCAAGATCGGCGGCGCTGGTGATACCGGAATCGGCCCTGGTGATCAGTGAGGTCAGCGAGGTGGGGATCAACGCGGCCACCGAGATCACGTCCAGCCCCGATTCGACGGCGATCAGGGTGTCGGGTTCGTACGAAATGGCCAGGTCGACGCGGCCCAGCGAGACCTCGCGGGCGGCGTCGGCGGTGTTCGACGGAGTGGCGAAGCTCACGCTCAGGCCGGCGTCGTCGTAGGCGCCGGTGTGCTGGGCGGCGTACAGCGCGGCATGGTCGGGATTGGGTGCCCAGTCGAGCAGCATGCTGACCTGGGTGGGGCCGGCTCCCGAGGTCGAATCGCCGGTCTGGGCGCCGGACGAGCCGCAGGCGCTCAGTGCCAGGCCGGCGGCCAATCCGAGTGCGATCGTCGCGCCGAATCGTGTCGTTTTCATAGGGTGGTGGTTCCTTCCGTGGGTTTGTTCCATGGGCAGACGAGTCGTTCCAGGCCGATCACGGTGGCCAGCAGCACCGCCGACATGATGGTCAGGACGATGACCTGGGCGAAGACGAAGTCGGTCTGCATCCTGGGGATCGCCTGCAGCATGAGGTAGCCGATGCCGTCGGTGGAGCCGGTGTATTCGGCGAAGACAGCGGCGACAGGGGCGAAGGTCACCGAGACCCGCAGCCCCGCGAAGCCGCGTGGCGCCGCATACGGCAGCCGAACCCGCCAGAACAGTCCGTGGCGGGTGGCGTGCAGGCTGCGCAGGGTGTCGATCAGCCGGGCGTCCACCGACCGGATGCCGGAGAGCAGGTTGAGCGCGACCGGAAAGAAGCACAGCAGTGCCACCACGATGACCTTGGGGGCCATCCCGTAGCCGAGCGCGATGGTCAGCAGCGGGCCGATGACGATCACCGGGATGGCCTGGGAGGCGATCAGCAGCGGCGTCATGGCCGAGCCGATGACCGGGAGATAGCCCGAGATGATGACCACGATCACCGCGACCGCCACCCCGAGCAGGACCCCGATGACGGTTTCGCTGAATGTCAGCCAGGTGGCCGAGGCCAACCGGGTGGGCCAGGTGGCGATCAGCGAATCCAGCACGGCTTTCGGTGCGGGAATGACGTAGTCGGGGATGAGCCCGTTCGCGGTCACGGCGATCCAGCCGGCGAGGATGAGCAGCACCGTGATGGCTGGTGGTAGCACCTTGTGCTTGAGATACCAGCTCATCGGGGCGCTCCCGGATTCGGGCCGGATCCGGAGTCGGCGAACGATTGCAGGATCTGCCTTCTGACCGTGGCGAAGGCCGGGTCTCCGAGCAGGAGTTCACGGGGGCGGTCGTCGGCGAACCAGCCCGGCCAGCTCGCTGCCGTGCTGACCGGTTGGCCAGGAGCGGGTTCGGCCAGCAACACGACTCGGTGGGACAGCAGCAGGGCTTCGTCCACGTCGTGGGTGACCATGATCAAGGTGGCGCTGGAGCCGATGATGGTGGCTCGTAGCCACTGCTGGACCTCGGCACGGGTGATGGCGTCGAGTGCGCCGAGGGGTTCGTCGGCCAGCAGGATCGGCTTGTCGGCGAGCAATGCGCGGGCCAGCGCGGCACGCTGCCGCATGCCCCCGGACAGTGCCGCGGGACGTTCCTGCTCCCAGTCGGCGAGCCCCCACTGATGCAAGGTGGCGTGCGCCCGGGCCCTGGCCTGTGGACGTGTGACTCCGCGGTTACGCAGGCTGATCGCCACATTGTCGAGCAGGTTCAGCCACGGCAGCAGCGAGTCGCCCTGGGGCATGATCGCGCAGGAGGCCAGTCGTCCGGCTGGGTCGTCGCGTCCCAGGACGCTGAGGGTACCGGTGGTGGGTTCGTGCAGCCCGGCGATCAGCGAGAGCAGAGTGGACTTGCCGCAGCCGGAGCGTCCGATCAAGGCGAGATGCTGACCGGCCGGCACCTGCAGCCGCAGTCCGCCGAGCACGCCGCGCTCGGCTTTCGGGTAGCGGAAGCCCAGATCGTCGATGGTGATCGCGGGCGTTGGAGGGTCGGCCGAAGCGTTGATGGCCATTCGACATCCCTCCGCTCATACGAATGAGTTCAGGTTCAACGGGTGTCATCTCAGCCTGCTGGGCAGGCACCCCGTGTCGCTTTCTGTTGACCTGGCGAACTATAGCAAGCCCGCCCCCCGACCGCCCGGCCGGTTAATCGATGGTGTGGTTGAGCAGGATCAGGGAATCGCGGTGGACGATCTCGCGCTCGTACTGGACGCCCAGCTCGGCGGCCAGTTCGGACGAGCGGCGGCCCAGCATCGCCGGCAGCTGATCGGCATCGAAGTTGACCAGGCCACGGGCGACCGCCTCACCCGACGGGGTGACCAGGTCGACCGGGTCACCGGCGACGAAATCGCCGGTCACCTTGGTGATCCCGGCAGCCAGCAGTGACGCATTGGCCTGGGTGACCGCCCGCACCGCACCCGAATCCATGTACAGCGCTCCCCTGGCCATGGACGCATGTGCCAGCCACAGCAGCCGGCGCGGCCGGCGCTTGTCGATGGGCGAGAACGCAGTGCCGACCGGTTCGCCGACGAGGATCTCCCCCACCTGCGATGCCCGGCCGAGCACCACCGGAATGCCCGCGCCGGTGGCGATCTGGGCGGCCTGCAGTTTGGTGGTCATCCCGCCCGAGCCGATATTCGAACCGATCCGATGGGTGTCGACCGTCAGCGCCTCGACATCGGGCACGAAGCTGATGGGCAGCGAACCCGGTTCGTCGGGATGTGCGGTGAACAACGAATCGACATCGCTGAGCAGCAGCAACGCGTCCGCGCGCACCAACTGGGCGACCAGCGCGGCCAACCGGTCGTTGTCACCGAAGTGGATCTCGTGCGTGGCGACGGTGTCATTCTCGTTGATGATCGGCACCACGCCCATCCGCAACAGCGTGCCCAGTGTGCGCAGCGCATTGGCATAGGTCGACTGGCGGGTGACATCGTCCACGGTCAGCAAGACCTGACCGACCAGGATACCGCGATCTCGGAAGAGTTCGGTGTAGCGCTGCACCAGCAGCCCCTGACCGACCGCGGCGGCAGCCTGCTGGTGAGCCAGGTCGCGCGGACGCCTGCGCAGCTGCAGCGGAGCCAAGCCCGCGGCGATGGCGCCCGAGCTGATCAGCACGATGTCGTGGCCGTCGTCGTGTGCATCGGCCAGCGCGCTCACCAGGGCGGCGACCCGGTCCTCGGCGAGACCACGCGAGGCGCTGCTCAGGGACGAGGAACCGACCTTGATCACCAGACGGCGTCCGGTGGCGACCTGCTGACGGACTTCTTCCTCGGTCAGCACACCATCGAAATCGGGGCTCAACGCTGTTCGCCATCCTCGTCGAAATCATGGGAGAGTTCGTCGGCCAGCGCCTGACGGTGCAGTTCGCGCCAGTCGGCCTCCCGGTCGTGGCCCACCAGCTCATCACGGGCAGCATGGTAGGCGGCATCCAACTCGCGGCGGCGCCGCACCGATGGACGCACCTCTTCGAGCCGCTGGTCTTCACCGCGGCGCGACAGCAGTTCGGCACCGGTATCGACCTGCGGAGCGAAGTCGAAGACCACCGGATGCTCCCCGGCGCCGATCGCCACCGCATCGCCGGGGGTTGCCCCCATGGCCAGCAGCTCGTCCTCGATACCCAGCCGGTTGAGCCGGTCGGCCAGGTAGCCGACGGCCTCGTCGTTGCCGAAATCGGTCTGCCGCACCCAGCGTTCGGGCTTGTCACCCCGCACCCGCCAGACGAAACCGCCCTCGCCGTCGCCTTGACGTTTGATGGTGAAATCGCGGCCGGTCGAGGCCACCGGCTCGGGGCGAATGACGATCCGGCGCGGCGGCGCGGCGGCCATCTCGGCGCGACGCTCGCGCACGATCTCGGCCATCGCGAAGATGAGTTTGGTCAGACCCTGACCGGTCTTCGTCGAGATCGGGAAGACCCGGTATCCGGCTGCCTCGATGTCGGGGGTGACGATTTCGGCCAGGTCGCGGGCATCGGGCACGTCGATCTTGTTCAGAGCCACCAGGCGCGGCCGGTCTTCCAGGCCGCCGTAGTTGGCCAGCTCCTTCTCGATGACCTGCAGATCGCCGAGCGGTTCGCGTCCGGGTTCCCAGGTGGCGCAGTCGATGACGTGGACGATGGCCTGGCACCGCTCGATGTGACGCAAGAAGTCGTGGCCCAGGCCGCGGCCTTCGCTGGCCCCCTCGATCAGGCCGGGCACATCGGCGACGGTGAAGGTGGTTTCTCCGGCCACCACCACGCCCAGGTTCGGGACCAGCGTGGTGAACGGGTAGTCGGCGATCTTCGGCTTGGCCGCCGAGATGGCCGCGATCAGGCTGGACTTGCCCGCGCTCGGGTAGCCGACCAGGCCGATGTCTGCCAGCACCTTGAGTTCGAGGTCGACGATGCGCTCCTCGCCCTCCTCGCCGAGCAGCGCGAAGCCGGGCGCCTTGCGGGCTGCCGAGGCAAGCGCGGCATTGCCGAGCCCACCCTTGCCGCCGCCTGCCACCACGACCTCGTCGACCTCCCCGAGATCGGCGAGCACACGGCCGGTTCGTTCGTCGGTGACGATGGTGCCCTGGGGCACCATCAGGACGATGTCTTCGCCGTTGGCGCCGTTGCGGTGCCCACCCATGCCGGGTTGCCCGTTCTGGGCCTTGCGCACCGACTGCCGGTGGTAGTCGACCAGCGTTGTCAGACCGGGATCGGCGCGCAGGATGACCGATCCGCCGTTGCCGCCGTTGCCGCCGTCCGGGCCGCCGAGCGGCTTGAACTTCTCGCGGTGCACGGACGCGCAGCCATGGCCTCCATTGCCTGCGCTGACGGTGAGCCGCGCGCGGTCAACGAATGATGGAATCGCCATGAAGTGCCTTCTGAATGTCCGTACCAGCGCCGCGATGGCCTGGCTGCGCCCAACGGACGCACTCGTCCATTCTACCGAGACCGCCAATGGCGCGCCTCAATGCGACTCTCCCGCACCGTAAAGTTGAAAAGGCTACGACCAACAAAGGGGTTACCGATGCTCAACGCTAGTCCGTACGTCATTTTCTCCGGTCAGGCCCGCGAAGCGCTCGAGTTCTACCAGTCGATTCTCGGTGGTGAGCTTCGTGTCATGCTGCAGTCGCAGTACAACCCCGATCCCGCCGTCGCAGATCTGGTGATGCACGGCCAGCTGGACCTGCCCGGCTTCTCGCTGATGGCCGGCGACGACCCTTCCGGGAACACGCCGCCCGACTCCGGCAGGATCACCATCACCTTGTGGGGTGATGATCTGGACGAGGCCCACCGCATCTTCGACGCACTCGGCGAGGGCGGTACCGTCAACACCGCGTTCAGCAAGCAGATGTGGGGCGACTACTACGGCGACCTGGTCGACAAATACGGGGTCTCCTGGGCGATCGACATCGACGTGTCCGGCGAGAGCTGAGTCCGCGCGACGCCGTTGATCGTCGCCCGGCGGCCACGGTGGCACGTGCAAGAATGACCCTGCAGGAAGGCAGGCATTCGTGGACGTCACCGTGGGCAACATCGTCTTCTTGGCGTTCGCCGGAGTCGCCGCCGGGCTGGTCGGCTATCTGGCAGGGCTGATGTCGCTGATCAGCTTCCCGGCGCTGCTGGCGGTCGGGCTTCCCCCGCTGACGGCCAACGTCACGAACACCCTGGGTGCGATCGGTGTCGGCGCCGGAGCCGCCGTGCGCGCCGGCGACCAGGTGATGGCCGCCGGACGCGGAGGCGCCTGGCAGCAGTTCGTCATCTGCGCCATCGGCGGCGGTACCGGCGCCGCATTGCTGCTGATCACCGGAGAAAGCGTCTTCGAAGCGGTGGTTCCCTGGCTGATCGCGTTCGCGTCCTTGACCTTGTTCCTCAGCCCGCGCCTCAAGAAGCTGTCCAGCGGCAACGAGCGCTGGGCCATCTATCTGGGCGCGCTGTTCTTCGTCTGCCTGTACGGCGGCTACTTCGGCGCCGGCGCCGGGGTGGTCTACTTCGCCCTGGTGCTGCTGTTGACCAGTTACCCGTGGCCGCGGGCCGTGCTGATGAAGTCGGTGCTGTTGAGCATCTCCAATCTGATCGCCACGGTCATCTTCGTCATCTTCGCGCCGATTGACTGGCTGGCGGCGCTGATCTTGTTCGGTGGCAACCTCATCGGCGGCAACATCGGCCCGCTCGTCCAGCGGTACATCCCCGAGACCATCAGCCGCTGGGTGATCGCGATCGGAGGCCTCTACCTGGCCTGGTCGTTGTGGAGATGACCCGCTCCACATGAGGGATCACTAGACTCGAGCAAACGGTCCCGACGCTGAGGAGCAAAGATGCCCGAGGTACTCGCCTATGCCACCGACGACCACAATGCCGAGTTTCACCGCACCACGATCACCCGCCGCGAGCCCGGGCCGACCGAGATCTACTTCGAGATCAAGTACGCCGGAATCTGCCATTCCGACATTCACACCGCGCGCGCCGAGTGGGGGCCGGCGATCTATCCGCTGGTGCCCGGGCACGAGATCGTCGGCATCGTCACGAAGATCGGCGACCAGGTCACCAAGTTCGCGGTCGGCGACAAGGTGGGCATCGGCTGCTTCGTCGACTCCTGCCGCGAATGCGAGCAGTGCAGGGCCGGCCACGAGCAGTTCTGCACCACCAAGCCCTACACGATCTGGACCTACAACTCGATCGGACGCGACGGTCTGCCGACCGCGGGCGGATACTCGCAGGCCATCACCGTGGAGCAGGACTACGTGATCCGGATCCCCGATGAGATCCCCTTCGACACGGCCGCGCCGCTGTTGTGCGCGGGCATCACCCTCTACTCGCCGCTCAAGCGGTGGGGTGCCGGGCCGGGCAAGAAGGTCGCCATCATCGGCATGGGCGGCCTCGGCCATGTTGGCGTCCAGATCGCGGCGAAGATGGGGGCCGAGGTCGTGGTGATCAGCCAGACCATGAGCAAGAAGGACGACGGCCTGCGCTTCGGTGCCAGCGACTATTACGCGACCAGTGAACCCGAGCGGCTGCGGGAACTGCGCGGCAGTCTCGACCTGATGGTCTCGACGGTGGCGGCGGTGGCTGACCTGGACGCGATGCTGAAGCTACTGAAGCCCGGCGGCGTCCTCGTCGATGTCGGTCTGCCCGAGCACGCGAGCACGCTGAGGCTGTCGAGCCTGACCAGTGGCAACAAGGTGCTGGCGGGCTCCCAAATCGGCGGCATCGCTGAAACCCAGGAGGTGCTGGACTTCTGCGCGGCCAACGGCGTGGTGCCGCAGGTGGAGATCATCTCCGGCGAGGACATCACCGCTGCCTACGACAAGGTCGTGCACTCCCAGGTGCGCTACCGCTACGTGATCGACACCTCGACCTTCTAGGTCGCAGGCTCGGCGCGGCATCCGCCGCCACACAAGCAGCAGCTCCCGAAAGCCTCAGGCCTTCGGGAGCTGTCTTCGGGATCTGAGCTGTTTGGGCTCAGACCTCGCTGGGCTCAATGTTGATGACGCGGCGTCCGCGGCGGGTGCCGTACTGCACCTTGCCCGCGACCAGCGCGAAGAGGGTGTCGTCGCCACCGCGGCCGACACCTTCACCCGGATGGAAGTGGGTGCCACGCTGACGGACGATGATCTCGCCAGCGTTGACCTGCTCGCCACCAAAACGCTTCACGCCGAGGCGCTGAGCATTGGAATCACGACCATTGCGCGAGCTGGACGCGCCTTTCTTGTGTGCCATCTCTGCCTCCCTCAGCCTTCGATTCCGGTGACTTTGACCTGGGTGTACTTCTGACGGTGCCCCTGGCGCTTCTTGTAACCGGTCTTGTTCTTGAATTTCAGAATGCGGATCTTCGGGCCCTTGACCTCGCCGAGCACCTCAGCAGTCACCGAAGCCTTGCCCAAACCATCGACATCCGTGGTGATGTCGTCGCCGTCAACCAGCATCAGCGGCTGCAGGGAGATACTGCTACCGACCTCGTCAGCAACTCGGTCGATCTCGACGATGTCACCCACGGCCACCTTGTGCTGGCGGCCGCCACTGCGCACGATCGCGTACACGCCTGACTCACTCTCGCTCATCTGCCCCCAACCTTCAGGGGCGGAACTTCGTTCTTCTGTCTGGGAGCGTCCTGCCGCCATCACTGACTGCCATGACGCCCAACGCTCTACGGTGCCCCAGCCGAACAGATGACGGCCGAGGACGCACCGAAGATCTATGTTATGTCGTGCCCTGCCAGCCGGTCAAACCGTCTGGACCAGATCGGCATCCTGCTGATCGGCGCCCTGCGGGGCGCCGGCCTCCAACTCACCGGCCGGTTTGTCTCCTGGCAGCAGTTCGCCCGGCCTGGTTTCTGCGGGCAGTTCGGCGTTCTGCGGGCCGGCACCATCGGTGTCGAAACCGGAGGCCTCGCCTTCCACCGGCTCTGCGGCGGTCGCGGGCTGCTCGACGTGATGCCGTGATGCCGCCGCGGCCAGCCTGGCGGCTGCCTGCCTGGACTCCTCCGACGGCTGCACCTGCTTGGCCTTCGGCGGCACCGGGGCCTCCTCGGGCTTCGGCTTCGCCTTGTTGCTCGAGCGCCGGTTGTTGCTGCGGCTGGCGTTGGACGATGCCTTACCGCCGTGGCGCTCGCCGCCGTCGGCTGGAGCCTGCGAATCGACTGGCTCGTCGTGGCGCACATAGCCGCGTCCACCGCATTGTTCGCAGACCTCGGTGAAGGCTTCTGCCAGGCCGGTGCCGATGCGCTTGCGGGTCATCTGCACCAGACCGAGGCTGGTGACCTCACTGACCTGATGGCGGGTGCGGTCGCGTCCGAGGCATTCGACCAGCCGGCGCAACAGCAGTTCGCGGTTGCTCGGCAACACCATATCGATGAAGTCGACCACGATGATGCCACCCAGATCGCGCAACCGCAGCTGCCGGACGATCTCCTCGGCGGCTTCCAGGTTGTTGCGGGTGACGGTCTCTTCGAGGTTGCCGCCGGTGCCGGTGAACTTGCCGGTGTTGACGTCGATGACCGTCATGGCCTCGGTGCGGTCGATGACCAGCGAGCCACCACTGGGCAAGAAGACCTTGCGCTCCAGAGCCTTGCTGATCTGCTCATCGATGCGGAATTTCGCGAACGGATCACCCTGCGTGGCGTCCCACTTGACCAGCCGTTGCGCCAGATGCGGCGCGACACGCTCGAGGTAGTCCTTGATGGGCTCGTAGACGTCGTCATCGCTGCCGTTACCGGCCACGAACAGATGCTTGAAATCCTCGGTGAAGGTGTCGCGGATGATCCGCAGCGTCAGATCGGGCTCCGCGTAGAGCTGATGCGGTGCGGTGTTCTGCTTCGCCTTCTTCTGGATCGTCTCCCATTGCGCCTTCAGTCGCTCGACGTCGGCGGTCAGCTCATCTTCGCTGGCGCCCTCGGCGGCGGTGCGGACGATGACCGACGACTCCTCGGAGACCACGGAGTCGAGGATCTTCTTCAGGCGATGCCGTTCCGAATCCGGCAGCTTGCGGCTGATCCCCGACAGGTGACCGCCGGGAGAATAGACCAGGTAGCGTCCCGGAAGCGAGATGTGGCCGGTCAGCCGGGCACCCTTGGCGCCGACCGGGTCCTTGCTGACCTGGACGAGCACCGGCTGGCCCGACTTAAAGACCTGCTCGACCTTGCGCTTGTCGGAGCTGACGTCGAAGGCGTCCCAGTCGACCTCACCGGCATACAGCACGGCGTTGCGGCCGCGGCCGATGTCGATGAAGACGGCCTCCATGCTGGGCAGCACGTTCTGCACGCGGCCCAGGTAAATGTTGCCGATCAGCGAGGTGGACGTGCTGCGGTCCACGTAATGCTCGACGAGCACGTTGTCCTCAAGCACCGCGAGCTGGGTGTAGTCGGCGCGCTGGCGAACCATCATCACCCGCTCCACCGATTCGCGGCGGGCGAGGAACTCGGCCTCGGTCAGGATCGGCGCACGGTGGCGTCCGGCAGCGCGTCCCTCACGGCGGCGCTGCTTCTTGGCCTCCAGCCGGGTCGACCCCTCGATCCCGGAGACCTCATCGCTGCTGGCGTGCTTCGGCTCGCGCACCCGCACGACCACGTCGCTGTCCTCGGACGAGTCGTCGCCGCGGCGACGGCGACGACGACGCCTGCGGGTGGACGATCCGGCCGACTCGCCGGATTCCTCCTGCTCGCCGGACTTGTCCTCGTCGGCCTTGTCGCCGGATTGGTGGTCACTTTCGACGGCGGCCGCCTCGGTCTCGGCGTCGTCCTCGGCGTGCTCGTCGCTCTCATCGCCGGCGCCCGACGACGACCTGCGACGGCGGCGACCGCCGCGGCGGCGGCGACGACGCTGGGACGAACCGCTCGATTCCCCCTGCTCCTCGTCGGAGGCCTCAGCTTCGTCCGTGGCCGCCTCGCTGTCGTCGGATGACTCGTCGGCTTCAGCGGACTTGATGTCGGCGTGCTCGGACTGATCGTCGGCGGAAAGCTCATGGGTGACCGCGGCGATGAGAGCCGCCTCGGCGGCAACTTCTGCCTCGGCGAGCGCGGTTTCGGCCTCCGCCGCGGGTCGTCCGGCGATGGCCGCGGCCAGCGATGCGAGCATCTGCTCCTTGTCGACCTCGCCTTCGGCGGCCTTCGCCCGGCGGCGCCCGGCCGCTGCGTTCTCGGCTGCGGCCAGCGCTGCCTCGATCTCGTCGGCGGTGCCGGCCAGCGATTCGTCCAGGGCCTGCACCGGCCTGCGCGATGAGCTGCGGCGGCGGGTCTGCGACCGGTGCCCAGCTGCCGGCTCGATCGGCGTCAGATCGGGGATCTCGCCTTGCGGATGATCGTCCGCCTCTTCGACAACCTCCGGGGCCACGGCCTCGGCAACGGGTTTGGTGGCGCGCCGGGTGCGGGGGGGACGCTCGGAGCCGGTGGTCTTGTCGATCGCGGCCTTCTTGGTTGCCGCCTTCTTGGCAGCTGCCTTGTGGGGGGCGGCCTTCTTGAGGGCCACCTTGATCTGCTCGTCCTCGTGCGCGGGGTCGACAGCCGCGGCGGCGGGGGTCGGCTCACTCACCTTGGGTGGACCTGCCGGACGGGTCTTCGAGCGACGACCGCTGGGGGGACGCGGCAGATCGTCAGCGACGGCGGGGGCGGGTTCGGGGGTGGTGATCTGCTCGGCAGCAGCCGGGGTTTCGATCACCGATTCGGGGGATTCATTGTTCACTGAAGTGTCATCGAGCATGGACGCTCCTCTTGCACCCGAGGGTGCGGCTCACTACCGCGGCAAGCCGCGGTACAAAACTGTCGGTGCATCCGGGGTTCTCTCATCCCCGCGGTCGCCGCACCCAGTAGGGCGTCGGACTCGCACTGGCACTCGACGTGACCATCTCGATCGGCGGTGCAGTTTGCGTCGCGGTTGGATGATGAGGATCATCCCGGAGCTCGTGCCGGCGGCACGATTACCTAACGGCTAGTATGCCACAGCTCGGCAATCCAGCCCCTGTTTCGCCGCTGGTCAGGCCAGCGGGTCGCCAACTTCGTCGCCGATCAGGGGACCCTGGGCCCGCCGGGTGGCCAACGGCGCATCGATCTCGGACAGCACATCGGGGGCCAGCAGGCGCAGCGCGGCGACCACATCGTCGGGGCGTACCAGCGGCTCGCTGTGCCGCACCACCACCTCCAGGCCGTTCTCGCTCGCCCAGACCTTGATCAGGCCGGCCCGTACGTCGAAACGCCGCTCCCCCTTCTTCGTCATCCGGGTCACCTCGACCTGCTCGGCGTCGCGCAGGATGCCGGCCAGCTGCGCCAGCACTGCCGGGTCGACTCCGGGCAACTCGATCGTCCACCAGGAGGCCTCGAGCAGTTCGTGCAGCGGACGACCGCCGGCCTCGACGATGGTGACGACATCGAATCCCGGTGGCAGCACCCGGTTCAGCGCCTCGCGAACCTTCTCGGGATCGCACCGCTCGCTCAGCCCCAACTCGACGTACTCGGCTTCGCTGGCGGCACCGGTCGGTGCAGCCCCCGCGTAGGAGACCCTCGGGTGCGGCGAGAACCCCGACGAGTAGGCCATCGGGATGCCCGCGCGGCGCAACGCCCGCTCCAGGGCGCGTCCGAAATCGCGGTGGCTGGCGAACCGGGCGGTACCACGCTTCACATGCCGGAGCCGCAGCTTCTGCACGGGCGGTGGTTGTTGGGGCGGTTGTGGACGTGCCATGTCACGACAGCTTAATGTCCGATATATCGCGTATGCTCGCAGCTGACCTGGTCCGGCTCTGGAAAGGCGCCATGCGCATCTCGAAGACGTCCGTGCTGCTCGCCCTGATGGTGACGGTGACGTCATTCAACCTGCGCACGATTGCGGTGGCGATCGGGCCCGTCCTGCCGTCGATCCAAGACGAGCTGGGCATGTCGCAGACCATGGGCGGGCTGCTGACCTCACTACCCACGCTGTGCTTCGCGCTCTTCGGATTCCTGGCCGGACGGATCAGCGGACTGCTCGGACTGCACCGGGCGATCCTGGTGGCGTTGATCGTCAACATCGGCGGGCAGGCCGCCCGCAATGTCAGCGACTCCACGGTCGGTTTCATGCTGGCCACCTGTGTGGCGCTGGCCGGTATCGGCGTCATCAACGTGCTACTGCCTCCGCTGGTCAAACGTCATTTCCCGGCGCGCAGCGGACTGGTCACCTCGCTCTACACGACCGGCCAGTCGATCGGCCTGACGATGGCCAGCCTCTACACCGCCCCCCTGGCGATCTCGCTGGGCAGCTGGCGCGGCGCCTTCTGGGTCTGGGTGGCCACCACTGCCCTCGCGCTGCCGCTGATCATCTGGTCGATGCTGCGGTTCCGCGATTGGTCGGGGGGTTCACGCACCCGGATCTCGCTGGCCGCGGTGGCCCGCACCCGGCTCGGCTGGATGATGGCGGTCTTCTTCGGCATGCAGTCCGCGCAGGCCTACGGCCAGTTCGGCTGGCTGCCGTCCATCTACCAGAGCGCAGGATTCACGCCGATCCAGGCCGGGAACTTCTTGGCCATCGTCGCGGGCATCGGCATCCCATTCTCGTTCATCATCCCGAACCTGACGATGCGGATGAAGAACCCGGCCCCGCTGGTAGTGGCGCTGGCCGTGTGCGGCAGCATCGGCTACGGTGGCCTGATCTGGAACCCGACCGTGCTGCCCTGGCTGTGGCCGGTCTTCCTGGCCATCGCGGGCTCGTTCTTCCCGATGATCCTGGTGCTGTTCAGCAGGCATGCCAGCACGCCCGCCGGCACCGCCGCGCTGTCGAGCTTCTCACAGGGCATCGGCTACGTGCTGGCCTGCATCGGACCGTTCCTGCTGGGCGCGCTCAAGGACGCCACCGGCTCATTCCTGTGGCCGATCTGGATCCAGCTGCTGATGTTCGTCCCGCTGACGATCTGCGGGCTGATCGCGATCGGTTCGGGCACGATCGAGGACGAGCTGGAAGCCACCGCCTCAGGCCAGTGAGCGCTGCACGACCCGCAGCGGCAGCAGTGCTGCCCCGCTGGGGCCGATCTCGATGTCGACGCCCATCTCGGGGCAGACGCCGCAGTCGTTGCACTCGTCCCAGCGGCAGTCGTGCACCGCGCGGCCCTTGGTCGCGTCCTGGTAGTCCTGCCACAGCCAATTGCGGTCGAGGCCCAGGTCGAGATGATCCCACGGCAGCACCTCGGTAGCCGGACGCTCGCGCGTGGTGTACCAGGCCAGATCGACGCCTTGGGGTTCCAGTTGCTCCGCTGCGCAGCGGATCCACCGTTCGTAGTTGAAATGCTCATTCCAGCCGTCGAAGATGCCGCCGTCACGCCAGACCGCCTCGATCACCTTGCCGACGCGCCGGTCGCCGCGGGCGAGCAGACCCTCGATCAGGCCGGGGTGGCCGTCCGACCAGCGGATCGTGATGGCTCGCCCGCAGGCGCGATCGTCGCGTACCCGCTGTTTGAGCTGGCGCATCCGGTCGTTGGCGATCTCCGGATCGGTCTGCGCAACCCACTGGAAGGGAGTGTGCGGCTTGGGGACGAACGCGCCGATGCTGATGGTGCAGGCGATATCGCGACGGCCTGCGGCCCTGCGCCCGGCCTCGATGACCCGGTGCGCCATGTCGGCGATGGCGAGCACGTCCTCGTCGGTCTCGGTGGGCAGCCCGCACATGAAGTAGAGCTTGACCGAACGCCAGCCGGACGAGAACGCCGCGGTCACGGTGTTGATCAGGTCGTCCTCGGAGACGTTCTTGTTGATCACCGCGCGCATCCGCTCGGTGCCGCCTTCGGGGGCGAACGTCAGGCCGCTGCGGCGCCCGTTGCGGGCGAGTCTCTCGGCCAGATCGATGTTGAAGGCGTCCACCCGGGTGCTCGGCAGCGACAACGAGACATTCGTACCGTCGTAGCGCTCGGCGAGCTGCTCGGTGATCTGGTCGATCTCGGTGTGATCGGCGCTCGACAGACTGAGTAGGCCGACCTCTTCGAGCCCGGTGGCCTCGAGCCCGGCCTCCACCATGGTGCCGATGACCGGCAGGCTGCGTTCCCGCACCGGGCGGGTGATCATTCCGGCCTGGCAGAACCGGCAGCCGCGGGTGCAGCCGCGGAAGATCTCGACCGAATAGCGTTCGTGGACGGTCTCCGCCAGCGGAACCAGCGGTGCCTTGGGGTAGGGCCATTCGTCCAGGTCGGTGAGGATCCAGCGCTGTACCCGGTAGGGCACGCCGGGCCGGTTCGGTGAGATCTTGGTGATGGCACCGTCGGGGCCGTAGCTGATGTCGTAGAACTGTGGCACATAGAACATGCCGGTCTCGGCGAGGGACTGCAGCAGGCCGAGGCGTCCGCCCTGGTCGCCGGAAGCATGCCAGGCACGGACGATCTCACTGAGCTGCAGCACCGCCTGCTCGCCGTCACCGAGCACCGCGACGTCGATGAAATCGGCGATCGGTTCGGGATTGCAGGCGCAGTGCCCGCCGACCACCACGATCGGGTCATCGATGGTTCGGTCCGCGCTGCGCAGCGGGATACCTGCCAGGTCGAGGGCGTTCAGCAGGTTGGTGTAGCCCAGTTCGGTCGACAAGCTGACACCGAGCACATCGAACGCGCGCACCGGACGATGGGTCTCCAGGCTTGCCAGCGGCACCTTGTGCTGCCGCATCAGGGCTTCCATGTCGGGCCAGACCGAGAAGACCCGCTCGGCGCTGATCCAGCCGGTTTCGTTGAGCACCTCGTAGAGGATTGCGTTGCCCTGGTTGGGCTGGCCCACCTCGTAGGCGTCCGGGTACATCAGCACCCAGTGCACCTCGGCATCAGCCCACGGCGTGGTGACGGCGTTGAGCTCGCCGCCCACATACTGGATGGGCTTGGTCACGTGGGGCAGCAAGGGCTCGATGCTGCCGTAGATGGACGCCGGTTCTGTGGTGTGCGCAGTCATATCGCAGGCAATGGTAACCGGCCGGCGGGCTAGGGCCGGTCCCCGGATTCCCAGGGACGCGGATTGAACAGCGGATCTTGTTCGATGGGCGCGGTCTGAGGTGGCACGTCCTGCGGCCACCGCGGCTGCGGGACGCCCGGGTAGGTGCCCCAGCCGGGCTCCGGCGTCGAGCCCGGCGCCAGGTAGGGGTTCGGTGCCGGCGGCGGGTAGCTCATCGGCGCTGCGGGGACTTGCATTGATGCCGCGGGGGCGGCGGTGATCGCGATTCCCCGGCGTCGCGCCTGCCAGATGATCAGCGCTGTCGCGACGGCGATGACCGCCATCCCGATGAGGACGTCGGGACCGCCGGCGCCCGAGGACCGGTCGAACAGCCCGCTGATGTCGCTGAACGGCAGGAATGCCTCGCTGAGCAGGTTGTTCACAACATGCATGACGATGCTGGCCTCCAGGCCACCGGTACGCCAGACCAGAATGCAGGACGCCGCGCCGAAGCTGAAATAGTAGAGATTCAGCCAGAGGTCGGATGCCGAGTGGGCCCACATGAACACGCCCGACGAGACGATCAGCCCAGCCACCAGGCCGGCCTTCTCGTTGCGGAAGAAGCCGGCGATGGCGCGGTTGACCACCCCGCGGAAGCCGTACTCCTCACCAGCCGACTGCAGCGGCGTGGTGATGAGGATGCCGACGACCAGCAGCCAGGTGTCCTGGTTGACGGCCAGGTCGTCGAAGCCACCGGCTTCGGCGGTCAAGAACCAGTCGAAGCCTATGTAGATCAGCCAGAGGGGCAGCACGATGAGCACGCACCTGCCCAGCCAACCCCAACGCAGGCTTCCGGTCACGCTGGCCAGGAAACCCGGGCGCTGCTTGAAGATGACCGCCGAAATGAAGAAAGCGACCAGGATCAGTGCGGCCAGTGAAAGGTTGTTCGCCAGGAAGACCGAGGCCGTCAGCTGGTCGAGTCCCAGATTGGCGAGGTCTTGGGTCGTCAGCCTGCCGCGGGAGATGTCAAAGGCGATCGCGCCGGCGGACAGGACAAGCGCCAGGACGAACATGGCGACCACGCCGAGCGCCAGAGCGACGACCGGGCGCCACCAGCGCCAGCGGGGCGTCCGCCAGAACGACGCATAGCTAGTCGGTGTGATGGGCAGGGACGGCTCGAACGCGGGCGGCTGATTCATCAGTGGCTGGTAGGCGGACGGGGGAAAGATCGGTGCGCCGTAGCCCGGCTGCTGAGAGTAGCCGCCCTGCGATGGGCGATCGTCCTGCTGGGGGTAGGAGTTCTGCGGGTAGTCGGTACCAGACATCAAACCTCCAATGCCGGGAACCACAGCCCGATCTCGCGAGCGGCCGAGTCCGGCGCATCCGAGGCGTGCACGAGATTGCGGTTCTTGTACAACGAGAAATCACCGCGGATGGTGCCGGGCGCCGCAACCGCGGAGTCAGTGACCCCGTTCAATGTCCGGACCGCGTCGATCGCCCGCTCGCCCTCCAGCACCATCGCCACCAGCGGTCCGGACGTGATGAAGGCTTCGAGGGATGGGTAGTAGTCGCGTCCAACGTGTTCGACGTAATGCTGGGCAGCCAACGCGGCGTCCGCCTGACGCAGCTCGAGCGCCCGGATAGTCAGGCCTTTGGCCTCATAGCGGGCGATGATCTGACCGATCAGTCCGCGGGCCACTCCATCGGGCTTGACAAGAACTAACGTGCGATCGATTGCGCTCATGACTGAACTTTACAAGCCAGTTCCCGCACGCCCCGGGTGCCCGCCGCGGGCACGCGCATTGATGCGCATCGTCAGGTCCGACTCACAGCGGTCGGACGTGGCGCTCGGCGATCTCGACGACCTTCGCGACCCTGCGGGCGTACTTCTCTTCGGACGTGCCCAGCCAGTCGGTCGACATCCAGGACTTAACCACTTCCATGGCGAGCGCCGACCCAATGATCTTGCCGCCGATGCACAGCACGTTGGTGTCCGAATGCGAGCGGGCCAGCCAGGCGCAGAACGGGTCCTGCGCGACGGCGGCGAAGACACCTGGCAGCTTGTTGGCGATCATCGCCGACCCGTAGCCGACACCGTCCACGAAGATGCCTCGTTCGCATTCGCCACGTGAGACGGCCAGTGCCGCAGGATAGACGTAGTCGGGTAGGTCACAGGGCTGCTCGTCGAAGGTGCCGAAGTCGACGACCTCGTGGCCGAGCGACTGCAGCCAGGCCGCGATCTCATTCTTCAATGCCGTTCCGGCGTGGTCGTTGGCGAGAGCAATGCGCATGTCTGGACGCTACCTTCTCGACTCGGCTCCTGGTGCGGGTACCGGTCAATCACCACCAATGAGTCGGACGACTGGACTCGCCAACGCAGTTTGCTAACACGGCAACGAGCCGGTGTCGGGGTTCGGAGTTCAGCGCGCCCGGAAGTACCTATACATTGAGGCTCGTCTAAGGCTCGCGGCGCCCAGCATCGATCCCAAGATGAGCGACACCGAACCCGCGGCAGGACAAACCGCTGCGATCAGCCACAGCTCGTGAAAGAACTGCTTATCGTCGCTGTGTATTCGCGAGAGTATACCGAGGGCCGCTCCGCTCAGGACCAGAGCGGGCACAGCGACCAGTCCGGCCTCGATGGCTACCTGCAACAGCAACGCACTCCGGCTTTGTCCCTTGGCCAGCCCGTCGCACAGTTCAACGCGCCGTCGCCTCGCCCACAACAACCCCACACACAGGCCAAAGGCCGCTGCTCCTACCCAAGCGAATCTCGAAATCCGTGATTCAAACTCCCCGGAGAAGTCGGCATTCGTTCCATTCGACGGATTTGCCTGCCGGATCTGCGCCGCATCTGCATTTTGAGATTCAGTAATCACAGTGCTACGCAACAATGCGCCGGAATCCTCCGAGACCGGCCATTCTCGCAGCCAGCACTCATCGAACGCCGAAGTCGTGGGCGTCGGGACAAGAACTGCGAATCCCAGCCGAGCATCTCGTCCATCGCTAGGCCACACATAGGTGCCAGCGATCACGATCGGGCCTTCAGGAGTCTCCAGACGTGAACCAGCACTCAACCCGAGCTGCTCGGCAAGCGTGTCATGAATCAGCACGCCCGAGTCGGTGATCGGGCTTCCCGCGATCAGTTCGGCAAACCCGGGAGAAACGTCGTACGCCGCCACCGACAATCCGTACAGCTCGTGCAGCACCAGCGGCGAACGCTCCCGTAGGCCGCCACTGTTTTGGACTGAGTCAAGCTCCGAAAGCCTGTCGCAGGCGCCACCATCCACGGTCTTGTTCGCGGTGACAAGTATCACATTTGACGCCGTATCCCGATAGTGCATCATTTCGGCGTTGACGGCCGTCACCTGCAAGACTTCGGCCGCTCCCAAGGAGCCGAAGACGGCAGCGGCTGCCACAATTAAAAGCACTGCCTGCATCTGTCCGCTCGCAAAGTCGCGCCATGCCCAGCGAAGAATCGATCCTATTCTCATAGCGGCTCACGGGGCACTGACATTCGGTCCTTGCCCAGATCGATTGCCCGATCACAAACACCCGCCGTCGCTGCGTCATGCGTTGCCACGACGACGATTGCTCCCTCGTTCGATAGCGACCTCAGTACGCCATTCACAGTACTGGCCATTTCAGCATCGAGTTGGGCGGTCGGCTCATCGACCAGGATCAACTGCGGATTGAATGCCAGCATGCGCGCAAGCATCACTCGCTGCCCCTCACCTCCAGATAGTGCGGCGAACGGCTTTTCGGCACTCGCGGTCAACTGGAATGCTTCTAGGATATCTCGCGCTCGTAACTCCGCAGCAGCCCAACTCAGCCCTTGGGTCAGTAGCGGAAAGGTCACGTGATCCAACGCGGTCCTGCGGGCCATACCGTGGGGATTCTGGAAAACCCAGCCACTACGTGCCACTCCATTGCGCCTGATCTCCCCAGATCGAGGGCGTTCCCAGCCTTCCAGGATCGATAGCAAGGTTGATTTACCGCTGCCCGACGGGCCAACAACTGCAGCGACTTCGCCGCCCCTCAAGCGAAAGGTAAGATCCTCAAACAAATGTCCGGTGCCTGGATACCAATGAGATATATTGCGAGCCTCAATCATCGGCACATCGCGCTGGATCATAGCAGCTAGCAGCCGCCAGTAATAGCGTCGCCGAGGTCAACCTCAGTGAGTTCGGCGGGCTCGTCCGGCACAACGACAGCAGCACCGAGGGTCGCCGCAAGAATCTCCACCTGGAAGCTCACACCGTCAGATTGGATACACCCGCGAGATCCGTCCATATCAAAGACTGCGCCGATGGGCACTCGAAGCGCCGGTACCGGGCTCTCCAATCGCAACGAACCCACGGTTTCTTGATCTGGAGCGGCCAAGTAGTCGCGATATTGAGGACTTGTTTCGATTGCCCGCAGAAACTCAGGAGCCGAAACTGTTACTGGCAGCTCACCGAATTCCCCAATGGACGCGCTGGCTCCCATCAGGGTCAGAACGCGTGCTCCTGGCCGCATCGCCGGGCCTTGCACGTCGTGGATGGTCACAGAGATCAGTTTCCCCGGGATCGTGCCGATGACACCGTCTGAGGGCACCGACGCGCCCACCGCGGGACGCCAGACATTCAGCGACACAGGATCGGAGGGCAGCCACACTGTCTGTGCCAACGACACTTCGTCCGCTGGTTCAGTTACCCCCGCATGAGATTGAAGCCTTCGCCATCCCGCGGAGCTTCCCGAATCGAAAACGTCACCACTAGATTCCGACAAGAACCCCAGCCGGACGAGCTCATTGTTGAGTGCGGACACATCTGGCCCGCTGGTCCCGAAACCGATGTCTCGGTAGAGCGGGGTTTGGGTTGCCAATCCGAGGATAGGCTGTCCATTGACCTGCATCAGCAGTTGACCTGAGTCGATCGTTGTGCCTTCGCTAGCTAGAAATGTCACCACTCCCGGCATGCTTGTTCGAATGTCCACCCGGGGGCCGGTGAGAAAGCTCACGTCTGCCACGCGGGCATCATCGAACTGCTGGGATTCGACCGGGGCGAAGGTGTGCGGTGACGCTGCTTCCAGCCCACGCGGCGGCGAACCTGAAACCCTCAGGCCGACAAGCACTCCGACAGACACGGCGACGATGATCGCCACAACCCAGGCGGTCAGCGATTTGGTGCGGGCTCCGGCGTGCTGCGGACCTGGTTCAGCCTTTGTGGGCACCCGCGCTCCTTCCGCCTTAGTGTGGGCAGGTCTAGCCGATTGAGATCCCGACCGCATACAAACAGCTTTGTGCCACCGGATCGCTCACTTCGAATGGAAAGGTCATTGCACGACGGTCAGACTCGAAGTCACTCGCGTGATACTCGGGACCGACAAGACCGCCTCTGAGTAGGCACCGCACAGCGACCTCGTTCTCATCCGCCAACAAGTCGGGATTGTTCACCTGAATGTTGTAGAGCGTCTCGACAAGGCGATAGGTACTCGAGCATTCCACGCTGACCTGGGCGAACCTTTCGCGCGTGACCGTGGCGTCGTTGACAGTTCCCAGTCGGTAGATTCCGTCAATTCCCTTCGTGAATGGCAGCCCGGTCACGCCACCGGCCTCAAGACAATCGACATATTCAGCGAAGACGAGCTCGTAGTCCGCCGTAGAAATCGATCCAGAGGCGGCTGCTCTTTCGATGACAGGGATGGCATCCTCGGGAATATCCGGCCTGGCAAGGGTCCGTTCAAACAACTCATTCAGGTTTTCCGCCAGTCGTCCGCCGCTGGCAGTAGCGTCTGGGCTCGAATCAGCTGAGCACCCAAACAGCGCCGCAGCCAAGAGCAGGCAGGCACCGGCACGACGCCAGCCGCGACGTACCGGCGACCGCTGCCCGAGGCTGCGCCGCCCGCGCGGAGTCAGCAGTGTTGCCATCCGTATCCCCCGCCAGAGCCTGATACGCCCACGAAGGCGTTACTTGTCTGACCGGTGCCATACCAGGGATCTCGGCACGCACCCGTGTTCCAAGCACCCGCTCGCTGGGCCCAGGCTTGGAACCTCAGGTCGCTACTTGACGACGCAGTTGCCTGAGAGTAAACCCCCCATGCCTTAATCTCCCCGTATACGCTTACTGCGGCGGCAGCTGGCGGAGCAGTCCCAAGCATCAGACCCAAGCCAACTGCGACCATCCCAGTGCTCTGCACAGTATTTTTTTCATTGTTGCTCCTGGTTGAATTCGACATCGAATGGGTGTATTAGCCACACTATGACCGGTATCACAGGTTGTCAACAGACATATGCGTATCGGATCAGCGCATAGGAGCCAGGACAGCTGACCTACAACCCCAGTTCGGCATCCAGCCGCCGCAAGACCTCACCCACCTCGCCAGCGAGGTAAACCGATCCGATCACCAGGACCGCAGCGTCGTCGCCGCCCTGCTCGGCCAGACCACGGGCCAGATCGATCGCCCGTGCGGGATCCGCGGCGGTACGCACCCGGCTGGGGCCGAACGCTTCCTCCGCCACCGCAGCGAGATCGTCGACCGTCAGGGCCCGAGGATTGCCGGTCATCGTCGTCACCACGATCGTGTCCAGTTCGTCGGCCAGCAGCTCCATCACCTGAGCGGTATCCTTGTCGCGCATCATCGCCACAACGCCGATCAACGGCTGGGCGGTGAAGGCCTCTCGCAGACCCGCCAGGGTCGCGGTGATCGCTTGCGGGTTGTGTGCGGTGTCAAGGATCAGCAGCGGATCGGAGCTGATCGCCTCCAGCCGTGCAGGCGCCGCGACCGATCCCAGACCCTCGGAGATGACCTCGCCGCTGAGCCCCGCGCCCCGAAGCGCCTCCACGGCCGCCACTGCCAGGGCGGCATTGTGTGCCATGTGGGCTCCGTACAGCGGCAGGAAGATGTCACCCATCGGGCCGTCGGCGGCATCGATGCGCAGCAACTGTCCGCCGACGGCGGGCTGCCGATCGAGCAACCCGAAATCGACGCCCTCGCGCACCATCGGGGCACCGACCTCGACACACCGCGCCATCAGCACCTGGGCGGCTTCGGGAGTCTGCCCGGCCAGCACGGCCACCGAGCCGGGCTTGATGATGCCGGACTTTTCGCCCGCAATCTCAGCGATCGTCCGGCCGAGCAGATGGGTGTGGTCGAGCGAGATCGGCGCCACGACCGCGACCTGGGCGTCGGCGACGCTCGTCGCGTCCCAGCGTCCACCCATGCCGACCTCCATGATCGCCACGTCGACTGGGGCATCCGCGAACGCCGCATAGGCCATGGCAGTGATGACCTCGAAGAAGGTCATCGGGACCCCGCCGAGCAACCGGTCGTCCACCATCTGCACCAGGGGTGCGATCTGCCACCAGATCTCGTCGAAGCGTTCCGCGCTGATGGGCTCGCCGTCGACGCAGATGCGTTCGGTGACGTCGATCAGATGCGGGCTGGAGAACCGTCCCGTGCGCAGCCCCATCGCCCGCAGCAGCGCATCGATCATGATCGCGGTGCTGCCCTTGCCGTTGGTGCCGGTGATCTGGATGACCGGGCAGGCCCGCTGCGGTTCGCCTAGCAGGTCGCACAGGGCGGCGATGCGCTCCAGTGAAGGCTGCGGATGGCTCTCGGGCCAGCGGCTGATCAGCCAGGAGACCAGCTCGTCGTGACTCGCATGGACGGACGGCTGCACGAGGGAACTCATAACGCGCAAGTTTAGGCTGTGGGTCCACAAGAGCGTTGACACGCGCGAGCGACCTGCGCCACAAACCGGATTCAGGTCTGAGTTGCACAGATATCATGGGCGCGTGGATGCTTCGTCCCGGCCACCGAGTGGAAAGCGACCAGATGAGCAAGAGCAAGCAGAACCAGCCGCGCGCGGGCAAGGACAACGCTGCCGGTAAGGCGGCGTCCGCGAAGGCTGACACCCCCAGAGCGGCCAGTGCTTCGCGCCGCGAGCAGCTGCGTGTTCAGCAGGAGGCCGAGTCACGGCGCAGGCGCACCATCGGCATCATTACCGCCGCCGCAGTCGTGCTGGCCGTGGTGATCATCGTCGTCGTGGTCGTGGTGATCGTTCAGAACCGTGGCTCCAGCGGTGGCCAGTCAACCCCCGGGTCGACCGCGGACCAGATCGTTCCGCCGAGCGCCAATGCCGACAACACCGGGCTGGTGTACAACCGGGCTGATCCAGCCGCTGGCGCGCCGGAGGTCGTCGTCTACATGGACTATCAGTGCCCTGGCTGCGGCCAAGCCTCCAAGTTGGTCGAGCCGGGCCTGGAAGAGCTGGCCGACAACGGCGAGATCTTGCTGACCTACCAGATCCTGCACGGACTTGATCGCAACTTCCCAGGCGATCATTCCTTCCGCGCCGCCACTGCAGCCACCTGCGCCGACGTGCAGGGGGTCTTCCCCAAGTACTCGAAGCTCGTCTTCGCCGGTCAGCCGGCCACCGAGGGCGACGGCTGGACCGACCAGCAACTCGGCACGGACTACCCGAAGCTGGCCGGCCTCGACGGTGATGCACTGAGCGCCTTCCAGACCTGCTTCACCGACCAGGCCACCGCCGATTTCGTCAACAGTATGCAGGACGCGTTGCCGTCCTACGTGACGTCGACGCCGTTCTTCACCGTGAACGGTGACCAGTGGAGCCCGACGACCGCCGATCTCGCCAGCACGGACGCCATGCGCCAGGCCATCCAGCAGCTCGCCGGCTGAGCCTTCGACGCCCTCGAGTCCGGCTGACCAAAGATGCTGGAGGTCGGCCGGACTCGTTAAGATGCACACCATGAGTTTTGAATCCAGCATGTCCTCCTCAGCCGCCGACACCACCGGCTGGCAGGTACCGGAGCGTCCAGTGCTGGAGGGCCTCGAGGACCGGTGGGCCGCCCGCTGGCGCGATGAGGGCACCTACGCCTTCAGCCGGCCGGAATCCCGCGAGCAGGTCTATTCGATCGACACTCCCCCGCCCACGGTCTCCGGTTCGCTGCACGTCGGCCACATTTTCAGCTACACCCACACCGATCTGATCGCTCGCTACCAACGGATGCGCGGCAAAAACGTCTTCTACCCGATGGGCTGGGACGACAACGGGCTGCCCACCGAACGGCGCGTCCAGAACTTCTACGGCGTGCGCTGCGAGCCGGCGCTGCCCTACGATCCTGACTTCACCCCGCCCGCCAAGGCCGACCAGAAGCACCCCGTCGCGATCAGCCGCCGCAACTTCGTGGAGCTGTGTCTCGAGTTGACGGCCGTCGACGAGAAGGTCTTCGAGGATCTGTGGCGCCATATCGGCTTGTCGGTCGACTGGGACACGCTGTACAGCACGATCTCGGACGAGGCACAGTCGGTCGCCCAGCGGGCATTCCTGCACAACTACGCGCGCGGCGAGGCCTACCTCTCGCACGCTCCGACGCTGTGGGATGTCACCTTCCAGACCGCGGTCGCCCAGGCCGAGCTCGAGGCGCGGGAATACGACGGCTTCTACCACGCGCTGAACTTCCATCGTCCCGACGGCGGCGAGGTGCTGATCGAGACCACTCGTCCCGAATTGCTGGCCGCCTGTTGCGCGCTGATCGCCCACCCCGACGACCAGCGCTACCAGGCGCTGTTCGGGACGACTGTCACCACCCCGGTCTTCGGTGTCGAGGTGCCCGTGCTGGCCCATCCGGACGCCGAGCCCGACAAGGGCTCGGGTATCGCGATGTGCTGTACCTTCGGCGACCTGACCGACGTCACCTGGTGGCGCGAGTTGCAGCTGCCGACCCGCACGATCATCGGACGCGACGGGCGCATCGTGCGCGAGACCCCGGATTGGATCGTCAACAAGGCGGCCTACGAGCAGATCGCCGGCAAGACCGCCTTCTCGGCTCGTGAGGCGACCGTGGCGATGCTGCGCGAGAACGGCGAATTGGTGGGCGAACCCAAGCCGACCAAGCGCATGACGAACTTCTACGAGAAGGGCGAGAAGCCGCTCGAGATCGTCTCGACGCGCCAGTGGTACATCACCAATGGTGGGCGCGACCCCAAGTTGCGTGCCGAACTGCTGGCCCGCGGCGACGAGCTGCAGTGGACGCCGGAGTACATGCGGCATCGCTACGCCAACTGGGTGAGCGGGCTGAACGGTGACTGGCTGATCAGCCGGCAGCGTTTCTTCGGGGTGCCGTTCCCCATCTGGTACGCGCTCAACGCCGACGGCGAGCCCGACTACGCCCATCCGATCACCGCCGACGAGGCTGCACTACCGGTGGATCCCGCCTCACTACCGGCGCCTGGCTACGACGAATCGCAGCGGGGCAGGCCGGGCGGCTTCATCGCCGACCCCGATGTCATGGACACCTGGGCAACCAGCTCGCTGACCCCGCAGATCGTCTGTGGTTGGCAGCGTGACCCCGATCTGTGGAAGCTGACCTTCCCGATGGACCTGGCCCCACAGGCCCACGACATCATCCGCACCTGGCTGTTCAGCCGGGTGGTGCGCAGCCATCTGGAAGAGCACAAGCTGCCGTGGCGCCGGACCACTATCTCGGGCTTCGTCGTCGACCCTGATCGCAAGAAGATGAGCAAGTCGAAGGGCAATGTCGTCGTCCCGACGCAGATCCTCGACAAGTTCGGCGCCGACGCGGTGCGCTGGCGTGCGGCGATGGCTCGTCCCGGGATGGATTCGCCGTTCGACGAGACCCAGATGAAGGTCGGACGCCGGCTCGCGATGAAGATCCTCAATGCGTCGAAGTTCGTGCTCGACAAGCATGCGCCCGCCGATCCGGCAGCGATTACCGAGGCCGATGACCTGGCCATGCTCGCCGGATTGGCCGAGGTGGTCAGGCAGGCGACCGAGGCGTTCGAGGACTACCAGTACACCGACGCGCTGGAGGCTGCCGAGAAGTTCTTCTGGACCTTCTGCGACGACTACCTCGAGCTGGTCAAGGAGCGCTCGTATTCCGACGATGCCGCGGCAGCTTCGGCGGCGGCAGCTCTGCAGCTGGGATTGAACGTGCAGTTGCGGCTCTTCGCGCCGTTCATGCCATTCGTCACCGAGGAGGTCTGGAGCTGGTGGCAGCCGGGCTCGGTGCACCGCGCACCGTGGCCCACCCTCGACGAGCTGCCTGCTGGTGGCGACCCCACGCTGCTCGACGATGTGGCCGAAGTGCTGATCGCGATCCGCGGCGCCAAGTCACGGGCCCAGGTGAAGATGCGCACCGAGGTCGATCGAGCGGTGATCAGCGGTCCGGCCGAGTCACTGGCCCGCCTGGAGACCATCGCCCGCGACCTGCGCGCGGTCGGCCGGATCACCGGTGACCTGGAGTTCGCCGCTGGCGCGGACCAGATCAGCGTCGAGGTTGTGCTGGCCCCGCAGGCCTGAGGCCCGACTGAGGCCCGACAGGCTGGATCGACGATTATTGGGTACCGCTATAGCTCGTCTGAGCTACAGCGGTACCCAATAATCGTGAAACCCCGGTTCTGGCCCGGTCAGTAGGCCTGGCAGCGGCCTCAGTGGTGCTAGCGGGTCAACAGCGCCGAGGCTTCCTGCAGCGCTGAGCCCTCGTCGGCGATATGGGCCAGATGCGCCGGGATCTCGCGTCCGGCTTTCTTCATGGCACGCGCCCACAGCCTGCCGGCCCGGTAGGACGAGCGCACCATGGGGCCGGCCATGACACCGAGGAAGCCGATCTCGTTGGCCTGCTGCGCGAGTTCGACGAACTGCTTGGGCTTGACCCAACGATCCACCGGACGGAAGCGCGGCGACGGACGCAGGTACTGCGTCAGAGTCAAGATGTCACAGCCGGCGTCGTAGAGGTCGCACATCGCCTCGTACACCTCGGCGTCGGTCTCCCCCATGCCCAGAATGAGGTTCGACTTGACGATCATGCCGCCCTGCTTGGCCTGGCTGAGCACGTTCAACGAGCCTTCATAGCTGAACGCCGGACGGATCTCGCCGATGATCCGGGCAACGGTTTCGAGGTTGTGCGCGAAGACCTCGGGCTTGGCGTCGATGACCTGCCCGATGGCGTCCGGATCGCCCTTGAAGTCCGGCACCAGGATCTCGACCCCGGTCGACGGGTTGATCGTGTGGATCGCCCGCACGGTCTCGGCGTTCAGCCAGGCTCCCCCGTCGGCGAGGTCGTCGCGGGCCACCGAGGTGACCGTTGCATAGCGCAGCCCGAGTTCGCGGACCGATTCGGCGACCTTGCGCGGTTCCAGGATGTCCATCAGCGCCGGGCGTCCGGTGGCGATATCGCAGAAGTCGCAGCGCCGGGTGCAGGTATCCCCGCCGATCAGGAAGGTCGCCTCGCGGTCCTGCCAGCATTCGTAGACGTTCGGACAGCCGGCTTCCTCGCATACCGTGTGCAAGCCCTTACCGCGGGCCAGCTTCTTCATCTGCGTGAAGTTCTCGCCCATGTGCGCGGTGTTCTTCATCCACTCGGGCTTGTCCTCAATGGGCGTCGCCGCGTTGCGAACCTCCAGCCGCAGCATCCGGTGGGTATCGGTGGTCACCTGTGGACTCTCCTATCAGTTGGCTGCGTGGCTCAGGCCGTGCAGGCCGGACAGATCGAGTGGTGCGGCAGCGGTTGCCGGCTCGAAGCTGTCGATGATTCCCGCATTCTCCAAGGATGCCAGTTCCAGCTCCATCCGCTCCACGACATCGGCCGGCTTGACCTCGCGGGACACCTCCTGGCTGATCGAGGTGACTCCGGCATCCGAGATGCCGCAGGGGATGATCTTGCCGAACGGGCGCAGATCGTTGGAGCAGTTCAACGCAAAGCCGTGCATGGTGACCTTGCGGGACACCTGCAGGCCGATGGCGGCAAGCTTGCGGTCGGGGCCGCGGCTGTCGGCTCGCACCCAGGCCCCCGAACGGCCCTCGACGGTGCCGGCCTGGACGCCGAAGTCCGCCACCACGGCGATGATGATCTGTTCGAGCAGGCGCACCATCTTCACCGGTTGGATCGGCACGGCGAGCCGGACGATCGGATAGCCGACGAGCATGCCCGGGCCGTGATAGGTGATCTTTCCGCCGCGTCCGATCGGGACGACGGGAGTGCCGTCATAGGGGTATTCGGAGGCCTCGGCACGCCGCCCTGCGGTGTAAACGGGGTCGTGTTCGAGCAGTAGCACGGAGTTGCCTCGGGTGCCCGCCAGCACCTCATCGTGTACTTGTTGTTGCAGATCGAGGCAGGCCCGGTAGTCGACGAAATCGGGGTTGAATCCAAGTCGTTCGAAGTGAAGGGCCATGGTCCAACCCTAGTCACCGGAGACGAATCGGGTGACCTCTGTCCGCCTTGGGCGGACGCCGGATCGGCATGCCTAGCTCGTCGCAGCGATGTAGTCCTTCACGGCCTGGACATCGTTCGGCAGGTCGACCACCCGGCGCGGCGCGTCCATGATCGCGGCGAAGCGGGCGGGGATCTCGGGCTCGACCTCGATGGCCTCCTTGATGGTCGCGGCGAACTTCACCGGTAGCGCCGTCTCCAGGACGACGATCGGCGCGGCTACCCGCGAGATCCACTCATGTGCTACATGTACTCCGTCCGCGGTGTGCGGGTCGATCAGCACGCCGTTGTCGAAGTAGAGCCCGCGAATGGTCTGCAGTCGATCGGCGTGGGACGAACTGCCGCTGACGAAGCCGTAACGGTCGGTGAGGCGCTTGAATTCAGGGGTCTCGGACAGATCGAAGTAACCTTGCTCGGGCAGCTGGCGGCCGAACAGATCGGCCACCCGGGCTCCATCGCGGCCGAGCAGATCGAAGATGAACCTCTCGAAATTGGATGCCTTGCTGATGTCCATGGAGGGGCTGGACGTGGCTGCGACCTCGCTGGACGCACGCACCCGGTAGCGGCCGGTGGTGAAGAACTCGTGCAGCACGTTGTTCTCGTTGGTGGCCAGGATGAGCGTGTCGATCGGCAGTCCCATCTCGCGGGCGATGTGGCCCGCGCAGATGTCGCCGAAGTTGCCGGTGGGCACCGCGAAGCTGATCCGCTGATCGTTCTGCGTCGTCACCCGCAGCCACAGTGCTACGTAGTAGATCACCTGCGCCGCCAGCCGCGCCCAGTTGATCGAGTTGACCGCACCGATGTGATACTTCGCCTTGAATTCGGCGTCGGCGTTGATGGCCTTGACGGCGTCCTGGCAGTCGTCGAAGACACCGTCGAACGCGATGTTGTGAATGTTGGGATCTTGCAGCCCGAACATCTGTGCCTGCTGGAAGGGACTCATGCGACCTGCCGGAGTGAGCATGTGGACACTCAGCCGATCTCTGCCACGCATCGCGTACTCGGCGGACGAGCCGGTGTCTCCGCTGGTCGCGCCCACAATGGTGAGATGCTCATCGCGTCTGTCCAATTCGTAGGCGAACAGTTCTCCGAGCAGTTGCATCGCCATGTCCTTGAAGGCCGCGGTCGGACCGTTGGACAGATGCCCGAGCCACAGCGGTCCGTCCCCGATCCGCTCGACCGGCACGATGCTGGACGATCCGAACTTCTCCGGGGTGTACGCGCGCCGGCAGATGCCCAGCAGGTCATCGCTGGGAATGTCGTCCACGAAAAGACTCAGCACACGATGCGCGAGTACCGGGTACCCCTGGGTGGCGAGCACATCACGCCAGCTGGCCAGTGTCGCCGCGTCCAGCTGAGGGTATTCGCCGGGTACGTACAAGCCACCATCGCCGGCAAGACCTTCGAGCAGGATGTCGCTGAAGCTGGACGCCTGCGAGCCAGCCGAACCGCGAGTCGAGATGTATCTCACAAACCCAGCCTATCTGTCCTGGCCAGCAGGCCCATGCCAATGAAACACCGCGGACTACGGGTTGACGAAGCGGTCAGTGCGGAGCGCGTCAGGCGGACAGTTCGGCGCGCTGGGCCAGTTGCTCGCGGGTGACCAGCGTCGGGGCCTCCTCGCCCCGGACCGCCTCGGCGGTCACCACGACCTGGCCGATCTCCGGACGGCTCGGCACCTCGAACATCACGTCGAGCAGCAGTTCCTCGAGGATCGCCCGAAGGCCACGGGCACCGATGCCGCGCTCGAGCGCCTTGGCGGCGATCGCGGCCACTGCCGAGTCGGTGAAGTGCAGTTGCACATCGTCGATATCGAACAACTTGGCGAACTGCTTCACCAGCGCGTTGCGCGGCTCGACCAGAATGCGCTGCAGCGATTCCTGGTCGAGATTGGGCACGGTGGCGATCATCGGCAGTCGTCCGATGAACTCGGGAATGAGCCCGTACTTGTGCAGGTCTTCGGGACGGACCCCGGCGAACGGGTCGTCGCTGCGCTTGGCACGCACGTCCTGGGCGGCTGTGAACCCGAGGGGACGCTTGCCGATCCGCGAATCGATGATGTGTTCCAGGCCGGCGAACGCTCCCCCGACGATGAACAGCACATTGGTGGTGTCGATCTGGATGAACTCCTGGTGCGGGTGCTTACGCCCGCCCTGCGGGGGGACGGAGGCGACGGTGCCCTCCAGGATCTTCAGCAGTGCCTGCTGTACGCCCTCCCCCGAGACATCGCGGGTGATCGAGGGGTTCTCCGACTTGCGGGCCACCTTGTCGATCTCGTCGATATAGATGATGCCGGTCTCGGCCTTCTTCACGTCGAAGTCGGCGGCCTGGATCAGCTTGAGCAGGATGTTCTCGACGTCCTCGCCCACATAGCCGGCCTCGGTCAAAGCGGTGGCGTCGGCGATCGCGAAGGGCACGTTCAGCATCCGAGCCAGAGTCTGAGCGAGATAGGTCTTGCCACAGCCGGTGGGGCCGATCAGCAAGATATTCGACTTGGCCAGCTCGACATCCGAATCATGGGCGCGGCCCGACTCGGCCTGAGCGTGAATGCGCTTGTAGTGGTTGTATACCGCCACCGACAACGTCTTCTTCGCGGAGTCCTGCCCGATGATGTATTCGTCGAGGAACGTCCGGATCTCGGCGGGACGCGGTAGATCACCGGGAGCGTTGCTCGACGACTCCTCACTGAACTCTTCTTCGATGATCTCGTTGCACAACTCGATGCACTCATCGCAGATGTACACGCCGGGTCCGGCTATGAGCTTCTTGACCTGTTTTTGACTCTTTCCGCAGAAAGAACACTTGAACAGGTCGCCACTCTCGCCGATGCGAGCCATCGTCTCTCCTTCGACCCTAAACCGATGTGAGCAGTCCCACGTTGGACTCCTGCCAGGGGCTCAACCCTAACGCCCATGAAGTTCGCTGGGGTTGAGACCTGCCGGAATGTGGAACTTACCTCCCCGTGTCCGACAGCGAGGTGAGAATGTCATCGATGATGCCGTATTCGACGGCCTCCTGAGCGGTCAGGAACTTGTCTCGCTCGACATCGGCGCGCACCTTCTCGAGGCTCTGCCCGGTGTTGTCGGCCAGCATCTGTTCCATCTGGCTGCGGATACGCATGATCTCGCGTGCCTGGATCTCCAGGTCGGACGACTGACCGTAGGACCCGTCGCCGGCCATCGAGGGCTGATGGATGAGGATCCGCGAGTTCGGCAGCGCGAGCCGCTTGCCTTTGGCTCCCGCGGCGAGGATCACCGCGGCCGCCGAGGCAGCCTGCCCGAGGCAGATGGTCTGCACGTCCGGCTTGATGTAGTTCATGGTGTCGTAGATCGCGGTGAGCGCCGTGAATGAACCGCCGGGCGAGTTCAGGTAGATCGACACCTGGCGTTCGGCGTCCATCGACTGCAGACACAGCAACTGCGACATGACCGCGTTGGCGATCTCGTCGGTGATCGGGGTGCCGAGGAAGATGATGCGTTCCTCGAACAGCTTGGTGTAGGGATCGACACGGCGCACACCGTAGCTGGTGCGCTCCTCCCACTGCGGAATGATGTAGTCCATCCGCGGCTGGGAACCGGCCGTGCTGAACGGCTGGGCCGGCAGGTTCGTGCCAGGAATCAGGTTCGGAGTCATCTGCTGCCTCACTGGTTGGGTGCGTCGGAGCCGGGAATCTGTGACGCACGCTCGAAGACGTGGTCGATGAAGCCGTAGGACAGCGCCTCGGAGGCGGTGAACCAGCGGTCCCGGTCGGAGTCCTTGGTGATCTGCTCGACAGTCTGCCCGGTGTGCTGGGCGATGAGTTCGGCCATCACCTGCTTGAGGTGCAGCGACTGTTCCGCCTGGATCTTGATGTCGGACGCGGTACCGCCCAGGCCGCCGGACGGCTGGTGCATCAGGATGCGCGCATGCGGCAGGGCGAAACGCTTGCCGGGAGCACCCGCGCACAACAGGAACTGCCCCATGGACGCCGCCAGCCCCATGGCCACGGTCGCCACGTCATTGCTGATCCACTGCATGGTGTCGTAGATCGCCATGCCCGAGTCGACCGAGCCGCCCGGGGAGTTGATATACAGGTAGATATCTTTGGTTGGATCCTCGGCATTGAGAAGGAGCATCTGCGCGCAGATCGCGTTGGCGTTCTCGTCGCGTACCTCGGAACCGAGGAAGACAATACGGTTCGCCAACAACGACTGGTAGACATTATCGGTCATGCCTGCACCGGATCCGGCCGCAGCCGCGGCTTGCAGTGTTGTCATGTCTGGATTCACATTCACGAACTTACAACCCCGCGCTGACAAAAGCCGAACACATCCGTGAGGTGTTCGCTGGAGGCATGGCTTGGCCGAGTATGCCGCAGCGGTCAGGTCTGGCTGGCCGCCCCCCGGACCTCGGTCTCATTCGAGATCAACGAGTTGACCCAGCGGACCTTCGGGTCGGCGTCCACCAGCAACGCCTTGACCAGCTGGGTGCACGGCAGCGCGATCAGCGCACCGATCGGGCCGAACACCCACGCCCACAGCAGCAGCGAGATCAACGAGATCGTGGCATTGACACCGACCGCGTTGCCGGTGACCTTCGGCTGGAAGACCCCCTGCACGATCCAGGTGGTCACCAGATAGACGATGAGCAACCACAACGCGGTCTGCCAGCCGTTCGCGACCAGCGCGACCAGCAGCGGCGGGATCAGTGAGAAGAAGAACCCGACGCTGGGCACGTAGGTCATCAGCCAGGTCAGCAACGCCCAGATGAGCGGCAGCGGGACCCCGAGGATGACCAGCTGCACGTAGTTGAGTGCGGCCATCAGAGCCCCGAAACCGGTGCAGACCAACCAATAGCGCCTGGTGCCGTCGCCGAACTCGCGCATCGCGGCAACGATGCGGGGATGCGTCGATCCGGCCACCGCGATCCGCCTACCCCAGGTCGACACGTCGATCAGCATCATGATGAGCGCCGAGATGATGACACCGAGCATGCCGACAACCCCGGAGAAGCCCGAGAAGACCTGAGTGAATGCCGTGAAGATCTGGTTGAGGTTGATGTTGGCCAGCCCCTGGAGGATCGCCTCGCGTTCGACGCCGATACTCACCAGCCAATCGAGCCACTGCTCCTGCAGTTCGATCAGCTCCGGCACATACTGCGGCACCGCGGTGACGATCTCGCTGATCGCCCAGGTCGCAACCAGTCCGATGACAGCCAGCGTGACGAACAACGCGAGCGCGGTCAACGCCACCGCGATGGGCTTGGGAACGCCGTGACGGCGCAGCACATTCTGCAGCGGGTAGACGACGATGACCATGTTGAGGGCGAGGAATGCCGGTGCGATCAGCCAGCTGAGCTGACGCAGCAACCAGAATGCGCCCGCTATACCCACCACACCGAGCAGGATGACGACGAACCTGGGCAATGACGGAGGCTGCCCACCGTGCGGCCCCTGTGGGACACGCGCCGGATCGGAACTGAATGCCATATTGAATCGCCGCTGCTCGGCGAGCAGTTCCCGGCCGGTGATGCCGGCCGGAGCCGCTGCAACAATGCGTCGATCGATCGCCGTTGCGCCCGGACCGTCGATGCTGGGGGGTTCGACCGTGTCATTGAACTCGCGCATCTTGTGCAGCAGATGTGGTTCTTCGGTGCCCCGCACCTTGGGATCTGGCATGGCTTCCTCCCCTGCCGTCAGGTGGCCGGACGACTAGTCGTCGTCACCTGCTTGGTCTTCTTCGGGTATCTCAGCGTCCTTGGGGTCACTGGCGATAAGCGCGTTCACCCAGCGCGCACGGGGATCGGCGTCGATGACCAATGATTTCACCAGCAGTGTCATCGGCAGAGCAAGCAGCGTTCCCATTCCGCCCAGGACCGCCGCCCACAGCAGCAGCGAGACGAAAGAGACGGTCGGCGTGACGCCCACCGACTCACCGGCGAAGCGCGGCTGGATGATGGACTGAATGACGAAGTTCAGCACCGAGTACATGACGATGACCAGCACCGCTGTCTGCCAGCCGTTGGCGAACAACGCGACCAGTGCGGGTGGTATCAGGCCGATGACGAATCCGATGTTGGGGATGTAGTTCGTCAGGAAGCTGAAGATGGCCCACACGATCGCGAGCGGCACTCCCATGATGGCCAGCGCAATGCCGTCGAAGACGGCCACGATCAGGCCGAAGACCGTCGTGACAAGCCAGTAGCGGCGCACCCCGCGCGCGAAACTGCCGATGGCTACCGAGATCCGCGAACGGTTCTGATCGAGCAGCCGCATTCGCTTGTCAAGCCCCGGGGTGTCCATCGCCATGAAGACGATTGCGGCGACGATGACACCGATGAGCCCGATCATGCCGGACGCCCCCGACAACAGGGAGGTTGCCGCTCCCAGGAACCGCGTCGGATCCAGCGAAGCCAGCATCCGATTGAACGCCGTGCTGTCAAGGTTGAGTTCGTTGACCGCCCAGTCGCTCGTCTGCTTGTACAAGACGGTGAACTCGTCGGAGTACTGAGGCAGGATGCCGATCATCTCACTGACCGACCAGACCAGTCCCGAGACCATCGCCACCAGCACGGCAAAGACGGTGAGCGATACGACCATCGCACTCAGCCACGAGGGAGTGCCTCGGCGCACCAACCAGGTGTGCAGAGGATAGGCGGTGATCATCAGATTGATGGCCAGGAACCAGGGCGCAATGATGCTGGAGAATTCACGCAGGCAGATCAGGCAGATGAGGGCTCCGGCCAGCCCGATCACGACGTTGTTGAAGCGGGGCGTGCCAAATGCGGAGTGCGGGGGGCTGGACGCCGCCTGGGCGCCCATGGGTTCCGACGGGCCCAACGGCATTGCTACCTCCGATTAAACGCGGACGGCTTGCAGCCTATGACAAACCGCGGCTCCCTCGGGCAGGTGCCCAAAGAAGCCGCGGCAGCGGAGGTCGTCACTCGACGGGTTCAGCCTTGTCGGCTTCCGCCTTCTTGGTGGTGCGCTTCTTGGGGGCCGGCTTCTCGTCCTCGGCAGGAGCCTGCTCGTCTGCGGCTTCTGCCTTCTTGGACGTGCGCTTCTTGGCGGCCGGCTTGGCCTCCTCGGCGGGAGCCTGCTCGGTCTCGGCCGTCTGATCGGCGGCTTCCTCAGCAGCTGCCGGGGCCTCGTCCGCCTCATCGTCAGCCGGCTCCGAGACCGTGCCGTCATTGTTCAGGCGGGACAGATCGATCTCGTTACCCTCGGCGTCGATGATCTTGGCGGCCGCGACCAGTTCACCCAGAGCCTTGCCCCGGCGAACCTCGCCCATCCACTCGGCGGCGTGGTCGTGCTCCATCATGTGCTGGAGCTCCTGCTCGGGAGACGTGCCGTTCTGCTGCGCCTTGGCGAAGATCAGCTCGGTGAGTTCGCTCTGGCCGACCTGCAACTCGGCGTCCTCGGCGTACTTGTCGAGGATGATCTGCGAGCGCAGCCCCTCGACGACACGGTTGTTGATGTCGGCCCAGAACTCCTCGGGGGTCTGGGCATCCTCGTCCTCGGCCTCATCCAGGTACTGCTCGATGGTCAGGCCGGCCGCACTGAGCTGCTGCTCGATGCTCTGGCGACGGCTCTCCTGCTCGGCAGTGATGAGCGCCTCGGGCAGCTCGAACTCGGTGGCCTCGATGAGCTTGGCCAGCACGGACTCGCGGGCCTTGTTGGCCTGATCGATGCGGGCCAGCCGCTCGAGGTTGTCACGAAGATCGGCGAGCATCTCTTCGGCGGTGTCGAACTCGCTGACCAGCTGCGCGAACTCGTCGTCCACATCGGGCAGATCCTGCGACTGCACCTTGACGATCTCGACCTCGATCTCGGCTTCCTCGCCGCGGTTCGGGCCGCCGACCAGGGTGGAGGTGAAGGTGGCTTTGTCGCCGGCCGACAGACCCACGACGGCCTCATCGAGACCATCGACGAAGCCGCCGGAGCCGATCTTGTAGCTGACCTCGGACGCCTCGGCCTCAGGCAGGACCTTGCCGTCCTGGCTGGCGGTGAGGTTGAGCACGACGACGTCGCCGGTCTCGGCGGGGCGATCGACCTCGGTCAGGGTCGCGAAACGCTCGCGCAGCAGTTCGACGCGCTCGTTGACGTCCTCGTCGCTGACCGCGGCAACCGGAACCTCGACCTCGACACCGGCGATGTCGGCGATCTCGAAGTCGGGGCGTACGTCGACCTCGGCGGTGAACAGCACATTGGTGCCGTCGTTCAACTCGCTGATGTCGATATCCGGCTGGCCGAGCGGACGCAGATCATGGGTCTGCACGGCCTCGCCGTAAGCCTCCGGAAGAATCGAGTTGATGGCCTCCTGCAAGACCAGCCCGCGACCGAAACGCTGGTCGATCAAACGTGCCGGAACCTTGCCCTTGCGGAAGCCCGGAATGTTTACCTGCTGAGCGATGTCTGTGTAGGCGGCGTCGATTGCCGGCTGCAGGTCTTCAAAGGGCAGATCAATGGTGAGCTTCACCCGCGTGGGGCTGAGCTGCTCTAGGGTGCTGGGCACGTGGTCTCCTGGCATATTCGGGGCTGGCCGCCAACGGCGGTCTGCGCTAACCGTTTGATTCTAACCAGCCTGATGGAAGCCAGCCAATCAACCGTGCTCACGACGACGATTCTTGGCTGATCACACTCCAGCCGCCGGCCACCTTCTCGACCGACAACTGCGCCGGGATCGATTCCTTCATGGAAGCCACATGGCTGATCAGGCCGACAGTCCTGCCGCCCTCGCGCAGGTTGTCGAGAGTGGCCATCGTGACGTCGAGAGTTTCCGCATCCAGCGAACCGAAGCCCTCGTCGATGAACAAGGTGTCCAGTCGCATGCCTCCGGCGCGGTTTGTGACCACCTCGGCCAAGCCGAGCGCCAACGCCAGTGACGCCTGGAACTTCTCGCCGCCCGACAACGAATCGGGACCGCGGACGCCACCGGTGTGCGCGTCCAGCACCTCCAGGCCCAGACCCCACTTGCCGCGGTTCTTCTCGATGGCGTCGGAATGGCGCAGGGTGTAGCGGCCGTCGGTCATGGTGTACAAGCGCCGGTTGGCCACCTGGACGATCTCCTCCAGTTGGGCGGCCAGCACGAACGTCTCGAGCTCCATCCGCATAATGTTGGGATCCAGGCCGCGCAGGGTGCGTGCCAGCCGGTCGACTGCCTGGAACTGCTTGTCGTCTTCGGCGATGGTGACGCGTCGGTCGGCGATCTCGCCTGACAGTCGCCGCAGCTCGGCGAGCCGCGGTTGGATCGTGGCCACCACCGTGCGGGTCTGCTCAAGTTCGGCATCGACCTTGGCCACCGTCTGTTTCGGGGCATCGAGATCGACCGGCTGAGCGGGCAGCCCGATCAGCTCCGGCGATTCCAAGGTGAGCTTGACTGCCGCGATGCCTGCGGCGTGACGCTCAACCTCGGCTCGCAACCGCTCTTGCTCGGGCCGCGAGATCCGAGCCTTCTTGGCCTCACCTGCGTCGGCAAATCCCGCGTCCGCCAACGCTGCGGCAAGGCGTTCGCGTTCGGACGATGCCCGTTCCACAGCGCCCTGGTGTTGCGTTCTCGCCTCCAGCAGCAACTCGCTCAGCTTCCGCCGCAGCTGAGCTTCGGCCATCGCTTCATGGACGCTGGCCTGGTCACCGCGTGCCTCGGTCACTGCCCTTTCGGCCTCGGCGAGACCGGTCTGCGCGGTGGTTCGGGCAATCACCAGGCCAGCACGAAGCTCTTGGGCCTGGTCCAGGCTTGCGGTGATCGCGTCGGTCTGCTCCTGGAGCTTCGTCAGCCGGTTGCGGCTGCGACGCAGTTCGTCGCCCGCCGCGGCGGCCTCAGCCATCACCTGCCGAGCCTGGGACGCCACTGCCTCAGCTTCGGGGACCGATTGTTGCCCAGCGGCAAGGAACTCGCTCTGACGGCGTTCCTCCAGTTGCTGGCTTCTCGCGGCAGCCTTCTTCGCTTGAGCATAGGTGAGCTCCACCGCGGCCTGAGCGCGGTCGATATCGGACTGATCGACGTGGTCTGCCGCGAGCTCGGCGAGCTTCGGATGGTCGAGCGAGCCGCAGACCGGGCACAGCTCGCCGGCGACCAGGCCTTGAGCCAGATCACCGGCGTAGCCGCTCAGCTGCCTTCTGAGCAGCGCCGAGAGTTCGTCGGAGGCCGCGGATGCCCGCTTGACCGCCGCCTGGTCGTCCTGAGCTGCGAGCTGTAGGTCAGCACTCAGTTGCTCTGCGCGTTGGGCTGCCTGCAGTCGTCTGGCCGCCTCATCGGCCGCGGCCTTGGCTTCGGCGAAGGTGCTGGCGGGTTCGTCCAGGGCGGTGATCGTGTGCCGCAATTGCTCCATCTGCTCGGTGAGGGATTCCCGTTGCTCCTTGTCGGCCGCAGTCCGGTCGTCGTGCTCGGTCACCTTCTCGGCCGCCAGTTGGGCGGCTCTGCGTAACGCCGGCAGCGACTTCTCGACCTCCAGTTGCGGCCGAAGCCTGCCGATCAGCTGGTTCAACTCGCTGATCGATTCGGCGACCTCGCCAACGGTCTCCGGTAACGCCGCAGCCACGGTGAGGTAGCCGGCTTCGGCGTCGTGGCGGGCTCGCTCGGCCTGGGCTGCGGATGTGTCGGCGTCCTCGGATGCTTCGATCGCCGGAGCCACGGTGTCGGCACGGGCGGCGTTGTGCAGCGCGGCTTTGGTGGCCGTGATCTGCTGCGCCTGGCCTGCCAACCTGGCCTGCTCGTCCAGCGCACGCGCTCTTCGCTGCTGCCGGGCAGCAATCTCGGTGGCTTGAGCGAGCTCTTCCTTGGCCACGTCGAGCGAGTCGCGCAGCGCCTGCTGGCGCCGGGTGGCTTCACCGAGTTCGGCAGCCTGGGCTGCGACTATCCGCGCACACCACTGTTCCACCGTGTCATCGACGGCCTCAGGGGTAGCCGAATCGTCGCTGACGCCGGCCCAGCTCGCGAAGGCGTGCACTTTATCGGTCAGGCAGTGCTGCGCGTCGTCCAGCTGGCGTTTCAGATCACGGGCCCGCTCGGAGAGCATGTCGACGTAGTCGGCGAATCTCTTGGTGCCGAAAAGCGTTTGCAGCAGTGAGCGTCGTTTGTCGGTGTCGGCAACGAGGAACTCCTGGAATTGTCCCTGGGCAAGCAGCACCACCTGCTGGAATTGGCTGCTGTTCATCCGGATCAGATCGTTGATCTGTCTGCTCGTGTCGATCGCTCTGGTCTGCAGCCGTTCCCATCGTCCGTCCAGGAGTTCGTCGAGTTCGGCACGGGCCGGCGCGGAGGTGGTGCCGGTGCCTCGTTGTTTGGGACGCTCCCAGGCGGGCGCGCGCGTCACCTTGAATCGCCGTTCGCCGACGCTGAACTCCAGTTCGACATGGCAGGGCTTGTCAGCTGCCAGCCGGTCGCAGCGCACGGCGTTGCCCGCCTGGCCCGCGTAGCGCGGAACGGTGCCGAACAGCGCGAAGGTGACGGCATCCAGAATCGACGTCTTCCCGGCCCCGGTGCATCCGGTGATGAGGAAGATGCCGTCGTCGTCGAAGGCGTCGAAGTCGGCGGTTTCGGTGTCGCGGAACGGCCCGAATCCGGTGACGGTGACGCGGTTGATCTTCATCCGCGAAGTGACTGGTTCTCGTAGCCGGAAATGGTTTCGCGGAGCAGATCCGCCTCTGTCGCATCGGAGGCGATGCCGTTGCGCACCCTGGTGAGGAATGCCCCGATGAGTTCGAGGTCGGTCTTGCCGCGGACGAGTTCGGTGTAGCTGACCCCGTCGTCCGCGCTGATCTGAGCCGGCTCATGGCGCAGCAGAGCGCAGTGGGGGAAACGGGCTTGCAGTTTGCGCATGGCGTCCATGGGGTGCTCATTGTCGGTCAACACGGCGCTGATCCAATGATCGTGCAGGCTGTCGTAGCCCGGATTGCTGAGCAGATCGTCGAGGGTGCCGCGCAGCTCGGCCAGCGGACGGGGCACGGGCAGGTCCAACCATTGCGCGCCCGCGAAGCCGTGGGCGTCCAGGTCGACCAGCCAGCCGCCGCGCGGCTTGCCGGCTTCGGAGAACGAGTAGTGCAGCGGCGCGCCCGCATAGCGAACCTGCTTGTCGAGAGTCATTCGTCCGTGAATGTGACCGAGCGCCGCGTAGTCAACGCCGCGGAACGTCGGCACCGAGACCTTGTCGAGTCCGCCCAGGATGTCGCGCTGGCTGTCGTAAACCGCGTCTTCGGCACCCTGCACGAACGTGTGGGCCAGCACCACCGATCGTCCGTCACGCGCGGCCGCATCGGCCCGGACGAGGTGCATCGCATGCCGCAGCGCGTCCGCCTGGGATCGCATGGGTTCGGCATCGGGCCACTCGGTACGCATCTTGGCCGGATCGAGGAACGGGATGGCGTAGAAGTGCACCGGTCCGTGGTCGTCGGTGATCGTGACCGGCTCGGCGATCTGTTGGGGCTTGGTCTGCACGAACACACCGGCAGCGGCTGCGAAAGCTGCCTTCGCTCCCAGACGCGCGGCGGAGTCATGGTTGCCGCTGGAGGCGACCACCCGGGCTCCGGCTTTTCGTAGGCCGAGGAGCACCTCATCGAGCATCGTGACGGCCTCGGCCGACGGGGTGGAGGAATCAAAGACGTCACCGGCGACCACGACGACGTCGACATGGTTGTCGCGCACCGCGGCGATCATCGCGTCGAAGACCACACGCAGGGCATCCAATGTCGACCAGCCGTGGAAGGTGCGGCCGATGTGCCAATCAGAAGTGTGCAGGATTCTCACACTCAGGACCCTAGAGCGTGGGTCTGACAGTTTTGCGCCGGCCTCCTCGGCGAGTCGCAAGGGCGGAACTCCGGTGAAAGTGAGTTGGAGCGGACGACGGGAATCGAACCCGCGTAGCCAGTTTGGAAGACTGGGGCTCTACCATTGAGCTACGTCCGCGCGCGCCGCCGAAGCGGTGCGGAACTACTGTAGCCGATCTTCTGCCCCACCATCGAACCAGCGTGACCCCGCCGATCCGTCGAGCGGGTGCCGACGCAGTAGGTCGAGCGAATCCCGCGATGCGGGACCGGCAGGCCGGTAGCCCGGCGAGACGATTTCTCGATCTGTCTCTCCGGGCCACCAGAAGGGCTGACCATCGTGCGGCTACAGCCACGATGCCCCGTGATCTCAGACCGTGGCGGTGAACCCGCCGTCAAGGCTGATGGTCCAGCCATTCACATAGTCCGAGGCCTGGCTGGCCAGGAAGACCGCGGCGCCCATCAGGTCATCGAGCCGCCCCCAGCGTCCGGCCGGGATCCGATCGGTGATCTTGTTGTAGAACGCCGGATCCTCGCGGAGTTCGCGGTTCACCTCGGTGGCCAGGAATCCCGGGCAGATCGCATTGGATTGGATGTTGTGCTGCCCGAGTTCGTTTGCGAAGACCCGGGTCAGACCGATGATGCCGTGCTTGGCCGTCGAGTACGGAGGACAACGTTTGTCGGCCGTGAACGACAGCGCCGAGCCGATGTTGATGATCTTGCCGTTGCCCTGCTTCATCATCACCAGCGCAACGCGCCGGCCGAGGAAGTAGGAGGCGTTCAGGTCGAGTTCGATGCAGCGCCGATAGTCTTCGTCCGCGTAAGTCTCGAAGTCACCGAACTTGCTCATTCCGGCATTGTTCACGAGAATGTCGATCCGGCCGTATGTCGACAAGCAGTCGGCGACGATGCGGTCCATATACTCCGAATCGGTGAGATCGCCCTGCAGAAATGCGACCTTGCGTCCTTCGGTCTCGACGATCTCCGTTATCTCGGCAACATCGCCGGTGAAATGGGGAATGTAGAGATCGGCACCCGCTTTGGCGAAGGCCGCAGCATATGCCATCCCCAGGCCCATATTCGCGCCGGTAACGATGGCAACCTTGCCGTCCAGCCGGAAATAGTCCATGGAAAAGCGATCAATTTCGTCGTTCATTATTCTTGAGCTCCTAACAAGCGGAATGCACTATGCGCGAGATGGTCACTGCTCGGCGTAGACCGAGCGGATGATGTCGACGGCTTCGGCGGCCACCGCGTGCGGATCGGAGTAGGTCCGGCGCCAAATAGCCAGGGCATTCGCACCACCGGTAACCAGTAGCTGACGGGTGAAAGCCTCCAGGCCGAACCGGCCGGTGTATCCGGCTTCCTTCGCCGCCTGCACCGCCGCCCGGATGTCGACCGATCCGGTGAGCAGCGAGCCTCGTCCCGATTGACCGAGTTCCAGGTAGCCCAGCACCGGCAGCGCGCTGCGGATCGCGCCGGGGATGTCAGCCTCCTCAATGCCCATGTGGTAGCTGTCGAGGTGGACGAACAGGTTGTCCGAGCCGGACTGCCGAACATAGTCGATCGCCTGCGCGGCGGTGTTCAGCATCGATGTCTCGTAGCGGTTGACGACCTCGAAGGTCATCCGGATGCCGGCCTGCGCGGCGTAGTCGGCAGCCTGGCCCACCAGCCGTGCCGACTCCGCGATGCGCTCGGCCGAGAAGGGCTCCTGGTGATCACCGAACAACGCGTACACGACGCCGTTGAGCTGATCCGCCTCCAGCTCGTGAGCGAGGTCGACGGACGACTTCAGCAGATCGAGGCCTCGCGCCCGGACTGCCTCGTCCGCGGAGGCGACGTTGGCCTGCGGCGCCTGACCGGCCATGGGGATCGGACGTATTCCGGAGTCGTTGAGCGCCTTCTTGAGTGCGGCCACATCGGTGTCGTCCTCGGAGATCGGGGACAACGCGATGTGCGAATACCCCAGCTCGGCCATGTCGTCCAGGGCGCTGGGCAGGTCGGCTGCATCCGGACCGGTGCAGTACACGTTGATGCCGCAGGCGATTTCGGGACTGTTCATTGTCACGTTCCTTTCGTCAGCCGGTGGATGAAGCGATGCCACATCCACCGGCTGACAGTTGTTGTCAGTGGACGGCGGCTTCGCGCAGCGCCGCGATCGTGTCCTGCAGGCCGTAGCCGTACTTGTCGCGCAGTTCCTTGTCCTCACCGAATCCCGCGAAGACCTGAGGAATGCCCAGCCGCCGGAACCAGTCGAGGTGAATCATCTGGTCGGCGAGCACATTCGCGATGCACTGCGCAAGACCACTGGCCATCAGATGGTCTTCCAGGACGACGAAGCGGTGCGTGTCGTCGGCGCACTGCTTGATGAGGTCCACATCGATCGGCTTGAGAGTGAAGATGTCGACCACGCGCACCGAGACGCCCTCATCGGCCATCGCGGCTGCCGCCTGCATAGCCTGGGCGACCATCTCCCCATGACAGAACAGCGTGATGTCGGTGCCCTCGCGGGCGACGATGCCTCTGCCGATGCTGATATCGAGCTCGTCAAAGTCGTAGATGACAGTGTCCTTCTTGCCGACACCGGTGCGGATGTACAAGGGCCCGGGCAGCGACATGGACTGCTGCAGCACCTCTCTGACCATCATGGGATCACTGATCGACACGACCGTCATGTTCACCAGCGAGCACATCAGCCCCAAGTCCTCGACGGCGTAGTGCGTGGAGCCGCCGTTGCCCTGCAGGCCACCGTGCGTCCCGATGATGCGCACCGGAAGGTTCGGATAACACACATCGGTGCGCACCTGCTCGAGTGCCCGCATGCTCAAGAAGGGCAGCATGCCCGACACGACGCAGATATTGCCCTCGTAAGCCAGTCCGGAGGCCACGCCGACAGCTGCCTGCTCGGACAGACCCACGTCGACGAACCGTTCCGGGAATCGTTCCCGGAACTCCACCAGCGTCGCGCTGATATCCGGGGTGATTGCCCACAGATTCGGATGCTCCTCACCCAACTCAGCAAGGGTTTGACCCGTCACCGAGCGTGACGAGATGACCACATCGAAGTTCGAGGTCACAGGCATAGTTCACTTCTCCTTCCGGCTCTTGTTCAACGAATCCAGTGCCCGCTGGAGATCTGCCGCGCCCAGCGAGCCGGCGTGCCAGCCCAGATTGCGTTCCATGAAGTCGACTCCATGACCCTTGACTGTCCGGCAGATCACCGCGGTCGGACGATCGGAGTCGGCGCCCGGCAGGGAATCGATGGCCTGCACCAGCGCCGCCATGTCGTGGCCGTCGACCTCCAGCACGTTCCAGCCGAATGCCCGCCACTTGTCGGCGTAGGGTTCCAGGACGATGCGGTCTTCCGAGAAGCTGGTCATCAGCTGGCAGTTGCGGTCGATGAAGGCCACCAGATTGCCCAGCTCGCGACTGCGTCCGGCGATCGCCCCCTCCCACACGCTGCCCTCGCCGGTCTCGCCGTCGCCCATGAGGACGAAGACTCGATGGTCCAGGCCGGCCTGGCGAGCGTGCAGTGCCATTCCGACCGCGATGGGCAGGCCATGGCCCAAAGACCCGGTGGATGCCTCGACGCCGGGCAACTGCACCTTGCACGGGTGCATGCCGAAGGCACTGCCGAGCTTTCCATATGTGCGGACGATGTCGTCGTAGTCGAAGAACCCACGGATAGCCATGGCGATGTACATGCACACGGCCGCATGGCCCTTGCTCAGGATGAACCGATCACGTCCTGGGTTGGCGATATCGGACGGGTCCACCCGCATCCCGTACTGGAACAGTGCCGTCAAGATGTCGGCCACCGACAGGTCGCCACCGATATGCACGGCGCCCTCATATGAACCGCACAGCCGCAGCAGCTTCTCTTTCAGCTCATAGGCGCGATCCTCTAGTTCTCCAATGGTGATCTGCTGGCGCTCAATGCCCAGCGGCCGCTCGATCGTGTTAGTCATCTGCCCTCCTGTGGTGTGGAGCGTGACCGGTGAACCGGTCACTCCCCCTCGATCTGATTGCAACGAATAAGGACCTTCGGGTACTTGCCGGACACCTGGGCCTCGAAGGCCGCGACCGCGTCATCGAGCTCAAAGACCGCCTGGGTGAGTGCCTCGAGATCGAGCCGCGACATCACCTGGGCAGCCCGCGGATAGGTGTACGGCGAGATGTACAGCCCGGTGATGGTCAGCTCATTGAGGTAGCAGTACTGGTGAATGTTCAGCGGGAACTCGTAGCTGCCGGGATACATGGCGGCGAAGACAAGTCGTCCCCCTCTGGCCGCGATCCGGGGAAGAGGCTCGATCCCGCGAACCGAACCCGAGCAGTCGATGACCACGTCGTAGCCCAAGCCACCGGTCAGTTCCCGAGCGGTGGCAACGACGTCTTGGCTGATGGGATCGATGGTGTGATCGGCCCCGTAGGCAATCGCAAGCTCCCGGCGTTCGGCGATCGGCTCGATCAGCGTCAAGCTCGTGGCGCCCATGATCTTGATCAACTGAAGGGTCAACAAGCCGATGGGACCGGCGCCGCAGATGGCGACCCGCTCGCCCACCTTCGGGCGCACCTTGTCCATCACCCGCACGGCCACCGACGTGGGCTCGAGCAAGCAGCCGACCCGCAGCGGCACGTCGTCGGGCAGCTTGTACACCTGCGACTCGTGCCACACGATCGTCTCGGCCATGCCGGGACGGTTGTACTCCTGTAGCGACTCGCAGAACTGCTGCTGCCCGTTCTGGCAGTAACAACAGGTCCCGCAGAAACGGACGAAGTTCCCCGCGACCCGGTCGCCGACCTTCAGTCCCTTCTTGGTCGCTTTCGGGCCCAGCTCCACGACAACACCGGACAGCTCGTGGCCGATACCGATGGGGACGTCGGTTCCGAAGATTCCCTCGACCAGGTGGGGATCCGAACCGCAGATCGAGCAGTAGGCCACCTTGATGCGGACGTCCTCGTCCCCGAGCGGCTGCTGGGGTATATCGAGGACTCCGACGGCGCCCCGGGTCTGGGGATCGGGATCCCTCAGACTGCCGATCTTCACTACATGCACACACTTCATTTCTCGAAGCCTTCCGTTGTTTCGCGTTCGTCATGGGAATCGATCGTGGAAAGGGATCCCTGCGCGCCCCCGAGCAGGGTGTCGGCGTCGTGCTTGCGGGCCGCGGCAGCGCGCAGCGCCTCGCCCTCGGCGACCAGAGCTCGTTCCTCGTCGTTCACGGGAGCGAGCAACCCGTCTCGGACGGCGATCTTGTGCTGGATCTGGGCGACCTTCTCCTCAGTGAGGTCATAGGACAGCCCGAGGATGATCAAGGTGACGATGAGGATGCCGGCCGGCAGCCACGAGGACATCAGATGGATGCCGTTGAGCGACTGCTGGGTCTGCTGCGCAACTCCCGGCTCGTAGTGCACGGCACTCAGGATCAGGGTCGGCAAGACGCCGCCGAGCAGCATGGAGAACTTGAGGCCGAGTCCGATGAGCGTCATCACGATCGCGGTCAGCCGACGGCCGGTGTGCAGATCGCCGTACTCGACCGGGTCGGTGATGATCGCCCACAGGCTGCCCATCAAGATGCCGTAGCCGAACGAGCTCAGACCGCGGAAAGCCAGCATCAAGGCGACGCTGGTCGCCGGCAGCAGGCCGAGCAGCAAGGCCCCGGCTGCGCCGACCGTCAGCCCGAGCATCACAGTGCCGCGCTTGCGGAAGTTCCTGATCAGCCACGGCACGACGGCGACGCCAACAACCGACGGCAGCACGTTCATCATCGAGAACCAGGCGACCATATCGGGCCGCATGGCGAAATAGGTCATGTAGTACACGCCCGAGGACGACTGAACCGTGTTGAAACCGTAGACGCCGAAGAACAGCAGGAACATCAACACCACGTACTTGTTGTGGGTCAACTGGTAGATCACGTCCTTGAATCCGGGCGGGTCCTCGTGGGAGGTGACCTTGATTCGCTCCACCACCTGAGTTGAGGCCCAGAACAAGGTCGCAACCATGACAATGGCGAGCACGCCGGTGGTGACCATGTAGCTGCTCTGCAGCGACAGGAATTGCGAGAGCCAGCCGCTGACCAGCGGCAGTGCCAGGGCGACGATGACGCCGCCGCTCTGCGCGCACATCATGCGAACGCTCTGTAGCTTGGTGCGCTGCGCCGGATCTGCCGTCATCACGCTCGCCAGCGAGATATACGGGTTGATGATCACCGAGTAGAGGATGTTCAGCAGGTTGTACGTCACATATGCCCACAGCAGCTTCCATCCGTAGCTGAAGTTGGGCGTGGTGTAGGTGAGGACTGCCATCACACCGAAGGGCACCGCCCCGTAGATCAGCCACGACTTGTACTTGCCTCTGGATGGATTCGATCGCTCCGCGATCGTGCCCATGATCGGGTCGGCGAAGGCGTCCACGAATCTCGACAGCAGGAACATCAACGTCACGTCAGCTACCCGCAATCCGAAGATATCGGTGTAGAAGAAGGTGATGTACATCATGATCGCCTGGAATACGAGGTTCATGGCGAAGTCAACGGATGAATAACCGAGTATTTCTCTGGTCTTGAGCAGATAGTATCCCGGCGCGGCGCCCGACATCTCCCATTTGGGTTTGTCTGAAGTGGCAGCCGAAAGCGCGCTCTGATAGCTCACGAGCCATCCTTCCTAGACTGAATCCTGGTGCTGGCTCGGGCGTCATCGCCCGCAACGACCAGCTGGCGGTAGTCACTATATGACACGTATCACCTGGATTGGAAGAGCCAACTCGAAATCTAGACGCTACGTGTCACCTATGAGTTTCTGAACGCCCTCCGGATTGGTCGTGTCAGCGTTACAAAGAGGCGACTGCGGCCGCACACATCAAGCACCGCGCCCGCAAGATGAGCCGGATGTGCGGCGCAGGATGCCTTAACATTGCTTCTCAGTGCGGTCAACGCCTGGCGGGCCGGGCGCTTGTAGCCGGACTCCGGACGTCCGATCGCCTGGTAGCCAGAGGAGTACTTCGTTTGTCGTCCACAATCCCCCGCAGGAACCCCACCAGAGCCGACGTCGCGAGGCGTGCCGGGACGTCGCCGGCCACTGTCAGCTACGTCGTCAACAACGGACCGAAGTTCGTGTCCGAGGAGACTCGACAACGAGTACTGCGCGCGATCGAGGAGCTCGGCTATCGCCCCGATCCGGTGGCGCTGTCCTTCCGGGGGTCCGACTCGAACGCCATCGGGATGCTGGTGCCCAACTTCAACGGCCCGTTCTTCTCCGACCTCGTCGCCGAGGTCGAACGCCAAGCCTCCAAGCGGGGCAAGGCCGTGCTCGTCGGATCGACGGCCTATCATCCATCCGCTGAGCAGCAGATGCTGCAGACCTTCTGGCACCGGCGGGTGGACGCAGTGCTGGTCATCGGACCGACGCTGCAGGTAGGCACCTCATCGGTTGCGCACGGAGCCGTCAATGTGTTGCGCTTCGGGTCCGATCAGGTCGTGCCCGTGGGCATCGCGCAGCGCGCAGCGGCCCGCGCGGCGGTACGGCACCTGCTGGAGCATGGACGCCAGCGCATCGCCGCAGTGCTGGGTCCTGTCGAGCATGGGGTCTTCAGCGTCCGGTACCGGGGCTGGCGGGACGAGACGGCTTATCCGCCGCAACAGACCCAGCACCTCGTGCGTCGGGCCGAATACTCATTCCAGGGTGGCTTCGATGCCACCATGGAGCTCTTCAGCCAGCCAGAGCTGCCGGACGGGCTCTTCGTGTCCAACGACACCCAGGCGATCGGAGCGCTGAGTGCGCTTCATCGCCTCGGATTGTCGGTTCCGGGCGACGTCGCCGTGGTCTCCATCGACGCCACGGAGTTGAGCCCGTTCCTGATTCCCCCGCTCACCTCGGTGCGCCAGCCCACCGACCTGATCGCCGAAGCCGCACTAGACATCGTTGACAGTCCGCCCGAGTCGGTACCCAAGTTCGTCCGGGTACCGTTCACGCTCGAATTGCGCGAGTCGTGCGGATGCCCCTTACGGCGGACCACCCCAGCCGAGTAGCACCGGATGCTCGGTGCGCTCCGCGCCCTGCTAGCCGACGACGAGTCCGGCGACGATGTTGGTGACGAAGTGAAGTGCGGCGCCGGGCACGAACGTTCCCGTCTTGTATCGCAGCCATCCGAACAGCCAACCCGCAGCGAACTGGACCGGAATGATCGGCCAGATGCGGGCGTCGATCAGGACAAGCGCGAGGTGCGGCACGATGAATGCTGCCGCCTGAAGCAGATTCCCCCAACCGAATCCGAGCCGGCGCATCAGCACCCCACCCAGCAACCCGCGAAAGAAGACCTCCTCGCCGACCGCCCGCGCCACCACGCCGACCGCGGCGCCGACCGAGGTGATACGGCCAACCGTGACGCCAGGATCGTCCAGAATCTCAGCGGGGATGACTGTGATCGCCAGCCAGCCGGTCAGCAGGATCGGAAGCAGCAGGACGAGCGCCCATCGGTACCCGGAGGGAGATCCCCACGTTGCGCCGACTCGTTGAAGTGTCGATTCCACGTCCTGACCCTGCCCGCGAGACTGCACGATCACATAGACGACCGACGGGATGCAGAAGACGATGAACTCGATCATCGCAGCAGCCTATCGAGCGGGATCATCGGATCGGGGTTTCACCCTTGGTCGGGGCGACAGGACTCGAACCTGCGGCAAGTCACCTGCATAACCCCCATCTGACAAGGGACGATGCGGAGCGGTCTTGGGTTCCGGGCACCACTTGGGGCTTATCTGGGGCACCGAGATTGCTCGCCGACCTGTCGCCCCACCCTGGCCCTGACAAGGCCTTTCGCGTGCGCCCATCTCAATCGGGCGCTACTCCATCCCTGAACTCAACAGTCCGCCGGGGGGTTGCGTGAGCCGCCTGGGCACGGACCGCGGACACTCAGTACGTATAGCCGTTGCTATAATGAGGCCATGACGAGCAGTCTGGCAGAGGTAGCCCGCGACGCCGACTACCGAATCTCGCGTGCGCGCGCCGAACTGGTCCGGGCTGTGCGGCAGGCGGCCGCAGCGGGAATGACCCAGACGCAGATCGCCGCCGAGATCGGCCGCAGCCAGCCCGAGGTGTCCCGTCTGCTTCGCTTCCATGGGACATCCTCGCTGGGGCGTCGGCTGCGTAAGCACGCCGCCGAGGTGAAGCGTCTGGTGGCTGAGGCTGGTGGCAGCAACGTCCGAGTGTTCGGGTCGGTCGCCACTGGGGAGGATCGGGAGGATTCCGACATCGACTTGCTGTTCACCATGGAACGACCCCTCAGCTTGATACAACTCGGCGTCCTGGAGCGCGCCGTAAGCCGAGTGGTGGGTTGCCCGGTGGATGTCGTGCCCGACTCGGTGCTGCGGCCCGAGCTACGCGACCGGATCCTGGCCGAGGCCGTGGCACTGTGAGCCGGACCACGATCGAGATCCTTCAAGACGCGTTGGCGCACTTCGAGATCATGCAGACCCACGCCGAGCAGGGCCTTGAAGAGCGTCTGGTCATCGACGCGGTGTGCATGCGCTTGTCCGCTGGGATCGAGGCGCTCGCCGCGATCGACTCCGACGAGCGGGAGGACATCTTCGGCGAGGTCTGGCCGCTCATGTGGGGCATGCGGAACCGCATTGCGCACGGCTACCTGCTGGTCGACACCACCATCATCCGCGAGACCATGATCCACGACGTTCCCTCCATCATGAGCCGCATCAGGCAGCGCGTCCTCCTTCATCAATCAGCCGCAATCGGCGACGAGCGGGCCGTGGGTGACGCCGCGCTCGGCGAGCCCACGCATGTCGACAGGCAACTCAAGGACACACGCTCTGTTGGGAGCGCAGGCGCCAGTGAGAGCGACCGGGACTGACTGTGATGTCGGTCTCCCGGTTTGGTGACGCGCAGGCGCGCCGGGCTGATCTGGAGCGCCAGTTGACGGCGCTTCGGGTGGAGAACCTGCGGTTGAGGAACCTGCTCAAGGTGACCGACGGGGTGGAACCACCCCCGTCCCAGCCGACATTGGCCCCATCCGATCCAGGCTTGGTGACGAACGCGTCACCGACGGAAGTGAAGCTGGCGTTGTACGCGCAGCTCTTCGCGGCGCGCCGGGACGTGTACGCACGATACTGGGAGAACCCGCGGAAAGGCACGAAGGGCTGGTCGCCGGCGGTGCGGGACTCGTTCGGCAAGGGCTCGTTGTGGGATCGTCGACCGCTTCCGTTGACGAACGAGGTCCTCGAGGCGCACCTGCGGTCTGGCAATGAGTTGTTCATCGGTCTGTATCCGCTGCTGCCGGACGGAAACTGCTGGTGGCTGGCCGCCGACTTCGACGGTCCCCAGGCCATGCTGGACGCGCACGCGTACGTGAAGGCCGCCGCGTCCCTCGGTGTCCCCTGCGGGCTTGAGATCTCCCAGTCCGGCAGAGGCGCACACGTGTGGACGTTCTTCACCTCCCCAGTTCCCGCGGCGGACGCCCGGGCGATGGGGACCGCCTGCATCCACCGGGCGATGGCGTTGCGCGGATCGATGCCGCTGGCCAGCTACGACCGGTTGTTCCCGAACCAGGACACAGTCCCGACAGGCTCGTCCGGGGTCGGGAACCTGATCGCCGCACCCCTGAACGGCAACCGCCGCACCAAACGCGGCACAACCCTGTTCGTGGACCTGGCCACCTGGGAGCCGTGGCCCGACCAGTGGGAGTACCTGTCACGCCTGGACCGGATGACTCCCCGCCAAGTAGCAGCAGCCGGCCGAATGGAGCGGCTCGTCGTCGGGCTCGAGGTCACCAGACTGGAAACCTCGCCCGCGACCGCCATCCACCCCAGCCCCCCGACTCGCGTCCGGGCGACGCTGGCGGCGCAGTTGACGATCCATGACGAGGACCTGACGCCCGAGTTGTCGGCAGCCCTACGACATGCGGCCACCATCCACAACCCGGCGTTCTACGAGGCCCAACGCGCCCGCCGGTCGACCTGGACCATCCCCCGCTTCATCCAGGGCTTCGACGTCGCTGTCAACGGGGACCTGATCCTGCCGCGCGGGCTACGCCACCAAGCAGCCGACCTGATCACCCAGGCAGGAAGTGACCTGGTCAGCGACGACAACCGCAACGAAGGCAATGAACTCGACGTGTCCTTCCTCGGCGAACTCGACGAGCGGCAGGCAGCAGCCGTCGACAGGTTGCTGGCTCACGAGGACGGCGTCCTTTATGCGCCGACCGGCTCGGGCAAGACCGTGATGGCCTGCGCCATCATCGCCGAACGCTCAGTCTCCACGCTCGTGCTCATCAACAAGACAGCACTTGCCTCACAGTGGCGCGAACAGGTCCGCAACCTCCTCGGCATCAAGACCGGCCAACTGGGCGGCGGACGAGCCAAGACCCGCGGACAGGTCGACATCATGCTCCTGCAGTCCCTGGCGCGACACAGCCCCGAGGACATCCGGGAGCTCACCCAGGGCTACGGCCAGGTGATCGTCGACGAATGCCACCACCTCGCTGCCGGATCCTACGAGAACGTCGTAGCCCAGATCGGCGCCACCTGGTGGCTGGGCCTCACGGCGACACCCGAACGCAAGGACGGACTGGAGCAGGTCACCAACTGGCAGCTCGGCCCCATCCGGCACACCATCCGCGACACGCTCCCCCACGAAGCCAACCTCGTCACCCCCTACGACGGACCGCGTCGCGTGCTGCACATCCACTCCACCGCCTATCGCAGCCCGCACGACCTCGACCTGAGCACACCTGGAGCGATCACCCAACTGGGCGGCCTGCTCGCCAAAGACCCGGAACGCAACCGCCAGATCGCAGCCGACATTGCTGCGGCACTCGCCCAAGGCCGCAAGTGCCTCGTCCTGTCCCGCCGCCGCGACCACCTCACCGCGCTCGCCGGGCTGCTGCCCGACACAGAGGTGCTGATCATGCGCGGCGGCACCGGCGCCAAAGCCGTGGCCGCGATACGAGCCAAGATCGCCGACGCCTCACCAGGCGACCCGCTACTGGTCATGACGACCATCCCCCTACGGCGGTGAAGGATTCGATGCACCCGCCATCGACACCGTCTTCCTCGCCGGGCCCATCTCCTACCCCGGACTGCTCATCCAAGCCGTCGGCCGCGCGTTACGCCGGCACGAAGGCAAGACCGAGGTCGTCGTGCACGACTACGTCGACGCGAGCGTCCCCGTCCTCAATGCGCAGTACTCAAGACGCCGGTCGGCGTACCAGCAAATGGGCTTCACCGACTGACATGTATCGCCCCCGTTTCCGCTCCGAGCCGCAAACGTTCACCGGCACGATTGGGCGCACTGCACGCGGCAGAGTAGTGCGTTTGCGGACCACTCTTTCCCATAGCTCTGGATGCTATAGTCCGAGCATGGGTGGTCGGGAGGTCCTGCGCGAGGTGATGACTGAGAGCAAGGTGTCTCAGTCGGAGTTGTCGCGGATGAGTGGGGTGCGGCAGCCGAGTATCAGTCAGTTCTTGTCGGGCCGGATCGAGATGAGCGACGAGATGCTGGATCGGCTGCTGTCGTGCTTGGGGTATCGGCTTGAGGTGGTGCGTCGCCCGGTCCGGGTGGAGTTGGACCGGTCGCACCTGCGGAGTTGGCGCCTGCACCGCCAGTTGGCCACTCATCTGGACACCGGCGTGTTGGACGACTGGGTGCCGACGATCCGGCGGAACGTGGAGCGGTTGCGGCACCGCGTTCAGGGTGAACCTCATGTGTCGAACCTGGGCCGGTGGGAGGTGTTGGTGGAGCAGCGCGACGTTCCCGGGCTGCGCCGTGTGATGACCGGCCTAGACACCGACTCGGTGCAGATGCGGGAGGTGTCGCCGTTGGGTGGATTGTTGCCGCAGTCGGAGCGGGCGAAGGTGCTGGCGGTGGTCGGCCGATGAGACGCGACCAGTTGGAGCATGCGATCCGGACGGCGTGCCAGATCATCGGGCATCCGGCGGTGATCATCGTGGGGTCCCAGGCGATCTTGGGCAGCTTCGGCGAGGAAGAACTACCGGTCGAGGCGACCATGTCGGTGGAGGTCGACGTGCTGCCCATCTCCGACAACAACACGGTGACCGCCGAGTTGGCGGACCTGATCGAGGGGGTCGCTGGGGAGTGGTCACCGTTTGAGGAGCAGCACGGGTTCAGCATCGATGGCGTCGACCTCGACACGGCGGTCCTGCCGGCCGGGTGGCGGGACCGGTTGGTGCGGGTCCAGAACACGAATACGGCGGCGCCGTCGGGGCGGCCGCAGTTCATCGGCTGGTGCCTGGAGCCGGAAGACCTGTGCGTGGCGAAGTTGTGCGCCCACCGGGAGAAGGACCTCAACTTCGTGCGTGCCCTCCACGCGGCAGGATTGGTGAGCGCCACCGTGATCGCGGACCGTCTGGGTCAGGTGGACGCGCGGCACCAGCAGGCGGCAGCGGTCGCCCTCCGCTGGCTGGCGTCCCTGCCCGCTGCTGTCGGTACCACCAGCCCCGACAAGCCAGCTCCCGGCATGGATGGTCCATCGTGGGAGCGGGTCACGGGTCGGATCGACGGCTCAGCGCAGGAACGCCGGACACCGCCACGGTCGCAGCCCCCGCCCGGGCGCTACCCGGGTCGCTGAGCACCATCACATTTGGTGGGCCTGCCCATCCGGTGCCGTCGAGCGCTGTCAGGTGCCGGAGGCCATGTAGGCGGCGAGGATGTAGTTCGGGTGACGGTCGAGGTTCTTGCGGGCTCGGTCGTAGCGCATCGTGGTTCGCGGGTCGGCGTGCCGGGCCGCGATCTGCACGTCGCGGAGGTCGACGCCGGCGTCCAGCATGGTCGTGACGAACGTGTGACGCAGCATGTGGGGGTGCATCCTGGGTAGCCGCACGCCGGCCTGGGCGGCGAGGTGCTTCAACCGGCGGGTCGCGGCATGCCGGTCCATGCGGGTCCCGCGGATCGTGCGCAGGATGGGTCCGTCCGCGCGTCCGCCAACCGCGCGTTCGATCGCCCGCTGGACGGCGGGTGGCAGGGGGGTGAGGACGACCTTGCCGCCCTTGCCCCGGACCTTCAGGACGCGGTGGCCGTGTTCCTCGCCGAGGTCGGTGATGTTGGCGCCGCACGCTTCGAAGATCCGCAAGCCGAGCAGCCCCAGCATGGTCACCAAGGCGAAGTCGTTGGTGTTCGTCGACGTGCGGGCCGCGCTGAGCAGGGCTTCGAACTGCAGGTGCGACAGGCCGAGCGTGGGTGACTCAGGTGGCACGTTCGGTCGTCGCACGTAGTCAGCTGGGGACTGCGGCAGGACCTGGTCGATGACGCACGTGCGGTAGAAGCC
>JAAYVB010000046.1 GCA_012517405.1 Propionibacterium sp.
CGCAAAGCCCACCGGGCCAAAACCCACGGAAAATGGAAACTCGAACAACCCACACCCGGCACCTTCCACTGGACCTCACCCCACGGCTACCAATACCAAGTAACCGCAACAGGAACCATCCGAATCAGGGTGCCCGAACAGACCTGACGCGGCTGCTGCGGGCCCCTAGACGAGCGCGCCCAGCTGCGAGACCACGATGGAGATCGTCACCAAGCTCACCAGTGTGGTTGCTGCCACGATGCTGGCAATCGTCTCGGCGTCCTTGTCGTACTCGAGGGCGAGCAGGAAGACGTTCACCGCGGTCGGCATCGACAGGGCGAGGACTACCGATTGCAGGTCCTGCCCGCGCAGACCGAGCAGCCAACAGACCCCCCAGCCGAGCAGGGGCGCGACGATCAGCTTGAGCAGCATCGCCGTGATGACCGTCTTGCCGAAACGGACCCGTTTGCCATAGCCGAGCTGAATTCCCAGAGCGATCAGGATCATCGGAACCGATGCATTCCCAACCATGTGCACCGCAGTGCTCAGACCGCCGGGAAGCTCAATTCCGACCACCCGGAACACTGTGGCCAGCAGGATCGCCCAGATCACCGGCAGCCTCGCGATGTTGACCAAGGCGCTGCGCACGCTCGGGGCCGCCCCGAACAGGACTGGCCCGACCGTCCAGATGAGCACGATGGCGATCATGAAGATCACGATCGCGCGGTCCAGCCCGGATTGGCCCAGCGCCAGCAGCGCGATGGGCAGCCCGAAATTGCCGTTGTTGCCGAGCAGCACCGAAGCGATCACCCCGTTGCGCACCGGTTTCGCCAACAAGCGCACCGCGACCGCCGACACCAAACCGAGCACCAAGGTAGCTCCCAGGTAGCCCCGGGCGAGGTCGCCCACGTCGGAGGCCGAAACGGACGTGTCCATGATCGAGCTGAAGGCAAGTGCCGGGGTCAGCGCATAGAGCTGGATCTTGTTCAGGCTGAGTTGGTCGATGGTGAATCGCCTGGCGAGCAAGAATCCGACTCCGGCGATAACGAAGACCGGCAGCATGACCTCGAGAAGAGCGGTCAGCATGGCGATCACCTTAGCGACTGCTCACCCCTCGCGGGTGGCGGACTCTAGAGTGGACCTATGACTGATCTACGTCCGGTCGCTGAGGATTTCTCCTCTGCCTTGGCCATCGTTGCTCATCCGGATGATCTGGAATACGGTGCGGCTTCAGCGATCGCCCGCTGGACCGCGCAGGGCAAGCAGATCAGCTATCTGCTTGTCACCCATGGTGAGGCCGGCATCGACGCGATCCCACCGCAGGTGTGCGGTCCGCTGCGCATGCAGGAGGAGATCACCGGTGCCGCGCTGGTCGGGGTACACACGGTCGATTTCCTCGACTATCCGGACGGGGTCGTGTGTTACGACCTCAACCTGCGGCGCGACATCGCCGCAGCGGTACGCAAGGCGTGCCCCGACGTGGTGATCACCATCAATCACCACGATCAGTTCGGTCCCGGGCGTTACAACCAGGCCGATCACATCGCGGTCGGACGAGCGGTACTCGACGGAACCCGGGATGCCGCGAACCGCTGGGTCTTCCCGGAGTTGGTCTCCGACCAGGGCTTGGCGCCCTGGAAGGCACAGCGGATCCTGGTCTCTGGCAGCCCCCAGTCGAACGCGTTCGTGGACGTCACCGCAAGTTTCGATGCCGGTGTCGCCTCGCTGGCCGCGCACCAGCAGTATCTGGCCGGGCTCGGAGATCACGCGATGGGCGATCCTCGGATCTTCCTCGAACAGATCGCCCGGTCGACCGGGGAGCGGGTCGGCGTCCAGCTGGCCGTCTCGTTCGAGGTGGTGGAACTATGAGCAACGACATTCTTCAGGTGCCGATCCCGGACGAACAGCTCGTACTTCATCGATTCGCGATCAAACCCCACCATCTCGACGACTATCTGCCGCTGTGGCGGCGTGAAGTCGAAATTGCTAGATGGCACGGTTTCACCACGCATCGCGCATTTCTGGAAACCAACGCCGAACCGAAGCTGACCTGGCTGTACTCGCACCCCGATCCCGAGGCCGGGAACCGGGCGGTGCGGGCCGATCCCGAGACCGTACGGGTGGAGGCGCTGAAAGCCCCGCATGTCTTCCGCAATGTGAAGATCCGGCCGGTGCGCGGCGAGTACCTCACTCATCTCGATACGACCGTCACGCCGCATCCCCTGGCGGTCATGCGGCGCTATTCGATCGTGGGTTCCTGGTCGGAGTTTCTCGATGTCTGGCAGCGCATCCGAGTGGTGCGCGAGATCTACGGCTTCGGCTGCCTCTTCGCGGTCGTCGATGAACCCGAGAACATGTTCACCTGGGCCTTCGAATACGACGGCGAATGGCGGGACTTTGCCACTGCCCAGCTCGAGTACTACCACGATCCCGATCGGATCGCATTGCGCGGCGTCTTCGACTACATGGCCGATTACTCCATCAACCCTGCCCAGCAACTGATGTGAGCATGGAGCCCATTGCCCACATCCGCAGTGCATTCCCCGCCAAGTTCGGGATCCCGAGGCAGGCCGGACTGGTGCCCGACCTGGTGGCCAGCGTGGTCTTCGAGCCGCACTACCGCAACCCGGATGCCATCCGCGGCATCGAGGACTTCAGCCATATCTGGCTGATCTGGCAGTTTTCGGCGGCCATCCGTGACGACTGGAGGCCGACCGTGCGTCCGCCCAGGCTCGGCGGTGAGCAGCGGCTGGGCGTCTTCGCCACCCGATCACCGTTCCGGCCCAACCCCATTGCCTTGTCGTCGGTGCGACTGCTCGAGGTGCGATCGGAGCCGGATCTGGGTCCGGTGCTGGTGGTCGGTGGCGCCGATCTGATGGACGGCACCCCGATCTTCGACATCAAGCCGTACATCGCGGCAGATTTGCATACCGACGCGACCTTCGGGTTCACCACCCGCAATACCGACTATCGCGTGCAGGTCGACATCTCGGACGAGCTGATTGCCCGGGTGCCCGAGAAACTGCGCGACGGCCTGCTCGGTGTGCTCGCCGAGGACCCTCGTCCGGCCTACCAGGACGACCCGGAGCGCAACTACGGGCTTGGTTTCGCCGGGCTGAATGTCCGATTCCGGGTCGCCGCCGGAGTACTGACCGTTGTGGAGATCGAACCGCTGGTCTGATGCGTGAGCTCGGCCCCCGGTCAGCTCGAGATCGCTGCGGTCGTGGCGGACTGCTGGGAAGCGATGATGTCGTGCACGGCCTTCACCACCCAATCTCGCTGCTGTAGGACGCGTTGCGATCTCCACCGTTGACGCCACCCCGCCTCGGGAGCCAGCCATTTGCCGAACTGCAGCTCCAACGCCAGCCCGCCCAGGCATGCGGCTCTGGATGTGACGCCCGCCGGATCGCGGATGGCGGTCGCGGCCAACTCGCGGGCGGTGGACAGTTCCTGGGCGTTGAGAATCCGGTACCGGTCGCCGCCCAGGCCCCTCGCCGGCGTCTTGACCAGCCATCCGCTGCGAGTCATGTCCTCCAGCGATTGGTCCAGATAGAACCCTCCCCCGGCCTGGATGATGCGGGCCGGACGATGAGCGGGATGAGTGCCCAGCACCCGCAGCATCGCATCGAGTAGCGGATCGCCGATCGGGCGCGCGTCGTGTACCTGTACCTTCTTGTCGACCAGGCTGACCCGTTCCTGCATGGCCAGCTCCGCCAGTGTGGCCCCGGCCGCGGCCAGCTTGAGCTGTCCCCGGTTGCGGACGCGTCCGGTCTGCTCGTTGATCGCAAGCAGGGTGATCTGGTGAGCCAGGTTTCCGAAGAAGTCCATGGGCGCAGGCTAGCGCGTTCGAGCTGAGCCGCTCCGGGAGGACACTTGACTCAACGCAACGCGTTACATCTCACTGCTACGAGTGAATGGAGACGCCATGGACGGCGGCGAAGCCGGTCTTTCGCGGGTACCCCCGAACGCGGTCTTGGGTGTGGTCGCCGCACTGGTTGTCGTCCTCGCGGTGGTGACCGCGTTGCTGACAACACAACGCGAACGCCCTGAACTGGACCCCGGCACCCCCGAAGGCACCGTCCAGATCTTCATCTTGGCATTCGTCGAAGGCGACGATGACCAGGCCGTCGCACTGCTCGACCCGGCGCTGGGCTGCAGCGCTCCGCTGAGGGATGTCTATCGGCCTTCGCGAGTCTCACTGAGCGTCGTAAGCAGCAAGATCACCGGCGAGGAAGGCGTGGTCGTGCTCGATGTCACCGAGTACTCCGGCGGCCTGTTCGACTCGTGGTCGCACCGGGAGGACTTCTACCTGATCCGCGCCGACGGTAGCTGGTTGATCACCGGCAACCCCTGGCCGGTGTATTCCTGCAAGTGAGGGGCGGAGACCATGACTTTTCTCGGTGTGGCGATACTCGCATTGCTCGCCGGCCTGATCACTGTGGTCGTCAATGCCGGACGTCACCGGGAGTCTCTGGATGCGCGCAATGTCCGCAGAGTCTTCCAGTACGCAGTCTTGTACGCACTGGTGGTGGTGTCGGCCATCGGTGCCACCGAACTGCTCGGCCGGTTGCTGGGCGCCGAAGCACCCGCATGGCAGGACGACTCCTACGCGCTGGCGCAGGCCCTGACATTCGTTTTGGTCGGCGTCCCGCTGGCCGCCCTGCTCGCCTGGTGGACCTGGCGCAGTCATCGTGCGTCTCCTGCCGAAACCAGGTCGCCCCTGTTCACGACGTATCTGACGATCGCGGCGCTGACCGGCCTGGTCGTGGCTGCGGCCGGACTACAGGTCGCGGTCTTCGAAGCGATCGACCACGCAGAGTTTGACGCACAGGCGACTGCTCGGTTCGTCGTCTGGGCGGCCGTGTGGCTGGGCCACTGGATCGTCGCGCGCCGCAGCCTGGATGTGGCCGCTGCAACGCCCCACCTGCTGCTCGGGTCGCTGGTCGGGCTGGTGCTCGCCGCGACCGGGCTGATACAACTGCTCGGCACCTCCCTCGACCTGCTGCTGCGTCCGGGGGCCGTCGTACCGCCCCTCACCGGCCTTGCCCGGGGCGCGGGGCTGCTGACCGCCGGCGGGCTGGTGTGGATCAGGTATTGGGTCCTCTCGGCGTCCCGGTTGCCTCGCCAGGTCTTGTGGCTCGCCTACGTGCTGCTGATCGGGGTGGCCGGCGGACTGATCATGGCGATCGCCGCGGTCAGCATGCTGCTGTGGACCATCCTGGTCTGGATCGTGGGCGACAGGCTCGATCAGACCTTCGCCCAGCATTTCGACAGCACGGCCATGCAGACCGCCACTGCCGTGATCGGCGTAGTGATCTGGTGGTATCACCGCGCCGCAGTCGGGCAGTCCGCCGCCGAGCATCGCGAGATCCGCAGAACCTATGACTATCTGGTCGGCGGGATCGCGCTCATCGCGGCCGCCTCCGGTGTCGGAACGATCATTGTTGCCCTCATCGAGGCCGCGACCCCGGGTCTCGACATCGGCATGCCGACGATCAACACACTCCTCGCGGCCCTCACGCTGCTGGTGGTGGGCACCCCCGTCTGGTGGTTCCACTGGCGGCGTCTCAAGGCCGCAGTCGGCGCCGATCCGGCAGCCGAGGTGGCAGCACTGAGCCGCCGGATCTACCTGGTGCTGCTGTTCGGCGTGGCCGGCGTGGCCGCGGTCGTGGCCCTCCTGGTGGCCGCCTATGCATTCTTCCGAGATCTTGTGGACGCGCAACTGGGCACCGCCACCCTGCGCGCTATGCGCTACGGCTTGGGCGTGCTGGTCGCCAGCGCCGCGGTCTCGGCCTACCATGGCGCGGTCTTCCGCCAGGATCGGCAGATCGACGTGCCCGATCGTCCGAGCCGGCCGCGCTCGGTGGTGCTGATCGGCGCCCACGACCCCGACCTGGTGCGCCGAATCCGGCAGGCCACGGACTCCCCCGCCGAACTGTGGGTACGCACCGACGCTGCCGCTGAGCAGTGGGACGAGGAGTCGGTGCTGGCCGCCCTGGACGGGCACGCTGGCAAAGACCTGCTGGTCATTGCGGACGAGACAGGACTGCGAGTGCTCGAGGTCGATCGCCGGCGCTGAGTTGGTCACAAAGGCGTCGTCACCGAGAACTGTGTTTGCAGCGCGCGCAGCAGCCACGACCGCTTGAGCAACGCGGACCGCACCCGACGACGACCACGAAACCCCAATCCAGCGACTTCGGAATCCAATCCGAGCAATGCAACGAACCCGCCCAGATAGGCGGCCCGAGCCGGCGCCGCATGCGGATCGGTGAGCCCGCTTCGAGCCAGTTCACGGGCTGCGTTGATCCGCTCCTCGCCGATCAGTTCATAGCGCTGCGCCGACAGGCGGGAGGCAGGTATCAGCTTTGCCCAGCCATTGCTCACAAGTTCGCCCAAGGCCTGGCCGCTGTAGGTCTGGCGGGCATCCCCGATGATCTTCGCGGGCTCGCGGCCGGCGCGCCCGGTGAGGTCATGCAGCATGACATCGACGAGGTGGTCTTCGGTGGGCCGCGAATCGCTGACGTGCACCTTGCCCGAGGCCCAACGGACGCGCTCCTGCAACACGAGCTCGGCCAGCACCGCCGCTGCGGTCGCCGCGCCCAGCCGCGATGTCTTGCGGACCTCGCCGCTGAATGGGCTGATGGCGAGCATGGCGACCTGGTGGGCGAGGTTCTCCATGGTCTCCATATCCCGAGCCTAGTGTCTGACGTACTTGACGGATCTTGGTGTGCCCCATGCGTTCGTCTCACCATGGAACGGAGAAACGCATGACCACCAAACGCGAACGTTTCCTCGCGGCCGCTCACGGCCAGCAGACCGACCGTCCCCCGGTCGGTGCCTGGATTCACTACGGCTCGAGCTTCTGGACGCCCGAGCAGGTCGCCGAAGCCCATCTGCGCTTCTACCACCAGTACGACTGGGACTACATCAAGGTGATGGACGATTTCCGGCTGCAGGTGCCCGACGGCCTGGATGAGATCACCGATCCCGCGCAGCTCGACGAGGTGGTGCCCGATCCGAAAGCGACGCTGACTAACCTGGTCAAGCAGGCCGACGTGCTGCGGATCATTCGGGCCGAGGCGCCCGAGGCAGCGATCATCGACACGATCTTCTCCCCCGTCCAGACGCTGGTGCGGGCTCTGGGCGAGACGGTGATCGACTATCTGGCCGCCGACACGGAGCTGGCGCACCGCACGATCTCCCGGGTGGCCACTGCGCTGGCAGCCTATGCCGCGCAGCTTCCCGACTTGGATGTGGACGGTCTCTTCCTGGCGATCAATGGTGCCAGCACCGACTCCACCAGCTTCGGATTGTCGCCCGAGCAGTTCACCGAGTGGATCTCGCCCTACGACATTCAGGTGCTGCAGGCCGCCGAGGGATTGGTGCGGATCGGTCATCTGCACGGCGAGGGCGCGGATCCCGATCTGCTGACCGACTACCCGTTCGAGGTGCTCAACTGGTCGGACAAGGTCTCGGCGCCGCGGATCCCTGAGGCCCGGCAGCGCTACGGCTGGATTCCGATGGTCGGCCTGGACGAGATCACCAGCCTCTACTGGACTCCCAGCAAGGCGCGCGAGGAGATCCTGCAGGCCCGCCGCGCGGCCGGCGACCAGATCATCGTCGCGCCGAACTGCACGCTGCACTCCGACGGCTCCCCGCTGGTGCTGCGGGAATTGCGGGAAAGCGTCGATCTGCCCCTGGGCTGAGCCTCAGCAGTCGTCCAGCAGTCGGCGCAGCACCCGGGCACCGAAACGGACCGCGTCGACCGGAACTCGCTCGTTCACACCGTGAAACAGCATCGCGAAGTTCAGGTCGGCAGGCAGCTTCAGCGGCACGAAGCCGTAGCCGTGAATGCCGAGAGCCTCCAACGCCTTGTTGTCGGTGCCCGCCGACAGGCAGTACGGCAGCAGCGCCGCATCGGGATCCTCGGCCTGGATGGCCGCCTGCATGCTTGCGACGAAAGCCGAATCACGAGGCGCGTCCACCGAGATACCCAACTGATCGATGATCAGGTCGACGTGTTCGCCGGCCAGCTCGCGGATCGTGTCGAGCAGCTCGTCCTGGTGCCCGGGCAAGAACCGGCAGTCGATGTGCGCGGTGGCCTCGCTGGGGATCACGTTGTTCTTGTAGCCGGCATCCAGCCGGGTGAAGTTCGCCGAGTCGCGCAGGGTGCCGGCCACGAAAGCCCGTCCCCCGCCGAGCAGATCGAGGAAGGCCTCCAAGCCGTCGTCGGGCGACACACCGGTGATCTCGGTCACACCGTCGAACAGCGCCCGCACGCTGGCCACATATTCCAACGGCCACTCATGCTGGTTGATCCGGGTGATCGCCTCGGCCAGCCGGACGATCGCATTCTCGTCATTGGGCAGTGAGCCGTGCCCGGCCCGCCCGGAGGCGCGCAGATGTACCCAGGCGAAGCCCTTCTCGGCGGTCTGCAGCAGGTAGGCACGACGGGTCCCGCCGCCCGCCACGGGCAGTGTCACCGAGTAGCCGCCGACCTCGCTGATCGCCTCGGTGCAGCCCGCGAAGAGCTCCGGATGCTCGCGGACCATCCACTGCGAACCCCAGGTGCCGCCCTGCTCTTCATCGGCGAAGAAGACGAAGACCAGATCCCGCGGTGGCACGATTCCCTCGCGCGCGATCCGCCGCAGATTCGCCAGCACCATGCCGACCATCGACTTCATGTCCACTGCGCCGCGTCCCCAGATCATGCCATCGCGCTCCTCGGCGCTGAATGGATCGACGCTCCAATCGGCCGCATTCGCCGGTACCACATCCAGGTGGCCATGCACGACCAGGCCGCCCCGCGACGGGTCGGCGCCAGCGATGCGGACGATCACGCTTGCTCTGCCCGGCTGAGATTCCAGCGAGACGGGATCGAGGCCGACCTCGTGCAGCAGACCGAGAACATACTCGGCCGCCGCGCGCTCGGTCGGCCCCGTCCCATCACCGTAGTTGGAGGTGTCGATGCGAATCAGTTCGCGGGTGATGCGTACGGCTTCGTCTTCAAGTTCGGTCCAATCGCTCACCGGTCCAGACTGTCACATTCCGATCAATCGTTCGCTCGGTGTTGAGTCGCGAGCACGCGACGCTGGAGTGGTCGGCAGGCCCACAGCGCAACCATGGCCAGCACGATGCCGGCGATCAGGACGATCGCCATCACGATCGGCCCACCGTCGGAGACGACACCGACACTCGTGGCATAGCGGTACATCGGATAGGCCATCGCAGCCCCCAAACCCGCGCCGAGCACCACCGAGAAGACCAGCGGTCCCAGCGTTTCCAGCCACATCACCTTCGTGCTGAAGGCCAACGGGGCACCCATCTTGTACATGGCGATGGTCTGCTCGGCGCGCTCGAAGACCGCTGAGGCCTGCGTGATGAAGATCGAAGCAGCGGTCAGAGTGAAACCGACGGCCAGAGTGATGATGACACCCTTGGTGAAGTCCCACTGAGTGGCCTGCACGAATGTCTGGCCCGCAGTGTCGTCACCACCGTTGATCTCGATCGGCATCAATGCCATGTACCCGCCGATCAATGCCAGCAGCGAGATACCCACGACCCGTTGCCAGGTCTGTTTGGGGTGCGCCTCGATCCGCCGCGCGGCCCAGATTACCGACAGTCGCGGGGCCCGGGCGATCAGTTTGCTGATCTGCTGCAGGAGCCACGGGCCGGCGATGTTGAAGCCCTGAATCATGATCACGATGATCCCCGCCATCAGCAGGAATCCCGCCACCCCGCTACCCAGCGGCAGAACCGACATCGCGACCGAGCCTGCGATCAGCACGAGCCCAGCGAGCACGATGCGCCATGACTTCAGCCGAGGACGAGTACCGAGCCGCGCAACGCCCAACGGCGAAATACGTACCTGACGCAAGCCCCACCATGCCGATGCGACGCCCAAGCCGATCACGGCCACACAGATGGCGGCAGTCAGCGGCCACGGCAACAGCATCTCCTCGGCACTCAGCGGCATGCCGAGCATCGTCAGCCTGCTCCACAGCGGCAGCGTCACGAGATAGATCACCGCACCGATGCCGACACCGATCGTCGCCTGCAGGAGCGTGTCGATCAACGCCATCCGGGTCACATCGCCCGACGACAGGCCCAACAGCCGCAGTGCGGCAAGCCTCCGTTCGCGGCCTCGCGCGCCCAGCACCGCAGCCCCGGAGGCCAGCGAATATGTCGCCGGGATGAGCAGCGCGCACGCGAAGACCGCGAGGATGAAATAGCTCTGCGGGACGATGTCGAAGGTGCTGTCCTCGGCGAGCACCTCCAGCAACAACCCATGCGGGTGCTGCCAACGGTAGTAGAACATCCAGGTGCCGCCGGCCACGGTCAGCGCCAGCGCCGAGCTGATGATGAATGCCATGATCGCCGCCAGATAGAGCAGCGATTCACCTTGCCGGGATGCGAACCTGGCCTTGGTGAGGTGTGCGGTGAAGCTGAACAGCCCACTCACCCTAGCCGGCGCGGAACTGATGCTCATCGGAGCTCCCCCGATGTCGTGGCGGCCGACAGCCTGCGGTCGGCGTGGACGATACCGTCACGGATCTCGATCAATCGCGAGCACCAGCGGGCCACGTTGATGTCATGGGTAACCACCACCAGCGCCGCCCCGGCGATCCGACAGGTGGTGGTGAGCAACTGCATCACCTCATGGCCGGACGCCTGATCGAGTGCGCCGCTGGGTTCATCCGCGAAGACAACACGCGGGTGCCCCACCATGGCGCGCGCGATCGCGACGCGCTGGGCCTGGCCGCCGGACATGTCGCCGGGACGTCGGCCACGCAGTTCGCCCAAGCCGATACGGCCGAGCATGTCGTCTGCGGCGGCCAGCGCCAGGCGCCGAGACGTGCCGGTGAGCATCAGCGGCAGGGCAACGTTTTCCCGGGCCGGCAGTTCGGGCAGCAATTGACCGTCCTGGAAGACGAAGCCGAACTCGCTGAGCCTCAGGTGCGAACGCCGGCGGTCGTTCAGCGCCGACAGGGGACCTCCGTCGAAGTCGACGACGCCGTCGTCGGGCACCAGCACCCCGGACAGGCAGTGCAGCAGGGTTGACTTGCCCGAACCGGACGGTCCCATGATCGCGACGGACTCGCCCTGTTCCACCCGCACGCTGATGCCGGCGAGCGCCCGGACGGCGCCGAAGCTTTTCGTGATGTCGTGGGTCGCCATCAGGGGCGAGCTGTGAGGTGATGTCGGTATTGAGATCATGGCTCCATTTCAGGTGAGATCGGGCATTCGCCGAACAGTGCACACACCCATCTTGGGGTAGTGCTGGCACTACCTGGCTGGGCTAGGTTGAAGAGCGTGAGAATGCGACGCCACAGCCAGCAGGTCTCGCACGAGGATCAAGCTGCCCAGACCATTGCCGCCTTGACCGCATCACGGCGTGCCATCGTGGACGCCTACGAGGTCGAACGTCACCGCATCGAGCGCGACCTGCACGACGGCACCCAGCAGTACCTGGTGGCCGCAGCCATGATGATCGGCGAGGCGAGGCTGTCCGCGACCGTGGCCAGCGATCCCGAACTCGCCGAGCGACTAAGTGAGGCCCAGGCAGCGATCCAGCGAGGACTTGATGCCCTGCGCGTCACCGTGCGCGGGATTCACCCGCAGATCCTCACCGAGCAGGGCCTTGCCGCGGCGTTGGCCGATGTGGCCGAGGCGGCGGCCACCCAGGTCCGCATCGTCTGCCCGAACCCGCTGCCCGCCATACCCGAAGGGGTGCTGGCCACCGCCTATTTCTTCGCCTGCGAGGCGATCGCGAATGCCGCCAAGCACGCCCCCCGAGCAGAGGTGAGCGTGCTGCTGACCGCCGACGAGTTGCTTCGCGTCTCGGTGGTGGACAGCGGCCCGGGCGGAGCCCGCTTCGCCGCCGGCCATGGCTTGGCCGGGATGCGCGAGCGACTGGCCGCGGTCGGCGGCGAACTGACCATCTCGAGCCCAATGGGCGGCCCGACGCAGGTACTGGCGTCCATACCGTTGTTGCTGCAGCGAGGAGAACCGGGAGTGACGCTGTGACCACCGTGGCGATCGCGGACGACTCCGCGCTGCTGCGCGAGGGCTTGGCCGGGTTGCTGGAGCGCCAAGGATTCGAGATCGTGGCCCAGGAATCCCGCGCGGACGCTCTGCGGCAAACCGTGCAGCAGCTTGCCGAGCAGGGCCGGTTGCCGCAGCTACTGATCACCGATGTCCGGATGCCGCCGACGATGGCCAATGACGGTCTCCAAGCGGCGCTCGACCTGAAGACGGCCTACCCCGCACTGTCGGTGCTCGTGGTGAGCCAATATGTTGCCCCGGTGTATGCGCAGCAGCTGTTCGCGCTGCCTGCCGCCCCGGACTCGGGTGGCTCGGGCTATCTGTTGAAGGACCGGGTGTCCCAGGTTGCCGATTTCATCGGCACGCTGCGCGTGGTGTGCGCGGGTGGCATGGTGATCGACCCCGAGGTGGCGCGAGCAATGATGCGCGCCAGCCGATCGGGGCTCGGCGAACTGAGCCCTCGCGAATTCGAGGTGCTCGAACTGATGGCTCGTGGTCTGTCCAATGGCCAGATCGCTGCCGAACTGGTGCTGTCGAACGCCGCAGTCGCCAAACACGTCTCCAATATCTTCATGAAACTCGGGCTGACCCCGGACGAAGAAAACCGTCGCGTCCGGGCAATTCTGGCTTTTCTGGCCGACGACCATGGTCCGCTGATCTGACCGGACCGGTCGTGTTTCCATTGTGTTTCGCCTCTCAGTTCCGGCAGAAAGACCGCCGAAGTCCGCCTAGCATCGCGGCGTCGGCCAAGTATCACGGTCGCGACCATGGAGGACACGTAACCATGCACATCTCTCACAGGAGTCGCGCCAGCGCGGCTAGGACCGGAGCCCTGATCACGCTTCTGCTCGGGTTCATCGGTATGACGTTCGGCGTCTCCGCGCTCCAAGCACATGCGGAGGGGCCCGTCGAAGGCCAGACGTTCGTGATCGCGACCGACACAACGTTTGCGCCATTCGAATTCCGGGATGCATCGGGCGACATGACCGGCATCGACATGGATCTGATCCGAGAAATCGCACAGCGAAAAGGCTTCAACGTCGACATCCAGGCTCTCGGCTTCGACGCCGCATTGCAGGCCGTCACCTCGGGCCAGGCCGACGGTGTCATCGCCGGCATGTCGATCACCGACGCGCGCAAGGAGGTCTTCGACTTCTCGGCGCCCTACTTCTCCTCGGGTGTGCAGATGGCCGTGCGGGCCGATGACTCCTCGATCACCAGCTACGAGGATCTGAGGGGCAAGACCGTCGTCGCGAAGACCGGTGCCGAGGGTCTCTCCTTCGCCCAGTCGATCGCCGACCAGTACGGATTCACCGTCAAGGCCCTGGGCAGCGCCGACACGATGTATGCCGAGGTCGCCAGCGGCAACGCAGCCGCCGTCTTCGACGACTATCCCGTGCTTGCCTATGGGATCGCGCAGGGCAACGGGCTCAAGGTCGTGACACCCAAGGAACAGGGTTCGAGCTACGGTTTCGCCGTCCTGAAGGGCTCCAACGCCGAACTGCTCCAGGCGTTCAACGAGGGCCTGAGCGAGATGAAGGCCGACGGCTCCTATCACGCACTGCTGACCAAGTACCTCGGCAGTAACGCCCCTGCTGATGACGCCCAGGTCGAGGGTGTGCAGGGCAAGACCTTCGTCATCGCCACCGACACCACGTTCGCGCCATTCGAATACCGCAACGAGTCGGGCGAAATGACCGGTATCGACATCGATCTGATCAATGAGATCGCGCGGCGTCAGGGATTCAGCGTCGACATCAGAGCTCTTGGCTTCGACGCGGCGCTGCAGGCGGTCACCTCGGGCCAGGCCGACGGTGTCATCGCCGGCATGTCGATCACCGATGCCCGCAAGGAGGTCTTCGACTTCTCGGCGCCCTACTTCGACTCCGGTGTGCAGATGGCCGTGCGGGCCGACGACGACACCATCACCAGCTACGAGGATCTGAGCGGCAAGACCGTCGTCGCGAAGACCGGCGCCGAAGGTCTCACCTTCGCCCAATCGATCGCCGACCAGTACGGCTTCACGGTCAAGGCCCTCGACAAAGCCGACACGATGTACTCCGAGGTGGCTACCGGCAACGCAGCAGCCGTCTTCGACGACTACCCGGTGCTCGCCTACGGGATCAACCAGGGCAACGGACTGAAAATCGTCACACCCAAGGAGCAGGGCTCGAGCTACGGTTTCGCCGTCTTGAAGGGCTCCAACCCGGAGCTGCTCCAAGCCTTCAACGCCGGCTTGAGCGGCATGCAGACCGACGGCACCTATCAGGCGATTATCGACAAGTACCTGAAGGCACCCGATGCCGGTGGTTCCAGTCAGTCGTTCTGGGGTCTGCTCGTCCAGAGCATGCCGGCCTTGCTCAAGGGCCTGCTGCTCACCCTCGCCGCGACCGCGCTGTCCTTGGTCTTCGCCTCCGTACTCGGCGTGGTCTTCGGCTTCCTCAAGGTCAGCGGAAACAAGATCTTGCAGTCGATCGCGTCGGTCTACGTCGACATCTTCCGTGGCACGCCACTACTGGTCCAGGCTTTCTTCTTCTATTTCGGCCTGCCGACCGCGCTCGGCATCAAGCTCGACGTACTCACCGCAGGTGTGATCACGCTCTCGCTGAACGCGGGGGCCTACATGACCGAGATCGTTCGCGGCGGTATTCAGTCGGTTGATATCGGCCAGATGGAGGCCGCGCGCTCCCTCGGCTTGAACTGGATGCAGTCGATGCGCAAGATCATCGTTCCGCAAGCAGTCAAGATTATGACGCCCTCGTTCATCAATCAGTTCGTCATCACGCTGAAGGACACGTCGCTGCTGGCCGTGCTCGGATTCGCCGAACTGACCTATCAGGGGCAACAGATCATTGCCCGCAACTTCCGCAGCTTCGAGGTCTGGCTGATCGTCGGTGCCATGTACTTCATCGTCATCTCCGCCCTCACGAAGCTGTCGAACCGGATCGATCGGAGGATCAACAAGTGAGCGAGTCAGCCAAGACCATGATCGAGGTCACCGATCTCCACAAGTCGTTCGGTTCGAACGAAGTCCTCAAGGGCATCTCCACCACTATCAACCAAGGTGAGGTCGTCGCCGTGATCGGGCCGTCGGGCTCCGGCAAGTCCACCTTCTTGCGCTGCCTGAATCTCTTGGAAGAAGTGACATCGGGCAAGGTGATCGTCGAAGGTCGTGATCTCACCGACAAGAACACCGACATCAACCAGGTGCGCCAGAAGATCGGCATGGTCTTCCAGCATTTCAACCTCTTCCCGCACCAGACGGTGGCCGAGAACATCATGCTGGCTCCCAGCATGCTGAAGAAGTTGTCCAAGACCGAGGCGAGGAGCCGTGCCGAATCCCTGCTGGCGCAGGTCAAGCTCTCCGAAAAGATCGATGCTCGACCCGCCCAGCTGTCGGGCGGCCAGAAGCAGCGCGTGGCCATTGCCAGGGCTCTGGCGATGGATCCCGACATCATGCTCTTCGACGAACCCACCTCCGCGCTGGATCCCGAGATGGTCGGTGAGGTGCTCGATGTCATGAAAGCACTGGCCGCGGCAGGCATGACGATGGTCGTGGTGACTCACGAGATGGGCTTCGCCCGCGAAGTCAGCGATCGGCTGTTGTTCATGGCCGACGGCAGGGTCGTCGAGGAGGGCGACCCGCGCGAGGTGCTCGCGAATCCGCAGAACGACCGGACCAAGGACTTCTTGGCCAAGGTGCTGTAGACGTCGGTCGCGGCGCCCTGCCCCTCGCGGGTGGGGCGCCGCGACCCCTATAGCGCATGAGACCGCCACGTTACGGTTGGCGAACAGCCCGCGGAGCCGGCCATCATGGCGGGCCGCGTCTCATATCCTGAACCGGTGACGATCCGCATCGCCCTCAAGCATCAAACGACATACCGGTTCGATCGGCCGACCACCGTGAATCCGCACACCGTGCGGCTGCGACCGGCTCCGCACACCCGGACCCCGATCGAGGCCTATTCGCTGAGTGTGGTGCCCGGGGACCATTTCATCAACTGGCAGCAGGACCCGTTCGGCAACTACCTGGCCCGGCTGGTCTTCCCCGAGCCGGTCAACGAGCTTCAGTTCACCGTCGATCTGATCGCCGACATGACGGTCATCAATCCGTTCGACTTCTTCGTCGAGGAATACGCCGCCGAGATGGGCTGGAGCTACCCGGACGAGCTGGCCACCGATCTGCAGCCGTACCTGCATCAGGTGCCCGCCGAACTCGACTCGCCCGCCGATGGCGATCTGGTCGATCAGTGGATCGCCAGCCGGCTGCCCGAATCCCAGTGGCGAGATTGCGGACTGCGCACGGTCGATTTCCTGGTGCGGCTCAATGAGGCGGTGCGCGACGACGTCGCCTACACGACCCGGATGGAACCGGGAGTCCAGACACCCGGTTATACGCTGTCCCGGGCGATCGGATCGTGCCGTGACTCGGCCTGGCTCCTGGTGTCGATTCTGCGTCGCTTCGGTCTGGCCGCCCGGTTCGTCTCCGGCTACCTGGTGCAGTTGGCGGCCGACATGGAACCGGTGGACGGTCCGGCAGGCGTCAAACACGACTTCACCGATCTGCACGCCTGGGCAGAGGTCTATATCCCGGGTGCGGGCTGGGTCGGGCTGGACGCGACCAGCGGGCTGTTCGCCGGTGAGGGCCATATCCCCCTGTCCTGCACGCCCCACCCGTCGACCGCGGCCCCCATCACCGGCAGCACCGGGATCGCCGAGGTCGAGTTCAGCTTCAGCAACGAGGTCACCCGGATCCATGAGGACGTCCGGGTCACCAAGCCACTGAGCGATGACCAGTGGGATGCCATCGACACCCTCGGGCAGGTGGTCGACGCCGGCCTGGCGAACGAGGACATCGCGCTGACGATGGGTGGAGAGCCCACCTTTGTATCTGCGGCCGAGACCGCCAGCCCGCAGTGGAACTCTGCGGCCGATGGCCCACAGAAACGCCAACTGGCCGCCAAGCTGACTGACAAGCTGCGGCAGCGCTGGGCCGACGGCGGGCTCGTGCATCACGGCCAGGGCAAGTGGTACCCGGATGAGCCGTTGCCGCGCTGGCAGATGACACTGGCCTGGCGCACCGACGGCGAGCCGATCTGGCATCACCCCGCTCTGCTGGTCAACCCGTGGACGAAGCCCTCCGCCACAGCCGGCACCGATGCGCTGGCTCATCAGATCGCCGCCCGGCTGGGTATCGCGGACGAATTCGTGCTGCCCGTCTACGAGGACACCGTGCAGGCGGCGGTGTCGGCGGCCCAGCTGCCGTGGGGTCCGCGTCCCGACATCGACCCCGACCCCTCGGATGAGCTGCTGGCGAACGAGCACGCCCGCCAGCAGCTGGTCGATCGGCTCGATGACGCCGCCACCGAACCCGCCGGCTGGGTGATCCCGGTCTTCGTCGACCCCGACGATCCGGACGGCGGAAGCTGGGCGACCACCCGCTGGCGTCCGCGTCGACGGGCGATCTTCCTCACCGCCGGCAGCTCCCCCATCGGGTTGCGGCTGCCGCTGAACGCGCTCGCCTGGGGAGCGGCGCCCGATATCGTCCGCAATGCCGATGGCGATGCCACACGGCCGCTGCCGGACGGGCACCAGACCAGCGTGAAACCGGCCAGAGAGCTACCGATCGAATCTGCACCACGCACCGCTTTGGCTATCGAGGAACGCGACGGTCATCTCTTCTGCTTCCTGCCGCCGATCGACCGGCTGGACGATGCGCTGCGGCTGATCGCGACCATCGAGGACGCTTGCGCTGCGCTGCAGACCCCGATCGTCCTGGAGGGGTACCCCCTGCCCGGCGACGATCGCCTGCAGACTCTGAGCGTCACCCCCGACCCCGGGGTCATCGAAGTGAATGTGCAGCCCACCAGCTCGTGGGGCGACCTCGTCCAGCTGACCACCACATTGTTCGAAGACGCCCGGCAGGTGGGCCTGACCACCGAGAAGTTCGATCTGGACGGCACCCACACCGGCACTGGCGGCGGAAACCACATCACCTTGGGTGGTCCCACGCCGCAGGACTCCCCGCTGCTGCGCCGTCCCGACCTGCTGCGTTCCATGGTCACCTACTGGCAGCATCATCCCGGGCTGTCGTACATCTTCACCGGCCGCTTCATCGGGCCCACCAGCCAGGCCCCGCGGGTCGACGAGGGGCTGCCGGGCACGCTCTACGAGCTCGACATCGCCTTCACCGAGCTGGACGAGATGCTGACCGACCCGACCGTGGAGCACGACATCGCGAAAGCGATCTCCGCGGACTGGAGAACGGACGAAACGCTGGAGGAGCGACTGGAACGGCAGCGTCACTCGCAGCCCTGGCTGACCGACCGGCTGCTGCGTCATCTGCTGACCGATCTGACAGGCAACACGCACCGCGCAGAGTTCTGCATCGACAAGCTGTACAACCCCGACCGGCGCGGCGGACATGCCGGCCTGCTCGAGATGCGCGGTTTCGAGATGCCACCCCACGAGCGGATGTCGTTGCTGCAGGCGCTGCTGGTGCGCGGACTGCTGTGGCGATTCGCGCGAGAGCCGTACCGCGCGCCGCTGGTGCGGTGGGGCACCCGGCTGCACGACCGCTATCTGCTGCCGGCCTTCGCGGCCGCCGACCTGTGGAACGTGCTCGACGAGCTCAACGCCGCACTGCCCATCAGCGAGCGCTTCGACCTGGCCTGGTTCGAGTCGTTCCTGGAGTTCCGGTTCCCCATCCTGGGCGAGGTGCAGCTGGGCGATGTCCACCTGGAGTTGCGCCAAGGCATCGAGCCCTGGCAGGTGCTCGGTGAAGAGGTCACCCTCAGCGGCACTGCCCGCTATGTCGATTCCTCGGTGGAGCGCGTGCAGGTGGCGTCCACCGGCCTGATTCCGGAACGCCATCTGCTGATGGTCAACGGCGTGCCGCTGCCGCTGACCCCGGTGATCGGGCACGGCTGGGGCGTCGGGTCGGTCGGACGTTCCGACGCGCTGGCGGCCGGCGTGCGCTACAAGGCGTGGTCTCCGCCGTCCTCGCTGCACCCGACCATCGGCGTACACGCCCCGCTGCGTTTCGATCTGGTCGACAAGATCAGTGGCCAATCGCTGGGCGGTTTCCGCTATCACGTGGTGCATCCCGGTGGCCGCAGCTTCGACACCTATCCGGTGAATGCGGTCGAGGCCGAATCACGGCGGGCCGCCCGGTTCGAGCCCTACCAGACATCGGGACACCTCGAGATACCCGGCGTGTCGGATTGGGGTAGCGCCGAGTACCCGGTGACATTGGATCTACGCCGATTCGAACGTTGGCACGACGTGCTGGAAGAGAGCATCTAAAGTTGGCTGGCGTGAGCCAAGCCGTCGATCAGCGCATCAGCCCGGTACTGCGCGATTACGTGCAGCGCGCTGGTGGCCACGATGAGTTGGCCCATGTGCTTGCCGACCGGGACATTCTGGGATTCACTCCCAGTCTCTCCGAGGTCGAGTATCCGGGTTGGCAACGGCGGCAGCGCGCGCTGACCAGGCTGGTTCGCTCCGAGGCGATCACCTACGGCGGTTCGCGTCCCGGTGAACTGGCCAATTCCTGGTCGGTCGACGTGCTGCCGTTCATCATGTCGAGCGCCGAATGGGCCGGCCTGCAGGCCGGGCTGCGGCAGCGTGCCGAGCTGTTGAACGCCATGCTGGCCGACTTCTACGGCCCGCGCACGCTGCTGCATTCGGGCGTGGTACCCAGCGAACTGGTGCTGGGGCACCGCGGGTTCCTGCCGGCGGTCGACGGCCTGACGCTCACTGGCGATCATCAGCTGACCATCGTGGCCACCGATCTGGTGCGTGCGGCCAGCGGCTGCTGGACGGTTCTGTCCGACCGCACCCAATCGCCTTCGGGCATGGGATATGCCATGGCGAACCGGCGTTTGGTGGCCAGGGTGCTCGACCGCGACTATCGGCATGTTTCCATCCACCGGCTGCGTGGCTTCTTCGACCAGATCCGGGTGGCGCTGGAGAACACCCTGCCCCCCGGTGCAGACAGCCCGCGGGTGGCCATTCTCAGCTCCGGCACCATCAGCGAAACCGCCTATGACCAGGCCCTGGTCGCCATGCTCGTCGGCTACCCGATCGCGCAATCGGGTGACCTGCAGATCGCCGACGGCTATCTGTGGCTGCGGACCATCGGGCGCAGTCAACCGGTCAACATCCTGCACCGCCGCCTGGACGCCGAGTATGCCGATTCGCTCGACCTGCGCTCCGACTCACTGCTCGGCATTCCCGGCCTGCTGCAGGCTGCCCGCCGGCATCGGGTATCGGTGGCCAATCATCTGGGCTCCGGAATCCTCGAGAACAACGGCCTGCTGGCATACATGGACCGCATCGCCGAGTCGCTACTCGGCGAGTCGTTGAAGCTCCCGACGGTCCCCGCCTGGTGGTGCGGCGATCCGGAGGGGCTGGCCTACGTGAAGAGCCATCTCGACTCGTTGATCATCAAGCCGATCTCTCGGGTCCGCGGGGCACGCGCGATTCCGGCACGCCTGCTGGACGAACAAGCACGTTCCCAGCTGCTCGCCCGCATCGATGCCGAACCGTGGCGGTGGAGCGCCCAGCAGTATCTGGAGCCCAGCACCGTGCCCGTCGTGGAGGCCCGCTCGATCGAGCCTCGTCCGATGGTCTTGCGGACATTCGGCGCCGCCGACGGCGCGTCCTACTCGTTCATGCCTGGTGGCCTCGCCCGGGTGGCCTCGAGCCCGGACCAGTGGAACATCACCAATGCAACCGGCGCCTTCAGCAAGGACGTCTGGGTGCTGGAGGACAGCCATCGCGAGGCACCGTCGGCCGGGATCTCACCGCGTCGTCCCGCCCACCTGCCGGCCGAGGCCGCCGACCTCGGCTTGCCACCCAGCGCGGCGGAGAACCTGTTCTGGCTGGGCCGTTACGCCGAACGCACCGAGATGACCTCGCGGGTGCTGAAGGTCTCCGAGCAATTGATCGCCGACAACCTGGATCGACCCGGCACCCCGGGCCATTCGGCGATGCGGACGATGCTGGAGGCGCTGTCCATGGTCACCGGGGTGCAGCCCGGCTTCGTCGGCCAGGGCGCGGCCGAGCGGCTCGACGAGCCGCTGCCGCAGATCCGCCGGCTGCTGCTCGACGAGATAACTCAGGGCTGTGTCGCCTACAACGTGGGACGGATGGCGGCCTGCGCCGCGAACGTTCGCGAATTGCTCAGCGGCGACACCTTCAGCATCTTCAATGCGCTCAATGCCACGCTGCGGCAGGCGCGCGAGGGCGAGGATCTCCTGGCTGTGCAGCCGGTGATCAATGAGGCCCTGCGTTCGCTGCTGGCCTTCGCCGGGGTGGCCAACGAGTCGCTGGTGCGCGACGCGACCTGGGCATTCGTCGAGGCCGGTCGACGCATAGAGCGGGCCGAGCTGACCGTCCAGCTGCTGCGGCACACGGTGAGCTCGGTGACCGGACCGGTCACCGAAGCGGTGCTGAGCGAGTCAGTGCTGAGTGCCGGCGACTCGGTGATCACCTACCATCGCCGGGTGGCGGCCAGCTTCGGGGCGGTCATCCCTGCCGAGGCCACGTTGGACCTGCTGCTGCTGGACGCCTCGAACCCGAGATCGGTCCGCTACCAGCTGGACCGGCTCATCCATGTCCTCAGCGTCGCGCCCAACCCACGAATCGAGCAGGCCGCAGCCGCGCTGGTGGCCAGTCTGGCCAGTACGAACCCGCGCCGGCTCGGCGGCAATGAGCGGCAACGCGCGCGCCTCCTGCTCGACGAACTCGATGCCGGGCTTCGCGACCTCTCTGATCAGATCCAGCAGGCACATTTTGTCACTCAGTTGCCGGCGTTCTCGTTCGCGGTGCCTGAGCGGTCGGAGGATGCGTATGGCCACTGAGCACAATGACCCACGTCGCTATCAGGTCGTCCACCGCACCAGGTACCGCTATGACGCCGAGGTGACCGCATCGTTCGCTCGGGCTTTCCTCGTCCCGCGAGTCACACCGCATCAACAGGTACTCGACCACGATGTGGAGATCTCTCCGGCGCCGGACCTGTACGAGGTGCACACCGACTTCTTCGGCAATCACTCGCACTATGTGGAGATCCACACCCCGCATACCCAACTTCAGGTGCGCAAGTCCGCCACCTTGGCCGTCCAGTGGCCGGCCGCCGATCTGCCGAGCATGACCATCCCTGTCGATCGGACGGTCGAGCTGGTGCACCTCGATCCCCGGATCGATCCGGTCAAGCGGGCCAGCTACCTGCTGCCGTCGCCGCTGATCGAGTTGAGCACTCCGGTGCGCGAGTTCGCGTCCGGTCTGCTGGATCCTCGGATGCCGGTGGGCGAGGCGATCGGCACGGTCTACCACGCGATCTACGAAGGCTTCAGCTACACCCAAGGTGCCACGACAGTGGCCACCACGCTGCCCGAAGTGATCAATGCCCGGGCGGGTGTCTGCCAGGATTTCGCCCACCTGGCGGTGGCCAGTTTCCGGGCCGTCGGGCTCCCCGCCCGTTACGTCAGCGGCTACATTGAAACCTATCCGCCACCCGGCGAGGAGAAGCTGGCCGGTTCGGACGCCACCCACGCATGGGCATCGGTCTACATTCCCGAACGCGGCTGGATCGACTTGGACCCGACCAATGATCAACTGGCTGATTCGCGCTACCTGGTGACTGCGTGGGGACGCGACTTCCGTGATGTGTCACCCCTGAAGGGCGTCATCTTCAGCGAGAGCCGGGACAGCGTTCTGGACGTGGCCGTCGACGTCACCCGGCTGGACTGAGACCGCCTCAGTTCAGCCGCTCGACGGTGACCTCGCTGGTCATCTGCACTTCACCCGACGAATCGTGGACGCCGAACAGCACCGGAACATCCTCGCGAGTGGCTCCGTAGCCGACCGCCACGTGCCGGGAATCGGGCGCGCAACCCAACCGCGGATCCCAGGCGACCCACCGGCCATCCCAGTACTGCAACCAGTTGTAGACCTGTGCGGGACGCTTCACGCCACGCACCAGTTCGGTGGGGATGCTGTAGCCGGCCACATAACGCGAGGGAATCCCAGCCCAGTGCAGCGCCGTCATCGTTGCGGGCACCACGCCACCGTCGTCCGCGTCGATCAGCCCGCGATGGCCAAGTTCTTGCACGAACTCCGCGGGTGAAGCCGCCTCGGCCCGCCAGCTGCGCCACTGATCGGGCACTTCCAGGCCCTCGGGCAGCCGCAGATGATCACAGAATCGCTCGTCCACCGACGGATCCTTCAGCGCCTCCCAGCCGACACCACGTCCGTTCGGTGCAGCTGGTGCCGAATAGTCCAGTTCGGTGGCCGCCGTCACGCGCATCCGAAGATGCGTCTCGGGCACGTTGAACATCACCACTGCCGTGCCCCAGTAGTCGAAATACTCATGCCGCCAGGCCGACGGTGTGATGCTCACCACCGGATGCAGCAGCGACTGATTCGGCAGGTAGCAGGGGGTCATCCTCGCTTCGCCATGCCACGCGTGAATCGGCTCATCGGACTCAACGATCACCGTATGAACAAGTTTCAGTCGCATACCAGAACCTCCCTGTGCCAGACCGAGACCTCGATGCCGGCGAAGTACCGGTCGGTCAGTTCCCCACTCACCTGGGCGCAGGCAACCTGCACCTGCTCCATCCGGTCTTCCAGCCCCTCGATCAGTTCGGACGCATCGAGGTACTCCATCCGGCTGCGGGTGCGTCCCACGAGTCTGGCGGTCGGATCTTGTCTGGCCTTGACGTTGATGGGGTCCAACTCGCCGAGCGAGTCCTGGACGGCCTGCAATCCGTAGACCAGCGAGTGCGGGAAACGCCGGTCGACGATGAGGAACCGGGCCGCGTCCAGATAATCGCCTTCGCCGAAGTAGGTCCGGTTGAAGGCGTGATGGCCACCGACCGCCCGCAGCGCCCTGGTCCACGCGACCAGAGTGTTGCCCTCCACCGCCACCGTGCTGATCAGCCGCGACGTCATGTCGACGCGCTCCAGCGACTGACCCAGCAGGAAGAAGTGATAGGCCTCGTCGTGCACCATGGTCTGGCTGGCCAGCCCGGCGATCTGCACGCAACGCAATCGCACCAGCTGCAGTGACGCGGTTGGCCGGATCGCCGTGAACGACGCGGAGAAGACCTCGTTGTACGTGGTGTTGATGGCCTCCCACAACTCCGGCGATATCGTCTCGCGAATGCGGCGGGCCGACTGTCGCACCGCCGCGACGATCGCGCGCACCGAGCTGGGGCTGTCCGGGTCGTACCACAGGTACCGCAAGACCGCGCCGGCATCGATGAGTTCGTCGGTGTGCTCCGACATGTCGAGTCCCATCGCGCCCAGCAGGCTGGACGATGCCGCCCGTTCGTCCACCGTGGGGTCTTCGAGGAACTGCTGCAGTTTCACTTCGAGAATGCGGCTGATGTTCTCGGCACGCTCCAGGTACCGCCCGATCCAGAACAGCGAGCCAGCAATGCGGCTGAGCATCAGGACTCCTGACTCTGAGTAGCGACGACACCGAACATATCTCGTTCATCGGTCATGTCCGGCGGGCCCCAGAACTGGGCGCGTGGCTGACTGCCCACGCCTTCGTCCATCAATACCCAGGTGTCTTTCGAGCCGCCGCCCTGGGAGGAGTTCACGATCAGCTGTCCCTCGCCAAGCGCGACCCGGGTCAACCCACCGGGCAGCACCTTCACGCTCTCGCCGTCGTTCACGGCGAACGGCCGAAGATCGACATGGCGAGCACCCAGCTCACCGTCGATCATCGTCGGCACCGTCGACAGTTGGACGACCGGCTGAGCGATCCAGTTGCGGGGCTCCTCCAAGATCGCGGCTCGTAAGATGTCCAACTCCTTGGGGCTTGCCTTGGGGCAGATCACCACGCCCTTGCCACCCGAACCGTCCACCGGCTTCACGACCATCTCCTCCAGCCGGTCGAGCACCTCGACACGATCCTTCGGATTCTCCAGCCGCCAGGTATCCACCCCGGCCAGGATCGGCTCGGCATCCAGATAGTACCGGATCAGGTCCGGAACATAGGTGCATATCAGCTTGTCATCAGCCACTCCGTTGCCCACGGCGTTGGCGATCGTCACTCCCCCGGCAGCGGCGACCGCAAGCACCCCGGCCACTCCGAGCACCGAATCCGGACGGAAGTACATCGGGTCGAGGAAGTCATCGTCCACCCGGCGATAGATGACATGCACCGGCTGGGCGCCCTTGGTCGTACGCGCCTTGACCTGCCCGCTCTCGCAGAACAGGTCGCTGCCCTCCACCAGTTCGACGCCCATCATGCGGGCCAGCAGCGCGTGTTCGAAATAGGCGGAGTTGTGCACACCGGGTGTCAGCACCACCACGGTCGGCTCGTTGATGCCCTCCGGAGCCGCCGCCCTCAGCGCCTCCAGCAGCAGCTGCGGGTAGCCGTGCACCGGCCGCACCTGATACCGGCCCATCCACTCGGGGAACGCGGTGGACATGGCGCGGCGGTTCGTCATCACATAGCTGACACCGCTGGGAATGCGGACGTTGTCCTCCAGCACCCGGAAGACTCCGGATGCGTCGCGCACCAGGTCGGTACCGGAGACGTGGATACGTACGCCATTCGGCGGCCGGATGCCGTGCGCCACCCGGTGGTAGTGCGTCGAGGTGGCGACGATGCGCCGCGGTATCACCCCGTCGCCGAAGACCTTGCCGGAGCCGTAGACGTCGGCGAGGAAAGCCTCCAGCGCCGTCACTCGCTGCTGGACGCCGGCCTCGATCTGCGCCCAGTCGGCGGCCGTGATGATGCGCGGCACGACATCGAGTGGGAAGGGGCTTTCGACACCGCCCACATCGAAGGTGACGCCCTGATCGAGGTACGTACTGCGCACATAGTCGGCACGATCGATGAACTCGGTGTTCGGCATATCCGACATGAGCTCGTAGGACAGACCATAAGACGACCGGACCTCCTCGCCGTCGAACATCTCGTCGTAGACGCCTTCGGGGGGGTGATACCGATTTACCAGGCTCTCCATGCTCGAATCCTAAGGAAAACATGTTTCCACCATGTTGCGGTTCGTTGACAAGCACGGTCCCCTGGGCGACAGAGCACTCGGTCACCTGCCCTCCGGATACAGTGGAAGGAATACTGACAGCCTGATCCGCGTTTGATATCCTGATCGGTCGAACAAGTAACGGAGGTGGTGACATGCTCGACCCTGCTGAACTGTTCAATCCGGAGCCACATCTGGAATCTGACGAATACCCACAGCCCGACGGTGAGCGTCCCACACTACTGATCACACTTGGTGGTTACGGAGATGCCGGCGAGGCTCAGGAGCTGATCGGCCGCCAACTGTCGGAGCGGCTGGCCAACCACAAGCTGGGCACTTTCGACATCGATCAGCTCTATGACTACGCCGGACAGCGTCCGCAGATCATCTTCGATCGCGATCACTTCACCGACTATCAGAAGCCGGAGATCGCGCTGCACAAGGTGACCGACGACGCTGGTGCCGGGTTCTTCTGGCTGTCCGGCCCCGAACCCGCGCTCCAGTGGGAGCGGATGATCGCCTCCATCGAACACGTGATGGATGGCTTCGACATCGGACGCGTGCTGATCCTTCAGGCAGTGCCGGCGCCCACGCCGCACACTCGGCCCATTCATGTGTCAGGCTTCGCCTCCGACCCCGTCTTGTTGGGAGATCGGGACGGTCTGCCGGGCACCTTCCAGATGAGTTCGCCGTTCATCGGTCTGCTCACCTTGCGGCTGGGTGAACACGGTAAGGACGTCATTGGTCTGGCCGCTCATGTGCCCTACTACGTGGCCGAGTCGGGTTACCCCGATGCCGCGATCGCGTTGCTCCAGCAGGCCAGCTCGGTGAGCGGGCTGGCGTTGCCCAGCGACGGCAGCCTCGCCCAGTCGTCCGAAACAGTGAATCAGACGATTGAGCAGCAGGTCACCGCTTCGGCTGAAGCCCAGCAGGTGGTCGCACGGCTGGAGCAGCAGTACGAGCAGTACATGAGCCATCGCCAGATCACCCCGCGTGCCAACGTGCCCACCGCCGAGGAGATCGGCGCCGAGGTTGAGGAATTCCTCAAGGGCCTGGACGACGGCGATCAGCCCACAGACTGAGTCTGCCGACAGCCCACGACGCCGCTCACAGCGTCCACGCCCGCACTCCCCCGGCGATGCCGGCGGCATTCGGGACGACCACCACGTCATCCCCGAGCGCGATCAGCGCTCCGGGGGTGATACGGCGCGAGTTTCCGCCGCCCAGATAGACCCGGTCCCAGACGAAGACCGGACGCAACGAGTCGACCACCCGGCGGACGCGGCGCGACCACATCGCATTGCCGAGCCGGCGGCGTTCCGGCTCACCGATGTATTCGTCGTAGGTCGACATCCGTATCGGCCCGCGGGATATCTCCAGATGCGGGGCCAGATGCCCGCCGTCGAAGTGGGCCGAGCCCAGGCCGGTTCCCAGCGTGAGCACCACTTCGATTCCGGTACCGGTGATGACCCCGGCGCCGTGCACCTCGGCATCATTCAGCACCTTGGCGGGCATCCCGAGGGAGTCGGAGACCACCGACTGAAAGTCCAGACCCTCCCACTCGGTCACCAGTTGCGGTAACACGCGAGTGCGTGGCCCGCGTTCGGTGATGTAGTGCGGCGTGCTGATCACCACTCCGTGACGCAGCATCCCGGGCATGCCGATGGTTATCCGTTGGGCAGGCGGCAACTGGGCCGCGAGCTCTCGGAAACACTCGATGAGTCGCGCCGGCGGCAGGGGGTAGGGGGTGGGAATGCGGATGACGGGGGCTTTCATCGTTCCGGCCGCGTCCAGGACCGAGGCCTTGAGTCCGGACCCTCCGCAGTCAACGGTCAATGTAGTGATCTGCACGGGGTAACTGTAAGCTGCCTTGGTGCTTGGGCAGTCATCGGCTTCACCCGGGCGTGCCCGTGTCGGGGTCTCATTGAACTTCTTCACCAACGGGCTGATGCTGACCCTGGTGCCCCGGCTGCCCGAGATCAAGCAGGCCTTCGAACTCAGCGACGACTTCTACGGGATCGTGGTGGCGGCGATGGGCGCCGGCGCTTTGGTGGTCGGCCCGCTGCCTGCACGCTTCATCGCCCGTCACGGCGCGTTGAAGGTCGCCCTGGTTAGCACCATCGGTGCCGCACTGATGCTGGCGCTGGCCTCCGGCGCAGCAAGCCCGCTGGCCTTCGCCGTCGCCTTCTTCCTGATGGGCGTGCTGGACGCCCACATCGATGCGGCTCAGAACACCCAGGGAGTGGCCGTTCAGATCTGGGCCGGACGCACCATCATGAGCTCGTTGCACGCGACCTGGAGCGTCGGGGCCACCGTGGCGACCCTGGCCGGGTCGCTGGCGGCCGGTCTTCGGGTGCCGCTGGCCGTTCATGGTGGGGCGATGGCGGCAACAATCATCGTCTTGGCGCTGGCCTGTTATCGGATGGGTGTCATCCCGCCCGACGTGCGGTTGGCGCAGCTGCACAGCAAGCAGAAGGCCGATCAGCAGGCGCCGGCGAACTGGCGGCGGCTGCTGCCGGTTCTGCCGCTCGCGCTGCTGGGTGTGGTGGGCGTTGTTCCGGAGGATGCCACCAACAACTGGGCTGCGCTGTATCTGGTCGACCATTTCGGCCTGGGCTACTCGCCGGCCGGCATGGCGGTGACCGTAATGCTGGTCGCCCAGGTGATCGGCCGCCTGCTCAGCGATCCGCTCGCCGACCGGTATGGCCAAGAAACGGTCGCCAGCGTCGGCGGTGGCCTGGTCGCGGCCGGCGCCCTGGTGGTCATCGCCACGCCGGTGGCGCCGTTGGTCTACGTCGGACTCGTGCTGATCGGGGTCGGCTGCGCACCGATCGTCCCGACCGCGTTCAGCGCGGCAGGACGATTGCCCGGGCTGGCGTCCGGCACCGGTATCTCCCTGGTCGGTTTCGCGTTGCGGCTTGGCCTGACACTCAACTCGCCGCTGATGGGTGCGGTGGCCGAACGCTCCAGTGTGCGTGCTGCTTTCGGCATCGTCGTGATCGCAGGCCTGGCGGCCTGCCTACTGGCCTGGCGATACCGCCCACGGCACTGACCCGATACTGTGACTCATAGGTCCCGAGCATGACCATCGAGTGGAAGAGATGAGATGAAGGTTCTGGTTCTGGGCGGCGATGGTTTCTGCGGATGGCCGGCGTCCCTGCACCTGTCGGCTCGCGGCGATGAGGTGATCATCGTGGACAACTTCTCGCGACGGCGGATCGACGAGGAGCTGGAGGTCCAGTCCCTGACCCCCATCCGCACGATGGTGGAACGCCGAGCAGCGTGGCAGGAAGTCAGCGGCCGGGCGATCTCAGTCGTCGAACTCGACGTCGCTCATGACTACCACGGGCTGCTGGCACTGCTGCGCGAGGAGTGTCCGGATGCGATCATTCACTACGCCGAACAGCGCGCTGCCCCCTATTCCATGAAGTCCGGCAAGCACAAGCGCTACACCATCGACAACAACGTCAACGCCACCCACAACGTGCTCTGCGCGATCGTGGAATCCGGTCACGACATCCACCTGGTGCATCTGGGCACCATGGGTGTCTACGGATACGGCACGGCCGGCATGGCCATTCCGGAGGGCTATCTCGGCATCCAGGTGCCCACCGATGACGGCCTGGTCGAAACCGAGATCCTCTACCCCACCAACCCTGGCTCGGTCTACCACATGACCAAGGTGCTCGATCAGACCATGTTCGCCTACTACGCCAAGAACGACGAACTGCGCATCACCGACCTCCATCAGGGCATCATCTGGGGCACCAACACCATCCAGACCAAGCTGGACGAGCGGCTGATCAATCGCTTCGACTATGACGGCGACTACGGCACCGTGCTGAACCGTTTCCTGATGCAGGCCGCGGTCGGCTACCCGCTGACCGTGCACGGCACCGGCGGTCAGACCCGCGCTTTCATCCACATCCAGGACATGGTGCGCTGCATCGAGATCGCGCTGAACAATCCTCCGGCCGCCGGCGACAAGGTGAAGATCTTCAACCAGATGACCGAAACCCACCGGGTGCGCGATCTGGCGGCGCTGGTCGCCGAGTTGACCGGTGCCGAGGTTGAGATGGTGCCCGACCCCCGCAAGGAGGCGGCGGAGAACGAACTCATCGTCCACAACGACAACTTCTTGGCACTCGGCCTGGATCCGATCACCCTCAGCGAGGGCCTGCTGATGGAGATCAACGAGACCGCCGGGCGCTATGCCGATCGTGCCGATCTCAGCCGCATTCCCGCGACCTCACTGTGGACCAGGCACCAGCAGGCCGGCGTCCCGGCCTCACGGGCGTCCGCGGAGTAGGAGCGACCTCGCCGATGCGCATCGCGATGTTCACCGAGGTCTTCTTGCCCAAGATCGACGGTGTGGTCACCAGGGTGCTGCGCACCTTGGACGAGTTGTCGGCGATGGGCCATGACGTGCTGGTCTTCGCGCCCGGTTCCCCACCCCCGGTCTATGCAGGTTTCGACATCGTCAAGGTGCGTTCGGTCGGCTTCCGGCCGTGGTATCCGGAGATCAAGGTCGGGTTGCCGACCCCGAAGATAGCCGAGCAGATGATCGCCTTCCGGCCCGAGGTCGTGCACGCGGTCAACCCGGCCTGGCTGGCGGCCTACGGTGTGCTGTCCGCCAAACGCCGCGACATCCCCCTGCTCGCCTCGTATCACACCCAGCTGGCCAGCTACACCAAGGATCTGCACCTGTCCTGGCTGGCCGGTACCGCCGACCGCTGGACAACCACCCTGCACAACCGTGCGGAGGTGAACCTGTGCACATCGCCCCAGATGGTGGCTGCAGCGATCGCCGGCGGGGTCACCGACGTCGACTTGTGGCCCAAGGCCGTCGACACCGTGACGTACCATCCGGGCGCGCGTACCAAGCGGATGCGCCGCAGATTGACCGACAGCCATCCCGACATGCCGCTGGCGATCTATGTCGGCCGGCTGTCGAACGAAAAGAATCTGGACGATCTGTTGCCGGTGGTACACCAAATGCCGGATGTCCGGTTCGCTTTCGTGGGCTCCGGACCGGCCAGAGAGTCCCTGGAAAGCGCATTCTCTGGTACAAATACGGTCTTCACCGGCTATCTGCGCGGCCATGAACTGGCCGAGGCCTATGCCAGCGCCGACGTCTTCTGTTTCCCGTCGACGACCGAGACGCTTGGTCTGGCAGGGCTGGAGGCGATGGCCTCCGGTGTACCCGTGATCGGTGCGGATGCCGGCGGTATTCCCCACCTGTTCGACGACCGGATCCAAGGCTTCTTGGTGCCCCCGCATGATCCGTTCGAGTTCGCCACCAAGCTGCGGATGCTGGTCGACGATCCGCAGTTGCGGCGGCGGATGGCGCAGGCGGCCCGCGCCGAGGCCGAGCGCCTCAGTTGGCGCTCCGCCACCGAAGCACTGGTCGGATACTACGAACTCGCCATCGAACGCCACGCACTACGGCACGAGAAATCCTGAGCCGTAGCCGACCTGTCACGCCGAATCTCTCCGACCAGTCGGCCCTGCGCAAGAGAAACGACCGAGCCTGCAACAGTTGCAGAACTGGGGTCCCTGCGCTGATGGAAACCCGGTGCAACTGGCTCGTCAGCGCAAGGCTGTATCATGCTAGGTTTGCCACAGCATCGGTTATCGGTGCTCACTACTTGTGACAGCGAGGTGACAATGACCGACACCGTGAGGCCAGAGCAGTCATCAGCAGATAATCATCTTTCGATTCTGCGGGACATGCGAGATAAGGCTCTCCAGGGGGGCGGGCAAAAGCGTATTGAAGCGCAACATGCCAAGGGCAAGATGACAGCGCGAGAGCGGCTGTCCATCCTGCTCGATGAAGGCTCCTTCCAGGAATTGGGGGCGTTGGCCACTCATAATCTGAGCGATTTTGGGATGGCCGATAAGCGTTATCCCGGCGATGGAGTAATTACCGGATTCGGAAAGATCAACGGTCGTCGTGTGGCGGTTTACGCACAGGATTTCACCGTTTTGGGCGGATCTTTCAGCCAGGTACAGGCTCAGAAAATCAACAAGATTCAAGATCTCGCGCTCGAAAGCGGCATTCCGATCGTGGGATTGAACGATTCGGGCGGCGCTCGTGTGCAGGAAGGCGTGCGTAGCCTCGCCGCCTACGGCGAGGTCTTCCAGCGCAACGTCGCGGCTTCGGGTGTGATCCCTCAGATCAGCCTGATCATGGGCCCGTGTGCCGGCGGCGCCGTCTACTCTCCCGCGCTGACCGATTTCACCATCATGGTCGACCAGACCTCGAATATGTTCCTCACCGGCCCCGAGATCGTGGCATCGGTGACCGGCGAGCAGGTCACCGCCGAAGAGCTGGGCGGCGCGGCCGTCCATGCCGGACGCAGTGGCGTTGCTCAGTTCGAGGCCAAGTCGGAGCTGGACGCCTTGGAGATGACCAAGCTGCTGCTCAGCTATCTGCCGGCCAACACATCCGAAGACGCGCCGATCCTGATCAGCGACGATGATCCTGATCGCATGAACGAGTCGCTCAACACGATCGTCTCCGAGGACGAGCGCAAGGGCTACGACATGCGCCAGGTGCTGGACCAGATCTTCGACACCGATTCGATTCTCGAGGTGCATGAGTCATTCGCGCCGAACGCGATCTGCGCCTTCGCCCGTCTGGACGGCCGTCCGGTCGGCATCGTGGCGAACCAGCCGATGGTCATGTCCGGCGTGCTGGACATCGATTCGTCCGACAAGATCAGTCGCTTCATCCGGGTCTGCGATGTCTACTCGATCCCGGTGATCACGTTCGTCGACTGCCCCGGATACCTGCCGGGTGTCGAGCAGGAATACAACGGTGTGATCCGCCATGGCGCGAAGATCATCTACGCCTACTGCCAGGCCACCGTGCCGAAGATCTCGATCGTGACCCGCAAGGCGATCGGCGGTTCTTATGTGGCCCTGAGCTCGAAGCAGATGGGTTCGGATGTCGCATTCGCCTGGCCCACGGCTCAGATCGCCGTGATGGGTCCCGAAGGCGCAGCCCGTCTGCTGCACGGCAGGCAGATCCGCGACTCCGAGGATCCCGCTGCCACCGAGATGCAGTTCATCGCGGAGTACCGCGAGCGGTTCTTCAATCCCTACCGTGCTGCCGACCTCGGCCAGATCGACGAGGTCATCGAGCCCAAGGAAACCCGGCCGCGCCTGGTGCGCGCGCTGGAGGTTCTGCAAACCAAAGTCGCCCCGACCGTTGCCAAAAAGCACGGTCTGTTCCCGGTGTAATCCGCGATGGCAGACATTGGATGGGGTTTGTGGATGATGCTGCTGGGTATGGGGAGCGTCTTCCTCATGCTCATAGCACTCATGGTCGTGTTGATGCTTCTGGGTCGCCCAGGCAAGCAGCCGGCCCCTGTCGCTATCGAAGAAGCACCAAGTGAACCTGAACTGGAGTCGGTCGAGCCGGCCGACGAGAATGCCTGGATGACGATCGCTGACGACAGCGGCCTGACTCCTGAGCAGATCGCCGCGGTCTCGGTCGCCGTCGCCGTGCATGCGGATGTGCGCCGCAAGCAGGGCGCTCCTGCTAATCGCGTCTATGCTCCCGGTTCGCGCCTGTGGGCGAGCCGCTGGGTAGCCATGGGGCGCAGTTCCCAGATGACTAACCAGAGGAGATGACAGTGCGTCGCTATCAGCTCACCGTCAACAACAATCAGTACGACATTGATGTCGAGGAACTCTCGGCAACCGATTTCTCTGTCTCGATCGATGGCCAGACCGTCGCCGTGACGCTCAACTCACAGGCCGACACGGCTCAGGCTGCGATCACTCCGCAGATCGAGGCCCGCTCCGCTGCAGCAGCAGCGTCGGCGGCCTCCGGTGTGCCGGTGGCTCCCAAGGTGCCGGCGACCATGCGCGCCGCCAAGCCGCGGACCCCGTCCCCGGCCGTCGCCGGTGGCGCCGATCTGGCCTATTCGATGAGCGCGCCGATGCCCGGCGTCATCATCGAGATCAATGTGACCCCGGGCTCCAGCGTCAGCAAGGGTGACGTGGTGATGGTGCTGGAGGCCATGAAGATGAAGAACGACCTGCATGCCAGCCAGGACGGTGTGGTGGAGTCGGTGGATGTTTCGCAGGGCGACCAAGTGAAGTACGGCCAGGTCCTGCTGCGGTTCGTGAAGGACTGAGATGGACGCATCCACTATCCAAAACCTACTTACGGGGTTCTATAACCTGAGCTGGCAGGGCCTGGTCATGATCGCAGTAGGCATTCTGCTGATCTACCTGGCCATCGCCAAGGAGTACGAACCTCTCCTGCTGTTGCCGATCGGCGCCGGCTGTCTGCTGGCGAACATGCCGATCTCGATGATGCTGGGCACCGCTGAGGAACCCGGCATGCTGCAGTTCCTTTACGACATCGGTGTTGGCAACGAGTTGTTTCCGCTGCTGATCTTCATCGGTATCGGTGCCATGACCGACTTCGGGCCCCTGTTGGAGAATCCGAAGATGGTGCTGCTCGGTGCTGCCGGCCAGTTCGGTATCTTCCTGACGCTGATCTTGGCCCTGCTGCTCGGCTTCACTCGTCCTGAGGCTGCCTCGATCGGCATCATCGGTGCAATCGATGGCCCGACCTCGATCTACGTCTCGGCGCAGCTGGCTCCGCATCTGCTCGGCCCGATCACGGTCGCGGCCTACAGCTACATGTCGCTGGTGCCCATCATCATGCCGCCGGTGATGCGCTTGCTCACCACCCAGAAAGAACGTTCCATCCGCATGCCGTACTCGTCACGCGAGATCAGCCAGCGGACCCGGATCATGTTCCCGATCGTGGTGACGATCATCGTCGGCATCCTGGTGCCGTTCGCTCTGCCGCTGATCGGCACCCTGATGCTCGGCAACCTGATGCGCGAGTCGAAGGTCGTGGAGCGGCTGTCCGGTGCGGCGCAGAACGAACTGAACAACATCGTCACCCTTTTCCTGGGCCTGGCGATCGGTTCGACCATGGTCGGCCAGAACTTCATCAAGCCCCAGACCCTGTTCATCCTGGTGCTCGGTCTGCTGGCGTTCTGCCTGGACACCGCTGCCGGTGTGCTCTTCGGCAAGTTGATGAATCTGTTCAGCGGTGGCAAGTTCAACCCGCTGATCGGCGCGGCCGGTATCTCGGCCTTCCCGATGGCCGCCCGCGTGGTCCAGAAGGAAGTCAGCAGGGAAGACAACACCAACTTCGTTCTCATGCACGCCATGGGCGCGAATGCAGCGGGTCAGGTCGCCTCGGCCATGGCCGGCGGTGTCGTCCTGGCGCTGATGGCGGGAGCCATCTGATCGCTGATCGTGCGCAAGCACACTTTGATCGACCGGTGGGGTCGCGTCCTAATGGCGCGGCTCCACGGCTGTTCTGCGGGACCACGTTAGGCTTGCCCATATGCAGTTGGGCATAGATTTCGGCACTACCCGCACCGTCGTCGCTTATGCGGATCGCGGTAACTACCCCGTGGTGGGATTCACCGACAGCCATGGCGACGCACATGAGTTCCTGCCGTCGCTGGTGGCATCGGCCGATCAGGGCCTGGTCTACGGATTCGCTGCCGCGCAGGCGCGCGCGGCCGGTCGTCCCGTTCTACGCTCGATGAAGCGGGAGCTGGCCTCGGCGATGGCCTCGACCTCCAGCCGGGTTCACGTCGGTCACGAGCAGTATCAGCTCCTGGACGTCATGGTCGGCTATCTGAACCACGTACGCACTCAGCTGGAGACCTCGTCGACCATCGCCCCCCTATTGAAGTCCGATCCGATCGCCGGCGTGGTCGTGGCGGTGCCCGCCCACGCGAACAGCGGGCAGCGGTTCCTCACTCTCGAGGCCTTCCGGCAGGCCGGTTTCCCGGTCACCGCGATGCTCAACGAGCCGTCGGCCGCCGGCTTCGAATACACTCACCGGCTGGCCGGCTCCCCCAGTGCCCGCCGCAGCCGACTGGTGGTCTACGACCTGGGTGGTGGCACCTTCGACGCCTCCCTGGTGGCGATCCTTGATCGTAGCCATGCGGTTCTCGGCTCGGTCGGTGTCAACCGGCTCGGCGGGGACGATTTCGATGCCGTGCTGGCTGATCTGGCCTGTGAACTCGCCGGCATCCGTCCCGACGATCTGGGCGTGGACGGCTACTTCCAGCTGCTCGGCGACGCCCAGGCCGCCAAGGAGCAGCTCGCTCCCCAATCCCGCCGCATCGTGCTGGAGGTTCAAGACCAGACCGTCATCGTCCCGGTGGCCGACTACTACCAGGCCTGCGCTCCCCTGACCGAGCAGTCGATCAAGGCCATGGGAGTGCTGGTCGACGGCCTGGATGCCGGCACGCCGGACCTGTCGGCCATCGCGGGTCTGTATCTGGTCGGCGGCGCAAGCTCACTGCCACTGGTGCCCCGGATGCTTCGCGAGCACTTCGGGCGACGGGTCTACCGCTCGCCATACCCTGCCGCGTCCACCGCCATCGGACTCGCGATCGCCTCGGATCCGGAATCCGGGTACACCCTGTCCGATCGCGTCTCGCGCGGTTTCGGTGTCTTCCGGGAGGCCGATGCCGGCGAACGCATGCAGTTCGACTCGATCTTCGACCGCGACCAGACCATGAGCGTGGGCGGCGATCTGACCATCCAACGCCGCTACCGCGCCGCTCACAACATCGGGTGGTACCGCTTCGTCGAATACGCCGGACTTGCCAATGGTCAGCCCGAAGGCGACATCGTGCCCTACGCCGACGTCCTTTTTCCCTTCGAGGACGCGCTGCAAGCCGAACCACCGGCAGTCGACGAGGTCGAGGTGAGACGCACCGGCGAAGGCCATCTGATCGAGGAGACCTACCACCTCGACCAGCACGGCATCGTCTCGGTCAGCATCACCGATCTGGACACTGGCTACCGGCAGTCCCACCAGCTCGGGCTGGCGGGAAGCGCACGACTGTAGGCTTGCTGGGTGGCAGCTGATCAGCCTTCGTCCAACCCCGAGTGGCCCGACTTCGTCCCACCGGAGTTCGAACAGTCGATTCCGCAGGCGCCGAAGGAGCCAGTCGTACCCAGCACACCGCCACCGGCCAACTGGTCGTCCGGCTCCGGCGCCTGGACGCCGGGACGCGCGCCTCGACAATCCAGCGATCGCTGGTTCAATCGCCCCCCGGACAACAACGGAGCCAGCTTCCTGCCCGGGGCAGCCGCCCGTACGCCGGTCACCAACGCGTTGATGGCGATCTGCGTGGTGGTGTGGATACTGCAGAACCTGTCTCCCGCGTTCAACGATCTGGTCATGCTCATCCCGTCGGTGGCCGCCACCGAGCCGTGGCGGTTCCTGACCTCCGCCTTCGCCCACGCGCCACGTTCGTTCACCCATATCGGTTTCAACATGCTGACGCTGTGGCTGATGGGACGCTACCTCGAGCCGATCCTGCGCGCGCGACGATTCCTGGCCGTCTATCTCATCTCCGCACTGGGCGGAGGCACGCTTTTCGTCCTGTTGGCCTTCCCCGCCGGCCAGGGGCCCGGTGGCACCGGCTCCAACTGGAACACCGCCGTGCTCGGGGCATCGGGTGCGATCTTCGGCCTGTTCGGCGCCTATCTGGTCCTCGCCTGGGCGATGAAGCGGTCACTCACCCCGATGCTGATCCTGCTCGGTCTCAATCTCGTCGTCATGGTGCTGTTCCCGACCATCGCCTGGAGCGCCCATATCGGAGGCTTCCTGGCCGGCGCCGCGGCCACCGGCGTCATCTTCTGGGATCTGCGCCGAGTGGCCAACGGACGCAGGTCACACCTGCGGGGAGGACTACTGGCGGTCACCGCGGCCCTCATCGTCGCCCTCATCATCAAGTACCTGAGCGTGTGAGCAAGCCGTCCGCGAAAGTCTCGACTCTCAACCTCGCAGATTTGCCCTCGACCGGTGCACAACCGATATCGTCAAGGAGTGCCTTCCACACGCGCCTACCGTTTGTCATCCGGCGCGCGTTCTGACATCGGGCCCAGACGCAGTGATAACCAGGATTCTGGTTATGCCAGTGACCGACTACTGCTGGTCGCTGATGGTGTCGGTGGTGCCCCGGCAGGCCACCTCGCGTCCTCCCTGGTTGTCGAATCCCTGGTAACGGGGCTGGAACCCCTCGTCCAGCCGAATGCCGGTCAGATCCGCGATGAGGTGATCCGCGCCAATGCCGCGCTGGCGCGAGCCGGGCGCGAGGACTCCGACGCACGCGGCATGGCTACCACCGTGACGGGCCTGGTGATGACCGATGACATCGGCTATCTCGTGCACGTCGGCGACTCACGGGCCTACCGCTGCCGCGATGGCGTCTTCGAACAACTGACCGTGGACCAGTCGTGGGTGCAGATGCTGCTGGACGAGGGCATGCTTGACCCCGCCGACGCGTCCACCCACCCGATGCGCAATATGCTGATGCACTCGTTGTCCGGCGCGCTGCGCGATCCTGAGGCGGTGCACATCACGCCGATCGATCTGCAGATCGGCGACCGCTGGTTGCTGGCCACCGATGGCCTGACCAGCTATCTTCCGCGGGACGTCATCAGCTCGCAGGTCACCTCGGTCAGCGCTCCGCAAGAACTCGCGAACATCCTGGTCGACCTGTGCTGGCCGCACAGCCTCGACAACATCACCGTGCTCATCGGTGATGTCATCGACTCCGAAGCCAAGCAGCAGAGCCAGTTCGTCGGCGCCGTGCAAGGCTACGAGCTGCGGCGCAGCCGGGTCAGCTGAGCTGCTGACGCCCAGTCAGGGCACGAAGAGTTCCGGATCGCCGCCACCTTGACGCAGGATCTCCGGCTCCGCCCCGGTCAGATCCACCACGGTGGTCGGCGTCCGTCCGGCGTCTCCCGAGTCGTAGACCGCGTCGATGAGATGACCGATCTCCTCGTTGATCTGCCAGCCATCAGCCATCGGCTCCTCGGCTCCCGGCAGGATCAGGGTGGACGAGACCAACGGTTCGCCGATCCGATCGAGCAGCGCCAGCGCGGCAGTGTGGGCGGGCACCCGCACCCCGATGGTGCGCTTCTTCGGATGCTGCATCGCCCGCGGCACCTCGCGAGAGGCCGGCAGGATGAACGTATAGGGGCCGGGCGTGGCGGCCTTGATCGCGCGGAAGACCCAGTTGTCCATCTGCACATATCGGCCCAACTGAGCGAACTCGCTGACCACCACGGTCAGGTGATGGCGATCGTCCAGGTGGCGGATCTCTCGGATGCGATCGGCACCTGCATGATTGCCCAGCAGCGCGCCCAGCGCGAAGCCGGAGTCCGTCGCATAGGCGATCACTCCGGAATCCTGCAGTATCCTCGCGACCTGATCGAGCGCGCGGGGCTGGGGGTTCTCGGGATGTACGTCGAAATACCTGGCCATTGAACCAGTTTAGGGCTCAGCGCATCCGCAACTCGACTATCGCGGAGCCCCGCCCGGGAAGCTCATCGATACCGGCCAGCGAGAGGAAGGTGGTCCGAACGGTGGTGGACGTGGTGACCTGCAACGTGGCCTCACCGCCGACAACGGCCATCCCCTCCATATCGGGATGCGACGCGATCACCTGCTCGGCTGCCCGCACCGCGATCTGGCCCGCTCCGGCCTCGGATGTCATCCCGGACACCAGTGCCGGAGCGGCGGCATCCAGCCCCGCCCGGGCCGCCTGCGCGGCGACCGCCTCGGCCCGGCGGTCGGCCGCGGCCTTGGCTGCCCCGTCCACGGCCAGACCAATGCACACCAGCAGGATTGGGATGAGCAGGCAGACCAGCACCGACACACTGAATCCTCGCTGACCACGTCCGGGGTTCTTGGCCGGCATCGAGACTCCTCGGGGTGAGATGGAGTGTCTTTCGAGCCAGTTTGCCATGGATGTCGGTCGCCGAGAAGGGTGGTCCCCATTAGGCTGGGGACAGTCGCTTGACCGAAGAAGAAAGGTTCTCCCGCTATGGTCAACAAGGTTGGATTGCTCACCGCCGGTGGATTCGCCCCCTGCCTGTCATCGGCGGTGGCCGGCCTCATCACGCGCTACACCGAACTCGCTCCCGAAATCGAGATCATCGCCTACCGCCATGGCTACGAGGGACTACTCAAGGGTGACTCGGTCGTCGTCACGCCGGAGGTGCGCGCCCACGCCGATCGGCTGTACAAGTTCGGTGGCTCCCCCATCGGCAACTCACGGGTCAAGCTGACCAATGTCGCCGACCTGGTCAAACGCGGGCTGGTTGCCGAGGGCGAGAACCCTCTCGAAGTCGCAGCCAAGCAGCTGGTGGCCGATGGCGTCGACGTGCTGCACACCATCGGTGGTGACGACACCAACACCACCGCCGCCGACCTGGCGGCCTACCTCGCCGACAACGACTTCGATCTGACCGTGGTCGGGCTGCCGAAGACGATCGACAACGACATCGTCCCGATCCGTCAGTCGCTGGGCGCGTGGACGGCCGCCGACGAGGCTGCTGACTACGCCAAGAACATCATCGCCGAGCACAATGCCGCTCCCCGCGAGTTGATCATCCACGAGATCATGGGGCGCAACTGCGGCTATCTCGCCGCCGAGACCACCAAGCGTTACCAGGCCTGGCTGGACGAGCAGGAATGGCTGCCCGAGATCGGCCTGTCCAGGGAGGCTTGGGCCGTGCATGCGGTCTACCTGCCCGAGGTCGCCGTCGATCTGGACGCCGAGGCGGAGCGCCTGTCCAAGATCATGGACGAGGTCGGCAACGTCAACATCTTCCTCTCCGAGGGTGCCGGGGTGGCCGAGATCGTCGAGCAGATGGAGAAGAACGGTGAGAAGGTGCCCAAGGACGCCTTCGGCCATGTTCAGATCGACAAGATCAATCCGGGTGCCTGGTTCGGCAAGCAGTTCAGCAAGCGGATCGGCGCTCAGAAGACCATGGTGCAGAAGTCCGGCTACTTCAGCCGCTCGGCTCCGTCCAACGATGAGGACCTGGCGCTGATCGGACGCACCTGCGTGATGGCTGTCGATGCCGCCCTGGCCGGTACCCCCGGCGTGATCGGCCTGGACGAGGAGAACAACGACCAGCTCTCCGTGATCGATTTCCCGCGGATCGCCGGTCACAAGCCCTTCGACATCACCCAGCCCTGGTTCGTCGAGCTGTCCGAGTCGATCGGCATGCCCAAGCCGGAGCACGCCAAGTAATTCAGCGCTTGTGAATCCGACGCCCCGCCGGGCCGGCTCCGCGACGAATGCGGAGTCGCAGCCTGGCGGGGCGTCGTCCGTCCGCAGGCGACTGCGTCGTCCCGAGCTGGGAGGCGGACCGGTCAGCCTGCAGGCGTTGCTCGACCTCGGCGTCCGCGTGGGCCCAATGATCCTCCACGGTCACCGTGAGCTCCTGGCCACGCAGGATTTCGTCGCCCAGGGAGTGCCGCCGCGCCACGGCAGGTTGATTCGAGGTGGCGATCCACGCCGCCCACAGCAGAATCAGATTCGCGAAGAAATTGATGAACAGCATCGCGAGGATCACCGGGCCGAAGAGCTGGGTCGCGCGTGCCGCACTGAGCAGCCCGGTGAGCCAGCTCACCGCGGTCTGCAGGATGACGAAACATACCCCGGCGCCGACCGAGCCCCGCTTCAAGGCGGACGCCGGCGGCCGCTCATCGGGCAGAAAGCGGTACATCAGCCAGAAGAGCAGGGTTGCTCCGGCCAACGAGAAGGCAAGTGAAGCCACCCGCACCAGCGCGCTCGAGATGCCGACAGCCAGACTGCTCACATGCAGCCAGTCGACGATCGTGCCGGCCAGCTGCGTGCCGATCACCGTGGCGGTGAAGGTCGTTGCCACCAGCACCAAGATGACCAGCAGCAGGCCCATGTTGATCAGCGGCTCCTGCCAGGGCTTGTGGCGCTGCACCATGTCGAAACTGGGCCGGCCCATCCCCCGGATGACACCTTTGAGGTTCGCCACCCAGCTCGTCCCGACAACCAGCGCGATCCCGATCGCCAGAATGCCGACGTTGCGCCAGTTCAGCAGATACTGGCTGAGCAGAATGAGGATCTGATCCTGCAGCGGCCCGGCCGAGAGATTGTCGACGAGAAAGATCTGGACGACTCCCAGCAGATCGGGACGCAGCACCGTCAGGGTGAATCCGACAGCCGCGAACGCGAACATCAAGACGGGGACGATGGCCAAGATGGTGAAGAACGCCATCGCTGCCGAGAGCTGGTTGCCCAGCCGGTTCATGTAGCGGACGTAGGCGCGCAGCAGATGCGAGCCAGCGGGGCTGGCCTGCAGCCACTCCAGCAACGAATGTACCGACGACATGGCCCCATCATCTCAGCCTGACCTATTGGACGTAGTCAGCGACCGGCGGGCAGGTGCACATGAGATGGCGGTCGCCGTAGGCATTGTCGATGCGCGCGGACCACGGCCAGTACTTCTGGGAGTCGGCCGGGCCTAGCTGCCCGGTGCTGCGTCCGGCCGGGTAGGCCGCCAGCCGACGCGAATACGGATGCGTCCACTCGTCGGCGGTGCAGCGTCCCAGGGTATGCGGGGCGTTGACCAGCGGGTTGTCATCATGGGGCCACTCGCCGGCGATCAGCAGGTCGATCTCGGCACGGATGGCGATCATCGCATCGCAGAACCGGTCGAGTTCGCGCTGGTCCTCGCTCTCGGTCGGCTCGATCATCAACGTGCCGGGCACCGGGAAGCTCATGGTCGGGGCATGAAAACCGTAGTCGATGAGTCGTTTCGCGATGTCGTCGATGGTCAGCCCGGCGTGCTTGCAGACCGCCCGCGGGTCGATGATGCACTCGTGGGCGACCAGGCCGCCCTGGCCGGTGTAGAGCACCGGGAACGCCTCGTTGAGCACCTTGGCGATGTAGTTGGCGTTCAGCAACGCAACCTGGCTGGCCTGACGCAGTCCGTCGGCTCCCATCATCGCGATGTACGCGTAGGTGATGGGCAGCACGCCGGCCGAACCGAACGCGGACTCCGAGACCGGGTGCTCGGCATCGGGCAGATAGGGCGCCAGATGCGCGCGCACCGCGATCGGCCCGACCCCCGGCCCGCCCCCGCCGTGCGGGATGGCGAAGGTCTTGTGCAGGTTCAGGTGGCTGACATCGGCCCCGAACTTGCCCGGCCTGGCCAGACCGACCAGGGCGTTCATGTTCGCGCCGTCGACATAGACCTGCCCACCTGCCGAGTGCACCAGCTCGCAGGCTGTGCTGATGGTGTCTTCGAAGACGCCGTGGGTGGACGGATAGGTGATCATGATCGCAGCCAGCCGGCCGGCGTGGGCGGCCACCTTGGCGCGCAGATCATCCAGGTCGATCGAGCCGTCCTCGGTGGCCTTCACCACGACCACCTTCAGCCCGGCCATCGTGGCCGACGCGGCGTTCGTGCCGTGCGCCGAGGACGGGATCAGGCAGACGGTTCGTCCGTCTTCGCCGCGTGCCCGGTAGTAGCGGCGGATGGCCATCAGCCCGGCGAACTCGCCCTGGGCGCCGGAGTTGGGTTGCAGTGAGACCTTGTCGTAGCCGCTGATCTCGGCCAGCCAGCCGCTCAGCTCGTCGATCAGCTCGTGCATGCCCTGGGCATCGCTGTCCGGGACGAACGGGTGCAGCCCGGCGAAGCCCGGATAGCTGATCGGCTCCAGTTCGGCGGCCGAATTGAGTTTCATGGTGCAGCTGCCCAGCGGAATCATGCCGCGGTCGAGCGCGAAATCCCGGTCGGCCAGTGAGCGCAGATAGCGCATCAGGCTGGTCTCGGAATGGTGTGAGCCGAAGACCGGGTGTGTGAGGTACTCACTGGTACGCGCGTCGGCCGCCAGCCCGCCCCAGAACTGGTCGCCTGCTATCTCGGCTCCGAACGCCTGGGCCACCGCGACCAGATCGTCGTCGGTGGCATCCTCCCCGATCGATACGCCGACCTGGCCGGCATCGACTCGCCGCAGGTGAATGCCGGCCGCCCGAGCACGCCGGACGACCTGATCCGCGTCCGGCACCCCGACCAGCAAGGTGTCGAAGAAGCTCTCGTGGACGACCTGCGCCCCGGCCGCACGAAGTGCGCCGGCGAGCTGTCGTGCGCTCAGATGAATCCCCGTGGCGATCTCCCGCAGGCCCTCGGGACCGTGGTAGAGGGCATAGGCCGCCGCGGTCACCGCGAGCAGCACCTGCGCGGTGCAGATGTTCGACGTTGCCTTCTCCCGGCGGATGTGCTGTTCGCGGGTCTGCAGTGCCAGCCGCAGCGCGGGTGCGCCGTCGGCATCGGTCGAGACGCCGACCAGCCGGCCGGGCAGCCTGCGTTCGGCTCCGGCCCTGGCCGCGATGTAGCCGGCGTGCGGGCCGCCGTAGAACAACGGAACGCCGAATCGCTGAGTGCTGCCGACCGCGATATCGGCACCCCACTCCCCCGGCGGTGTCACCAAGGTGAGCGCGAGCAGATCGGCGGCTGCGACCAGCTGCGCACCGACAGCATGCGCAGCCTCGGCCAGCGCGGCCAACTCGGCGGTGGACTGCAGGCGCCCGTCTGCGGTGGGAGTCTGCACCACGACGCAGAATGCCCGCGCAAGGTTGTCGTCGGCCGCCAGATCGTCGCCGCCGATGACGATCTCGATACCGGCAGCGTCCATCCGGGTGCGCAGGACCGCCAGTGAGGCAGGCAGCAGGCCGGGATCCACCAGCACCACCTCACCCGAACGCACGGTGCGCCGGGCCATCGCCACCCCCTCGGCGACCGCGGTGGCCTCGTCCAGCAGGCTGGCGCCCGCCAGTGGCAGCCCGGTGAGGTCTGCGACCATGGTCTGGAAGTTCAGCAGCATCTCGAGGCGACCCTGGCTGATTTCGGGTTGATACGGGGTGTAGGCCGTGTACCAGGCGGGGTTCTCGAGGATATTGCGCCGGATCACCGCCGGGGTGATGGTGCCGTGGTAGCCGAGTCCGATCATCGCGCGGCCGGGGTTGTTGCGCGCCGCCAACGATCTCAGCCGCTCCAGTGCGGCCGCCTCGTCGATGCCCGCCGGCAGGCTCAGCCCGTCGTCGACGCGGATGGCCGCGGGCATCGCCTTATCGACCAGTTCATCGAGACTCGACAGTCCCAGACGGTCGAGCATCCTGGTCTGCTGGATGGCATCCGGACCGATGTGGCGGTGCAGGAATGACGACACGCGAGCCTCCTTGGATGGCGCACTGGACGGGCTCGGTTACCGGCCGGTGGAGTGGAAAATCAGTTGGCCGCCCGCTGCTGACGGCGGCGGGACAGCTCGTCGTCCATCGGCTCCGCCGCGACCGCAGCGGTTCGCTCGCCGGGCAGTGCCAGCAGAGTACCTTCGATGTCTCGCCAGACCCCACCCAGGGCGATGGCGAACATACCCTGCCCGCCGCGCAGCAGGTCGATCACCTCATGATCGGTGGTGCATTCGTAGACCGAGATGCCATCGCTCATCAAGGTGACCTGTGAGAGGTCCTGGACGCCGCGCTCGCGCAGGTGATCGATGGCCGTGCGGATCTGCTGCAGTGAGATGCCGGCGTCCAGCAGTCGCTTGACGACCTTGAGCATCAGGATGTCTCGGAATGAGTAGAGTCGCTGGGTGCCGGATCCGCCGGCGTCACGGATCTCGGGAGTGACCAGGCCGGTACGCGCCCAGTAGTCGAGTTGCCGGTAGCTGATGCCCGCAACATTGCAGGCAACCGGTCCGCGGAACGCCAGGTCATCGGGCAGGGGTCCGAAGTCGCCCTCGAACAGCGCATCTTGTGCGCTGACAACGCTCAGGCTCTCTTGGGGACTACTCACGGTGCTCTCCTCACGTGCCCTGCAGACCTGAACTCGCGCTCGACTACAGCTGTGTAACTACTCCGCTGCCTTTCAAACGGTAGGCGTGATCGAACCGGTGAGCAATCACCGCGGCCTCAAGGCTCTCGGCGTGTCCCGGCACCGGGATTCGGCGCGATACGATCAAACACCGCTTGGCTTGCTGATTCAGTTCTCGAAGTCGTCAGGGCTGATCTGGTCGAGAAACTCCCGGAACTTCTCCACCTCGTCCTCGGCGGGTTCGAAAAGCTCAACCCCTACTTGATCCAGCAGCTCGTCGGGACATTTGACCTTGAAACCGGAACGCAACGCCAGTGCGACCACGTCGGATGGACGGGCGGTGATGGCATGGCCGTCCACCCACAGTTCGGCGTAGAACGTGCCGTCGGCGACCGTGGTGATGCGCCCCTCGAGGTCGACATGCCCCAGTTGCGACAGCACGTCGGCCATCAGATCGTGGGTCATCGGACGCGGCGGGACAATGCCCTCGAGCGCGTTGACGATCGCTGATGCCTCAGCCGCGCCTATCCAGATCGGGAGATACCGCTGACCACCCGATTCCTTGAGCAACAGCATTGGTGCGTTGGAGGGCACCTCCACGCGTACTCCCATGATGTCGAGCTCTATCACGCGACCCAGTCTATCGGCGTCGCCCGATCAGCCCTCCAACAGGGTGTAGATCATCGCGGCGTGCGCATGCACCACCAGCTGGCTGACCTCGTGCAGGGTCTGCGCGGGTTTGGCGCTGATCGCCAGATACGGACGCACTGCCTGCTCGACCAGACCGGCCTCCCGTTCGGCGGCCTGCTTGATGGCGCGCATGTGACGGCTGTCCATGCCGTATTCCTGCAAGCGCCGGGCGACCACGCACACCGTGAGCGCCTCGCGTCCGTAGTAGATCGAACCCCGCTTGGGCACCACCATCTGCTGACGCTCCAGCTCGATCAGGGTCGCCTCCGACAGGCCGCTGACCTGCAGGAGCTCACGACGGGTCAGCTTCATCGGGCGCTTCTGGGCCGGCCTCGGCGCTGTCGCCGGATCCTGCGGATCGGTCTCGGGTGCGGCCGACGCCGCCGAATTGGACGAGGCCGGAGACTCGATGGTCGGGGGCTCGATCCCGCGATCCATCATTTCGAGGTTCTGCCGGATCACCTTCAAGGGCAGATAGTGATCGCGCTGCATCCTCAGGATGTAGCGCAGCCGATCGATGTCCGCCTCGGCATAGCGGCGGTATCCGGACGGCGCGCGCTCGGGCGAAACCAGGCCCTCGCTCTCCAGAAACCTGATCTTCGAAATAGAAATATCCGGAAACTCGTTCTTGAGCAGCGGAAGGACCTGGCCGATGCTTCGCTTGGCCGGTGGCGGCATCAGCGCAGTCCGTGCTCGCTCACGAAGAACAGCATCCGGAACTTGCCGATCTGTACCTCGTCGCCAGGACGCAACACAGCGGCCTGGTCGACCAGCGTGCGGTTGACGTACGTGCCGTTGAGACTGCCCTTGTCCACCAGGCTTATCTGGCCGTCGCGCATCACGAACTCGGCGTGATCGCGTGAGACGGTGATGTCATCGAGGAAAATATCGGACTTCGGGCTACGGCCGGCCGTCACGATGTCTTTGTCGAGCAGGTAACGAGCTCCGACGTCAGGCCCGCGAGTGACGATCAGAAGAGCATTGCCGGCCGGCAGGGTGCTGAGCGCATCCGCGTCCTCGGCACTGATCTCCAGGGTGCGGGGGTCCTCTTCGGGCACGATGATCACGCGCGTTGTCTCGGACACCGACGCCGGTAGCGCGTTGCCGCACTTGGAGCAGAAGTTGCTCCCGACCGGGTTTGAGTGACCGCACTTGCTGCAATCGATCATTATCGGAGGCTTTCTTGTCTGCGTGCCATCGGGGGAAGCCGATGGATGGTTGGGTGACAGTTTAGTCGAGCAGCGTGAGGCTGCGGGCAAACTCCTACTCGCCGATGTGCTCAGCGTAGGCGTCTTCGTCCAGTAGATCGTCCAACTCGCTGGTATCGGCGAGTTCGACGTCGAACAACCAGCCTTCTCCGAATGGATCCTGGCCGATCAACTCGGGTTCATCGGCGACCGTCTCGTTGATCCTCACCACCACGCCAGAAACCGGCGCGAAGATGTCGGCAACCGACTTGGTCGACTCCAGCTCGCCGCAGCTGTCGCCTGCCACCACCGATGAACCGACCGTGGGCAGCGACACGTAGACGATGTCACCCAGCTCGCCGGTCGCGTAGGCGGTGACACCGATGCGCGCCACTGTCGAACTGTCAATGCGCACCCATTCGTGTTCGGCGGTGAAAAGTACATCCTCCGGCAACTCGATCATGGCTTCCTCCTGAAGGTCATTTCTTGCTCTCGTCCTGGCCGGCAGAGCGTCATGCGGGCCGGGCGTATCTCGGCGTCCGGGGCGTGGCGAGGCTGGTGATCTCCACCTCGTCCAGTTGCTCGATGTCGACCGAACCACCGATCCGGTCGCTTTCGACCTGGCTGACCAGGCCCCCACGGAACTTGGCACCCTCCGTCAGCGCGTGCGAATCGCCGATTGCGTCGATCGTGATCGGCAGACTGACCGCCTGATCATCGATCACCAAGCCCTCTTGTGTCTGGCCCACCCAGCTCTGAGCGACCAGCCGGATGCTGTCGTTGATCTCAATCACCTCTGCGCCGGCATCGCGGAGCTCCTGGATGGCTTCCAGCATGATATCGGTGGTGAGCGCTCCCGGCGGCGCCGAGATGGTGATCCGCACGCCCGGGCCGACGGCAGCCACTGTACCAGCCAGAATGCCCAGCGTGTCGGCTCGCTTCTGAGCCTCCTGAGCGGCCACCGCCTCGGCGTCCGCGCCGGAGGCCAGCGCATCGCGGGTGCGTTCGAGCTCGGCGACCTCGGCCGTCAGCTGATCGGTCTCGGTGGTCAGCCCGTCGAGCAACTGGACGAGGTCGTCGCGGCGCAACGCCGCGTACTGATCGTCCTTGGCCGATGACTGGACCTGGATGACGATGGCGGCCGCCACCACGCACAACGCGACCGCCCAGACCAGTTGCTTGCGGTTGGGACGCAGCCAACCGGCGATGGCGCCGCCTAGGTCGCGGGGCTTGGGTGCTGCGGACTCAGGCATGCAGGACCTTCCTGCGGATGACGGCCGCGTTGGTGAAGATGCGGATGCCCAGCACCACCAGCACCGCCGTCGACAGCTGCGAGCCGACACCGATCAGATCGCCGATCCATACGATCAGTGCCGCAATTGCCACATTCGAGATGAACGAGACAGCGAAGACCTTGTCGGAGAAGGTGTGTTCCAGACCTGCCCGGGCGGCTCCAACCAGAGCGTCCAGGGCAGCAACGATCATGATGGGAAGATACGGCTGCAACCAGATCGGCATGTCCGGCCGCCAGATGATGGCCAGTACCACGCCCGCGATCAATCCGAGAATGGCGAGCAACGTCGTCCCCCTTCCGGGCGTCCCGAGTTCAGCGGTTGCTGGTCAGGCTTGCCCGTCACCGTACACCAGCCTTGTCGACACCGAGTCCGCCATCGGCGTCCAACTCCAGCGCGCCGCGCGACTCCATCGTCCAACCGACACCGTGGTTGCGTTTGAGGAAGTTCAGCCACGCTCCCCCGGGTCCGGATTCGAAGCGGCTCGCCAGGGAGTCCGGATCACCGATCGCCTCGATACGGTAGGGGGCGGTCAACGATCGGTAATCGACGGTGATCGCGCTGCCGGCCTGACGGATCGCGGTCCGCGAACTCAGCCGGTATCCGTTGACGGACACCGCCTCGGCACCGGCCAGCCACAGCCCGTTCACCACCTGGCGGATGTCCTGGTCGATCAGGATGCCGGCGTCGTCGAGCGGGTTCTCGGTGATCGTCAGCGCGAGGCCGGGTCCGGTGACCGCCCCCATCCCCGACCAGACCAGCGACGACTTGTCGAGGTCGACCTGGCGTCCGAGTTGCGCCTCCTCGAGTTCCTGCACCTGCTCGGCCAGCTCATCGGCCTCGCTACGCAGTTCCTTGTTGCGCAGTTCGGCCTGGTTCACCTGGGCGATCAGGTCGGCGCGTTCACTGGCCACGTTGTCGTTTCCGCGCCCGGCACCCATCGACGAGGTGGCGAACATCAGCCCGGCCAGAAAACTGACCAGCACTGCCAGCCAGCGGTGACGTCGCCGATCATGCCTGTCTTCGCCGTAGTGAGAGCCGTATTCAGGGTCGATAGTGTCGCGTTGGATGGCAGTGAGCAGTTCCATGGACGCGTCCGGGGGACGCCGCTTCGGTGGGGCCTGCGTGGTGCTCATGAGTCAGCTTGCCTGTGTCTTCACCGGCGGCACCGACCGGAGTATCTGCTGGGTCTGCCAGATGTACATCAGACCTGCCCACCAGTAGAGGAAGGCACCCCAGATCGCGAAGGCCCATCCGATGATGCTCGCCGCAGGAGAGATGACCCAAGGACCTGCACCCAGCAGGATCAGCGGCAACGCGTACAGCAGGCAGAAGGTGGCGGCCTTGCCGATGAAGTTCACCGGCAGGCTGGTGAATCCGCGTGACTTCAGTGCGGGCAGCAGCGCCGCCATGGTCACGTCACGGCCGACCAGCACCACCAGCAGCCACCACGGGATGATCCCCCGCACGGCGAGTCCGAGCACGGTCGCGAAGATGTACAGCCGGTCGGCGGCCGGGTCGAGCATCTCGCCGAGTTTGGAGACCTGGTTGAAACGTCGGGCGATCCGGCCGTCGAGCAGATCGGTGAGACTGGCCAGCGCCAGCAGCACGACCGCCGCCACGTCGTGCTCCAGCAGGATGAGCGCGAGGAAGAAGGGCACACCAAGCAGCCGGAGGAAGCTGAGGACGTTCGGGATCGTCCAGACGCGGTTGCTCACCAGCGGCCTGTCGGCCGCCACCGAGACATCACCTGAATCCGACCCATTCACTGCCACAACTCCAATCTATGTGATGTGCCGGCGAGCACGCCCCTTAGCCTCGTCGACGGCCAGATAACGATTCTCGGCGGCGATCTCGTACATCGCCACTATTTGGGGGCCGATCACCGACCAGTCGAAGCTGGCCGCTTGCGCGCGTCCACGCAGCAGGCGCAGATCGCGCGGCTCGTTCAGGCTGTCGATGATGGCCTCCGCCAGGGCGTGCGAGTTGCCCGTCTTGAAGATGTGCCCGATCACCCCGTCATGATCGGAGAGCACCTCGACGAAGGCCGACAGGTTGGACGCGACCACCGGCGCCCCACAGGCCATGGCCTCGATCAAGACGATGCCGAAACTCTCCCGTCCGGTCTGCGGAGCCACGTAGACATCGCTGACTGACAGCCAGCGATTGCGTTCGGCGTCCGAGACCCCACCGACGAAGGTGACGCCGTCGATAGACATCGCGGGGCCATGTCCGATGACGATCACCTCAAGATCGGGGAACCGCTCACGTACCAGCGGAAGAGCCGCGGTGAGCACGTGGAAGCCCTTGCGTGGCTCGTTGTAACGGCCCAGGAAGGTGACCCGGGGATGATCGCCGCCACGCCAGCGACCGCTGACCGGTTTCAATTCGTAGTCGTCGATGGCCAGCCCGTTGCCGATCACCACCGGCACCACCCCGGTGTTCTCCTTGGCCACCTTGGCCGCCACCGACGAGACGGCGATCGCAGCGTCCAGCCGCCGCACGGCGCCGGGCAGCATCTCGTTGATACGTTTCCAGCTCTTGATGGTGGGCGAATTGCTGTGGAAGGTGGCGGTCACCGGACGGTCGGTCAGCCACAGCGTCAGCAGGCTCAGGTTGGGGGCGATCGGCTCGTGCAGGTGCACCACGTCGAAATCGCCGGCATCCAGCCAGGCTTTGGCCTTGCGCGCCGGGCCGAACCCGAAGTTGATCCGCGCCACCGACTCGTTGACCTTCAACGGCACCGCCTTGCCCCCGGTGGTGAACTCGGCATCGCTGAGACCGTAGTCGGCCAGCATCCCGTCGGGCGGAAATCCCGGCGCGAGAATGGCGATCTGGTGACCCACGGACTTGAGCCAGCCGGCCAGTCCGAGCACGTGATTCTGCACGCCTCCGGGACGGTGAAACGAGTACGGGCAGACGAGTCCGACCTTCATGCCATCTCTCCTGGAAAGAATCGTTGCATCATGTGCCAGTCGGTGACGTGACCGGCGATCTGGGTTGCGAAGAAGTCAACCATCTGCTGGGCCATGACGCCAGCACCGTCGACTCCGGGGCGGTGTTCGATGGGCTCGCCGATTTCGAGATGGGTCCGGTTGCCCACGAACCAGGCCGCGATCGGGACCAGATCGGCTCCGGTCCGTTGAGCGATCAGCACGGGACCTGGCGGCACGGTGAGCTCGCGCGCACCACCGGGTGCCGGCCAGCTCACTGCGAGGCCGTGGCGTCCGAAGTCGCGATCTGCCACCAGGCAGGCGACGCGTCCACTGTGCACATCGTCGGCCAGCGTCTCGACCAGGCCGTGCTGGTCATAGGGGTAGATCTGCATTCCGAGCTTCGCCCGCAGCGCGCTGAAGTACTGGTACTGGCCGGCGGGCAATCGTTCGGCCACCGAAGTCACCGGCAGGCCGACGACCTGGCCGTAGGCCCCGGCCAGATCCCAGCTGCCCATGTGCGGAATCGCGATGACCAGGCCGCGCTCGGCATGCGATGTGAGCAGGGCTTCGAGTTGGCCGGGATCGACGTCCACTTTCCCGGCAATCTGGTCGAGGGTGAGCCGTCCGAGCTGCAACGAGCCGACCGTATTGCGGAACCAGGACAGCTGGGCGCGGTAGCGGTCCTTGAACCCGGGCTGGGCACCGGTGACCACGCGCGCATTGATCGCCCACTGCCGCAACGGCTTGGGTGGGCGGGCAGCCAGGGCCAGGCTGGCCAGTTGTGCACAGGGCTGCCAGATCGCCCGCGGAATATGCGCCGCGGCCCGAAATGCTGTCAACGTGGCCCGGCCGCTCCGCGGTGTGCTCATGCGGCCTCTTCGGCGCCCTGCTCGGCGAGGATCGCCCGACGCACGATCCACATCCGCTGGCCGACGGTGAAGGCCCCGGCCAGGCACAGGTAGCTGAGCGCCACCGGAAGTGCCCAGGTCAGACCGATACCGGTGAGCAGCACACCGAGCAGACCCACCAGCAGCCGGTCGGCCCGGCCGGCGAATCCCGCATGTACCTCAATGCCGACCGACTCGCCACGAGCCTTGCTGTACGAGGTGACCAACGCGAAGACCAGCGCCCCGATGGCGACCGCACACCACAGCAGGCCATCGGGCTGGGCCGCGTAGTAGATCGCGATTCCGCCGAAGATCGCTCCGTCGGCCAGCCGGTCGAGAGTGGAGTCGAGAAAGGCACCCCACTTGGAGCTGCTGCCCGACTCTCGCGCCATCGTGCCGTCCAGCGAATCGGAGAAGATGAACAGGGCCAACACCGCAACGCCTTGCCACAGCCATCCCTGGGGGAAGAAGACCAGCGCCACGATGATCGTCGCGATGGTGCCGGTCCAGGTGACCATGTCCGGGGTGACACCCAGCTTCAGCAGGCCGAGAGCGAATGGGTGAATGACCTTCGTCCACTGAGCTCGGATCTTCTCAAGCATGCTGTCCTTCCGACTCGGTTGTGCCGAACAGCTCGGCCCAGCCGTCGGCGAACAGCTGACGAGTGTCGGCGAGGAACTGCGGCAGGGCCTTGGTGCGCCCGATGACAGGCAGAAAGTTCGCATCGCCCTGCCAGCGCGGAACGATGTGCTGATGCAGGTGCGCGGCGATACCCGCCCCGGCGATCTGCCCCTGGTTCATGCCCAGATTGAATCCGGCCGGTCCCGAGACGTGCAGGATCATCCGGATGGCCTGCTGGGTGAGCTCGGCCACCTCCACGGTTTCCTGCGGGTCGAGATCGATATAGGACGAGACGTGCCGGTAGGTGCACACCAGCAGGTGGCCCGGGTTGTACGGGTAGAGATTGCAGATCACATACGCGGTGCGTCCGCGATGCACGATCAGCGACTCCTCGTCCGAACGCTCGGGCGCCCGGCAGAAGGGGCACTGGCCTGCGGAGCCATCGGCCGGCTTGGAGCTGCCTTGGATGTAGACCATCCGGTAGGGCGTCCACAGCCGTTGCAGCGCGTCGGGCTCGCCGGGTAACTCCCCCGGTTGGATGACCTCGCAGGGCTGCTCGTCATTCACCGTCTGCCTCGGCCTTCGGATCGTCGTTGCGGCGAGATTGTGCCCAGTCGCGGACGAAGGCGACCGCCTCGTCGATGGGCACACCGTTGCGTTGCGAACCGTTGCGGAAACGGAAGGAGACCGAACCGGCCTCGGCGTCGGTCTCGCCGGCGATGAGCATGAACGGGATCTTCTGCTTCTGGGCGTTGCGGATCTTCTTCTGCATCCGATCGTCGGAGGCATCGAGTTCGGTGCGCACACCGGCGGCCCTGAGCTTGTCGAGCACCCCGGCGAGGTAGTCGTTGAAACTCGCTGCGACCGGAATGCCGACGACCTGCACCGGAGCCAGCCAGACCGGGAAGGCACCCGCATAGTGCTCGATGAGCACACCCATGAACCGTTCGATCGAACCGAACTTGGCCGAGTGAATCATCACCGGCTGGCGATGGCTGCCATCGGAGGCGACGTATTCCAGGCCGAAGCGCTCCGGCTGGTTGAAGTCGTACTGGATGGTCGACATCTGCCAGGTGCGTCCGATGGCGTCCTTGGCCTGAATGGAGATCTTCGGGCCGTAGTAGGCGGCACCACCGGGATCGTCCACGACAACAAGCCCGGATTCGTCGGCGATTTCGGCCAGGATCTTGGTCGCGGCCTCCCACTGCTCGTCGGAGCCGATGAACTTGTCCTTCTTCTTGCCGACCTCGTCGCGGGTCGACAGCTCGAGCGCGACATCGGTCAGGCCGAAGTCCTTCAGCAGGCTGAGCACGAAACGCAGCAGGTGCCGCACCTCGTCAGGGGCCTGTTCGGGGGTGCAGTACGAGTGCGAATCGTCCTGGGTGATGGACCGGACGCGGGTCAGTCCCTGCACCACACCGGACTTCTCGTTGCGGTAGACGGTGCCGAACTCGAACAGCCGCAGCGGCAACTCGCGGTAGGAGCGGCCACGCGAGGAGTAGATGAGGTTGTGCATCGGGCAGTTCATCGCCTTGAGGCGGTAGGCCTGACCGTCGTCGTCCAGCGGCGGGAACATGACGTCGGCGTAGTACGGCAGATGCCCCGAGGTGTAGAAGAGCTCTTCCTTGGCGATGTGCGGGGTACCGACGTAGAGGAAGCCCTCTTCGATGTGGCGGGTGCGGACGTAGTCCTCCATCACCCGCTTGATCACGCCACCTTTGGGATGAAACAGCGGCAGGCCGGAGCCCACCTGCTCGTGAAAGCTGAACAGGTCGAGTTCGGCACCCAGCTTGCGGTGGTCGCGCTTGGCAGCCTCCTCCATGCGGTGCTGATAGGCCTTCAGATCGTCGCGGGTCGCCCAGGCGGTGCCGTAGACGCGTTGCAGTTGCTGATTGCGCTGGTCGCCGCGCCAGTAGGCCGACGAGGTCTTGGTGAGGGCGACAGCGTTGATGTAGCCGGTGTGCGGCACATGCGGGCCGCGGCACAGGTCCGTCCAGGCCACCTCGCCGTTGCGCCGCACGTTGTCGTACATGGTGAGCTCGCCCTTGCCGACCTCGACCGAGCTGCCGTCGTCGGACGAAGCGCTGCCCTTGTCGTGGATCAGTTCCAGCTTGAACGGCTCGCCGGCCTCTTCGTCCAGGGCCTCCTGGTCGCTGACCGCGCGGCGGACGAAACGCTGACGCTCCTTGATGATCGCCTGCATCTTCTTCTCGATGGCCTTGAGGTCGTCGGGGCTGAGCGGGGAGGTCTGGAAGTCGTAGTAGAAGCCGTCGACGATGGGCGGGCCGATACCGAGCTTGGCCTCGGGGAAGATCTGCTGCAGAGCTTGGGCGGTGACGTGCGCTGCGGAGTGCCGGACGATGGCCAGGCCTTCGTCCGACGTCATCAGGATGGGGCTGATCTGGTCGCCGTCGTGGACAAGGGTGGCCAGATCGACGGTGGTTCCGTTGACTGCCATGGCGACGATGCTGCGATCGTTGCCGAACAGATCAAGGCCGGTAGTGCCCTGCTCCACCACCTGTGCTTCGGGGGATTGATCACGGGTGATGCTGATGTTGACCGACACGGGAAATCCTTTCGGCGGCATACCTGGCCGCCCGATTGTGTGTGGCGCGCACGGTGCGTACCGTTGCCCATTCTGCCCGAATCGGCCGCGGCGAGGAATCGCGGGTCATCTCCGGGCCTTCCTGGGGCCTGCGGCGGGAATGATCGGGCTGCCCCGTGGTCGCAGACGTGGCGGTGCCTAGCTCACAGCCAATCGCGGCGTTTGAAGGAGATGAACAGCGTTACCGAGATGACCACGATCAAGCTGACCGACAGCCACAGGCCGTATGGCTGGTTGAACCCGAAGTAGGGCACATTCTGGCCGAACCAGCCGGTGATGGCTGTCGGCACCGCGATGATCGCCGCCCAGGCCGCGAGTTGGCGCATCACCACATTTAGTTGCGTGTCCTGCAGCGACATATTCGTCTCGAAGATGGTCGTCACCAGATCACGCAGCGAATCCGCCCAGTCGGCCGCCCGAAGCGCGTGATCGTAGAGATCGTCGAACCACGGGTCAAGCGTCGCGTCCGCGGAGACCTCGCGACGGTGCCGCATGATGGACGCCACGACCTCGCGCATCGGCACCACGGCCCGCCGCAGGTGCACCAGCGAAGCCCTCAACCGATAGATCCGGCGCTGCAGATCCCGGCTGCCCGCTGTCTGCTCGAGTACTTCGTCCTCCAGATCCTCGATGACATCGTCGAAGTCCTGGGTGATCTCGAAATAGCCGTCGACGACGTAGTCGAGCATGCCATGGACCAGCATCGCCGACCCATGGGCCGACAGGTAGCTGTCCTCGCTCCAGCGATCGATGATCTCGTCGAAGCTGAAATCGGGGTCGTACCAGACGGTGACCAGACCGTGCGGAAAGGTAAACGCCGACAGTTTCGTGAGCGTCAGCTCGCCGGGCGACGCCGGGGACAGCTCACCGCCTGCCCACTTGGCGGCGTAGACGGTCACGAACGAGTAGTGCGCATAACGCAACGCCTTGGGGCGCTCGACATGGTTGAGGGCATCCTCGATCGCGGCTGGATCGATATCCAGTTCCTTGCCGAGTCGGGCCAGGTCGTCGGCAGTCGGCTGCTGCAGGCCGACCCACAGCAACTGCTCCGGGTCGGCAAGCCTGGCCGAGATCGTCGAGAAGTCGATATCGGTCTCGGCGATCTTGTCGTCGCGCCAGACGATGGAACGGATCACACTGTCGGTACTCATCGCTCCCATTGTTCACTGTCTCGGCCTCGTGTGCACGACCTTGATCGCTTACCCGTGCCCATAAATCTGATATCATTCTGATATCTAAAAAAGGAGGTCAGCATGCCGGACGAAACACGAGACGTGGTGGAAGAGGCATCAGTGGGCGGCGAGGCTGCCGGCAAGCCGGTGGGGCATGAGGGCACCCGGGTCATGGTCGACGAGCGTCCTGCCTGGACGATGTCGGGTGCGCTCGCGCTGCTGCTCGCATTGGCGCTGCTGGGGTTGTCGACATGGGGAATCATCGCCACCGCGATCAGCGACGACGCCGGACTGGGTGTCAACGGCCTGCTCATCTTCGGATGCATCGTCGGCTATCTCCTGGCGTTCTTGATGTTCACCTCGCTGACCATCGTTGCGCCTGGTGACACCAAGGTCGTGCAGTTCTTCGGACGCTACATCGGCTCGATTCGCAAGCAGGGGCTGCTACTGACCATTCCGCTGTCGAGCAAGAAGCGAGTCTCGGTCAAGGTCCGCAACTTCGAGACCAATGAGCTGAAGGTCAATGACGCCGACGGCAATCCGATCAATATCGCGGCCATCGTCGTCTGGCAGGTCGCCGACACTGCCAAGTCGGTCTTCGCTGTCGAGGCCTACGAGGATTTCGTGAAGGTGCAGGCCGAATCCGCATTGCGTCACATCGCGACTTCGCATCCGTACGACTTCGCCGAGCCGGGCGAGGAGAGCCTGCGCGGCTCCACCGATCTGGTCTCCGGTGAACTCGCCGAGGAGGTCGCCGCGCGCATCGCGATCGCCGGCCTGGAGGTCGTCGAGACCCGCATCTCGTCGCTCGCCTATGCCGCCGAAATCGCTCAGGCGATGCTGCAGCGCCAGCAGGCCTCCGCCGTGCTCGCGGCCCGGAGCAAGATCGTCGAGGGTGCGGTCGGAATGGTCGAGCAGGCTCTCGAACGGCTGGAAACCGACGATATCGTCTCGTTGGACGACGAGCGCAAGGCGGCGATGGTCTCGAACCTGCTGGTCGTGCTCTGCTCGGATTCGCGTTCGACTCCGGTCATCAATACCGGGACGCTCTACGGATGAGCACCGGCAAGGACGAGGTGGCGCGCGGCAATGAGCCGCGCGTCACCGAACCCGGCCGTCCACGAGGCAACCCGTCACGCAAGTCCATCCTGTTGCGGCTGGATCCGGCCGTTCACGAGGCGCTTGCCAAGTGGGCGTCCGATGATCTGCGCAGCGTCAACAGCCTGATCGAGATGCTGTTGCGCGACGATCTCAGGCGGGCGGGGCGCGCCGTCAAGGCCGAGCCGATACGCAGGCCCGGGCGTCCGCGAGGTAACTCGGCCGACGGCAGCTGACGCGACGACTGCTGGCGGTGGACACAGCTCACTGCTGGGCGGCCAATGCCTTCTTGCCGGCCTCGAGCACCTCGATGATGCGGTCCACGTCATAGACGCAGCCGCCCCAGGTGCCCCCGGAGACGTCCTGCAGCGCAGCCCACAGCCGGGTGTCGTCGGGCAGGTCGCGGTCGGGAGCCAGCCCGGGATAGGTCTGGCGAGCAGCGAGGACCTCCGCGCCGGCTGGTGGGGTCAGGGGTTCGTCCGGGCTACCGATGAAGTTGAGCGAACCGGTCAGGCCTACCGTGTCGACGACGATCTCGATGAGGTCGCCATCGCGCAGCTTGCCGATCGGGCCCCCGGCAAGAGCTTCCGGCCCGACATGACCGAAGCAGGCACCGGTGGAGACCCCGGAGAACCGCGCATCGGTGATCAGCGAGACGTGCTTGCCGTAGGGCACCTTCTTGAGCGCGGAGGTCAGCTGGTAGGTCTCTTCCATGCCGGTGCCGAGCGGGCCGGCACCCAGCACGATCATGATGTCGCCCGCGGCGATCGTCGACTGCTTGATGGCCTTGATGGCGGCCTTCTCGCTGGTGAACACCTTCGCCGGGCCGGTGTGCCGGAAGACCCCGTCGTCACCGATCACGCTGGGATCGATCGCCGCCGATTTCACCACCGAACCCTCGGGGGCGATGTTTCCCAGCGGGAAGGTGACCGTGGAGGCCATGCCCTTGGCCTTCGCTGCCTGCGGCGACAAGATGACGTCGTCGGGATCGACGCCATCGACGTCGTGTAGCCGCCCGCGCAGCAGCTGACGGCGTTCGGATGCCTCCCACCAGTCGAGGTTCGCATCCAGGGTCTCCCCGGTGACGGTCAGCACGTCGGTGTGCAGCAGCCCGAGTCTGCGCAAGTGCAGCATCACTTCGGGCACGCCGCCGGCCAGATAGACCATCGGGGTCGGATAGTCGACCGGTCCGACCGGCAGCACGCTCACCAGCCGGGGCACTGCGGAGTTGATGCGCGCCCAATCGTCCACGCCGGGCACCTGCAGTCCGGCGGCAAAGGCGATGGCCGGCAGATGCAACAGCAGGTTCGTCGACCCCCCGAATGCGGCATGCAGCACCATGGCGTTCTCGATGGCGTGGTCGGTGAGGATGTCGCGGGTGAAGATCTTGCGGTGTTTCAGGTCGAGCAGCGCGTCAGCCGATGCGCGGGCGAGGTCTCGCCAGATCGCTTCACCCGAAGGTGCCAGTGCCGAATGCGTCAGCGCCAGACCGAGGGCCTCCCCGACGACCTGACTGGTCCCGGCGGTGCCGAGGAATTGGCAGCCGCCGCCGGGGGATGCGCAGGCGCGGCAGCCCGCCTCCGCGGCGTCCTCGAAACTCATCTCGCCGGCCGCGTAGCGCACGCCGATGGTCTGGACCGCGCCGTTGTCCTCGCCGTCGGAGGCGCGCAGTGTGGTGCCGCCGGGCACCAGGATGGCCGGGTCGTTGTGCATGGACGCCAGCGCGATCATCATCGCGGGCAGTCCCTTGTCGCAGGAGGCGATGCCCATGACCGCGCGGCGGGTCGGCAGCGAACGGATCAGGCGGCGCATCACGATGGCGGCGTCATTGCGGTAGGGCAGCGAGTCGAACATGCCGACGGTGCCCTGGGAGCGGCCGTCGCAGGGATCGGAGACATAGGTGGCGTACGGCAGTGCGCCCTGGGCGGCCACTTCGCGGGCGGCTTCGTTGACCAACTCGGCCAGCTGGTAGTGGCCGGTGTGCAGGCCCAGTGCGATCGGGTTGCCGTCGGCATCGGTGGCGCCGCCGGCGGTGCTGACGATCATCACCGCATCGCGGTTAACGTCGTCCGGGTTCCAGCCCATGCCGACATTCATCGTCATACCGAACAGGTCGCCGCTGGGGGCGTCTGCGAGCAGCTCGGGTGTCAGGGGAAGCCTGCCCGCTGGGCCGGGGGCCTGCGTCCGCACCTCGTAGATGCTCGGATCGGTGCCGGTGAACAGGTCGCGCAATGCCATGAAGAACTCCCTCGGCGACGAAGGCTTGTGGACGAGCCACAACCTTACCCATATCCTGCACGATCCGCGCACAGGGGTCCCGGTGCCGAACTTGGGTAGGACTGTCTGCAGGACCTGCGGAGAACCCTACCCAGGAGCGCCGGCCGTTTGAGCGATCAGCCGCGTTCGGCCCGATCAAGCCAGCTGGTGATCGTGGTGACCGCGACATCGGCGAGCATCGGCCCACAGGTGGTCGCATCGGCGCGGATCTGCCGCGGATCGATGCCGGCAGCGGCGAGTTCGAGAGCGTGCCCGATCAGCCAGCGTTCGATGCGGGTGTGATCTGCCTCCACGTGGAACTGCAGGCCCAGCACCCGGTCACCGAGGCAGAAAGCCTGGTTCGGGAAGCCCGGAGTCTGCGCCAGGCGCTGCGCGCCGTCGGGGATGGCGAACTCATCGCCGTGCCAGTGCAGCACCGCGACGCCCTCCAGTCCGGCCAGCACCGAAGCGCGTCCGGCGTCGGTGAGCTGCAGGGGCGCGTAACCGATCTCCTTGCGTCCGGTCGGTGTGACCGGTGCGCCAAGGGCTGCGGCGATCAGCTGTGCACCCAGACAGATACCCAGGGTGGGAAGTCCGGCCTGCAGCCTGACCGATATCGCTTCGAGTTCAGTCACCAGGAATGGGTAAGCGTCGGTTTCGTAGACGCCGATCGGGGCGCCGAGAACCACGACCAGATCCGGCTGAGTGAGAATCTGCGGATCAAGCGGGTCGACGCCGATGTCGAGGTAACTCACCTGGTAGCCCCGTGCCACGAGCAGCGGCTCGATCAATCCGAGGTCTTCGAACGCGACATGCCTGATCGCCAGCGCCGTGCGGTCGTGGTTCATCGTGGCTCCCCTCCCGAGCACGCGTGGATGGACCTAGTCGCTGGACTCCCCCAGCCCGCGCCGAGTGCCCATCGTCTTGCCCTCGACCCAGTACGCCTGAATATAGGAGGTCGCCTTGGTGAAGCCGAACTCGTTGCGCAAACGTGGACGCAGTGCTTTGAGCGATCCGGATTCGGGCGCCACCCAGGCATACCAGCCGCCGTAGTCGCGGGCCGGGATGGCCGCGGCCAGCGAGCCGGGGCCCTGGCGTGGCACCCAGTAGATGGTGGCTCCGGGGTGTTCGGGCAATGGGATCGCGTGATCGGCAGGATTGTGTTCTTCGAGGTAGCACTCGATATGAGCTCCGGAGGGCAGTGCTTCGATGATGCTGGCGATCGCGGGTATGGAGGCCGAATCGCCGATCAGGAGATATCCGGTGGCCGGCTGGTCGGGCACCTCGAATGTGGTGGAGCCGTAGATCATCGCCTGCACAGTGTCACCGGGCCGGGCACGTTTGGCCCAGGCAGAACCTGGCCCGGCGGGTTCATGCAAGACGAAGTTGACGTTGAACTCGCCGGTGCTCCGATCGGGGTGCGTGATGGTGTAGCCGCGTTGGTACTCGTGACTTCCTTCACCGGGAAACCAGAAGCGCAACCAGGCAGCGGGCCCGGTGTCCAGATCGTGGAGCAGAGTAGGCGAGGTCATCCGCACCTGGACGAAGTGGGGTGCCAATACCTTCTTGTCGACGACGGTCAGGGCGTGGTCCTTCGCGCCCAGACCGCGCATGATGGCGCCCGAGACTCCGCGTTTGGCCATGGCCATTCCCCCTTCACACGCACGACTTGCTGCGGTGCTTAGGGTACACTAAGCAGTCTTTTTTCGTCAGTGCAGGGGCAGGGAGCCGGCCGCAAGCTCAGTCGTCGAGGGCGACGCCGCGGCGCTTGGCCAGCCGGGCCAGTTTTTCGTCCTCTTCGATCGGGACGGCGACGTAGGCGCGCAACACACCGTCATCGTCGCGGCGCAGCACGTAGATGTAGGAGATCGCCGTGAGAATCGCGCCGCTGCGATCGTGGAGCACCCAGCGCACGCGGACGCGGACCAGGCGCTCGGTGAGCGGGTTCACTTCGATGAGTTCGTTACCGACCGATGCGAGTCCGAGTTTCTGGTATTGCGGATAGTTCTTCTGGAGCTCGCGCACCAAGTCCTCTTGGTTGTGCGCGACGCTGACCGCCTCATCGGTCAGGACCGTCGAAGGGGTCCCCCACAACGCCGCAGCGCGCTCGGCATCGAATGATTCGAGCGCGGCGGCATATTCACTCAAGTAGCCATAGATTTCGGCGTTTTCGAAAGCCATGCCTCAACGCTAGTCTCCGAAGCGCCGCATGGCGCCGCGATCAGCGATCAAACCGCGCTTGACCGGTCTTGCTAAGGTGGCGGCATGTTCTTGTGAGTTCGTCTTCGCCTGCGCCCGCGGCGTGATTGCCCGGCAGGTCCCCGACTCATTTCCAAGGACACCCATGAACTCACTCATCTCCTCACCGCTGCTGCCAGGGGCTCATCTGCGCGTCGACGGTGTCTCGCTCGCCTTCGCCGACCGCCGGGTACTCACCGATGTCTCTTTCGTGGTCTCCGCCGGCGAACGGGTGGGCATCATCGGCGAGAACGGCTCGGGCAAGTCGACGCTGCTGCGGATCATCGCCGGGCTGCTGCCTCCCGATTCGGGTGCGGTGACGGTCAATGCCACCGCGGGGCTGACTCCGAGCATTGGGCTGCTCCACCAGGACGCGCCGTTCACCCCGGGCGATTCCATTGCACAAGCGCTGGAGTCCGCGGTCGCACCGGCGCGCGACGTCTTGGCGGCGATGGACCGTCACGCAGCGCAGATGGCTGCCGATCCGGACGACCAGGATGCGGCCGCCCGCTACGCCCAGACGTTGGACGACGCCGAGCGGCTCGAGGCTTGGGATGTCGACGCACGGATCGCTGCGATGCTTGCAGGCCTCGGCCTGGACGACCTGCCGACCGATCGCCTCACGAGCGAGATCTCCGGCGGCCAGCGCGCCAGGCTGTCGCTGGCCTGGCTGTTGTTGAGCGCCCCCGACGTGCTGCTTCTCGATGAGCCCACGAACCATCTGGACGATCACGCGACGGCCTATCTGCGCAGCATCCTGCTGGCGTGGCGCGGACCGGTGCTGTTCGCCAGTCATGATCGGGCTTTCCTGGACGAGACCGTCACCTCGCTGATCGATCTCGACCCGGCGCCGGTTCCGCACGCGGTCGCCGGACCGCTGACCGCCGATGGTCCGGGCTCGGGCATCGGCATCACCCGATTCACCGGCAGCTACAGCGACTATCTGGCCGCTCGCAATCAGGCCCACCTCAGGTGGGAGACGCAGTACCGCGATGAGCAGGCCGAGTTGAAGCGCCTGTGGGCGTCGGTACGCGACAACCACGTCGTCGGTCACGAGAACTGGAAGCCGCGCACCGAGGTGCGGGGCGCGGCGAAGTTCTATTCCGACCGCAACGCGGCCGTGGTTTCTCGGCGGGTGAATGACGCCCGTTCTCGGCTGGACGATCTGGAGGAGCGCCAGATTCGTCGGCCCCCTGTCGAGCTGCGGTTCGGTGGCCTGACCGCCGGTCTTGAGCTGGGGGTTCGGCGCGAATTCAGCGGGCCGGTGCTTGCTGCCTCGGATATCGCGGTTTTCGGCCGCCTGGAGCCCGTCTGTCTGACCATCAGCGCCACCGAGAAGTGGCTCGTGACCGGGCCGAATGGTTCCGGGAAGTCGACGCTGTTGAAGGTGCTTGCCGGTCAGTTGGCGCCGAGTCAAGGCAGCGTGAATGCTCCGGCCGGGTTACGGATCGGAATGCTCAGCCAAGACATCGACCTGCCCGATCCGCTCAACCGAGGTGAGCAACGCACCGTACGTCAGGCGTACCAGGATCTTCTGGGTCCAGAACTGGCCGAGCAAGCCCCACTGTCGAGATTCGGTTTGATTGCCGGACGCGACGAGAATCGTCCACTCTTGGCGTTGAGTCGTGGCCAACAACGCCGTCTGGCGCTCGCTGTCCTGCTGGCCGACCCACCGGACGTGCTGCTCCTGGACGAGCCGACGAACCACCTGTCACTTCTCTTGGTGACTGAGCTCGAGGCCGCCATCCCCGGCTATCCCGGTACGGTCGTGGTCGCCTCCCATGACCGCTGGCTGCGGCGGAACTGGACTGGTCAAGAGTTCAAGTTGTGGGCCACCAATGGTCTCCAAGACAGTTCGATAGTCTCCCGGATCCGTCCGCGAGGCCATGCATCCTAGTCATCGAGCTGTAGCCGGCTTGGTCAACTCGCCAGGTTGACTTGAGAGTTCGCGAGTGCTACGTTCCGAACTGAAATCAGTGCAAGCTGATTTATGCGGCTCTTCACAATCGAGGGTGTAGGTCCAGGGTGAGCGTGTTCGGCGTGGCGGTCCCGGGATAGGGGTCGAGGTCTTCCGATGATGGGAGCTCTCACACCGCCCGTCTGGAAGACCTCGACATGTCTCACGCTACCTTCGCTGTGCCTGATCTGACCATGTTCTGCCG
>JAAYVB010000034.1 GCA_012517405.1 Propionibacterium sp.
AGCCCGTACGCTGGGTCACAGTCGAGGTCCTCGTGGGCAGGGAGTGTGGTAACTCCTGATCCTGGGGGCCTCGACCCCTACCTCAGCACACCCGCCTCACCCGGCGTGTCGCACCCCCACCCACCGCAAGTATGAAGAGCCAGAAGTGTCAACCGCCCCCACTGCCATCGTCCTCGGGGTCGGCGCCAATGAATCACAACGCATCCTCTCGTGGTACACCAGCGAAGACACCAGCCAGCTGGTGCAACTCGCCCCCTCCGCATCGGTTATCAACGGTCAGTTCCCTGGAAATGCCACGAGCTTCGCAGCTTCCGGCAATGCGAACACCACCACGGAAAGCGCCGGCACCCACAACCGTCACGCCGTCATCACCGGCCTTCAGGAGAACGTCGAGTACACCTACCGGGTGGGCTCGGACAACAACTGGTCACCGGCCTACACCTTCAGGACGCAGAGCTTCGAGGGTGACTACGACTTCTTGTTCTTCGGGGACCCGCAGATCGGATCCTCCGGCGACGAGGTGGCCGACGGCCTGGGTTGGTCCGAGACCCTCGACTACGCCCTGAGCGTCAACCCCGATGCCGAGTTGCTGGTCTCCGGCGGCGACCAGGTCGAGAAGGCCAACATCGAGACCCAGTGGGACCAGTTCCTGGCCAATGACAACCTGCGTCAGTACCCATGGGCGGCCACCATCGGTAACCACGATGTGGGTGGCCGGGCCTACGACCAGCACTTCTACACCCCCAACACCGATCGCGCACCCAAGTACTATAAGGACGCCGACAAGACCGCGACCACCTCGGGCGGCGACTACTGGTACATCTACAAGGATGTGCTGTTCATCGACCTCAACAGCAACAGCTACGCGAGCTCGGCTGCCGGAATGGCGGCGACGAGGCACATCTCGGCTTCGTGACCGACGTCATCAACAACCACGGCTACCAGGCCAAGCACACGGTGCTCGTCTACCACCACGCGATCTACTCGCCGGCCGACCACGCCAACGACACCGACAACGCGATTCGCCGCGTCGACTTCCCGACGGCATTCTCGGAGCTGGGCGTGGACCTCGTCCTGCAGGGACATGACCACAGCTACTCGCGCAGCTACGAGATCAAGAACGGCGAGAAGGCCAACCCGGACGAACAGGCCGGCGATGCCGAGATCTTAACCGGTGTCGGCGGCGTGATCTACGTGACCGGCAACTCGGCCTCGGGCTCGAAGTACTGCGGGCTCACCGAGCCCGACACCAGCAAGAACGGTGGCGACTTCGGTGCGGATACGACTGCAACCCCGGACTCCAACGACCACACCCGCCACTGGGCGAACTCAGTCGAGAATCAAGAGAACGTACGCACCTACGTGAAGGTCGCAGTGAAGGGTGACTCCCTGACGGTGCAGAACATTCGCGCCAGCGCGACCGGTGACGTCAACCCGGCCTTTGACCGTGGCAACGTGAAGTGGCAGGGCACGGTCTCGCAGAATGGCCAGTCACAGACCCTTGCCAAGGGCACCATCGTCGACGAGTTCACCGTCTACCCGAACAACGGCGAAGGCAGCCAGACCATCCAGGTCAGCGTCAACGAGACCCCCGGCGAGTTCGGCTGGACGATCAACGGCACCAACCGCCTGGTCGACCTGGGGACCGCTGAGGACCACAACGCCGAGTATTACCTGGCCAGCGGCCAGATCAACCCGATCACCGTCACCGACACCCGGCGCCCGAAGTCGCCGTGGTCGCTTTCCAGCAAGGTGGGCGATTTCACCGACGGGGACAAGAGCTTCAGCGGCAAGTACCTCGGCTGGGCTCCCAATGTGCAGGAGGCCGGGGCCGGGGCAACCGCCGGTAACGCCGTCGCCTCCGGCTATGACAGCGGCTCGGGGCTTTCGTCCTCCCGCGTCCTCGGAGCGGCAGCTCAGGGTCACGACATCGGCCAGGCAGTTCTGGGCGCCGACCTGAATCTGAAGATTCCGGGCACGGTCTCGTCCGGCAGCTACCGCACCACCTTGACGATCACCTCGTTGGCTCAGTGAACAACACTCGCCGAGTCACTTGCATGATCATCACCTGACCGGACGACAGACCAGGGCGGTCGGCGCGCACATCGGCCGGCCGTCCTGGTCCGTTCGGGCGGAATCGAGCGGATCGGGCGGATCGAGCAGTCCCGGAGCCCGGGAACCATCGCTCGTCCGCATCACAACTCACTATTTCGCACTGACTACCAGATATCGCAACACGCTGAGGACCTTCCATGAGCGCTCATACCCGTCATCTTGTCCACATCCGCCCCCACCTCCAGACCCACCGGTCCCCCGCCCACGCGATCGTCGCCACCCTCGTGGCCGTGCTGGCCGCCGTCGTGGGCATTGGTCTGGCCATCCCCACGCAGGCATTTGCCGATGGCGAGGTGACGTGGACGGTGCGCACCGGCGACAACGGATTCGGGGCGCAGCGCAACAGTTTCAGCTACAGCATCAATCCGGGCAACGAACTGAGCGATTCCATCGTCATCACCAATCGGGGCACCGAGCCGCTCGACCTCGGCATCTACGCCGCCGATGGCTTCACCAACGAAGACGGCCAGCTCGATCTCAACGAAGCCGGCGCGACACCGACCGGCATCGGCGCCTGGGTGCACGGCGAGAGCGATCAGCTCCACATCGACCCGGGCACGTCAGTGGACTACTCCTTCACCGTGAGCGTGCCCGACAACGCCACCCCGGGCGACTACGTAGGCGGGGTCCTCACCTCGCTCACGTCGTCTGCCGACACCAGCCAGTTCGACACGGACAGGCGCCTCGGCATCAAGATTGCGTTGCGCGTGAGCGGAGATCTGGATCCCAGCATTGCCGTCGAGAACACTGAGCTGAACTGGTCGGGCAGCCTGAATCCGTTCGCCGGTGGCGACGCCACGCTCAGCTACACCATCCGCAACACCGGAAACACCGTCATTGCGGCCCTCCACGGCACCGACGTGGCCGGCCCCTTCGGCCTCTTCTCCTCCGAAGTGGAGGCCGAGGACGATCTCCCGCAGCTGTTGCCCGGGGAGACCTGGGACGTCACCACGGTCGTCCACGTCGCTCCTCTGGTGTGGCTGACCGGCACCGCCACCGTCGTTCCGCTGGCCCTCGACGCCGCAGGCACCACGTCGCAGTTCGACCCGGTCTACGCGAAGGCCGGCACGCTGGCCATCTCGTGGATGCTGCTGCTTACTCTCGCGGTAGTCGGAGCGCTCGGGTGGCTGGGTATTCGTCTTCGCCGAGAATCGGCCGCGCGTCGCCAGGAGCGCGAGGACGCACGTGTGCAGGAGGCCGTCCAGCAGGCACTCAATACGAACGCTGCCGGCGCCTCCGAGAACGGCCAGTCCGACCCCGCCAATCCGGAGCCGAATCCTCGCGTCTGAGACAAGTAGTTGCGACTCCGCGGCGTTTCAATACTCGCGGCAGGTCGAAACTAAGCCGGCGTCCGACGACCGGGCCCCAGCGCTGCGAACGGATCAGTGACCTGGTACTCGTTCGAGGTGAACTTCCAGGTGCTCGGCGGACGCCCGCCGCGGGCCCCGGATCCGGCGAGAGTGCCGACCCGTTCGATCTGCCCGCGGCGCTGCAGCACCCGCAGGAGGTTGGTGACGTCCACCTCGTGACCGAGGGCTGCCTCGTAGATGCCACGCAGGCTCGCCATCGTGAACTCGGCCGGAGCCAGCGCGAAGGCGATATTGGTGTATGAGAACTTGCCGCGAAGCCGCTTCAGCGCGCTCTCGATGACCAGGTGGTGATCGAAAGCCATCTCCGGCAGATCGGTCACGTCCACCCAGACCGCTTCGGAAACCAACGACAGCTCAGCGTCGCGCGGCACCAAGCCCAGATAGGCGGTGGCAATGGTGCGTTCGAAGGGATCCCGTTCGGGATCGGAGTAGGTCTCCAGCTGCTCGCGGTGCGCGAGTCCGGCAAGCCCGAGCTGACTGGCCAGATGGCGGGTTACCGCGTCCTCCATCGACTCATCCACTTCGACGGGGCCACTGGGCAGGGCCAGCTCACCGGCGAACGGCTCATGTTCGCGGCGCCGGACGAGCACCTGGAGCCGGGCCTGCTCACCATCCGCGGCACGGAGCACGACGGCGAGCACCTCGTGGCGATACTTCGCCACCCCCGTCCGGTCTCTGAAAGGTGCCCTCTTCACGACGCATATGCTACAGTTCAGATGTTTTCGACTATTCGTCGAAAAGTTCTCGTCTCTGAATCGGATAGGGAGCCTTCTGATGACGACCACAGTCCTGCCGCCCTCGGCGCCAAATGTGACACCTCCGGCGCCAACCTCAACACCTTCAGAACCGGCCATCGACAACGACTTCGAGCAGTGGGCCGACCGGGTACGCCGGGCAGCACGCAAGCAGGACGCGGTCATCTTGGCGCACAACTACCAAGACCCCGCGATCCAAGACGTCGCCGATCACGTGGGTGATTCGTTGGCGCTGTCGCGGATCGCCGCCGAGTGCGACGCGTCCACGATCGTCTTCGCCGGTGTGCACTTCATGGCCGAGACCGCCAAGATCCTCTCCCCCGACAAGCGGGTTCTCATCCCGGACGCGAAGGCCGGCTGCTCGCTCGCCGACTGCATCACCGCGGATCAGCTGCGCGAATGGAAGGCCCAGCACCCGGGCGCGGTGGTGGTCAGCTACGTCAACACCACCGCCGCCGTGAAGGCCGAGACCGACATCTGCTGCACGTCGTCGAATGCTCTCGAGGTGGTCCGCTCGATACCGGCGGACACCGAAGTGTTGTTCTGCCCCGACCAGTTCCTCGGCGCGCATGTCCGCCGCACGCTGGGCCGCGACAACATCCACACCTGGATGGGCGAATGCCATGTGCACGCCGACATCTCGCCCAGCGATCTCATCGACCAGGTGCACGCCAACCCGGACGCCGAGTTGTTCGTCCACCCCGAGTGCGGCTGCACCACCAGCGCGCTGTGGCTGGCCGGACGAGGCGAGCTGCCGGCCGAGCGCACCCACATCTTGTCCACCGGGGGCATGCTGACCGCAGCCCGCGCCACCACCTCGGCGACGGTGCTGGTGGCCACCGAGGTGGGCATGCTGCATCAGCTGCGCCAGGTCAACGGGCTCACCGACTTCGAGCCGGTCAATCCTCGCGCGATCTGCCCCTTCATGAAGATGACCACCCGCGACAAGCTGCTGAGCTGCATCGAGGAGGGCCACGACGAGGTCACCGTCGACCCGGCAATCGCCGCCAAGGCGCGCCGGGCCGTCGAGCGAATGATCAGCATCGGCAACCCGGGCGGTGGTGAGTGATGAACGGCACGCAACTGCCGAGCGCAGAGGTCTCGTGGACGCGCCACTGCGATGTCGTGGTGGTGGGCACCGGCGCTGCCGGCTTGTCGGCGGTGGTCGGCCTGCTTGCGGCGGGACTTGATGTCGCGGTCGTCACTCGCGGCGAGATCACCGACTCCAGCACCGATTGGGCCCAGGGCGGGCTGGCCGCCGTCTGGTCGCCCGATGACGATGCCGAGCTTCACCTCAATGACACCTTGGTCGCCGGGGCCGGTCTGTGCGATGAGGACGCCGTGCGCGATCTGGTCGTCCACGCCCCGGACGCGTTGCGCCGGCTGATCGGGCTGGGCGCCCATTTCGATACCGATGCCAGCGGTGCCATCGACCTGCACCTGGAGGGCGGCCACCACGCCCGCCGGATTCTGCACGCCGGCGGGGATCAATCCGGTCACGAGGTGGAACGTACCCTCATCGATTCCGTGCTCGGGAAGCTTGACGTGCTGACCGGCACCCGGCTCGTCGATGTGCTCACCGATGCCGGCCACCAGGCCTGCGGCGTCCGTGTTCTGGACGATCAGTCGCGCATCGGGGAGGTCAGCGCCCGCGCCGTGCTGCTGGCGACCGGCGGCATCGGTCAGCTGTGGCCGACCACCACCAACCCGGAGGTCTCGACCGGCGACGGGCTGGCGGCGGCGCTGCGTGCCGGCGCGGTGATCCGCGACGCCGAGTTCATGCAATTCCATCCGACGATCCTGGTGGTGCCGCCCGCGCATCGGATTCCCGGGGACCGTGGCGTCCTGATCTCTGAGGCCGTGCGGGGCGAAGGCGCATTCCTCATCGATGGCGCCGGACGCCGGGTGATGGCTGGTGTCCATCCGCTTGCCGATCTCGCCCCACGTGATGTGGTTTCCGCAGCTGAGCAGGCCCACATGGCCGCCACCGGAGAAGACCATCTGTTCCTCGACGCTACCGGCTTCGGAGCCGAGCGCTGGGAGACCTCGTTCCCGTCGATTCTGGCCATGTGCCGCGAGCGCGGAGTGGACCCGGTTACTGAGCCCATCCCAGTAAGGCCGGGCGCGCATTACCACTGTGGTGGGGTGGCGGCCACGATGTCGGGTGTCACCAATGTGCCGGGGCTCCGGGTGATCGGTGAGGCGGCCTGCACCGGCGTCCAGGGAGCCAACCGGCTGGCGTCCAATTCGCTGACCGAAGCCCTGGTGATGGGCGAGCGTGCGGCTGCCGAACTCGCGGTCGATCTTCGTTCTCGTCCGCTGCCTGGACCGGCTTCCGCCCGCCCGGCGGCCGGATTGCGCGCTGCCGAGGCGACGTCGGCCATCCGTGAGGCCATGGCTGAACATGTGTCGGTGCTGCGGGATGCCGTCGGAGTGGCTGATGCCCTCAGGGTGCTGGCCGATCTGTCTGCGGCCTCTCGGCTCGACGATGCCGTGCTGACCGCGACCAATGCGGCGCAGGTAGCCCAGCTCGTCGCGACGGCTGCTGCCGAACGCACCGAGTCGCGCGGCTGCCACCGGCGCAGTGACTACACACAGCGCCGCGAGACGTGGCGACTTCACATCGATCAACGGCTCGACGAGGCCGGCCAGGTCGCGCTCAGCTTCACCGACCCGATCTGCGGCCACCAGGTGGCGGCATGACCCGCCAGCGCCTCGGTGCGTGGGGAGTCGCCTTGGAGGACGCCGGCCTCGATACTGCCCTCGTCCTCGAGGTCATCAACCGGACGCTGGACGAGGACCTGTCCTGGGGCCCGGACGTCACGACCGGCGCCATCTTCGGGCCCACCCAGCGCGGCCGGGCGCGGGTGGTCTCCCGGCAGGCTGGCTGCCTGGCCGGGGTCCCGGTGGCCGCTGCTGCCCTGCATGTGCTTGCCGACCGTAATGGCGATGACGCGTCCACCTCGATATTGATCAGCGATGGCAGCAGGGTGCGCCCAGGTGATGCGCTCTTGGAGATCGAGGCCCCGCTTCGGACCCTGCTGACCGCCGAGCGCACGCTGCTCAACCTGCTCGGACAGTTGTCGGGGGTGGCCACCGCCACCGCTGCCTGGGTGGACGCACTCGGAGATTCGGGGGTCCGCGTGCGGGATACCCGCAAGACCGTCCCGGGGCTGCGCGTGCTGCAGAAGTATGCGGTGCGATGCGGCGGCGGCGTCAACCACCGGATGGGACTGGGAGATGCGGCCCTCATCAAAGACAATCACGTGGCCGCTGCGGGGTCGATCACCGCGGCTCTCGAGGCGGTCCGCACTCATGCCCCCGGCGTGACCTGCGAGGTGGAGTGCGACACCCTCGACCAGGTCCGCGAAGCCGTGGCGGCGGGCGCCCAGCTGGTGCTGCTCGACAACATGTCCGCGGACGAGATGACCCAGGCCGTGCAGATCGCCCGGCCGGCCGGCGTGATGACCGAGGCATCCGGAGGGCTCACCTTGCCCGACGCCCCCGCGGTCGCAGCCACCGGCGTCGACTACGTCGCTGTGGGCGCGTTGACACACTCGGCCGTCGTCCTTGATCTCGGCCTGGACATGGTCTGAGCCTCATTGCTGAAGCTGTCTGAGCGATTCGTTGCCGATGTGGACGGTGCTGCTGCCCACAGTGCGTGAGTCCGCCCCCCTTCCCCCGTCCGCCCACGACCAAACGCTCAGCAAGAGCCCCGGCACACCGATCAGCAGCGCACTGGGCTTCCAGTACCGGGGCCTCGCGTGCCTCATCTTCTTCAGTGCAGGCCCTCAGCCCGCCCAGCTACGCTCAGCAGCCGTTCAGATCCGCTTTTTGGGCGCCAACTGAAGAAGATCTGTCACGCCCGGGCCCGGCAAACAACACCGGGATCAGCAGTTTCCTGCTCAGCAGACCGCGTGTCGGGCCCATCCGCGACATCGGGCTGCTCGACTCTGCTGTCTACCGGCCGCGTGTGAGCGTCTTCGGCCGTGACGCGTATCCCGGTCTCGATGACAAGGCGGCGGTGCTGCTCGAGTCATTGGTCCGCCACCAGCCATTGGTCGATGGGAACAAGCGTCTGGGATGGCTCTCGGTGGTGGTGTTCTACGGCCTCAGCAACATCAACCTGGAAGCACCTGACGACGATGCCTACAACCTGGTCATTGCCGTCGCCAGCGGGAGCACCAACTACAGCGAAGTGGCGACGCGGCTCTCCCGTTGGCACTGAGCAGCACTGTCAGGAGGACATTGGACGGATCACCGCCTCCGCCCATTCCAGGGCATCCGTGGTCGCCTCGACGACTCCTGACCCTTCGCAGGTAGATGAAGTGGTCGGAACGCAGCACATACTGCTCACCCAGGTCATGCTCCTTGTTGCCCCGCACGTCTCGTATCGATTCGGCCGCGCGCCGCGCCCGGTCCCAGCCCGGCTCGGCCAGGAGGCGTGCCTCATCTTCTTCAGTGCGGGCCCTCAGCCCGCCCGGTTACGCTCAGCAGGCGTGCAAATCCGCATTTTGGGCGCCAACTGAAGAAGATCTGTCACGCTCGCGGCCGGTGCCACCGCCCGGCTCCCCCTCGCGAGAGCCGCTGAAGGGGCTCGGCAACCCGAGGACGCCGTCACGACGCAACAAGTGCATCCGATTCCACCTCCACGAGCGGTTTCTCGGCGCCGACCCTCAGCCTTTCCAGGAACAACACGACGCTGGCTGCGACCGATCGGTGGCTGGCATCGTTCAGGATGTCGTGACGACCATCGGCGACCACCGTCAGTTCCTGGGCGCCGAGCTGTGCGTACCGGCGTCGGACAGAGTGCCCGGGCGATGGCGACGCGCTGCACAGCGTCGGGCTTCTGAATTTAGTTGACCGTTCACCTTCTAGAGGACCTCATCGGCCGGCGAGGTGGCTCTTTCGGCCCCTCGCGCTCCCCCAGGCACCTCACTCGCGCTGCCGACCCTCGGCAACGAACTCGGCGATCACGATGACCAGGCTGACTCCGATCCAGCCCCCGATCGAATTCGCCACCACGTCGCCAAAGCTGGAGTACCGCCGCGGCAACAACACGAACTGCGCACACTCAATGAGCGCAGACAACAACGGAAGCACGACGAACCCGATCCACCGTCGCGCGGGCGGCAAGGCCAGCGCCAGCACCACCCCAAGCGGGATGAACATGACAATGTTCGAGACTGTCTCCAGCTGGCTGTAGCCGAACGACTCCGAAACCCCGATCCGGTGAAGAACCGACAGCACAGCAGCGACCCATGCCCCACGCCCCTGATCGACCGGCGTGGGGCTCAGCGTGATCGCCAGAACAAGCCCCAGCACCACGACAAAGCCGACAACGCTGGCCCGTCGAGGTGAAGTCATTTCCCCAGGGTAGTTCGACGCGCGGGCCACGAACTTCTACCTCACTACGGGTGGACGAACCACACTCATGCCGGACGACGGCCCTCTCGCTCAGCCCCCATCCGCCAAACCGGCCCCCGAGAACCCGGCAGCACGCTGAAGCCGCAGTTGTTGGGTCAGGTTATCTACGACAGTCGCAGATAATCAGACCCAGGAATGCGGTTTGGTCATCCCCTACCGGCATCCGCGCCAGATCGTGGCAGGACTCCGCCCCTGCGATTCGCCACCGGGTCGACCCGGTCGAGTCCCCGGCAGTGTTGCAGCGGCGGGCTTGCATCGTCCCAGTCGCGATCGCGCCTGCCGATGACCGCCGACCTCCGCTGTCACAGCCCGCCCCTAGACTGGCTTCCGACGACGAGGTGTACGACGAAGCGGCGCGCACCAGATGGACCGGGGGTAAGCGGGAGCGTGTCCGAGCAGGGCGAAGTTCTGCAATGCGAGCAGGCGATCAACCGGAGGTACCAAGAGATCTTGGCGACCATGCCGGAGTACATCGCGATCGACGATGCTCGGGTGCAGTTGCATCGCGCGGTGCCCGGTCCGCTCACCGGACGGGTGCGAATGCGCTACCCGGGAGATGATGAGGACGACAGCTTCTACGTAGGACCGACCCATGCCCGCATCGACCTGGGCGGGGGCCGCGAGACCCAGGTGGTCAGCTGGGTGGCCCCTGCGGCGGCCGCCTTCTTCGAGCGACACTACGATGCCGGGTTGGTCAAGGTCCGCCGGCACCTCGACTCGGACGGCCACGACCTGACACGCGCCTGGGACGAATGGCTGACCGACCCCGACGGCATCGCGTTCGACGGTGACCCGGTCGCGCAAACCGAGGAACCCGGCAACGCCTCGACGGCCGAGGACGCATTGCGTGAGCGGCTACTTGCCCCGCGAACCCCGCTCACCGCGCTGCTCGGCACACTGCAGCCCGAGCAGTACGAGCTGGTGGCCACCGACCCGGCTTCGTCCCTGGTGGTGCAGGGCCACGCGGGCACCGGCAAAACCGTGGTGGCCACCCACCGAGCCGCCTGGCTGACTCACGCCGAGCGGGAGCAGCGGCTGAGAAACGTGCTGCTGTTGGGGCCCACGCCCACCTGGGCCGGTCACATCGCGCCGGTCATCAGCGAGCTGGCTACGCCGGACACCGTCATCGTCCGCTCGTTGGGGCAGGTACTCGCCCAGGTACTCAGTGCGAACGCCGACCTACCGCACAAGCCATCTCGCAGCGCAGATGTGGTGCACGCCACATCGGAGCAGCTGGGCAGGACGCTCGCCACCGTAGTGGCCAATCAGTTGCGTACCGATCCCGAGCTCACTCCCGCCAAGGCGTACACCGCCTTCCTCAAGACCAATCGGGTGGCGCCGCCGAGCGGCACCCGCCAGGATTTCCTCGAATGGCGCGAGACCCTGCCCCGCAGGTTCGACGACGCGCTGACCGACGACCGCCTGTGGCCGCTGCTGGCATATCTGGTCGTCCTGCTGGGCGAGTCCGAGGGCCACGCGCATGTGATTGTGGACGAAGCGCAAGACCTGCGTCCGCTGGAGTTGATGGTGCTCGCCCGGCTCAACACCGGCAGCTGGACATTGATCGGCGACATGCGGCAACGGCGCACCAGCCACACCCCCGGCTCGTGGAAGCGGGTCTGCAAGCTGCTCGGCATCGACGACAGCCCCGAAGAACAGCTGTCGGGTGGGTACCGCAGCACTCAGGCGATCATCGACTTCGCGGGTTCGCTGCTGCCGAGGTCGGACGCGCGACGCAACCCGGCGATGCTGGGCGCGGGGACGCCGCCCCGCGTGGTGAACGCGTCCGCCGCAGAACCGAGCCTTCCGCAGGTGGTGCTGGACGAGGCAATTCTCCTAGTGGATGCGCATCCTGACGGAACGGTCGCGGTGATCACCGAGCTGGTCGAGGAAGTCGCGAACTGCGCGTCCGACCATGGCTGGCAGACCGAGGGAAGCCAGATCTGGACGGACGATCAGGGCCGGCGGTTCAGCCTACTGAGCTCCGAGCAGGCCCGGGGGTTGGAGTTCGATGCCGTCGTGGTCGCCGAACCCGCGGCGTTCCGGGAGCGGGCCGGGGATTTCGGGCCCCTGTACACGGCGCTGACCCGGGCCAACCTGGAGTTGACCGTGGTGCACCGCCGTTCGCTGCCGCCGCCGCTGATCCGCTACATCCGCGAGCATTCCGACCGATTCTGACCACCCCAAAGCCGATCAAAGGAGACGTCAGCGACGATGACGCACGTGATATCCCTGCTGAATATGAAAGGCGGGGTCGGCAAGACCACCAGCACCGTTATCTTGGGCGAGTTCCTCGCCGGAGAGCTCGGGCGCAAGGTGCTGCTGATCGACATGGATCCGCAGATCAGCCTGTCGATCACGATGCTGGGCGAGAAGCAGTGGCTGCTCCTCAACGGGAACCGCTTCACACTGGCGCAGTTGTTCGTCGACGCGCTGCACGAGGACGACGAGCCCCGCTTCAACCTTGGCCAGACGCTGCAGCGCGATGCCTCGAATGTCAAGAACGTCTGCGACCTCGACCTGCTGCCGTCGTCCCTGGACATCATCCCGGAACTGCCCCACCTGGAGGCGATCAGCGCCGCGGCGCGGTCGGCGGACCCGCCGGTCTGGGAGATCTTCCGCGAGGGTATCGAGCCGATCTTGGACGACTATGACTATGTGCTGGTCGACTGCCCGCCCAACCTTGGGGTGATGACGATGAGCGCGCTGCGAATCAGTGCTGGCTACGTCATTCCTACCATCCCGGATGTGCTGTCGACCTACGGCATCTCGGCTGTGCAACGCGAGGTGAAGAGATTCGCCAAGACCGCGGGCATCGCGGAGCCGGAAGCACTCGGCACGATCATCACCAAGAATCAACGAGGCATCGGGGTGCACAAAGGTCAGCTCGCCCGGCTGAAGAACGATCCCGACATTCCGCCGCTGCTGTATCCGCCGATACCGCAGAGCAATCAGATTGCCGGATCAGTTGAAGGCGACTACAGAACCCTGAAAAGCAAGTACAGCCGTGCCAACTACGACGACCTGTTTGACCTGGCCGAGGCATTTCGGCAGCGCATTGAGGAGGGCGAATGAGTTCGGCATCGAAGCGGCAAGCCAGAGCGCAGATCCGGCGGGCAACCGCAGCACTGAATGCGCTTGCCGAACGCGATGAGCAGAGTGCGGTTCTCGCTGCCCAGCTCGCCGGCTTGGTGGCGGTGCTCGCCGAAACCGCCACTGATGGCGCGCAGTTCAACGCTGGACTCGTCACAGCGCTTGCGGCGGGGTCGGTGGGTTCGAAAGTGGCGGGCGAATCCGAGGTGGCGAAGGCGGCCGAAGCAGCCGAGGCCCCTGGCGAAGGGAGGGTGGCGCCGGCATCCGGTCAGGACGAGGCAGTCGGTGACCAGCGGCGCCGGCTGAACGCGATGACCGTGCCTCAGTTGCGGAAGCTGATCACGGAGCAGCGGATCCCGCACCCGCAGATCTCAGCCCTGTCCAAGGCCAAGAAGGCCGCCCTGATCGAGACCATCATCGCGGCGAGGGTCTCCGGGCCGGCATCGGACGATTCAGTCTCGGCTGGGGTACCGCTCGCCGCGCAGCCGGATGAAGTGCCGCCGGCCACATCTGCGGCGACGCCCATCCATCCGGTCTCAACAGATATGTCGCTGGCCACGGGATCGGCGACGTCCACTCATCCAGTCTCAACAGATGCACCGCCGACCACAGGATCGGCGACGCCCACCCATCCGGTCTCCGCAGATGCACCACCAGCCGGCCAACAGGCTGGTGGCAAGCGCAAACGCATGCCCAGCGTCCTCGACCCGTACGCTGTTGCCCGCCAAGAGGGCGAGACCGCGCTCCGCGCACGACTTGCCAACCTCGACGTCGACCAACTCAAGGATCTGGTGCACGACTACGGGATGGACTACGACCACCGAGCGATGCGCTGGACCGACCAGCAACGCCTGATCGGCCGCATCATCGAACGAGTCGACTTCGGCACCACGCAGGGATCGGCCTTCCGAGACGCGGCGCTCCCGGAGAACCCGTAACCACGTCACTCACGCGCATGTTCGATACCTGCTCAGGGCCGCCATGCCCAGAGCTCGAAGCGGCGGCGTGCCTAGTCTCCTTTAGCCGCCAATGCACGGGCGGCGCGTGCAGCGTCTGGGGGCTCGCGGCGGCGGCGTGCCTAGTCTTCTTCAGCTGCCAAACGCACGGGCGGCGCGTTGAGCGTCTGGGGCTCGAAGCGGCGGCGTGCCTAATCTTCTTCACCTGCGGCGTTGGATCGATCCAAACCCGCCAATTCGGCAGGTTTCGGCTCAACTGAAGAAGATCTGTCACGCCACCGCGCGCCGCCTTCGATCCGGAGCCTCTGGTCATCGCGGTTTCCAGTCCAACCAGGACCGCTGAGTCGCCTTCCGCGGGGGCACGACGGAGGAACCCGACCGGCTAGGCTGCTGAAACGCGGTCGCCATTCGTGATGGGAGTTCAAATGGAAGACCCCCTGGACCAGGTGGTGCTGCTCAACGAGGACGGCCAGCCGATCGGCAGCTATCCGAGGCAGGAGGTTCACAGCTCCGAGACACCGCTGCATTTGGCTTTCTCGTCCTACCTGTTCGATCCTGCTGGCCAGTTGCTGCTGACACGCCGAGCGCTGAGCAAACGGACTTGGCCAGGGGTGTGGACGAACTCCTGCTGCGGACATCCTCGCCCAGCCGAACAAATGGCCGACGCAATCCGGCGCCGTGTAGTAGTCGAGCTGCAAGTGCATCCAACTGAACTGTGGTGTCTGCTTCCGGAGTTCAGATATCGGGCGCGTGACGCCAATGGACTGGTGGAGAACGAGATCTGCCCGGTGTGGGCAGGCATCATTGATCCAGCCGACATTCGGCCCAACACCAATGAAGTGGCCGAAGTCAGCTGGGTGCAGTGGGACGACTTCGTGACTGCAATCCGTGCCTTTCCCGCGGGTTTCAGCCCCTGGGCCATGGACCAGGTCGCGCAGCTGGGTGGAACTCACCCGATGAGCCACCCATCGGCGCCACGATAGGAGTTCCGCGAGCTGGGTCCTGGCGCTTCCAGCGGTCACCCGCGGAGCTGACGGGCCCGTTCGGCCCTCGAAGAACGCGCTGCTGGATCTCTTGGCCTGGGGAACAGACTGATTAACCCTGTTCTGGGCCACTTTGCCCAGGGCTCGAAGCGGCGGCGTGCCTAATCTTCTTCACCTGCGGCATTGGATCGATCCAAACCCGCTAAATCGGCAGTTCTGGGCTCAACTGAAGAAGATCTGTCACGCCACCGCGATCGCATCCGATCCCGAGTCTCCTGGCCGGAACGTGGAAGGTTCGGCCGCAGCCGGTCGAAATCAGACGTACTACATCGTCTGACATCAGGTATCATGGAACGATGAGTGAGGAACTCATCTGGGACGACGAGTCGGCCACCTACATCCGCCTACGACAGAACCGCTACCCCGGCGCCATAGGCATCCAACCGGCTTGGACGCAAGAGGTGATGGCGGACGCCGACCTAGCGGCATTGGAGCCGGACCCGAAGTCACGAATGGGCGCCTCACGATTCGTCGGCTACTCCCCGACTGCAGGCCGGGTATTAGTGGTGATCGCGTTCCGCGACACCGACGGAGACCTACATGGCATCAACGCGTGGCCAGCCAGCGGCGCGGACCTCAAGATCTACCGGAAAGAAGCAACCAATGGCCAAGACGATTGACCCAGCGTTCAGGGACGCGCTCCGCGAGGAGTCCGAGCACACAAGGGACGAGCCCTACCCCGACATCACACCGACCCGACCGAACAGGTCTCGGGTCTACTCCATCCGCCTCAGCCCCGAAGAACAAACCCGCGTAGAAAAGGCCGCCCGCGACAAGCACCTCCCGCCCTCGACACTCGTGAGGGCTTGGATACTCGAACGGCTCGAACAAGAGAAGAGCGCCTGATACGGCTGATCACGTCCGTCTCCCGAACAACCTCACCTGCGGCATTGGATCGATCCAAACCCGCCAAATCGGCAGTTTTGGGCTCAACTGAAGAAGATCAGTCACGCCACCGCGATCGCATCCGATCCTGAGTCTCCTAACCGATCACGGAACGTGGGAGGTTAGGCGATACACGAACGAAACCGGGCGTACGACACCGTCTGACATCAGGCGCCATGGAACGATGAGCGCGGGAACTCATCTGGGACTACGAGTCCATCTCTCAATGTGCAGCAGCTCCTTGGCGACCTTGCGGTCCATCACAAGAGCACCGCCTCACGGCGGATGTCGTCATCGATCCTCGGCTTCAGGCCGCCCCACGTCACGAGGTCGATCTCGCGATCCAGTACCTGTTCAAGGAGCGCCTTGAAGCGCGCGAACGCGAACCCACTCGTGCCCGCAGGTGCTTCGACCAGGAGGTCGATGTCGGAGTCGGGTCGAGCTTGACGGCGGGCGACCGATCCGAAGACAGCCAACTTGGAGTAGCCGTGTTCAGCAGCCAAAGCCCTAAGAACCGGCCCAGCGGCATCAAGCAGAGTCTCGGGATGGACCTCGCCGAGCCCGGGCGCGAACTTGAGCTGCTGACTCACTGCTGGCTGACTGATCCGGAGCGCTTCGGCGACTTGGCGCTGGCTCATCCCAGTGGCAAGCATGGCCCGCAGTGCGATAGCACGCCGAAGCCGCGCGGCGTCTTCATCGCGCCGAGCGTTCTGATACTCCGCCAGGAGGGTCATAAGACGATCTTATCGGGTCCTCGCGGGTCACTCAGCGAAAGCAAAGGTCGACGTGGGCGATTAGAGAAGCAACGCGAGTCCGCCCGCGCCAAATTCAACAGTCGCCTGAACTGGCTCAAGATGGAAGCCCCTCATGAGCACGAGCGGCGCCTCCGATCACCGGCCTGAGTATTCGCACTCGTGAGGGCCACTGAGCGCGAAGAATCTGGTCAACGACGCCTGAGTCCCCATTCGTACAGCGACGAACGCCGATCCCAGAGATCATCGGTCGCGCATATAGGGTGTGCAGGATTACCTGCAACGACCGTGTTCGGTGCGACGTCTTTCGTGACCACGGAACCCGCACCCACGATGGCGCCGTCTCCGATTGTGATGCCTGGAAGCACGATCGTGCCGATTCCCAGGAACGCGCGAGCACCGATGCGGATGGGCGCCGTGCGGCTTATCTCCCGCTCCGATTCCCCGAATCGACTCTCTGCAACCCGGTCCAAACTGAAGTCGTGCGTGAGCAAGAAGACACCGTGGCAGATCACGCAACGGTTTCCGAGAGATATGGCCCCGGGAAAGCCAAGATCAAAGTTTGTCTGAGGACTCACCCACAGCGGACTGCCGTCGACTTCGACTCCACATCTCCTTAAGAGAATGACCGTCAGCTGACGGTAGCGAGTCTGGCTGAATCTGTCGACCAGACTGACGGCCCTCAGAAACCTCGCGGGATTCATGTCATGTTCCCTCCCATTCTCTCGCCACCCGCGATGATTCTAAGCTGCCGATGCACAAGCCAGCCCTCGCACCCAGAAGTCATCGCGATCCGGGCTGCACGACCGGGTCAACCTTGGGATCGCAGCCGCGACACCGCGACTTGTTCACGCGCCCCCCCAGCAGGCATCACGGCATCCACGGCCTGCCGCAGATCAGCGAGAAGATCGTCGGCATCCTCGAGCCCGACAGAAAGCCGCAAATGACCGAACCGACGGAAGTGTTCAGGGTAGTGCTCCCACCCACCCCGGCCGGTCGGACCCACCTGGACGATCAGCGACTCGTCATGGCCGAGCGAAACCGCTGACATGATCACCGAAATACCAGTGCCACACATCGCTGGGGCAGACTTGCACTTCTGCACGGCCTCTAGCACGGGATCCAATTGGGAGGAAATGGCGCAAGGGAGGTCAGATGGATTCTCGTGTCGCGAAGCATCGCGCCTTCCGCCCCGGGAACTTGGTATCAATTCGGTGCGGTTACTGTCCGAGGAACGCATCAAGCTCGTCGTTGACGGCGCGCATGCCGTGATCACCCCTCCGAGACCGAAGGACTGGTCCGCCTGGCCATCCTCGGCGGTGGAGCTTGGGCGGCGGACAAATGCGCCGAAGGAACCCGGCATGAACTCGCTCGAGACGCCTTCGCTGGCTCTTGGTCAGTGCCGGGCCAGCGTTGACGCACCAACCGAAGTTAGTAAGTAAAGATGGCTTGACTTGAATACTAAAGTGCCCTAGACTTATAGTCGTGAAGCGCAGGGACTTGATGAAGCAGCTCGCGGTGATCGCCAAGGATGCGAACCAGACGATGGCCATTACTGAGGGCGGAAGCCACACTCGAGTCCAGATCGGTGAGAACGTCACCTATGTGCCTCGTCACAGCGAGGTCAACGAGATGACAGCCAAGGCGATCATCAAGCAAGCGAAGGGGATGTGATGGCGACCATCATTGCGAAGGCCACTCGCTCGGGCGAGTGGTGGGCGGTGGAGTTCGAGGGACCAGCTGGCCAGCGCTTCACTCAGGCCAAGCGTTTGGATCAGGTAGAGGCGATGGTTCGCGATATCTGCGACATGGACGGCGTTGAGGTTGATGCGGTTCAGGTCGATCCGGTTGTCGGCGATGTCGAGATGGAAGCAGTCGTTAGCTATCGCGAAGCTGCCGAGGCGGCCGCGCAAGCGAAGGCGCAGGCGTCCCTGGCCTCGCGGGCTGCGGTGTCGCGGTTGCGCGCCGAGGGTCTGAGTGTGCGAGATGTTGCGGCGCTGATGGGTGTTACACCGCAGCGCGTGTCTCAGCTGGCGGGCTGAAGCGACACGCCCATAGCGACGAGGTGCGCGCCGCGACCGTGAAGCGCCTTGGTCTGTTATCCGCATGAACGACATGCCTGCCAGAGTCAGCCACTGACCACCGTGATCGAGCATGGGACAGACACCGACCGAGGCACCGAGCTAGCGATTTCGCGTCGTGAACTTGTTCACGCGCCAGCAGGCATGACAGCATCCAGGGCCTGCCGCAGGTCAGCGACAAGATCGTCGGCATCCTCGAGCCCGACAGATAGCCGCAAATGACCGAACCGACGGAAGTGTTCAGGGTAGTGCTCCCACCCACCCCGGCCGGTCGGCCCCACGTGGACGATCAGCGACTCGTCATGGCCGAGCGAGACCGCCGACGTGATCACGCGAAGCCGCGCCACGAACCGATTCTGAAGCTCACCGTCCCCGGCAAGCGCGAACGCCAGCATGCCACCAAAACCCCGGCGCCCGAACTGGCGCGATGCGAGATCATGCTGCGCATGGGACGACAAGCCCGGGTACTCGACGAAAGCCACCCGTGGGTCACCGGCCAAGAACTCCGCAATGCGCTGGGCGTTCGCCTGATGCTGCGCCAAGCGCAACGGCAATGTCACCGAACCGCGCATGATCAACCACGCATTGAACGGCGAGATCACCCCACCCACATCGGTCAACGCATCATGGCGCAGCGTCGCGATGTCGGCAGCAGAGCCGATCACCGCCCCACCCATCGCGTCCCCGTGCCCGTTGATGTACTTCGTGAGCGAATGCACCACCAGATCGGCACCATCGGCCAACGGCCGGTACAACGGCGGCGGAGAAAACGTTGAATCCACGCTCAGCACGGCCCCGGCATTGTGCGCGATACCGGCCAACTCGGTGATGTCGGCCACCCGCGTCGTCGGGTTGGCGATCACCTCGGTGTGGATCAACCGGGTGTTCGGACGCAGCGCTGAGCGCACCGCGTCCAGATCGGATGTGTCGACGAAGGTCGCCTCAATGCCGTACTTCGCCGGCAAGAGTTCGGTGAACAGCCGCCAGGTCGCCTCATAGGCAACGTCGGACACGATCGCATGATCACCGCTGGCCAAGAAGCAGAAGAACACCCCGTGCAATGCGGCCACCCCTGAGGCGAACACGGCAGCAGCCGCACCGCCGTCCATCGCCGCAAGCTTCGCCTCCAACGCCTGCTGATTGGCGCCGGTCGTGCGGGTATACAACAACTGCTCAGGGTTCGACCAGTCGATACCGCTCGGATCATCAGGCAAGAGATACGCATTGGCCATGATGATCGGGGTACGGATCGCCCCCGATCCGCCATCCACGGCATTGCCACCATGCACCGCCCAGGTGGCATCCCCCACCGTCCGCGGATCATGCCTATCTGGGACGATCATCTTCGCTCCTTCTTCCCGGGTACACCCGTTGTAGCAGACAGTGGACTGCCATCTACGGGCAGCTGTAGCTCCTGCCGCGAGCCGGGCTCATGCCGCGAGCCCAGGACATCCGCACTAACGAAGATCGACAATCCGTTCCGGGGTGGCATGACCACCACCCCTTATGACGTCCCACACCGCCAGACAGTTCCCGATGAGCCGCTGTCGCCGCATGGCATACCTCTTGCCAGGGATTGGCGCCAGAATCACATTCATGGCCATGGGTCGCAGCATCACCCGAGCCACGAGCCTCTTGGTGAAGGTCCCCTTCTCCAGCAACCAGAGCGGATTCGCGACCTGCGAATAGCCGAATCTCAGATGAGCGGTGCGCCCGCCCGAGTCCGATCCACGGTGCACGGCCAACGCCTCGCGCAGCTTTCGAATCTCGCCCCGAACCAGCAACTGCCGGGCAAGATCGAAATCCTCAAGCCACGAGTAGAGCGGCAACCGCTCGTCAAACCGCAAATCTCGCGCGGCCGTCCAGCGCACCGCGGCATTGCAGCCATACAGTTCCAAGTGCTCGACTCCAGTTGTTGGGGAGCCAGCGGGCGTAGTCTCCCAGCTCAGATCAAGGAGCGCCATTGCCTCCTCCAGCGGAACCTCTCGCTTTTCGCCAGCACCGTCCGCCAGGAGAGTTCCCGTCGTCGCAACCACACCAGGATTCGACGCGAAGAATTCGCAGGTGCGCGAAATGTAGTCAGCCCGCGGAATCATGTCATCGTCGAAGAAGAAGACAACGTCGGTGTCAGCGGGAACCAGGTCAAGCGCAGCATTTCTCTGTGCCGAAGCACCCCGACTCCCGGTTATGAATTGCCATGCCGCGCCCGACGCCTGTGGAAGATCGGCCTCCGTCGGGGCGGAGACAATACCGCGCACCTCCACGCTCGCGTCATGAATCCGACCGTCAATAGCGGCCAAGGCTTGCTCGCAGGCCGACACTCGACCCACTGTTGCGATAACCACAACGGCCTTCAAAGCCACCACCCCGTTCACATGGTCGGTGGGCTTTGCCCGTTCTCCGGAGCTGGACCAATGCTATCGATTGTCCGGTCAATCAAGTATGGCCAGGTGACTCGTGGTGGGACCTGCACACAAGCGGTGCCAGTTTCAGGATTGGTTTCAGGGCGAATGCGCGGACGATTGCCAAGACGCCTGTTCACAGACCATCCAACCCTCGGAGAAGACCGCCAAGGCGACCCGCCGGCCGAGCGAATTCACAGTCCACAACGCCGTACGAGCGAGCGCCCGCCGCCAGGCACGAGCGCCTCGACGAAGCCGGTCATCCGGCCGTCAGTATCGTCGGCGCGGGAGCACCTAACCCACACACCGAGACCAAGCATCCCGCCATTGGCCCCACACAGCAGCTCGCCGGTCAGAAGCTCGATTCCACGAGTCAACCTATCGCCTGGGATGCGGCTGTACAGAGCTCAACCGTATGCCTGCTACTTAGATCCCGAGCACTTTGGAATCTGACTGCAGCTATGCGTTGAGTAGTTGTTCGCCCGCGCCTCTTTGCACCAGGCGCACTGACAATTGCATGACGCCACACTGACCCCTTCCTCATTCAGACCGCGAGCGTTTCGCCCGCCACAACCATCTTGACGGACAACCGCACCGAGAACAGCTTCGCCGTTGCCCATGCCATCCGTGAGGCACTGATCCGGAGTGCGAAGGAACACCTCAGGCACGTCTGATTCAGCTGAGCGACACGGGTTCCACCGCCCAACCGCGATGTGCAGCCGTGACATGAACGGTCTTTGGGCCAAGCCGGACACGCATCCCCGCGACCATTCGCCTCAGCCGCCATCCACCCTCTCGACCTCAGCGACGTACTCCGCAATAACGCCGACAAGACCGACTCCCACAACGAGCGTTGAGCGACAGGCCCGGGATCCCGATGCTCTTGCATGTTCAACGCTACATAAGTGCTCATGCCAGTTGCCGTCGGTAAGCCGCTGCTCCTGGTGCCCAACGAGTCGGCCGGGAACATACCTCCGATGTCGTACCCGCTACTTCGAGAAGCCCAGATTCAGGCGCCCAACCGCACCGCCCCGATGCTGCCCCGGTGACGTCGAGAAAGCACCCACGACCACACGCGGCATGGCACCACGACGCGGTTCGCAGCGCTGGAGATCACGACCGGGCGCGTCACCGGGGCGGTCAAGCCGAAGCACCGTGGACAGGAGTTCCTGATCTTCCCGCGTCAACTCGACCGCGCCTATCCGGAGCAGGATCTGCACTTGGCGATGGACAACTACGGCACCCACAGGACCTCCTGAAGTCAGCGGCTGCCTGGCCAAACACCCTCGCTTCCATGTGCACTTCGCCCCGACATCCGGGTCGTGCCTGAACCTCGTCGAGGTCTGGTTCTCGATCATCGACAAGCAGGCCATCCGCGCGGCGCGTTCACCTCAGTGGAAGACCTCGACGCGAAGATCCGGCACCGGCTGGAATAGACCAAACACCCTTCGGCTGGACCAATACCCCTGACCAACCTCTCAAGAAAGCCGGTCATACACCAACTTCAGAAACGCGATACCAGCTGCAAGTCACAGCGATTCCAGGCAATCACGGTTTAGCATTGTCCGCCTCGCCCACCGGAAGCTGTCGCGGCAGGAAGATGAATCCCACGCTGGCGTTCGGCAACACCCAGCCCGAACTCTGTACTCGTACTAAGGTCGGACTCACCTTCGGATGTCGGAAAACGACGGGCAATGCGAGATTTGTCAGGTGCTTGACCTTGAACTTCGATTGAGTAAAGTCACAACTCACTTCGATACCGCGACACAGCGCTTTAGGCTCAAACGAAATGTATGCGCCCTCTCCAGGGCCAGGCCAAACCATCCTGTAAGAGAGCTGATACTCCATCGATCGACGCAGGGAACTCGTGTCAAACCGGTACTTCATTGAATAGTCACTCTCCTCATGAAGTTCAGGATATAACCGCTCATCATTTATCTCGACATACTCAACCCGGAATACCGCTAGAATCCTCTTACATTCCTCGAGGACAGACTTCTCCGACTCCTCAGAGCTGGCATTCTCCGCTCTGGCTGACGCCGGAACAGCATAGCGAAACTGCCGAACGCCCTCTTCTCCCGGCAAAGAAATCTTCCTATCCAGGGGCGCCGCAATGAACCGATAGTCCAGCCACTCAGGAAGTTCTCGCGTGATCATCGATATCGTCACGACAGACGGCAAGTCGGAACCATCCACTCGCACAGAGTCGCGGGCTTCATATATTACACTGAAATCGGAAATACGCTGGCTTCCTGAAAACTGGTCCGCCCACAAACGCGCCAATTCTCGAGCCTCAGGATCCAGATTGCCGACAATAATCTTTTCAAGAAGGCTATGTCGCTGCTCTTCCGACAAGGTCTCCTGAATGAAGTTCTCGCTGCCTGCAATAAGCCCCAGAACGTCATCGGCAATCTGGGCACCGAGCCCTTCACCGCTCTTTCGGACAGTTTCCTCATAAAGCGCGTTCCAAGAATTTCTGTTCACAAATTCGAAGATAATAGCGACAGCGAGCGCAGTCGTTGCGGTCAGACTCACATCAGAAAGGATCTGAAGGATTACAGGAGGATGCTCAAGCACTGAAGACAGCGTTGAGAACGCAACATAAGCAGCAAGAGCCAGCACGACTCCCACAATGACGGCCACGAGTGTCCGCAGTTGCCAGATCGTCTTCTTATCTGAGCCTGGCCTCCTCGCTGAGACCGAATCCAACTGGCCGGAACGCCGTTCATCCATAAGAAAGGATTTCTAGGTGCCACGAATTCCGCCCACGCATAAGTACCTCAATCTGGCAATCAGTCTCCAGCGCCACCACCGCCACCGCCGCATCCACAACCGCATGAAAACACTAGCTCAGGGGCGTCGATCGGCCTGAATCGGCGCTCGAAAACCAACTGAAACTCTCCACGAGACTCTCCATGCATCGTGTTGAGGTGGGCAGACACGCACTCCTGCGGGAACAATCCGGGAGGCCCTGGTTCGCCGGCACCTCCGCCGCAGCAACCAAAGAAGGTGACTGATAGGTCCCTCACGGTTACGCGTCTGGTAATCTCGATCGCGTCGTGAACTTCATGTACGGCGTTGGATGTTGTCTTCGACCCGGAGGTCTCCGCAACAGTTCGCCCGGCTGTAGGGTGATCGCTTCGCTCCACGAGACAACGATAGCCACCAAGGGGGCGCCATGTCAGAAAACGCGAATCTGTGGCACCCAGTGTGGGTGGCGCCCGGTCATCCGGCTGGCGACGACTGCATTGATTTCGAGTTGACACGTGAGACGGTTCGAGTTGCTGGACCCAATCCTGATCTCCTATGGAGGGTGCTCGCCGAGTCTACAGGGGCCCAGAGTTCGCAACAGATTGTTGCTCGTTTGACCCAAAACGGAATCTGGCGAACGAGCGACGTCGTGACTCTGTTGAACACGTTGCGTGAACTCACAATCGTGGCTGACGCCGGCGAGTTGTACTTGTCGTTTCATGAACTGACGAAGAATCCGATGTTGTATCAGGCCACTCCGAGGAGATGCGCGCAACAACCCTCAGTTTCGCTGCAGGGTGTGATAGCTTCGCCTGATGAGGAATTGGCTCCGCTAGGAAGCTCTAGGTCACGCCGATCCTGCCGTTCGTTCGCAAACGCACCGGTCGATGCCCTCTCTCTATTTAGAATTCTTAGGGATTCATACGGGCGAGATCACCAAGTGCCATCGGCGGGCGCACTCTATCCAATTGGGATTGAAGTGATCGTCCTAGTGGGCGATGGCACGCTGCAGCGAGGGGTTTACAGGTGCTCCGATGATGGGACCTATCTAAGGTCAAGGAACATCGATATCGAGAGAACCGCTTTCGAGCACGCTCTAGATTCGGATGATCTTGTTTTTGGCGCACCGGTGATGTTTGTCCTTAGTGCAGATTTTTCCAAGACCACCTGGAAATATGGGAATCGAGGATATCGATATGCCCTCTTGGAGGCAGGCCACGTAGCTCAGAACCTCCTGCTATCCGCTACGTCCATGAAACTCGCCACGATCGAATATGGGGGGTTTCTTGATGATGCTCTTTCGCGGCTTCTCAAGTTGGAAACATGCGAGCCTCTACTTGTCGTCGGTCTTGGGCATGAGTCGTCTGGCGACCCACCGTGCGAAGATGTGAGTCAGACGCTGGCATCGCTCCGGTCAACTGCTGTATTCGGTCAGTTACGCGTATCGACGCGTACCGGACTTGCTGAGGATGGACTCGCGAGTGATTTTTTCATCAGCACGGCCAATACAGTACGTGATGCCGAATCGGGTCGCACAATCCAGTCTAGTGGTGTTGCGAGAACGTCTCGCCTTTCCGAAGTGAAGGCGCGCTCCGAAGCACTCGAAAGATATCTCTGCGAGAAGCCGCGAGTCGATGTTCGGGCATGCCCAAGGGACTTGGATCTACCCTTCTTGCCTCCCGACACAATTATGCCATATTCGGCTGAGCAGAGAGATCGGCTTCAGCGGATCTCGGCTTTTCGAATGAATGACGAGTACGATTGGATCTATGGTCAAGACCCAGATGGCGGGGTAGTTCTGGTGCCGTGCGATCTGGTGTTCTATGGATGCTCGGATGGCGAGCGTGACCACTTGGCTAACGCCAGTTCGTCCGGTGTTGCCGTGCACACCTCGAGATCTGCTGCGCTCAGGATCGCGGTTTTGGAGCTGATCGAGAGAGACGCTATCATGCGAGCTTGGATCGGGAAGCAATCCCCGCCAATTGCCCACGATTCGGCTCTCTCTGCGCGGTCAAGACGTCGGATTAACTATTGGAAACATCTTGGCCGCAGGGTCTACATATTGAGCTTGGTGTCAGAATGGGCACATGTTGCACTGGCAGTTGCATTTTGTCCCGACTATCCTAGTTTTGTCTGCGGTGCCGCGGCAGACTTTGAATCATTTGAGGAGGCAGCCGATCGTGCACTCCTGGAACTTGAGGGAATCCTCTACCTGAACCTTGGAGGCGCCTCGCGTTCGGATCGAGCAACTCGAATGGCTTCTCCGATGGATCACTTTCAATTCTATTCGGAGGGCAGCAATGCAGCCATGATCGAATGGCTCATTGAGGGGCCGGTGGAGGTTCCTACAGCTAAGCGTCGTGAGAGCAGCGCTTCACTGAGGGATAAGCTGAGGGTGGCTACTGTAGATTTGTCTCCCAGTTCGAACCGAATATTTGCCATACGAGCACTATCCCCGGAGCTGGTACCGGTTACGTTCGGCGTTGGGGCGGAGCTCTATTCCCACAAACGAGTTGCCAGAGTGAGGGCGAATTCCATGATCGGAAGATACCCACACTTTTTCTCCTGACCTGGGGATCCTCCGGAGTTCCTGCTCTCCCAACTTAGTGCGCAGCCCCCAACCCGACACACCTAGCCAAATCCATGACCCGACTTGGGCCAATTTAGTGCGCATCTGAGTTTTTGATCTTGGTGAGGGTGTCGGCTTCGTCTGCGGGGATGGGCTGGCTCGCGGTGATGGTCTGACCGGCGACCGAGAGGGTGACGTCGCGGTATTGACGGAAGGTAC
>JAAYVB010000004.1 GCA_012517405.1 Propionibacterium sp.
ATCGGTTCGCGGATTCAGACGAACATCCGTGAACTCGAAGGGGCCCTGATCCGCGTCACCGCGTTCGCCTCGCTGAACCGCCAAGATGTCGACCTCAATCTCACCGAGGTCGTACTAAAGGACCTCATCCCCACCGGTCCCGAGGCAGAAGTCACGGCGCCCACCATCATCCAGGAGACCGCGAAGTACTTCGGTATCGGGATCGACGATCTCATCGGGACATCCCGGACGCAGACCCTGGTGACCGCCCGGCAGATCGCGATGTACCTGTGCCGGGAGCTGACCGACCTCTCGCTGCCGAAGATCGGCCAGGAGTTCGGCGGCAAAGATCATACGACGGTCATGCATGCCGACCGCAAGGTCCGGCAGCTGATGCGTGAACGCCGCAGCGTCTACAACCAGGTCACCGAGTTGACCAACAACATCAAGCAGTCAGGTCACTGACCACCGCTTCGTCGATCCTTCGCTGAAACGCTGCCGGCCGCTCGCCGCAGCGTCCAACCACGCGCCCTCGCATCCAGTCGCTCGCGGGGTGTGGATAACCCCGTCGATCGGTTGACGACTCGGGGCTCGCGGGGGACGGCCGGTGGACGACCGCCCACAGCCCGGCGACTCGTCCACAGCCGAACCCAGACACGTGGGAGTTGACGCAAAACTGTCCACAGCCCTGTTTCCCGGGTCTGACCAGCACCGATGCGAGTTATCAACAGCTTCCACAGAAGTGATGACTACTACTGAAGATAACTACATACTCAGGGATTCGAAGTCAGAACTGTGGATCAGCATCCATCAACGGCGACCCGCCCGGCGTCGGTCCACCCAGAGCCGCGGCCGCTAGGATGGGGTACCGACACGCCATTGCCCGACTGGTCGTCCAACCCTCAAGTGCAGCCTCAACCCACGCTGCGTCGTGGGGGCTTGCTCGATATGATGCCAAGACAAGATTGGGCGCACCGGCGTGTCCCGGACGACGTGAGGACTAGCACCGTGAAGATTCGCATGGAACGCGATGTGATGGCCGAGGCGGTGGCCTGGGCGGCCCGCAGCCTGCCAAGCCGGCCGAGCGTCCCGATCCTGGCGGGTTTGCTGATCAAGGCGGACGCCAAGGGCGTCACCATGAGCAGCTTCGACTACGAGACCAGTGCGCAGGTGCAGGTCGAGGCTCAGGTCATCGACGAAGGCGAGGCGCTCGTCTCGGGCAAGCTGCTGGCCGAGATCGCCCGTAGCCTGCCGAACCGCCCGGTCGACTTCACCAGCGACGCCACCCGCGTCGAACTGGTCTGCGGCTCGGCTCGCTTCACGCTCCAACTGTTGCCGGTCTCCGAGTATCCCCAACTGCCCGAGATGCCGACCGCGGCCGGGGTGGTCGACTCCGACGACTTCGCCCGGGCGATCAATCAGGTCGTCGTAGCAGCCGGACGCGACGAACTGCTTCCGGTTTTCACCGGAGTGCGCCTGGAGATCGACAACGACGTGATCTCGCTGCTGGCCACCGACCGCTACCGGATGGCGCTGAAGGAGCTCACCTGGACCCCTGCCTCGAGTTCTGCCGAAGGTGCCGCTCTGGTTCCGGCCCGAGTGCTCAGCGAGGCCGCTCGGTCGATGTCCAGCGGTGAGCAGATCACCGTGGCGCTGTCCAACGCCGAGGCGGGAGAGGGTCTGATAGGTCTCGAAGGCTCGGGATCCGGCGGGGTGCGGCAGCTGACCACTCGTCTGCTGGGCGGCGAGTTCCCGAAGGTTCGCCATCTGATGGATATTCACCCGACCGTCACCGTGCGCTGCAAGACCGGAGAGATCATCGCCTCGGTCAAGCGCGTCTCGCTGGTGGCCGAGCGTAACTCCCCGCTGCGCATGCTGATCGGGGACGAGCAGATCGCCCTGGAAGCGGCCTCCGGTGACCAGGCGCAGGCCTCCGAGGCCGTCCCTGCACAGGTCGAGAACGTGGCCGGTGGTGAACTCGCGCTGACCGCAGCCGGGTTCAACCCGCATTACCTTGCCGACGCGCTCAACACCATCGACTCCCCCTACGTGCACTTCTCGTTCACCGCCGCCGGCAAGCCCTGTCTGGTGCGCGGACTCGACGAGATCGACGGTGATCCGAAGGGCGATTACCGGCACGTCATCATGCTGATGCGCCTGCCGAACTGACATCGTGTACGTCGCTCGTCTCGAGCTGCACCAGTTCCGCAATTACGCTCAGGCCGATGTGAGCCTGACTCCGGGAGTAACGATCTTCCAGGGCTCCAACGGCCAGGGTAAGACCAACCTCGTGGAGGCGGTCGAATACCTCTCGCGGCTCGGTTCGCATCGGGTGAGCAGCGACGGGCCACTCGTCCAGGCAGGCACCGAGCAGGCCGTCATTCGCGCCGAGGTGGTCGCCGGTCTGGACGACGCTCGCCGTCTGCTGCTCGAACTGGAGATCAATCCGGGGCGCGCCAATCGGGCCCGGATCAACCGGGGAGCTCTCCCCCGCACGCACGATCTGCTGGGTGCACTGCGCACTGTCGTCTTCTCGCCCGAGGATCTCAGCGTGGTCAAGGGGGATCCGGCCGCCCGCCGCGGTTTCCTCGACGATCTGGTGATCAGCCGGTGGCCGCGCATGCTCGGGGTCAAACAGGACTACGAGAAGGTCGTCAAACAGCGCAATTCGCTACTGAAATCGCTTGCCACCGGCCGTTCGGATGCCGACGCGGAGTTCACGCTGGAGATCTGGGACGCCCAGCTGATCAGCTATGGCAGCGAGCTGCTGGCGGCTCGGCTCGATACCCTGGCCGACCTGGTCGGACCCGCCCAGCAGGCCTATGCGCAGATCGCGCCGGTGAACAACCTCGCGACTGCGTCCTATCGGGCCGGATTCGCGCTGCCAGCCGATCCGGCCGAGCTCGCGGAGGCATTCCGCTCAGCGTTGGCCGACCGTCGTCGCGAAGAGTTGGCTCGTGGGCTCACCCTGGTCGGTCCGCACCGCGACGACCTCGCCCTGACGATCGGTGAGCTGCCAGCACGCGGGTACGCCTCGCACGGCGAGTCGTGGTCGCTGGCATTGGCGTTGCGGCTCGGGGCTTTCGAGCTGTTGCGCGCCGACGGCATTGAGGCGGTGCTGATACTGGATGATGTGTTCGCCGAACTGGATGCCACCCGCCGCGAGCGGCTGGCCGTGGCCGCCCGCGATGCCGAGCAGGTGCTGGTGACTGCCGCGGTCGGCTCGGATGTGCCCGAGCTGCTCGACGGCAGTCGCTTCGAGATCACTGCCGGCCAGATCGCAACCACAGCGTTCTCGAGCCACCGGACCGATGATGTCTGAGCCTCCTGGTGGCCGGTTCGGCGACGGTTTCGATGAGCCCGTGGATGAGCCCGACGACATCGCGATCTTTCCCGAGCCACTGGATACCGGCGATCATGACCCGTTGGGCATCGAGGTAGCCACCCGGATCGCTCACGACGCGGCCGGCATTCTGCCGCCACCGCGAGGTGTGGGTATCCGGCGCCGCCGCCGGCGTCCGCAGATGAACGAGCAGCGTTCCGGCGCGGGTCCCGACGCTCGCGATCCGCAACTGCTGGGTGACGCATTGAATCGCCTGGTCAGCAGGAGGGGTTGGAAGACGCAGGTGGGATTGCGCAGGATGCTGGAAGCCTGGCCGCAGATCGTCGGGCCGGTCAACGCTCAGCATGCGCAGCCGGCCGGTTTCGCCGACAAGGTCCTGCTGGTGCGGGCCGAATCCACCACTTGGGCGACCGTGCTGCGCCAGATGGCACCGCAGATCGTGGCCAAGCTGAATGCCGAGCTGGGTGAGGGCTCGGTGGTGCGGATCGACGTGCGCGGGCCCGCCGCGCCCAGCTGGTCGCATGGGCCCAGATCGGTCAGGGACGGCCGAGGTCCCCGCGACACGTACGGCTGAGACCTTCGGACCAGCCCGCACCGGCACGGCTGCCGGCCAGCTGGCTCACGCCCACCCATCTGGTCGGCCGATCAGGTGAGCGGACCGGTCCGGCCTCTAGACTGAGCGCCAATGTCTTTCGCGCGTGCATGGTGGGGCCAGCTCACAGACCTGACCAGCCAGACCCTGCGGGTCTGGTGGCAAGTGCTGCCCAAGATCCTGATCGCCTGGGTCAGCGGATGGCTGGTCTACCGGGTGGCACTCACGTTGACCGCTCCGATTCAAGAGACTCACCCCTGGTTGACGGTGGCGATCTTCAGCTGCGGACTGGTCACCCAGCTGGCCGCGATCATCATCGCCATCCGGATAGCCGGGCAACCCGCCGGACTGTGGGAGACGCTGCCCGCACGGGCCGCTGCCATTGGACGAGACGAGCCGCTGCTCAAGGTCGTCAGTCTCTCGTTGCTGCCCTTCGTCGGTGTCTACTCGGTCTTCAACGGGATCAACGAGGCTACGTATCAACTCTTCGTGCACGGCGCGCTCGAATCGTCCACGGTCCTCAACCCACAATCGGCCACCACTGTGCTTGACCCGACCACAGCCCGGCAACGGCTGACCATCGGCGCTGTGCTGGTCGCCAGTTACCTGCTGCGCCGCGGTCTGGAGGCCGCCGCCGAGCGCACCGGACGCTGGGCGTTCGGTCTGGGTGGTGCACTGGTCGAGGGCTTCTTCTCGGTGGTGCTGATCTTCGGCGGTTCCCGGATGCTCGGTGATCTCGGAATCTGGCTGCGTGAGCGGGTCTTCTACGGCTGGCTGCTGGAGGGCAAGGATTGGCTGCTGGGCGTCCTGGCGTCCTTGCATATCGCCATCCCTGCCTTCCTGAGTTGGGCGTGGCAGGCATGGACGCTACATCTTTGGCCGCTGATCACCGACGCGATGCTGGCTCCGCTGCTCTGGCTGGCGGTCACCGGGCTGGTCTTCGGCACCTACACGCTCTCGGCTGCCGAACTGTGGGAAAAGGGCCGTCAAGGCGGCTTTGCGGGACCATGGTCGCGACGCAGCCGGCGGCTGGCGCGTCTGGAATCCCGCGGTCTTTCGGCCAGTCGGGGCAGTCAGACCGTCGTCTTGGAGTTCGTCGAGATCTTCGTCGGCGATCTCGAGGCCCGCGTCATCCCGTTCGTCCAATCGCTGCGACATGTGTTGCGGGTGGGTTTGCCGTTCATGGGGGCGTTCATCCTGCTCTACTCCCTCGTCTCGGCGATCCAGCCCCTCAGCTACCTGCTGATGCGCGATCTGATCGGTGGGAATGTGTTCGCCTTCTGGTTCCGCGTGCAACCCCCGCTCGACCTGCTCAGCGGGATGCTCGGCGAGCCGCTGCGCATCAGCCTGCTCGCGGTCGCCATGACCCTGACACTGAGCGCTGTCCAGCGCAGCGATTCCTCCCCGGCCGCAGCTGCGCACCAGCAGGCGCAGCTTGCGGTCCCGCCACCGACCCGGGGCTGGCCATCGATCGGCCAGCTCGTGAGCGCCATCGCACTGACCCTGGCCTGCATTCTGGCCGCGGGCGCGCTCACCAAAGCCTCCGACAGTCCTGCCGACACCGACCTCAGGTGGGCAGCTCCGGGGGAAACGGTCGACCTCCTGGCGGGCCAGCCGATGCGGGTGACCGGCCTGGATTCGGGTACCTGGCTGGAGATCCGCGGAACTGCCAGCCCCGGTCTGGTGACCGAGGCGATCTTCTTGGGCATCGACGTCGAAATGACCAGCCGGGCACGCCCCGTCGGTTCGATCCGATGCGAACTGCGGGCAGCCGGACGAGACGGAAACCCGCTGGTCGTCGAATCACCGGTCGATGGCCACTTCCTCACCCCGCAGCTCGGCTTCACCGAGCGCGTCCGCGTGGTATTCGAACGGCCCGTCGACGGCCTGGCCGGCAGCCGGTTGCACTGCAAGCCCATGGGTTTCTATCTGGCCTATGAGCCGGAGGTGGTCTTCGACCTCGGGATCGATGAGGCCCTGCAGACTCAGCTGGCATCGAATGCCGCGGGCATGGTCGTCCCCGACCCACAGTTCGAAGTGGCCCGATGACCGGCCGGCGGCGTGGCTTCTGGTGGATGCTGGCCGGCATCGTGATCGCCGTGGCGGTCGGCTTTTGTGCCTGGTTCGCCCGCGATCTCTTCCTTGCGCCACGCGTGCTGAAACCCGGTGAGGGCTACACCGACCCGCTGGGTGTCACCTACACGGTGGTCTCCCGCGAGGTGCTCGACGAACTCCCCGACGGATCCAGTGGGACGATCCGGCCGGTGGCCGGCGCCGTCTTCTTGCGCTACACCGTCGCGGTCGACAATTTCGTCTATGTCGAACAGGACGATCGTTCCACCATCTGCAGTTTCGAACTACTGTCCGCGTCCGGTGATGTGTGGGAGGACAAGGCGAATTACGATCCGATGCGCGACCGGATCTGCCGGCTGGACAGTGACGAGATCACACCCAGCCAGCAGGTGGTGGCCAGTTTCGAGGTGCCCGAGCAGCTGGTCGACCAGGCAGTCGGGCTGATCTCGAATACGGTCACCTATGGGCTGTTCCCGGTCATCTCGCCGGCCCGGTGAGGTGCCTCAGCGGGTCACCTGCGTCAGCGGCAGCTGCACCCGGTAGCCGTCGGAGGAGGCGTTCCAGGTCTTGGACGTGTCCTGGTCGTTCTTCACATTGCTCTGCTCGGTGAATTGCAGCCGCCACAACAGCACGGTCACGGTGTCTGCGTCGAGGGCCGCCAACGGAAGGGTGAAGCGCAGCACGCAGGCCACCGCGGGCACCCCGGGCGACAAGATCTGCCGCGTCTGGCCGAAGTAGAGACCGTCGTCGACGCCGAGGGTCATCATCACCTCGGACGACAGCTGAACCTCGCCGTTCACCCGCACCCCGGCGAACGAGTTGCGCGCAATGGCGTAGTGAACCGTGCCGGCCGATTGCTCGGTCGTCAGCCGGCAGCTCGCCGGCACTTCGATCTGGGCCTCACCAGCGAAGTCGTAGCTGATCGCCTGTTGCACCGTCAGTTCGACCGGTCCGAGATCCAGGGGTTCGCCGGCCTGCTTGTCGACCAGGGTCTGGCGGGTCTGGAAGCCACCGGCAGCCCACAGCCCCGCAATTACCACCACGAGCGCCAGGACCGCCGCCAGCAGCACCTTGGCCGCGGTCGGCAGCCGACGCCTGGGCCCGGCAGGACCAGGCACACCCGCGGGTGTCTGGTCCGCTGCCGGCGGCGCCCAGGTCGGTTGCTCGGACGCTGGGGATGAGCGACGCGGCTGGTGAGCGGGCACCGCTGCGCCCGGCGACCGGTCGTCCGGCCAGATCGCGCGCCGTGGGCCCTGACTCATGGCAGTCAGTTTAGGGTGGCGGGGGCGACGAGTGGATCCGCTGTGGGCCTTTGGGAAGACCTTCCCCGGATATGGGACCGCCTCGAGGGGTCGATGAGGCGTCCACGATGCCTTGGCGGGCCCGACAGGCCCACTTCTGGGGCAACGGGGTGCCCATTTGGTGGGATCGCCAGCGCGCAGATGGTAAGATTTCCTGGTTGGGACGGGTCCGCCATGTGGGCCTGTGGGCTGTCGCCCACCGCAGCTGATGACGGTTCCGAGAACTACGAAGGAGCTTCTGCCGGTGAGTGATCTGGCGAATAGTCCGGAGCCCGAAGACATCGAATTCGGCCCTGAGGTCGAGATCACCGATGGCGCCGAGAATCTGCAAGTCGAAGGTGCCTACGGCGCCGCCGAGATCCAGGTGCTGGAAGGTCTCGAGGCCGTCCGGATGCGTCCCGGAATGTACATCGGATCGACCGGCGAACGCGGCCTGCATCATCTGGTCTACGAGATCGTTGACAACGCGGTGGACGAAGCCCTGGCCGGCTACTGCGATCACGTCACCGTCGAACTGCTGGACGGCGGTGGGTGCCGGGTGACCGACAACGGCCGCGGCATCCCGGTGGCCATCCACCCCACCGAGGGAGTCTCCAGCCTGACCCTGGTGCTCACCGTGCTGCATGCGGGTGGCAAGTTCGGCAACGGCGGATACAAGGTTTCCGGTGGCCTGCACGGCGTGGGCAGCTCGGTCGTCAACGCGCTGTCGGGGCGGATGATCGCCGACGTGCGCCGCGACGGCTACCACTGGCGGCAGAGCTTCACCCTGGGCACCCCGGACGCGGTCGTCGAGCGGCTGGAAGCCACCGACGAGACCGGCACCACGATCACCTTCTTCCCCAGCTCCGAGATCTTCGAGACGACCAACTTCAACTACGAGACGCTGGCGACCCGCTTCCGTGAGATGGCCTTCCTCAACAAGGGCCTCAAGATCGACATCATCGACCTGCGCAAGAACCACGTGGACGAGGATGGCCAGCCGCTCAGGGACGAGTTCAAGTTCGACAACGGCCTGGTCGACTACGTGCGTTACCTCAACGGTTCGCGCGATGTGCTGACCAGCATCATCGACGTGGAGGCCCATTCGGCCGAAATCGGCATGGGCCTGGAATTGGCCATGCAGTGGAACACCGGCTACAGCAACTCCCTGCACACCTTCGCCAACACCATCAACACCCATGAGGGCGGCACCCATGAGGAGGGCCTGCGCGCCGCGCTGACCACCACGGTCAACAAGTGGGGTGAGGCCTGGGGGCTGATCCGCAAGAAGGAAGACCGGGTCGGCAACGAAGACATCCGCGAGGGACTGACCGCGATCTTGTCGGTGAAGATCGCCGAACCGCAGTTCGAGGGGCAGACCAAGACCAAGCTCGGCAATACCGAGGCGCGCGGCTTCGTCCAGCGGGTGGTCAACGACCGCTTGGGTGACTGGATGGAGCGGAACCCCTCGGAGGGCAAGGAAATCGTCCGCAAGGCGATCTCGGCGGCCACCGCCCGCGTGGCCGCGCGCAAGGCCCGCGAGGCCGCGCGCAGCCGCAAGGGCCTGCTCGGCGGTGGCAGCCTGCCCGGCAAGCTGTCCGACTGCTCGTCCAACAACCCCGAGGAATGTGAAATCTTCATCGTCGAGGGCGACTCGGCAGGCGGCTCGGCCAAGGGTGGACGCAACCCACGGATTCAGGCGATCCTGCCGCTGCGAGGCAAGATCCTGAACGTCGAGAAGGCACGCATCGACCGGATCTGGGCGAACAAGGAGGTCGAGGCGATCATCAATGCGCTCGGCACCGGCGTCCACGATGATTTCGACATCAACAAGCTGCGATACCACAAGATCGTGCTGATGGCCGATGCCGATGTCGACGGTAGCCATATCCGCACGCTGCTGCTGACGCTGCTGTTCCGCTTCATGAAGCCGCTGATCGATCAGGGCCATGTCTATCTGGCGCAGCCGCCGCTATACCGGCTGCGGTGGACCAACTCCCCCCATGAACTGGCCTATACCGATGTCGAGCGGGATGCCCTGCGCGACGCCGGCAAGGCGGAGGGCAAGAAGCTCCCGAACGTCAATCCCATCCAGCGGTACAAGGGTCTGGGTGAGATGGACGCGTCCGATCTGTGGGAAACGACCATGGATCCCGAGGGCCGGATTCTGCTGCAGGTGACGTTGGACGATGCGGCGCGCGCCGACCAGATGTTCGCCATCCTGATGGGCGAAGACGTCGAAGAGCGCCGCTACTTCATTCAACGCAACGCCAAAGACGTTCGCTTCCTCGACATCTGACAAGGGATTACAGGTAGATGACAGAGACCCCACAGGGCCCGAACGGGCCCGACGAGCCGAACGACTCCTTGGACGACGACATCCTCGGTGGCAACGCCGAGGGTGGCCGCACCGGAGGCAACCCGGCAAGCACCGAAGATGCCGCGACCCAGGCCGACGGCAAGATCACCGAACCGCGCAAGGGCCTGATCGAGCAGATCGACCTGCAGACCGAGGTGCAGAACTCCTATCTCGAGTACGCGATGAGCGTCATCGTCGGGCGCGCGCTGCCCGATGTGCGCGACGGTCTCAAACCGGTGCACCGCCGAGTGATCTACGCGATGTACGACGGTGGCTACCGTCCCGACCGCGGCTGGAACAAGTGCTCGCGTGTCGTCGGCGAGGTCATGGGTCTGTACCACCCGCACGGTGACTCGGCGATTTACGACACCTTGGTGCGCTTGGCGCAGCCGTGGGTGATGCGTGCACGGCTGGTGGCCGGTCAGGGCAACTTCGGTTCGCCGGGCAACGACCCGGCAGCGGCCATGCGGTACACCGAGTGCAAGATGGCGCCGCTGGCCATGGAGATGGTCCGCGATATCGGCGAGAACACCGTCGATTTCCAGGACAACTACGACGGTCGCGAGAAAGAACCGACCGTGCTGCCGGCCCGGTTCCCGAACCTGCTGGTCAACGGGTCGTCCGGCATCGCCGTCGGGATGGCCACCAACATTCCGACGCACAACCTGCGCGAGGTCAACGAGGCCGTTCAATGGTCGCTGGCCCATCCCGATGCGGCTCCCGAAGAGCTACTGGCGGCCGCGATGGCCCGCATCAAGGGGCCGGACTTCCCCACTGGTGCGCTGATCGTCGGGCGTCAGGGCATCGAGGATGCCTACCGCACCGGGCGTGGCTCGGTGACGATGCGCGCGGTGATCAACATCGAGGAGGACGCCAAGGGACGCACGTCCCTGGTGGTCACCGAACTGCCGTACATGTGCAACCCGGACAATCTGGCCCAGAAGATCGCCGACCTGGTGAACTCCGGGCGCCTGACCGGTATCGCCGACATTCGCGACGACTCCTCGGCTCGCACCGGGCAGCGGCTGGTCATCGTCCTCAAGCGCGACGCCCAGCCGCGCGTGGTGATGAACAACCTCTACAAGCACACCCAGCTGCAGGACACCTTCGGCTGCAACATGCTGGCCCTGGTGGACGAGGTGCCGCGCACCCTGCGGCTCGATCAGTTCATCTCCGAATGGGTCACCCATCAGCTCGAGGTCATCCGCCGGCGCACCCAGTACCGGCTGGATGAAGCCGAGAAGGCCGCGCACATCTACCGCGGCCTGGTCAAGGCCCTCGACATGCTGGACGAGGTCATCGCGCTGATCAGGCGCTCGCCGAACTCGGAAGCCGCCAATATCGGCCTGCAGGGCCTGCTGGACATCGACGAGGTGCAGGCTCAGGCGATCTTGGACATGCAGCTGCGCCGGCTGGCCGCCCTGGAGCGTCAGAAGATCATCGACCGGCTCGCCGAGCTGGAACGCGCCATCGCCGATCTGCTCGACATTCTCGCCAAGGAGCATCGCCAGCGCGAGATCGTATCCACAGAGCTCAGCGAGATTGTGGAAAAGTACGGAGACGACCGGCGGACGCAGATCATCTCGGCCGACGGAGACATGAGCGACGAGGACCTCATCCCCGATGAGGAATGCGTCATCACGCTCACCCGCGGCGGCTACATCAAACGCACCCGGATCGATCAGTACCGCCTCCAGAAGCGAGGTGGCAAGGGGGTTCGCGGGGCATCGCTGCGCACCGAGGACCAGGTGGACGCGGTCCTGACTGCGATGAGCCACGACTGGCTGGTCTTCATCACGACCATGGGCCGTGCCTACCGGATCAAGGCCTGGCAGGTACCCGAGGGTGGCCGCGACGCCAAGGGCGGCCATGTGGCGGGCCTGTTGAGTTTCCTGCCGGACGAGCGGATCGCGCGTGGCATCGTGCTGCGCAGCTACCAGGACGCCGACTACCTGGTGCTCGCCACCCGTAAGGGTCTGATCAAGAAGACGGCCTTGTCGGCATACGATTCGCCGCGCCAGGCCGGCCTGATCGCGGTCAACTTCCGCGACCCCGACGATGAGCTGATCGGTGCCGAACTGGTCAACAATGATGACGACATCCTGCTGCTCAGCCGCAAGGGTCAGGGCATCCGCTTCACCGCCGACGATGAGCAGATCCGTCCGATGGGGCGGACCACCTCCGGGGTCACCGGGATGCGTTTCCGCAAGGGCGATGAGTTGCTGTCGATGGCGATCATTCCGGCCGAGACCGACGAGGATTCGCAATACGTCTTCACGATGACCGACGAGGGCTACGCCAAGCGGACCGCGGTGTCCGACTTCCGGCTGCAGAACCGCGGTGGCCTGGGTGTGCGGGCGATGCGAATGAAGGACGACCGGGGTGGCCTGGTCGCGGCGCTGGTGGTCAGCGAGGACGATGAGATCATCTCGTTCAAGGCATCGGGGCAGGTGATCCGCAGTTCGGTGGCTGATGTCACCCCGACCGGACGCGACACCATGGGCGTCAAGTTCGTGGGGCTGCGCGCCGATGATCAGGTAGTTGCGGTCACCGTGAACTCCGACCGTGCGGATTCGGCCGAGGAGACGACCGATGCCGAGGCAGGTGGTAATGGGGACGACCAGGTGCCGGCCGAGACCGTCGACGCAGCGGCCGGTGACGAGTTCGAGGACGGCTCGCAGGAGTCGCACGATGCGGGCGCGCCGGATGACGTTAGTCTTGGACGGGACATAGACGCCGATCAGGAGGCAGCCGATGAGTGAAGACAATCAGGTCACTACGGCCATTCCGAGGACCCTGGACACTGATGCCACTGTCGTGACTCCGAAGCCGGATGCGCCGGCGGCCCCGAGCGCGAGCGACGAGACTCGCGTGAACCCGAAGATCACCCCCGAGGTGATGGACGCCGAGTTGGCCAGGGCCGAACAGGCGGCGAAGGCTGCCGCCGGTCCGGTGCGGGATCGCACGGGGCGGGTGAAGACGACCAGCAGCGGAGCGGTTCGTCCGGCTCGTAAGGCCAGACTGCGGATTGCCAAGCTCGACCCGTGGTCGGTGATGAAGACGGCACTGATGTTCTCGGTGGCCGCGGCCATCATCTTGTTCGTCGCGGTGGCGCTGCTCTGGTCGGTCATCGAGGCCTCCGGCGCGCTGGACACCTTGCAGGAGACCCTGAACTCCTTGCTGGGCAACCCGGACGGTTCGGGCACGGTGCAGGTGGACTCGTTCATCGACCGCTGGCGTGTGCTGGGCTTCACCGCGATCGTCTCGGGCATCAACGTGATCCTGCTGACGGCGCTGGCGACCCTGGGGGCGTTCTTGTACAACCTGTCCAGCTCGGTGCTGGGCGGGCTGGACGTCACGCTGGCCGAGGACTGATAGCTTCTGCAGCAACAGAAAAGGGGTGATTCGCGACCGGGATTATTGGTCGCGAATCACCCCTTCTGCGGTGCTCGTGGGTGGATCAGTTCAGCAGGTTGAGCTTCCACGGATAGCGGTACGGCTGCCCCTTCGACGCCTGAACCGCAGCGATGATGCCGAAGATGATGGACGCGAGGACGCCGACGATGATCATCACCAGGCCGAGTGGAATCAAGATGATGGTGAGGCACAGCAGCCCACCGACGACCGAGACCAGCCACATGGTCACCTGGAAGTTGAACGCGTCGGCCGACTGGTGCCGGACGAAGGGGTCCTTGTCTTTGTAGAGCAGCCAGACGACCAACGGCCCGACGATCGACAGCCATCCCGCCGAGACCGCGGCGGCGATCGGTCCTGCGAGGTGGGCAAGCATGGCCGCGGTGCGGGACTCGCCAGAGCCGGCGGCCGGAGGAGCGGAATAGTTCGTCATGGGCTCAAGCCTGACGCGAGCACGCAGGAGCACACAAGCCGTCTCAGCACGGTTCAGGGAGAACTCCAGTGATGGGCGCGTCTTCCCTCACCGGATTCGCCAGCGTCGTTGATAGCTTTCATGCATGGACGAACTCTTCAGCTCTCTGCCAGTTCGCAGAATTGAGGAGCACCGCCTCGCCCCGCTTTCGAAGGACGTTTGGCCGGCTACGATTCCAGCGGTGCGCCAGATACTCGACGAGGGCCTCGATCTGTCCCGATTGACGGTCTTCGTCGGCGAGAACGGTACCGGAAAGTCGACGATCGTCGAGGCTCTCGCACAGGCATTCGGGCTCAATGCTGAAGGAGGAACCCAGAACGCGCTTCACCATACGCAACGAACCGAATCCACATTGGCGGAGCATTTGCAGCTCACCCGCGGCGCAGGCGGCTCGAAGAAGGGCGTTTTCTTGCGAGCAGAGACCATGCATAGCCATTTTGCCTATCTCGACTCTGTCGGACAGTCCGGACGCCACAACTTTCAGAGCCATGGCGAGTCTTTCCTCGAGTTTGTTGTCTCGCGTTCAGGTATCCGCGGGCTGTGGGTGTTTGACGAGGCCGAATCCGCACTTTCGTTCAACAGCAGCCTCACCTTCCTCTCTGTGGTCACCGATCTGGTCCACGACGGTTCGCAGGTGGTCATCTCGACGCACTCCCCCATCTTTGCTTCGCTTCCTGAGGCTTGCTTATATGAAGCCGGCGAATGGGGGCTGCGGCGCCGCCGCTACGACGAACTCGAGTTGACGCAAAGCTGGCGCCTGTTTCTCGAGGCGCCCGAGAGGTTTCTGCGATACCTCGGCTCTTGAGGAGCCCCGGGTCGGTATCGACACGACCCGAGTTGAGTCCGCAAAGCAGTATGCGGTAGTGTGATCGCTCGGTGCTGATCAATGAAGCATCGGTGCGGGCCTATAGCTCAGTCGGTTAGAGCGCTTCCCTGATAAGGAAGAGGTCACTGGTTCAAGTCCAGTTAGGCCCACATTTAATGTGCTTCTGACAAGCCAATACTCACAGCAGAGCATTTCCAACAGACGAATGACAGACAGTCTGGTCTAAGGTTCTCTCCCTCGCACCCGAAGGGATTGAACGCATGAGCACCAACACCACCACGAGACGTCGCAGCGTCTTGTCCAACGCGTTCCTGGACGACGCCGAGCGCGCACTCGAAGCCGTCGAAGCGCTGCCCGCGCTGGAGCGGGCAGTGATCGATCGTCACCACGCCGAGCACGTTGGAGGGCCGATCTGGCTGTGCTCCGATGCGATCTGTGAAGCCTGGGATTCCGTCGAAGGGCGGTTGGCGAAATGACCGCCGTCGCCAAGGCTCGCCAGATCGCGGCCGCGCTGCTCGAAGCTGCCGACCTGCTTGAGGGAGGCCAGCGATGAGCTTGCATCGTGACACCAAGTTCAGCCGCGTCGAGCGGTTCGCGTGGCGCCTGGGCCGCTGGCTTCAGGACTGGGCCGAAGGTCGCGAGGCCGACCGGCGTTGGAGGCGCGAACAATGAGCAGCACCTACTTCGAGGCGCAGGCCCGGGACGTGTTCATGGCGGCGGGTGGCGATCCCGCCAACTCCAGGCCGCTGGCGACCTGGGCTGAGAACGCCAGGGCGAATCGTGATTGGCGGCGCCTGGGTGTGATCGTCTCGCAGGACGGTCGCCTGATCGCCGAGACGATCCGGTTGAACGTGCTGGTCGGCGTGACCGTGGTCTACGTCACTGATGTGCTGATCGACTTGCCGGACCCCGACGACATCGACGGCACGATCTTGGATCTCGCGGTGGCGTCGATCCGTCGCCAACTCGGTGCGCCGGTGATCCATGTGCCGGCCTGGCAGGTGTGCACGGGACGTTCCCGCGGGGTCATCAGCGCAGGCGTGCCACGACGCCAGACAGCGGGCGCGTAGACAGCCACGGTGGCCCCCAGGCGCGTTCTGGGGGCTTGCCGCGGGTGCCTAGCACTCGGCGCGTCTCACAGGCTCTAGCGGCAAACCAGAAGCCTCCGGTTACAACCCTCCGAACTCGATGAACCGGCATCGAGAGTCAGCAATTCGCGGTTGCTGACTAGGCCACAAGTTTAGCTTGCCGGCAATTCGCCAGCGAGCTTTTAGGCGTGGGTGAATGTCGCTGAACGGGGTCGGCAGGCGGCGGGCGCTTTCGGGGAAGAGGGACCAAGCAAGGCAGCCAGTCCGCTAGGACTGACCGCATCTCATCGTTGAGCTGTTGCCGGTTCTTGGTTCGAAGTTCGTTTCACGCCTCAGCCGGTCGGGGATTCCAGTGCGGCGAGGCGTGCGGTGAGTTCGGCTACGGCAGCCTCGAGGGTAGCCAAGCGCTGCTCAACGACCGTCGGGGTGTGATGCGCGGCCAACCTCCCATCGTCATCGAGTAGTGGCACCAGACCGGCGCGGATCTCTGGTTCAGCCATGATGGGCCCTTCTTGGGTTGTTACGCGTAACACCCGTGACTGTTACGGCATCGATACGGCAGCGCGTACAGATCACTACCGGCCGGCCCCTTCGGGAGTGGGTCGGCGGGTTCGCCGTTCCGGAAACCCCCTACTCCGGAATGTGTGCGGTCCGGCCCGGCTGAGCTGGGACGCGGCTCTTACTGGCATCTCCACCGCGCGATATGCCCAGTCATCGGCCCTCAGCGCGCTGGAAGAGCGCCTGCCAGTGGCTCGCGCTGGGGGTGACGTTGACCGGGCCGGACCTGGACTTTAGGCTCCCGCGCTCAAGTCGAGCTGGACGACGCCGTGCGGACGCAACACATCCAGGTTGAAGCGTCCTTCGACTCGGCCCACGAGCTGGTTGCGGGTGAAGGCATCACCCGGCGTACCCCAATCGATGCGAAGCGCAGCTTCGTGATCGTATGAGAGCAGTATGGTGTCGGCCCCGATGACCCATCCGGCCCCCGCGTCGAGGCCTGGTACCACGACGACTGGGATACCCCAGGCGGTCTGTGCAGTGGCATCGATAGGCCCTCCCACGTCGAAGCCACCACTGGCGTTCCGGGTGGTCTGGATGGCCAGCCAGTCGGTTGCCGACAGGGCCACGGTTGAAGCATCGATACCCAGGGTCTGCAGCTTGCTCAGGCCGTGCCGCACAGTGACGAGCGGGTCGGTGACGAACGGCTGGGTCTGGATGCCGGATGTGTTGGCGAGCCCTGTGAAGTGCTCGCCCGTGCCGTCGCCGTTGAGAATCTCGTCCTCCAACGCGGACAGCACGGCATCTGCCAGTTCGGCGGCCACCCAGGTATTCAGCGATGTCTCATCGTCGAGCAGGAATCGATCGACGGGCTCAGACAGCACAGCCACCACTCGCAGGCGGTCGTCGGTGCGGCGGACGTTGAGCCGCTTGGTTGGCTTGAGTTCGCCAGGTGCGACGACTCCGGCGGCTCCTGGCTCGCCGACGACGGCCTGCCTCAAGTACGAGTAGGCCGCCGGCCGCTTGGCGCTGGGTAGCACATCGAGAAGTCGCGGGGGGCGCTCACCCTCGGCTGACGGGAGTGGCGACACTTCCTGCGGCATGATTGCGATGACCGACTCACCGGCCGGAACCAGACCCTTGGACAGACCGACGCGGCGGGAATAGTCGAGCATCCCGGTGGCCATCCGGGGGCCGAGGCCTTTGAAGCTCAGCCGCGTAACCCGGCCCTGCTTGGCGCCCTGCCCGCGCGGATTCCCGAGGCCATCCAGCGCTTCCTGAAGGCGCCGGCTCTCTTCGAGTGTGGCGTCGATGGTCTTGACCGCGTCGTGGTGCTCCGCGATCTCGACGGCCTCGGAGTCGGTCAGATCGCGGCCCTCGTGCGCGGCCTTGTCGATGATGGCTTGGGCAGCGTCGAGTGCGCCATAGCGCCTCCCAGCCCAAGGATTAGAGCCTTCTCGTGACATGATGGTGGTCTTCTCCAGCTTGTGGTTGTTCTGTTGGGCAGCGATCCGCCGGGTCGCCGGATGTGTTTTGACTGCAACGACCGAGGTATCAGGGTTGGCCGGGACCGGGACGAAAGAGGCCTCATATACGCGAACCCGTCGTAGCTCGTTCGCCTTGCGCCCGTCTTCGAGTTCGACCTGTCCCTCATCGATGGTGTCGTAGGCGAACGACAGCTTGGTGAGGCGTCGGCCCTTGACCAGCCGCCATACCTGAGCGGCCTTTGGTGACTCCAGGTCGAACTGGCCTTTGATCCACCAGCCGTGATCGTCTTCGCCCTGGTCGAGGACGCTCCCGAGGATCATGTCGGGGTCGTCCATCCGATGTCCGTAGAGCACGGGTAACGCGTCGCCCGATTTCTGCCACGCGGCGATGGTCTCTAGGAACGCGCCTGGGGCAACGATGTCGCCGTATGCGTCCGGCTCGCGGGTGAACGTCGATGGATAGGCGATAAACTCGCCTTCAGCCAGGCCGGATCTGGATCCGGTCTTGACTTGAATACTGGTTTCCTTGTGTCTCATGAAAAATTAGTCCTCATGCGTAGTGATTGAGAGGAGGACCGGCGGCAGCGTCGCGGCCCTTGCTCGCGGGCCTCGTGGCCGGCGTTGGGCGGCGGTTTCGCCAGTTCGCGGTGCTCCGATAGCGGGCCGTTCCGAACGGAACTGGCGGGCTTGGGCTCCGCTGATGCGCGCCACGGTGGCTGCTCCGGCTCCTCGGACTTGGCCCTGTCGGGCTCCTCATCGTTGGCCTGGGCCACAACGCTTCTGCGCTGGGATAATACTAGCAGCGATGTACGGCGATCGGCATCCCGATCGACGCCGCCCCAAACGCCGAACTTCTCGGCCTGGCCTGCTTGCCGGCACTCGCTGATCGCCGGGCAGACGGTGCACCGTTCGGCTGCCCATGCGCGCTCGTCGGGGTCGTCGCTCAGCCACGGGGAGTCGCCGTCCCACGGCCCTGCGCACGGGACGAACAGGTCACGGGCCACCGCGTTGGCCAGGGCGGCGGTGAGCGCCTGATGGGCCGGGCTGTCGAGCTTCGGCAACTGGGCATCAACCTTCACGACGGCCTCCCGTCGCCGACCGCGTTGCTTCGGTCGACCTCGGCCGGAACGGCGGCGGGTTGATCGTCGTCGGGCATACAACCGGGATGCGCAGTCTGGCCGGGTTCGCTGATGATCATCCGGGTGTGGCAGACGACGCAGGTGCTTTCGGTCGGCGGTGTGGACCTGAGATGGTCCGTATTCCTATCTGTCTGTCTGCTATCTCTGCGGGGTGCAGACATAGCAGATTGGCAGACATCTTCGCGGGCTTTCTCTGGTTGATCAGGCACGGGTTTGCGAAGGTGCCAGATGGCCGTCTTTCCTCGATTGTCGAGGGAGTCCTCGACGGTCCAGCCTTGCTTGCGTAACGCGGGGGCGTTGCGGCGCAGGATCGAGGTAACTGCTCGGGCGCTGGCTGGCCAGCCTCGCGGCGGTCGCCCATCAGGGGTGGGTACCGTCGCGAGCAGAGCGGCCGAGGTTCCCTCGAAGGGCTCATCAATGGTGGTCATCGCGATGATGAACGGATCGGATGCCAGGGAATCGGCGGCCAGGTCGGTGGCTTGCTGGGCGTATCGGGCCAGTCCGTGGGTTCCGTGGATCGTGTCGAGCGCGGCCAAGATCGTGGCGAAGTCGGCCATCCGAGGTGAGCTTTCAAGACGGACGTAAGGGATCGTGGCCAAGGTTTCTGCGATCTCTGCGAGCAGGGCGCCGAGCAGCCGCGGCTTGGCTTCCTGCCATGCGCGGGTCAGGGCATGTTCCGTGCGCCGGTTCTGATCGCTGATCGGTTCGAGGTGGATCGTGAGCAGGCGTTCACTCAGGTCACCGCGCAAGCCGCCCAGGTCGATGCCGTTGAGCAGGAGAACGCGGCGGAACGCGAACACTGACAGCCCGGAATCGGTGTAGAGCTGGCGGCGGACATCACCGTCGCCGGTGACCGCCCGGCACAAGGTGTCCGACAGCCAATCCTGGACAGCTGACAGGTTGTCGATACCGACGACCCAAGATCCCGAGGCGGCGGTCACCCACGAATCCATGTCGCGGGGCGGTTTACGTAACGGCACCGTGGACGGGTCGACCAACTCGGTGAGCAGTCGTGAGGCCGTGGACTTACCCGTCCCCTGTTCGCCGAACAACGCGGCGATCGGGTGCGGAATATCGGGCGCTGCGAGCGCAGCGACCAGCCAGCCGAGCACCAGCGGACGATCCTCGATCATCACATTCAGCAGCGTCCACAACTCGTCCATCGTCCCCGCGATGGGCGCAGGCATGGCGGCGGTGAGCGCGGTCCTGCGGAACAGCACAGGAGCACTGGCAGTGGGCTGCCAACCCTGCGAGTCGACACGTATCACCGTTTCATCCGCGTCACCCAGGTCCAGCCACAGCGCACCGCCCGCCTCGGCTATCCGAAGATGCACCGGCTCGGGTTCGGAATCTTGGGCTTCGCCTTCCAAGGTGAGCATGGCATCGGCCAGCGCCTGCTGAGGCGCTACCCGGCTTGTCTTCTGCCGATACAGCCGCGCCAGTTCAGCGCGCAGACTTGTGCGTGATCCTCGCAGCATCCGCACGACATGACCGCTGGTCTTCGGCACGCCGAACGCTTCGCCTTCCGGCGTGCACCCGAACCGGTACCGTTCCAACGCGAGTTCCACCAACAACGCCGCGGCCGACAGCTTCGGCCCGCCCTCACCATCACCGTGACAGCCAGATTCGTCAGCGCGCTGCTGACGATCACTGGCATGTGCTCCCGGAACCAGGGACCGCACATTCTCGGGCAGATCCGCGGAACCAATCCGCTTGCGCGGATCGCGATCACTCATACGATCACCCCCAGCAGTCGGAGGTCACCGGCATGGTGAGCATCAAGAAGGTCGTCACCGCGCAAAACGGCCGCGTGCAGGCGGCAGGCAGCAGCCGAACGTGCGCAGCGTGCATCGACACGCGCGGCAGCTTGCGGATCACGTCCCAGGTAATCGCCAGGCCGTGGCCGGCAGTCCTCGAAGACTCTGGCGCGCTGCTCCCACTGGCCAGCCAAAGCGGAGTTGATGCAATCGGCGAGCAGATCGTCACCATGAGCGCCGAGATCCAGGCCGGCCAAGGCGCGGCGCACCTGAGCTTGCGGGCTGAACAATGTCGCGGTCATGCGATCACCGCCCGGCGGTCGAGGTCGTCGAGCAGGTCGGCCAATGCCGCGTCGACCGATTCCAGCTGGTCGCCAGCCAAGGCGGGCAGCAGCGAGACGAGATGGTCGAGGCGCTGCCGAGCAGATTCAACCATGGCGAGGCGCTGACCGAGGTGTAGCCGGGCGAAGCAACGCGGCCCGTACCCTCGGCGGACCGAACTCGGATCGGACAGCGGACGCCGGCAGCACAGGCAACGGGGGGATTCGGCTAGACTAGCCACAGCGCCGTCAAACGCATTTCTGGTCGCCTCGGTCCCCAAGCCGGGGCGACTTCTTTCTGCCCACATCAAGCGACCCGCTGGATCAGCTTGGCGACGTCGGCGGTCCTCAGGCGTAGCGCCTTGCTGCGGCCAATCCGGTAGCAGGGCAAGTCACCGTTGGCGGTGAGGCGCTTCAATGTGCGGACAGAGACCGTGGTGATCTCGGCCGCTGTGGGATAGCTGACCATGCTGCCGTGCTTGGCAATGAGGTCTTGGATATCACTGGTTCCCATGACTTCCTCCGGGGATGCTCTCGCGAGCACTCCGGTGGAAGTGCGGGTCCGCAACGCGGTTGGCGTTGGGGCGGGGTGCAGAGCCCCGCAGGTGATGCGATTACTTTAGCACGGTCTGCCCGATCTGTCGTGTCGGGCATCAATTACCCGTGTGATCGCCGCCAACTCTCGTAGCGTGACCTTGGAGCGCCCCGCGTTGTGGACAGCAGTCATTAGCGCATCGAGCTTCTCCTTCCGAACAGGAAAGTTTGCTCTGCAGCGCGGGCAGCGGTTCTCTAGGACCGTGCGGTGTTTGCCGGTGCTCTCGGAGTCTGGCCAAGTGAAATTGGCACGAGAATTTGGGGGGTGAGTCAGACTCTCCCAATCCACCGGAGCATTGCCATCGGCACTCAGATCAACTTCTCCTGAAAGCTTGAGACGTGGAGGCCTGCCCTGGACTATCATCCGCAATTCCCACCCGCTGGGTGTGCGCACATAGTCCGCCACGACGTAGGGTTTCCGGTGTTGATCACAGACCACACGGATTCTCGCGGGATCGCTGTTGTGTGCGAGGCGCTCGGCCACCGTCATCAGAGGCCCTCACCATCGAGTTTGGCGAGCTCGGACATTCGCGCAGCTAGATCGTCACGGCGGGAATCGATGAGATGCTGATATCGCTTCACCATGGACATATCAGACTGACCGAGGATTCCACCCACCTCACGCTCTGATGCGCCGGCGGACGTGCCAAGCACCTGCGCTAAGGCTGCAGGGCTGAGGTGCGGGACTACCTCGGCGAGCTGCTCGCCGGACATCCCCGCCAGGGCCGCCGTCAGCTGCTCGGGGGTCATCGCGGCCAGCAGTCGATGATCGATCCCGCCGAACGCCTGGCCAACGGGCTTCGTCCAGCCCGCCAGCCGGGACAACTGCTCCATGTACGGCCAGAGTTGTTCGCGATCTTGCGTCACGTAGGCGTACATCACCGGATCAAGCTTGTGGCCCAGCAACTGCTCGCAGTCGGCGTCGCCGAGGCCGACCTTGCGCCACATATGCCGGGCCCAACGCCTCAAGTCGTACAGCCGCATCTCAGGCCGGCCGATCGCGATTCTGCCCGCGTTGAATCCGCTTGGCGTGCGCATCTTCGGAGTGCGGCCTTTGCCAGACCGTGGGCGGGCTGCCGTCCCCATGAGTTGCTGGATCGTCGGCCACTCGTTCGCGGGGTTCGTTGATGGAAACAACAAACCGTCCGGGCCGGGCGCCGCCCACTTGTCGAGGTGGCCGGCCAGCGCGCCGGCAACATGCGGCGGCAACGGCACGAACCGGATCGATTCGGTGGTCTTCGGTGGCCGCGGGCCCCTGCCTCCCTCAGCGGTCCTCGACAACGCCTTCGTGACCTTGAGCGTCCACCGTGGACTACCGTCGTCAGCTTGAGCACAGATAATGTCGTCCCGGCTGAGAGCAAGGGCCTCGCTTGGCCGTAGCCCGGAATAGGCCAGGAGCATGATCAGGGCTTTCCATTGCGCGGGTCGCATCGCCTCCGAGAGCGCTGCAATATCCAGCGGCGTCAACCCGGTGATCAGATCGTTGGTGACAGCTTTCGGCCTTTTGACCGGGCGCCGGCTTGCAGCGTTCTCAACCTTGCACGGGTTCGCAACGATCAGGTCACGGCTGACGGCAGCCGACATCACCGATCCCAGGAATGAGTAGATGTGGTGGCGCAGCACCGGCACATCGGCATTGTCTTGCCACCACGCGTCGACCATGGCGCGGGTGATGCCGCGGATCGGCTGGGCAGCGAGTTCGGCCAGGCGGCCGTTGAGGTAGCTCCGATACTCCTGCTGGGATCGCGGTGAAAGCGGCGTGCTCTTGCGTGTCGTGCGGGTATCAATCCACTTCTCCGCGAACTCTCCCAGCGTGGTCGCTTCCACCTCGGCGTCAACCGACTCGGTGTTAGCGCGGCGATCTGCTGGTGGTGTCCACTGGTCGCGGGCGATAAGGAGGGCCTCGGCCATCAGCCATTGGTCCGCTAGCTCGGGTGTGGGGAATGTATGGCCCGGAACGTGCCGCTGCCCGTTGTAGTTGTAGCGCGCGACCCAGTTGCCTTCACGGACTTGGTAGATGGTGCCGAGCCGTGAGCGTCGAGCGGGTTTCTTCGTCGCCACGGCTATGCCCCCTGTCTCGTAGTCGCACCCAACTTCAGCAGACGATTGACAGATACTGAGTGTCAACACTTGCCGGTTCTGCCCGATCTGTCATATGCTGGTGAAAACACTACCACAGGGGGAAACGCCTAGACAGAGCGCGTGAGCGCTAGTCATACGGCATTCGGCAGCGGGAACTGCTCTGAGTCATGGCACTGGTTCAAGTCCAGTTAGGCCCACCAACAAATGTGGCTCCGACAAGGACTAACTCGTTCGGAGTACGACGCCGCAGATGATCAGCAGACCATGCCACTTCCGCGCGTGATTGTCACTTCCTTCCGAGGGAGGCAGAGGCGACCGCATACCTCGCCACCACCTCCATGTCGACCTCTACTCCGAGACCCGGCCCGGCCGGCACGTCGAGGTAGCCCTCGCGAAGAACGAAGCCAGACGTGAGGAGTTCGTCTCGCAGTGGGTTGCGTGAGCGGTCGAATTCGATCACCGGCTCGTTCTGGGCAGGCACGGCGCGGTGAGTGTAGGGCGCCAGGGGCAGCGCCGCGCAGACCTGTAACGCAGCCGCCAGCGCCACCCCGGATCCCCAGACGTGCGGGATGAGGCGGAGGTTGTGCGCGGAGGCGAGCGCCTGGATCTGCCGGATCTCGGAGATCCCGCCGCAGACGCAGACATCGGGCTGCAAGATATCAGCGCAGCCGGCCGCGATGAAATCGCGGAAGCCGTAGCGCGTGTACTCGGCTTCACCGCCGGCGATGGGAACGTCCACCCGGGCGCGCACCCGAGCGTAGCCTTCCCGATCCTCCGGCGGAACCGGCTCCTCGAAGAAGCTGAAATCCGCAGCCTCCAGCACTCGTCCCATCTGAATGGCCGTCGCGGAGTTGTACGCGTGATTCGCGTCGGCGAACAGCACGAAGTCATCGCCCAGCACCTCGCGAACGCGTTCTACCCGGAGGGCATCCTCGCGGACCGGCAGCAGACCGAGCTTCATCTTCAGCATGCCGAAACCCTCGGTTGCGTAGCCACGCACCAGAGCCTCGAGCGCTGCGAGATCGCGTTGCGGCTCGAAGTCCACTGTGGAGTAATAGGCGCCGGTGCCATAGGCGCGCACCCGCTCCCGGAATCTGCCGCCGAGCAGGGACGACACCGGAGCGTTGTACTGCTTGCCGAGCAGATCCCACAGGGCGATGTCGATTGCGCTGAGGGCCTCGATGTAGCTGCCCTTCTGCCCGAAGTCGCGAGTGCGGCCGTAGAGGGTCTCCCACGCTGTGGCCGGAGCCACCTCGTGCATCGCGATGAGCTGCGGGCCCAGCACGGCGTCGATGCAAGCCTTCACGGGTTCGGCCGGTCCGTATTGCCCGCCCTCGCCCCAGCCCACCAGTCCGTCGCTGCTTGTCAGCCGGACGAGTAGCGAGTTGCGCTCCGGGAACTCGGCCTGCGATGAGTAGAAGCGGGCTCGTCCCAGCGGTGTCTTGAGGACGTAGGTGTCGACGCGTTCGATCTTCATCGGGAGCCCTCCAGGTCGATCCTTGACCGTTTGTCGGATGAGGTGGACTCTATGGTCCAGCGCAGTTGCACACAACACCACCGGTCGCGTGCCATCCGCCGCCTTCGGCGTGCGTGCTGGCCCACGAAGCACGATGCTCCACGAGGCTAAAGCTCACCCCTGTCGGGCCTTGAGACGGGGATTGCGCTTGTTGATGACGAATACTCGGCCACGACGGCGGACGATCTGTGATCCGGGCTGCATCTTGAGCGACCGGAGGGAGTTGCGGACCTTCATGATTGTTCCTTCTGTGTCGATATCTGTTGGTGTTGATCTGCCTGCGTCCGCGCTTGGCGGATGGCCCGTAGGTCAGGCGATGCGGTCGATGGGGCCGAGCCACGCCTCGAACCCGTCCCAGCCCTCGTTCCAGATCCAGCCTCGGGTGGCCAGTTCCTGGTCGGTGAGCAGGCTGCGGGCGAATGCTGCTTCGATGGCCGTGCGCTCGTCGTCAGCATCGTCAATCCCGGTGACGACGATGCGGGTGAACGGGCGTTGACCGAGTTCCCACTGGCGCGTGCAACCGACACTCGCCTGGCCGCCTGCGCCGTCCCAGGCGCAGACGTCATGGGGACGGGTGGGCAACCAGAAGCATCCACGTGAGCGCCGGGGACCGCTGCCCAAGGTGGCGAGCTCATCGCTGAACCGTTCCGGATGAAAGGGTCGATCCGAGCGCAGATCGAGGCGCCAGACCGCGTCACTGGCGAGCGGCGGAAGGTCAGCTGTTCGGGTCTCACTGACCCAGGCTTCGGTGGCAGGATGACGGTGGATTCCCGGGGTAAGGATCGAAGCATCCAGCAGCGAAAGATCGTTGATCAGCGGGACCTTGGGTCGGGCAAGTGCACTTATCAGGGCCGTCTCCTCGGCGCACGGCGGCTCAGTCAGACACAGCAGGTCGGCGTACTCGACCATCGCACACGCCACTTCCGCGACTCCGCGCCGGTCGTCCTCGCCCGTTGCGAGGCCGCGCTCATCCAGGAGATCCTCGCCGAGCAGGTCCTCGGCAACCGTGCTGCCTTCGAGTGCGGTGAGAACAGCCGCGATGCGGATGTGCGGAGCGTTGCCGGGTGCCCATCCCAAGATCCGGCATACCTGGACAGCCTCGGCGGTCGCCGGTAAGCAGGCGATGATCCCGCTCCAGCGCTGCGTCGCGGCCAGCCGTTCGAGGGTCGGCACGATGTCTTCTCGAATAGCGCACGACACGCACGCATGATCCAGGTTGATCTGCTCGCATTCGAGGACACCGGTGAGATCACTGACCGTGCGAATCAGCATGCCGTTCTCGGAATCTATGGTGTGACGCACGGCCACGGCACCAGGCAGACCGAGCTGCACTGAAAGAGATGCAGCCATCATGGCGACCTCGTCGATGCCGCTGATCAGGACGACCGGTGTCTTGGGTTGGCTCAGCCGGCGCAGACCGTCGAAGCTCACTTTCGCTTCCCCCTGGTTCCGGGGGTGGCATGACCGTAGCGACGGTTGAACCTCGCGACGCGACCCTCGGTGTCGACCACCCGGCCGCGTCCCGTCCTGAAGGGGTGGCTGGCGCTGGAGACTTCGACATCGACGACGGGGTAGGAGACGCCATCCTCCCACTCGACCCGCGGGTGCTCGGCACCGAGCCGAACGACAATCGTGGAGCGGGTCAAGAACATCGTGTTCGCCGACCGATCCCGGAACACGACCGGTCCGTAGGCGGGATGGGTGTTTTGCTTCACAGTTGTCCTCCTCTTAGAATGAATGATAACGATTATCATTCTATGCACGAGGAAGCCATGTCTCGAAATTGCCAGGTCACGGGAGCGACGCCGTCGTTCGGCAACTCCGTTTCCCACTCCCACCGCCGGACGAGGCGACGGTGGAACGTCAACGTCCAGAACAAGCGCTACTGGGTCCCGTCACTGAGCCGTCATGTCACGCTTCGGGTGAGTGCCCGGGGTATCCACACTATTGATCAACGCGGTATCGACGCGGTAGTGGCCGATCTGCTGGCACGCGGGGAGCGGATCTAGTGGCAAAGAAGAGCCAACAGATTCGTCGAATCGTCAAACTGCGCTCGACGGCGGGCACCGGTTACACCTATGTGACCATGAAGAACCGACGCAATGACCCCGACCGGCTGGTGCTGCGCAAGTACGACCCGAAGGCCAGGCGTCAGGGACCCCCAGCTGGTCACCGACTCGCGCCAGCGGATTGAGGGCACTGGAGCTGTCCTGCTGGACCCAAGCGACGTGGCCTGCGGGGCGCTTGGTCGAGGTGACGTCGACGCGGTTGCCTCCGATCGTCAGGTGGCCGGTGGCGTCCAAGAGCCGGGACAACGAGCCGCAGACCGCAGCCGCTGTGAGCGATTTGCCCGAGCCTGAATGCCCGAGCAGAGCCACACTTCGCCCGGAGCCACCGACAGGCAGACCCCATGGACGAGTTGCGTGGCTCCTGCACGCACCCTGAGGTCGTTGAGCACGAACGCGTCAGTCATTGAGCCATCACTTTCCAGCCACAAGGGGCGCGACGTTCCGAAGGTATCAGAATGATAATCATTATCGACAGTCGGGAGCAAGCCGACGCTGCTGCACGGCGTTGACCGTCCGTGGATGCGGACTCTTGACGCCAGGGACACCATGGATACATGGACGACACGCCGGCGTATGCGACCACGCGGCGCTATGCCCGGATAAGGGCTGTTGACTACGTCGAACGATATGTCGATGTGCCCCGAATGCTCGGCTACTGCGAGCAGTGCCCGATCTACGGGAAGGCTTGGTCATGCCCGCCCTTCGACTTCGATCCGTTGAAGGTCTGGGCATCCTTCGAGTGGTTCGAGATCGATGCGGTGCAGATCGAGTTCGCCGACGAGGAGTTGGCCAAGCAGCGCACCCCCACCCAGATCCAGGCCGCTGTTCGCCGCGCGATCGACCGCGAGAAGAGGCTGGCCGCCCGTGCGCACCGCCGTCGCGCGCGGCAGTATTCGCGCAGTCTGGCGGTGTCGGCCGGAGCGTGCGAGTTGTGTGAGCCGTGTACCCGCGTCCAAGGTCTGCCCTGCACCCATCCCGATCTCATGCTGCACTCGATCGAAGCGCTCGGCGGTGATGTGGTGGCGAGCGCCGAAGAGCTCTGCGGGCTGCCGGTAGCGTGGAGTGATGGCGCGAGAATGCCGGCATCAGTGCTTGTGGTGACCGGGTTGCTGAGCAGCGACGGGCCTCCGGATGACGGATCCGGGAATCCCGATCGGCCGCGCGACGAGATTGCCGGTACCGCTTCGGAATAATTGAGCATTCAACTATGTTCTGTAAGGTGTGAGCGCTACGGAAACGCCGCAGGCGCCCGAGAAGGAGAAACGACCATGGTTGACGCCGCCGCTCTGACTGGCAACTGGACTCTTGACCCCGTACACACCCGCCTCGGCTTTTCGGCCCGGCACGCGATGGTGACGAAGGTTCGTGGCAATTTCGACACGTTCGAGGGGACCGCATATACCGACGCCGACAATCCCGGCGCATCGCATGTCGAGGTGACCATCCAGGCCGACTCGATCAACACCAATAACGAGGCTCGCGACCAGCACCTGCGTACAAACGACTTCCTGGACGCCAAGACGTACCCGACCATCAGCTTCAAGTCGACCAAGGTCGAGAAGCTGGACGACGAGCACGTCCGCATCACCGGCGACCTGACCATCAAGGCCACCACCAAGCAGGTCAGCATCGACTTCGAGTTCGGTGGCGTCGCTCAAGACCCGTTCGGCAACACCCGCATGGGCTTCGAGGGTTCCCTGTCGATCAACCGCCAGGACTATGGCGTTGCTTTCAACGCCGCCTTGGAGACCGGTGGCGTGCTGGTCAGCGACAAGGTGGACATCGACATCGAGGTTTCGGCGGTCAAGCTGGTCGACGCCAACGCCTGAGCCGGCCGCTATGGTTGAGACGGCTCGCGGATCGCAGGCGAACGAGGGTTCCCGTGTCCCACCAGCACTGGTGGGTGAAGCGGGAGCCCTCGTCGGCACAGCGTTGCGGCGGGCCCTCTAGACTCGCCCCATGCCCGTGCAGTTGAATCAGGCCGACTTCGATCGTTGTGTCAACGAGGCGATCGATTCGATCCCGGACGCCCTGGTCTCGCTGATCGACAACTGCGTCGTCCTGGTCGAGGACGAGCCGCCCGAGGGCGAGCCTCTGTTCGGGCTGTACGTCGGGGTACCGCTGACCGAACGTGGGTTCGGCTACGGCGGTGTGCTGCCCGATCGAATCACGATCTTCCGCGGCCCCCATCTGAGGGCCTGTGAGTCAATCGATGAACTCGTCGATCAGATCCACATCACGGTGGTGCACGAGATCGCGCACTACTTCGGCATCGAGGACGAGGCCCTCGACGAACTCGGCTACTGAGCTGGTGGCGGCTTGGCGACCACCGGCCGGTGCCTGGCCCAGATCACCGCGGCCTCGGCAATGAGCGCCACGGTGATGAGCACGCCGACTGCTTTGCCCCAGGCTGATTCCACGAGGAACAGGCAGACCATCGCGATCAGCGTGGGGATCAGGTAGCGGCTCGTCCAACCGATGTAGCCGCCGAACGAGGGCATCGCGACGCCGCGCGACTCGGCGACCGACTTCACCATGAAATTCGGGCCGTTGCCGATGTAGGTGATGGCACCGCAAGTGACCGCTCCCAATGAGATAGCCTCCAGCCACACCCACGGCACTCCGGCCACCCGCGCCATCTCCGGCAGCACAGTCGGGTCGGCGCCCAGCGTGTGGGCCATCTCGAAGAACGTCGCATAGGTCGGGGCGTTGTCGAGGAACGCCGACAACGAGCCCGAGAAGATGAAGAACGTGATCGTGTTCAGCGGCAGCCGGTCGGCAACCTGGGACAGATACTCCAGCGCCGGGATCATGGTGAGGAAGATCCCGATGAAGATGACTGCCACTTCGCGGATCGGCGCCCAGTTGAACTGGTTGAGCTCGAACCGGATCTTGCGGCTGCTGGTGAGATATGAACCGGCGGCCGCGATCAGGAAGACGATCTCGCGCCACGGGATGTAGTTGTGCCAGGCCGCGTGGCCCTCCGCGATGAGCTCCAGGTCGATGGATGGCACCAGCGCCACTGCTGCGATGATCACCGCGAACCAGGCGATGTTGACCAGACCCAGCAGTCTGATGGGGACGATCTCGGTCGCATCTGTCACCAGGTCGGCGGGGTCCTCCTGCGCGTAGGCCTTGGTGTCGAGCGCGAAGTAGATCAGCAGCAACATCGTGTTGATGAACGCCCACATCGGAAACAGATGGAATGTCCACGTGAACGGCACACCGCGCAAGAAGCCCATGAACAGCGGCGGGTCGCCCAGTGGGGTCAGCATGCCACCATTGTTTGCCACGATCAAGATCGTGAAGACGGCGGTATGTACCTTGTTCTTGCGCTCTTGATTGATATTCAGCAGTGGCCGAATGAGCAGCATCGCGGCGCCGGTCGTGCCGACGAAGGATGCGGCGATCGCTCCGATGGCCAGGACCACCGTGTTGGCCTTGGGCGTCGCTTTGATATCACCGGCCAAGAAGAGCCCGCCTGAGACGACGAACAACGCGAACAGCAGCAAGATGAACTGGACGTATTCGAAGACCGCGTGGCCCACCCGTCCCCAGTTGAGGAGAAAGCCGACCCAGATCGCCACCGGGACGCCCAGCCCCAGCGCAACGCCCAGCTGGAATCTCCAGTTCTCCCAGTGACCAGCGGTGGCGCGGATCAAGGGCATCAACGCGATGCTCAACAGCATCGCGGCGAACGGCAGGATTCCCCACCAGGGCACCAAGGCTTCCATAGCACTCTCTTGTGACTCGTTGCGCGGACGCTCGTCGGGTCGCCCATCGGACGCCATCATCCTACGGGATATCTTTCTGCTGCCTTCTCCGCATGCCTGTGGACAACCCGCGCCGGGCCGGGCAGTTATGCACAGATCTACCCACAACCGGCAAGTCACAGGCATGTTACAGCGAGTCGACAAGTGTGGGTAGCGAGCACCTGGACGGGCCGGGAACAGTCGAACAATCGGCGCCGAATCCGGGAAATACGGCAGGAATGGGGCGCATTTCTAGAGAAATCCCAAGAAAGCAGATAGAGAGCGCGATAGAAGTCGAGACGGCCCTGGCCGGCGAGCCAGAGTTATCCACAGATTGTCCACACTCTTGGTCAAGCCCTATATCTGTGGCATAAGGTGCTGTCACCGCGACCCCTCCACACTGCCGCGGTGAAAGGGACTACACCCCATGGCCCTATCACGACCACGTCCCCCGACGGACCTGGCGCCCCCGCAGCGCCCAGCTGCGGTGCAGTTGCGCGCGCGCCGCAGCAACCGGCTCATCGTTCTCGGCGTGCTGTGCGCCTGCCTCGGTGCTTTGATCATGGCTTGGGTGTGGACCGGCACGCAGGAATCGCAGACCGTGGTCGTGATGGCGGCCCACGTGGCGCGCGGTGAACAGGTCGAGGCAGCCGATCTGACGACGACAACGTTGGGACGAGCCGACGGTGTCGCGGTGGTGTCCGCGGACCAGGCGTCCGCGCTTGTCGGGCAGTATGCCCTGGTTGATCTCCCGGCCGGCTCGCTGCCCGGCCCGGACGCGGTGGGGGTGCTTGTCGTCCCCGCCGGCCACGCGCAGCTGGGGCTGCGGCTTGCGGCCGGGCGCCTGCCCTCCCAGCCACTGCCGCCGGGGACCCGCGTCTGGCTGATCGCCGTGCCGGGTGCGATGGATGCGAACACCGGCCCGGGGGCCCAATACGAGGCCGTGGTCGCCTCGGCCCCGCTGGTGACCACTGATGGCAACGGATGGCTCGTCGACGTGCAGGTCGAGGAGTCGGTGGCCGGGCAGCTGGCTGCGCTGGCCGCGGTCGACCGGATCGCGATGGTACGCCGGGGTGATGCCTGATGCTGATCATCTGCGTATCGGCGGGCGGTTCCCCCGGAGTCACCAGCACCGCCCTCGGAGTGGCGCTCAGCTGGCCGCGTGGGGTGCTGTTGGTCGACTGCGACCCGCATCCCAGCCAGGCGGTGCTGGCCGGCTACCTTCGGGGCGTGTCCGAAAGCGGCCGTGGGCTGGGCGCGCTCGCCGAGAGCTACCGGGCCCAGCGGTCCGACTCGTCCGGGGGACTGCTGGAGCAGACGGTGGCGTTGGACGACGGATCTTCGCCTCAGCGCCGTTTCCTGCCTGGTTTCACTCACCCGCGCTCGGCATTGCTCTTCTCGGGCTACTGGGAGCGGCTGGTCGGCCAGTTCGATGATCTGCAGGCCGGTGGGATCGACGTGATCATCGACGCCGGACGCCTTGATGCCGACGGGCTGCCGTCTGCGCTGGTGGAACGCGCGTCCACCATTGCCGTGGTGACCAGGTCGAACCTGCCCGCCCTGGCGACCCTGCGGTTGGCTCTGCCCCAGCTGGCCGATGCCACGGCCTTGATCCCGGCGAGTCCGGCATTGGTGGTGGCAGGTGGGGGCCGGCCCTACTCCGCGCCGGAGATCGCCCGGCAGCTGGAGATGGCGCTGCTCGCCGATCTGCCGTGGGATCCCGCAACCGCCGCGGTGCTCAGCGACGGTGCCGTCCCGCCTCGCAAGCTGACCAACAGGCCGCTGTGGCGGGCGCTGCGCGGCCTGGCATTGCAGCTCGGCGGGCGGCCGGGCGTCCGTGGTCGGCGGACGACCAGAGGCCGGGGGGTGATCTCATGAATCCGCTCGGCAATACCCGTCCGGCAGCGGCCGTTCCGCGGTTGTACCTCGCTGAGGCGCTCACGGCATTGACTCCGCGTGTGGACAGCGAAATGGCGTCACCTCCGATCAGATCGGGCCGCAGCGCCAAGCGAGGCCAGCAGCTTGATGGTGTCGACTGGCAGGTGGTCGTCCAGCTGCGCCGGCAGGCCTCCGAGCAGATCGCGGAGAACTCACAGCACTGGGCCAACGAACACGGGCGCCCGATGTCCGCGGACGACCGGCGGATGATGGGCCGCTCGGTGATCGGCGCCGTCGTCCGCGAACATGCCGGGCGACTCACCCAGACCGGCGAACAGCTCTGGGAGCTGGCCATCGAACAGGCCTACGCTGCCGCTGTCGAGAATGCGATCTTCGGCTACGGCAGGCTGCAGCCGCTGTTCGAGATTCCCACCGCCGAGAATATTGAGATCCACGGCTGGGACTGTGTGGTCGCCCAGCACGGGGACGGTCGGCGCGAGGAGCTGCCGCCGGTGGCCGACAGCGACGACGAACTGATCGAGGCCATTCGCTTCCTCGGTTCCAGTGCCAGCCCGGCGCGAGCCTTCGATGATGCGCATCCGATGATGACGCTGGCCCTCGGCGACCGCTTCCGGCTGCACGCGATCGGTTTCGGGCTCAGCTACCGGCCGTCGATCGTGATCCGGCAGCACCTGTTGACCACCATCAGCCTCGGCGAACTCGCCGGTTGCGGCATGATGCCCGCCGATCTGGCCGATCTGCTGGAGGCCTGTGTGCTGGCTCGCAAGTCGATCGTGATCTCGGGCGATCAGGGCGCCGGAAAGACCACCCTGTTGCGGGCCCTGGTGGCCGCGATCCCCAGCACCGAACGAATCGGCACCCTGGAAACCGACTACGAACTGCTCACCCATCTGCTGCCCACCCGGCGCAATATGGTCGCCCTGCAGGCCAAGACCGGACTCGGGGAGTACCACGACGGACACAGTGTCGGCGAGTACACGGTCGCTGATCTGATTCCCGAGGCGTTGCGGCAGAACCTCTCGCGGCTGATCGTCGGTGAGGTGCGCGGTGGCGAAGCCGGGGCGATGTTCGAGGCGATGCAGTCCGGCGCGGGAACGATGTCGACGACCCACTCCCACTCGGCGGCCTCCACCATGGACCGGCTGGCGGCCCGGGTAGCCCAGGGCGGCGTGCTCGGGGTGAGCGAGGCCTACCGCCAGATCGCGCTCAATCTGCATCTGCTCATCCACGTCTGCCTGGTGGATGACACCTGGCGCGGCGGCACCCGCAAGCGGTTCATCAGTGAAGTCCGTGAGTTGACCGGAGCGGTGGAGAACGGTCGGCCCGTCACTCACCTCGCCTATCGGGCCGACGAACACGGGCGGGCACTTCAGTTGCAGCCCAGCGCTGAACTGCTGGGCGAATTGCGAGCCTTCCGGGGGCACGGATGAACGCCATCTATGTTGCCATCGCCGCCGCGATGATCATCGCGGGCATCTTCGTCGCGCTTGGTGGCTTCCTGCCTTCGGTTGCCGGCCACGATCTCTCGCTGAGCAGCCGCGCCAGTCGTCGCTGGGGTGGGATCCCGCGGCCGATGCGCTGGCGGCTGGCCGTTGGCATCACAGCGGGCATCGTCGTGCTGGCCTTCACCGGGTTCATCCCGGCTCTGCTGCTGGTGCCGGCGTTGGTGGTGGTGCTGCCCGAATTGCTGCGTGCCCAGCCCCAACCCGAGATCGAGATGCTCGAGGCCCTGGATCGCTGGATCCGGGTGCTGACCGCATCGGTGCGCACCGGCAAATCGGTTCCGCAGGCGTTGCGCGCCACGAGCAGCCAGGCTCCGGCGCTGCTCGTCGCGCCGGTGCGTGGGCTGATCGTCCGGTTGGACGACCGCTGGACGCTGCGCGATGGGCTCCAGGCAATGGCCGATGAACTCGATTCGGCCGATGCCGATGCGGTGCTCGCGGCGCTGATCCTGGTCGGCGAACGCGGCGGGGTCGGTGCGTCCGCAACGTTGCAGGCGCTCAGCGATTCCATCCAGGACCGGCTACGGGCGATGCGAGAAGTCGCGGCCGAGCGCGCCAAGCCGCAGTTCGTCGTCCGCCAGGTGACGGTCATCACGGTGGGCGCGGTCGGCCTCGGCATCGTCTTCGCGCCGAGCTACTTCCAACCGTTCACGACCGCACCGGGGCAGCTGCTGATGCTGGTGCTGGGCAGCTGCTATCTGGGCTCCCTGTACGTCCTGCGGCGGATCGCCACGTCGCGGCGACGCGAACGCATTCTCGTCCGCCTGCAGCCGCAGGAGGTGATCGCCGATGCCTGATCCCCTGTTCGCGTCCGCCCTGCTCGGCGCCGCCATCGTCGCCGTTGGTGCGTGGCTGATCGTGTGTGCGGTGCTGCCCCGGACCATTCGACTCGGCGATGCGTTCGGAGTGCTGGCGGAGGCCCGTCCGGGAACAAGCCTTGATTCCGGTCCGGCACTGGTGGCCGATGCCACCTCCCGACTGGAGCTGTCCGGCGCCTGGCTGTATCAGCACGCCCGTCTGCCCCTGCCGGCCGGAACCGCGCGCACTCTGGTGCTGACCGGCCGCACCGTCGGCGACTACTTCTGCAACAAGCTGGTGCTGGCGGCGGGCGGGTTGTTCATGCCGTGGCTCCTCGCGCTCGCCATCCGCCCCCTGACCGGCGGCATGGGCATGATGCCCGCGGTCTTCGGGCTGGGCGCCGCGGTGCTCGGCTGGTTCTGGCCGGACATCGCGATGCGTTCCCAGCAGCAGCAGACCAATGCGGATGCAGAGGATGCGCTCAACACCTATTTCGATCTCGTCGTGCTCGAGAGGCTGGCGAATCTGTCGGCGACGCAGTCGCTGGAGGCCGCCTCAAGACTCTCCGATGTCCCCGTATTCGTTCGTCTAGCCGGTGCACTAGATAGGGCAAGACTTGAGCAGAGACCACCGTGGAACGACCTCTACCGGCTCTCCCAGGAGCTGGACCTGCCGGCCATCGCCGACATGGCCGATGTGATGCGGTTGGACGAACAGGGCGCCGCGCTCGCGGACGTACTCAGTTCCCGGGCCAAGGAGCTGCGCGATGCGCACCTGATGCGCGAGCTCACCCGAGCCCACCAGACCAGCGAACGGATGACCTTGTGGATGTCGATTCCGGTGATCATCTTCGCGATGATCTTCCTCGTCCCACCGCTGCTGAGCATTTCGGGGGTGGGCTGAGACCATGCTCCCGACCTTCGAGATCCCCGACAACCAGGCACCGATACCCCGAAACAGGAGGACGACATGAACGATATGGAGTTGGCCCGGCCGACCCAGGCCACTACCCCTCGCCTGCTGCACCGGGCGGTCGGCACCCTCATCGTGTGGCGTGCCGCCGTTCACCGCGATCAGCGAGGCCTTTCGCAGTCGACGGAGAATGCGGTGTTGCTGACCGGTGCGGTCGCCATCGCGCTCACCGTCATCGGATTGGTGGGCAATTATGTTGCCACGAAGCTCGGAGAGCTCGGCTGAGCGGGGGCCGGGTCGCAGCCGAGGGATGGTCGGCTCGACCCAGCTGGCCCTGCTGATGCCACTACTGCTGACGGTCATCTTCGCGGTGATCCAGGCGAGCATCTGGTTCGCCGGACGCTCCACCGCCCAACAGGCCGCGATGGCCGGAGCAGAGCGGGCGGCGTTCGCCTCGGCCCTCGCCGACGACGCCGAGCGCGTCAGCACCGAGATGGCCGAGCGCGGCGGCTTGGACGGGATCCACGTCGGGGTCGACCGGCAGACGCAGCTGGTGCAGGTGCGCGTCACCGGGCAGGTACCAGGCCTGTTGCCAGGTCCATGGACGGTGGTCGACGCCTCCGCCCAGCGGGTGAAGGAGGCATGATGCGCGAGCCGGCCGGCAATAGGCCGCGAACCGCCCGGGGCAGCGCCGCCGTCGAAGTGGCGCTGATCGTCCCGATGCTGATCGTGCTGGTGCTCGGCCTCGCCGGCGCATGGCGGATCGGCTGGGCGCGTGGCCAGGTCACCGAGGCGGCGGCAGCGGGCGCCCGGGCGGCGACCCTCGCCGGTTCTGCATCGCTGGCCGTCCAGCAAGCCACCGCCGCCATCGAATTCGATCTGGCAACGGTCGATGTGCATTGCAGCGCACTGACCGTGCAGATCGACACGGCTGCCTTCGGCACCGCGCCGGGCACCCACGGCACGGTCAGCGCAGAGGTCGGCTGCACACTCGATCTCGCCGATGTGCTGGTGCCAGGGCTACCGGGATCGGTACAGCTGGAGGCCCAGGCCAGCGAAGCCCTCGACGTTCTGAGGGAGCGGACACCATGAAAACCGCGATACGGATCGTCCGGGCCCTGGCAGCCCTGGCCCTGATGCTCACCGTCGTGATCGGCGGAGCCTGGGGACTGATGACGGTCGGCCGCCTGGATACCATCTGGACCACCAGCTGGTCGGAGATCCTCACCCGCCCCGACGACGGAGCGTTGCTGCTCGGCATCATCACGATCGTCGGCTGGATCGCCTGGTCGACGGCCACGCTTTCGCTCGTCAGCGAGGCCCTGGCTGCCGCCACCCGCCAGCGCTGCCGGTTGCGGTTCCCGGGCAGCGAGGTGCTGGCACCGGTGAGCACCGTGCTGGTGGCTGCCGTCCTCGGGCTGATCGCGAGCCAGCCGGTAGGTGCAGCACCACACCAGATCGCACCCGCCGTTCCTGTTGCGGCGGCACAACCCGAGGCAGCACCACCACAGATCGTGCGGATGGGCGCAGCACCTGCCCAAGCCCCCGACGACGCCACCGGCCGCAGCGCAGCGCCGAACGCCCGGACTCATCTGGTGCAGGCCGGAGACGACCTGTGGTCGCTGGCCGAGCAGTACTACCAGGATGGTGCCCTGTGGCGTGAGATCGCCGCGGCCAACGACACCCTGCTGCTCGTCTCCACCGACCATCTTGAGCCCGGCATGCTGCTCGTGATCCCCGATCTGGCTGGCAGAGACGATGAGCCGAGCGTGATCGTGCAGTCCGGCCAGACGCTGAGCGAGCTGGCCTCCGAACACCTGGGCGATGCCGGGCACTGGCCCGAACTGGCCGCTGCGAACCCGGGACTGGTCACCGATCCCGATGTCATCGATATCGGCTGGCGGCTGAAGCTGCCCACCCCAGCAGACCTCGACACCCGCACCGCGCAGGCCCCGGCAGCAGACCCCCAGATCGATACGACTCCGCTGAACCTGGAGCCGTGCCCGATTCCCCCGGTCGGCCAGAATCAGCCCGGCGAGTCGGCAGCGGCCGACCAGGCGGGTCCACAGATGACCGTCGCCGCGCTGGGAGCCGGCGCAATCACCGCCTTGGCGGGCCTGTTCTTCCTGCGCAGGCGTCAGCAACTGGCCAAGCGTCCGCTGGGTCACGCACTTCCGGCGCTGGGTCCGGACGCCCGCACCGCGAGCATTGCGCTGGCGCACGCGGCGTCCACACTGCCCGCCGTGCCGGCTGTTGCCGGCGAGCCCGGCGAGCGGGGCGAGACCGAGATCGCTCTCGGCCTGGTCCAGGACTCGAGCGCGGCCACGCCCGGCGGCGAGTTCTACTGCGACATCGAAGGCGAGCAGGTCACCTGGCTGCATGGCGATGAGGAAGCCGCGCTCAGCATGGCCACCGCGATGGCGTTCGCACTGGCGGCAGATCCCCTCACGCGGGTGATCGTGGCGGGACCGGCCTTCGGGTGGCTCGCCGATCTCGACGAACCCCGGCTCGAGGTGTACCCGAGTGTCGATCAGGCGTGTCATCGGCTCGGCAACCTGGCCGATCAGCGGGCGGCCAACCGAGAGGAGGATGTTTCGCTTGGTCAGCTGCGTGCCGACCCGCTGCTCTCGGAAGCCTGGTCGCCGATCGTCGTGATCTTGGACGCGATGCCCACCCGGCTGCCCCGCAGGCTCGCTGGTCTGGGTCTCAGCCTGATCATCTGCGCGGGCGACCGGCGTCCGGCCGATGGCTCCGCAGCCATTCATCTGGAGGCTGGTCGGGCCGTCCATCTGCCCACCGGTGAGACCTTCACCCCGCATCTGGTCGGCGCCCCCGCTCGCCGGGCACTGAGCGAGATCTTCGAGGTAGCGGCGGCCACCGACTATCCCCCGGCTCCGTGGTGGGCCACCTATGAAACGGCCGGCCTGCCTGTCGTACTGCCGACAGCGATCAAACCAGGATCAGTGGAGGGAGGCACTGTGTCGTCCATCGCCGAAACCGAGCATCCCGTGGTGAAGCTGCTCGGCACCATCGAGCTGATCGGCGCCCGCGGCGCGCCACCACCGCGGGCAATGAAGCAGTGCGTCGAGTACTGCGCATGGCTGCTGGAGAATCCCGGTGGTACAGCCATGATGATGTCGGACGACCTGATGGTGGCCGAGGCCACCCGCCGATCGAATATGAGCCGGCTGCGCGGCTGGCTCGGCGTGGACGCCCACGGCGGCGCCTATCTTCCGGACGCCTACTCGGGGCGCATCACCCTGCACGCGGGAATCACCTCCGACTGGGAGCAGCTTCAAGCGCTCATCGGCGGCGGAGTGAATCGGGTAGCCAATGCCTCACTGGTGCACGCCCTCGAACTGGTGCGCGGCGCCCCGCTGGCCGACGCCGCGCCAGGTCAGTGGCACTGGGCCGAGCAACTGCGGCACGACATGATCGCCACCATCAGCGACATCGCGGTCGTGCTGGCCCGCCGGGCTCTGAAAGCCGGCGACCTGGACTCGGCCCAGTGGGCGATCGAGAAGGGATTGGCTGTGGGCTCGGAGGATGAACAGTTCGCCGCAACCCAGATCCAGCTCGCTCATCTGCAGGGCGACGACGCCTTGGCCGACCGGTTGGTGATGCAACTGACCCGCAGGACGCGCACCCTCGGCATCGACCTCTCGGAGGAAACCGTGACTCTCCTCCAGGAAGTGGTGGAGGGCCGGGTCCGGCTCCGCCGAGCCTGAGGTGTCCCCGCCGGAAGGCTCAGTAGCGCCTGGCCACCGCACCCAGCTGGTAGCCCTCCGAATCGGAGCTGAGCAGGCTGAACGCTGCCGCGCAAGCGGCGAACATTGCGGCCAGTCCGAGGAAGAAGGGAACCGAGTGGCCATCGAACGGCAGGAGCACAGCTGCGATCACCGCCCCGACCACATAGCCCAGGTTGTTGATGATGTCGTAGACCACCATGACCCGGCCGCGGACCTCATCATCGATATGAGCCTGCACCACGGTATCGCCGCAGATCTTGACCGATTGCAGGCACAGCCCGAGCATGAAGCCCGAAACCAGCAGTCCCGGACGGACAAGCAGACTGCCCGGCATCAGTTGCACCACGGCCGCGGCAGCGAACGCCGCGATGATCGTCCGGCGTACCCCGATGATCTCGGACGCGGGGCTTGCGATGAAGCCGGACAGGGCGAACCCTGCCCCGGAGACCAGGAACCAGGTGCCCATTTCGACCATCACTCGCTCCAGATCGGCATCCGATCCGAAGTAGTGGCGGTAGAGCATGATGATCGCTGTCATCAGCGCCCCATAGCCCACCCGGGCGAAGAAGACCATGATCATGGACAGTGCGGCGGGACGCTTGCGCACGATCTCGCGGCCGGCAGCGGTCAGTCCGCTGAAGACCTGACGCCACGTCGTGACCGGCGCCCCGGCCTCCGGCCCGAGTTCGCCGCGTCCGAAGCCGAGGGCCGTCACCGCAGCAGCGATGAACAGCACGGAGGCGATCACGAAGACCAGCCCATCGGCCCAGTTGGTCGGCAGCAACCTGCCCGAAGCCAGCCTGGCCAGACCTGCCAGCGCCCCACCGATCATCCCGGACAGCGGGCCGAGCATCGGCATCAGCGCAGCGGCTCCCAGATACTCGTCCGAGTCGACCGTCAACGGCATGCCGGCGCTCAGACCTGCGATCTGCAGCCGGTTCAGGCTCAGGGTGATGAGCAGCAGTACCAGCAGGACGGCCTGCCCGGCGACGCCGGCGTGTCCGGTCACCACCATCGCGGTCATGATGATGGCCAAGACCATCCGCAACAGGTCGCAGACCACCACCACCCGCTGCCGGGCATGCCGGTCCAGGATCGGGCTGACGAACGGGCCGACCACCGAGAACGGCAACATCACCAGCGCGATGACCGCCGTGACAGCCCAGGCGTTGGGCTGGGACTGTGGACTGAAAAGCAGATATGCAGCCATGCCGACCTGCACCACGGCGTCACCGCCCTGCGAGAATGCGCGGACGATGACCAGCCGCCGGAACCCGGCGTGACGCATCAGTCGGGCCAGCCGTCGAAGGGCATCCATGATGAACCATGGTAGGAGATGGCCTCGGCCGCTCCGCAGCCGTCTGGCGCAAACGCATGGTCTGGCGCCCGCGGCCGGTTGTGCCGGTGCGTGCGGAGGCCAACGACACACAGGCGCACAGACAGGCTGTATGGTCGGAGGATGCCAGAGATGAGTCACGATGACGTGACCGCCGACAGACCTGACGCCTCAGCGCGGTCCCGGCGCGAGAATGCGCTGCGGCGAGAGGACCTCGCGAACGCGGCGGCCGATCGCGAGGCGCGGGAGGCCCAAGAGCTGATCGATGAGTTCATCGCACAGGCCGAGCGGGCCGGCATCAAGCCAGAACCCCTGCGCATGCATCTATCCGGCGGTGGTACCGCCAGAACCGACAAATTCGGCTGGTATATCAAGGTCAATCAGACCGTCGCCATCGGCAGCGACGGCGGCTACTACATCTTGACCATGCCCGGTGGACTGAAGGAGCGGCTGTCGGGGGTGGCGCTGGTCGCTTCCCAGCCTTCCCTTCAGGTGAGCAGGGGCGGACGCGACGGCGAGTCGGGAGATCTCTCCGACTTCCTGACCAGAAGGCTGCGTCATGGCGATGGCGGAAAGGAGTAGGTCCACGGGCCTCGGTGCCGCATTGGAGAAGCACCAGGGGGCTGATAGTCACCCCTACCAACCCCCTGGGCCATCTGGGCACTGAATATAGCCTTGTCCGACTGTGTCAAGAAATCCGGCTCGCGTGGTTGCCGCCCTTGTTGCCGGATGGTTATCAAATCGTGTCTCAATTCCGCCGAGCGCGGCCGCTTCTGCCTTGTCGGGGCGAAGATCACGATTCGATCAACGCGGTTGCCAAGTTGCCAGCCATCCTTGACCCGTTTCTCAGCGCGTTTATACACTCCAAACAACGGGTTGAGCCAGCGTCCGGTTCGTTCCGAGCAGTATACGATATCGGATTTTTAGTCTCGAAGCTGAGTATCCGAATGGCCGAGCCGGCGGCTGGCTTCACCGCGAAAGACCAAGTCAAGGGGGAACAACCGTGAAGTTGTCCAAAGTGATCCTGACCGGCACCGTCGGTCTCATGTCGCTGAGCCTGGCCGCCTGCGGCGGCGGTTCCGGCGACGGATCCAGCGCCGGCGGCGGCAGTCAGACCGTCTTCAAGCTGGCGTTCAACCAGACCGAGGACCACCCGCAGTACGCGGCCGGTGTCGCCTTGGGCGAGAAGCTGGAAGAGGCCACCGACGGCCGCTATTCGGTGAAGGTCTATCCGAACGAGCAGCTCGGTGGACAGGCCGATGTCATTCAGAACCTGCCGAACGGCACCGTCGAGCTGATGTGGGTCGGCGCTCCCGTACTCGAGGGATTCAACTCCGACTTCGTCGTGTTCAACCTGCCGTACATGTTCGATTCCACCGAGGCTCAGGGCGCCGTGCTGTCGAACACCGACGCACTGGATGATCTGTACCACTCGATCGAGGCAGCCAAGTCGATCACCGTGCTCACCGGCGTCAACGCAGGGACGCGCAATGTGTACAACAGCAAGCATCCGATCCAGACCCCGGCTGATCTGCAGGGTCTCAAGATCCGGGTGCAGCAGTCGGATTCCCAGGTTGCGATGATCGAGGCCATGGGTGCGATCGCCTCGCCGATGAACAACGGCGACGTCTACTCCGCTCTGCAGACCGGTGTGCTGGACGGTGCCGAGAACAATGAGGTGACCTGGGATGCTCTGAAGCAGAGCGAGGTCGCGAAGTACTACTCCTACACCCGTCACCTCATGCTTCCCGACTATCTGCTCATGAGCACCAAGGCTCTCGACAAGATGAGCGATGAGGATCAGGCGGCCCTGCTGGAGATCATTCCCGAGATCCAGAAGCTTGCCAACGATGGCTTCGCCGACTTCACCGAGAAGTCGATCGAACACGCGACGTCCATCGGCGCTCAGTTCAATGACGATGTCGATGTGGCCGCATTCAAGTCATTGGTGCAGCCGTTGGTCGAGTCCAGCGTGAACGAGAACGATGTGCGCAAGGGTCTGTACCAGCTGGTTCAGGACGCGAACGCCGCGCACCCGGCCAAGTAGTCACCCTCAGCTGTCCACGCAGCTGTCGTGATCCATATCAGTCGAGGATCCGGGCTTCCCGAGGGAGCCTGGATCCTCGATCGTCTTGGGCGGTGCTGCACAGGCGATCAGATTCGGGTCACCCAAGATCATGATCTGGTCATGGTTTGTTGCAGGGTTGCCAAGAGGCTTGACCCTGAAAGTTCCCGCTTCTTAGACTCGTTTCGTCAGGCTGAACCGTGTTTGGTTTGACGAACACTCACATAGTCGAGATTGCGGGGCTCCGCTGGCAGCTTGGCCGGTCCGGGTTTCGCAGTGATCGCCGCAAAGTCGCATTGCTTGTCTGAGGAAGGACATCAACAATGAAGTTGTCAAAGGCGGTATTGACCGGCATGGCGGGTCTCATGTCGCTGGCCCTGGCTGCCTGTGGTGGCGGCTCGAACGGTGGCTCCGGTGGTGGCGGCAGTCAGACTGTCTTCAAGCTGGCGTTCAACCAGACCGAGGAGCACCCGCAATACAAGGCGGCTGTGAGCTTCGGGGAGAAGCTCGAAGAGGCCACCGACGGCCGTTACTCGGTCAGGGTGTACCCGAATGAGCAACTCGGTACCCAGTCGGACGTCGTCCAGAACCTGTCGAACGGCACCGTCGAGATGATGTACATCGGCGGTCCTGTGATGGAAGGTTTCAACTCGGATTTCATCGTCTACAACCTGCCCTACATATTCGCTGGCTATGACGCTCAGCAGCAGATCTTCAACGACGAAGAACTCAACAAGGACCTGTTCACCTCGATCGAGGGCTCCAAGAACATCACGGTGTTGACCGCGCTGTATGCCGGCGTGCGCAACGTCTACAACAGCAAGCATGCTGTGGTGACTCCTTCTGATCTCCAGGGTCTGAAGATCCGGGTGCAGCAGTCGGACTCGCAGGTCTCCATGATCGAGTCCATGGGCGCGATCGCCTCCCCGATGGGTCAGGGCGATGTCTACTCCGCTCTGCAGACCGGCGTCCTGGACGGTGCTGAGAACAACGAGACCGTCTACCATCAGCTGAAGCACGATGAGGTTGCGAAGTTCTACTCGTTCACCAAGCACCTGATGATCCCCGACTACCTGCTGATCAGCACCAAGGCGTTGGAGGGCATGGACGACGCCGACCGCGAGGCCTTCGTCGGTCTCGTCCCTGAGCTGCGCGAAGAGGCCAACACCGGCTTCCTCGAGTTCGCGAAGGAATCGCGGGCCGCATCCGAGTCGGGCGGCGCACAGTTCAACGAGGACGTCGACGTCGATGCCTTCAAGGCACTCGTTCAGCCGATGGTCGAGTCGGCCGTCAGCGCCAATGATGTTCGCAAGGCGCTCTACGACGCCGTTCAGGCCGCCAATGCGGCTCACCCGGCCTGATAGGGCCATTGATCTGAGTAACTCGCGCACGGGCAGCACGTAGTCGCCCGTCCGTGATGCCCTCAACCGAAGACATCGGGTTCCGGCTCAGTGCTGGGCCGGAACCCGATCGGCTTTCGCGGTCTTCACCAATAACACACAAAAAAGGCTCAGTGCATGAAAGCTTTTAGCGTATTTCAGCGCGTGGTCGATGCGATTTTGAGATGGGTTTGTATCGTATTGTTCGCGTTGCTGGTCATTCTGGTCGTGTACCAGGTAGTCATTCGTTCGTTCGGTGGTGGTAACGCGTGGACCGAGGCGATGGCTCGGATCATCTTTATCTGGCAGGGCATCATCGGTGCCGCCTACGTCATCGGCGAGAACGACGACGTCGCGATCGACTTCCTCGTCCGGAAGTTCCCCGCGGCCGTGGTGAAATTCTTCGAGGTATTGGCACACTCGATCGTCGGGTTCTTCGCGGTGTGGGTGATGATCATGGGTGGCTGGAGGCTTGCCGACTCGGCCTTCGATCAAACCGTCGAGCTCTTGCCATTCTCACAGGGGCAGATTTACCTGATTTTGCCGGTGACCGGCATCCTCATCGCGATCTACTGCATTTTGAATATCATCAAGGCGGTTACTTCCGAAGTGAAGATCGTCGCCGAAGAGGACATCGATCTTGCATCCATTCAGGAAGAGGGCATCTGATTATGAGTGACGCAGCACTGGTTGCTCTCATCCTTGTGGTGGGCATGTTCGCCCTGATGGCCATCGGCGTCTCGGTGTCGGTTTCGATCGGCTTGCCCTCCGCGATCTGCTTGGTGATCTTGATGGGTCCCGAATCGGGCATTTTTACCTCGGCGCAGAAGATTTATAACGGCGTCGATTCGTTTGCATTGCTTGCCATCCCATTGTTCGTGTTGGCCGGTGCCATCATGAACCAGGGCGGTATCGCCTCACGATTGATCGATTTCGCGAAGGCGTTGGTTGGGCCGATGCCCGGTGCCCTGGCGCAGACGAACGTGCTCGCTTGTATGCTGTTCGGTTCTATTTCGGGTTCGGCCCTGGCCGGTGCATCCGCCGTCGGCGCGATCATGGCTCCGGAAGAGGAGAAGAGCGGCTATGACATGAGTTTCGCCGCCGCGGTTAACATCGCCTCGGCCCCGTCAGGCATGCTGATTCCCCCTTCGAACACGATCATCGTGTACGCCCTGGTGTCGCAGGCATCGGTGGGCGCACTGTTCCTCGCGGGCTACATTCCGGGCATCCTTTGGGCCCTGACCTGTATGGTTCTGGTCTACTTCTACTCACGCAAGCATCCCGAGCTCAAGGGCGCAGGCTTCCCCCCGTTCAAGGAGGGCCTGAAGGCCTTCTGGCGGGCGGTACCGAGCCTGGGATTGATCATCGTGGTCATCGGCGGCATCGTGTTCGGCGTGTTCACCGCGACCGAGGGTGCGGCCGTCGCCGTGATGTACGCGCTCATCCTGTCCTTGATATACCGTACGGTGCGTGTCCCGGACCTTCCGAGGATTCTGCTGAGCGCGACCCGTACCTCGTCCGTGGTGGTGTTCTTGATCGCCCTGTCGTCGATCATGAGCTACGCAATGGTGTTCGCGAATATCCCGAATCTGATCGCTGACTGGCTGACCTCGGTCACCTCATCCTCGGTTGTCTTCCTGCTTATCATGGCCGTCGTCTTGTTGATCATTGGAATTCCGCTTGATGCGACTCCTGCTGTGCTGATCTTCACCCCGATCTTCCTGCCGATCGCCACGCAGTACGGCATTCATCCGGTTCACCTTGGCATCATGATGGTGTTCAACATGTGTATCGCCGTCATTTCTCCGCCCTCCGCGCCAGTGCTCTTCGTCGGGGCCCGTGTGGCCGGCAAGAAGGTGGAAGACGTCATCGGTCCGCTGATGCCATTCTTCGGCGCATTGATCGTGATGCTGTTGATCGTGCAGTACATTCCTGCGCTGTCCATGTGGTTGCCCACAGTGGCAGGTATGGTCCAACCCGCCTGATCGGTCACCGAATCCACCGGTCGACCGACGTCGGTCGACCGGTGGTGGTGCCCCGTTCCGGATTTATCCCCGATTCACCGATGGCACCGACCTGCACTCGGTGGATTCGGGATGATGCTGAGCTGACTCAAAATCCCACAGAAGGAGGAACGGCGATGAAGGCCGTTTACATCAAGGGCAAAGAAGATCTCGAAATCGCAGAAGTTCCGGTTCCCGAACCAGGGCCCGATCAGGTTCGGCTCAAGGTCGCCTATGTGGGCATCTGCGGATCAGACCTGCACTACTACTTCAACGGCGCCAACGGCACCTTCGTGGTGCGCGAACCGCTGATTCCCGGGCACGAGATGTCCGGCTACATCGACGCGGATCCGCAAGGCGAATGGGCGCAGGGCACCCCGGTCACCGTGCATCCGGCCACCTTCGGACCCGAGGTGCCCGGCATGGAGAACCTGCGGCATCTTCGCCCGGGCGGCTCCTACCTGGGCAGCGCGTCGACCTGGCCGCACACCCAGGGCGCGATGGCCCAGTACATGCTGGTCGGACGAGACATGGTGCGCGTGCTGCCGGAAGGCGTTTCGGTCAAGGCCGCCGCTTTGGCCGAGCCCCTCGGCGTGGTGCTGCACGGCATCAACATGGCCGGTGACCTGACCGGCAAGAACGTCCTGGTGTCGGGATCCGGCCCGATCGGCCTGCTGGCCACCTTCGCCGCCAAGCACCGCGGTGCCAGCAAGGTCACCTCGTCCGATGTGCTGGACGGGCCGCTCGCCCGCGCCAAGCAGATCGGCGCTGACGAGGTCATCAACGTGACCAAGCAGCCGCTGCCGGAGGAGACCTACGACCTGATCCTGGAATGCTCGGCGGCCGCGCCCGCTGTCAACGGCTGCATGAAGGCGATCAAGCCCCGTGGCCGCATCGTCCAGATCGGCATGTTCCCGGGTACCCCGGTGGCTGTCGAGTTGGCGGCGCTCGGCCAGAAGGAGATCACCTGGATCGGCACCTTCCGCTTCGACAATGAGGTGGACGAGGCCATCGAGATGATCGCGGCTGCCCCGTCGGTGGCGGACGTCGTCACGCATGTCATCGCGGTGGACCAGGCAACCGAGGCCTTCGATATCGCGAAGAACTCGGAGATCTCCGGCAAGGTGCTCGTCAAGTTGGACGGTGAGGTCGAGGAATGATCTGTATCCGCGTCGGCACATCGCGAGAGTGAAACCGCCGCGATGTGCAGTGCATCAGTAGAAGTGCCACCGCGCGGGTCACCTTCGGTGTCCCGCGCGGTGGCCATCTTGAACCTGATCGCGCAGCGGCCAGGCGGCTGGTCGTTGACCAAGATCGCGTCCAGCCTCGGGCTGGCGAAGTCGTCCGTGCTGACCATCCTGACCTCGTTGGAGGCCGCCGGAATGGTCAGCCGGACCGACAACTACTACGACTTGGACGTCGGCGTCCTGACCCCTGCAGGCGGCTTCCTGCGCGGCACGGATTCGATCAGCCAGTTCAAGCGCGAAGTCGCGGCAGCACCGGTGCTGTCGGGTGAGCTCGCCCATCTGGCGCTGCTCGCCGGCCGGGAGGTCACCTATATCGCGCGTCATGTCGGACGTGAACCCCTGCCGGTGACCGCCGGAGTGGGCGACCGGTTCCCCGCCTCGATCACCGCGGTGGGGGTGGCCCTGCTCGCGCAGCTCAGCGATGAGCAGATCGTCGAACTCTACGGCGACCTGGAGCGGCTGCCGCGCTGGTCACCGCGCTCGACGACCAATCTGTCCACTCTGCTGGCCAAGCTGAACGAGACGCGCGCTGCCGGCTATGCGGTCGACGACGGTGAGACCTACCCCAACGTCTTCGCCTACGGACTGGTGGTACACCGGGTCGGCAATCATGCGCAGGACTTCTCGATGAGCGTCTCACTGCTGCTGGACGAAGCCACCCCGAAGCGCCGGGCGCAGGCCCTCGAAGAGCTGAAGGGCGTGCGAGACGCCCTGGAGTCGGGCAACGACCTGCGCTGATCGCGCGGGTCGTCGCCCCGATGGGTCAGCCCGGGCCGCCGCCCCGATGGGTCACTCGGCGGTGATCTGTTCCAGGTACTTGTGGACGACGGCCAGGTCGTCGTCGCCGAGTCCGGCTTCGGTGAGGCCCTGGTAGATCTGCAGTGCCTTGCTGCTGATCGGCAATGTCCGCGACGAGGCCGCGGCCTCGCCGAGCGCGATCTTCAGGTCCTTGACCATGAACTTGGCGGCGCCGGTGTTGGAGTAGTCGCGCTGTTCGACCTTGGCGTGCTTCGCGTTCAGCACAGCGCTGCCGCCCCAGCCCTTGGCGAGCATCGAGTACATCAACGCCACATCCACGCCGGCGCCCTCGGCGAGCAGCGCGGCCTCGGCGAGCGCGGCCATCGTCACGCCGACGATCATCTGATTGCAGGCCTTGACGACCTCACCGGCCCCCAGGGGGCCGCAGTGCACCGGCGTGCCGCAGGCCTTCAGCACCTCGATCGCCTTCGCTGCCGGTTCGTCATCCCCACCGACCATGATCGACAAGGTACCTGCCTTGGCGCCGGCCTCGCCACCGCTCACCGGGGCGTCCACCACCTGCAGCAGGTCTTCGGTCGCCACCGCGACACGGCGCGCCAACTCGCGGACATCGCCGGGGGCGACGGTGGAGCTCACCACGAGCACGGTCGGCGTCTCAATGCCGGCCAACAGGCCGTCCGGACCATCAAGCAGCGGCGCCAGTTGGGTGAGATCCTGCAGCATGTCGATGATCACATCGCAGGTCTGGCCGATGATGCGCGGTGTCGCCTCGAAGACCGCCCCCTCGGCTGTCAGCGCCGCGGCCGAGGCTTCGCGCCGCGCCCATACCGTCAACTGGTGACCGGCGGCGATCAACTGATGCCCCATCGGGGCGCCCATCTTGCCCGGGCCCAGCAGGGCGACACGTGAGGTAGTCATGCCCATAGAATATGGGATGAAGCCGTCGTATCGCCGTATGGGAGCACGTGATGAACTCAGCTTTTGACATTTCCGGCCTGACCGCCGTGATCACCGGAGGAGGTCGGGGGCTCGGGCTGGGTATCACGACTGCATTGCTGGATGCCGGAGTCGACGTGCACGTGATCTCCCGGCGTCCGCCCGATGAGAGCGTGGTCGTCCAGGCCGTTGAGAGCGGACGGAGACTCATCCATCACGAGGCCGATCTGTCCGACCGTGAGGCGCTGCCCGTGATCGCCGAACAGATCCTGGCGACCGATCAGATCGACATTCTGGTCAACAACGCAGGCACACAGGAACGCCACCCGGCGATCGAGTTTCCGCTGGAGTCCTTCGACCGGGTGATCGACATCAATCTGCGTTCGGTCTTCCAGGCCTGCCAGCTCTTCGGGGCTGCCATGCTGGAGCGTGGGCGCGGCAAGATCATCAATATCGCCTCGATGCTCAGCTTCCAGGGCGGCTTCAACGTGCCGGCCTATGCGGCATCCAAGGGCGGTGTCGCCCAGTTGACCAAGGCGCTGTGCAACGAGTGGGCGTCGCAGGGGGTCAATGTGAACGCGATCGCCCCCGGGTACATGGACACCGAGATGAACACCGCATTGATTGCCGATCCGGTGCGCAGCGAACAGATCATGGTGCGCATTCCAGCCGGACGCTGGGGCAATGGCGAAGACATCGGCAATGTCGCTGTCTTCCTGGCCTCGCCGGCCTCCGATTACATTCACGGCCAGATCGTCCCCGTGGACGGCGGCTGGCTCGCGCGTTAGTCGACCAGCCCGGTCTCGAAGGCGATCAGCACGAGGTTGACCCGGTCGCGGGCGCCGAGCTTCGACAGCAGGCGCCCGACATGGGTCTTCACCGTGCCCTCGGCCATGAACAGGTTGGACGCGATCTCCGCGTTGGTGGCGCCCTTGGCGATCTCGACGAGCACCTCGCGCTCGCGATCGGTGAGGACATCGAGCCGGGGGTCTTCGCGTCCGGGCGTGTCGGGCAGCCGTGGCACCACATGTTCGAGCAGCCTGCGGGTGGCGCTCGGCGCCACAACCGCCTCACCCGCGGCCACCGAGCGGATCGCATTCAGCAGGTCGTCCGGGCGGGCGTCCTTGAGCATGAAACCGGATGCGCCGGCCTTCAAGGCTGCGAAGACGTATTCGTCCAGGTCGAAGGTGGTCAGCACCAGCACCTTGGTCCGTAGCCCGGCGGCGACGATGCGGCGGGTGGCCTCGACGCCGTCCATCTCGGGCATCCGGATGTCCATCAGCACGACATCGGCCGGGTTCGCGGTCAGCGCGGTGAGGGCCCCCAACCCGTTTGTGGCCTCACCGACCACGGTCATGTCGTCCTCGGCGTCGATCAGCATCCGGAATCCGCTGCGGACCAGGGACTGGTCGTCTGCGAGGAAGACTGTCAGGGGTTGGGTCATGTCGGCTCACCGTTCTGTTGATGCTTGGTCCATTCTTCCCCATCGAGAAGAGCCTTCGTGCCTGCCCTGCTGGTCAGTGGCAGGATCGCTCGCACCACCCAGCCCCCGGATCGGGTCGGCTTGGCGGTCAGCCTGCCGCCCATCGCGGTCACCCGCTCCTGCATGCCCTGCAGACCGAAGCCCGATCCCTGCACCGAGATAAGCGGGTCCCCATCGGCGTGGGTGTCCGGTCCGGGTGCATCATTGGCCACCTCGATGCTGATGGTGGTCGGCTGGTAGATCAGCGCCACGGTGGCCTGCGAAGCAGGGCCACCGTGCTTGAGGAAGTTGGTCAGTCCCTCCTGCACGATCCGATAGGCGGTCACACCGAGAGCTGCGCTAACCGTCGGTTGCGTCCCGGTCACCGAGAACTGGACGCGCTCACCGGCCTTCGCCACCATCGTGGGAATGTCGGACAGTCCGGGTGCCGGCTGGAAGTCGGCGGGCTGCGGATCATCGGGATCGGCGCGCAGCACTCCGACGATGCGGCGCATCTCGCCGAGGGCCTCGCGTCCGGTCTCGGAGATGGTCTCGAGCGCCTGGATCGCCGCCTCCGGGCGTTTGCGTGCCAGCGCCTTACCACCATCGGCCTGCACGATCATCACCGAAAGCGAATGCGCCACCACGTCGTGCAGTTCGCGGGCGATATCGGTGCGCACTCTCGCCTCGATCATGCGGGTCTGCTGATCGCGCTTGACGAGCTCGGATTCATAGCGTTCCTGGGCCGCGAGTTCGCGTTCCTGGCGGGCGACCGCGGTCTCACGGTCGCGTCGTCCGAGCAGGTAGGGAGTGATCGTCCAGGCCAGGCACAGTGCGATCAATGGCGCCAGGATCGGCAGCAACTCGGGGCTCATCGACCCGATCGGATCATCCACCGACCAGCGCACCGGTCCCAGGATCGATCCGACGCCTCCGGCCAGCACGATCAGCCGGGATTCGTGGCCGTCCACCCAGCGTGCCACCGAGTAGCTCGCGATGGGTACCGCGATCAGCGCCCAGGTCGGGGCAGGGACGAGGAACAGCTGCGCAAGGCCGCCCGCCGAGATCAGCGCGGTCATCATCAGCGGATGGGTCCGGCGCAGCGCCAGCGGCAGCACGATCGCGATCGAGGTGAGCACCGAGGCCAGGTAATAGTGGCTCCTGAGGCCGGTACCCACCAGGTCTCCCCAGAACGCCGTGCAGCCGGTCAGGATGATCGCCACCGCCAAATCGATGCGCCAGATGCTGCTGCGTGGTGCGTCGACGGGACCGTCCTCCAGCGCCATGGCGGCGTCATCGGTCGGGTCGGACTGCATTCCTCCAGGATAGGACGACGATCTTCGCGGATCCCTGGCAGCGTCGGTGCAGGTGCAGGTGCAGGTGCAGGCGCGGCGATTGGGAGGATGTTTGCGGGGTTTGCTACCGTCAAACCGGGTCACCTCCACCTTGTTAAGGACTGCTCATGGCTGTGTCGTCTGCTGACCAACGCCGGTTGGCACCATGGCCGCGCTTCGGTTCCGGCGCCCTGGAGACAGTCCACGTCCGGCGGCTCATCGACGTCGTCAACGCGCGGCTCTACTCGGCCGATCATCGCGCCTTGCTGTTGCTCAAATGCATGATGTCCAGCGAGCTCCCGGCCCATCTGTACGATCAGGCCGCCGAGGCGATCCTCGGCTTCCGCTACTCGATGCTCGAGTCGGGCAGCGATTCGATGACGCTGTGGACGGAGAGTCACCAGGTCACCGCGGCGGTTGCCGAATATCTGGCCGGGCAGCTGTACCCCACGCGCATCTTCAGCAATGACGGCCGCTCGGGTGCTCGCCATCAGCGAGCCGCGCAGGCGCAGCTGACGATCTGGCTGTCGGACCGCTTCCGCTTCGGCTTCAGCGAGTGGCTGTCCAGTACCTACTACGCCTACGACCTGGCGGCGCTCGCCCTGCTTGTCGATCACGCGGCCGACGAGGCGTTGGTCGAACGGGCCACGATGGTGATGGACATCGCGCTGCTCGACCTGGCCCTGCACAGCTTCAACGGCCGGGTCGTCCCGTCGATGGGACGGGCCTACACGGAGCAGATCATGCATCCCGAGACCGCCGAGATCGCGCCGATCTGGGCGAGCGCCTTCGGGCAGGCCCCCGACATCGACGTCGACAAGGTGACCAGTCTTTTTCTCGCTCGCGAGCGTTACGAGGTGCCGGCGGCGATCTGCGAGCTGGCGACCTGCCAGCCGGAGCGCCGGGTGCTCAGCTCACACGGGCTGGATGTCGAGGAGGTGCGCGACGAACTGCGCCGCCATCCGTTCCACCCCCGCAGCCAGAGCCTGGATCTGATTCGTTTCTGGTGGGGTCAGCAGGCGGTCACCACGCCGGAGACCATCGTCGACTCGGCGCGGGCCATGCGTGTCTTCGATCTGCAGAACTCCCGGATCCTGGCGCCCATGCGCCGCTACATCAAGCTGCCGAATCCGGTGCTCATCTCGACTCTGCGGACGATGAACCCGATCACCAGCGGAAAGGCGCTGAACCGCGCCAACGTGCAGACCATCAGGACGAGCAACTACCAGCTGAGCAGTGTTCAGCGTTACCGGCCGGGCGGTTTCGGTGATCAGCAGCACATTTGGCATGCGTCGTTGCCCGGGGATATCGAGGTCTTCGGGACGCACCCCGGGTCGTCCCAGCTGAACCTGGAGAACCGGCCGGCCACTCCGAGCAACTGGGAGGGTAATGGCATCAATCCCGATGTTGCGCAGCACTACAACGTCCTGCTCGCTCAGTACAACCTGCACGAACGCAGGGGCCGTTTCGAGGGGCCGCGCCAGGAGCTGGTGCACATTCACTTCCCCTTCGTGCAGTTCGACCAGACCCGGTTGGGCGCCGGTTGGGCGGCCGGACGCCGTGGCCGCGGCTACATCGGTATCCTCGGTACGCACACTTTCGAGCTGATCAGCGAGACCGAGATCGTCCAGCGCGGCCAGCACACCGGATACGCGGTGCTGGTCGGCGATGAGGAGGAGCACATCTCGTTCGCGGCGTTCCTGGAGCAGCTGAAGCAGTACCGGCTGCGGCTGATCGGTGATCGTCTGACGTTGACGAGCCCTTTCGGGCGTTTCGACCTGACCTGGGGCAAGGATTTCAAGGTCAACGGCCAGATCATCGATTGCGATTATCCCCGCTATGACGCGCCCGGGGTCCAGGTTCCGCGCAATCCGTCGGAGATGACGGTGACCGGGACCAAGCATCGGTTGCGGCTGGATTGGGCGAGTGGCGTCCGGGAGTCGACCGCTCTCTAGCGCATTATTCGATTATTACTAGATAGTCGTAGATCGCGTTACAGCTCGTCGGTGGCGGCAGCCCAGAGCTCGGCCTCGGCGCGGGCTCGTCGATGGCCCTGCCAGCTGAGGAATCCGAAGACCAAGGCGACGATGGCCAAGATTGTGAGGAATGGTCGCTTCATGGATTCCAGAGTAGTTCGGTGGCTGGCACCGCGTTCTCACTCCCGTGCTGACCGGCGGGCTAGTCTGGGCCCAATCTCTCGGCTGGATGCGGAGGACCCGATGATTCACTGGTTTCGGATCGGCCGGGCGGCGCTCGGCATCGGTGTGGCGTTCGTGCTGGTGTCCTGCGGCGTTCCCGGTGACGCTGGTTCGGACGCCGGACCGCGCTCGGAGCAGCCGGCGCCCACTGCCGCGCAATCCGCGTCCGGGGAGACTGCCGGTGCCGAACTCGCCGCGAAGGTGAGCCAGCAGGATCTGGTCGCCGCGCTCGCCCAGATCGAAACCCTGACACTCGACGCGAGCGGAAGCCGCGGGCCTGGCAGTGCCGGCTATCCGGCCACCGCCGGGTGGATCGAGAACCAGCTTGTGGCGACGGGTTTCTATGATGTCTACCGGCAGGACTTCACCATCCAGATCCCGCACCCCGGCGACTCGCAGTTGACCGATGCCGGCGGCCGGGTGATCAATCAGGCGCCGCTGGGCTTCTCGCCCGGCACCCCGGACGAGGGCATCACCGGTGTGCTGGTGGCCGCGACCGACGGGCACGGCTGCCGGGCCGCGGACTGGCCGTCCGAGGTGGCCGGGCAGATCGGCATCGCCGAGCGTGGCGGATGCAGCTTCGCGGACATGAACCGGGCGGCATCCCAGGCCGGAGCAGCCATGATGATCGTCACGAACGACCGGTCCGGCGGGCTGTACGGGACGCTCGGTGGCCTGCGGGATGGTTTCATCCCGGCCACCGGGGTCACCTCGTCCGAGGGCAACCGACTGCGCACCGCGATGGCCGCCGGTGAGGTGCAGCTGAGCTTCACCTTCGCGCAGAACATCGAGTCGCACCCCACCTACAACCTGTTCGCCGAGACGAGGTCCGGAGATGCCGGCAACGTCGTGATGGCCGGCGCACACCTCGACAGTGTCCCGGAGGGGCCGGGGATCAACGACAACGGTTCGGGATCGGCGATCCTGCTGACTACGGCATTGCAGATGGCCTCCGGGCAACCGCCGGTCAACAAGGTGCGATACGCATGGTGGAGCGGTGAGGAGCTGGGGCTGCTGGGTTCGGCGCATTGGGTGAACACGATGGTTGACTCCGACCCGCAGACGATTCAGCAGATCGCGGCGTACCTGAATGTCGACATGGTCGCCTCTCCGAACGGAGTCATCGGGGTGTACGACGGCGACGGCTCGGACTTCCCTGACGAGACGCTTCCCGCCGGGTCGGGTGAGGTGGAGCAGCTGTTCACCGGCCGCTTCGACTCGCTGGCCCAGCCCTGGGTTCCGATCGAGATGGGCGGCTCGTCCGATCACGCATCTTTCATCAACTCGGGGGTGCCGACCGGCGGCCTGTTCACCGGGGCGGGCGACCTGAAGACGCACGATGAGCAGGCGGTCTTCGGTGGGACGGCCGGGCAGCCGTACGACCCGAACTACCATCAGGCCGCCGACGGCCTCGCGAACGTGAATCAGGATTTCTTGGGGATCAACGGCAAGGCGTCGGCCTATGCGATCGGTCATCTCGCCTGGGACACCTCGATCGTGAACGGGAGCGGTAGCGGCAACTCGGGGGTACCCGCCAAGGCTTCGAGTTTCGGATACGCCGCCGCGGTCTAGCCGACGTGTCGACCCCTGTTCACCGGCTGTTGGCGAGCGGTTCTCCCAACGGTCATCCACCACGCCGCGCACAGCGAGCAGGCGAGTTGTCCACAGTGCTTCTCCACATATCCACAGGACTCGGCGGTTGTCCACATCGCCGGCCGGTGACGTGGCCGGGGTCGACGTGCCAGCATTGAGTCATGTCGACAGTCTTCACCAAGATCATCAGCGGCGAGTTTTCAGGGATGTTCGCGTGGGCGGACGAGGTCTGCGTGGTCTTCGCCACCATCGAACCGATCAGCGACGGACACATGCTGGTCGTGCCGCGCCAAGAGGTGGTGGCTTTCACCCAGGCCGATGATGCCCTGCTGGCCCATCTGATGAAGGTCGCCGCGATCATCGGGCGCGCTCAGGAGCAGGCCTTCGAGGGTTCGCGGGCCGCGCTGATCATCGCGGGCTTCGATGTGCCGCACCTGCATCTGCATGTGATCCCGGCCTGGGGCGAGGCCGAGTTGACCTTCGCCAACGCCAACGGCGACGCCACTCCCGATGAGCTGACCGCGGCCACCGAGCGGCTGCGCGAAACCCTGCGCACCCAGGGCCACGCCGCCAACGTGCCGGTCGAGATCGGACGCCCCGACCTGGCCTGAGCCCTCGTCCGCGTCCCGCGCGGACTCCCCGCGCGTCCCGGGAGTTGCTCGCCGTGGAGCAGATCGACGCGAGCATTTGGAGTTGTGACGAGCGAACTGGGGCGGTGGACGAGGTGCGGGGACGGGTGGGCCCCCGGGGGTGAAACACAAGTGTCACGACCTTGAAACTCGCAGGGGCTTGTTTGGGACGCTGCGACAAGGGACGATTCGAACGTGTCGCGCCAACAGCTGGGGACCGAATGATGTTCGATCGGTCCCCCGAGCCCAGGATCCTGACCACCGTCCGCCCCACAGCGGTGACGGTGGGGTGGGGTTATGAGCCATTGCGCTTCGGGCGAGGCCTGCCGATGTCAGGTTTCGCAGCGCGCAGAGATCATTCGGCGACGGCACTGACACCCGGGCCCGAAGCTATCGCGATGGCTGTCGGTGACGAGGTGATCGTCGCTCTTGATGTGATCGGGGTCGACCGGGAACTCGCCGACATGATCACCGAGTCCGCTCGGCTGCCGAACGACGTGATCCTCACCGCGACTCATACCCATTCCGGTCCCGGAATCCTGCCCGGACGACTGGGTGCGTGCAGCGAGGAGGCTCGGACGCTCGCCGCGAACGCCGCCGCCACCGCGGCTCGGCGGGCACTCGACTCGGCCGGCGGCTGCACACTGGAATGGCTGGAGCCGGCGATGCCGGGTCTGGCTCATGACCGCCGACGTCGCCGGGTGGCCTGGGACGCTCAGCTGCGCGCGCTGCGCTGGAAGTCCGGCGGATATGTGACCGGCTACCTCGTGAGCTATCCGTGCCATCCATCCATCATCGGTTCGACCAACACGCATCTGTCGCCCGACTATCCGGGCTATCTGCGCACCAGGATTCAGGAGGCCACCGGCTGCCCGGTCATCTTCCTCACCGGGTGCGCGGGTGACGTCAACGCCGGCTATTCGGAGCGTGCGTCCAGCCAGCGCAATCACGACATCGGACGCACCCCCAGCGACGCCGACCTGTTCGGCACCACCTTGGCCGAGGCGCTGCTGGCGGGACGCTGGCAGCCGGTCGACATGTCCGCCGGAGTAGCGACCAGGCGTGCCGACGTCGACGCCTGCCTGGTTCCGATCGACATGGAAGCCCCGGCTCAGCTCCGAAGGCAGTGGGAACGCGAACTGCGCACGGCCGAGGGCGAGGCGCGGGGTCTGCTGAAGCAGTGGATCGCCTGGTCCGACAAGCCGGGAGCCGGACGCCAGGCCGACTATCGCCTGCCGGTCGCCCGGATGCAGCTCGGGGATGTCTCGCTGGCCTTCCTCCCCGGCGAGCCGTTTCTGGCCGCCGACCGTGAACTGAGCGCCAGCTCCGAGTCGCGGACGATCGTGAGCGGCTACTACCTCGACTGCCCGGGCTATCTACCCGACGCCGCGCAGTATCCGCTGGGCGGCTACGAGGTCACCGACGCTCACCGCTACTACGGGATGCCGGCCCCATTCGCCCGCGGGACCCTGGAATCGCTTCTCGCCGTTGTGCGCGGTCTGGCGTAGTCCACGCCCACGGCGCCGGCAGCTCGTGCGCTCGTCCGTTCGTCCGCTCGTCCGGACGCTCACTCGCTCGACCCGCCAAACCTCACCCCCGCTGCCCGCAGATCGGCCAGGGCGCTTTTACGGGATCGTCACAGTTGCGTAACCCATGCCGCAGACTGGCGTGATTCTATCTTGTTAGTTCTCATACAACTTCCGGTCTTCGGGCCGGGACCCACGAACTCAAACAAGAAAGGGCTGACATGTCCTCCAGCACTGCCACCAACGCCCCGACGACCGACGCTAGCCCGCGCGAGAACGTCTGGGCGCTTCGGCCCGGCGAGGTCCGCAAACCAGGCCTTCACCACTTCGTCATGACGGCGCTGTTCACCGGCATCGGTATCGTCGTCGGCACCTTCGATAGCCTGGCGATCCCGCTCGGCTACATCACCGCCTTCTGGCCCGGTCAGGCCATCCAGACCGTCGGCGGCATCTGGTACGGCGGCTGGGGCGGCATCGCCGGCGCCGTCTTCCCGATCCTGTCGAATGCGATCGCCGGATCGGCTCCGCTGCCCGTCTCACTCGCCTACATTCCCGGCAACCTTGCCCAGGCCGTGGTCGGCGGCATTGCCTTCCGGCTCCTCAAGGCCGATCCTCGCCTGAAGTCCGGGCGTGACTGGATGGTCTTCACCGTCTTCGGCATCATCGTGTCCAATCTCATCGGTGCCGCCTGGGGCTGCCTCGTGCTGCTCGGCTTCGGCCTGATCACCCCGGGCGCCTTCCCCGTCACCTTCATCGGCTGGTTCCTCGGCAACTCGATCGCCTCGTGGGTATTGGGCGCCGTGATGTTGAAGTTCATCTCGCCGATCGTGCTGAAGAGCAAGGCGTTCGTGAAGCGCGTCTGGGCCTGATCCGCCGAGGCCACGCCTCAGCAAGCTCATCCGATCCACCAGTCCACACCGCACCAGGGAGCCGAGCACATGACATCCGTCGCCGTCAGCGCGCCGCCCGTCAGGCTGGTCGCCACACCAGCCAGCACCAAGCCGTCCATGCAGAAGACGATCATGGGCTATGTACCGTCCGCCTCGCCGATGTACCGCGTGCATCCGGCGACCCGGCTGGTCATCTATCTGGTCAGTTCGCTGATTCCGTTGTTCATCGAGCGCCCGGAATTCAACCTGGCGGTGATCGGCTTCACGTTGGCGATGTTCTCGCTCGCCAACGTGAGGTTGGGCAGGCTCAAGATGTTCCTGCCGATGCTGGTGACGGTCTTCATCATCCTCAACCTCACCTATATCGTCTTCCCACGCGAGGACGTTTCCACGGTGGCCTGGCAGATCGGGCCGCTCACCGTACACGCCGAATCCCTGCTGTGGGCATTCTGCACCTACTGCCGGATCGTCGCGCTGGTGCTGGCGTCCATCTTCTACTTCAGCACCAATCGCGAGAGCGACATTCTCGTCGGTATGCGGACGCTGGGCACCCCGTTCGTCGTCTCGTACTTCATCGGGCTGGCATTGCGCTCGGTCGGCATCTTCCTGGAGGACTACGCGGTGATCAAAGAGGCCGAGATCGCTCGCGGCCTCGACACCCGCGACCTCAGCCTGGTGGGCAAGGTCAAGCATTTCGCGATGAACCTGATTCCGCTGTTCTCGTTGTCGATCAGGCGCAGCGAGGACATCTCGATGGGTCTGTTCGCCAAGGGGGTGCGCATTTCCAACAAGGTGAACGGCAAGCCGCGACCCGACTGGCTGCGGCAGCGCTTCACCATGGGCGCCCTCGACTGGACGATCATCGTGCTGCTGGTCGTCGCACTCGTCGCGATCGCGGTCATCTCGTTCGCCACGCCCTGGTTGGGCTTGGACGCCTCGGTCTTCCAGGCACTGATCCCGGGAGGCCGGGCATGACCGAGGTGATCGCGATCAAAGACCTCAGCTGGTGCTACGGCGACTCCGACCACAGGGCCCTCGACGGGGTGAACCTGACCCTGAACAGCGGCGAGTTCGTCGGCATCGTCGGACCCAACGAGTCGGGCAAGACCACCCTGGCCGCGGCGATGAAGGGCATCATCCCGCAGAGCTTCAACGGGGTCTACCGCGGCAGCGTCGATCTGTTCGGACGCCCGATCGTCGACTACGACGCGGCGGAATGCGCCAGCCTGGTCGGATTAGTCTTTTCCGATCCGGACGCACAGTTCACCACCATGAGCGTCGAGGAGGAGATCACGTTCGGCCTGGAGAACATCGGCCTGCCGATCGATGTCATCGGTGAACGCCTCGAATGGGCCTGCGAGCTGGCCGGGTTGCAGCGGCTGCTCACCAAGTCGCCGTTCGAGCTGTCCGGCGGTCAGAAGCAGCGGGTCGCGATCGCCGGCGTGCTGGCGATGCGTCCCAAGGTGATCATCTTGGACGAGCCCACCTCGATGCTCGACCCGGTCTCGAAGGCGGGGGTCTTCGCCCTGCTGGCTCAGGTCAAGAAGACCCTCGACCTGACCGTCGTGGTCATCGAGCACAACCTCGAACAGCTGGTCGAGGTCTGCGACCGGATGATCCTGCTGCAAGACGGCAAGATCGCGGTGGACGCACCACTGGGTACGTTCTTCCAGCAGATCCCGGCATCGGCACGCGATTCGATCCGGGTGCCCGGCACCGTCACCTTCTTCGACCTCATCTCGTCCGCGCCCGGGCGTGCCCCGGTGCGCCTCGACGAGGTCACTGCCGCCTGCAATGAACTTCTGGAGACAGCATGAGCGAACCAATCATCAGGGTCGACCACCTCGGGTACTGCTATCCCGACGGCACCCAGGCACTGGACGACATCTCGATCTCGATCCAGCCGCAGGAGATGGTCGCGCTCATCGGCACCAACGGCTCCGGCAAGACCACCCTGTCGAAAATGCCTCAACGGCATTCTCAAGGCGACCTCAGGTTCGGTGCTGGTCGACCGGATCAAGGTGGACGCGGGGCTGCGCTCGTCCAAGCTGATCAGCTCGATCGGATACGTCTTCCAGAACCCCGATCATCAGCTGTTCAACAACAACATCTACGACGAAATCGCCTACGCACCACGCAACCTCAAGCTGTCGGCCGATGAGGTCGATCACCGGGTGCGCGAGGCCGCCCGCATCGCCGGCATCGGCGAGGAACTGTTCGGTGAGCATCCCTTCTTCCAGACCAAGGGCATCCGGCAGCGGATCGCGATCGCCTCGATCCTGTCGCTGCGTCCCAAGGTGATCATCGTCGACGAGCCGACCACCGGCCAGGACTACCGGCAGTCGCGAGAGGTCATGGAGTTCTTGCGCGAGCTCAACCGGGAGGGCCACACCATCATCGTCATCACTCACGACATGGACATCGTCGCCGAACACACCGACCGGGTCATCGCCATGACCCACGGCAAGGTGATCCTGGACGGCCCGACCCGCGACGTCCTGACCAATACCGAAGTCATCGCCGAGGCCGATCTGCTGCCCCCGCTGGTCACCCGGCTGGATCAGCGGCTGGCCGGCCCGCAGTTCAGCGGTCAGGCGCTGTTCCCCGACGAACTGCTGGCCGAGTGGAACGCACGCTCCGCCATGCCGACCGCTGCCGAGATAGGACGCTGAGCATGGCGGCTGATCTGGTAATCCGCGGAGCCGACGTTCATACTCCCTCCGGATTCATCCCCGCTGATGTCGTGGTCATCGACGGCCGGGTCGATGGCCTGGTCTCCCGAGGCGCGACGGTGGCCGACGCCGAGACTGTCTACGGTGACGGCTGCTGGCTGACTCCCGGGTTCATCGATCTGCATGCGCACAGCGCGCTGCGCAGCTTCGATGAACCGCAGATGGCCGCGAAGGTCTCCCAGGGCTTCACCACCCAATGGATCTGCCCTGACGGTCTGGGGCCCGCGCCGGTGGACGACGCCCATGTCGCCGCCCGCCGGGACTACCTCGCCGGCCTCGAGCCGAGTTCACTGGTTGCGTGGAGTTGGCGCAGCTTCGACCAGTACCTCAGTGTGCTGGACGCCAGCGCCCCGGCCACCGATCTGATCAGCTGCGTCCCGCACAGCGCGATCCGCCAGGTCGTGATGGGCGATGGCGACCGCGACGCCACCGGCGAGGAGCTGCGCCAGATGCAGGCGCTGACCGATGCGTCGCTGGCTGCCGGCGGCGCGGCGGTGAGCTTCGGAATGATCTACGCACCCGGCATGTACGGCAGGGGCCGCGAACTGCGCGCCTTGGCCTCGGTGGCCGCCAAGTACGGCGTCCCGTTGGTGCCACACGTGCGCAACGAAGCCAGCGAGTCGCTGGCCGCGATGAGCGAGTTCATCGACGCCTGTCGCGAGACCGGGGCCCGGCTGCACATCTCGCACCTCAAGCTGATCGGCAACGAGGACCTGCTCAATCAGCTGCTGGGATTGCTCGAGGCGGCAGCCACCCAGATCGACCTGACCGTCGACCAATACCCGTACGGCGCGGGCTCGACTCTGCTGACCGCGCTGCTGCCGCCCTGGGCCATGGCCGGCGGCCCCGAGGCCGCGCTGGCCCGCGTCCGGGATCGTGCCGCGCGCCGCGAACTGGCCGCGGACATGCGCCACGGGCTGCCCGGCTGGGAGAACCTCTACGGTTCCTGCGGTGCCGAGAACGTAACCATCACTCAGGCCACCGGCCTGGACGAGGTCGTCGGGCGCACGGTCGCCGAGGCCGCCGAGATGCTCAAGTGCGAGCCTGCGGATGCGGTCGTCGAGATCTGCGCCCGGACAAGCCTGGACGCCGCGATGATCGACCACTATTCGACCGAGCGGGTCGTCCACGAGATCTACCGGCGTTCGGGATCGCTGCTCGGCAGCGACGGGGTCTTCAACCCGTCGCCGCATCCGCGGTTGTACGGGTCGACCGGACGATTCCTCGGGCGCTTCGCGATCCGTGCTGGGCTGGCTTCGGCGACCGATGCCATCGAGCGGATGAGCGGACGCTCGGCAGCCCTGCTGGGCCTGACCGATCGTGGCCGCATCGCCCCTGGCCAGCGCGCCGATCTGGTGCTGCTGAATCCGCACGAGTTCATCGACACTGCGACGTTCACCAATCCGTGCAGCTATACCGCGGGAGTCTACGGAGTATGGGTGGCCGGTCAGCAGGTGTGGACGGGTCAGTCCTCCACAGCTGCCAGGCCAGGACGCGTCATCCGCATCGGGAAGGAGAATCTGGCGTGAGCACCATCATTCGGGGCGGCACGGTCGTCGGTCCGTACGGGTCGGCCGTCACCGATCTGCGGATCGACGGTGAGCAGATCACCGCGCTCGGCGCAATCACGGAGACTCCCGGAGACCGGCTGATCGACGCCGGCGGCTGCCTGGTGCTGCCGGGCGGCATCGACACTCACACCCACCTCGATCTGGCCACCCAGGGCACCACGACCGTCGACGATTTCAATACCGGCACCCGCGCAGCGGTGCTCGGCGGCACCACCTTGGTGATGGATTTCGCGACCGCGCAGAAGGGCGAGACGCTGGCCCAAGGACTCGCCAACTGGCAGGCTAAGGCGTCCGGCAAATCGTGGTGCGACTACGCCTTTCACATGGCTATGCTGGAATGGCCCGCCGGGCGTGCCGACGAGATGGCAGCTATCGCGCGTCAGGGCGTGACGTCGTTCAAGATGTACATGGCCTACCGCCCAGCCATGATGGTCGAGGACGACGAGATCTTCCAGGCGCTGCAGGCGACCCGCAGCTTCGGTGGCACGATCGGATTCCACGCCGAGAACGGCCGACTCATCGACGAACTGACCCGGGAGAGGGTCGCGTCCGGCCAGACTCATGCCTACTACCACCAGCACACCCACCCGGTTGAGGTGGAGCGCGAGGCGATCAGCCGGCTCGCCGCGATCAGCGAACTTGCCGGCAATGTGCCGTGCTACGTGGTGCATCTGAGCAGCAGGGACGGGCTGACCGAGGTGCTGCGCGCGAACCGGCGCGGGGTGCCATTGAGGGCGGAGACCTGCCCGCAGTATCTGCTGCTGGACGCCAGTCGCTATGGCATGGCCAACGGAGACGATCTGGACGAGGTCTCCGGCTATGTCATCAGTCCGCCGCTGCGTGAGGTCGCCGACCAGGATGTGCTGTGGCAGGCGGTTTCCGACGGGTCGGTGCAGTTCATCGGCACCGACCACTGCGCCTTCAACGTGCACGGCCAAAAGGATGCCGGCGGCGACGACTTCCGCTCCATTCCCAATGGCGCTCCCGGAATTCAGCTGCGGATGGAGTTGCTCTACACCTATGGTGTCGAGCCCGGACGCATCAGCCTGGAGCGCTATGTCGAATTGAACGCGACCAACGCGGCCCGCTACTTCGGGGTTCATCCGCGCAAGGGCATTCTCGCGCCTGGGTCCGACGCCGATGTGGTGATCTACGACCCGCGGGGCACCCGCACGGTGCACCAGACCGATCTCGACGAGAACGTCGACTACACGCCGTACGAGGGTTGGCGGATCTCCGGACGCGTCCGCGATGTCTTCGTCCGGGGCTCGGCCGCCGTGCTCGACGGTGTCCTGGTGGGAGATCAATCGGGGCAGTTCATCGCCTGCGGCCCCAGCGATGGGACGATCCGATGAGCGTCATCGCCCATCGTGACCGCTCACAGCGAATCGCGGTTGCGCCGGAAGGAGAACTCGAAGGCACCGGGCAGCATCCACGACTCGCTGCGGTCGACCAGGTCACCGTCCCGATTGCAGGTCAGCTCGTTCATCTGCAGGGCCGGGCTGCCGGGTGCGGCGTCGACGTGCTGCGCGAGTGCAGTAGTGACCAGCACGGGTTCGAGCCGGCAGTCGGCGAACTGTGCGAGATCACGCTCGATGAGAATGTCGAGCACCGATCCAGTGCGCCCGAACTCGCGGACGAGCAGTTCTCGTCCCAGCACCTCGTCCGGGACGTAGTCGATGATCCAGGCGACTCGCTGACCATGGCGAGCTTTGGCTCGCGAGACCCGGGCGAGGTTCTCCCGCTGATGGGCGGGGAACGCGTCGCGTCGGACGTCGTCGTCGGGGCAGTCCTCGATGATCAGGTCGACCGTCTCGAAGGATTCGCCGGCCTGGTCGGCGTAGGTATCGAAGGAGACCAGCCGGGTCAGATGGGAAGCGATGGTCTTCGCGCGGGGCAGCACGATCGATCCCGAGCCGCGACGGGTCTGAATGAAGCCCTGCTCGGCCAGCGACTGCAGTGCCGATCGCACCGTCACCCGGGACGCGGCGTAGGTCTCGCACAGTTCTGCTTCGGACGGCAGCTTCTCGCCGGTAGGTATCTCTCCCGACAGAATCAGATCGTCGAGAATCGCGTTGCGGATCTCGGTTTGCAGCAGCATGCGCTGCCGGATCCGAGCGGCGTGTGGTTCGCGACTGTCCATGACTCTCCTCGCAGCTTGCGGGTCCCCGGAACGTTCGGGGGATCGGGGGTAAGCACCCCCACAGTACCTAGCGAATCGACGGTTCGCCATAATCAGTCTGTTATTAGTTGTCCTACAAAGGGGACCGTTTATGTCTCTCACCGCTAGTTCACCAGCGCTGGCCGCGAACTACCTGCTGCACAATCCGCTGGCCGATCGGGCATCGGTGCAGCGCCCCGTCCTGGCCTGCCGCGATTTCCATGCTTCCTTGCCGGGTTTCGCGGCGACTCCGGTACGCGAGGCGCCCACCGCGGCGAATGCGCTCGGCGTGGCCAGGGTCGTGGTGAAGGACGAGTCGAACCGTCTGGGCCTGCCCTCGTTCAAGATCCTCGGTGCGGCCTGGGCGGTGTGCCGAGAGCTGGCCGAGCGCTGGGATCTCGGCCCCGCCGCCGAGCTGAGCTTCGACGATCTGCTGATCGCGGCCGGCCGTCACCCGGAGTTGACGCTGGTAGCACCCACCGACGGCAATCACGGCCGCGCGGTCGCCCATATCGCGCGGCTGCTGGGGCTGCCGGCCAAGGTGCTGATGCCCGCCGGAACCGCGCAGGACCGCATCGACGCCATCGTCGGTGAGGGAGCGGAGGTCGCGGTCACCGACGTCGGTTATGACGACACCGTCCGGCTGGCCGCCGCCCTGGCCGGTCCGGCGGCGGCGGTGATCTCGGACACGTCCTGGCCGGGCTATCAGCGGGCGCCGCAAGACGTCATCGACGGTTACGCCACCGTGGTCGGTGAGGTCACCGACCTGATCGACGCCGGCGGGCTGCCCGAGCCGGACGTCATCGCGGCGCAGATCGGCGTCGGCGGGTTCGCCGCGGCGGTGGCCCGGGGGTTCGCTCATCGTCCGAACCGCCTGATGGTGGGTGCCGAACCGCTCGACGCGGCGTGCGTGACCGCCTCCGCTGCCGCTGGGCACATCGTCTCCTTGGAGGGCGAGCAGCATTCGGCGATGGCCGGCCTGAACTGCGGCACTCCATCAGACTTGGCCTGGCCCGATGTCAGCAGCGGATTCGACGCCTTCAGCGTGATCGACGACGCAGCCGCGGAGCAGGCGATGCGGCTGCTCGCAAGCGACGGCATCGCCGCGGGTGAAAGCGGCGCCGCGGGACTGGCCGGGCTGCTGGGCAATCTCGGCGAACTCGGTCTGACCAGCGACGACACGGTCCTGGTCTTCCTCACCGAAGGCCCCACGGACTCTGCAAACTATCGCCGGGTGGTCGGCGGGAATCAGGAGTGATGACGATGACTATTGAGCAGCGGACGACCGAGACCGTACGTATCGACCCCGAGCGGCTGTGGGATTCGCTCAGCAAGCTGGGTGAGATCGGTGCCTATCTCGATGACGAGACGGGCCTGATCGGCGTCCGACGGCTCGCGCTGACCGACGAGGATGTCGCCGGACGCAGACTCGTGCTCTCCTGGTTCGCCGACGCGGGCCTGGAGATCACGCTCGACCGCGTGGGCAACGTGCGAGCCCGGCGTCCCGGCCTGGACGACAGCCTCGCCCCGGTGGTGATCGGCTCACATGTTGACTCCGTCGCGACGGCGGGACGCTTCGATGGCTGCCTGGGCGTGCTCGGCGGCCTGGAGGTCGTCCGGACGCTCAACGATCACGAGGTGAGCACGCTGCGTCCGATCGAACTGGCGATCTGGACCGAGGAGGAAGGCTGCCGCTTCGGCACCGACATGCTCGGCAGCGCGGTCGCGGCCGGACGGATCACTGAGGCGCAGGCCCGGTCGCTGACCGACGCCGGCGGCATCTCGGTGGGCGCCGAACTCGACCGGCACGGCCTGGTCGGACCGGTCGCGGTGCCCGTGACACCGCCGGCTCACTACCTGGAATGCCACATCGAACAGGGTCCGATCCTGGAAGCAGGCGGCTACGAGATCGGTGTGGTCACCGGGGTGCAGGCCATCTTGTGGCACCGGCTGACAATCCGCGGACGCGCCGCACATGCCGGCACGACCCCGGACGCGTTGCGGCACAGCGCAACCCTGGCCGCGGCGCTGGTGACCGTCAAGCTGGACGAGATGGTGAAGTCGGGGCAGTACGGTGCGCTGCTGGCCAACGTCGGGCGTTTCGACACCGCACCCAATCTGGTGAACATCGTCGCCAGCGAGGCGGTCATCACCATCGACCTGCGCAATCCCGAGGAGGATGCGATCCAGCGCGCCAGTGCCGATCTGCTGGCCTACTGCCGCGAGGTCGAACAGCGCACCGGGGTGACGATCGCCTCCGAGATCACCGCGCACACCCCGCCGGTGCAGTTCTACGACGAGGTCATGGACGAGGTGGAGGCCACCGCAAACCGATTCGGGCTGAGCAACCGCCGGATCATGTCGGGCGCCGGTCACGACGCCGGTGAGATGGCCGCGATCTGCCCGACCGGGATGGTCTTCGTCCCCGGCAAGTACGACGGCATCAGCCACAATCCGCGGGAATACTCCACGCCGAAGGCCTGCGCGGACGGCATCAACGTGCTCTTCCAGTGCGCGGTGAGCTTCGCCAACCGGTCGTGAGAATCCTGGTCCTCAACCCGAACTCGTCGCAGGCGATCACCCGGGTACTGTCCCGGGTGGCCGACGACTGGGCCGCCGCGAGCGGAAACGACGTGGTGACCGAATACCTGCCGGACGCGCCCGAACTGCTCGTCACCCAGGCGGACAACGAGCTGGTCGCCGGACAGATATGGCAGCGGATCGCCCGGCTCGCCGACGACGGATTCGATGCGATGGTGATCGCCTGCCACGGCGATCCGGGGCTGCCGGACGGCTGGGCGGTGCAGGACCGGCGGCCGGTGGTCGGAATGGGCTGGGCATCAATGCAGCTCGCCGCGGCCGGTGAGGGCTGGGGCGTGCTGTGTGTCACCGAGGAGATCGTCGCGGACAAGGTCGAACAGGCCGCCGGCTATGGACTGACCGGCGACCTGATCGTGGCTCGCGGCGCACTGCGGCGCGACTACGAGACCGGCAGCAACGCCGCGCTCGGCTGCCTGGTGGCCGAGGTCACCGAGATCGCCGCGGCCGGCGCGGCATCAGTGGTTCTCGGCTGCGGCGCGATGTCCGGCCTGGCCGGTGCGGTGCGTGAGCGCGTTCCGGCCGCGGTGATCGAACCGTTGGCGGCGGCCCTCGATCAGTCCGTGCTGCTGGCCTGCGCGACCGGCTGACGCAGCAGCGTCCGCAGTTTGTCGGGTGCGGTGCGGCGGAAATCGCTGAAGTAGACCTCGTGGTGGTGTCCGGTCGGCGTCAGACCCTGGCTGGGAATGAACTCCTCGTGCAGCCTCTGCAGCACCGGCCCCTCGTCGTCGAAACTGCCGATATGCAGCGTCTGGACGCATAACCCCTCGTCCAGCAGGTCGAAGCGGACATCGCCGAGCCGCGCGGGCGGATCTTTGGCGGCCACCTGCTCGACCGCGGCGTCGACCATGGCCTGGTCGATCCAGTCGGGAACCAGCAGCAGCAGCGTCCAATCCCACTGGGACTTGTCGCGGTTCGAGAACGCGTCCATGTCGTCGGCCCACCACAAGCCCTCCAGCGGCGGGACGACGTAGTCACGCCCCAGACCCTGCTTGCTGGCGAACTTCAGCTTGTAGGCGATCGGATACAGCGTCTCGATGGCTTCTGCGAAGGCAGGCGAGGTGTTCGGGTCGCCGTGGCCGTCGATCATCAGGTAGTGCAGCGGTGGGACCTCGACGAGGCGAAAGACCCCGCGCTTGGCCTGATACGAGTCGAGGGTCTTCTTGAAGTCGATCTTGTCCATCAGCAGCCTCCCCGTTGTGACAGCACTTCGCGGATGACGCTCACCACGCCGTATTCGTCATTCGACCCGGTAACGAAACGCGCGCGATCGCGGACCGCCTGCTCGGCGTTGCTGACCGCATAGCTGTAGTAGACCTCGTCCAGCATCTCGATGTCGTTGTAGGTGTCGCCGAAAGCCATCATCTGCGCAGGGTCCAGGCCCAGCCGATCAGCGAGCACACGTAGCCCGCTGCCCTTGGTCACGCCGGGGTTCATGATGTCGACCCAGACCACCCCGCCGATGGTGACCGAGAAATCCCGGTCGTAGGCCGGACGATAGAGGTCGTCGCAGATCTCGATCGCACCGCCGCCCGGGAAGTAGACCGTGAACTTGTCGGCGTCCGCGTCGATGACGGTCAGGTCGTCGACGAAGGTGATCTCGGAGTAGAAGGTGCGCAGGAACTCCTCATGCATCCGGTGCGCGGAGGCGACGTAGGCGGTTTCGATGCCGCAGATGATCGGGACGCCGGCTGTCTGCTGATGGGTGAGGGCGATCATCGCCTGATAGTCCGCGGTGGACAGCAGACTCTCGAAGAGCACCTCGCCGTCGTAACTAACGGTCCCACCGTTGTCGCCGATGTAGCCCAGGCCGGGACCGCCGGCCGGAAACATTGTCTGCAGCGTGAACAGCGGGCGTCCGCTGGCTGCGACGAAGACGATGCCGGCCTGATTCAGCCGATCGACGTAGCTGTGGAAATCGGGAGGCAGTTCGCTGGTTTCGGTGAGCAGCGTGTGGTCCATATCGGACGCGATCAGGCGGATGTCTTCCATGGTCGGCGCTCCCGTGGGTTCGTTTGCTTCAAAGCTATTGGCAGCATGCCGGTCGGCGCGCGGGAAATCCAGTTTCGGGGTCTAGGACGTTTCTTGAACATGCGTGATGCTTGAGGCATGAGCGAGATGACTCTGACCGAGGTGATGGCCGAGCTGGCCTCGCTGGAAGATCCGAAGATCCGGGCGGTCAACGAGCGGTATGGCGACGATCACGGCGTGAACCTCACCAAGCTGAGAGCGCTGGCCAAGCGGATCAAGACCCGCCACGAGTTCGCTGGCCAGTTGTGGGCCACCGGTGACAGCGCTGCCCGCCTGCTCGCGCTCTTGATCTGCCGTCCCCGATCGTTCAGCCAGGACGAGCTGGACGCGATGCTGCGTGATGCCCGGGTGCCGAAGGTGCAGGACTGGCTGGTGAACTACGTTGTGAAGAAGTCGCCGCACGTCGAGGCGCTGCGGGTGAGCTGGTTCGACGATCCGGATCCGGTGATCGCCAGCGCCGGCTGGGCGCTCACCGCCGACCGGGTGGTGAAGAAGCCCGAAGGGCTCGACCTGGCGGGTTTGCTCGACCTGATCGAGGCGCAGATGGCCGACGCCCCCGAGCGGTTGCAGTGGGCCATGAACGCCTGTCTGGCCCAGATCGGCATCGAACACCCCGAGTATCGCGCCCGCGCACTGGAGATCGGGGAGCGCCTGGAGGTGCTGAAGGATTATCCGACCTCGCCCGGCTGTACCTCTCCGTTCGCGCCGATCTGGATCACCGAGATGGTCCGGAGACAGGCCGAGCAGGCCTGACCGGGCCCGGCTCGATGCAAGAGCGTGCCTGATCTTCTTCACCTGGGGCGTTAGATCGATCCAAACCGGCCAATTCGGCAGTTTCGGGCTCAAGTGAAGAAGATGAGGCACGCTCGGGTCCGCAGGCCGGTGGGGATGCCGGATTTCCGGGCTCGACCGGGGTGCCATGATGGTGCCAGCTGAGCCAAGGAGGCTGATGACATGCTCGCGATCATCGCAGCGTTGCCCGAAGAGTTGTCGGCGATCGTGGAGGCCGCGCGCGGCGAGGGCGAGATCCGCACCGAGACGGTGGCGGGCATCACGCTCATGCATGCCACCCTCGCGGGTCGCCAGGTGCTGCTGGCGCGCTCGGGTGTCGGCAAGGTAGCCGCAGCCGCCACCGCCGCCATTCTCGCCGAGCGGGTCACGGGCATGATCCTGGTCGGCACCGCCGGAGGCCTCGGGCCGAATGTGAATCCCGGAGATGTGGTCATCGCCACCGAGCTGCTCCAGCACGACCTTGATGCGCGTCCGCTGTGGGACCGGTGGGTATCGCCCGTCGTGGGAGTGGCCCGCATTCCCGTGGACCCCTACCTCACTGCGGCACTCGCGGCGGCAGCGGTCGGCGCCTGTTCGGCGCACCGCGCCGAGCTGTCCGCGCTCGGTTTCGGCGAGCCCGCGGTGCACCCCGGCTTGGTGATCTCGGGGGACTTGTTCGTCGCCACCGCCGAGGGTTCGGCCCAGCTACGCGCAGAACTCCCCGATGCCCTCGCGGTGGAGATGGAAGGTGCCGCGGTTGCCCAGGTCTGCGCCGCCGCAGGAGTCCCGTTCGCGGTGGCCAGGACCATCTCGGATCGCGCCGACCACAATGCCACCGTCGACTTCCCGGTTTTCTTGAACCAGGTCGCCGCGCCTTATGCGCACGATCTGGTGGTGGGCGCGCTCAAGGTTCTCACATAGGGATAGCGGGCGTCCTTCGTCCCGAGAGCCGGCATGTGGCCGATCTACTCGATGCGATGGGCTAGATGTCGCGTCGGAAGCTTATATCACACATCTGCGGCTGCGGTCAAGTAGTCGAAGGGCTAATACTATTTGCCGGGTTTTTCGAGCAAGATCGTGACATGAAGCTGCTAACCCCATCCTTATCGGTTCCCTTTGCTAGGGCTCTCGAAAACCTGGGGAGTCGGGATTGCTTGGTAGCGCGTCGTTTTCTCTCGGCCCTGAATGGTCGGAGCCATAATATTCGAGTTGTTTCTGTTTTCCGTGAGGAGAGATAGTGTCATCCCAATACTTGATGATTGTCGATGGTCTGTGCCCTGCCTGTTCTTCTCTTGGAAGAGAGGTTGCAGGGATTTCCCAGATACGACCGGTGGCTGAACAGAGCTCGGAGGCGAAAAGTCTTCAGGAAAGTGTTGCGTTCACGGCTCCCTGCCTCGTTGAAATAGACGCGGATAGTCCACCGCGAATCTTCAGCGGATGGAGGATGCGTTTAAAGCTCATACAGGTGCTCGGTTGGCGGCAAAGCCGCGACTGGCTTCGGCTTCTGTACAAGGAGCTAGAAGCGCGGCAATCTCGTGGTGGCATGACACGGCGAAACCTTCTGGCGGGTGCGGGAATCGGGGTCCTAGCTGCTGTGTTCAACGTTGCACGGGCGGCTGCCAACGAGACTTCTCCCCGTGGGACACCGTCAGTCACAGAAATTGGTTTGGAAGCTAGTCAGATCGCATTGGCTAGCGCAGAAGGCCAGCAGGCTGTCGCAAACTGGGGACCCGCAACCAGCAGTTACCGCATCGTGAGTGACGGCCATCTGGCCACTGCTCTGGTCCATAGCTCCAGCCAAGTCAGCTTCCTCCTTGAGGAAGAACCCCGCGCCTCATTCAGCTTGGGCTTGTCGGGGAGAAGCCTTGAGATCTACGCCGTCAACGGAGCGTTGCTTGCAACTCTCGATGTCAGCAGGAAGGGCGCGCGACCGATCTACCCTGATTCAGCAGGTGCTCATCCACAGAATACGGCGTCCTTCGGCGTGTGCCTCGTTGGCTGCCTCGGCTTGAGTATCGATACCGGGTGCATTCTCAACTGTGCCGAGGCTGCGCTCAACCCTGTGAACGGCCTCGCGTGTATCGTGTGTGCTGGAGCCAACGGGATATCGTGCGCTTGGGGCTGTCGCGGCCATCTCTTGTGAGGATTTAGATCGTGAGTTCGCTCTTACTTGTTGACCCCCAGCTCGGCCGCTACGGTCTTGGGGCGCTGGCGGATCAGGTGCCCGGTGCAATCGCGGATCCCGTTTCTGTTGTGCACTCAGTCCTCGCCCTGGCTCAGGCGGCTGACGTATTGAACCGCATTCAAGTCGCTGTTGATCCGGTGCCTTCTGTCGTTGCTGCGCGTGCTATCGGATGCAGTGTTGTTGCTCGGTTGCTTGTGACCCACAAGGTTGACAGAATCTTGCTGATCGATCCCGGCTCCGCTTTTACGCGGGACGTGGGCTTTCACGAGGCGCGCCAAATCGACATGCGCTTGGCTGAGAGGTTGGCTGCAGGACTGCAGAAAGAAGCGGATCCTCGCGATGTCGCGATCTGGCTGGATCCGCAGATTGGCGAGGGTAGGTTTCCGGAGGCCGCTTATGAGCTGATGGCTCGCGGGCTCAGTCGTCGCCCAGAAGTGCGCGAGCCTTTGGAGCAGGCCTTGCGGGCCACGGAACTTCCGCGGCAGCCGTACGATGATCGGCGATGGCGCCCGGGGCCCGAGGTCGCGGAACAGCTCGACTGGCTGGCCAATCTCCGTGAGGCGGCATCCAGCGAAGTTACCATTTGGCTTTCGCGCGATGCAGGTGGAAGGCCGCCCTCCGCTCAGCGAGACTACTTGGCGAATACTCTGTCAGGTGCCGCGATTGTTGAGCAGCCATGGGAAGAATACGATTTCATGGCCGATCCCACAGCGCTGGCCACGGCAGTTCGCGATTGGCTTGTCAGCTAGTCCGATCAATCGACTCCAAGCAAGTATCGGATGAGATCTTGCGAAAGCGCATATCGGTAGGTAAAGCAAGTGAAAAGTCTGTCAGCGGTTCTTATTATGCTCGGCATTCTCTTGTGTCCTAGCATCAATAACTCATTCTGCTATGCGGAGAACTCGAACATGGTTCGAGCGCACGGCGATAGTCAGCAATCGAGCATAGCCTCCGCGCACGAACTGGGGAAAACGGACATCTCAGCTGACGAGCTATGCAGACTGTTTCCGTGGCTTCCCGCATGTCGGAATGTATAAATGACTACAGGTGGCTGAATGCCCACGCGGACAATTGGGTTCGGGATTGCGACATGGTCTTTCGCATACATGAACTCACGTGGGCCTTGATCGTTGCATCAGAGACCCCAAGCCTCCGGGCTATTTGATGATTGGTGAGACCTTGGCAAACAAGATCAAGAACCTGGCTCTCACGATTAGTCAGGTCGCCCTGTGGGCGCGTGACGTTCTCGACAGGAGTACTTAGGAGCGCGGCCTCGATAGCTTCGATTTCGGCGGACTTGGGCAAGAAGGCGTCAGGGCCGGAGGAGGAAACGCTACTCTCGAATGCTTGCCAGTCGTAGGAGGACAGCATGACAATACGAATCTGAGGATTTGCCTTCTTGATCCGGTCGCAAGCGGTGACCCCGTCCATGACTGGCATTCCAATATCCATGAGGACCGCATCGACCGGCTTCGCCAGGCAGAATTCGACTGCTTGAGTCCCGTTGTCTAGAGTGGCGACGACTTCAAGGAAATCGTGTCTATCGATCATTTTCGTTATTATTCTGCGGACAATTGGGTCATTATCGACGACGATGACTTTCAGAGTTGTCTCAGCCATGTTTTCTCTTTGGAGAATCGTCGCGGTGAAAAGGCCCCCCATATGCTAACTGCGGAGGCTGTTGGCCTTCCGGGCCTACTGATCGTTCATGTTGGTGAAGAACTGTATCGCTGGGCTGATACTCGGCTAGATCTTTCATGACCTGACGGGCTTCATAGACCACAGCTTCACATGCCCGTGCAGCTTGCGCCAGTTTCTCGGCAGACTCGGGGTTGGTTGAGTCTTGCTGCAATTCGCGGGTGAGCCAAAGAGCCTGAGCGGCCTTCTGTGCGACAGAATCGTGCAGACTCCGCGCCGCTGAGGAGGAAAGGCGCTCAGATTCGGCGAGAAGATTGCTCTCGCGGCGCTGTCGTCGCCGTTCTGCATGCCCAAGGAGGCAGCCGATTGCGGAAGAGACCGCGGTCAGCAGCAGGTGGTTACCCATGAGTAAGCACCAGAGTTCGGCAGTGGCTGCGTTGACCGACAGATGGAGACCGGCCAGGGCGAGATGGCATACCGCCCAGATCGCTCCGGAGGCAGGTCGCCCGACTGCAAATGCAACTATCAGAAGCGCGTAGCCACTGACGATGGCTGGTGCTGCGTCGATTGTGGGCCAGGCGACGTAGAGAATGAGGAGCGCTGTTCCAGTCGCGATGATCGACCAAGTCAAGAAGCGTTCGGACAGTGCGACCGCAACCAGAACGGAGCATTGCACAATGGTGGCGAGCCAGTTCTCATTCCATGGGACTTCGGAACCGTAGTACAACCCAGCCAGCAACACAGCAGCGCCGATAGTCCACTGTCGCGACAGGCCCGAGGCATTGCCTCGACCGGAAGATATGGGTCGAGTCGCGATCTTTCCTTTCCGTGACATGTACCCATGGTGGCATTCAGCTCGAGCGCGGGTTTGGGTGCCCCTGGGGCATCGGTCTGTTCGACGCGTTGTGTGGAGCTGCTCTTACTTGGTCTCGATGACCACACGGTGCACCGAGACCTGGTCATTTCGGGCGACCTGTTCGTGGCCACCCCCGAGGATTCGGCCCAGCTGCGCGCAGAACTCCCCGATGCCCTGGCCTCAGAGATGGAAGGTGCCGCTCAGCGCGCGGACCGCCCGAGCAGACTCTGGTAGGGTGCACGGAAAGAACGTGCTCCGGGGTCGGTGAAAGTCCGAACCGGCGGTGATAGTCCGCGACCCGGCGGCTCCTCGCGAGCCAATGGTTGAGCCGGTGGAATTCCGGCGCCGACGGTTAAAGTCCGGATGGGAGGCGCACGCGGTTCGTGGCGTTGCTGCGCGCCGGCGGATTTGTCGCCGGCACCAATAGTGCGTCCCCGAATCCCTGCCTGTCCTGCCCCGGAGTCGTCTCCAGAGACGACGGAGGGCAGATGAAACGGCAGCGGCAGCCGGCGGGAATGTCCGGCGAGCACCATGAGGAGTGGATGCGGCGCGCGCTTGAGCTTGCCGCCCGTTCCCCCGAAGTAGACCCCAATCCTCGTGTCGGTTGCGTGCTGGTCGACGACGCCGGCCTCATCCGGGGCGAGGGCTGGCACACTGGCGCCGGAACACCACACGCCGAGGTCGAGGCCCTCCACGCGGCGGGTTCGAATGCTGCCGGCACGACCGCCTATGTGAGCCTGGAACCCTGCAACCACCACGGCCGCACCGGCCCTTGCGTCCAGGCGCTGCTGCACGCCGGGGTCCGGCGGGTGGTGTACGCGCAGGCCGACCCGAACCCGCGCGCGGCCGGTGGCGCGGCAAGCCTGGTCGCGAATGGCGTCGACGTCATCGGCGGCATTCTCGGCGGCGAAGCGACCGCACTCAACCGGACCTGGACGTTCTCAGCGATCCATGGCCGCCCGTTCGTCACCTGGAAGGTCGCCGCTACCCTGGACGGCCGGACCGCGGCAGCCGACGGCACATCAGCCTGGATCACCGGCGCACCAGCGCGGGCCGATGTCCATCAGCTGCGCGCCCGCTGCGGGGCGATCCTCATCGGCACCGGCACCGCGCTCGTCGACGATCCCCAGCTCACCGTCCGCGGTCCTGATGCCACACTCGCGCCCAAGCAGCCGTTGCGGGTAGTCATCGGACGCCGCCCGATCCCCGCCAACGCGCGCGTCCTCTCCCCGGAGGCACCCACGCTGCTGCTGAACGCAAGCCCGGACGCCGTCCTGGCGCGCCTGCACGAGCACGGCATCCACCGGGCCCTGCTCGAGGGCGGGGCCACCTTGGCAGCTGCCTTCCTCACCGCCGGCCTGATCGACGAGATCGTCGCCTACATCGCGCCCGCACTGCTCGGATCGGGTGCGCCGATGATCGGTGACCTCGGTGTCACGTCCATGGCCGGCATTCGCCGCTATGCCCTCGCCGACGTGACCCGGCTGGGCGACGACGTACGGCTGACCCTTCGCCCGCTTCCTGACGCATCCAGAACCAACCAGATCAACCCCAGTAAGGAGTGAACATGTTTACCGGCATCATTGAGGAGCTCGGCGAGGTCACCGAGGTCCGTCATCTGAACGATTCCGCCGTGCTGTCCGTCCGTGGCCGGCTCGTCACCTCCGACGCCACCGCCGGCAGCTCGATCGCCGTGAACGGCACCTGCCTCACCGTAACCGCGCTCGACGGCGACACCTTCGCCGTCGACGTCATGGCCGAGTCGCTCAGCCGCACCTCCCTGGGCCGGCTCACGCCCGGCGACCAGGTCAACCTGGAGCGAGCGATGGCAGCATCGAGCCGCTTCGGCGGGCACGTCGTCCAAGGACATGTCGACGGCACGGGTGAGATCCTGTCCCGAACGCCGGGCGACCAATGGGAGGTCGTCGAGATCTCCTGCCCACCACATGTGCGGCGCTATCTGGTGGAGAAGGGATCGATCGCCGTCGACGGCGTCTCCCTCACCGTCTACGACATCCGGCCTGACCGGTTCACTGTCTCGCTGATCCCGACCACGCTCGCGTCGACGAACCTCGGCTCCGCCGCCGTCGGCACCGTGGTCAACCTCGAGGCCGACATCCTGGGCAAGTACGTCGTCGCCCACCTCGACCACCTCGAGCCCGGCGCAGCGCAGGAGGTGACCCGTGGCTGAGTTCGCGAGCATTCCCGCAGCGCTCGACGCCCTGCGCGCCGGGCGTCCCGTCCTGGTCCTCGACAACCCCGATCGCGAGAACGAAGGAGACGCCATCGTGGCCGCGGCCACCGCCTCATCGGAATGGGTCGGGTGGATGGTGCGGCACACCTCGGGTTATCTCTGCGCCCCGATGCCGAACCAGTGGGCCGACCGTCTCGGGCTGCCCCTGATGGTGCCGAACAATGCCGACCCGCTGCGGACCGCGTACACCGTGAGCGTGGACGCCGCGGCCGGAGTCACGACCGGGATCTCCGCGGCGGATCGAGCCACCACGCTGCGCGTCCTGGGCAACCCGGACGCCGACGCGTCCGACCTGATCCGCCCCGGCCATGTGCTGCCGCTGCGCGCCAAGGCGGGGGGAGTCTTCGAGCGCGTCGGACACACCGAGGCAGCCGTCGACCTGTGCCGGCTGGCAGGGTTGCCGCCGGTCGGTGCGATCGGCGAAATCGTCGACGACTCCGGTGAAGTACTGCGGACGCCCGACATCCTCGCTCTGGGCGAGCGCGAGAACCTGCCGGTCATCACCATCGCGGAGCTGGTCGCCTGGCGCGACCTGCACGACCGCGTCGAGTTGGTCGCCACGACGACGCTGCCGACCGCCCATGGCGTGTTCGCGTTGCACGGCTACCGCGATCTGCGCACCGGGGCGGAGCACCTCGCACTGATCAGTCCCCGCGGCCTTGCCGCGTCCGGCGAGGCGCCCTTGGCCCGGCTCCATTCCGAATGCCTCACCGGAGATGCGCTGGGTTCACGCCGCTGCGACTGCGGCCGGCAACTCGACCAGTCGCTGGCGCTGATCGCCGATCAGGGTGGGGTTGTCGTCTACCTGCGCGGCCACGAAGGCCGTGGGGTGGGGCTGCTCGCGAAGCTGTCGGCCTACGCCCTGCAAGATGAAGGCGCCGACACCGTCGACGCCCAGATCCTGCTCGGACTTCCGGTCGACGCCCGCGAATACGGCGCGGCCGCGGCCATCTTGGCCGCCGAAGGCGTGCAGCGGATCGAACTGCTCACGAACAACCCCGCAAAGGCCGACGGACTCCGCACGGCGGGGATCGACATCACCGGTCTGCGTCCGCTTGTCGTGGCGCCGAATCCCGACAACCTGCACTACCTGTCCACCAAACGTGACCGCATGGGGCACCGCCTGCCCGCCACGCCGGTCGTCTGTCAGGGGGCATGATGGCCGGCTCCGGATCCCCGATCCTCACTGTCGACGGCACCGGACGGCGCATTGCCGTCGTGGCATCGTCGTGGCACGACGTCATCATGGCTGCCCTGGTCGACAACGCGGTCTCCACGCTGGAGGACGCCGGCGCCGCGGCCACGGTGGTTCGTGTACCCGGCACTTTCGAACTGCCGGTGGCCTGTCGCCGGCTCGCCGACCACTTCGATGGCCTGGTGGCGCTGGGAGTCGTCATCCGGGGCGGCACCCCGCACTTCGACTACGTCTGTGCTGGCGCAACCCAGGGCATCATCGACGTGATGACCCGGACGGGGACACCCATCGGTTTCGGCGTGCTCACCTGCGATGACGAGCAGCAAGCCCTCGCTCGGGCCGGGCTCCCGGACTCGCCAGAGAATAAGGGACGGGAGGCAGCCGAGGCGGTCCTGGCCACCCTTACCGCGTTCGATGCGATCCGAACGTAGGCGCGTTCTTGGGGGCGAGGGCGGGCGCGCAGCCGCGAGCACAATCAGAGCCTCACCTGTGCCCAGGGTGCCACTCTGCTCGGCCTGAACTGCGCCCTTGGCGGCCACACTCGACGACCACCAAGGCCCATCAGCCCAGCAGCATCCGGACGTCCTCAGCGCTCAGGCGGCCACCGCGGCCAGGCGTCAGCACCTCACCGGCAGCCTCGTCGGTGTCGGCACCGAGCACGCCCGAGATCAGCTCCCGCTTGGCGTCCTGCAGGGCCAGCACCTTCTCCTCGATGGTGCCGCGCGAGACCATCCGGTAGACGTGCACCGGCCGGGTCTGGCCGATGCGGTGTGTCCGGTCGACGGCCTGGTTCTCCACCGCGGGGTTCCACCAGGGGTCGGCGAGGATCGCATAGTCGGCCTCGGTGAGATTGATGCCGGCTCCGCCTGCCTTCAGGCTGATCAGGAAGACCGGATCGTCGCCCTGCGTGAAGCCGTCGATGACATCGCGACGGTGCGCTGTGGTGCCGTCCAGATATGAGTACCCGATCTTCTCGTGGTCGAGCCGGGCCGCGATCTTGCGCAGATAGCGGGTGAACTGGCTGAAGACCAGCACGCGGTGCCCCTCGTTGGCGGCCTCCTGCAGCAGGGGCACCAAGGCGTCCAGTTTCGACGACGGCGCCTTGATCTCGGTCTCGCCCTGATCGACCAGGCTGGGGTCGATCGCCAACTGACGCAGCCGGGTCAAGGCGGCCAGCACCTCGATCTGGTTGTGGTCCATGTCATCGGTCAGCTGCAGCACCCGCTGACGCTCCCGCTGCAGCTGCCGGTCGTAGATCCGCCGGTGGGCCGGCGCCAGATCGATCTGGACGACCTGCTCCTGCTTGGGGGGAAGGTCGAGGGCGACCTGATTCTTCGTCCGGCGCAGCAGGAACGGGGCGATGCGGCGTCTCAGCAACGCCATCCGCTGGCCGTCCACGTCGTCCTGGCGTTCGATCGGACGACGGAACGCCTCCCGGAACTGCTTCGGACTGCCCAGCAGACCCGGCGCGGTTAGGGAGAACATCGCCCACAGTTCGCCCAGGTTGTTTTCCATCGGGGTGCCGGTGATCGCAAACGTCATCGGCGCGCCGACTCCCATGACCGCAGCAAAGACCTTGGACGAATGGTTTTTCGCGTTCTGCGCCTCGTCCAAGAGCATGCCGGCCCACTGCTGAGCGGCATACTCATCGGCCTCCAATCGCAACAATGCATACGAGGTGATCACAACGTCGGCCTGACCAGCCAATTCGCGGAGCGGAACGCCGCGGCGGGCCTCGGTGGCTTCGATCATCGCCACCCGCAGGCTCGGCGTGAACCGCTTCGCCTCGGACGCCCAGTTCGGCACCACCGAGGTAGGCGCAACCACCAGCCACGGCGCCGGACGTCGTCCGGCACCGGCTGGGTCTGGGTGCTCGCGTTCGTCCAGGATCATCGCGAGCGCCTGCACCGTCTTGCCCAAGCCCATGTCATCGGCAAGGACCCCGCCCAAACCTGAGCGTCGCAGCCCGGCCAGCCAGCGATAGCCGGCCAGTTGATAGGGGCGCAGCTGCGCCTCCAGCCCGGCCGGTAGCTCGGCCACCGGCGGTGGGCTGATCATTGCCTTGCGCAGGGCGTCGAACCAGGCGTCGGTCGACGCCTGCACGATGTTGAGCGAGAGCAGATCCTCCCACCACGACATCCGAACCCGCGGGACCCGCACGCCCGTGCGGCGCTGGTCACCCAGCTCCGCCGCCTCCTCGAGCAACTGCCGCAGTTGATCCAGTTCGGGATCATCGAGCCGTAGATAGCTGCCGTCGGGCAAGAAGACGGCCTCATCGCCCAAGGTGAGCGAGCGGATGAGCGCAGCGATCGGCAGTTCGTGGCCGTCGATCTCGACCGAGATCTCCAGGTCGAGCCAGTCGTTGCCGCTGCCTTCATGATCCAGACCGACCTGAATCCTGGCTCCGGAGGTCTCCTGGAAGGCCGGAATCTGGCCGGTCTCCACGATCACGCCGAGTTCCTCGAGCCGGGGAATCACCTCCTGGATCAGCCGCACCACGTCCATGCCGGACAGCTGCGCATCCTGGCGAAGCAGCGGTGCCTGGGGTGCGGTCTCGGAGGGCTCCCGGAGCGCCGCGGGCAGGTCCGCGAACTCGGCGGCGACAGCAGTCGCGATGCTGCGCTCCTGGTCGAGATCGCGGGTCGCGTCTCGCGAGGTGGTCTCCAGCGGGAGCGGTCCGCGGCCACGGCCGTCCTCGTCCCGATAGTGCCACCCCCAGCGCAGATGAGCCTGCGGGGTCGGCGCCTCCGCGCTGGTCTGGGCGATGCCGATCTCCAGATGCAGGCGCGGTGCCGGCGGCGCAGGCGGCTCGAAGCTGCCGTCCGGAGACGTCCACCCGACCTGGGCGATCCGCGGCAGCACCGTCTGGACGAAGTCCTCCTGGTCGTCCGCGGGGATGCTGATCTCGTCGCGCTCGGCGGCCAGCTGCTTCCATGTCCTGTCCGCGGGCTGGTCGAAGCGCGCCAGATGGACGCCCGAGTCATCGCGCCACGCGACGCCGTGCGGCGGATCACCCAGCCGCGTCGTGGCGGTGCCGGCGTCGAGCCGCGGGTGACGGACCGCGGCGCGCACGGTCAGCTCGCCGGCATCGGTTTGGGTGATCTCGATGTCGGCCTTGGCCGGGTCGGGTTCAATGCTCACCGGGCGCAGCGAGCCGTCCTCGACCAGCGTGACCCCGGCGTCGACGATCTCTTTCAGCACCGACCACAGTGCAGGGTGGGTGATCTTCTCGAGCGCGATCGGGTCCTGCGCGCCGAGGTAGGGGCCCACGTCCGCGTACAACCGCCGGAGCGCATTGAGCGCATCGAGATGGGCCGGGTCGGCGCCCTGAACCTCACTGGAGCGCAGCCGCATCCAGGAGATGCCGGTGCGCACCCAGGCCTGCCGCTTGCCGGCCCGGGCTGGAACGACGTGCACGAAGCCGGGCCGCGTGGGGAAGGCGTAGCCGAGTTCGGTCAGTCGCCGACCGAAAGCCGTGGACGCGTAGCGCGACGGCACCCCGGACTGGTCGCCAGGAACCGGGTCCGGCTCGAAGGTCAGCAGCAGCGCGAGCGGCTGAAGATCTGGGCGGCCAGGATCGTGGACCGGTGTGAAGATGCGGTCCAGCGTCCGGCGCCATGGCGGCAACTGGATGATCGCGGCGGGCGGTGGCAGCAGGTCTTCGGGGGCCATCTCCGAGTCGATCGCGGGCAGCTCACTGAGCAGGGCCCGAGTCCGGCTGCCCGATCTGCCCGGCGTCGGTCTGCCGGTGCCGGGAGCGGCGAGATTGAGTTCGGTGGCCACCACCGCCACGCAGTGCTTGCAGTTGTAGACCACCGGGCAACTGCAGGAGCCGTCGATCGACTCCAACTCGCCGTCGGGTCCGCAGGCATAGCTGGTGTGCACGGTGTAGTTGCGGTTGTGCGAGCCCCGGCAGCGAGCGGTGATCTCGTGACGCACACGATCGTGATGCAGGACGTTCACGCGTCCTTCGCGCGCGTAGGCAAGCCCGAGACTCCATGTGCTGGGGGTCGCCAGGTCGCCAGGTGGGTCGAGTCGCGTCACATCTGCAAGGTTACGAGCGCCCACTGACATTGCTCGACTCCGGGATCAGCTGGGTGACCATGACGGCGGCATCACCCGATAGTCCGACAGGTCCGGCTCTGGCGGGGCCGACCGGTGGCGAAGGGCTCGGTCACGGCCGCCGAGCCAGTGTCAATGCGGGCTACACGGTGCTGGGCGCTGTGACCGGCAAGCCAATGGCGATCGGCGGGTCTCGCGGCCGTGCCAGCGCGACATCGCGCGGCATCGGCCATGTCACGCTGGAGGCCTTGAAGTCGCTGGAGATCGACCCGCTAGGGACCACCGCGGCAGTACAGGGCTTCGGCAAGGTCGGACGAGGCGCGGCACTGTTCCTGCACGATGCGGGAATCCGGGTGCTGGCGATCAGCGATCAGTACGGTGCGGTGTTCCAGCAGGGTGGGATCGATGTCCATGCTCTGGCCGCCCACGTGGATCGCACGGGCAGCGTCGTCGGCTTCCCCGCCGCGGAGGTTCTCGATCGCGATCTCCTGCTGGAGCTCGATGTCACCGTGCTGGTGCCGGCCGCCGTCGAGGGTGTGCTCACCGAAGACAATGCGCCGCGGGTCAAGGCGTCCCTGATCGTCGAGGGCGCCAACGGGCCGACGGCTCCCGCCGCGGACGCGATCTTCGAAGATCGCGGAATCCTCGTGGTGCCGGACATCCTCGCCAACGCGGGCGGCGTCCTGGTCAGCTACTTCGAATGGGTGCAGGGCAACCAGGCCTACTGGTGGACCGGCGACGACGTCGAGCAGCGCCTTCGCGAACGCATGGTGGGCACCTGGGAGTTCCTGCTCGCCAAGTCCCAGGAAGAAGGACGCACGCTGCGCAAGGCGGCGACCTCGCTCGCGGTCGGACGAGTGGCCAAGGCCCACCGGGTGCGCGGCCTCTACCCGTAAACCGTCACCCGACCGCCGCAGTCAACCCAACGACCATCCGTCATTTCACGAGTGCCCCGAACAGACGGACCGGCACTCAAACCCCGAATCATAAGGAGTGGAGAGCGTGGCAGCGATCCTGATCGAATCAGCATTGTCACTTCCCGAACGCATCACCTCGGTTTCGCGACGGCCCGCGAGTCTCGGGCAGGTGCCACCCGGCGCGATATCGCTGGCCATGGGAGAGCCCGATGGCGACACCTCGGCGCCGGTCGTCGAAGCAGCCGTCAGATCGCTGCGGGCCGGTCGGACGCACTACGCCCCGCTCACCGGTTCGAACGAGCTGCGTGAGGCGCTGGCTCGTTGGGTGACCAGCACCAGCGGCCGGCCCACCACGGTCGCAGAGATCGTCCCGACCCACGGGGCGGCGGCCGGCCTGGCCTCGATCATGCTCGGCCTGGTGGGGCCGGGCGACCGGGTGATCGTCCCCGAGCCCACCTATTCGCTGTACGCCGACCATCTCGCGATGGCCGGTGCCGAGCGGATCTGGGTTCCAAACAGGGCCGACGGATGCCTCGATCTCGATCGCATCGAGTCGCTGGCGCCCGAGGCACGGATGGTGGTGCTGTGCAATCCGTCCAACCCCACCGGCGGAGTGCTCAGCACGGCCGAACTCACCCGGCTGGCCGACATCGTCGAGCGGAACCCGCAGCTCCTGCTGATCGCCGATGAGGCTTACGGCGACATCGTCTACGACGGGGTGGCGTTCGAAAGCGCGCTCGCGCTGGAGCGGATCCGTGAGCAGACCGTGGTCGTCGGCACCTTCTCGAAGTCGTTCGCGATGACCGGCTGGCGGCTGGGCTATATCGTCGCCGTCCCGGAACTGGCGGGCAAGATCAGTCTTGTTCACCGCACGATCAACGGCTCGCTGAACACCTTCGTCCAAGACGCCGCGATCGAGGCGCTGAAGACACCGCCGAGCTACTTCGAGGAGATGCGGGAACGCTATCAGCGTCGGCGCGACCTCGTGGTCGCGGCGCTGGACGACATCGATCGGGTGAGCGTCAAGCGGCCCGCCGGCGCCTTCTATGCCTTCCCGCGGGTCGACAGCGATCTGTCGTCCGCCGAGCTGGTGGACGCGTTCGCCCGCGGTGGCGTGCTGGTTCGGGCCGGATCGGAGTTCGGGCCGTCCGGCGAGGGCTATGTGCGGATTTCGTTCGCGACCGACGAGCAGTCCCTCGCCGAGGGACTGCGGCGATTCGGCGAAGTCGTCGAAAAACTGTGAATATCAGGAGGAAGAAATGACGTTCGGAGCCGAAGAAATGGCTCGTCTCGCAAAGCTCGGGGCGGCCACGGTCTATGAAGCCCATGGCGAGACCGGCGCGCTCGACCCCGCCATCAAGCCGCTGGATCCGCGGATGACCGTGGCAGGTCGCGCCGTCACGGTCCGGCTCGAGCCGGCGGACAACTGGTTCATCCATGCCGCGCTTCTGGAGGCCGGTGAAGGCGATGTTCTCGTGGTCGATGTCGGCGGGTTCGTCCAGGCCGGGCCCTGGGGGGACGTGCTGACCTACGCCGCCCAGCAGCGCGGGCTGGCCGGCCTGGTGATCGACGGAGCGGTGCGGGACAGCCAGGGCATCATTGCGGCCGGATTCCCGGTCTTCTCGCGCGGCATCTGCATTCGCCGGACGACCAAGGTGCAGCGCGGCGACATCAACGTCCCGGTACGCGTGGGCGGGATCGAAGTGCGCCCTGGAGACATCATGGTCGGCGATGCCGACGGCCTGGTGCGCATCGCTGCCGACGAAGGTGAGGCGGCGCTGCGGGAGGCGGAGGCGCGCGAGGCCAAGGAGAACTGGCAGCGTGAGCAGCTTCGCAATGGCGCGTTCACCATCGACCTGCTCGGGCTGCCCCGGCCGTGACATCCCCCTCACAGACCACCACAACGGAGTAGTCGAATGACTGGAAACACCACCCTGGAAGCCGGCACAGCCCAGCAGCTGGAAGAACTGGCTCGCGATATCCGAGTGTCGATCGTGTCGATGCTGGCCAATGCGGCCAGTGGCCACAGCGCCGGTCCGCTCGGCATGGCCGACCTGATGGCCGTGCTCTATGGACGAGTACTGCGGCACCATCCCGAAGACCCGCAGTGGGCAGAGCGGGACATCTTCCTGCTCAGCAATGGCCACACCGCCCCGGTGCTCTATGCGGCGATGGCACATACCGGATACTTCCCGGTCGAGGAGCTGAACACCCTGCGACGGCTGGGCACGCGCCTGCAAGGCCATCCCGAGCGGATCAGCCTCCCCGGTATCGAGAGCACGAGTGGGTCGCTCGGCGAGGGCCTGTCGCAGGGCGCCGGCATGGCGCAGGTCTTCCGCGACCTCGACCACAACCTCGACCGCTGGGTGTACGTGATGATGGGCGACGGGGAACTCGACGAGGGCAATGTCTGGGAGGCGGCGATGTACGCCGCGAAGTACCGCCTGGACCACCTCATCGGCATCGTCGACCGCAACTTCATCCAGATCGACGGCAGCACAGAAGATGTGATGCCGCTGGGAAACCTCGCTGACAAGTGGCGGGCCTTCGGCTGGCACACGGTCGACATCGACGGCAACGACATCGGCGAGATCCTCAAGGCGATCGACGAATGCAAAGCAGAGGTCGGGCGTCCCTCGGTCATCATCGCGCACACCGTTCCCGGCAAGGGCGTCCCCTTCATGGAAGGCGACTATCGATGGCACGGCAAGCCGCCCACGGCCGATGAAGCGGCGGTCGCCTGCGCAGCACTCAACGGAAAGGAGGCCGTCTCGTGACCACGATTGCTGGGCAAGCACCACGACTGGCCGTGTCGGAAGCGAACGAACCCATTCGGATGGGCTTCGGCCGTGGACTACTGCGGGCCGGTGAACGCGACGAGCGGATCGTCGCGTTGTGCGCGGACCTGGTGGACAGCACTCAAATGGGGTTGTTCGCCAAGCGGTTCGCCGACCGATTCTTCGAAGTTGGGGTGGCGGAGCAGAACCTGGTGACCGTTGCCAGCGGGATGGCCGCCGCGGGACGCATTCCGTTCACGAGCAGTTACGCGGCGTTCAGCCCCGGCCGCAACTGGGAGCAGATCAAGACGACGGCGGCTCTCAACGACCGCCCCGTCAAGATCGTCGGTTCTCATGCCGGCCTCAATGTCGGTCCGGACGGCGCGACCCATCAGATGCTGGAAGACCTCGCGTTGATGCGAGTGATCCCGAACATGGTGGTGGTGGCACCTGCCGACAGCGTCGAGGCCGAGAAGGCAACCCTCGCCCTCGCGGCGGATCCGCGTCCTGGCTACCTGCGACTGGCTCGTGATGCCACGCCCGTGTTCACCGCGCCGGATGATCTGTTCGAGTTGGGACGCGCGCGGGTGCTGCGCCAGGGCCGCGACATCACGCTGGTCGGGACCGGGACGATGACCTGGCATCTGCTGCAGGCCGCCGACGAGCTCGCCGAAGCTGGAGTGGACGCCGAGGTGCTGCATTTCGCGACGTTGAAGCCGTTCGACGACCAGACGCTGGCGGCCAGTGCTGCGAAGACGGGTCTGGTCGTCACGGCAGAGGAGGCGCAGATCATCGGGGGACTGGGCGGCGCCGTCGCTGAGAGCCTGTCCGAGCACCTGCCGACCCGCCTGCTGCGCCTCGGTGTCCACGATCGCTTCGGCGAATCGGGTAAGCCCCAGGAGGTGCTCGAGCACTTCGGCCTGACCGGGCCGCAACTGGTCGAGCCGATTCTGGCGGCGCATCGCAGCCGCAGCTGAGCGGGGAACGCCCCGCCGTCAGGTGGTGCTGCCCCCTGCCGCGTGACTGATCTTCTTCAGTTGGGCCCTTGGATCGATCCAAATCGTCGATTCCGGGCTTAATCCCCGCAAGTGAAGAAGATCAGTCACGCCGGCCCGAGTCTCCTCGCGCGTGAAATCGGCGCAGCCGCTCCTACGCGGCCGACGGCCGCGTACTGTCACATGTATGAGTCCATCCGGATTCCACGCATTCGTCGCGGCAGCTCCCGGACCGGGATCCCCGGGCCTCCTGTGGTGCCCGCGCCTTTTTGATGGCGGGCTTGCGGGGATCAGCCCCGTCGTGGGATATCCGCGTCTGCGGGACCTCAGCTATCGGCGAACAAGCCACCACTGACAGAAGGAATACCGTGCACATCGACATGCCCTCACGCGCCGACATTGAGCGCCTGGCCGCAGCCCGAGATGACCTGAGCATCACCGTCTATCTTCCGACGAGCCCCATCCCTGTCAATGATGAAGAGAATCGGCTACGTGCACGGGCACTGTTCGACGAGGCGATCAGCCGCGTGGAGCAGCTGGCCGACAAGCAGACTGCACGCGCGCTGACAGACGATCTCTACGCACTGCTGGACGACCTCGAATTCTGGCGTGATCTGGGTCGCAGCCTGGCCATCTTCGTGACCCCGTCCAGCGTGCTCGAGTTCCGGCTGGCCAATGAGCTCACCGAGTACGTGGCCGTGGCCGACCGCTTCGCTATCACCCCGTTGCTGCGCGCCGTGACCTTCCCGCAGGCGGCATTCGTGCTCGCGCTGTCGCAGAACGGTGCCCGCCTGATCGAGGTGAGCGCCGATGCGCCCGCGCAGGAGATCGAGGTACCGGGGATCCCGCCGAACGCCGAGGCCTTCCTGTCGCCGCGTTCCATCGGAGGACGCTCACCGTACGGCCGCATCCAGGGCGACGAGGGACGCAAGGTACGGCTCACCCAGTACGCGCGCGCTGTCGATCACGCTCTGCGGCCCGTACTCAACGGCGAATCGTTGCCGCTGATCATTGCTGCCGCTGAGCCGCTGTCGTCCATCTATCGCGGTGTGGCAGGCTACGCCCAGGTTGCCGACGAGGTCATCGGCGGAAACCCGGACGATCAGAGCCCCGCGCAACTGGCCCAGGCCGCGCGGTCGGTGCTCGACGACATCTACGCCGCCGAGCTCAAGGAACTCGCCGAGGTCTTCGCTGATCTGCGGGGTAGCGGTCGGGCGGTGTCCGATCTCAGTGACCTGGCGCGTGCAGCCGCCATGGGCGCTCTCGACACCCTCGCGGTGGACATGGGCGCCGTCGTGCCCGGCTTCGTCACCGACGATGGCGCGCTGGTGCTCGAGGACGCGAGTAGTTCGGTGGTGCCGGGTCATGACGCTCTCGAGGAGATCGCCCGCCGTGCGCTTGCCACCGGTGCTCGCGTGCTTGCGTTGCGCAGGGCAGACCTGCCCGACCGCGTTCAGGCCGCCGGTATCTTGCGGTACGCGTTCATCTCCGGGCGGGCCACGAACTGACAGCCGACCCGGCCGATAGGCCGGTTCGGGATACCCGCAACGGCGTCATGCAGCGCCCCGGCCGCGTGCGCGGCTGAATGGGCGGGGCGCTGGTTTCCACGGACGACTGAGTTGGGCGTGGCGTGCGGGGGTACGGTGGCGGGCGTGTCAAATGGCCAAACCCGACTGGTGGACCGCCTGCGCGGCATTTTCGCCGACACGCGTCCGCTCACCTCTCCCGACTTCCGGCGGCTGTGGACAGCCAATATCGTCACGGTCATCGGAGCCCAGCTGACCGTGGTGGCGGTGCCGCGCAGATCTACGCGATCACGAGCTCGTCGGCAATGGTCGGCCTGACCGGCGTCTTCGGACTGGTGCCGCTGATCGTGATGGGGCTGTGGGGTGGCGCGCTGGCCGACGTCATGGACCGGCGTCGGCTGCTGGAGATCACCACCGGTGGCCTGATCGTCACCTCCGCGCTGTTCTGGGCGCAGGCCGCGCTGAGCCTCGACAACGTCTGGCTGCTGCTGGGCATCTTCGCGCTGCAGCAGGCGTTTTTCGCCGTGAACCAGCCGACGCGCACCGCCATCTTGCCCAAGCTCGTGCCGGCCGATCAGTTGCCGGCCGCCAATGCTCTGAATATGACGGTGCTGTCCGCCGGGGCGATCGCCGGGCCGCTGGTCGGGGGAGCGTTGATTCCGGTGCTCGGTTACTCCTGGCTCTACCTGATCGACACGATCACCCTGATGGCGACGCTGTATGCGGTCTGGCGGTTGAAGCCGATGCCTGTCGAGGGGACGACAGGTGCACCCGGGCTGCGGTCGGTGATCGATGGGCTGATCTACCTGAGCGGGCACAAGATCTTGTTGCTGAGCTTCGCGGTCGATCTGATCGCGATGATCTTCGGCATGCCCCGGGCGCTGTTCCCCGAAATCGCACACGTCTCCTTCGGCGGGCCCATCGAGGGTGGCGTCCAGTTCGCGCTGCTCTATGCCGCCATGCCGGCCGGCGCGGTGCTGGGCGGAGTCTTCGGCGGCTGGGTCTCGCGCGTGAACCGGCAGGGTGCGGCGGTGCTGTGGGCCGTGACTGCGTGGGGCGGTTCGATGGCGCTGATGGGTCTTGCGGTCGGCCTGTCCGGCTGGCAGACCCGGGTGGCGCTCGGCGTTGCGCTGGGGATGCTCGTGGTCGGTGGCGCCAGCGACATGGTTTCGGCGGCGTTCCGGCAGTCGATCCTGCTCAGCGCGACCGACGATGCGGTCCGCGGCCGGATGCAGGGGGTGTTCATCGTGGTCGTCGCCGGCGGTCCCAGGCTCGCCGACGTTCTGCACGGCGCCGCCTCCGATGTCGTCGGCCCTGCCTGGGCCACCGGAGGCGGTGGGCTGCTCGTCGTCGCCGGCATGGCGGCGATCGCGCTGGCCTTCCCCGCGTTCCGGAATTACAGCATCGCCAAAGCCAAGGACGAATAGGCCGCCTGCTCTGCGGGCTGGACGAGGACTCGGCGCGCCGCCGCGTGTTAGCTCACCCGCTTTGCGCTAACGGGTGGCCTCCCGGTCGCTGTCCAGCAGACGCAGCCACAGCTCGCTCGCGGTCGGGTAGGAGGGCACCGCGTGCCACAGCACGTCTATGGGCACCTTCGCGGTGATGGCGATCGTTGCCGAGTGCAGCAGTTCGGCCAGGTCCGGCCCGACGAAGGTGGCCCCCAGCACCGTGTTGGTCTCGTCGTCAATGACCAGCTGGGCCGTCCCGGTCGCGTCGTCGCGCAGCAGCATGACGCCGCCGGTCGAGCTGACGGGTACCTGCACGGTCCGGATCCGGTGACCGGCCTCGCCTGCTTGGGCAGCGGTCAGCCCGACGGTGGTGACCTGTGGATCGGTGAACACGACCTGAGGAACCGGCACACCGGGGGGCTCGGCGGGTGGTGTGCGACCCTCGGCCCGCGCGGCGATCCGGTCTCCGACCAGTCGCGCCTGGTACTTGCCCCAGTGGGTGAGTGGTGCCGCGCCACTGATGTCGCCGGCGAGGTACAGCCACTGCGGGAGCGGGCCGTCCAGATCGGCGGGGGACAGCCCAACACTGTCCAGCCCGAGGTCGTCGCGTGCCGGCGTGCGTCCGGTCGCGACCAGCACCTCGGCGTGGATCGATTCGCTGCCGTCGGCCGCCGCCAACCGCACCGGTCCGCCATGGACGCGTCCCAGGCCGGTGTCGCTGGCGTCGGGTCGGTCGGCAGCCGTGAGTCGGACGCCGAAGCGGATGTCCACCCCCTCCGCGGCCAGACCGGCTGCGACAAGGTCGGACACGAAGGGCTCAAACCGCGTCAGCAGTCGCCGGCCGCGGACCAGCATCGTCACCCGGGCGCCGAGCGCGGCCAGCCAGCGGGATGCCTCGCAGGCCACCACGCCACCGCCGACAACGGCGATCGAGCTGGGAACCTCGACGATTCCGGTGGCATCCCGAGAGCCCCACGGCAGGGCCGGCTTCAAGAACTCCGGGACGACCGGGCGCGAGCCGGTGGCGAGTACTACCGCGTGCCGGGCGTGCAGAGTGCGCGTGCCCTCCGGGCCGGTGACCTCGATCGTCCGTTCGCCGGCCAGCCTGCCGGTACCACGGACGACGCTGATTCCCGCCTCCTCGGCCCAGCTCACCTGGCCCTGGTCGACGTAGTCGCTCACCCACGAATCCCGGCGGGCCAGTAGGGCGGTCGTGTCCACGGCCAGGTGATCGGGCAGCCCACCGAGGTGGATCGCGGCGGCGCGGATGTCCAGTGGGCGCAGCAACGCCTTGCTCGGCATGCACGCGTAGTAGGAGCACTCGCCGCCGACGAGCCCGGATTCGACCAGCGCCGCCGTCCGCGAGCTGCTCCTGATCGCATAGTCCGCCGCATTCTCGCCGGCGGGTCCGGCACCGACCACCACCACATCGAAAGCATCCATAGCTTCCAGTCTCGTCGGACGGGTGTCGTCCGTCGTGTCGGACGGACGCACCGCGCGGGCCTTTTCAGGCGGAGACGCTAGCCCTGGATCGGGACATCGTCCGGGTCGGCGAGCAGCTCGCCGCCCTGGGAGCGTCGACGCAGCGCCAGCGCGAGCGCCGGGAAGATCAGCACCGACAGCATTCCGGCCCCGACCAGCGCGGCGGCGAGACCGGCGTCGAGCTCACCGCGTTCGACTCCGATGCCGGTGACCGCGACGATGATGGGCAGCCCCGTGGCCCCGAAGAGCAGCATGGCCGCGCGGTCGGCAGCTGTTGAGCCTTGCGGTACGGCCAGCAGCGCCGGGATGCCGCGGATGATCAACAGCAGCACCACCGCAAACCCCAGCAGGCCGATCAGCCTGGGCGCGGCGATCAGGGCGTTGAGGTCGAAGGTGACACCGGTCATGATGAAGAAGACCGGCACCAGGAAGCCGAAGCCCACGGCTTCCAGCTTCGCCTCGACCATCTCGCGGTCGGCGGGCGCCGAACCGGCCAACAGCACTCGGCTGAGGACGCCGGCAGCGAAGGCACCCAGCAGCATGTCCAGGCCCAGCACGATGCTCAGCACCGACAAACCGGCGAGCAGGAAAATGACGGTGCGGATGGCGAACTGGCCGCTGGTGTGCAGGGTCAGCGTCATCATCCGATTGAAGACCGGAAGGGACGAGCGTGAGGCGAGCCAGATCGCCACGCCTGCGATGATCGCGAAGACGGCTACCACCAGCATTCCGGCGAGCGGACTGCGTCCACCCAGGAAGATCGAGATCGCGAGCAGCGGACCGAACTCGCCGGCCGCGCCGGTTGCGGTCACGGCCCGCCCGAATGGTGAATGCAGATCGCCCTCGTCGCGCAGCACCGGAATCAGGGTACCCAGCGCGGTGGAGGTGAAAGCGATCCCGATGAACACCCCGGTGATCGCCGATGGGGCGAGCAGGATGCCCACGACCACACCGACGATCAGCGAGATCAGCCAGCCACGCCAGCCGTGATGGTCGCCCCGGGTGAGCCATTCGGGTTCTGTCACCGAATGCCGACCAACCCGAGCGCGCCGGGAACCAGCAGCCAGAACGCGGGGAAGAAACTCACCATGGCGGCCGGACCCGACGGCCCCGGTCGGCCGGTCGAGGCTACTGTGGGCGTCCGAGGATTGATCAAGGGAGATGATGATGTCGATGAGTCCATCTGTTGCGGTTGTGGGTCCAGGCGCGATCGGTACGACCGTGGCTGCGGCGCTGTACGAGGCCGGCCGTCGCCCGAAGATCTGTGGGCGGACTGCGCGTGATCAGCTCGAGCTGCAGACGTCGCACGGCCGCATCGTGGTGCCGGAGCCCGTGCAGACCGACCCGGCGCAGGCCGGTGGGACCGTTGATCTGGTCTTCCTCGCGGTGAAGGCAACTCAGGTCGAGGGAGCGGCGCCGTGGCTGAAGGCATTGTGCGGCCCTGACACCGTCGTCTGCGTGCTGCAGAACGGCGTGGAGCAGGAGTCGATCGTCCGGCCCTATGCCGGTGCGGCCAGGGTCATCCCGGCTGTCGTTTGGTTTCCTTCCGAGCCGCAGCCCGACGGGTCGATCTGGCTGCGTGACGACGCACACGTGACACTGCCGGACAGGCCGGAGTCCCGTGTGGTGCTGGATGCGCTGCGCGACAGCTGGTGCGCCGTCGAACTGGCCGGCGACTTCACGTCGGTGGCGTGGCGCAAGCTGCTGCAGAACGCGGTGGCGGGGTTCATGGTCCTCACGGGCCGCCGCTCCGGGATGTTCACCAGGCCGGATATCGCCGAGCTTGCCCTGGCATATCTGCGGGAGTGCCTGACGGTGGCGCGGGCCGAGGGCGCAGTGCTTGGCGACGACGTGCCGCAGCAGATCGTCGAAGTCTTCCAGACCTCCCCGGCCGACATGAGCAGCTCCATCCTCGCCGACCGCGAGGCGGGGCGGCCGCTCGAGTGGGATATCCGTAACGGCGTCATGCAGCGCCGCGGACGTGCCCACGGCATTGCGACACCGATCAGCGATGTGCTGGTGCCGTTGCTGGCGGCCAGCAGCGACAGCCCCGCCTGAGGTCGAGGGCCGCGATCTGCGCACGGGAGCCTTCGAAGCGAAGCCGGAACGGCAGGCAGCGAAGCCGAAACGGCAGGGAGCAGGCGGGGTAGAGTCGCAAGGACCAACCGGGGCTTCAAGGACGAGTTCGACGAAGGAGCCACATTCTCGAGGGGGATCTGATCATGGATGACAAGACCGTCGTACTGAACGCCAGCCTGGTGGACTATGACGGAAAGGTCGATTACAACCAGATCGCCTCGGACGTGGTGATTTACGACGAGACACCGGAGGACAAGATTCTGGAGCGGGTCGACGGTTTCACCATCGTCGTCACGAAGGAAATGAAGGTCGCCGGCGACATTATCCGTCAGTTCCCCGACAGCGTGAAGATGATCTGCGAGGCCGGCACCGGGTACAACAACATTGATCTGGACGCGGCGCGCGACAAAGGCATCATGGTGTGCAATATCCCCGCGTACAGCAGCGAACGCGTGGCACACACAGCGATTCTGCTGATGCTGAGCCTGGCCAGCTCGTTGCAGAAGCAGATCCGGATGCTGGCGCAGGGCAACCACGACAATTTCCACAAGCACCTGATGGTCGATCATGTGGAAGTCAACGCAAAGACGCTCGGCGTGATCGGCTATGGGAATATCGCCCGGCAGATCATCAAGGTTGCGCAGGCCATGGACATGAAGATCCTCGTTGCCACCAGAACCGCACGGGACGATGTGGACGGAATCCACTTCACGACCAATGACGAGGTCTTCGAGAAAAGCGATTTCATCTCGCTCAACTGCCCGCTGAATGAGTCGACCAGGCACATGATCAACAGCGAGACACTGGCGATGATGAAGCCGAGCGCCTACCTGATCAATACGGCCCGGGGCGCGCTGATCGACGAGAAGGCCCTGATTCAGGCGCTGAACGACGGTGTCATCGCCGGCGCCGGTCTGGACGTGCAGGAGGTGGAGCCATTGGACGATGCGAGCCCGCTGTACACGATGGACAACGTCATCATCACGCCACACATGGGCTGGCGGGGCCTGGAGACGCGGCAGCGTCTGGTCTCCATGATCGGCGACAACATCCGCGCATTCGCTTCGGGGCGTCCGATCAACCGGGTGGACGAGGTCAGGGCATAATCCCTGCGTGAGTCGGGGCTGCCTTTGACCGCACAGGCCCTGAAGGCAGCCGAGGGGCCACAAGAAGTGACCAGAGCGCTCAGGCGGGGACGAGAGCCGTCCAGCGTCCGAGTTGATCAGTGACAGTGGGCGCGTCCCGGACGAGGGTCGTCCTCCATGACAGCAGGCCATCGTTCTGAAGTCTGCCGATCAGTGTGATCGGATGGACATTCAACGCGTCGGCTTGTGCCTGGACCCAGGCTGCACTTGGCCGTTCCGGGACTGCCGGCAAAGGCCCGGAGATGGCAAGTCTGGCGGCGAGCCGGTCGGCTTCGGTCTCGTCGTCGCGGCGTTCCTCTGAGAGATCGTCCACGATGACTTGGCCGTTGTCGGAAACGTGTCCAAGGAGAACGTGAGCGACTTCGTGGAGGATCGTGAAGAGCACCTTGTCCAGGCGCTTCCATCGGCCAGAGACACCAATGACGGGCGTGCCGGCGACCATGAGGGCGCACCCGTCCAGCTTTCCTCCTGGGAATGCCTGGACGTAGATGAGCTTCACGCCCACTTCCGCGAACAGCGCCTGGAAGGCGGAGAACTCTTCTGGTTTGCGCGCTCGTCCGGATAGTTGCTCCGCCAGTTTTTCGAGACCATCACGCGTGTACGGAGAGACCTCGAGTGCTTGAGCACTTGCTTTGACACAGGCGACCCAAGCCCGTTGAAGCACGTTCACTGCCTCGTCGGGGTTGCTGCGTCGGGCGGCGAATCTGATCGTCAGCTCTTCATCGAAGCTCTGCATCCCGAACAAGCGCAGTACCTCCCGTGACTGACCTTCCGGGTCGGTCGCGGTGATGAATCCCCGCTTGACGAGCAGGGGGACAGGCGCCAACTCACGTAGCCGGGCGCGGGTCTTCACTGCGTCGAGGTTCTCACGAGTGTGCGAATCCTGCGCCTGTTTCCACAGTAGGTAGGAGTCCTGGAGGTTCAGCCAGAACTCGGCGCTCGTTCCGAGCGCAGCCGCGATCTGTGCAGCAGACTCGCGAGTGATCTCCTTCTTTCCCGAGATAATCTCCGATACGAACTGAGCTGGTCGCCCCAGCACCTCCGCAAAATCGGCCTGAGTCCAGCCGCGCGCGTCGAGTTCGTCGGCGAGGTACTCCCCGGCCGGGAAGACCTCGGCAGCCATCGGCGTACTCATGGGTCTCACCTTCCTCTAGTGGTAATCAACCATCTCGATGACGATGACCACCCGGCCATCGTCGTCTGTCCTGAACTTGATGACGAGTCGGAACTGGTCATTCAGACGAATCGAAGAGCTACCTGCCCGGTTCCCTTTGAGTTGCTCCAGGTGGAGTGAACGCAACGCGTACAGGTCTCGCTCGTCGGTGGCTGCGCGCAGTACCTGGATCTTCTTCCTGTACGCCTTGATGATGTCGGCCCCCCAGCGCCGTGGGGCGTAGGAAGCATCTTCGGCCAGACGCCGAAGATCGTCATCCTCGAAGACGATACGCAACCGATCCACCTCACCTGGGACAGCCAAGGCCGGAGTTACGCCGTTGCATCTTCTCTTGCGATACCAGCAATGGGCTCATCACCCCTTGTATGAATCATACTACGTGAGTGGTCTCGGCTTCTGCAAGAGCCAGATCATCGACCTCGCCTTCAAGCGGCGTGCTGCCCGCGCAGGCTGTGAGGGCACTCGACTCGCTCTTGCAGTTCTGGCTCCTAGGTCGTGTTTCGAAAGCAGGTGGTCCGCCGGTCTGCCGGTGTCGTCATCGTCGCCCGGTGAGTGTGTGGCCCTTTTCGGTAGGCGTGGGCCCCTGCTCGGCAGTTCGCTCGCCGTTCGTACGGTCCGCTCGCCGTCGGTACTAAACGCTCGCCGTAAGGCAGTTCGCTTCTGTTGCAACGCGAGCGAACTCACTTACGGCGAGCGTCCAGTGGTGGCGGACGAACTCGCTCACTGCGCGCGCCATCGTCCAGATGGCAGTCGTCCGCGAATGGGTCAAGCGACTTTCGTAACACGCCCTAGGGGTGATCAAACCCAAAGGTTGCAGGAGTTGGAGCCGTTGGACGATGCGAGCCCGCTGTACACGATGGACAACGTCATCATCACGCCACACATGGGCTGGCGCGGCCTGGAGACCCGGCAGCGTCTGGTCTCCATGATCGGCGACAACATCCGCGCATTCGCTTCAGGGCGTCCGATCAACCGGGTGGACGAGGTCAGGGCATAGTCTCCTCTGCACCAGCGAGATCCCTGGATGCGGTGCGCAACGGCCGAGTCACAGATGGTGCCGCTTGGTGTGCTCCGAGCGAGAGAGGCAGACGAGGGGCGACCTAACTCAACCTCGCCCAAGCGAGGGCTCGGGGCCTGGACTGTCCCAGGCGAACTCGGATCCCGTCCACCAGTACAGATGCGCGTCGTATGCACGGTGATGGTTCGCGCACAGCAGCCGCCCGTTCTCGATGCTTGCAGCGCCACCTTCTGCATGGGCTTTCAAATGAGCGGCCTCGAGAACGTCTTTCACATCTATCCCGCAGATCGCGCACTCGTTCGGCTGGTTCGCCAGCAGAAGCGCGCGGAATTTCTGCTGGCTGGTGCGCTGGCGGGCCAAACGCAGAACGTCCGGCGCGGAGACATCATTGACGCCCTCGTACGCCTCCACCTTCAACGATGGGCTCGCGAACCCAAAGTCGGCCAGCGCCCATAACCACCGGTTGTGCCAGTCCGCGCGGCGGACTCGGCGACGTCGCCTCCGGATCCCTGCCACACGCCGAGCAAGCACAGGAGCGATACTCGGATCAGTCATCAACTCCAACGCTTCTCTTTCAGGGAGTACCACAGCGAAGCCGCCGCCATCGAGATCGGAGTCATAGATCTCCGCCTGCGGCCACGCGGCGAGCCAATCCAGGTCTTCCTCTGGCTCGCACCAAATCGTGACTTCGGAAACGGCTTCCGTGGCACGGTCCATTAGGACGCCGAGCACTTCGACCCAACCGACGGAGATCGCTGTCGCACGGGTGCTTCCTCTTGGTGTCTGGTTGTTGGCGGGGAGACAGGAGACTGCGAAGTCGTTACTCTCCCGCAGGCGAGACTGGTCCGCGAACAGGTCGATGATGGTGAGCACCGTGGGCGCGGCTTCGAGTCGCGCGAACACCTCGAACGCTTCGTGCGTCGATGTCGACGGTCGGGATGCGGACGCTGCGGAACTGGGAGGCTGCAGCGACTCTCCGTTGTACCCAGCGTCCTGGAGCGCCCCGCGGTAAATGGCGATGCGCTGTCGCACATCACTCACGTGGTGCCGTTCGTCCTGAGGTTCCATGGCCCCATGCTGCCTCGGAACGGCGTGCGGTGGCCTGCGCGACACTCGGCACGGTCCGCGCTTGGTGCTTCTTGATGACCGCGCTGGGCCTTGAGCGCGTCGATTGGCGGCGAGTCGCGAAGCCGCTCCAGTCGTTCGGCACGCTTGGCCTCGCTGGTGGCGGCTGGATCTCTCTTCGGGGAGAGTGGGATCGACTCTAGGCGATGCCGGCAGGGTGCTCCTCGGCCCGGTCGGCGAGTGCGCGAAGTGGAACGGTCAGTGATCGACCAAGAACAGGCTCTGAAGTGGCGCCGTGTCAGGACGAGCCAGAGCAGTCAGAGCCCGCAGGCCTTGGCTGACGTGAGTTGACGGTCGCGCGCGTGTGTCTGAGGGCGTCGATGCGGAGCCGAAGCATGCTGCACGACGCGAAGGAAGCGGGAGCGCGATGAATCGCTCGGTCAACCCGAGCGGACCAACCACGGACGCCGGGCCTGACTGGCTGTTTGATACTGCTAGAGTCACGGGCGGAAACCAATGTTTAGGAGCTTCGGCTCCGAAGGGTTCGAGTCTTCGATCCTCCAGCGAGTCTCGTACTCGCCTCGCAGGATTTCCGCCAGGCGCACGTCTGTGATGCGGCCTCGTGCGACGCCTCTTCGCCGAGGGCCTGCCTGGTCCTACGAGACGAAGGGCTTCCCATGACTGCCACCGTTAGCTACGCCGACGAGGCCGCGATCCGCGATCACTACCAGCACATGCTCGACTGTTGGGGCGACTCGGTCGCCTACGCCGAGTGCTTCACCCCCGAGGCGGACTACATCATCGCGGACGGGATGATCGAGCACGGCTGGAAAGAGATCATCGACGGCCACAGCATCATCTTCTCGGCGTGGGCACGCAACAGCCGTCTGATCGGTCAGATCGAGAGCATCCGGTTCATCACCAGCGATGTCGCGTTGCTGATCGCGCACGGGCACATCGCGTATCTCGACAACCGTTCTAGTGACGGCAACAAGCGCACGGTGTACTCCCTGGTCGCGCAGCGATTCGAGGGCCGGTGGCTGTTCGCCGCGTACCAGAACACGCCCCTTGCCGGTCACTGAGGGGATGGGCCACGACCAGCCTTCCCCGGCCCGGTTCGCGGACGGGCGTTCGCCACAACGACACCGGGCAGCAGGTCCAGACGCTGCTCAACTCCCACAAGATGGACTCCGGGCGACGCCGCTCCCGCGACCACTACTTGAAGGGCTCGTTGTCCTGCGGTGAGTGCGGGTCACGGATGCAACTGGACTACCCGGCCAACAAGCAGGGTGTCCGGCACGCCTACTACTGCTCGTTTGAGCTACCCGCAACGTCAGAAGCTCATCGACGCCTACGCGTCCGGGATGCCCGTCAAGCAGATCGCCGAACGCTTCGGAGTCCACCGAACCACCATCACCAGGATCGCTAGCAGGTCCGGGGTCACGATGCGCAGTCAGCCTTATGAGACCTGGCCAACGACATGAACCTTCGAGGTTGGGTCTCGTGGGAACGAGGAGGTGTCTATGAGATCGCCGTAGGCTTGACGCTCGTATTGCTGATCGGCACGTCGATCCGGTCACGGGCCACAACGATCCCGTTCTTGACGATGTAGCACTCGACCACGTGCTCGCCCTTGAAGTCAGAGTGCTCCACTCTCACACCCGGCTTGCTTGATTCGACAATCTGTCCTCGCACCATGTCCCGACGCTCTGCCTCCGGCCCGCGATTGAGAACCTTCCACTTCAGCTCGTAGGGCTGCTCGACGCTGCTGCCAGTCACCCAGAACTTCAGGCTCTTGTCTGCCCTCAGCAGTGCCCCTGTCCGCAGCATCTCTCGCAGCCTCGTCGGCCTCCAGCCATTCTGCGTGACCTCGCAGTCGATGGACACTGACTCGGTGATGTCGACGGAGAACCGGTCCTCGATGAACTGCTGAGTGTCCCGGTACGACCTAGCCTCCGCGCTTGCATACGTAGCAAGCGGTACCGCTGTCCCGAACACCTCGCGCCACTTCGTGTTTGCCGAGGCTTTGCCCTCGTCCTCGATCGCCTCGAGACAGCGGTTGTAGGCCTTCTTTGCCTTCGGCTGGAACTTCGCCTTGACGCAGACCCGCTGCCGACTGCCCAGCGCCAGGTAGTAGTCCTGCTCTGGCTCTTCCTTGAGGAATTCGAAGAAGTCGCGGGCCATGAGGTCGAACGATCCTGTGCCCGCCGAGTCATAGTCGCTGGTTTGCGCGAAGAAGTTGTGGACGAGAGTGTCGATGAGCAGGCCACCCATGTTTACGCCGTTCGCGTTCTTCCACGCCCTAGCCATCCGCGCCAGGTGTCGCATGTTCGTAGAGGTGCGCTCGTTGCACGCTTTGGTCGCCGCAATCTCCTCGCGCGGCTTGGTAACCTTCCAGCCCTCGGCCTTAGTGTCCGGGTAGTCGAAGGTGCTGTCGGTGTTCTTGAACGCCGGTTGGACCTCAAACTTGAAGGCGTTCGACGTGAACTGCACTCGGACCACGCACCGGTCAACCCGGACGTCGGTGTTCGGGTAGCGCGCCTTGAGGTCGTCACGAACCCGGTTCAGCATCCTCCGCGGACCCGTTTCGCCGTCGTAATCCGATCGGATCCCGGGCGGCAGGATAAAAATCATGTCCAGGTCGGATACACCCTTGATGGCAGTGTGGCGACCGAACGAGCCGACCATGAGCTTGTAGTCGGTGCAACTGAGCTTGTCTCGGAAATCCTTGTTAAGCGCCTTCGTGATCTCGTCCCGGCGAGAAGCGACAGTCGTGGCCGTCGCTCCCACCTTGAGGTTCGCCAGCAGCGCGTCGAAGATCGCGGACGTCTTCATACGGTCCCTCTGCCTTCGTCGATCCGCAGCGCCTCGGGGAGGAAGAGATCGATCTCGTGCGGGGTGAAAGTCATCTCCTCGTTGTCCTTCAACCCACCTTGCGCTCGCTTGAACGCCTTCGAACTTGTCCTCGGCGCAACGGCGTAAGCATCCAAGGTTGCGTGTTGCAGCTCGTCGCGGCGGGTCCTCGCGTCGGCGTCGGGGACTTCGCCGGACATCATGTCAGCGATGAGCGAGATGTAAGACTCGCGGACGTTCCACAGCTGTGAAGCTACTCCGCGGTGGGCATCGGCTTCGTCCGCGAACTTGAAGGCCTTCGCGCCCAGGCTGCTCCAGGTCACCAGGAGCGCGATGGATGAAGTAGCTAGGCTCGTCAGCACTGGGTCGCCAAGCAGCCCAACCACGGCAGCGAGGAACGTGCCAGAGCTGATCGCAGTGAGGGCAATGAGTGCGCCCTGCTGCCACCGATGCTTGGTGAAGCAGATGTCCGCCTGCTTCTCGTGTGTCTTGTGGCTGTAGACCACACGTCCGAATGCCTCGCGCACCTGCGCCAGCAGGTAAGGGTCGCAGTCCGACCCCGCTGTACTGCCGTCTGTCAAGTTCGTTCCTGTCGCTCGATGGATCGTGCACTCCAAGGGCGCACCAACACTGAGTATGGCGACGACCACTGACAAACAAGTCACACCGTGTGACGCCGGCAAGAAGATAAGCACCCACGCCGCGCTGCTCGGCGGACTCGTCAAGCCCTAGGCACGACAGTACTGGGCCAGAATGTTCCGGCCCATCAGTCGCCGGGCCTGATCCGGCCCTGCGTAAGCCGATCGATCACCTGGCTCGGCAGGCAGCCGTTCTCGGTCACGACAGACCGGACGTGCTGCTTCTGAGCTTGCTCGTAGGCGATCCCGACCGCGGTCGTCAGCAGATCAGCCCAGACCACGGCGGCGTCGCTGGCGACCTCCCTGACGACCTCGGTCGAGGCCAGATAGACGTTGGGGTTCGCTGCTGGGCGGTGATTCCGAAGCGTTCTGCGATCTGCGTCACGGGCATCCCACCATCACCCGGATCGCCTCCCGCGGCGGAGTCACCATGCGCAGCCGGTCCCTGCCAGCGCTGGGGTAGCAGGAATCAACCCCCCGACTGGAAGTCAGCGATCTTCTCGATCCAGGCATTCGCTTCGCCGACCGCATCCTCAAGTGACAACCCGATGCCACCGGAGGTGGCTGCTCGGTTGTAGTCGTCTTCCCAATGAGCGTATGCAACAAGGGTTGGCGGCCAGTTCCTTGTCGATCGCCCGAGCTTAGCGGCCTCGGCTGCTCTGGCCTCGAACACGGCGAGAGCTGCCTCTCGCACCTCCGCCAGCGTCGGCGTGCCGGTCGTCGCGATGAGGTCACGCAGGAGGAGCAGATCGACGACATCGCGAGCGCGGTCGTTGATCGATCCTGGTGGCTCGTGCAGGTCGGAGACGGCATGGAGCTTCTGCGCGATCTGGAACCGCATCGAGATCCCCACCAGCACGTCAGGATCGGGCAGCCCGAAGCCTGCCAACGGAGGCGGCTCGATGAGCTCTCGTTCCCGTCCAATGCCAGCCTCGTCGGGCGAGACCTCGAATTGGATGCGCCGCCAAGTGACGCCTCGCAGGTTGAGGATGATGTCGAACCGGCGTGGTTTGATGAGCTTCGTCGGGACATCGATCACTTCGACTTCACCGCGACGCAGCGTCAGCGGCCCCCACGGTTCATCGAGCACTTCTTCGAGCACCGCGAAGAACGCATCCATGCCACCGCGGACCAAACCATCGACATCCTTGGTAGTGCGGGCCGTCGCGTTGAGCCGGTGCTGAAGCAGGGTGCCACCTTTGAGTAGGAACAGCTGACGTCCATCCTCGTCGAGCGCACGCTGGACCGCGCCGATAGCGACCGATGACGCGATCAACCAGCCAAGCCGTCCACCCTTGGCCTCGTCGCCGAGCTGACCTTCGGCCTGGGCGATCCAGGTGTTGAGAACCTTGGCCGAGACCGGCTCCTTCGTCTTCGGCTTCAACGTCCCCAGCAGCGCAGCCAGCTTGGAGCCAACACGGTCATCGGTCATGGCGAGCCTCCAGCGCGTTCGCCAGCGCATCGCGCGCAGCTGTTTTCAGATAACCCTGCGCATACCCGCGGTCAATCGCCTGCCGAAGCAGATAGGTCGGCGTCCCATAGACGAGGCACTGCTCAATCGCCGTCACCGGGGTCACCGTAGGAATCTCCTGCCACCACCCGACCTGCTTGGGAGTGAGATCCTGATAGTGGACGACGTAGCCCTCCCCACTCGCACGACGAAACCGCCGATCCTTGCCGACGGTGATATGGATCCGGTTGGGGTTGACGTCGCTGATGCCATAGGCGTCGAGCGCCGTCTCGTGCGACAACACAGCCTCGGGCACCCGCGTCCAGAGCACCGCCAGCATGAACTGGTCGTACTCGCCAACCGGATACTGCGGGAAGCGGTAGACGCCGTGCGCAGCGCGCTCCAACGTGCCACGATGCACCAACATCTGAAGCGCCTGTTTGCTGATGCCCGCATCAGTAGCTTGCTGAGCGGTCACGAAACCATGCTGCGCGGACGCGATCTCCCACAGCTCATCGCGCGCCAGCAATCCCATCATGGCAATAGCATAACGGAAACGTAACACTACTGCCACCATGTCGTTGACTGCCGGACGACCAGAGGCCTCGCCAACCACAGCGGATAGGCGCAGCCGCGAAGATGACGTGCAATCCGGTGCGACTTGGCATATCTGGCTTTAGCCATGAGCCAACTCGGCATTCGCGTCAAGCAGTCGAGGCATAGCTATTTGGCACCAGGCTTCGCCTCGCGGAGATAGGTAATGCCGAAGCCCTTGAGCTCGCGGTACTTCTGGTACTTGGTGGCGAGGTCGAAGGGGCTGTCGGTCATGCGCTGGAAGATGTCCAGACCTCGGCCAAGCAAGATCTTCCAGCCGGTGTCGGTCGTGATCGAGCGGTCGTGGGCAGCGGCGGGGTCGACCAGCTCGACGTCGAAGACGATGCCGAGCACGCCCGCGCTCTTCTTGATCTGGAGCAGGTACTCCAGCTGGCGCTGGACCTTCTCGGGCCCGTCCTGGTTCTCGACTGTGATCAGCTTGATTGTGACCTCGTCGGCGGGGTCCTTGCCGCGGGCGATGCCTTCAACAAGCTCCATGAGGTTCCTGGCCTGGTGGAACATCCGCACGTAGGGGTCGACGATTGTGATCTGCGAAGCACCGCGCAGGTACGGAACGAGCAGCGAGTCGAACGAGACGCCACGCTGCCCTTCCTGATACTCACGGTGGCCCTGGAATAGGTCCGGCTCTGGTTCCGGTTCGGCAGGCTTGCCCGTGCTCGTGGCGTCGGTCGAAGCAGTGCCGCCGCTGAACGGGTCGGTGTCGGTGGGCGGCTCTTCTGGCTTGCTCTCCTCATCCTTGCGGCCGCGGTGGTAGTAAGTCGGGTACTCGTCTTCCTCGAGGGTGGTGACGACGTGCCAGCCGCCCTCGGTGTCGAGGTAGCCGAACTTAACCTCAGCCATCGTTGAGTCGATGCGCAGGATCTGGTCCTTGACCCGCTTCCGGCCTTCGATGGCGAACCGGAGGATCTCCTCGATCTCCTCGCTGCTCGCGCGGCCGTCGGGGTAGAGGATCTTCATCAGGCCGGAGAAGGTCTTGTGGATGCCGTCGCGGTCACGAGTGGAGATGTCGGGCGACAGCGTGAAGTACTGCTGGTAGCGGTCGGAGTAGTCCTGTGAGCGCATAGACTTGAGGACTTCGGCGATGTAGTCGACGACGAACCCGTAGCCGTTGGAGAACATCTCGCCCCGGATGATGTCGACTTCCCAGCCGGGGATGTAGTGGTGGAGGCGGTCAAGGAACGCCGGGTCGTGATAGGCCTCGGGCAACTCGTCGAAAAGGTCGGAGTTCTTGAGCATGTACGGGACGGTGTGTGAGGTGTTGCCCACGAACACCATGGACGCCTCGGCACCCAGGGTCTCGATACCCCGGGAGAACGACTTGTTTGCCATGTAGTTCTTCATGATGTCGACGAGCGCCCGGTCTGTGCGCTTCTTCTTGCCAGCGAACTCGTCGAAGGCCACCACATCCCAGTAGCCGACGAGGCCGATGCGTCCGTTGGCGTTGTTGACGAAGAGTTTGGGGACGGTGACCTCTCCGCCGGAGATCAGCATCCCGTGGGGCGAAAACTCGGAGAAGATGTGGGACTTGCCGGTGCCCTTGGGTCCGAGCTCGACCAGGTTGTAGTTCCGTTCGACGAACGGGATGAGGCGCACGAGCTGGAAGAACTTCCCGCGTCTGCTGAACATCTCGGGGTTGAAACCGATCGACTGCATGAGCAGGTCGATCCACTCGTCGGTGGTGAACCCGCGTCGGGACTCCAGGTACTGGTCGACGTCGAATCGCGAGAGCTGGATGGGCTTGATGGAGCCCAGGATCCAGGGCACGACCCGCTGGTCGTCGGTGTGGAAGTACTCGATGTCACAGATGCACCACACCCCGCCCACCAGCAGTTTGGGGTGGGCCGTGATGATTGGCGAGTCGACGATGACGCCCTTGATGCCGAGGTTGGCGAACTCGGCCTCGTAGACGTCCGCCCTCTCGTTGAGGGTGACCGTGACTTTGTCGATGATCTTGTGGCGGCCGCGTTCTTTGATCTTGGACTTGACCAGCTCGGACTCGCTGCGGTGGACGTAGTGCTCGGCGAGGATCTGGCGGACGGTGTCGATGCCGGCCTGGATGGTGGCTTCGTCGTCCGACGCGGCGTATTGGCCCAGCAGGTACTCCAGGACGTAGGACGGCACGATGGCGTTGCCCTTGACAGCCTTGACCAGATCCTTTCGAACGACAACGCCACCGAAGAGGAGGTTGATCTTGTAGTCGAGGTCGCTCTGTGGCGGCTCGCCGGCGTTGTGGGGCTCGTTCTGGATTTCGCTCATCTCGCCTCTCCTCAGAAGTCGAAGTCTGACGTGAAGGAACGCTTCAGCGTGTAGATGGCCTTCTCGTAGACGCGCCACTGGTTGGTGTTGGGGATCCGCTCCTCCAGCCGGAACTCGACAGCCCGGTTGTTGTAGTCGTTGGCGTCTTGGCTGAGCAGCATCCGCGGACTTTGGTACCGGTCACGCGTGTCGGTCGAGATCTCGTCGAAGGTCAGGTTGACGAGGTTCGAGAGCAGCGTTTCGCCGGCGTAGAGCCCCGCTCGGAGGGAGCGTGGCTGGACCTTGTCGCTGACCGGTTCTGACTGGAACAAGCGGACGACGATCTGCCCGGTGGTGATCTTGTCCGACTCCGGGAGGATCTTCACATTCACCGGCCGGACGTCGCTCCTGCGCTTCTTGTTGACCGCCAGCACTGGGACGACGATCTCCTGCAAGGTGGCCCCCCCATGAACGAAGCGCGAGCCGCTGCCGGCCATCCGCAGGCGGTGGATCGACTTGGGAATCTGAACTTCCAGCTCGCTGTCCAGCCCGAGCTGGGCAGCTTTGAAGGTGGCGAAGGCCGGATCGACCTTGAGGCCTGTGCCCAGCACGAAGCGCTTGTTGACGTGCTTGAGGTCGTCGCCTTGAGGCTTGGTCGACAGGAAGAAGGGGTCGGCCAGCGCCTCGTCCTGGAACAGGAAGCCGTGGTCGGCCGTGATGAAGATGTTGGTGGCGTTGGCACTGGCCAGCTTCTTCACCAGGTCGACGATGTCGCGCAGCGTGTCCTCCACGGCCTCGAACACCTGGCGCTCGGTGCCGTGCTTGTCGCCGGTGGCGTCGATCCTGTTGTGGTAGACGTAGAGGACCCGGTTGGCCTTGTAGAGTTCTCGCCGTTCGTCGGCTGTGAGGGCCTTGAAGTCCTCGGCCTGGATCGCCGACCCACCCACCGCCTCTAGGATCTTGCTCCGGAGCGTGGTGTTGTAGGTTGGTTGGTCGTCGGCCAGCACGGTCTTGGCGTCGGCCGAGTGCTTGAGCGTCGAGTGCGGCAGCAGGGCGGCCATACCGAGCTGGGTGTAGCTGGGCAGCACCCCCAGGACGGCCTCCAGGGTTGCGTCGAAGCGGTCCTCTTGCCTGATCAGCGAGCCGAGTTCGTCGGCCACCTCGTAGCGCATGGCGTCGGAGATGATGACGACAGCCTTCTTGTCACCGTCGCGCACCAACGGCTCGACGTAGCGGACATAGAACTCGGTCTGGGAGCGCAGCGCGGTCGAGCGCCAGGTCTCGACCTCGTCGACCTGCTGCTGCCACGCATTGCCCAGCTCGTAGACGTACCTGTTGGTGTAACGCTTCTCGACCTGCTCGCGCAGCGCTTCGAGGGGCTTGGGGTACTCCGCAGTGCGGGCAGCGACGACGAACTGGCGGTAGAGCTGGTCGATGCGGAACCACTCGCGACGGTAGCGCTCCAGCCCGTTGTCGAACGACTGCATGGCCAGGTTCAGCGCTGCCAGCTCGCCCAGCAGCTCCGAAGCGCTCGCCACCGCCGTGTAGAGCCGTCGATAGCTGTCGATCCAGACGCTGCTCTGCCGTGCCCGGACCACCTCGGCAACCTCACGTGGCGTGACGGTCTGCTCGGCCACCGCGCGCGCCAGGTCGCTGATGATCTTCTGGTCGGTCTCTTCGAACAGGTCGACACGGATCAGGGCGCGGAAGCTGGCGTCCTCGATCTTCGACTTGTAGTCCAAGTCGTCGGCGGCCCGCTTGGCGAGCGTGGACATGGCCTCCTGGCTTCGCCGGTCGTATCGCAGACTGCCGAAATCGAGTTGGATGTTCTGCAGCCCGCCCGGGCGGTCCGACTTGAAGCCCTCGAGCGCTCGTTGGTAGATCCAGAGCACCAGATCGTCGATGCTCGGCGTGGGCGATTCGTAGCCGTAGATGCGTGCCACGCCCTGCCAGTAGAAGCTGTCGAGGCCGTAGTCGGCGAGGGAGTCGTACTTGGCGTGCGATCCCTTGGCGTTCTCGGTCAGGAGGGTGCGTGTGATCTCCAGCAGGCTGTGCTCCCGCTGGCCGAGCACCACGGCGCTGATCTTGGCCCGCAGACGGGCGGCGTCGTCGTCCGAGCTGAGCAGTGCCTTCAGGCTCTGGACACGCTTGGCGGCGTTGAAGAACTTCTCGTGCGCGTGCACCACCTCATCGATCCCCTTGCCCACCAGCCCGAGATCCTGAGCAACGAGCGCGGTGCGGTCGGCCGTGAAGACCCCGTAGGCCAGCTCCAGATCGAGCAGCCAGTCCCCGATGCCGCTCGGAACCTGACCTGAGCGATAGACGAGGAACTTGCCCTCAGGCTCGTCGTGCAACAAACGGTTCTTCACCGCGAACTCATCGTTAGCGACACGAATCGTGTGGATCCCCGGAAGGTCGAGGCCGTCGAGATCCGCCGAGTACTGGCCTTCCGGGTCATGCCAGAACACGACGCGGCGGCTGTCGAACCAGCGCAGCAGGTGCGGACGGACCGTGGCGGAGTCACTCATCGCTGGCCTCAAGTCCGGGGATCTTCTTCAGAGCGGTACCGAACTTCGGATAGTTAGCCTTCACGCCGTCGTCCAGGTCGATCGTGAGTTGCCGGGACGCCAGCGGGTACAACACGTCGTGCTCGTACTCCTCAAGCTCAAGCAGCACCTTGCGGAGCCGATCGGCCTCCTTCTGCGCGGCCGCCTGCTGACGCGGCGTCCCACCGCCAGCCGCCAGGCGCTCCTGTTGCTGCAGGCTCGACGAGAGCTTGGCCGTGAACTCCCGTAGGTACTCGTTGAGCACCGTCGAGACCGTCGAGGGCGTGTAACGGTGCATGTACATGAGGGCGCTGAATGACCCCCTAGGGCTAGAGAACAGCCAGTAGATCGGGCGCTTCCTATACCGCTGCGTGTGGTCGTCGTAGAACCTCGACGATGCCGCCCGAGCACCCGTCTTGATGAAGTACTCGCGAATGTCCTTCACGCCAAGCGCGTCCGTGACAAATTGCAGGTTCTGCTCGAAATGCTGCTCCCCGAAGGCAACACGGAGGAAGGTTCGGACGCGCGCAACGATGTCGTCCTCGAACCAGTCGCCATCCACAATCGGAATGACGTTATCCTTGTCTGGCGCAAACGTCGGGCTAGGAACCTTGGCCAGGTAATGTTCCACCGTGGCGCCCTGATCAGCCAGGATTAGACCCGAATCGTCCAGACTATACCGGCCGAACATGCACCCAACCGCGAAGGACAACAGAGCTTTCACATCCTCCTGGACGGAATGCGAGTCTTTCCGCCAAGGGTTGGACGTCGGAGGCGCTGGTGCGTTGCTTATCCCGAAGCTTGCGTCAAAGTACGTGTCAAATCCTGATTCCAAACGGACCAATTCCTCTTGGCGGTTCTCGTAGGCCGAACGCCTATCCTCGAGAGCTGTGGAGAGTGATACTGATCTTGGGGCGAAGTCAAGACCGGTGAACTCCCAAGCGGTCTCAGCAGAGGCCCACTCTGAGCGCTGAATTTGAACGCACCTTGACACTGCCTGATCTAGTTCATTCGACGGTCCGTTTGCCGGCAGCGGCATTGAGCCGAGGTAGTCGGGCGGCAAGTTGATCGTTGGGTTTAGACCATACAGAACCTCTTCGGCTGCGCGTGAGTTCAAGAGCGCCATGAGGTAGAGATCGTACCTAGATTGACAGATTCCGCCGGCCGCGTCGAACAGATGGCCGTCGTCAACCAGACGGAAGGATGGCCTGCCGGTAGTCACGCTACTCCAGGTGACTCCCCGTTTGAAGATGCGAGAAAGATTCGTGTTTGTCGCTCGCACGCGCGAGCCGTCTGAAGTCATAGTGGTTTGGATCGCACGCCCATCATCGAGCCAGTCGACCACTGCATCAATATTCCCGAACCACTTGCGATAGCCACCGCCCCGCGCATATGGGAACCACCGCATCCCTGACGCCTCCGCCTTCTCGCGCGTGGCATAGCCAAACCCAATCCGACCGAGGCTAACTTCCCACCACTGACGAACGAATGCGGCGTTGTCGGCCGTAACCATGCCCTTGGCTGTCTCGGCAACTGTCGCCACTGTGCGGCCACGCTTGAATAGGCCTATTACCTCCGGAGAAAACCAGTAGGCTAATGGTGATCGAGGCACAGCGAGCATCGATCTCAGATCCACTCTGGTGGCGAGTCCTAGATTGCGCCCTTGCGCTACCTCACGCAAGGCGGACTCCTTCGCTTGCGACCCGGTTGCATTCACCAATCGCTCAACGAGACTGACTCCGCCAGGTCTCCTGACGCGAACTATAAACGCTGCGGTTGCTACCACTTCCCCACCGATCGTATCGAAAGCTCCTGTGCCTAGATGTGCCAGGTTCTCAATTCCATCGCGCCGCAATAGCATCACGCGAAGCTTTTGGAACGCACCAAGGAAGAGCCAGGACTGCATGGTGATCATGCCAACGAATCCGCCGCCAAGACAGAGCGCGATGGATCGCTCGATGAACATCGCGAAGAGGTCTGCCTTCGATACTGGGAAAGAATGCTTTGCGAAGTCCGTCAACAAAGCGCCCATGTTCCCACTGCCCATGTAGGGCGGATTCGCCACCGCAGCCGAGTAGCGCGGGCTTAGGTATTCTGCCTGCCTCACAACTTGACGCGCGCGGTCGATAACGTCGGCACGGAGCATGTTACCTCCGTCGTCGAGCGAGTCCAAATGTAGTGAGAGCCGTGCGAGAGATTCAGGGTCGGGCCGAGTCAGCGACCCGTACACGTCCGCGTGGTCGAACTGGTTCCAGAAGGCCGACTCGGCATACTTGTTTCCCACGCGAGTCAGCAGGAAGTCGATCTCATCCGGGGTGAATCGAATGGGGTCGAGGACGCAGACGTTGGGTTCAATCTGCTTGTTGAAGAACGTGCGCTGCTTGGCGCGGGCCTTCATGGTCAGGGCGAAAGCTGCGAGGGCTCCGGCGCGAGGATCGATCTCGACGCCGAAGAGGTTGTTGGTCAGGACAAGGCCGGGGATCTCGGCAGGTGCGTAGCCCTCTTCCTCGTAGATGGCATACAGCAGGTCGAAGGCGTAGGTCAGCATGTGCCCCGACCCGCAGGCTGGGTCGACGACCTTGAGCTCTTCAGGCCGGGTGATCTTGAGGAAGTCCGTCTCGTCGTTGACCGGGGCGATGTAGTACTCCATCTGGTCCACCAGGCGGGAGTCGGGGCGGTTGAGCATCCACAGCCGGCCGAGGGAGTTCTCGACGAGGTAGCGGACAATCCAGTGAGGCGTGAACAGCTGGGTGGCTGCCGGGATCTCGTCGGCGCCGGCCTTCTTGTTCTTCTTGAAGCCAGCGAAGACCTCGTCCTTCCGCTCCGAGATGTAGAACTGGTAGAGCCAGCCGATGACCTCGACGTCCTGGCAAACGTCCTTGGTCAATACCTTGACTGCTCGGCTCGGGACTGAGTCTTCGGCCAGCAGGTTGGCCGGGATGAGCATCTCGGTGAAGTCGCCCTCGCGCTCGAACATGAACGGCATGGCGCGGTTCCAGTGGCGGCAGTAGTCAGCGAGCAGCAGAGCGTAGGCCTCTCCTTGGGCATCGGTGCTCCGGCGGGTGCCGTTGAGCAGACTCGTGACGGTTTCGCGGGTCTTGCCCGCAACCACCCCGGTGTCGATGTTGCCGCGCTTGGCTTCGGCCAGGACCTCGGGCTGTCCGGTCTCGACGCCGGCCTGCGGAGAGACGACACCGACACCGGTGTAGCCGTTGGCGTCCATGAAGCGCAGGGCGATGATCCGGTTGAACCAGGTGTAGGCGACCTTGTCGGCGACCGCGGCCTTGCCCTTGTCGACCCCGCCGGCCGCCGTGACGGCCTTCTCGAGGGCTTCCACTGCCTTGGACTGCTCGACCCGCTCGGGCGAGGCAGGGGCCAGCACAACGGCGATCCGGGCGGTCACTTCGCGGATGAGCGAGGTGCGTGCCCAGGTGGCGAACGACTTCAGTGGTGCGGTTTCCATCAGAGCGAGATTCGCTTTCCGTCGTTCAGGGTCTTCACCAGCGCCGAGCGCAGGGCGTCGAGGTAGCGGTCGACGTCCGCCTCCGTCTCCAGTACCCCGGAGACGCCGGTGGCGGAGATGGTCTTGACCGACACGGTCTGCTTCGGTGGCGGTGGCGGTGTGTCATCGTCTCCATCACCGCCTCCCTGCTGCGCGGCGGCCAGCTGGTCGAGCAGGCTCGGGTAGACCGACTCCTCAAAACTCGAGCCGGTCTCGCGGATGAGGGCGACCTGGTTCTGAGAGCGGACGCGGGAGATCGTCTGGTCAACAAAGCGCAGCACGCTCTCCTGGGCTTCCGAGGTTGCCTTGGCATAGAAGGCGCTCTGCTCGATCTCGGCCTTACGTCCCTCGATCGCCGCGACGACGTCGGTGCGGTTGGTTGCGACGACCTGATCGATCTGGGCACGCAGTTGGTCGGTGGCCTGCTTGAGCTGGGCCATCTTGTTGCCGCGGAAGGCGTTCAGGTCGTCCAGAGCAGCGCGCGCCGTGGCGTCGCTACCGGACGGCAGGTAGCCGAGGTTGCTGCTGTGGGTGGTCAGCAGAGCGGCGGCGTCGTCATAGATAGCTTTCTGGCCACCACTGAGGAATGCCTGGATCGGGTCGATCGTGGACTCCTTGGCATCGACCAGATCGTCGTCCAGGTTGAAGTTGGTCAGGTACCAGTCGTCGGGCTTGCCGACCACCTGGTCGAGCAGGTCGATCGGCCCGGAGAGCTGGCTGACGAACGGATACTTCGAGCCGGCGACGGTGGCCTTGAGCTCGTCGCGCTTGGCCTTCAGCTTGTCGGCACCGTGGCGGGCCAGCTCCAGCGGGTCCTTGGGCGTATTGCCCTCGTCGAAGAAGTCGGTGCAGAACTTGCGGAAGGCAGCGACCTTGCGCTCGTCGAAGGTCTTCTGGGGCGACACCACAGCGTGGGCATGCTTCTGGGTGTTGCGCAGCGCCGTGGCGACCTCGGACCGTTTGAGCACATTGCCGTCGACGGTCAGCGTGACCTTGGAGGTGCCGATCAGGTAGGCGATCAGGACCTCGGTGGAGGCCAGGTCCCAGCCGTAGGGCTTGGCGGTGAAACTGTCGACGATGGTCTTGACCGTGACCTGCTCCCCGAGCGCATCTTTGCGCAGGACGAACGACAGCACCTCCTCGGACGGCGCGAACAGCTTGCTGGCGTCCGCAGCGTCGAACAGCCCGCTGTCGGGGTTGGCTGCCCCGGCGACCTGCTGCTCGCTGTATGTCCGCCCGTCGAGCAGTTTGAGCTGGGTGTAGGTGCGGCTGATCAGGTCCTGGAAGCCGTCGGTCACCCGGACCGGGGCGTCCTGGGAGCTGGAGGTGATGTCGGCGGCGTTGATGACCAGGGTCGACTTGCCCACCGAGGCCTTGACCCGCTCGATCAGCTCCTTCTCGCGGTCGATGTTCTGCGCACCCTTGTTCTGCAGGATTTGGCCCTCGGTGGCCGAGATCGAGGTGCCCTGCTTGCGCTTGATGTACTTCTCGGTCTTGATCAGCAACCGCAGGTCTGCGAGCACCCGGGCATCCGGCTCGAGGATGACCCGTAGCTCGTCCTTGCCCGCGCTATGCATGCGGATCTCCTCGGGTGAGTACGGGTACTCCGGGGAGATGAAATGGACCGCCAGCTCCTTCTGCGAGCCGTGAGCCTGGTCGTCGAGCTTGAAACCGAACGGGAAGTCCTGCCCGTTCTTGGCGTAGCGGATCTTGCTGGTCTTGATCACGTCGCCGGACAGGATTTTGAACAGCCGGGTGGCGACCTCGGAGGAGTCGATATCGACGTTCTTGATCTCTTCCTCGATGATCTGCTCTTCGTTGGTCAGATACTCGTAGGTGTTGCCGCGTCTTTGTATGTAGGTCTGCGTTTCCAGCAGTATCAGCGCTTCCTTGACCCGCTCGGACAGCGCCGGGAGGTCGAGGCCGAAGCGGTCATAGACCAGCACCGTCAGGTTGCGCGGGGTGGCCTGGAAGCTCTCGACGTACTTCACCAGGAACAGTGCTTTGAGCAGGCGGATGGCCAAGTCGTTATCGAGGTTGCGCTCGGCGACATCGATCGAGCGTTGGGCTGCCGACTTCAGCGAGGCACGGATGCCGGCAAACATGCTGTCGAACGTCGCGAGCCGGCCGACTTGGACGTTGCCGATGTCCTTGGCGACCTGTTGCACCACGCCGAGCATTGAGCGCTCGCCGACCGAGCTGTTGCGCCCCTCGAACACGTTGTGGTCGGAGATGCCCTCGATCGCAGCCTGGAAAAGCGGAAACTGGTAGCTGACAAACGGGTAGGTTCCGATGAAGTGGGTCTCGTCGGTGTAGTTACGGTAGGTCTTGGCGCCGTCGACGAAGTCGAACAGTGTCTTGAAGTTGGCGTGCTGTTCGGCGTAGATCACGCTCAGCGCGCCGATACCGGCGTCGTTCTTCTCCAGCAGACGCTTGCGGATGACCTCCTCGACATCGGCACTGGTCAGTTTGAGACGAGTGTTGAAGCGGGCCTGGATCTTGGAGAAGTCGTTGCCCTGCTGGCGGGTGCGGTCGCCGATGACCTTGTCCATGTCCTCCTGCGAGGTCACGAATACCCACGCTCGGCCGCCGCACTTGGTGTTGAGCGACTCGGCGATGGTCTGCAGGTTGAGCATCAGCTTGGTGTCGCTGCCGATGAACTGGCCCACCTCGTCCACGAAGAAGTTAAGTCGGAATGCCGGGTCCCCCTGCTTGTCCAGCCAGGCCTTCACCTCATCAGCGAAGTCCTCGATCGAGACCGCGTACGAGGCGCTGTACTGCCGGATGATGCCGTCGGCGGTGCCGCCGTTGACCTCGGCGAAGGCCCGGTCGATGCTCGGCCCCTCCAGTGCGCTCTGCTCGCGCCCCTGAGTCCACGGAATGCCCGCGATCCGCTCGAACGCCTCCTGGAAGGCCTTGTACTGACCGCGGTTATCCAGGTCGCGCTCGAAGCGAGCGACATGGCCCTGGTTGCCGTAGTAGCCGCGCGACTCGTCGAAGACTTTGACGAACACCTTGAGCAGCGCGTCGGTCTGATCCTTGGAGATCAGCGTGGCCTTCTGGTCGATGTTGAACAGCAGGCTCCTGGCAGGGATACGGTCGGCCTTGTTGAGCAGGCCAGGAAGGAACGCATCGGGGGACTTGGCGCGGAAACTGTCGGAGATGCTTTGGCGCGGGAAGTCCTGGCCTTCGACGTCGCCCAACAGGTGGGCCAGCATCTTGAGCAGGTGTGACTTGCCGGAGCCGAAAAAGCCGGAGATCCAGACGCCGTTGGCATTGGTGTAAGAGGTGTACTCCTCCAGCAGGATCTCCAGTCCCTTGGCGGCCTCGTTGGTCAGGACGTACTCGTCGACCTCGGTGCTGAGGTGCGCGGCGTCATCGGCCTTGATGACGCCCTCGATCGGACGCTGGATGTCCTTGGCGAAGAGCTGGTCGAGCTGCATCGAGCTCACGCCTCCTGTTCCAGGATGTTCTTGGCTCGGTAGTACTGGTCGTCCTTGAGCCGACCGAACAGCACGAGCGATGAGCCCAGCGTGTTGGACTGCTCGTAGCGGCCCGGAAAGAACATGAGCATCGGCCTGCCTGTGACCACCGATTGCAGGTTGTTCAGCACATTGTGCGAGCGGATGTACGGAAAGATCTCGCCGATACCGGTGAGGAAGAAGATGTCGAACTGCTCCCTGGCGAGGCGATCGCGGATGGCTGGAGCAATGTGCAGCTGTGGATCGAGCATCCCTTGGAGCATCTCGCGAAAGTCGTCCTTATCCATGCTCGGTTCGATCGCCAGCACTCGGTCCCAGACATTGCGGTCCTTGAGTAGTTCGACCGATAGGTCGTAGAGGTTGATCTCAAAGACTGTGACCCCGGCGCCGGCCAGCCGGTTCTTGATCCGCCTTTTCGCTGCGGCAACAGTTAGCGCGTCCTCCGGCGGGTAGGGGTAGATAAAGAACGGCACCTCATTGCTCAGCCCCTCCATCTGCAGGAAACGCCGGCCGCTGAGCACCTTGAATAGGTGCTCTTCCTGCTCGGGCAAGGTCTTCGGGATCACGATGCAGCCCCCTGCTCGGTAGCGATCTTGGTCGGGAAGAAGCGCAGGTCGCTCGGCGTGCGGGCGCCCAGCCTCGCTGCCACACGCTCGGACAACACGGCAGGCATGATGTAGCCCGTCTCCGACAGGAGATCGGCTTCATGCAGCATCTTGAACACGTTTGACCTCAACTTCTGTAACGTCGACTTCTTGATCATCGCCAGTTCCTCGTGCCAGAGCGCCTTGGCTCGGATGAAGCTGTCGAACTCCGCATGCCCCAGCGATGACGCGAGGGTGAGATACCGCTCCCGCAGCACCTCTTCGGCGAACTCGCCGATGAGCTCGTAGCGACGGCAGACAGCCGACCACATCAGGTAGCCCCTCTCCGAGGCGGTTGCCTCGACCAATAGCTCAATCTCTTCATCGGTCAAAGCTGACAGGCGCGTCACTGTCTCGCGCACCAGCCGGGCCCCCGTCGATTCGGTCCGAGTCTGCAGGAGGTTGCCCCGGACCGCCTCCCTGCGGACTTGCTCCCAGTCCCGACGCTGGATGTAGACGAGAGCCAACAGCACACCTTCACGCACCAGGAGAGCACCTGCGGTGAACGACAGGGCGTAGCGCCGAGGCGACGTGACGAGTTCGTTCATAGGAGTCCTCCTCTCCGGATTTGGGCAAGTCGATCAGCACACCTGTGGGGGCGCCCCACAGTCGCGGATTGGTCAGCCGGAGCCATGGGCTGCTTCGCCCGAAGAGGCTGCACGGCCGCTTCGCACCCACTCGTCGACCTCGCGGGCCTGGAGCTTCCAGAGTCGGCCGACCTTGTGTGCGGGCATGCCCTTCTCAGCCATCCAAACGTATAGACCGTGTCCTTTGTGACACCAAGGTGCGCCGCAATGTCGTCGGCAGAAAGCCAGGGGTCAGACACGAGAATAACCTCTATGGCGAACGGGGTGATAGGCAGCTCGCTTCACCCTATCGAACGAGACCGGTCGCCACTGATTTGCCGGGTGCAACAGGCAGAGTGCATCCGGCTCCCAGCCAGGAGCCCCGCCTGTCTCCCGAAACTGTCGGTGCCCCATGCCAGGCTTGAGGCAGTTGTCTGGAAGCTCAACGAGAGGAGGCAGCCGGTGGTCGAGCTACACCCGAAGACACACCTGCAGGCTGTTGCCTGGGTACCCAACGACGATCCGGCGTGCCCCTGGGACGAGGCCGCAGATCTCGCCGCCGACTGGATCTGGGAGCGCAGCGAGGCCGAGGGGATCACACCGCTGCTGGTGACCAACACCTTCCAGAACGCCAGGGGTATCGAGAGCTTGGAGGAGATCGCTAGCAAGGGCGGTCAGGCTACCTCGCAAACCAAGCAGCGATTCGACCGCGGCCCGGTGTTGGCGTACGCGCCGGACGAGCGAACCCTGAAGCTCGCGCTCAACCTGGCTCGAGGCTACTCGCTCGCCATCGTGGAGACGGTCAGCTTCCCGCTGGCTGAGTGGGCTGCCGAGGCTGGTGCGATCAACCTGCTCGACGGGAGCGTAAGCTCCTCCAGCCTGTCGGACGACGTCAAGGCCGACCTTGATAGCGCCGTGCTCTTCGGCGGCAACAACGGTTGGACCGGCGAGTACGAGAAGCAGCATGCCCGCAACCACCTGGCGCGCCAGGTGCAGGCCGGCCAGCTCACGCCTGAGCAGGCAGCATCTTACGTCATGGCCCAGGGCGTCTCGGACACGGGAGCCAAGCGGCTGCGCTTGCTCCTGGAGAAGGGCTGAGTGAGGACTGGTCGTGGCTGGGATCAAGTTCGTCAAGTACCACTGGAACCGGCTGGAGAAGGGCTCGACTGTCGTCGTCACCCTGAGCACCGGAGCCAACGTCCGCCTCATGGACAGCACCAACTTCAACGCTTACAAGAATGGCCGGAACCACCGCTACAGCGGCGGTCTGGTCACGAAGACGCCATTCCGGATTCGGGTGCCCCGCACCGGGAGCTGGTACCTGACGATTGACCTCATGGGACTCAAGGCCACCAGCATCCGGCACTCGGCCACGGTCGAACCACCGCCGCTGCCGACAGCGAAGTCCGCCCCACTCCAGTCGCTCAGCGGCATCCGGCACGAGCGACCGCCGGTCGTCCCGGACGACAACGGCGAGACCTGGGACGTGTTCATCTCCCACGCCAGCGAGGACAAGGAAGCCATCGCGGAGCCACTCGCCGCTGACCTCCGCGCCCGCGGGCTCAAAGTATGGCTCGACAAGACCGAGTTGCGCATCGGGGACAGCCTGCGGCGCAAGATTGACTACGGCCTGGCCCACAGCACGTTCGGTGTCGTCATCCTGTCCAAGTCATTCTTCGCCAAGGGCTGGCCGCAGTACGAGTTGGACGGGATCGTGGGGATGAGCGTCAACGGCGACCAGCGAATGCTGCCCATCTGGCACGAGATCTCCCGTGACGAGATCGCCAAGCAGTCACCGTCACTGGTCGACAAGATCGCCCGCAACACGGCGCTGAACACGGTGGCCGAGATTGCTGACGAGATCGCTAAGGTCGTTCAAGATGCCATTGATGCGTGAAGACATGCAGGTGCTCTACGACCTGGCGTTCGCCAGACACGACCGCGCCGCTGGGAAGCGCCGTGAGTTCGCTGAGTGCTGGACGGAGTACATCTCGGTGCACCCGTGGGACATTGATGTCCGGAACGTCGACCCCAGCAGGCTGGAGATCCTCGCCGTCATGCGGCAGCCTGCGCCGGTCGAGCTAGCGCTCATCTTCTCGGAGTGGCTCGCTGCCCTGCGGGCTGCCCTGGACAACGCTCTCTACGCCCTGGCGGCAGCGACGTCCGGTCAGAACCCGCCCCCGCAGGCCGACCGCATCCAGTACCCGATCTGCTCGACGCCCGAGGAGTTCCGGAAGCAAGCAAAGCGCCTCTCGACGTTGCCGCAGCATGTCGTAGAGGCGCTTGAGAAGTCGCAGCCGTACCGATCGCCGTACGGACCAAAGAGTAACCTAACCTACTGGATCCACGAGCTGGCACGGAAGGACCGTCACCGGTCGCTGCACCTCGCGCTGGGCCGGATCGATGAGCACCGCATCCGCGTTGTTCCGCCACCCGGCGTCACGATCCAGTTCGACGAGACCGTGAGGCCGTACAGTCACATCGAGGGCGAGTTGGTCGTTGGACGGTTCACGGCCAGCCAGCCGATCCAGCCGAGAGAAATTAGGGCGAACCTACGTGGTGTGGTCATTGCGCCAGAGATCCAGGCGTGGGCGGAGTTCAGCCTGGACGGTAGGAGCCAGTCGCTGCAGGGCCGGATGGTCTACACAGAGATCTTCACGCGGAATCACCTGGAGAATATGGCTCTCATGGGCGGGAGTGTTCCGCCAGACGGGTTCAAGACGTTCGATCCGGACGCGCCTGTGAGGCTGGCGAGTAGTCATCTGCAGTGAGTGGTCACACGTCTTGCATTCGAGGAACCCGACTAGGTCGTGTTACGTAAGTCGTTTGAGCCAGTCGTTGATTACTCCGATGTGGAGGGTGGCGGTGTAGCGGACAGCGAGTTTGTCGTAGCGGGTAGCGAAGGCTCGTTGGTGTTTGAGCTTGTTGATGCCACATTCGACCGCGTGGCGGTCCTTGTAGGTGGTTGGGTTGAACGCTGGCGGGCGACCGCCCCGGCGGCCACGGCGTCGGCGGTTGCGGGCCTGGTCGGCCGGGGTCGGGATGGTGGCTTTGATCCGATGATCACGTAGCCAAGCCCGGTTGGCCCGTGAGGAGTACGCCTTGTCGGCCAACACGCGATCGGGACGCCGGCGCGGTGCCCCGACCGGGTTGGCGACCTTGATCGCTTCCAGCACGGTGGTGAACTCCGGACTGTCGCCGGCTTGGCCGCCGGTGATGTGGAAGGCCAGCAGGCCACGGTCTTGGTCCACGGCCAGATGTGTCTTGGTGGACCAGCCGCCCCGGGAACGACCGAACCCGTGATCGGCGGGTTCTCCGGGAACCCGTTCGACCGAGTCACGTCGAGCACCAGCGGCGTGAACGTGCCCACGACAGCTGGTGGAGTCCACCGAGACCTGCCATTTCACCTTGCCACGAGCCTGTGCAACGGCTCGCAGCGTGTCCTCGATGTGTTCCCACACCCCGCGGATCTGCCAGGTGGCGAACAACATGTAGATCCGTCCCCAGGGTCCGTACCGGTCGGGGACATCGCGCCATGGGCATCCCACTCTCGCTCGGTGACGTATCCCATCGATCAGCTGCCGTAACGGCCATTTGCGTGGCCGTCCCCGTGCTGGGGGAGTTGGCAGCACGCTCTGGAGGAGCGCCCACTGAGCATCGGTGAGGTCATGACGGCGGGCAACATCTACGATTGGCACGAGGACTCCCGGGGAAGTAGGAGTGACTAGATACCAATCCGTCTACCCCGGGAGCCCTCCCACCGTCAGGACCGACACGCCAGCCGCCACACCCTCGTCGGACACCACTTTCGAAACACGACCTAGTACGTATGGAAATCAGCGTGCGCGTCGAGCGCTGGGGCAGAGCGGGAAGGCTGCCGGGATGGTGTAGAAGCGGCGGGGTCCGGCTGCTCGCCGACCCCGTGGTCGGGGCGATCGCCTCGATCACGACCGCGATGCAGGAGTGCTGCGACGACATCCGCGCCACGATCATTCTCGCCCTCCGGGATGACCAGCCCGGCGATGATCCGGAAGCGGCCGGGCCGCCGCGTGTCTACTGGCTCCCGAGTTCGATGCGCATGCCGAGGAGTTGTTGACGGCCGCGCTCGGCCGCGGGCTTCTGGGCCTGCCGCGGATCGCCACCCTGGCAGGATCGGCGGCACCGCGCTGGGCTGACATCTAGACAATTCCATTGGTGCGCTGCACCCCTGCGCGCACGACCCTCGGCGATCCCTTCGCCACGATCATCCGGAGGTAAGAAGACCAAACGGCACACACACACCATCTCTCGATGTCGCGTGTTCCCGTAAGACAACTTGGGTGGAGCATAGGGGGCTCGAACCCCTGACCTACGGCTTGCAAAGCCGTCGCTCTACCAGCTGAGCTAATGCCCCGACACCCGCGCGAACTCACACGGGCTCGCTTATCTTACTAGCCGTCACCGTCCGCCACCAACACGGACGAGTCGGCCTGGTTGACTGACCGGTTTAGGCTTGTGCCCATGGCTTCGCAGCGCTTCCGCACCCAGCGTGAGCAGGTGAGCCACGCCCTGCAGCGGCGGGCGACCCTCGAAGCGATGCGTCATCCACAGGCACTACTGGCCGGTCTCGACCCCTGTGACGCGGATCCCCTGCTCGTCCGATCGGCTCTGCATCACGGCACATTGGCCGGACGCGACTGCCCAGTCTGCGTCTCCGACCGGCTGACGCTGCTGAACTACGTTTTCGGTGACCAGCTCGGGCAGTTCTCCGGGCGCATCAAGTCGGACGAGGAGCTCGCGCAGATGCAGGACGAGTTCGGTGAGTTCAAGGTGCGTGTCGTTGAGATTTGCCCTGATTGCGGCTGGAACCATCTAATAGAGACGTTCGTGTTGGGCGACGGCCAGCGTCGCCGTCCGCCCCGCAGACAGCAAACAGTTGAGGACATCTATGGCTGAGAAGGCACAAGGGCCTAAACGTGCGGCCAAGCCGGCTAAGTCCGGCAGCGCCGCGAAGAAGAAAAAGGGTGGACTGCTCGGCCGCCTGGCCAAGATCGCGGGCATCGTCGTGCTGGCGTTGCTCTTGGTTGCCAGCGTCATAGGCATGGTCTTCTACGAGAGGACTGAGCTGCCCGATCCCAACGCCGACTTCACCACTCAGACGACCCGGCTCTACTTCCGGGATGGCACCTCTGAGCTCGGCTCGCTGGCCATCCAGAACCGCACGAACATCTCCTACGACGACATGCCGCAGTCGATCAAGGATGCAGTGGTTGCTGCCGAGGATCGCACCTTCTGGACGAACCAGGGCGTCGACCTCAAGGGCATGGGTCGCGCATTCTGGGGCATCCTGACCAATCGTGAGATCAGCGGCGGCGGCTCGACGATCACTCAGCAGTACATCAAGATCCGGTATCTCACCAGCGACCAGACCTTCTCGCGCAAGTTCACCGAACTGGCGTTGGCCATCAAGATGGACAACACCGCGTCGAAGGAAGAGGTGCTCGAGGGCTACCTCAACACCATCTACTTCGGACGCGGCGCGTACGGCATCGAAGCGGCAGCTCAGGCCTACTTCAACGTGAGCGCCGCAGACCTGACGATCGACCAGTCCGCAGCGCTGGCCGCGATGGTCAACACGCCGTCCACGCTCGATCCCGCCAGCGGCGACAACGCCAGGCAGGCGCTGCTACAGCGGTACAACTACGTGATCGACGGCATGCTCGACCCGATAGGATCCATCACCCAGGAACAACACGACCAGTACTACAACCAGCTTCCCGAGTTCCCGGACATCCCGGTGAGCGATGTCTACGGCGGCCCGAATGGGTTCCTGATCGAGATGGCCACCAGCGAGCTCGAGGCCCAGGGCTTCACCCCGGAGCAGATCAACGGCGGTGGCCTGACGATCATCACCACAGTGGACGCCCGGATGCAGCAGGCTGCCATCGACTCAGCCGAGTCCACCGTGCAAAGGGCTGTCGACAACGCCTACTACATCACCGATGACGAAGGAAACCGGGTCAAGCCGTCCGCTGACGATCTGCACGTCGGCCTGGCTTCGATTGATGTCGGTACCGGCGGGATTCTGGCTTTGTACGGAGGTCCGGACTTCGTCTCGAACTCGCGCAACTGGGCGACCACACCGCGTTACGCGGCGTCCACCTTCAAGGTCTGGGGCGCTGTCGCGGGTCTGCGTAACGGCTTCGGGCTGAGTTCGACGCTGCGCGGGTCCACCTACACCCCGGAGGGCGATACCGAGCCCGTCCAGAATGACTCCGCCTACAACTACGGCACGGTCACACTTCAGAAGGCGATTCAGGACTCGATCAACACCTCGTTCGTCGACCTGGTCGCGCGCATCCCGAATGGCACCGAAGAACTCATCCGGGCCGCCAATGACGCGGGCATCCCCGAGGACGACAGCTGGGCGCCGCAGGTGAACCGCATGGTGCTGGGCGAGGGTGAGGTCACCGCACTGGACAACGCGACCGGCTACGCCACACTGGCCGGGAACGGGGTGCGCAACGATACGCACATCGTTGCCGAGGTGCGCGACGCCTCCGGGAACGTGGTCTACAGCGGAAACACCGATGGCATCCAGGCGATCGAGACGCCGGTTGCCCAAGACCTCAGCTACGCGCTGTCGGGCGCGGTGGCCGGCTCGACGGTCAATGCGGTCGACGGACGCGATGTGGCGGGCAAGACCGGCACCGAGGGCATCGCGGTCGGCCAGGACGGTGCCACCAAACAGATCACTCGTTCGGCCTGGCTGTGCGGCTACACCAAGCAGATCGCCACAGCAGTGGTGATGGTGGCCGGTGACGATGGAAACCAGAACCTGGACGTTTTCGCGCGGCCCGGCAGCGGCGCATTCTACGGCGCCGGCTACCCGACCGATGTGTGGAATTCCTACATGGCGGTGGCCACCGACGGCTTGCCGTTCGTCGACTTCGATCCGCCGGCCAATATCCAGCCGACCGTGCGCAACACCCTTCCGGTGGCCAGCCCCACGTCCGTAGCCCCGCAGCCGAGTGAGACGACCGAGCCGGAGGAGACATCGGCCCCGGAGACCACCCGTCCCGTCGAGACCACCGAGACGACCGAACCGGGACGTCCGGAGACGACGGCTCCCGAGACGACCGAGGCCCCGGAGCCGGAGGAACCGACCAGGACCGGGCGTTCTGGCTGACGTGCGAGACAATGGCCGGGTGAGCGAACCGGTCGATTTCACTTACCGTGTGGGCGGGCCCCTGGGGTCACGGGCCCGCAGGGTCGGCTTGTGGTTCAACCCGGCTTTCTTTGCGTTCACCGCGGCGACGCTGACCTGGTTGATCTTGGTCTGGCGTCAGGTGCCGTGTCGTCCGCTGCCCGGTGATGCGTTCCCGAATCCCTTCCTACGGATGTGTTACAGCGACATCCCGATTCTCTATCTGAATCGCGATCTGAGTATTGGGTCAGGGATATACACCGATATAGCGCTCGAGTATCCGGTGCTGACTGGCGGCTTTCTCGCTGTGACCAGGGCGATTACCGGCCTGCTCGGGGCGGTTATCTCGCCGGAGGCGACCTTCGACGAGCAGCTGGCGGCCTCCCAGCTGTTCTTTCAAGTGAATGCGATCGCGCTGTTCGTCTGCTTCGTGGTCACCGTCTGGGCGCATCTGAAGATGGGCCGCGACTCACCCCGGGTCGGTTACGCCGGCCCGGTGCGAGTCTGGGACGCGCTGCTCATCGCTGCATCGCCGATCGTCGCACTGAACGGCCTGATCAACTGGGACATGTTCGCGGTCATGCTGACGTCGATCGGCCTGCTGATCTGGAGCCGCAAGTACCCCTTCATCGCCGGCGGCGTGCTCGGCCTGGCGTTCGCGGCCAAGTTCTATCCCGTGCTGGTCTTGGTCGCGATCACCCTGATCTGCGTGCGATCGGGCCACTACCGGGCGCTGGCGCGCGCCTGGATCGGCGCCGTAGTCGCCTGGCTGGCGGTGAACGTGCCGGTGATGATCTTCGCCTGGCAGGGCTGGAGCAAGTTCTGGACGCTGAATGCGGACCGCGGCGCCGATCTCGGCTCCATCTGGTACGTGCTCACGATGGCCGGTCTCAAGCTTCCCGCGGTCTCGGCCATAGCCTTCGTCTGCATGGCGATCAGCGGCGCCGCGGTCTGCTGGCTGGTGCTCAGCGCACCCCGCCGGCCACGGCTGGCACAGGTCATCTTGCTGGTGATGCTGTGCTTCTTGATCTTCAACAAGGTCTACTCACCGCAGTATGCGCTCTGGTTGCTCCCGATCGTCGTGCTGGCCCGCCCCAAAGTCTTCGATGTGGCGATCTGGACGCTGGGTGAGGCGATCTACTACGCCGCGATCTGGGGATTCCTTGAGGGCGCGATCGGACTGGGCAGCCAGTGGGAATGGATGTACTGGATCGCGGTGATCATCCGGGTCGGCATCCAGCTGTGGTTCGCGATGCGGGTGATCGAGGACATCAGGTCTCCGTGGAACGACCCGGTGCGATTGCCGATGGTGGACGATCCGCTCGGCGGGGTGGTCAATCACGCCCCGGATGCGGCCTGGCTGGTGGCGATGCAGGATCGGGCCCGGAGGGCCGCCGAGGCCAGGCGGATGGCCGAGGACGACGAACTCGATCCCGTCGACGATTCTGCGAACGACACCGCTGCTGAGACTGCGGCGATCGTCCGGTGACGCGAACCCATCGCCGGGGTGCGCGCCTGGTCATCATCACCTGGCTGGCTACCCGGGCCATGCTCCTGGGCGTGGCGGCCTACATCATGACCAGCACCGGCGCCTCGCTCGACCAGGTGTTGACCCGCTGGGACGTCGAGCACTACCTGACCATCGCGATCAATGGCTACCGTGACCCGCTCGATGTTGCCTTCTTTCCCGGCTTGCCGCTGCTGATGGCGGGTTTCGGCTCTCTCGGATTGCCGATCGTGATCTCCACGGCGATCGCGGCGCAAGGCGCGTCCGCGCTGGCGGCGTGGGCATTGCACCGCATCGGCGGGGCGTCGATGGCCTGCTTGTGGCTGTTGGCCCCGATGACGGTCTTCACCGCCGTGCCCTATACCGAGCCGTTCTTCTGTGCCGCGGCCTTCTGGGCGTGGGAACGCGGCCTCAACGGCCGTTGGCCCCAGGTCGCGGTACTGGCCTCGGTTGCGTGCGCGCTGAGGATCTCGGGGCTTTTCCTCGTCGCTGCGCTGGGCATCATGGTGGTGACCCAGGCGTCGAAGCCGTTCGTGAGGAAATTGCGGGATTGCCTGTGGCTGTTGGTGCCGGCCGCTGTGCTGGGCGCCTATGCGCTCTTCTTGCATCAGCACACCGGCTCGTGGTCGGCCTGGTATTCGGCTCAGGGGCAGGGCTGGCAGCGTAACCTGTCGTGGCCTTGGGACGCGCTGAAGGCGACCTGGCCATTGACTGCTGAGTCGCACTGGCCCGACCGTCCCGAGGTGCCGGTGATGTTCCGCTTCGAGATCGTGTCAGTGGCGCTCGGCTATGTGGCCGCGCTGTGGTGCCTGATGAAGCGCCGCTGGGCCGAGTTCACCTGGGTGGCGGTCAATGTGATCGTGCTCAGCAGTTCCGGGTGGTTCATGTCGGTCAACCGAGCGGTGCTGCTGTGGTTCCCGCTGTTCGGACTGCTCGCGCTGGTACTACGCCGGCGCCCGAAGTCGTCCGGAGCGCGCGCGGCATGGAATGTCGTACGCGTCTTGCTGCTGGCCGCTGACCTTGCACTGATCTGCTGGTGGGCCTACCTGTTCGGGACCGGCGCCTGGGCGTCGTAAGGCATCGGGTGACGACGGTGCCACCGGTGCGCTGCTCGAATCGCGTCGCGCTGGGGAAAAATCTCGTCAGCCGTAGGCCCGGGTCGAGCGGGTGCGCCGCGCCGCATTCGCATCCGAGGCCATGGACGGCGTCCGCATCTGCGGCCGGGTGAGCGGTAAATGACCTTGTCAGACGTTGAATTGGCATACTCAGTCAGGCTATCCTGACCAAGTAGACAACGATCATCAATCAGGAGGAACCATGCGGCTTTCCACTCGTAACCAGTTCAAGGGCAAGGTCACCGAGATCACCAGCGGTGAAGCGATGTCCATCGTCAAGATCGCGATCGACGGCACCGACCTGGTCGTCACCGCAGCCGTCACCAAAGCCGCCGTGGACGACCTCGGGCTGGCAGTCGGTACGCCCGCCTACGCTCTGGTCAAGGCGACCGAGGTTCAGCTCGGAGTTGACTAGAACGCGATGTTCACAGCGGATATATGGTGACGGCCGCGGCTTTGACCGCATAGATCACGTCCCGGCCGGGGAACAGATCCAGCTCGGCGACTGAGTGCGGCGTCACATCCGCGGTGAGCAGATGACCATGGTGATCGTCGGCGCGGACGCGCACCAGATCTCCGAGCGGCTCGAGTTCTGCGAGGGTGACCGCGAAGCGGTTCCGTGGGCTGCCGTCGGGTGGCTCGACGTGGATTGACACCGAGCTCGGCGTGAACACCGCCGCGGCCGGCGAGCCGTCGTCCGGAGCGGCGCCGTTCCTGTTCGCGCCGGCCACCTGCAGATCGTCGGCGGCCACGACAGCACCCGCCGCGTAGTTGCCGCGAATCAGGTTGAGCCCGGCCAGCCGGGCAGTGAAACGGGTATGCGGGTGCTGCAGCACTTCCTCGGTGGGGCCGGACTCGGCGACTCTGCCGTGATCCAGGACGATGATTCGCTCCGACAACAGCAGTGCGTCCAGCAGGTCGTGGGTGACCAGCATGGTCGAATGCCCCACGAGCACCCGATCAAGCATCCGGCGCAGCAGTGGCGCGACCGAGACGTCCAGGGCTGCCATCGGCTCGTCGAGCAGCAGCAGCCGCGGCTCGGCCGCCAACGCCCGGGCGATTGCCACCCGCTGGGCCTGTCCGCCGGAAAGCTGGCCGGGACGTCGGTCGGCGAACTCGGCAGCGTCCACCTCATTGAGCCAGCGGGTGGCGCGCTGGGAGGCAGCAGCTCGAGAATCACCCTGGACGCGTGGTCCGAAGGCGACGTTGTCGGCCACGCTCAGATGCGGAAACAGCAATGCGTCTTGGGCCAGCAGCGAGATTCCCCGGGCATGAGGCTGCATCCACCGGTGCCGACCGTGCCCCAGATCGAACAGCACGGTGTCGTCCAAGGTTGCCTTGCCGCTGTCGGGCCGCAAGGTGCCGGCCAAGATATTGAGCAGCGTCGACTTGCCCGATCCGTTGTGCCCGAGCACCGCCACCCTCTCGCCGGTGCCGACGTCGATCTCGACGTCGAAGTCACGCTGAGCCAGCTCCGCCCGCAGGTGCAAGCTCATGCAATCGTCCTCTCCGAGATCTTGGCTGTGACCAGAGTCACCAGGACCGCGATGACGACCAACACCAACGAAAGTGCGATGGCCGCGTCCTGGTCGCTGACCGACTGCAGGTAGATCTCCAGCGGGAGCGTGCGAGTGATGCCCTGCATGCTGCCGGCGAAGGTGATCGTGGCACCGAATTCGCCCAGCGCCCGTGCGAAGGACAGCACCGCGGCTGACGCCAGCCCCGGCATGACCAGTGGAAGAGTGACCCGGCGCAGCACCGTGGACGGTTTGGCGCCCAGGGTTGCCGCGATCATCTCGTACCGCTGGCCGACGGTGCGCAGTGTGCCCTCCAGAGAGACCACCAGGAAGGGCATCGCAACGAAGGTCTGGGCCAAGATGACCGCGGTGGTACTGAAGGCGATCGAGATGCCGAAGAAGTTCATCACCGGCGCCAGCAGGCCACGGCGTCCAAAGGTGAACAACAGTGCGATGCCTCCCACCACCGGCGGCAGCACCAACGGCAGTAGGACGATCGAGCGAACCAGCTGCTGACCGGGGAATCTCTCCCGGGCCAGCACCATCGACAGTGGCACACCCAAAAGCAGGCACAGCACGGTGGTCACCGAGGAGGTCTCCAGACTGAGTTTCAGCGCCGCCAGCGAAGACGGACTGGTGATGAGTTCCACGAACCTCGACCAGTCCAGCCGCAGTGCCATGGCCACCAGCGGCAATACCACCAGCAAGGCCCCGAGACAGGCCGGAAGGAACACCCACTTCGGTACCCCGGAGTAGATCGCCGGCTGGCGTACCGGGCGCTTTCGCCTGTCCGTTGCTGTCATCACAGTTCCCCAGATCGCACAATCATGAAGATCGGGTGCCGCCGCAGCGGCACCCGATTCGGTTCACTGCTATTTCGCTTCACCGAAGCCGGCCTCGGCGAACACCTTCTGACCTTCCGGGCTGAGCACCAGATCGATCCACGCCTGGCCGAGCTCAGGCTGGGGGGCGGCCTTGAGCAGGACGATGGGGTTGTTGTTGACTGCCTCGCTCGACTCGGGGAAATCGATACCCTTGACAGCATCTCCAGCAGCAATGATGTCGGTCTTGTACACCAACCCCGCATCAGCCTCTCCGGTGCTCACCTTGGACAGCACATCAGTTACGGCCTGTTCCTCACTGACCGGGTGCAAGGTGATTCCGCTGGCCGCCTCGACCTTCTCGGTAGCCGCACCGCAGGGCACTGCCGGCGCACAGACCACCAGCTTCAGCCCTTCGGCTGCCAGGTCGGCGAAGGACGTGATGCCCGCCGGATTGTCCGGGGGAACGGCGATCGCCAGCTGGTTGGTCGCGAACACGATCGGGTCACCGTCGGCGAGCCCGGCATCGGTGACCACCTTCATCTGGGCATCGTTGGCGGACACGAACACGTCGGCCGTCGCGCCCTCATTCAGCTGGGTGGCCAGCGCCTGCGAACCGGCGAAGTTGAAGGTGATGGTCGTTCCGGGGTTCTCGGCCTCGAACGTCTGCTGGAGTTCAGTGAAAGTGCTCTGCATTGAAGCCGCTGCGAAGACAATGAGGGTCTTCTCCTCGACTGGGCTGCTCGTGCCCCCCGCGCTCTGGCCGGAACCGCAGCCGCTCAGCGCGACGGTGAGCAGGACGGCGGCGGCTGCCGCGATGGATCTGGTGTGCATGTTCTTGCCTTTCACGGTAGGGAGTGTGGAACTTCCACGATCACGGTGGTTGCCTTGACCACCGCTACCGCGATCGAGCCTGGTTCTAGGCCCAACTCGCGGACGCCTTCGGTACTCATCAGGGAAACCACGCGGAACGGCCCACATTGCATCTCCACCTGGGACATGACCTTGTCGGAGTCGATCCGTGTGACCAGACCGACGAAGCGGTTGCGAGCTGACCTGCCCACTTCGGAGGGGTCGGGCATCGGATTGGCCATCGACTGTGAGAACTCGGCGAGTACGCGGCCATCGATTACTTTTCGCCGGCTCTCGTCCACCTCGTGGGCAAGTGCCCCGGCATCTACCCAGCGTCGCACGGTGTCGTCACTCACTCCGAGGAAGACTGCCGCGTCACGAATCCGCAGTTTCGTCATGGGAACAATGTAGGAGACGCGAATGCGTCTGGAAAAGGCTGAACAGCACGTGAAACCGGATTGAAACTTCGCGCCGGTTCGTCGGTCCGCATCTGCGCGGGAATTCCAGGTGAGGCCGAACCGCATCTGCGGAGATCAGTGAATTTTTGGATCTCGAAATCGTTATACAAGTGCTTGTTGAATTGCAGCTATTGAATTCGGCTACTGCATCGTCCAAACACTCGCATTAAGGCCGATCCAGCGCTCGGAGGCGCCGCTGCGCGGCACTGGAATCCCCTTCATAATGGCCTGCGACTAGCTGGAACGCGGAGGTCTTGGATCATCTGTGACCTCGCTGTGGTTGCCGGGAATAGGCGAAAGCCTCGCGCGCGCGGGGACGAACGCGCGCGCCCACACGCGCGCGCCCGCGCGCGAGGGGTGTTTCAGAAGGCTGATGTAGTTGACTGTTTAACTGAATATAAACGTTTCTTTAATTGAATCAAAAACTGTAACAATTCCGTGGTTTAGGTTTACGCGTGCGTAACTTTTAAATGCTGAAATCATCTGTAACACGGCGAGGAGGCCACCGGCGCAGGACCGAGCGGCCCATATTTCTGGCTCGCTCGTCCACCAGATCCGAATCGCCGGTGACTGCAGAGGACTCGTCCCGCACTTTTGAAGAGTTGCGCCCGTCTACTTGGAAGGTCTCCACTGTTATGCGCAAGGTAGCTATTTACGGTAAGGGTGGCATCGGCAAATCCACCACCACCCAGAACACTGTCGCCGGCCTCAGCGAGATGGGCCGGAAGGTCATGGTCGTCGGCTGCGATCCGAAGGCCGATTCGACCCGTCTGCTGCTGGGCGGTCTCGCCCAGCGCTCGGTCTTGGACACGCTTCGTGTCGAAGGGGAGGACGTCGAACTCGAGGACGTCCGTTCGGAGGGCTTCTCCTCCTCCTTGTGTGTCGAGTCCGGCGGCCCCGAGCCCGGCGTCGGCTGTGCCGGCCGCGGGATCATCACCTCGATCAACCTGCTGGAGCGCCTCGGCGCCTATGACGAGGATCTCGACTACGTGTTCTACGACGTCCTCGGTGACGTTGTCTGCGGCGGATTCGCCATGCCGATCCGTGAGGGCAAAGCCGAAGAGATCTACATCGTCGCCTCCGGAGAAATGATGGCCATGTACGCGGCCAACAACATCTGCAAGGGCGTCAAGAAGTTCGCCACCACCGGCAAGGTGCGCCTCGGCGGCATCATCTGCAACAGCCGCAAGGTCGACAAGGAGCACGAGCTGATCGAGCACTTCGCCAAGGAGCTCGGCAGCCAGATGATCCATTTCGTCCCCCGGGACAACGATGTGCAGCGTGCCGAGATCAACAAGAAGACCGTCATCGAGTGGGACCCGGCGTGCCACCAGGCCGATGAGTACCGCGCTCTCGCTCGCGCGATCGAAGGTAACGACATGTTCGTCGTGCCCAAGCCCATGGAGACCGACACCCTCGAAGGTCTTCTCCTCGAGCACGGGATGCTCGAAGCCGCCTGACCTCTCTACAGCCACCAGGAGCACGCCCATGCACAAGCCATCAGTCGTGCCGGAGCCTCCGGCCGCAGCCCTCGCAGGGGTCGATCTTGCGGCAGTTGCGCGGATCGACCTCGCAAGCCCCGAAACCGGCCTCGCCATTCCGCCCAGCGGCCCCGACCCTGCCGGCCTCACTCGCGACCTCGTAAAGTCCTATCCGCCGAAGGTGCTGCGCAAGCGTGCCAAGCACATCCGGGTGAACAATCCTGAAGAGGTTCCCCCGATCGAGGCCAATGCCCGCTCGGTGCCCGGCATCATCACTCAGCGCGGCTGCTGCTATGCGGGCTGCAAGGGTGTGGTGCTCGGCCCGATCACCGACATCGTCCACATCGTGCACGGCCCGGTCGGTTGCTCGTTCTACGCGTGGATGACGCGGCGCAACCAGGCGGATGTGCCGGAGGGCGCGGCCAACTACCTGCCGTACGCGTTCACCACCGACATGAGCGAACACGAGATCATCTTCGGCGGCGAGAAGAAGCTGGCCCAGGCGATCCGAGAGGCCTACGACACGTTCCACCCGAAGGCGATCGCGGTCTTCTCCACCTGCCCGGTCGGCCTGATCGGTGACGACGTGCACGCCGTTGCCCGGGAGATGAAGGCAGAGCTCGGAATCAACGTGTTCGGCTTCTCCTGCGAGGGCTACAAAGGGGTCAGCCAGTCGGCCGGCCACCATATCGCCAACAACGGATTGTTCACCAACGTCGTCGGCACCGAAGACCTCCCACCCGAGTTGAAGACCAATCCGTTCCGGGTGAATCTGCTGGGGGAGTACAACATCGGTGGTGACGCCTTCGAGATCGAGCGGATCCTGGCCCGCTGCGGTATCCAGCTGGTGTCGACCTTCAGCGGAAATGCCCAGTACTCCGAGATCGCTCGCTCGGCCGATGCCAACCTGAACCTCATTCAGTGCCATCGTTCGATCAACTACATGGCCGAGATGATGGAGTCCAAGTTCGGCATCCCGTGGATGAAGGTGAATATCATCGGCGCGGAGGCCACCGCCAAGAGCCTGCGCAAGATCGCCCGCTACTTCGACGACCCGACACTCACCGCCCGCGTCGAGGTCGTGATCGCGGAGGAAATGGCCGCTGTCGAGCCGGTTCGCGCTGCGGTCCGCGCCAGGGTCAACGGACGTCCGGTCATGCTCTACGTCGGCGGGTCTCGTTCCCACCACTACCAGTCGCTGTTCTCCGACATCGGCATGCCGACGGTGGTGGCAGGCTACGAGTTCGCCCACCGCGACGACTACGAAGGTAGCAAGGTGATACCCAGCATCGTCACCGATGCCGACTCCCGCAATATCGAAGAGCTCAATGTGGGGCCTGATCCGGTGGCTTACGCCCCGCGCAAGACGCCGGACGAGCTGGAGTCGCTCGCGCAGCGCGGTCTCAAGATGAGCAACTACGACGGCATGATGCCCGAGATGGCCGAAGGCGCGATGGTGGTCGACGACATCAGTCACGTCGAGCTCGAGCGCTTGATCGAGGCCTATCAGCCGGCCCTGGTGTGCTCGGGCATCAAGGACAAGTACGTCATCGAGAAGATGGGCGTGCCCTGCAAGCAACTGCACAACTACGACAGCGGCGGTCCGACGATGGGTGGCACGTCTCGCGACCGCAAGGACATCTGGGGAAACGACGTCACTGAGCATTTCGACGCGAGTGGAAACAAGACGGGCGAGTCGCGCCGGCAGGCGGGTCTGTTTGGTGACTTCACGGCGCACTACGACTCCTCAGGGTCGAAGACGGGCGAGTCGCGTCAGCAGGCGGGTCTGTTTGGCGACTACACGGCGCACTACGACTCCTCAGGATCGAAGATAGGCGAGACACGCGATCGAAGCGGTCTGTTTGGTGACTATCAGGCCCATGAAGGACGCTGGCAGCCGATCGGGGGTCTCGAGCCCGGACACCCTTCAGCCTTCTCCGGCGGCTTTGCTTCGGATGTCGGCTACTCCGGCTACTCCGGCTACTCCGGCTACTCCGGCTACTCCGGCTACTCCGGCGGTGCGGGAAGGATCCACGAGCCGGGCCCGATCGACTCCTTTGTGGCGCTGCTGACTTATGGGATGGGCGGTTCGGCCGTTTTCCTCGTTCTTGCGGTGATCTACAGCGTCGCCAGCATCTGGCTACCCATTCCCGACGGGAACGTCGTTGGTCCCTGGATCCTGATCGTGGGAGGTGGGTTGGGGTGGGCTGTCGGCTTGGGCGCGGCGGTCTGGAGTGCCGTCACGAGCGCTAAGCCCTCCTCAGCAGCAGGCGGCGTCGTGACGATGGCTGTCGGACTTGCCGCGAGTGCTGTGGCGGGCCTCGTCCCAGCGGCCATCGTGGCTGTGGCGGTGGTCGGCGGCCGTTTCTACGAGCGAAGGCAGTTCAACCCGACCATGCAGTACCCGTTCATCGTCACGTTGGAGTCGACGGTGGTGCTTACCGCGGTACTCCTCAGCCTCGGCCTGATATCCGGGGTGGCCAAGGGGGCGCTCAAGTACAGAGGTACAGCTGCGCCGCGGGCAGCCGGGCGCCGGCTCGCAGCCGGGCTGCTCGCTACGGCAGCCGGTGTGTTGTTGGGTGCCGCCCTCAACGGCGTTCTTGCACTGCTGTGGCCCGGTGCGCTGCTACTCATGGCCCTGGCGGTGAGCCCGTCGCCCGCGGCGAAGCGCGTGCTCTGGGGGATGGTTGCGATGGCCGCGCTGGCGGTGCATCCTGCGTCGGGGCGGCTGGACTGGCTGCCTGCGCAGGCAGAGGGTCTCCTGATGGATCTGCGAGACCTGCTGCTTGGCAACAACCTGGTGTTAGCCGCCAGTATCGGCGTTCTGGTGGCGATGCTACTCGGAGCCATCCTGACCGGGGTCGACGCACCTCGCTCGGCAGGGGCCTTGATGGGTGTGGCCGGTGTTCTTCCGCCGGTCCTGATCCTGTTGAAGACTCTTAACATCGACTCTGACCTGTTCCTGCGCTGGTCTCTGCCCCTGCTCCTCGCGTCGTCTGCGCTCATCGGCGTGTGGTCGTCGCGCCGACACGCCCGAGGGTCGGTGGAACCGGCTGCCGATCAAGGCTGAGGGTTGATCGGCAGCACCGACTGGCCCTCCAGCAGGCTTCCCCGGATCCAGACCTGCTCTGTTGCGTGGCCCGGTTGGGTCATCGCATTGAGCATCACGCGCGCGGTCGCCTCGGCGATCTCGGCCAGCGGCTGCTGCATCGTCGTGAGCTTGGGCGACCAGTAGCGGGCGAGATCCAGCCCGTCGTAGCCGACGAGCGAGCAGTCCTCCGGGACCCGGAGGCCGGCCTCGCGCAGGGCGCCCGCCGCACCGATGGCGACCTCGTCGCACACCGCCACGAGGGCGGTGAAGTCGATCATGCCCTCCATCAGGCGGGTGGTGAGCGAGTCGAAGCCGTTCTCCAGCGTGTACAGCCGCTCGGGGACGGCCGCGCGGATGATGAGGCCCGGATCCTGCGGGATGCCTGCGTCGGCGAGCGCGTTGCGGTAGCCCGCGAGACGCTGCGCCCACGCGTGACCTGCGTCGTTCTCCGGACCCGCACCGACGAAGGCGATCCGACGGTGCCCGCGTTCGATCAGGTATCGCGTCAGGTCGGCGGCGCCGCGCTGGTCGTCCGCGGACACGAACGAGTGCATCGCGCCCGAACTGGAGTAGTCCGACGTCGTGCAGAACACCATCGGCACGTCGATCCGGGCGAGTCGACGGATCAGCGTCACCGACGCCTCCCTGTCGCGGTTGCCGTAGCGGCCGAGGAACACGACGCCCCGGTAGCGCTCGGCGAGCACCACACGCTCGATCGTCGAGGCCTCGGCCTCGCTGTCGACGATGTGGGTGAGGTTGGTGGTGAACCCTGCCTTCGCGAACGCCGTCTCCAGCAGCTGGAGGACGGAGATCAGGAGCCTGCCGGTCTCACCCTGGATGACCACGAGCACCGAGTTGGTCTCGGAGAGCTTCAGCGTCCGGGCGCTGGAGCTCGGCACGTAGCCGTGCTGCTCCGCCGCAGCCCGGATCCGTTCCTTGGTCTCCGGGCTGACGTCCTCACGGTCGTTCATGGCCCGGGAGACCGTCGAGACGGCGACGCCGCAGAGCTTGGCGAGCTCGCGGATCGTCACGCCTCCACTCACTGGCGGATCACCCCTTCACGGCGCCTGCGACGACGCCCTTGATGATGTGCTTCTGACTGAACAGGTAGAAGATGATCACTGGGATCATCGCCAGGACGAGGACGCCCATCATCGCGCCCATGTCCACGGTTCCGTACCCGCCTTTAAGGTACTGAACGGCGATCGGCACCGTCTTGTACGTGCGCATGTCGAGGGTCAGGTAGGGCAGCAGGTAGTCGTTCCACAACCACATGACCTCGAGGATCGCGACCGTGATGACGGCGGGCTTCATGATCGGCAGCACGACGAGGAAGAAGGTGCGCACGGGACCGCAGCCGTCGATCGTCGCCGCCTCCTCGATCTCGGTCGGGATGCCCTTCACGAAGCCCGTGAAGATGAACACCGCGAGTCCCGCGCCGAAGCCCAGGTACACGATCCACAGGCCGAACGGGTTGCCGAGGCCGAGGTAGTCGGTCAGCCAGGACAGCGTGAACATGACCATCTGGAAGGGGACCACCAGGTTGAACAGGAACACGATGTACAGCGACTTGGCGAACCTGTTATCGGTCCGCACGATCCACCATGCGGTCATCGACGTGCAGAGCAGGATCAGGAAGGCAGATCCGATCGTGATGACCAGCGACCAGCCGAATGACGACAGGAAGTCCGTCTTCGCGATGCCGGTGATGTAGTTCTCGAGCCCGACGAAGGTCTCCGCGTTGGGCAGGGCGAACGGCTCCGAGGAGACGAAGACCTTGCCCTTGAAGGAGTTGATCAGCACGAGCAGGATCGGGAACAGGTAAGCGACCGCGACGATCGCGAAGATAACCGTCCAGAGCTTGGGGTGTCTCGGGTCTCGCATGTCACGCCTCCTTCGAGCGGGCGAAGCGGTTCTGCAGCAGCGAGATCGCGGCGACGATGATGAGGAAGATGACGGCCTTGGCCTGGCCGACTCCCTCGAAGGCCGTGCGGCCGTAGAACGTGTTGTAGATGTTGAGGGCCAGCAGTTCCGACTGCCGCGACGGAGCCCCGTTGGTCAGCGCGAGGTTCTGGTCGAAGAGCTTGAAGCCGTTGGTGATCGTCAGGAAAGTGCACACCGTGATCGACGGCATGACCAGCGGGATGATCACGCTGCGCAGGGTCTGGCGCGGCGTCGCGCCGTCGACCTCCGCCGACTCGATCAGCTCGCCCGGGATGGACTGCAGGCCGGCGATGTAGATGACCATCATGTAGCCGATCTGCTGCCAGCACACCAGGATCACGAGGCCCCAGAAGCCGTAGGTCGCCGAGTAGGTGATCGAGCGGGCCCAGTGGCCGAGGATGCCGTTGAGGAGCAGCAGCCACACGTAGCCGAGCACGATGCCGCCGATGAGGTTCGGCATGAAGAACACGGAGCGGTAGAGGTTCGAGCCCTTGAACTTCTTCACGAGCATGTACGCGACGGCGAAGGCGACCACGTTGATGATGACGGTCGTGACCAGCGCGAATGCCGCGGTGTACCAGAGGGAGTGCAGGAACGTGTCGTCACTGAGCAGCCGCGCGTAGTTGTCGAGGCCGACCCACCGGCTCTTCGTGACGGTCGTGAACTTCGTGAAGGACAGGTAGACGCCAAGCGCGAACGGCGCGACGAACCCGATGATGAAGGCGGCGATGGTCGGCCCGGTGAACAGCCACCACCAGCGCTTGAGCGATCTGTACATATTTCTTCTCCTACTCGCGACGGTGCGGGCGCACTGTGAAGTGCGCCCGCACCGTCACACCGTTTCAGTTTGGGTCAGGGGCTCCGTCTCTCCGGCGGAGTCCCGTGGGGGTCAGCCCTGGTTGGAGAGCTCGACCTCGGTGGCCCAGTTGTCGACGAAGGCTGCCCGGACGGCGTCCCAGTCGCCGGTGCCCTGTGCGTAGGCCAGCATCGCCTGACCCAGCGTGTTCTTCCACTCCTCGGAAGGCATGGTGGTGAAGTTCCACGTCACGGCCGTCTTGCCGGCAGCAGTGTAGGCGGCGTCGGCCTGGACCAGCGGGTTGCTGGACTTGTAGTCGGCGAACGTCTTGAAGGGGGTCACGAAGCCCATGGTGTTGGTCAGGGTGTCGCGGCCGGTGTCGGAGGTGATGACCCAATTCAGGAAGTCCTTGGTGGCCTTCTGGTCGGCCTCGGATGCCTCGGAGTTGACGACCCAGTAGTTCTCGGAACCCGTGGTCAGGCCCTGGTTCTCCTCGCCGTCGGCGCCGATGTAGATCGGAAGCATGCCCATGTCGGCGTCGTCGACCTTCTGGTCCTTGATGTCGTTGTAGGCCCAGGTGCCGTTCTGGTAGAAGACGGCCTGACCGAGGGCGAACTCGGAGTTGGCGTCATCGATCGTCTTGCCCGACAGCAGCGAGGGCTCCGTGGTGGAGTTGTTGATGTACAGGTCGAAGATGTTCTTGAAGCCGTCGAGGTAGGTGCCCTTGATGGATGCGGGCTGCCCGACGATGCCGTCCGCCTTGTACTCGTAGTACAGCGGGATGTTGGCGAGGTGGGTCTTGAAGCGCCAGTCGGACGAGGAGTCGAAGCCGGCGGAGGTGAAGGCGCCGTCGATGCCGAGGTCGTCCTTCTTGGCCTGGATGTCCTCGACGACCGACTTCAGCGTGTCGAAGCTGGTGATCTCGTCGGCGGAGGTGACCTTGGCGCCGTCGGTCTTGATGTAATCCTCGAGGATCGCCTTGTTGTAGATGATGCTGTAGGTCTCCATGACGTACGGGATGGCGACGGGGTTGCCGTCGTCGTTCGTCAGGGCGATCGACTGGTCGTTGAGCTGCGCGTAGATCTCGGTGTCGCTGAGGTCGGCGGCGTAGTCCTTCCAGGTCTGCAGTCCGACGGGGCCATTGACCTGGAACAGGGTCGGGGCCTCGGACTTGGCCATCTCGGACTTCAGCGTGGTCTCGTAGGTGCCGGACGCCGCGGTCTGGACGTCGACCTGGACGCCGGTCTCCTCGGTGTACTGCTTGGCCAGAGCCACCCAGTCGTCGGCCTGCTCGGGCTTGAAGTTCAGGTAGTAGACCTTGCCGGTCGCGTCATCGCTGTCGTCGGTGGTACCGCTGCAGGCGGTCACACCGAAGAGCAGGGCACCTGCCATGAGGCCGGCCGCGAGCTTCGCTGTCTTGCGTGTTGCCATAGTCCTGTTGCCTTCCTTGGAATGAGGACTCTGTGTCTCACGTGGTTGTTTCCGACGATATGCCGGAAACGATTCCGCTAAGCGTCACAGTACAGAACGGCAGGATGGCTCGCAAGAGGTGGGGTCGAATAAGGTCAGGAGGCCCGGTCGAGCAGAGGGCGGAACGCGCGCTCGATCAGCGGCGTCGAGGCGACCCAGGGGAGCGAGACGCCGAGCAGCAGGAGCACCGGAAGGCCTGCGGGCAGGTAGTACCCGGTGGCCACCACCAGGGCGATCATTCCGGCGTGGATCGCGAGCACCCCGAGGGCGAGGGGGAGGTTGCCGATCGCCAAGAGCCAGGCGTTCTTCAGATGCGCTCCCATCGTGTTCTCGAAGCGGGCGATCAGCGACCACAGGAACGGGAAGCCGAGCAGCAACACGGCGCTGACAAGCGCTTTCAGGACGACGAGCTCGTCGGCCTGCACGAAGATCCAGGCGGCGAGCAGCGCCAGGGTCACGGGTCCGACCACCGCCCAGGCGAGCGACGCGGTCCGGAAGTTGCGCCGGAACGAGGTCAGGAACATCCGCCAGACGGCGGTGCCCTCACCCTGGGCCATGCGGCGCGAGGTGTCGGCCAGCGCGGTGAGGCTGGCGCCCGCCGTGACCACGGGCAGCGCGCAGATGCATGCGAGCAAATTCAGGACGATCAGATCGCCGACGGCGCTGACCGCCCGCCACAGGGGGGCCTCGTACTGGAACAGCCGCACGCTGATCACCTCGCTTCCGAAGACAAGACTACGTCGTCGCGCTCAGCTCACCCCGGGGGATGACTCTCAGAGCCCGGCAGGTTAAGGTGCTCCCGGATAAGTTTCCGGAATCAGGGAGGCCGTGTGCGCGTTACCGGTTCCGGGGCAGCAGAGAAAGCGACGAGCATGATTGACCGAGTATTCGACGTCGAACCGACGGCCCTCACGACCCGCGTCCTCCACCGCGACAAGCTCCGGCTGATCGAGTCCCTGACCTCGATCGGCAACGGGCACATGGGCATGCGCGGGAACTTCGAGGAGGGCTACTCAGGGGATCACCACCTGGGCACTTACCTGGCCGGCGTCTGGTACCCCGACCGCACCCGGGTCGGCTGGTGGAAGAACGGCTACCCGGAGTACTTCGGCAAGGCCATCAACGCACTGAACTTCGCGGCCGTCGACGTCCTGATCGACGAGGCTCCCGTCGACCTCGCGACCATGGAGCCGACCGACTTCCGGATCCGCCTCGACCTCCGCAACGGGCTCCTGACAAGGTCGTTCGAGCTCGCCGCTGCCGGGTCGACGTTCCGGATCAGCTTCGAGAAGTTCCTCTCGGTAGTCGAGGTCGAGACCTGCTGGCAGCGCGTCGTCGTCGAGTGCCTAACCGGCGGCGCGAACGTCGAGCTGCGGCCCCGGATCGAGCGCGACGTGCACAACCAGGACTCCAATTACGGCGAGCAGTTCTGGGAGGAGACCGGGCGCCGCGTCGGCGAGCAGCCGGCACTTTCCACCAGGACGGTCCCGAACTCCTTCGGCGTGCCGCAGTTCACCGTCACGGCGGTCAGCCGGGTGGCGGCCGACGTGAAGGTCGAGCCGCTCGAGCTCCCCACGTCGGTCGGCGTGAGCGTCGCCTCGGGGCTCGAGGCCGGGCAGCGGCTCGAGATCGTGCGCACCACTGCGGTCCTGACCTCGCGCGACCACGAAGCGGACACGCACGAGGCTGTCGCCGATGCGCTGCTGGAGCGCCTCTCCGCCGAGAGCTTCGACGAGCATCTGGCCCGCCACACCGCGGCCTGGGAGGCCCGCTGGGCGACCGCGGCAGTCACGGTCGTCGGCGACGACGAGGCGCAGCAGGGCATCGCGTTCAACCTGTTCCAGCTGTTCTCGACCTACTACGGTCACGACTACCGCCTCAACATCGGCCCCAAGGGTTTCACCGGCGAGAAGTACGGGGGCGCGACGTACTGGGACACCGAGGCCTACCTGGTGCCGCTGTACCTCGCGGTCGCGGACCCCGAGGTCACCAAGGCGCTGCTCCGCTACCGCCACGAGCAGCTGCCCCAGGCGCAGCACAACGCCCGCCAGCAGGGACTGGCCGGCGCGCTGTACCCGATGGTGACCTTCAACGGCATCGAGTGTCACAACGAGTGGGAGATCACCTTCGAGGAGATCCACCGCAACGGCGCCATCGCGTTCGCGATCCACAACTACGCCAACTACACCGGAGACCGCAGCTACCTCGAGGGCGACGGCGCCGACGTGCTGGTGGAGATCAGCCGCTTCTGGGCGGACCGGGTGCACTTCTCGAAGCGTCGCGGCCAGTGGATGCTGCACGGCGTCACGGGCCCGAACGAGTACGAGAACAACATCAACAACAACTTCTACACGAACTACCTCGCCGCCTGGACGCTGCGCTCGACCGCGGAACTGGTCGCGGCCGGCCACGGGCCGGAGGTCGCGCCAGAGGAGGTCGCGCGGTGGCGCGAGATCGCCGACGGGATGTACTTCCCGACCGACGACGAGCTCGGCATCTTCGTGCAGCACGACACGTTCCTGGACAAGGACCTCACGCCCGTGGCGGAGCTGCGGCCCGAGGACCGTCCGCTGAACCAGAACTGGTCGTGGGACCGGATCCTGCGCTCCTGCTACATCAAGCAGGCCGACGTGCTCCAGGGCATGTACCTGTTCGAAGATGACTTCACCGCCGACCAGCTGCGCCGCAACTTCGCGTTCTACGAGCCGCTCACGGTGCACGAGTCGTCGCTGTCGGCCAGCGTGCACTCGGTCCTCGCCTCGTCGATCGGCGAGCGGGAGAAGGCCGTCGAGCTGTACCAGCGCACGGCTCGCCTCGACCTCGACAACTACAACGCCGACACTGAGGACGGCCTGCACATCACGTCGATGAGCGGTGCGTGGCTCGCGATCGTGCAGGGCTTCGCCGGGATGCGCGTGCGCGACGGGCAGCTGTCGTTCGCGCCGTACTGCCCTGACGGCTGGGAGTCGTACTCGTTCAGCCTGGAGTTCCGCGGCCGCACCGTCGGTCTGACGATGCGGCCGGGCGAGGCGGCGGTGCAGCTCCGGGCCGGGGATCCGCTCACCGTCGCCGTCGCGGGGGAGCCGTACGAGCTGTCGGACCGGATCGTCGTCCCGCTGTCCTGAGCCGGAGTCGCGGTCGAGCGCCGCTCGCTGGTGGCCTGAAGCGCTACATCGCGCCGGGCATCCTGATCCCGGCAGTCACGCCAACCCCGTCGCCTCGTCAAGCTGTAGTCAGCCTGACGAGGCGATGACGGTCTTCGCCGCACCCCAGCCGCCCACTTCCGGCCCAGGTGTACGACTGCGCCTCCGCACCGGGGCTGGTGTCCGCAGGCACCTGCGAGGAGAAAACCTCAGTCTTCAGCGAGTACGTCAATGAGTGGGGCCCGAAGAAGGTCCGTGGCCGCGTTTCGGGCAGAGAGGGCGGCCCCGCCCAGAATGACGAGGACCCAGACCAATCGCATGCGCTCTCGGTCCACACCGCGATTCCCAGCAGCGAGAGCCAATAGAAGCCGCAGGTGCTCTCGATGATCGGTACTCAGGCGCTGGCCCGAGTTGGCTCGCCCAGACCGATAGCGCTTCGTCAGCCCTGCGTCTGTGCGCGGCGCGATCGGTGGCCGTTGACGGGATGCTCCTTCGAACGATCGTCCGGTCTCAGGGACGAAGCCCTCCTGCACGGACCAGGAGCGAACGTTTGGCAGAAAATACCCCCAGGGGTATAGTTCCGAGGCGTGGGCATACGCAAGATCAGTGAGGCGACGCTGAGCGAGACGGCGGCGAGCCGCGACGTCGTCTTGGTGGATTTCTGGGCGCAGTGGTGCGCTCCTTGCCGAGGCTTCGCCCCCATCTTTGAAGAACAGGCTGACGCCACAGATCGAAAGGTAGCGCGATGAGAATAGTCGTAGTCGGCGGTGTGGCCGGCGGTATGAGTTGCGCAGCACGCGCCCGTCGTCTGGATGAAGACGCACAGATCGTTGTCTTGGAGGCCGGCGAACATGTGTCGTTCGCCAATTGCGGTCTGCCCTACTATGTCGGCGGCGAGATCGATGACCAGCAACGCCTGTTGGTGCAAACCCCAGCATCGCTACGCGCGTCGCTGAATCTGGATGTGCGCACTCGAAGTGAGGTCATCGGGCTCGACACCGCACGACATAGCGTGAGCGTGCGATCGGCGGGCGCCACTACCCAGCTCACCTACGATGCGCTCGTCCTCGCGCCTGGTGCCGTTGCGCTGCGACCGCCGATCGACGGCCTCGATTCACCGAGAGTCCGCACCCTGCGAACCGTGGACGACGCGATCGATCTGCAGGCCATCGTGAGCGGCGGCGCTCGTCACGGGGTGGTCTTGGGTGCAGGATTCATTGGACTCGAGGCGGCCGAAGCCTTGGCGCGACAGGGTCTCGATGTCACCGTCGTCGAACTCGCCGAGCACGTGCTGCCTCCGTTGGAGACTGAGACCGCCCACTATGTGACCGCAGAGCTTCGTCGTTTGGGTGTCACAGTGCGGGCAGGGATAGGTGCTACGAGGGTCGAACACAACCAGGCCCGCGACACGGTTGTGCTCACCGATGGCACGCGTTTGCCGGCAGATGTCGTGGTCGCCTCGCTCGGTGTTCGGCCCGATACCGAGGTATTCGAGACTGCAGGTATCAGCTGTGAGCGCGGCGCCATCGTCGTCGACGAGCACGGACGCACATCGATTCCGGATGTGTGGGCAGTGGGTGATGCCGTGGTGAGCATCGATGCTGTCACCGGTGCCCGCCGCCCGGTTGCGCTGGCAGGCCCAGCTAACCGGGCCGGTCGACAGGTCGCCGACGACATCATCCGTCCCACCGGCGCGCGAGCGATTCCCGCGGCGGTGGGCACCGCGATCGTTCGGGTGGGCGAACTTACCGCCGCCATGACCGGTGCAAACAGAAAGTCCCTCGATGATGCGGGAATCGATTACCAGACGCTTCATCTGCACCCCAATCAACACGCAGGATACTTCCCTGGAGCAGTGCCGGTGCACCTGGTGGTGCACATGGCCGCATCCGATGGACGACTACTCGGCGCTCAAGCCGTGGGCAGTGATGGCGTCGACAAACGTATCGACGTGCTTGCCACCGCGATTCGAGCCGGACTACGTGTTCCCGATCTGATCGATCTTGATTTGGCCTACTCGCCGCCCTACGGACAGGCAAAAGACGCCATCAACCTGGTGGGCATGGTCGGTGCCAATCTGCTCGATGGCACGCTTCGGCTGTGGTATGCCCAAGACCGTGATGAGGTGGCCGAGACCGCCTTGATCTTGGATGTTCGCAGCCCGGCCGAGTTCAGCACGGGGCACCTCCCCGGCGCGTTGAATATCGCGCACACTCAGCTTCGTGAACGGCTCGATGAGGTACGCGCCGCGGCAGCCGGTCGTCCGGTGCGGGTGCTGTGTGCCTCTGGTGTGCGGTCGGCCATTGCACATCGCATCTTGGCCCAATCAGGCTTCGACTCGGCATCGTTGTCCGGAGGCATGAGCAGCCTACGTTCTGTACTCGGCGATGCGGCCAGCGACGTGTTGGTGGGCGGAGGTGCCGGCCATGAGTAACTCGGCAGATCCGGCGGCGCAGCGGCGCGTTCTCAATCGTCTCAATCGTGCTCGCGGTCAACTCAACGCGGTCATCGCGACCGTCGAGGCGGGTGGATCGTGCCGCGACGTGGTCACTCAGCTGGCCGCAGTCTCGTCTGCATTAGATCGCGCGGGATTCGTAATCATCTCCTCCGCGATGAAGGACTGCCTTGTAGATCCCGACTCCGATGACTCCGATGGCCTTTCCATCGATGAACTCGAAAAGCTGTTCCTCACTCTCTCCTAAAGAAGGAAGCCACATCATGTGCCGAGCGGTTACCTGTAAGACCTGCGGAAAGACCACCTGGGCCGGTTGCGGCCAACATATTGACGACGTCAAACGATCCGTGCCCGCCGGTCAGTGGTGTGCCGGTCATCAGGGGCAAAACGAAAGCCCGTCGTCCAGCGCAAACATCTTCTCTCGACTCTTCAGGCATTGATACCGTTTGCGAGGAGTCAGCGGACGATTCAGATGATGTGACCGCCGCCGCTTTCGACCGCAGCGTCGTACGTGGCGGAGATAGCCCAGTACTGGCTTCCCGAAGATCTAGAGAACCCCGTAGTGGGTGACCGACTCAGAAGCCTGCGCAATCGCATTCCGAAGCGCCGCGGTGAAGTCGATTCCGCTGGCGAGTTGGGCGATCAGCGAGCCGTGCAGCACATCGCCGGCCCCGGTGGTGTCGATCGCCTCGACCTGCGGAACGGGAAAGATGCCCAGTTGCTCGCCGATCATCGCCTGCACGGGCTCTGCGCCGCAGCTGCGTGCCAACCGTGGGATTCCGAAGCCGGCGAGATCGTCCAAGGCTCGATCCGGTGTGCTGCCGGGAAGCGCGAAATCAGCCGACACGACGGCCACATCGAGCAGCGGCAGCAGCAGCTCCAGGCCCGGCTTCCAGGAGCCGCCATCGAGCACCTGGATCGGTGCCGGGTTCTGGGCCAGCAGCAGCGAGGCGTCCAACAGATGCCCATCATGCAACACGACATCGACATCTTTGAGCACCTCGGCGCCCGGTGACCCAGCGGACTCAAGTGCGGCCGCGTTGCGTGAGACCACCGCGCGGCTGCCGTCGGGGGTGATGAAGATCGTTGACACCGGCAATTGGCAGTCGGGCGGCGCGATGTCGATGATCTCGATGCCGTCGAGTCGCTCGCGGGCGAGCGTGGCCAGCGAAGAATCGCCGAGCGCGGTCACCAGGCGCACCTGGCAGCCCTCCCGGTGAGCCACCCGCGCCGCGTTGGCGGCAGGCCCGCCCACATCCAGCCAGGCCCGGTCAGCAGTGATCTTGCTGTCCGCAGCGGGCAGCGCGTCCACCACCTGAGCGATATCGATGGTAGTCAGTCCGACGCACACGATCACAGGGGCCATGCGGCCATCGTAGGAGATCGGCTCAGCGGCGGCCGAACTTGCCGTGCCGACTCGCCTCGGAACGGCCCTCGTCGGCCGGACCCAGCAGCGCGTTCACGGCGGCGCCGGCAACCTCGGCGCGGTCGGCCTCCGGACAGCCGCGCTCGATCCAGACCCGGCAGGCCGCGTCGACGAACCCCAGGAAACCCTGAAGTGCATACTCGCTGACCGATTGCGGGGCCGCGATCGCGCGCAGCGCCGCCAGCCGCTGATCGCGGATTTCGGCGCGCACCGGCAGTGCCTCGGCCGGGTCGTTGCTGCCGGTGAGGATCGCGGTCGCCCACGCAGGTGTGCGCTCGGCCAGAGCGTCCAGGTAGACCTCCACAGCGGTGGTCAGCTGTCCACGAGTCGAAGGCTTGGGCACCAATGCGGCGACCGCTGCTCGGCGGCGATTCTCGATGGCCTGCAGACTGGTGCGCAGCACCTCGGCATACAGGGCCGGCTTGGAGCCGAAATAGCGGTAGAGCAGCGCTTCGGACGCCTGCGCCTGCCGGGCGACCTCGGCCATCGAGACCTGTTCATAGGGTTCGGACGCGAAGGCCTCGGCGGCAGCGGTCAGGATGTCGCTCTGGCGGGTCGCAGGATCAAGACGGCGGCGCGGGTGGCGATCTGTCCTGCTCATGGCGACATCGTAGGCTTAAGTGAGCTAATCTCACTAGAAGGACGCGCGGCGACACGGCAGCCCGTGCGTGACCTGCGAGGAGGCGCACCATGACCGCACCCGGCTGGACGGATACCGCTGTTTGGTATGCCGTCTATCCACTCGGGATGACCGGCGCATTGCACCCTACTGACCCGTCCGAGGGTCATCGGCTGATCCGCGTGGAGGGCTGGCTCGACCACCTGGTGAGCCTGGGCTGCAACGGTCTGCTGCTGGGCCCGATCTTCACTTCGCGCTCGCACGGCTACGACACTCTCGACTACTTCAGCATCGATCCGCGGCTGGGCGACGATGCCGACTTCGATTCGCTGGTCGCGGCCTGCCATGCCCGAGGCATCAGAATCCTGCTGGACGGCGTGTTCAACCACGTCAGCCAGGACTTCCCAGCGCTGCAATCAGCGCTCGCCTCACCCGATGCCCCGACTGCCGACTGGTTCTACATCGACTATTCGACCAACCCGCCGACCCGGTTGAACTTCGAGGGCAGCGACGATCTCGTCCGGCTCAATCACTCCAGCCCGGGGGTGGTGAAACTGGTCGGCGATGTGATGCGTCACTGGCTGGCGCGCGGTGTCGACGGCTGGCGGTTGGACGCCGCCTATGCGGTCGAGCCGCACTTCTGGGCGACCGTGCTGCCCGACGTGCGCGCGCAGTACCCGGACGCGCTGTTCACCGGAGAAGTGATCCACTCCGATCTGGACCGCCTCAAGGCGTCGACCCTCGAGTCGGTGACGGCCTACGAACTGTGGAAAGCCATCTGGAGCAGCCTCAACGACGCCAACTTCTTCGAGCTCGACTGGACGTTGACCAGGCATGATGAGCTGCTGGATTTGACTCGTCCGCTGACCTTCATCGGCAACCACGACGTCACTCGCATCACGACGCTGGTCGGGCCGCAGGGCGCGGTGCTGGCGATGGCCGTGCTGTGCACGGTCGGGGGGATGCCCTCGGTCTATTACGGTGACGAGGGCGGTCTCGAGGGGACGAAGTACGAGCGGCCGGGCGGCGATGACGAGATCCGCCCCGAACTGCCCGCCAGCGCTGACCGGTGGCGGGCGCCGCTGCCGTGGCTGCTGGACGAATACCGCGCGTTGATCGCGCTGCGCCGACGCAACCCATGGCTGGTGAATGCCCGCCACAAGATGACCGAGCTGACCAACCAGCGACTGGTCTACCGCAGCCGGGCCGGAGACGATTGGCTGCAGGTCGACCTCGACCTCGAGGCCGGATGCAGTGTCGTCATCAGCGGTCCACAGGGCGAAAGCTACCGATACGAGAGTCCCCGGCGGCCCGACTGAGGGCCGAGCGCCCGGCCGTTCTCAGTGCAGCCGCTGCACGACGATGTCGTCGTAGTCGGGCGCATGAAGTGAGATGAACGATGCGGTGAACGGGCACAGCGGCACCACCCTGCGTCCGTTGGCGCGCACGTCATCGAGCGCCCAGCGGGTGAGCCGGTCGGCCAGCTTGCGGCCGCGATGCTGCGGGGGTGTGCCGGTATGGGTGAACGTCATCACGTCGCCGTCGATCGTGTAGTCGATCTGGCTCACCAGTTCGCCGTCTTCCAGTGCCTCATAGCGGAATCCCGCCTTGTTGTCACGGAACTCCAGATTGGCCATGATCGGTCGTCCTCTCTCAGTTGTGGATCAAATGTAGATCATGCAACCCTCATGATCGAGTCTGTCCGCGTCCGGGTCATCGAACCAGGTGCCGTCTCGACCTAGGTAGCGGAAACGAACGACGGCTCCCGTTGAGAAGAGCACCGTGGTGCTCAAGGTGCCGTCGGGGCGGTTGATCATCGGATGCCGGTGCGGCTGCCACTGGTTGAAATTACCCACCACGCTCACCGGGGCGAACGGGTGATTCTTCGGCAGGAGAAATGTCACGGCGACTGCCTCTTTGCGGGGCTGCCTGCGAATCACCTTTGTACTCCACCTTTGCTCTGGCTCGGTAGATCAAAACGTTATGCGACGCAGGGATTACGCCGAAAGGCGCTCCGCTTGGTGAGACAAATGATCATGCGTCGGCGCCGTAATGAAGATCAGGGCGGAACGAAGATCAGGCCATCTGGGCTCGAAGATAGCGCCCGAAGTGCGGCACCGTGAATGCGACCTGGCCGCGCTCGCAGGCGTAGACGAGCCCCTTCTTCAGCAGGGCATCGCGGGCGGGGGACAGGGACTGCGGGGTTCGGTCGAGCTTCTCGGCGACAGCGCTGGTGGCGACCCCCTCGGTCGAACTGTCGGGGTCGGCGAGTTCGGCGATCGCCCGCAGGTATTCGCGCTCGGCCGGGGTCGCCCGCTCGTAGCGGCTGCCGAAGAAGCCGACCGCCAATTCGGCCTCGGCCTCGGGCGTCGCGACCGCGATATCGTCGGCCGTGATCGGTGAGGCCGGGGCGAGATCCCAGACGACCTTGCCGTAGGCCTGAATGAAGTAGGGATAACCGCTGGTCACCTGGTACATCGCCGCCAGCGCGCCCTCGTCGAAGCTCGCGTCTTCTTCCTCGGCGGGGGCCTGCAGTGCGAGATCGGCGGCCGCCCGGTCGAGGCGGTCGATGCGCAGATAGCGGAAGAGCCGCTCGGAATAGCTCTTGGACGCGCTGAGCGCCGTCGGCAGATGCGGCAGCCCCGCCCCGACGATGATCAGCGGCAGCCCCAGCTGGCTGATCTCGTGGCAGGCTGCGCACAGCGCCGACAGGTCGTCGGCCCTCAGGTCCTGCATCTCGTCGATGCAGACCGCCACGCCCACGCCCTTGTCGGCGGCCAGGCCTCCGACGTCGGTGAACAGCTCGACGAGGTCGATCTCGATGTCTCCCGAATCCGCGCGGCCGGGGGTCGGGGGTACCTGGATGCCGGGGTTCCAGCGCTCGGCCAGTTTGGCGCGGGGGCCCGCGTCGCGTTCGATGAACGAACGGATCGTGCCCAGCGTCGTGTTCGCGTCCGGATGAGCCAGCTCGCGCACCGCGGTGTGCAGGGCGGCCCCCATCGGACGCCGGATTCCCTGATCAGGACGCGCCTCGAATTTGCCGGTGCCCCAGCCCGAGCGCACCGCAGCCGATCTCAGCGCATTCAGCAGCACCGTCTTGCCGACCCCGCGCAGGCCGGTGAGGATCACCGACCGTTCGGGTCGGCCGCGTGCGATTCGTTCGAGCACGACATCGAAGGCGTGCAACTGCTCGTCGCGTCCGGCGAGTTCGGGGGGACGCTGACCGGCGCCAGGGGCGTAGGGGTTGCGGATCGGGTCCATGCGAGGACTCTATTCGGCTGTCTAGTGCTGATGGAAGAGGCGCGCATATCCGGATCGAAAAGTTCATTCCTCGATCCTGCGATTGCTTCATCTAGGTCACTCTAGAATCAGCGCTAGACAGCTATATAGTCTCCTCGTTCAGCGGGTCTTCTTGCGGCGTGGCCCGGGCTGATCGCTGACCGCCTGCAGCACGCGCTGGAGCTGCATCCACCACTGCTTCTTCGGACGGCGGTGGCGCACGTCCATGTCGTCCATCATGTGCGACATCGGTGAGGTGGTGATCTTGGAGAACTGCAGGCCCACGTACCAGCCGTCCGGCTCGCCCGCCTCGAGCGCTTGGGCCATCCGTCGTAGGCCGGTGCTGACCACCCGCGCCGCCAGCAGGCGGTCCGCCGGCGTCGGCTCCCCGCCCTGCTGGAGGTGACCGATGATGTGGGTGCGGACGTCGTAGTTGCCGTTGCTGGCCCCCTCGAGCATCTGGCCCATGAACTCGGTGGTGTACGAATCGGACGCTTCCTCGTTGCGGATGGCCAAGAAGAGCCGTCGTCCGGCGGCGAAGCTGCGCTGCAGCCAGGCCACGTCGTAGGCCAGCTCACCCAGTTCGACGCCTTCCTCGTTCAGGTAGACGCGCTCTGCGCCGCCGGCGATTCCGCTCATCAGCGCCAGGAATCCGCAGTAGCGGCCCATCGTCTCCACCACGAAACAACGGGTGGTCGCCGCACCGCTCATCTTGATCATGTCGATCGAGGCAACGTCGACGTTGAGTGCCGTGTCTGCGCCCACGGCCAGCTCGGTGCCCGGGAGGTTGTTGTCGATGGACGCCGGCACCGCCACGATCGGAATCCGGAAAGCGGGGTAGCGCGATCGTTCCGAATGCAGCAGATAGGCGGCCTGGTAGGCATTCCACCCGCCGATCACCAGCAGTCCGTCGACCCGGAGTTCTTCCAGCGAACGGCTGAGCTTGTACAGGTCTTCGGGGGTCGGTACCGCCCGGCGTAGCCCGAGTTCGGCGCCCCCCGAACCGATCCAGCCCTCCACGTCGTCCCAGCCCAGATCGCGGGCATCGCCCTTGCGCAAGCCCTCGAAGCCGTTGCGGATGCCCACCATCGCGAAACCCCGCGAGATGCCGAGCCGCACCGCGATCGAGGCAGCGGTGTTCATGCCCGGGGCGAGCCCACCGGCATGGATGATCGCGATGCGCTTGGCCCCGTCGGGCGCCACGAAGCGGGCGGGCTTGGTCAGCTCGCTGAAGATGGCGTCGAGTTCGTTGAACGACGGGCCACGCGCGTCCATCGCCCCGATGTAGTCGCCGGACGCAATCAGGTCGGGAACCCGCTGAGTTGCCTGCACCGCGCCCGCCAACGGCAACCGGACGACATCGTTGCCCAGCATGCCGATCACCTTGGCTTCGCCGGGAACCGAGGGGTTCAGCAGTTCCTTGACGGCCTCGTAACCCAGCCAGGTCGACGCCCAGCGGTCGTAGGCGCTGGGCGTGCCGCCGCGCTGCACATGTCCGAGGATGGTGGTGCGGGTCGCCTCGTGCAGGTGGTCCTCGATGACCTGCCGCACGTACTCGCTGCGAATCGGATTGCCCGCCCGGTCGGTGGCGCCTTCGGCCACCACCACGATCGAATCGCGCCGCCCGCGGGCCCGCGCGGTGCGCAGGATCTGGCACATGTCGTCTTCCCAGCCCTCAGCCGGCGGATTCTCGGGAATCAGCACATAGTCGCAACCGCCCGCGATTGCCGCAGCCAACGCCAGATAGCCGCAGTGGCGCCCCATCACCTCGAGCACGAAGCTGCGCTGGTGACTGGCCGCGGTGCTGCTGAGCGCGTCGATGGCGTCCATGATGCGATGCAAGGCGGTATCGGATCCGATGGTGGAATCGACTCCGACCAGGTCGTTGTCGATCGATCCGACCAGCCCGGCGATGATCAGATTCGTGTGCTGGGCGGCCAGGTCGGCGCTGATGTCGCCGTTGGCGACCAATTCGTCGAGCAGGCCGGGCCACTCCTGACGCAAGGTGTCGAGGCCGGTCAGGCTGCCGTCGCCGCCGATCACCACCAGCCGGTCGATGCCGCGTTCGATCAGGTTGCGGGTGGCCTTCAGGCGTCCCTCGCGGGTGCGGAACTCCTTGCTGCGGAAGGTCCCGATGACGGTGCCACCGCGAGCGAGGATCGAACCGACGTCGTCCCAGCCGAACGGCCGGATGCCGTCCCCGCCGTCGATCATGCCCTGGTAGCCCTCGAAGATGGCGAAGACCTCGGCTCCCCGATGGATGGCGGTGCGCACGACTGCGCGCACGGCCGCGTTCATACCTTGGGCATCTCCGCCGCTGGTGAGAACTCCGATTCTGATTGGCTGTGCCGGTGCTTGCTCGTTCATGTCATTCCTCGCGACGGGCCCTGGCGAACTTGGTTTCAGCCTAGAGCGCGGACGAACGGGTGGTCCACGATCCTGGCAACTGCCCGCCACTACCTGCGGGCAGCCGGTACTAGGGTCAGCCGACCCGGCGCATCCAGTCGTGGCTATCCGGCTCGGTACCGAACTGGATACCGGTCAGATGCGCCCGCAACTCCAGGGTCTTGGCGCCCGGGGTGCCGTCACCGACGGTCAGGTCGATCTCGGGCGACTTGATACCGACGACCGGGCTCACCACTGCCGCGGTGCCGCAGGCGAGTGCCTCGGTGATGCGTCCGGACGTGATGCCCTCGCACAACTCGGCGAAGGCCAGGGGACGCTCGACCGGGCGCAGGCCATGGCTGTCGGCCAGCTTCAGCAGGCTGTCGCGGGTGATGCCGGCGAGGATCCGGCCGTTCAGATCGGGGGTGACCAGTTCGCCCGATTCGGTGATGACCAGGAAGTTCATCGTGCCGCCCTCCTCGACCCAGCTGCGCGTGGCGGAGTCGAGCCACAGCACCTGGGTGCAGCCGTTGCGGTGCGCTTCGGCTTCGGCGATCATGGACGCGCCGTAGTTGCCGCCGCACTTGGCGTCCCCGGTGCCACCGGCCATCGAGCGGCTGTAGGTGGGGCTGACCCACAGCGTCAGCGGCTGCGGGTAGAACGGCATCACCGGCATGCCCAGGCAGATGTAGGTGTAGTAGTCGGACGCCTTCACGCCGATCTGTATCTCGGAGGCGAACATGAACGGCCGCAGGTACAGGCTCTGTTCCCCCTCGGCCTGGGGAACCCAGTCGAGGTTCAGCTGGACGACTTTGGTGACCGATTCGATGAAGTCCTCGGTCGGCAATGCCGGCATCTGCATGCGGGCGGCCGAATGCGCGAAGCGGGCAGCGTTCTTCTCCGGACGGAACATCCAGACCGAATCGTCCGCGTGGCGGTAGGCCTTGAGGCCTTCGAAGATCTGCTGTCCGTAGTGCAGCCCGGAGACCGCCGGATGCAGCGAGAGCGGGCCGGTGGCCAGCAGCGCCTTGTCGTGCCAGCCGTCGGCGGCACTCCAGGTCGCCTGGGCCATGTGATCGACGAAATAACGCCCGAATCCGGGATCCTGGAGAGCAACGGCGATATCGGTTGCGCTGGCACGGGGGACGGTCGGATCAACGGCGAATGCGGACATGGAGCCGAGTTTAGTGCCCGCCGCCCGCGATGGTTTCGCGAGGTCACGCCGTGCCTGATCTTCTTCAGTTCGGCCATTGGATCGATCCAGATGCCAGATTCCGGGCAGAAACGCCTCAGGTGAAGAAGATGAGGCACGCCTACAGGCCGGCGTCCTCGACGCTGTGCAACTGACGCCCCGCTTCGGAGATCGACCCGGACAGTGAGGGGAAGACGGTGAACGCCCGCGCGGCCTGATCGACGGTCAATCGTGCCGACACGCACAACGACAGCGAGTAGATCAGCTCACTCGCACCGGGCGCGACGACAACTCCGCCGACGATGATTCCGGTGGTCGGGAGGCAGAAGAGCTTGACGAAACCGTCGTAGTGGCCCTGCATCTTCGCCCGGGCGTTGCCGGCCAGTGGCAACGTGACGCGACGCACCGCGAGCCGGCCGGAGTCGATCTGCTGCTGGGTGATGCCCACGGTGGCGATCTCCGGTGCGGTGAAGACATTGGAAGCGATCGAGCGCAGATCGAGGGGCTGCACCGCATCGCCGAGGGCATGCCACATGGCGATGCGACCTTGCATGGCGGCCACCGAGGCGAGCGGAAAAACCCCCGTGCAGTCGCCGGCCGCATAGACCCCCCGCGCGGTGGTGCGCGACATCCGGTCGACCTCGATGTGACCGCTGGGCTTCAGACTCACCCCGTGTTCGGCGAGCCCGAGATCGTCGGTGTTCGGGATGGAGCCGACCGCCATCAGCAGATGACTGCCCTCGACGGTTCGCCCATCGGCCAGGGTCAGGATCACCCGCTCGCCCTCACGGCGTGCCGACTGGGCTCGTGAGCGCGACATGATGGTCATCCCGGAGCTCTCGAAGACCTCCTGGATGACCTTCGCCGCGTCCGGGTCCTCGCTGGGCAGCACCTGATCGCGCGACGACACCAGCACGACGTCGACACCGAGCTGGTTGTAGGCTCCCGCGAACTCGGCCCCGGTAACACCCGAACCGACCACGATCAGGCGTTCGGGCAGTTCGGTCAGGTTGTAGAGCTGCTTCCAGGTCAGGATCCGCTCGCCGTCGGGTTTGGCCTCGGCCAGCTCGCGGGGGCGCGTGCCCACCGAAATCAGGGTGATGTCGCTCGGCAGCTGTTCGTCGCCGGACGATGTCGCGGCCAGCACCCGGTCGGTGCCGAGCAGGCGGCCTCGTCCGTGAATCAACCGGACGCCCTGACGCGTCAGCGATTCGGCGATGTCGTGGCTCTGCGCCGCCGCCAGGCCGAGCAGCCGCTCGTTGATTCCGGCCAGATCGACCCGGACGGCCTGCCGCAGTTCGCTCAACGATGGATCGGCCGGCACCAGACCGAGTTCGCGGCTGTGCCGCACCCGCGTCATCACCTCGGCCGTGGCGATCAGCGACTTGGAGGGCACCACATCGGTCAGCACCGCCGAGCCGCCCATGCCTTCGTCCTCGATGAGGGTCACCGAGCCGCCGAGTTGAGCTGCCACCATGGCCGCCTCGTACCCGCCCGGTCCGCCACCAATGATCACCACGTTCGCCATGGCACCCATTGTGGCGGTCGAGCTCACTGCTGGCCGGGAATACGCTCCATGTCGGCCAGCCAGAGCCTGGACGACGCGTCCGAGGGCATCCGCCAGTCGCCGCGCGGCGACAGTGATCCGCCGGCCACCACCTTCGGACCGTTCGGCAATGCCGACCGCTTGAACTGGTTGGCGAAGAACCGCCTGCCGTAAACCGCCAGCCAGCGTTTGATCGTCGGCAGATCGTAGGCGACCCGCTCGTCGGCGGGGTAGCCCTGCGGCCACTGGCCGGCCTGTTCGTCCGCCCAGGCGTGCTCGGCGAGATAGGCGATCCTGCTCGGCCGCATGCCGTGACGCAGCGTCCAGTAGAGGAAGAAGTCGTGCAGGTTGTAGGGGCCGATCGTGTCCTGGGTGCTCTGCGGCTTCGCGTCGTCGAAGGTGGGCACCAGCTCGGGGGAGATCTCGGTATTGAGGATCGACTGCAGCACGTCGTTGACCCGGGCACTGAACTCGCCATTGCTGATCACCCAGCGGATCAGATGCTGGATCAGGGTCTTCGGCACCCCGGAGTTCACGCCGTAGTGGTTCATCTGGTCGCCGACCCCGTACGTGCACCAGCCCAGGGCGAGTTCGGACAGGTCGCCGGTACCCAGCACGATGCCGGCGCGCTGGTTGGCGATGCGGAAGAGGAAATCGGTGCGCAGCCCTGCCTGCACGTTCTCGTAGGTCACGTCGTAGACGTCGCCCGGATGCCCGATATCGCGCAGCATCTGCTCGGCGGCCGGACGGATATCCAGGGTCTCGAAGGTGCAGCCCAGGGCGGTGGCCAACTCCGTCGCATTGTTGCGGGTGTGATCGGAGGTGGCGAAGCCGGGCATGGTGAATGCGAGAATGTCCGATCGCGGACGCCCGAGTTCGTCCATCGCGCGGGCCGCCACCAGCAGCGCGTGGGTCGAATCCAGACCCCCGGACACGCCGATGACGACCTTCGGCTCGCCGATCGAGCGCAGCCGTTGCTTCAGCCCGAACACCTGGATGCTGTATGCCTCGTAGCAGTCCTGGGCCAGCCGGCTGGGATCGTCGGGGACGAACGGGAAGCGGTCGACCTGGCGACGCAGACCGATGTCGCCGTGCGGCGGGTCGAGGGTGAAATCGACGATCGGGCCACTGTCGGCGTCCAGGAATCGTTCGGCGCAGTCGTTGAAGCTGTTCTGCCGCATCCGCTCCTGGCGCAGCAGGTCGAGGTCGATGTCGGTGATGCACCACGACGAATCCGCCGGGAAGCGCTCGGTCGAGGCCAGCAGAGCCCCGTTCTCGTGGATCGATGTCTGGCCGTCCCACGACAGATCGGTGGACGATTCGCCCGGCCCGCCCGCCGCATAGACGTAGGCCGCCAGATCGCGGGCCGACGCGCTGCGGCAGAGCAGCTCGCGGTCGTCGGCGCGTCCGACCGTGATGGGGGAGCCCGAGATATTCACCAGTACCGTGGCGCCGCGCATGGCGGCCAGCGTGCTCGGTGGCAGCGGCACCCACATGTCTTCGCAGATCTCGACCGAGAAGCAGAAATCGGGCAGATCGACGGCCCGGAAGACGATGCCCGCGCCGAAGGGCACGGCGTCGGCGTCCTTGACCCCCGCCAAGGCGATCAGCGGCTTGTCGTCCGACCACCGCGGTGCCTCGGCGAAATGCCGCTTCTCGTAGAACTCCCGGTAGTTGGGCAGGTAGCTCTTCGGCACCACGCCCAGCACGCGTCCGCGATGCAGCACGACAGCGCAGTTGTAGAGCCGGTTGCCGTTGCGCAGCGGAGCTCCCACCACGATCGCCGGCAACAGATCGGCGGTGGCTGCGCGTAGCGTCTCGATCGCCGCCAGCGTGGCGTTCAGCACGACGTCGTTGAGCAGCAGATCGTCGATCGCGTAGCCGGTCAGGCACAGCTCGGGGAAGACCGCCAGGGCAGCACCCTCGGCGTCCAGCGTGCGGGCGATGCCGATGATGGTGGCCGCGTTGTCGGGCGGGATCGCGATCGACGTGCGGTTGCTGCAGGCGGCGATCCGGACGAAGCCCTGATCATAAATCGAGCGGAAGTTCACCCCAGTGAGCCTAGTAGACATGGTGGTTTGGTCTCCGACGACTCGGGCACCGCGGATCACTAGTCTTGGTGCCATGTTGGTGGTCACGATAAGCCAGATCCCGGGTTACCGGATCGAGGCGGTACTGGGTGAGGTCTTCGGCGTGGGGAGCCAGCAGCAGGGGCGTCCCAACATGGGGCAGGCCGAGATGGTCTATCTCGCTCGCGAGCAGGCGGTACGGATGATGGTTCAGCAGGCCCAGCAGCGTGCCGCGAATGCCGTCATCGGCCACTCGATCGACGTCTTCCACTCCGACAGGTTCGGCGCCGGGGTCACCGCGATCGGCACCGCTGTCCAGGTGGTGCCCGTCGGCGAGGGAGAGCAAGGTGCCACTCCGCAGTCGATTCAGGACGCGAAGACTCCCGACGAACAGCTCCCGCCGCCGGTTTCCGGTCCGATGGGTCAGCAGCCCGGTCAACCACAGGCCTACCCCAGCCAGCAGGGCTACCCGTCCCAGTCCGGACCAAGCTATGCCCAGCCTGGCCAGCCTGCACAGCAGGGCTGGGGCCCGCAGTACCCGCAGGGATACGGACGCTGACCCCAGCTCGAACTCAGATGATCGAGATCGTCTGGCTGATCAGGTGCCGGCCATCCGGCTCCACGTTGACCGACTGATCGCGGACGTTGACCGCCTCGGCGCAGACGAACTCCTGCCAGTCGTCATTGCCCAGATCGGGGGTGGCCGCGGCCTTGGCGATCCAGGGATTCCAGATCACCGATTGGGCAGATCCGACCTTCTCGATCAGCAGCGTCCGGTTCCATTCATCGTCGATGATCCGCAGGGTTTCACGCGATTCGTAGATGCGGTCGGTTTCGCCTTCGAAGCTCACGGCGCCTTGCTGAGTGGCGCAGCCGTCGGTCAGCCGGTCGCTGTAGGCGGCGCCGTCCAAGCCCTCGATTCGGGTCTTGTGGATGTCGCCGACCGCGAAGTAGCTGTGCAGGCCGTCCTCGAAGAACAGCTCGGAGTCGCCGGCGAAGACCACGAGCTGCACGATCAGGGTCTTGCCCATCGAAATGTGCAATTCGAGCCGGTAATCGCGAGGCAGGTCCGGTGCCAGCCCGGGGTCGACCGCAGCGCCGTCGAGGCCGAGGACGATGTTGGCCGTTCCCGCGGGACTGACCTTCGCGCGCAGCAGATTCCAGGTGGATACCCGCGCAATTCCGTGCATGGGCGTGTGCTGGCCGTCGTCGCCGGCGCCGAACCATGGCCACAACAACGGGATGCCGCCTCGAATCGCCTTGCCCGGTTCCAGGATCGCCTGGTCGCTCAGCCACAACACCGGATGCTGACCGGCCGGTGTCCATGCGGCGATGTGTGCACCGTTGAAATAGATGACGCCAGTGGCTGCGGGGGTATCAACCTTGATACCGGCGAGCGGGGCGTCGAGGAGCGTGATGCCCTCGGGAAGCTCGATGTCCGTCATGTATCCATAACCTACGTGCCCCGGCGGCGTTCGTCATCCGAAGTTGCCAGTTTCCGGGGTGTCGTTCGGCTGACCACGAGCTTCGCCGACGGTGCAGGAGCTACCTGATGAGCACATGAGACGTTCACGCTCAATTCATGATTGAGTGTGCAGGTGACCAGCGCTGATCTGATAGAGCCTGCCGCCAGATCTTTGCGTGTGGTGATGGTCTCGATGCATACCTCACCCACGGCGTCCCCAGGATCGGCGGATGCGGGCGGGATGAACGTGGTGGCGCTCAATTCCGCCCTGGCGCTGGCCGAGCGCGGACATCGCGTCGACCTACTGACCCGGCGCGACGATCCGGCTGCGCCCTTCGTGGTCGAACTGTCCCCGGGAGTGCGGCTGTTCAATCTGGACGCGGGACCTGCCGAGCCGGTCGCGAAGAGCGAGCAGGAGGTCTTGATCGAGCCGTTCAGTCAGGCGCTGGCTCGTTGGTGGCGTTCGGAGGGTGCCGACGTCGATATCGTCCATTCGCATCACTGGTTCTCCGGGGTGGCGGCGCTGCCGATCGCCCGCGCCGCCGGGGTGCCGCATCTGCAGAGCTATCACTCGGTGGCGGCACCGGCCGGTGCCCCGCTCGACGACGGCGAACAGCCCGAATCATCCGGACGCAATGCCGGCGAGCGCTTGGTCGCCGAGCAGTCGGACGGGATCATCGCGGTCAGCCAGGCCGAGAAGGCGACCGTCGTCGAACGCCTGGGGGCCGCCCCCGAATGCGTGCGGGTGGTGCACCCGGGGGTGAACGTCGATCAGTTCCGGCCGCTTCGTCCCGGCGAACCGCATTGGGCCTGGGACGGCTGTTACCTCCTGTTCGCCGCGCGACTTCAGCCGCTGAAGGCACCCGATCTGGCAGTGCGGATGCTCGCGGCGATGCCGGCCGGCGAGCGTCCACGACTGGTGATCGCCGGAGAGACGTCGGCCGATTTCTCGTGGTACACCCAGGAACTGCGCGATCTGGTCGACTCGCTGGGGCTGACCGATGAGGTGACCTATCTCGGCTCGCAGGACCGCGACGAGCTGGCCGCCATGATGCGCGGTGCCTGCGCGCTGCTGAACCCCAGTCGTTCCGAGACCTACGGTCTGATCAATCTGGAGGCATCGGCTTCGGGCGTCCCGGTGGTAGCCAGCCGAAATGGGGGCATGCCGGAGTCGGTGATCGACGACGTGACCGGATTGCTGCTCGACAGCCGCGATCCCGAGGTGTGGGCCGAGGCGGTGAGCAGGTTCACCCATGAACCCGAGTACCGTGCCGCGTTCGGGCGGGCCGGTCGCGAGTTCGCGCTGACCCGCGCCTGGCCGGTCGTGGCCAAAGAATTGGAGACCATCTACCTTCAGGAGGTGGCGCCATGAGGACGCCACTCGATGTGCTTGCCGGCGCTGCCGAATCCGACTCAATAGTTCCGCTGTTCGTGCACGCCCATCCCGACGACGAGACCGTGCAGACCGGCTCCCTGCTGGCGTGGCTGGCGGCCCAGGGGCTGCCGGTGAGCGTGCTGACCTGCACCCGGGGCGAGCAGGGCGAAATCGTTTCGGGGGTGCTGCCCGCATCGACTACGGCAGATGAGTTGGTCCGGGTGCGCGAGGCAGAACTGGCGCACGCGATCGAGACGCTCGGAGTGGCTGCGTCCTACTTTTTGGGGACGCCACCTGCCAGGGCCGCCGGGCTCGGACGACGGGACTACCACGATTCGGGGATGCGCTGGGTGGCCGAAGGCCTGGCCGGGCCCGCCGATATCGACGATCCGGACACCTTCACCGCGTCCCGCCTGGACGACGAGGTCGCCGACCTGCTGGCGCTGATCGATCGGGTCCGGCCGACGGTCGTCGTGGGCTATGACCGGCTGGGCAGCTACGGGCATCCCGATCATGTTCGGGCTCACGAACTCGCGGCTGTTGCTGCTGAGGCCGCCGGCCTGCCGCTTGTCGAGGTGGCCTCGGATCCCGACACCGACGGGTTCGAGTGGTTCGATCTGTCCGATCGCAAGCAGACGGTGATCCAGGCGTTGCGCTGCTACGCCACCCAGCTGACCGTGGTCGATGCCCACATCGTCCATGTCGGCGGTCAGCATCAGGCCCTGCCCCTGAGGGCCGGGCTGCGAGTGAAGGCGGATAGGGTCATCCCGTGAGGATGATCGGCGAGCCCGATCAGGGCACGATCCGGGTGCTCCTCGTCGAGGACGAGGCGCTCGCGCAGCGCGCCATCGCCGCCTATCTGGCCGTGGCCGACGGCATTCAGCTGGTGGGTGTGGCCAATGACGGCCTGGAGGCGATCCAGCTGGCCACCGAAGTGGCTGCCGATGTCGCTATCGTCGACATCCACATGCCCCGGCTGAACGGCATCGAGACGACCCGGCGGCTGACCCGCAGCCCGTTCAACCTCAAGGTGCTCTGCTTCACCGCGCTGGCCAGCGATGAACTCCTGATCGACGCGTTGTCTGCCGGTGCGTCCGGCTTCCTGCTCAAATCGGACAGCCCCGAACTCATCCAGCATGGGGTGCGCAGCGCGCATTCCGGTGACGCGCTGATCTCTCCGCAACTGGTCTGCCAGGTACTAGCCCGCGTGCAGACCCGGACGCAGCCCCCGGCCGACCTTTCGGCGACCGAGGTCGACCTCGTCCGGCTGATCGGCTACGGACTGACGAACGCCCAGATCGGTACCCGGCTGGGCTACTCCATCAGCACCGTGAAGACCTACGTGAGCCGCCTGCTGACGCGGCTCGACAGGCGTAATCGTGCCGAGATCGCGACCCTGGCCTACGAATGGGGACTCGTCGACGAGCGCAAGGGTCAATCAACCAAAGTTGATTGAGCCGGTGTGCGTTCCTGTGAAGGCCGTGCCGCGGGTTAGCCTGTAGCCAACCATCGCGGGAAGGAGTTGCCATGAGCGCACCGATCACTGTGTCCGCAATCGCCAAGTATGCGGCGATCGCCGGATTGGTCATCACGAACTTCAGCAGCGGAGAGGCCTGGTACTGCCAGGTCTTCTTCTGGGTATGCCGCTAACCAGCTCGCTGGCCTCCCACAGATTCGGGGGCTCTACCGATTCTTGCAGTCCGGATGGGTGGAGTTGTCGCTGGCACTGCTGGCGGTCGGCATCGGCATCTCCAGTCCCCCGGAAACAGCGTTGACCTGGCTGACGCTGGCGGTGTTCGGCGTCGGTGCGGCCGTTTCGGGGATCGCAGTCCTGCTCGGTACGGCGTTGGTCTGCGTCGGCTTGCTCATCTCGCTCACGTTGCCGCCCGACCAGGTTTCGGCCGCCGGGCTGGCGCTGTTCGTGCCGATCATTGCGGCTGTGCGGCTCTGGTCTCGGTATGCCATCGCGATCACTCTCGTCCTGGTCGGTCTCGGCTTCTACACGATGTTCGTCCACGCGACCGGTGATCGTCCGCTCACGCTTGCCATCGTCGCGATCTTCCCGACCCTCCTGGCGCTGAGCCTGGGCGCGGGCCTGGTGATACGGTCGTCGCGCCAACAGCTGGAGAACGAGCGGCAGCGAGCGGACGAGCGGTTGGCCGAGCTGCGCCTGGAACTCGCCCGCGAACTGCACGACAACGCTGTTCACAAGATCTCGCAGGCCGCCATGCTCGCGCACATGGCGGCTCTGCACCCTGATACCCCGCCCGAGCTGAGCCGGGAATTCACCGAGATCGCGACCTCTTGTAATGACGCGGCCCACGAGCTGCGCCTGCTGCTGACCGGTTTGCGCCAGGACAATCCCAGCCTCAGCGACGGCCAACCGCAGATCATCGACGCAGACGCATTGATCGCGCTCGTCGAAGGTCAGGCCGACCGGCTGGCCGCCCTCGGTTTCACCGTCACCCACGATCTCAACATCAATGCGCCGACGAGCCTGCAATGCCGCACGCTCGCCGCGATCAGCGTCGAAGCCGTCAACAACATCATCCAGCACGCGCCGGCGAGGAGCGACTGCAGCATCCGGGTTGTGCAGCAGGGCTCCACGGTGGTGGCCGAGTTCACCAACCACACCCGTAGCGCCAGGCAAGCGGCCACTCGGCCGTCGTTCGGCCTGCTCGGCATCGAGGAGCGCGCCAGGGCGGCGGGCGGGTACATCACGATCAGCAAACCGCCGGGTTATTGGCGGCTGGAGGTCACGCTGCCCTCGCTGCCGTCGGTGGTCGATGCCGAACCTCGCTCTCAGAGCCCCGCAGCATCACCGACCTTTCCGCCGGAGCAGGGGAAACCGTCATTGACCGACGCGAGACCGACCGACTACCGGATCTGAGGCCCCGGATTTGAGGCACGGCATCTGAGGCACCCGGTCAGAACAGCCCCGCGGGAGCGGTGGGGGGAGCGTAGACGGGATCGACGCCCTGGAAGAGCTTGCTGACTGAGCGTCCCTGATGGATGCGTCCGATCGCTTCAGCGAAAAGCGGAGCGACACTGATCGTGGTCAGTTCGGGCCAGCCGGTCGGCGGCGGCACGGTGTCGGTGGCGACCACATTGTCGATGAACTCGTTGGTGCGCAGCCGCTCGACGGCGCGTCCGGCGAACAGCCCATGGGTGCAGGCAACCGTCACCGACAGAACGCCGAAGTCCCGGAGCCGTTGGGTGATCTCGAGGATCGACCCGCCGGTGGCGATCTCGTCGTCCAGCACGATCGCGTGCCGCCCGGTGACATCGCCGACGATCGAATCGACCACCACTCTGTCATCTGCCAATCGCCGCTTGCTGCCGGCGGCGACCGGCAGCCCGAGTAGCCGGGCGAACTGGGTGGCGTTCTTCGCGTTGCCCAGGTCGGGGCTGACGACTACGCCATTGCTCAGATCGGTGGCGCGGAAATGGTCCGCCAGCACCCCGAGCGCAGTCAGCTGATCGACCGGACAGCTGAAGAAGCCCTGCACCTGCGGCGAGTGCAACTGCATCGTCAGCACTCTCGAAACCCCCGCAGTGACCAAGAGATCGGCGACCAGGCGCCCGCCCAGCGATATGCGGGAGGCGTCCTTCTTGTCCGAACGCGCGTAGGAGTAGTGCGGAATCACAGCGGTGATCTGGGCTGCGGATGCTCCGCGGGCCGCATCGATCATCAGCAGCAACTCCATCAGGTGTTCCTGAGTTCGCGGAACCAGCGGCTGGATGATGTAAACGTCGCGCTGCCGGACATTGGTCAGCAACTGGGCCTGCAGGCAGTCATTGCTGAACCGGCTGAGGCGCACCGGCGACACCCTGGTGCCCAGGTGTTCACAGATCTGATTGGCGAACGTTTGGTGCGCCGATCCGGAGAAGATGACGATGTCCTTCACGCGGTGAGATCCCTTCGAGCCTCGCGTTGCTGACCTTCTCAGCCTAGTGGGTGCGGCCCGGGTTGAGGGCCGGTCGCGCGTCAGTGCCTGATCTTCTTCAGTTGGCGCCCGAAGTCGCCGAAACGGCCATTTGGATCGATCCAGCCGGCGAAGTGAAGAAGATCAGGCACGCCCGTGGTGTCCGTTGTCCTCGGTCATGTGGCTGGCTGCTGTGAAAGAATTCAACACATGGCCACCGATCCGAATCAGACCCAAGCCGACCTGCCGCCGTGGCGTCGGACCCTCGACGACGGTTCCCCCTACTGGACGAAGCACTACCAGCCGGGCGTACCCGCCGAGATCGAGTTGCCCACCAAGCCGCTGACCACATTGCTGGAGACCGCGGTGCGAGAAGGCGGCTCGCACGTGGCCACGGATTTCTTCGGTGCCGAGATGACCTATCGGCAGCTGGGGGACCGGGTGGCGCGGGCTGCCGAAGGGTTGCGCCGGCTCGGCGTGCGGGCCGGTGATCGGGTGGCGCTGTTGCTACCGAACTGTCCTCAGCATCTGATCGCCTTCTATGCCGTGCTCCGGCTGGGTGCGGTGGTCATCGAACACAATCCGTTGTACACGGCGCCCGAGCTGGAGCGGCTCTTCGAAGACCACGGGGCACGGGTGGCCATCTGCCTGGATTCGGCGATCCACACCCTCGACGAGCTGCCCACGTACGCGCGGCCGGCCACCGTGGTCTCGGTGAACCTGATCAAGGCGCTGCCAAAGAGGCTGCAGCTGGCGCTGGGGCTGCCGGTTCCGGCGCTCAAGAAGAAGCGCGCTGCCTTGTCGAGCGGCACCAAGGGGACCATCAGTTGGGAGAAGCTGATCAAGCACCGCCCGCTCAGCCGCCGCTTCCCGCGTCCGGATGTGCATGATCTGGCCGTCATCCAGTACACCTCGGGCACCACCGGCAGCGCCAAGGGTGCCATGCTCACGCACTTCAATCTCTATTCGAACGCCCGGCAGGGCGAGGCGTGGATGCTCGGAGCCGAGCCGCGACGCGAAACCAGCTACGCGGTGCTGCCGATGTTCCATGCTTTCGGCGTCACCATGCACACCACCTTCGGCGTGCTCAAGCAGTCCCGTCAGGTGCTGTTCCCCAAACCCGACACCGCGATGATCCTGGACGCCTGGCACAAGCACCCAGCGAGCATCTACTGCGTTGTGCCGATTCTGTACCAACGCACCGCAGAAGGCGCCCGGGATCGCGGCCAGTCGCTGGCGAGTGCCCGCTGGTGCATCTCCGGTGCGATGGCGCTGCCCGAGGAGACCCGCGAGCTGTGGGAATCGGTGTCCAGTGGGCTGCTGGTCGAGGGCTACGGGCTCACCGAGGCATCCCCGGTGGCGCTCGGCAACCCGTTCTTCCCGACCAGGGTGTCCGGGACGATCGGTGTCCCGTTCCCGTCGACCCTGATGAAGGTCGTCGAGGTGGACGATCCGTCGCGCGAGGTCGGTGTCGATGAGCCCGGAGAACTGCTGATCAAGGGCCCCCAGGTCTTCCAGGGATATTGGCGCGATCCGGAGACGACATCGGACACCCTGGTGGATGGCTGGTTGCGCACCGGCGACGTGGTCACCGTCGACAACGAGGGCTTCACCACGATCGTCGACCGCAAGAAAGAGATCATCATCACCGGCGGATTCAACGTCAGCCCCAGCGAGGTCGAGCAGGTGCTCAAACAGCACGAGGGGATCGACGATGTCGCGGTGGTGGGGCTACCCACCGAGCGCGGGGACGAGGAAGTCGTCGCTGCGGTCGTCCCGGCTGAAGGTTTCGAGCTGAACGACGACGAACTGCGCACCTGGGCGAAACAGAGCCTGGCCGCCTACAAGGTGCCCCGGCACTTCATCAAGGTGGACGAGCTGCCCCGCTCGCTGCTGGGCAAGGTGCTCCGTGGTGAGGTGCGCAAGCAGATCGCACACAAGTGACCCGGCCGGGTCGTTCGGGCAGCGGAGGCGATTCACAGCGATTGCCAGTGCCGGTAACGGACCGCCCGGCGGCCGACCTGATGACCGACGTGGTCATCGTCGGCAGTACCCCCGGGGCGCTGTGTGCGGCCATCGCCTGCCGTCGGGCGGGTCTGGAGGTGCTGGTCGCCGAGCCCTCCGGCCAACTCGGCGGCATCGCCGCGACGCGGGGTGGGCGGCTGTGGCTGCCCGGCCGCGACGGCCCGACAGCCGATGACTACGCGTCGGCCCGCGATTATTTCGACCGCGTGGTGGGCGACTTCGAGCCATGCAGCAGTGCTCCCCGCCGGCATGCCTTCCTGACCGGCACGGCCGGGTTGGCGAGCTGGCTGGCTTCGCTGGGCGTCGATCTGGAACCGGATTCCGCCGGCGATGCCTACCCCGATATTCCGGGGGCGCTGGCGAGCGGCCGGGTGCTGAGGCCGGCGCTGGTGGAGACCACGGCGATCGGCCGGCTCGTGGAGTTCTTGCCGGCCGGCGGCGGCTCCGGCACCGACGGCGTTCTCGACAAGCTCGAACACGGCGCGCGCCGGGTGGGCGAATTCGCCCTGGGGCGCCGCTGGGGCGGCGGTGCGGTGGCGCTGGAGTCGGCGCTGCTGGCGGTCTGTCAGCGGCTGCAGGTGAACATCTGGTGGCAGGCTCCGGTGCGCCGGCTGGTGGTGGCCTCCACTGGTAACGACTTCGAGACGGCCGAGCGGGTCGCTGGTGTCGTCGTCGACCGAGGGGGCCGCACGGTGCGGGTGCTGGCCGGTCGCGGGGTGGTTCTCGCCGAGGGTGGCTTCGAAGCCGATGCCGCGCTGCGCCGCGAGTTCCTGCCGAGGCCCTCTCGTCCGGATTGGACGATCGGCCTGCCATCCCGGGCCGGCGCCGACCAACTGGAATGGGCCGGCGAGCTCGGGCTCGGGCTGGCCGGGATGGGCTATGCCTGGTGGCGTCCTGGCTTGTGGGCCCCGGGTGTCCCGGTTCAGGACGCCGGACGCTCGCTGGCCGTGCCGCACGGCTTCGTCGTCGACTCGACCGGGCGCCGGTTCGTCAACGAAGCGTGCGCCGGAGTGGACTTTTGCCGCGCGCTGTATGCCAGATTCAACGATCTGGGGCCGCAGATGAGCGCCTGGCTGATCGTCGATTCCGACCACCGCAGGCGCTACCCACTCGGTGACGTCGAGCCGGGGCGCCTGCCACGAGCAGCCGAGAAGTCGGGATTCGTGACCACGGCGAGCACCCTGCCCGAACTGGCCTGGAAGATCAAGGTCGACGCGTCCGGGCTGCAGGCGACGGCCGGGCGGTTCGAGCGGCATGCCGCCGACGGCAACGACGAGGATTTTCAGCGCGGCGCGGGCACCGCCGATCGGGCCCGCGGCGACCGCAAGGCGCGTCCCAACCCCTGCCTGGGTGCGGTGTCCAAGCCGCCCTTCTACGCGGTTCGGGTGGTGCCGGCCGATCTGGGTACCAAGGGTGGTCTGCTGACCGACGAATTCAGCCGGGTATTGCGGGCCGATGGCGGGCCGATGCCTGGGCTGTGGGCGATCGGATCCGCGGCGTCCTCGGTGACCGGCCCGGCCGATCCTGCCCCGGGGGTCGGGCTCGCCGAAGCGATGGTGGCCGGGCGCGCGGCCGCGGCGTCCATCGCGGCGTCTGCCTGGTGAGGCCGAGGGATTGAACCGATCCGGCGTCCGGGGGTCAGCCTTGCGGCGTCTCCTCCGGAAGCCGCAGTAGGGCGACCGCCTGCTTCAGGTAGACCCGCTCGTCGAAGCCCTCCACGAGGACCCGCTGCGACGCGTAACCCAAAGTCAGCCCGACGAGCAGTTGGCTGTAGCCCTCGATCCGGGCGGCCGGAACGTCGTTCAGCCGCGCCCAGGCCTGCATGGTTTCCTCGACCGAATCGCGCAGCATCGAGAACTCGGCCCGCAGCCGGCGGCCCAGCGCGTCGTCGGTGATCGCACCCGCGCCGAGCTGGGCCAGCAATTCGCCCAGCTCGGGGGCCAGTTCGAGGGCGCTCATCGCATACGAAGCCAGCTGGGCGGGCGAGGCCGGGCGGTCCAGGTATTCCTTCAGAGCCGCCAGCGGAATGGAGATCGCGGACCGCGCCACCTCGACGACGACCGCATTCTTTCCGCTGAAGTGATGGTAGATCGCCCCCGCCGAGGTGCCGGACGCCGCAACCAGCTGCGCCACCGAGGTGCCCTGCACGCCATGCTGACGGATCAACATGGCAGCGGCCTCGATGATGGCGTTCCTGCTGGTCGATTTCTCGTTCACAGATCAACCTTAAGCTCGCCGCACCCGTTGCACGGCAGGCGTGGCCACACCCACCGGTAGTCGCACCGGGTCCAGGACCGCGCCAGCCGGTATTGAACTTTCAACTAAGGACGCACTAGGGCATTCGGATTGGAGAACGATCGTTCTGTGGGTTACCGTGAATACACGAACAGAATGAGCGTTCTGTCACATCCAGGCTCATGAAGGACGACATGACCACCACACTGTCTCTGGGACTCGATGTAGGTTCGACCACGGTCAAAGCAGTGGTGACCGATGGCAACCGGATCTTGTTCAGCGATTACCGTCGCCATAATGCCGATGTGCGTGGCGAGCTGGCCAAGTTGCTGCGTGACATCGAGAAGCAGTTCCCGACCGACACCGTCTGCGTGGCGATGACCGGCTCGGGTGGGTTGGGTGTCGCCAAGGCGATGGGTGTCCAGTTCGTCCAGGAGGTGATTGCCTCCACGGCGGCGATCGAGCGGCTCAACCCCGATGTCGATGTGATGATCGAACTCGGCGGCGAGGACGCCAAGATCACCTACCTGCACCCGGTGCCCGAACAGCGCATGAACGGCACCTGCGCCGGCGGTACCGGCGCCTTCATCGACCAGATGGCCACGCTGCTCAAAGTGGACGCCACCGGCCTCAACGATCTGGCCGCCGACTACGAGAATCTGTATCCGATCGCGTCGCGCTGCGGTGTCTTCGCGAAGACCGATGTGCAGCCGCTGCTCAATCAGGGCGCGGCGCATTCCGATATCGCGGCGTCGGTCTTCCAGGCTGTTGCCACGCAGACCGTCGCCGGTCTGGCCTGCGGACGCCCGATCCGCGGCAAGGTCATTTTCCTCGGCGGCCCGCTGCACTTCCTGCCCGAGTTGCGGGCGGCCTTCGTCCGCGCCCTGACCGACAATGTGGACGAGTTCGTCAACCCCGACAACGGCCAGCTCTACGTGGCCCTCGGCGCGGCTTTCAGCGCTCAGGGCCCGGCCCTGAGCCTGCCCCATCTGGCCAACGAACTCGCCAATGCCAACCAGATCGTGATGACCACCCGGACCATGCGTCCGCTGTTCTTGAACGAGCAGGAGAAGCAGGAGTTCCGGGAACGGCACGCCAAGGCCGACGTCCCGCAGGGCAGCCTCGACGGGGTCACCGGGCCGGTCTGGCTGGGCATCGATGCCGGTTCGACCACCATCAAGTCGGTCGTGCTGGACGCCGAGGGCACCATCGTCCATTCGACTTACGACTCCAATCAGGGAGATCCGGTCAAGGCCGCCGTCGCCATCGCGAAGGACGTCATCGCGGCTCTCCCGCACGGTGCCTTCATCGGGCGCGCCTGCGTCACCGGCTACGGAGAAGACCTGGTCAAGGCCGCATTGCACGCCGATGAGGGCGAGATCGAGACGATGGCGCACTACCGTGCGGCGTCCGCGGTCTGCCCGGGAGTGACCAGCCTGCTCGACATCGGCGGCCAGGACATGAAGTTCATCAAGATCCGCAACGAAGCGGTCGACTCGATCTCGGTCAACGAGGCCTGCTCGGCCGGGTGCGGCTCGTTCTTGCAGACCTTCGCCGAGACCATGAATACCGATGTCCGCAACTTCGCGAGGGTCGGCCTGGAGTCATCGGCGCCGGTCGACCTGGGCAGCCGTTGCACCGTCTTCATGAATTCCTCGGTCAAGCAGGCCCAGAAGGAAGGCGCCTCGATCGGCGATATCTCCGCCGGACTGAGCTACTCGGTCGTCCGCAACGCCTTGTACAAGGTGATGAAGATGCGTGACAGCTCCGAGCTCGGTGACAAGGTGGTGGCCCAGGGCGGCACGTTCCTGAACGATGCGGTGCTGAGGGCGTTCGAACTGCAGACCGGTATCGAGGTCGTGCGTCCCAACATTTCGGGTCTGATGGGTGCCTACGGTGCGGCGCTGACCGCCCGGATGCATTACGAGCCGGGCGCGGTCTCGGCGATGATGGAACGCAACCTGGACGGTTTCACCGTCACCAGTGCGCAGCGCACCTGCCAGCTCTGCCAGAACCACTGCAAGCTGACCATCACCAATTTCGACGACGGAGCCCGGCATGTCTCGGGCAACCGCTGCGAGCGCGGCGCCTCGCTGGATGCCAAGCCCAAGAAGTCGGAGATCCCGAACCTGTACGACTACAAGTACAAGCGGGTCTTCGGCTACCGCCGGCTGACCGACGCCAAGGCGACCCGCGGGGAGATCGGCATTCCCCGTGCGCTGGGCATCTACGAGGACTACCCGCTGTGGTTCACGATCCTCACCGAACTCGGCTTCAAGGTCGTCATCTCGGGACGCAGCAGTCACGATCTGTTCCAGACCGGCATGGAATCGATCCCCTCCGAGAACGTCTGCTATCCGGCCAAGATCGCTCACGGCCACATCGAATGGCTGCTCGACAAGGGCATCAAGACGATCTTCATGCCGTGCGTCAACTACGAGCGCAAGCAGTTCGACGAAGCCGACAACAACTACAACTGCCCGATCGTGGCGTTCTACCCGCAGGTGCTGGAGAAGAACGTCGAGCGGTTGCGGGATCCGGACGTCAGGTTCCTCGACCCCTTCATCAACCTGAACAACCCGGAGAAGCTGGCCGAACGCATCGTCGACATCTTCGCCGACTGGAATGTCAGCCTGGCCGAGGCCAAGGGTGCGGTGGCGGCCGGCTATGCCGAACTCGATCAGGTGCACGCCGACATCAGGGCCGAGGGCGATCGGGCCCTGCAATACATGCGTGAGAAGGGCATCCGCGGCATCGTGCTGGCCGGTCGGCCGTATCACATCGATCCCGAGATCAACCATGGCGTCCCCGAGATGATCACCACGCTGGGCATGGCGGTGCTCAGCGAGGATGCGCTGACCAACGGCATGACGACTTCGCGGATGGAGCGTCCGCTACGGGTCCGCGACCAGTGGACCTACCACACCAGGCTCTACGAGGCCGCCGCGCAGGTGGGGACCGAACCCGATCTCAACATCGTGCAGCTCAACAGCTTCGGCTGCGGCGTGGACGCAGTCACCACCGACCAGGTGCAGGAGATCTTGGAGAAGGTCGGCGATGTCTACACCGTGCTGAAGATCGACGAGGTCTCCAACCTGGGCGCCGCCAAGATCCGGCTGCGTTCGCTGCAGGCGGCGACCAAGGAGCGCCCGGCGTTCGATCCCAGCACCGAGATCGACACCACCGGCCCGAACCCCGTCTACGGACTGGCCGAGCGCGAGACGCACACCGTCTACGTGCCGCAGATGGCGCCGATTCACTTCCGGATGCTGGAGACTGTCTTGAGGCGCTCGGGCATCAAGGCCGAAGTGCTGGAGCATGCGTCGGTCGAAGATGTCGAGTGCGGCCTGCGCCATGTCAACAACGATGCTTGCTACCCGGCGATCATGGTGATCGGCCAGCTCATCAACAAGTTCGTCCAGGGCGGGGCCGATCCCGACAACTCGACGGTGGCGATCACCCAGACCGGTGGCATGTGCCGCGCGACGAACTATCTCGGCCTGCTGCGTAAGGGCCTGAAGGATGCCGGCTACCCGCAGGTGCCGGTGCTCGCGGTGAGTGCCCAGGGACTCGAATCGAACCCCGGCTTCAAGTTGAGTGCGGCCATGGTGCACCGCAGCATCGAGGCACTGGTGCTCGGTGATCTGTTGCAGATCGTGCTGCTGCGGGTGCGTCCCTATGAGCGTGATGAGGGTTCGGCGATGGCGCTCTACCGTCGCTGGGACGCCATCACCCGGGAGTTCTTCGACAACGGCGGCTGGTCGCCGACGCTACGGCGCCGCATCGGTTTCACCTGGCTTATCAACCAGATCGTCCGGGAGTTCGACAAACTGCCGCTGCTCAACATTCCGCGCAAGCCACGGGTGGGCGTGGTCGGCGAGATCCTGGTGAAGTTCCAGCCGGACGCAAACAACGATGCGGTGCGGGTGATCGAGGAGGAGGGCTGCGAGGCGGTACTGCCCGGCTTGGCCGCGTTCTTCCTGCAGGGCATGTACACCTCCGACTACAAGTGGGACACCTTCGGCATCGGCACCATGAAGGGCCGGATGGGTAACAGGTTCGGGGTCTGGGCGATCGAGCAGTACGAACGCCGCATGCACAAGGCGCTGGCCGCGACGAACGGCAAGTTCGATGTGCCGGAGTCCATCGAGCAGCTGGCCGAGAAGGCGAAGACCGTGATCTCGCTCGGCACCCAGGCCGGCGAGGGCTGGTTGCTGGTCGGCGAGATGATCGAGCTGATCCAGCACGGGACGCCGAACATCATCTGCGCTCAGCCGTTCGCCTGCCTGCCGAACCACGTTGTCGGACGCGGAATCTTCGCCGAACTGCGGCGTCAGTACCCGAGCGCCAACGTCGTGTCGATCGACTACGATCCGGGCGCCTCCGAGGTCAACCAGCTGAACCGCATCAAGCTGATGGTCGCCACCGCGCACAAGAACGCCGGCACGCTGAGCACCTGGACGGATGCGGATTCCGAGTTCGAGCCGACCGGCCGTGAGGTCAAGACCGTGCAGAAGCTGGTGGGCGCCGGCACTGGTGGGTCCGGGCCGATTCCGCTGGGCATCACGCCCGTCCTGCGCTGACGTCGCACGGCTGGGGTGCGGGTATGAGTATCTGGGTGGTTCCGGATGGGGTGACTTCGTAGCGGTAGCCGTGGGGTGAGGTCCAGCGGAATACACCGGAGGTGGGTTGTTCGAGTTTCCATCTGCCGTGGGTTTTCGCTCGGTGCGTCTTGCGGGATAGCGGTCCGAGGTTGTCGAGGCGGGTTTGGCCGGGTAAGCCGTCGACATAAGGGATGGTGTGATCCATGTCGCAGCGGCTGGCTTTGCGGGTGCCCCATGGGAACACGTCGACGGGGTTGCGCTGTTCGACGGCGAACCGCATCCGGGTAGGGGTTTCGTAGGCGTCGGCTGGTGCCATCTGGGTGGGGTCGATGACCGGTCGGATGATCACTTTCGAACCGGCGAGAAATCGCGGTAGCTGGTTGGTGAGGATCGGACCCCAGTCCTCTACCCTGGCTACCCCAGTCGCCGGGCCACGATCTATGGCAGACAGCGCAGGATCGGCAGCCGAGATATGCACCACGAGTGTGTGGATCGGTCGATCGGTGTGGCCTGCTCCCTTTCGGGTGGGGGTGTCTGTGGGGATGTCGTGGATTCTGCGGTAGGCGTCGCGGACCAGCATCCCGAAGGCGGCGGCCCGCCGACGATCCAGATCGGCACCGGCGAACACCTCGGGTTTGGTGGGTAGGGTCTTGGCGAGCTGGCTGAGCACATGGTCGAACATGATCCCGTCCACTGGGTTGACCAGACCCCAGAAACTGACGTGGCCGTCTTCGATCCGGGAAACCCGAACATGACGGGCCTGACGCCGCGCCTCGGCACGGCGGCAGGCAAGCTCAGTGTCGGCGGCCACGATCTGGCCGGGCAGCGCTTTCATGAGCCGGGGGAATGGCAGCTTGCCCACCCCGGTGCTCATGGCGCGATCGACCGTCAAGGCGGCTTCACTGGACAGATGCGAGCATGCGGCACAGATCTTGGTCGCCTGCCACACCCGGATCTTGCCCGCCAGAATTGCTTTCCACAACAGCGGATGCCGATGCCGCAGATCTAGTGCGCCACCGATCCGGCAGATCGCCGACTGGGGCGAAATACCCAGCAGCCCGCCGATCTCCAGCCCCAGGAATTCGCCGACCTCGGGAGTGCCATCATGGCCGGGCCGCATCAGTGCTTCGATACCTTCACCTACCGCGGTCGGGTCGATCTGCCACAGATCAGCGGCATGGGTGATCGCCACGAGTTCGGCGACCTCGGCAGCAACCAGCTGCCGGTGCGCGTGATTCAACGCATCGAACGCTTCACTGCTGGTCTTCGGGTCGACCAGCAGCGAAGGGACGCGGGTGAGATCCTCCATAACTAAAGTTTACTCGAACATACGTTCGAATATGAGGCTTTCGCGACATATCCTCAGGGAATCTCCGCCTCAGCTACCGGCGGCGAGTGGTTCTGCCCGCCGGGGCACGTAGTTGGTGGTCTGCACGGCGGTATCCAAGAAGCCCCTTCGAGCACGATATCCGGGCTCGGCGGTCTGATCGTTGGCCGCAACAAGCGGATTCAGCATCAGCGACAGCTGTTCTGATCTCGACAGACGCTCGAGCACCTGTTCGGACGAACCGTCCACTTCACCGACGAGCGGGGACATCACGAAGCAGTCCTCGTCGCCGTCGTCGACGATGGCGTGGATGCTCAGTTCCCTGGTGATGGCCTGCTTGATCCACCAGGAGGCGTAGGTGGAAAACTTGAATCCCCTGCGGTAGTCGAACTTCTCGACCGCACGAATGAGCCCGAGATTGCCTTCCTGGATCACGTCGATGAGGTCAAGACCCTGCTCCGTGTAGCGTTTGGCGATCGAAACGACCAAGCGCAGATTGCTGGTGATCATCAGCTCTCGTGCTTGTGCGCCCTGGTGGGCGATGCGTTCCAGCACAGCCCGGGGAAAGCGGACATCGCCCACCTGCAAGAGGTGCTGAGCGTACAGCCCCGACTCGATCTCGCGGCCCAGCCGGACCTCGTCCTCAGCCTCCAGCAACCGATACCGTGCGATGGCTAGCAGGTAGTCGCGGACGATGTCGTCGCTGAGTGGCATGAACCACGAGTCCGCCGGACCCGCATCGGGCGGAGCCTGTCCCGGTCTCGTTCTACCGCGCCGCCGGGCAACAGCGCCCGGCGCGCTGGTCGCAGCATCCGAGCTGTCCTCGCGCGGACTGCTGACGATCTGCGGCTGGCCGGGATCGCCGGTCGCCAGAAACTCCAGGAGCCGCGGCACCTCGCTGGCGAGCTCAAGATCGAAGGACTCCGTCGCAGTGGCCGCCGGCCTCGCGATCTCGTAGAAATCGGGAAGATGATCTTGAGTGAAGGGGTCTTCCACCGTCTGCTTGGCGTAGAGGACGACGAACCGCGCCTCCTTGCCCGGCTTGCGACGAAGGACGCGTCCCAGCCGTTGGATCATCTGACGGCGGCTGCGGTTGGTGGCCAGGACGATGCCCAGATCGGCCTCCGGCACGTCGACGCCCTCGTCCAGCACCCTTGGCGCTGAGATGGCCTGGAGTGATCTGTCACGAAAAAGATCGAGTCGGGCTTCGCGCTGGTCGTTGGACATCTCGGAGTGGATCGCCGCCGCGGTGCAGCCGGTGGTCTCGAGCACTTCGGCGACCTGGCGGCTGGCCTCCACGGTCTGGGTGAAGACGATGGTCCCGGATGATTCATGAATGCTCGGCGTGAGGGCCGCGAGAGCCAGGAGTTTCATCCGGGTGCCCGCAAGCAACTTCCGGCGGTCGGAGAACCGGGCCATGTAGTGCCGGGCCAGACCGCCGCCGCCGTCGAGTGTGTGGTCCTCGGCGAGCAGCGATACCGCCTTGAGGAATTCACCGATCGGCTCTGCGGGAACGCCGTAGTGCTTGATCAGCCTGTGTCGCGCCTTGTACAGGTCCTCTTCGATCTCTGCATAGCGAGCCCGCTCGGTATCTTCCAGCGGCACGGCCGCGAAGGCCATCCGGAACGGCGCGATGAGCTGGTCGCGGGCCGCCCGCGGGTAGTCCAGATCGAAGCAGATGTCACCGAAATAGCTCCGCAGAATGCGATCGCCGTCATCATCGCGGGCGACAGTCGCCGAGAGTCCGAGCCGCCGCGGGTACTCGGGACGCAGCGCGAGGGCGAATGCCTGCGCGCCGTAGCGGTGGCATTCATCGGCGACCAGGAGCCCTTCTTCGCCCCGCATGAGCGCGGGCTTGCGGTACGCCGACTGCACTGTCATGACGAGCACCTGCCAGGCCAGAGGACTCCGGATGTCATCGCTGACGCGCGCACCGGGCAACAGATCCCTCAGGGTGGCCAGCCATTGCTGCACCAGAACAAGGCTGGGGACGATCACCACCGCGCGCATGCCGTCGTCCAGCGCCTCGGCGACCGCCGCTGCACCGACTCGGGTCTTTCCCGCTCCGGTCACGGCTTGCACCATGCCTGACCGGTTCTGCCGCCGCCAGGCACCGAGGGCTTCGCGCTGCCAGTCGTACAGCGAGATCTCCGCGCGTGCCGGCCCGGCAGGTTGCAGCACGCCGCCTGCGATGCGAAGCACTTCGTGACCCCCCGACTCTGGGTTCTGCGACCTTGGTTCTGGGGCATCACGTTAGCCCGCATCCCTGACGTTTTCCGCAGTGCAGCCGGTGGCGAACGGCGATCCGGGCGGCCGTGGCTGGGTACAGTCAAAGTATCAACTACAAGGAGGAGCCATGACCGACTGGGCGGGGGACGCGAAGAACGCTTCGACCGACGGAGAGTTCGTGCGCGATGCCAGGTACATCAGCGACCGAATCGTTGCCTCGATACCCGCCGGATCCGGCCCGCAGCCGATGCCGGGCACCGATGGCCGGGTGGGTGAACTGCTGTGGCCGGCCGAGCCCGGACGCTATCGGCTGATGGCTGCTCGCGCCTGCCCGTGGGCGCACCGGGCGGTCATCGTCCGCCGTCTGATGGGCCTGGAGGACGCCTTCTCGCTCAGCCTCGCCGCGCCCACCCACGACGTCCGATCCTGGAACTACGCCGGCGTCTACCCCGATGGTCTCGACCCCGTCCTCAAGATTCCGCGCCTGCAGGACGCCTACTTCGCCCGTATCCCCGACTACCCGCGCGGCATCACCGTGCCCGCGATGGCCGAAATCGTCTCAGGCAAGATCGTCACCAACGACTTCGATCAGATGACCATCGACTTCATCCGCGAATGGGGCGCCTACCAGCGGGCCGGCGCCCCCGATCTGTATCCCGACGAGCTGGTCGACGAGATCGAATCAGTCAACGAACTGATCTACCCGAAGATCAACAACGGCGTCTACAAGTGTGGTTTCGCGGGCAGCCAGGAGGCCTATGACAAGGCCTATCGCGAGCTCTGGGAGGCCCTGGACCTTGTCACCGGCAGACTGTCCGAGCGGCGTTACCTGGTCAGTGATCACCTCACGCTGGCCGATATCCGCCTGTTCACCACGCTGGTGCGTTTCGACCCGGTCTACCACGGCCACTTCAAGTGCAACCGCTCCAAGATCACCGAGATCCCGGTGCTGTGGGGCTACCTACGCGATCTCTTCCAGACCCCGGGCTTCGGTGACACCGTCGACTTCGTCCAGATCAAGCAGCACTACTACATCGTCCACACCGACATCAATCCGACCAAGATCGTGCCGCTGGGTCCCGATCTGTCGGGTCTGCTCACCCCGCATGGACGAGAAGCGCTCGGCGGCACACCCTTCGGGGACGGCACCGCTCCCGGCCCGGTACGCCCGGACGAGCAGCCGACCGCCGGGCACAATCCGCTGTACCCCGCCTGAGCGGGCCGGCCGCGACCTGTCAGCCGAACAGCGCGTCACCGCTCTGGTTGTCCAGTCCCGGATGGCCGTCGAAGCGCACGACGCCCACGGCGACAGTAGCGGGGACGGCGGCTTTGATCTGGGCGGTTCCGTTGATGCCGAACCCACCGCACAATTCGATGGCTGCAATCCCCTGCGACACCAGGTCCTGCGCGGCGGCCACCGAGTCGGCGTAGTTCTGCGCACCGACCACCGTCAGATCGACCCCCGGCGTCGAGACCGTCTGCCGATCGGTCTGCCAGTTGGCGCCGGGAGCAAGGAAGATGAATGCAGCCTTCAGTTTCATGACCTCTCCTTTGAAGTCGCCCACGCGTCCGGTCGCGTACGCATCAATCAGTACACCAGATCTCGCCTACCCCCGCGGAGGATCATGACTGTTCGGGCGACCCGGGCGACTCGAAGACGAAGGTCGTGAAGAACTGGCAGATCTGAGCTAAGGTCATGAACCTATGTCGCTTCCCAATGTGCTGACCATGCTCCCCGCAACCGCAGTGCATTCATGAGCGGCGCAGCCTTCGACCGGCTCTCGCCGGCCTTCCCGCAACGCGCTCCGTGGGGTACGTCCGCGCGGCTGCGTGCCTGGCAGGCCGCGGCGCTGCAGATCTATCGCGACCGCGATCCCCGCGACTTCCTGGCTGTGGCCACACCGGGAGCAGGCAAGACGACCTTCGCGCTGCGCGTCGCCGCGGAACTGCTCAACGCCAAGACCGTCAGCCGGATCATCGTCGTCGTGCCGACCGAGCACCTGAAGACCCAATGGGCGGACGCAGCCGCCAAGGTGGGTATTCAGCTCGATCCGTCGGGCACCGGCACCCGCCGTGGGCGCTCGCGCGAGTTCGATGGTGTCGCGGTCACCTACGCAGGCGTGGCCGTGCGCGCCTGGCACTACGAGGCGGTGACGCTGGCCACCCCCACGCTGGTGATCTTCGACGAGATTCACCACGCGGGTGATTCGCGCAGCTGGGGCGATGCGATCCGGGACGCGTTCGGGCATGCCACCCGCAGGCTGGCGCTCACCGGAACCCCCTTCCGCAGCGACGAGACCCCGATCCCCTTCGTCAGCTACGACGAGCAGCCGGACGGCTCGCTGATCAGCCGGGCCGACTATGTCTATGGCTACGCCGAGGCCTTGCGAGACCATGTCGTGCGTCCGATCGTCTTCATGAACTACGGCGGACCGATGCGCTGGCGCACCACCAGCGGCGATGAGATCGCGGCCAACCTCGGTGAGGTGATGACCAAGGATCTCACCTCCCAGGCGTGGCGCACCGCCTTGGACCCGAAGGGCGAGTGGATCGGCTCGGTGCTGCGTGCTGCGGACCGCCGGCTGAGCGAGGTGCGCCGCCACCTGCCGGACGCCGGAGGCCTGGTGATCGCCGCGAACCAGCGGACCGCAAGGGCATATGCCCGTCTGCTGGAGCAGATCTGCGACGTGAAGCCGACCCTGGTGTTGTCGGACGATGCCAGCTCGTCGGGCAAGATCGAGCAGTTCGCCGGTGACGAGTCACGGTGGATGGTCGCGGTGCGGATGGTCTCCGAGGGCGTCGACGTGCCGCGGTTGGCGGTCGGGGTCTACGCGACCTCCACGTCGACCCCGTTGTTCTTCGCGCAGGCGGTCGGGCGCTTCGTCCGGGCCCGCCGGCGCGGTGAGCTGGCCACCGTCTTCCTGCCGACCGTACCGATCATCCTGGCCCACGCCGCCTCCATCGAGCGTCAGCGCGATCATGTGCTGGGTCGCCCCAAACACCAAGACGCGGTCGACATCTGGGCCGAGACCGAAGCCCTGATGGAGCGGGCGAACAAGCAGGAGCAGGCATCCGACGATCTGCTCAACGAGTACGAGGCGGTCTCATCGGAGGCGATCTTCGATCACGTTCTGTTCGACTCCCAGGCCTACGGCATGCATGCCGCCCCGACAAGCGACGACGAGGCGGACTATCTGGGTCTACCCGGCTTGCTGGAGCCGGATCAGGTGGCTCACCTGCTCGAGGAGCGGCAGCGCCGGCAGACCGTACGGCATGAGCGGACGATGCGCCGGGACAAGGTGCCGCCCGAACAGGCGCTGCACCGCCAGCTCGCCGACAAACGCAAGGAACTCAACTCACTGGTCGCCCAGTACGCGAGGCTCAAGGGCACTCCGCATTCGCATGTGCACGCGGGGCTTCGCCGTGAATGCGGCGGTCCGCCGCTCGGCCAGGCCAGCTTGGACCAGGTGGATGCCCGGATCCGCACCATCAAACGTTGGCTCGGCCGCTGAGCGCCCTATTCGGCGGCACGGCGGGCCCGGCGGGGCGGCTCCTGGACCTCGAACTCGGGCTCGTCCCACAAGGACGCATCGGCCGCGGTGCCCCGGCGCGGCTGCGGCCAAGCACCCCGCGGACGCAGTTGATCGGCACCCTCGGTCGGATCGAAGAAGACCTCGGGTTCGGGTTCGGGCTCCGGTTCGCCGGCCGGCTGCGCCGCGGCAGGAGGCTGGACGGCGAACAGCCCGCGATCGTGCAGGTCGGTGTCTCGCACGAACGCCACCAGGGCCGCCACCAGTCCCACGAAGCCGGCGCACAGCATCGCGACGCGTGCCGCGCTGCGCACCCCGGTGAGCATGTCGAACAGCGCGAATCCGGTAGCCGTACCGAAAGCGGCGATCACCACCAGATCGACCCACGGCCACCTGCTGATCATCGCGGTCCGGCGTCCACTGCCGAAGATCAGAGCCCGCAGATGCCAGATCAGCAGGCTCCCGCCCAGGGCAATCGCCGTTACGGTGACTGCAGACGCCGCGTCCAGCTTGGCCGCCAGTGACAGCCCGGCCACCAGCAGCACCAGTGCCGAGACCAGCAGTGCGACCAGGAGGATCAGCGTGATGGTCAGGGAAGGTGGGGGCCCGTAGTCCTCGAGCACGACCACGGGCTCGGATTCGGCCTCAGGCACGGCCGCTTGATCGACCGTGTCGTAGCCGGCCGCCTCATCAATTGAGGGGGTCGCAGGTTCTTCGCTCACTGGGGTCCTCCCTTGCCTGAGATTCATGGTAGTTGAGCGAACCGCAGGCAAGCCGGAACGGCGCTATCAAGCAGGAATAGTCACAGATCCCAACTCGTCGAAGCCATCGCCGACCTGCAGCGTCATCTCGTCGGCAGGCACCACGAAGTAGATCCAGCCCGATACCTGATCGCCCTCGACGACCTCGGCGCAGCCCAATTCGGGACGATAGGTGACCTCGGGGCCGACAAAGTCGTACTCGTACTCGGTGCCCTTGGCGTCAATCACGGTGAAATCCATCGGGCAGACATGGATGGTGCCCTCCGCGGTGCTGATCCGCCCCTTGACGCCGAGCATCTGCGCCCCGGTGTCTCCGGTGAACCAGGCAGCCCCCACCACGGTGATCTGGCCCTTGCCCGAGTAGCTGTCCACATCGAACGACCGGTTCAACTCGATCGGTGGCGTGACCGGATCGACCGGTCCATCGCCGGGGATGGACACCCGAGTGGCCTGCTCCTCGAAGCTCTCGAAGACGAACGTCATGTCGGCCCTCGGCGCTTCGAAGATCACCCAGCCGGTCATCGTCTCGTTTTCGGCCAGATAGCCGATCTCGAACTGGGGGTACTCGTCCTCGATCCGGGAGTTGTAGCCGAAGGTGTAGCGTCCGCCGTCGGCATCGGCGAGGTATGCACCCACCGGGCTGTAGCGCACGGTGCCCGCCACCGATTCGAACTGCACCTGCACCGCCAGGTACGAATAGCCCGCGGGTATCTGGCGTCCGGCGATCGGGTCCACCCACTGCGCGTCCAGCACGGTGATCAGGCCGATGCCGTCGGGGTCGAGGAACTCGGCGGTCTCACCCATCTGCACGGTGGGCGCCATCCCGGCACGCGGATCAGTACCGTTCCGGGTGACCTGCCACGGCGGATTGCGGGTGCTCTGCTGGTGCGGAATCGCAGGTGTTGCGGTGGTCGTCGGGTCGTTCGTCCGGGTGGTCTGCGCGCTGGTCGCCGGCGCCGGAATCTGGACAGGGGCAGGGTCGCGGCCGGCCACGAACCAGACGGTTGCCAACACCAGGGCGAGCGCGATCGCACCGACCACCGGCCAGCCGCCGAGTTTCGCGCGTTGCCCGCCTTCGGGGATGCCGACCTGGGGTCGGGCAGCGGTGTCGGGACGATAGGGCGTGCCAGTTGCCGGATACCGTTGTGCCGCGCCCGGGTACTGGGGGGACGGCGAGGCGTCGCCGGGTGTGTCCTGGCCAGGCTGCCAGCCCTGCATCGGCCGATATCCGGCCGGTGGCGCAAAGTCCGGACCGGCGTGCTCGTGTGGTCCCTGCCCGGTCTGCTCGTCCATCGGCCCTCCCTACTTTGCCCCTGAATGTAACGCAGACCAGTTCGGCAACCCTCATCGACTCGATCACACTGGAGGAATGAATGTCATCTTGCGCGTCATCGCGACCGCCATCGCCGTGTGGGTCGCGGCGCTGCTGCTACCGGGAATCTCGGTGCAGACCCAGGACGACACGGGCTCGGCGGCAGTCACGTTTCTCCTGATCGCAGTCGTCATCGGACTGGTGAACACGATCGTCAAACCCATCGCCCAGGTATTGAGCGGCTGCTTCATCATCCTTACCTTCGGGCTGTTCCTGCTGGTGGTGAATGCCGCCATGTTGATGCTGAGCTCGTGGTTGTGCGCCCAGCTGGGCGTCGGTTTCGCGGTGGACGGTTGGGGAACCGCACTGATCGGATCGATCATCGTCAGCGTCATCAGCGGTCTCATCAACGGCATCACCGGCGCCGGCAAGCAGAACGGCCGATAGCTCCAGCCGATAGGATTCCTCAGTATGAGTGAGTCTGTGTCCACAACCCCCGTGTCCTCGTCCTCGGGAGCCAACGATTTCATCAGCGACATCATTCGCGCTGACAACGAACAGGGCACCTATTCCGGACGAGTGCAGACCCGCTTCCCACCCGAGCCGAACGGCCAGCTGCACATCGGGCATGCCAAGGCCATCACGGTCGATTTCGATTCGGCGCAGAACTACGGCGGAATCTGCAATCTGCGATTCGACGACACCAATCCCGATACCGAGGAAACCGAGTTCGTCGACGCGATCATCGCCGACCTGCGCTGGCTGGGCTTCGAGCCTGCGAACGTCTTCTACGCCTCCGACTACTTCGAGCAGCTCTACGAATGGGCCGAGTACCTGATCGGCAAGGGGCTGGCCTATGTCGACGAACAGGACGGCGAGACGATCTCCGCGCAGCGCGGCGGCTACGGCAAACCCGGCATCGACTCACCCTTCCGTGACCGTCCGATCGAGGAGAACCTCGACCAGTTCCGCCGCATGCGGGCCGGCGAATACGCCGACGGCTCACGGGTGCTGCGCGCCAAGATCGACATGAACGACGAGAATATGCAGCTGCGTGATCCGGTGCTCTATCGCATCCGCCGCGGTCACCATCACCGCACCCACGACGCCTGGGTGATCTACCCGACCTACGACTGGGCGCACGGTCAGTCGGACGCGATCGAGGGTGTGACCCACTCGCTGTGCACGCTGGAGTTCGTCAGTCATCGTCCGCTCTACGACTGGTGCCTGGAGCAGCTGCCGCTGCCTTACGAGAAGCCCAAGCAGATCGAGTTCGCCCGCCTGGAACTGACTCACACGGTGACGTCGAAGCGCCGGCTGGCGAAACTGGTCACCGAAGGCATCCTGGACGGCTGGGACGATCCGCGGATGCCGACCCTGGCGGGCTTGCGCAAGCGCGGCTACCCGGCCTCGGCGATCGTCGCCTTCTGCCGCGACATGGGAGTGTCGAAGACCAACGCCCGGCATGCCATCGAGGAACTGGAAAGCTATGTGCGCCGCGATCTCAACAAGATCGCCCAGCGCCGCATGGCGGTGCTGCACCCGATCAAGCTGACCATCACCAATTGGCCGGCCGGCCAAGTCGACTACTTCGATGTCATGAACAATCCGGAGCACGCCGACGACGGCACCCGCAAGGTCGCCTTTACCGGCGAGCTGTACATCGAGGCCGAGGATTTCGCCGAAGTGCCACCGCCGAAGTTCTACCGGCTCTCGATCGGACGCGAGGTGCGCCTGCGTGGCGCCTACTTCGTGACCGCCACCGACGTGGTGACCGACGACCAGGGCAACGTGGTCGAGGTGCTGGCTACCTATGATCCGGCCAGCCAGGGCGGCAACTCACCCGACGGACGCAAGGTCAAGTCGACGATCCACTGGGTTTCACGGCCGCATGCCGTCGAGGCGTCCGTGGCCCTCTATGACCGGCTGTTCACCACGGCTAATCCCGGTGAGGCCACCGGCGAGCCATTGGACGACCTGAACCCGGCCTCACGCGTGCTGCTGAACGGATGCCAGGTCGAGGCCGCGCTGACCGAGACCGCGCCGGGCGAGGTCGTCCAGTTCGAGCGGCTGGGCTATTTCGCCGCCGATCCGGATCGTCCGATGCACTTCCACCGCACGGTGGGTCTGCGCGATGAGTGGGCGGCCATCCAGAAACGTCGGCGCTGACCGCTTGCGGGCGCCTACGATCGGGGTATGGCGACGATTGCAGTGAGCGGGTCATCCGGGCTCATCGGTAGCGCGCTGGTGACGCTGTTGCGGGACGAGGGTCACGACGTGCTGCGGTTGGTGCGCCAGGCTGCTGTTGAACTCGACGAGGTGGGCTGGGACCCGGCTCGTGGCGAGATCAATCTGCCCGCCTGTTCGGGGGTGGACGCCTTCGTCAATCTCTCCGGCGCACCGCTGGCCCGCCGGTGGACCGATCGCTATCGCGAGGAGCTGGTGTCCAGTCGGCTCAACGCCACCCGGTTGCTCGCCCGCTGTGCCGTCGAGCTCGGGCCGCAGGTCACCCTCATCAACGCGTCCGCTGTCGGGTTCTACGGCGATCGTGGTCGCGAGCCGCTCACCGAGGACAGCCCGCCCGGCACGGGTTTCCTCGCCGACCTCGTCCAGAAATGGGAAGCCGCCACGGATTCGGCCCGAGATGCCGGAAGCAGAGTCGTGCTGGTGCGTACCGGCTTGGTGATGTCCAATCGCGGTGGCGCGCTCGGCCCGGTGATGCCGATGCTGCGTGCCGGGCTGGGCGGACCGCTGGGCACCGGCGAGCAGATCTGGCCATGGATCAGTCTGCGTGACGAGGTGCGTGCGATCGCCTGGCTGATCGACAGCGAGATCTCCGGACCGGTCAACCTGGCATCGCCTGCCACCACCACGAACGGAGAGTTGATCAGGGCCATTGCCGACGGCTTGGGACGCCCGGCCCGGCTGCGCGTGCCCACCGCAGCGCTTCGGCTGGCCATGGGTGACTTGGCCACCGACATCGTTGCGAGCCAGAATGAGATTCCGAAGGTGCTGCTGGAGGGCGGTTTCACGTTCAAGCAGGGCACCCTCGACGAGTTGGTCACCTGGCTGGTGGCGGAGGAGGACTGAGATGGCCGTGCAGCGCATCAATCCGGCGTCCCTCGAGCAGTCGCCGTATTACTCGCAGGCCACCTTGGTGCCGCCGGGCGCTTCGATGCTCTACATCGGCGGCCAGAACGCGGTGACCGCTGCCGGCGCCTGGATCGGGCTCGGCGACGAGGCGGCCCAGACCGCCCAGGCCATGAAGAACGTGATGGCCTGCCTGGAGGCTGTCGGTGCCGGCGTAGCCGATCTGGTGAGTCTGGAGATCAAGGTGGTCGAGGGGGTCGATCTGGCGCTGTGCCAGCGAGCTGCCTCCGGCTATCTGGATCTGAACTCGCTGCCCCTGATCAGTGTGTCGATCGTCGGGCAGCTGGCTCGCCGGGGTGCCCTGGTCGAGATCTCGGCTGTCGCCGCGGTGATCGACCCCTCCGACGCTGCCTGGTTGGGACGCGGCACAGCCGACGATTCCGCGATGTTGTAGCTCTGCAGTCGCTAATCCCGGGCTGACTAGGGGATATTCGCCAACCGCAGGGTATGCGTCTCCTAATCTGGTAAACTATCACTACCGGCCTGCGGGACCAAAGGACGGCCCCGCTCTCACCACGAGTTCACAGCTCGCGGTGGTGCGAGTTGCGGCTTGCGGGTTTTGGCGGCGAGAAAACGTTGCGAGGGTAATTCAATGAAGTTTCATGTTGGTCAGACCGTGATTCATCCCCACCACGGTCCAGCCATGGTGGCCAAGGTCATGACCCGCACGGTCCGTGGTGAACGGGTCGATTACGCCGAACTCGAGGTCGTCAGCAGCAAGCTGATGGTCAGCATTCCCGTCAGCAAGGCCGACGAGATCGGCATCCGTGACGTAGCGGGTGTCCGCGAACTCGACCGGCTGGCCGAGGTGCTCAGCGGTCCCACCGTCGGTGAAGAGCCCCAGTGGTCGCGTCGCTACAAGGCCAATCGCGCGTCGATCGCCACCGGCGATCCGCTGCAGCTGGCCGCTGTCGTGCGAGATCTGGTACGCCGTCGTGAGCGTGGTTCGCTCTCGCTCGGCGAGAAGGATCTGCTCAAGGAAGCGTCGGCGCCGCTGCTGGCCGAGATCGCGCTGGCAATCGGCGTCTCCGAGGACAATGCCCGCGAGGTCATGCAATCGATGATTCTCGAGGAGTCACGGGCTGCTCTCGATGCGCTCGACGAGCGCGCCGAAGCCGTCTGATCGTTCACTTTCAAGTTCTCTGAACGCATCGTCCCCCTCCCCCGGGTTGGCTCGCACAGTTTGAGCGGGCAATCTTGAATCCGGAGTGAGGGGGCGACGTGCAACTGGCGACCATCATCGATCTGCTGGTGCTGATCGCGATCATCGGCCGGGCCGTGGCCGGTTTCCGCACCGGGCTGCTGGCCGGAGCGCTGGGCCTGGCCGGTATCGTCGGCGGCGCGCTGGCCGGCATCTGGGCGGGTCCCCGGCTCGTCGAATTCTTCCCGCTCCTGGACGCCAGCCGCCTGGCCCGGACCCTCACGCTGGTCTGTGTCGTCGTGGCATTGAGCATCGTCGGAGATCTGCTGGCGCAACTGATCGTGAACCGAATCCGGCGTGGCAAGAAGCCGCACGGATTCGATGCCGTGCTCGGCGGGCTGACCTCGGCCGTTGCGGCCGCCTTTCTCTGCTGGTTCGTGATGGCGGCAGTGCGTCCTTTCGCGCCTGCTGCGCTGGGTACCGGAATCGAGAACTCGCTGTCGTATCAGGTGCTGAACGAGGCAGTTCCGGAGCAGTTCGATCGGCTTCCCGGACAGGCGGCCGACCTGCTCATCACCGAACTGCCGAAGGTCTTCGGTGGTGACGAACCGACCCTGCCGATTCCCGAACCCGACAGCGATGCGCTCGACAGTCCCGGCGTTGCGGCCGCGGCGTCCAGCATCGTCCAGGTCTATTCGGACGCCCCGAATTGCCGCAGCGACTCGGCCGGCAGCGGCTGGGTGGTCGCGGCCCAGCGCGTCGTCACCAACGCCCACGTGGTAGCCGGCGCCTCCGCGGTGACCGTCTCGGTCGGCGGCACCGGCCCGCAACTGGACGCCCGGGTGGTCGCGTTCGACGAAGACCTCGACCTGGCCATCTTGGATGTTGCCGATCTCGGCGCGCCCCCGTTGACCCGGGCCACCGACAACCAGTCATCCGGTGCCGACGCCGTGGTCGCCGGATTCCCGTACGGCGGGCCCTACCATCTCAGTGCCTCCCGCATTCGCGGCACGATCATCGAGAACAACACTGACCTGTACGGAGGACCGGGCGTCGCGCGCGAGGTCTACGCCATCCGCGGAGTAGTGCGTCCGGGCAATTCGGGAGGCCCGTTGCTCACTGCGGACGGACGCGTGGCGGGCACCGTTTTCGCGATGTCTACCGTGGACGCCCAGACCGGCTATGTGCTCACCGATGCCGCGACGTCGGCCTATCTCGATGCGGCTTCGGCTTACAGCGAACTGGTGACCCCGGGCAGCTGCATGGTCGGCTGAGCCTCCGATTCGACTGGTGAACTGCCTTGTCAGGGCAAGAGTCGTGGGAGCCTCGCGCCGAAACGCGATGACCGGCCGAGCGAATAACGCAATCTCATTGTCGGGAAAGTCTTGAGCAGGCAGACCCCGGCCAGAGACAATATGACCCATGGGCGAATCGCGCGTGGTGATCATCGGTGGAGGATTCGCGGGGCTGACGGCCGCGCACGAGCTGACCAAGGCGGGCCGCGAGGTGATGATCATCGACCGGCATGCGTACACGACATTCCAGCCGTTGCTCTATCAGGTAGCCACCGGCGCACTGAACCCTGGTGATGTCACATATTCGCTGCGCCGCTGGGCGTCCAACGATCGCAGCCACCTCGCGAGCTTCCGCCGGGCGACCGTGACCGGCATCGATTTCGAGAAGAAGCAGGTCATCGTGAGCCGCGGCCAGCCGATTGGCTACGACAAACTGATCGTCTCCCCGGGCGTGGGCGCCAATTTCTTCGGTATCCCCGGGGCGGAGGAGTACACCCGCCGGATCTACACCCGCCGGCAGGCACTCGAGATGCGCGACATCATCTTCTCCGGCCTTGAGTTGATGGCCGCCGAGCGCAACCCGGACAAGCGCTTCTGTGCGATCGTCGTCGGTGGCGGTCCCACCGGGGTCGAGACCGCCGGGGCGCTGGCCGAGATGAAGACCCAGGGCTTGCCGGTGCTCTACCCCGAGATCGGCGTCGACAACTTCCATGTCGTGCTCGTGGAGATGACCGACCGGCTGCTGGGCCCGTTCGACCGGCGGCTGCAGCGCTACACCAAGCGGGCCCTGGCGCGCCTGGGTGTGGACGTGCGCCTGAACACCGCGGTCAAGGAGGTCTTCCCCGATCACGTCGACTTCGCGGATGGTTCACAACTCGCCTGTGACATCGTCATCTGGGCCAGCGGCGTCGGTGCGCATTCGGTGGTGAAGGACTGGGGTCTGCCGCAGGGCCGTGGCGGACGCATCCTTGTCGAGCCCGACCAGCAGGTCGTGGGCTTCGAGGACGTCTATGCGGCCGGAGATGCCTGCCTGTGCGAGTCCGAGCCGCAGCCGCAGTTGGCGCAGCCGGCCATTCAACAGGGCAAACTCGTGGCCCACAATATCCTCGCGGCGCAGGCCGGCGAGGCGCAGCAGACATTCGTGTACCACGACAAGGGCACGATGGCCACGATCGGACGCAACGCCGCGGTCGTGCAACTGCCCAACGGCACCAAGTTCACCGGCTTCCCGGCCTGGCTGGTCTGGGTGCTGGTGCACATCGCGACGCTGCTGGGCGGACGCAACCGCATCTCGGCGATGCTGAACATGGGTGTGCGCTATCTGTCATGGCCGAAGTCGGCCGTCGGCATCATCGGGGACTACGTCGACGCCCCGTCGAAGCTCAAGGCTCCCGAAGAGGACGATGAGGAAGACCCTGCGACCTGATCAGCTCACCACTGGGTGACGATCGAGCGGCTCGCCTGCCAACGTCCGCCGGACTTCAAGAAGGTCTGGCGGATGTGCAGTTGCCAGACCCGGTGCTCGCCGTAGAGCGTGGCGTCCGAGGTGACCTTGCCGACCAGTGTGGCGGTGGTGCCGTCGATCTTGATCTTGGTGTCGTGGAATTCGAAGCTGTGGTAGACGAGCTGGTCATGCTTGAGCTGGTTGATCCACTCCTGCTTGGTCTGGGTGTGCCCGTTGATGTGCGTGCGGGTGAAGCCTGCAGTCAGCAGGTCCGCGAGTTTGGTGAAATCCTTGTCGACCAGGGCGTGCAACTGGTTCCGGTAGTTCTCCTCGATCGCTTCGCGGTCGGTTTGCATCAGCAGCCTCCTTGCTCCGGCTGGCGGCAGCGGCAGGTCATCGTCCGCACACAGCTCACAGTAGTCAAGTATGCGGCCCGACGAGTTGGATACGGACCCGCTGGTTCGAATCCGGGGAACTGGAGCAAATCCTCGTATAGAACCCGGGACAACCGGCGGGCAGGCACGCGATAATGGCAGGAGTTCGCCATCCGACATGACATCTCTGACAGGAGAAACCTTGATGAGTGAAGCCACTCCCACCAACGTGCCCGAATCCCTCTACCCGGCTCGTCGCGACAGCCGTCCAACCAAGGTCGCGATTATCGGGGCGGGCGCCGTCGGCTCGACCCTCGCCTACGCCTGCGTGATCCGCGGGGTCGCGCGCGAGGTCGTCCTGCAGGACATCAACAAGCAGCGTGTGGAGGCCGAGGCGCTCGACATCGCGCACGGCATCCAGTTCACCCCGGCGGCATCGGTTGCCGGCTCGGACGATGTCGAGATCTGCCGGGATGCCGATGTGGTGGTCATCACCGCCGGCGCCAAGCAGAAGCCCGGACAGTCGCGCCTGGATCTGGCCGGAACGACCGTCTCGATCATGGAGAAGATCCTGCCCGGTCTGCTCGCGGTCGCCCCGCACGCCGTCTACATTCTGGTGGCGAATCCGGTCGACGTGGTCACCTATACGTCCTTGAAGATCTCGGGACTGTCGCCGACCCAGATGTTCGGTTCCGGCACGGTGCTCGACACCTCCCGGCTGCGCTATCTGGTCTCGCTGGAGACCGGCACCGCCGTGCAGAACATTCACGCCTATGTCGCCGGCGAGCACGGCGATTCCGAAGTGCCGCTGTGGGCCTCGGCCGTTATCGGGAATATGCCGCTGAGCAGGTGGGGAACCACGAAGAGTGGCGTCCCGTTCGACGCGGACCTGTGTGCGCGCATCGGCCACGAGGTCATGGAGTCGGCCTACAAGATCATCGAGGGCAAGGGCGTCACCAACTATGCGGTGGGCCTGGCGGTATCGCGGATCATCGCCGCAGTGCTCAATGACGAGCAGCGGGTGCTGACGATCTCCACCCTGCTGGACGGCTGGGAGGGCATCAGCGACGTCTGCATGTCGGTGCCTACCATCGTCGGACGTGAGGGTGCCGGACGCCGGCTGCTGCCCTACATCTCGATGGCCGAGCGCGACGCCCTGACGACCGGAGCGATCCATCTGCGAGACATCGCGCGCTCGCTGGGTTACTGAGCTGCGGCCCGGATCCAAGACGTATCCAGGCGGGGTGCGCGGCCGGGACTGACCACACAGCAGTAGTTACATCGATGTAGTTTTCCCCAGCGTGTGGATCCATCTGTGGAAAACTCTCGCGGGTTGTCCCCAGGGCTGTGCAAGCCGGACCGTTGGCCCCAGCGGGCGGCCCTAATCCTCGTACTCGGCCAGTTTCTCCGGGGGAGCAGCAGGCAGCACAACGATGAACTTGGCGCCGGCCCCTTCCTGATTGTCGGCGGTGACCGTACCGCCGTGCGCGTTGATGGTGTGCGCGACGATCGACAGGCCCAGTCCGGTGCCCGGCGTGTTGCGTGCTTTGTTGGAGCGGAAGAAACGGTCGAAGATCTTCGGCAGGTCTTCGGGAGCGATGCCGGGGCCTTCGTCCCAGATCGTGAGCTCGTCACCAGCCATCCGGATGTGCACGGTGCCGTTTTCGGGGGAGAATTTCACGGCATTGTCGAGCAGGTTGGTCACCGCGCGTTCCAAGGTGTCGGGCTCGCCGACGATGAAATGGGGCTCCAAGGTGACGTCGAAGTTCAGGTTCGGTCCGCGGCGTTTGGCTCGTTCCACCGCTGAGGCCACCACATCTGCGAAGTCGAGCGGCTCGGGGCTCGGCGTCACCATGTCGTCGCGGCTCAGCTGCACCAGGTCACCGACCAGCGAGGTGAACTCACCGAGTTGAGCCGCGACATCAGTCAGGATTTCGGCGCGCGCGCCGGCCGGCAGCATGCCGGACTTCTCGTCCGCAACCAGCAATTCGATGTTGGTGCGCATCGAGGTCAGCGGTGTACGCAACTCGTGCCCGGCGTCGGCGATGAGTCTGCGCTGCCGGTCACGAGAACTCGCCAGCGAGTGCATCATGGTGTCGAAGCTGCGGGACAGATCGCCGATCTCATCTGCGGTGTAGATGCCGGTCCTGCCGACCAGGCTGAGTGGGGCCAGTTCATCGGTCTCGGAGACCCGGGTGACGGCTCCGGACAACTCGCGCAGCGGGGCCATCAACCGGCGTCCGGTGATATAGCCCATCACCGCGCTGAGCACGACCAGCGACGCCCCGGCGATCGCGACCAGCGTCCCGACGTCGCGCAAGGTGGCCAAGGTGGGCTCGAGCGGACGTGCCAGCACGATCGCGTAGCGTCCGGATTCGGTACTCAACGGCACTGCCACCACGCGATAGGGCATCTCGTCGGTGCCGACGACCGAACGCGTCGAACTGCCCAGCTGGGTTCGGGCGATCGCGATTTCCTCATAGCCCGGGTCGATGTTGTCGCTCATGCCCTGCACGCGCGTCACTGCCCCGTCGGCGCGCACCAGCAGAATGGTGATGTTCGTGGCCTGCAAGGCGGACGCGTTCACTCCGCCGAGGCCCTCGACATCGGTGCTGATCGGCCCGGACGCGTAGCTGGCTACCTCGAGGAGTTCCTGGTCGAGCTGGCTGTACATCGAACTGCGCGCAGTGAAGTAGGTGGCCATGCCGATGCAGAAGGCGGACAGGGCGACGCCGATGGCGGTGAGATAGGCCAGCCGCATCTGCAGCGAGTTGCGCTCCTGGTGCCGCAGCAGATCGTGGAGCCGGCGGATCACGGGGCGGTTTCGCGCAGGACATAGCCGACCCCGCGCACGGTGTGAATCAGGCGGGGCTCACCTTCCTGCTCGGTCTTCCGGCGGAGGTATCCGATGTAGACCTCGAGCGAGTTCGCCGTCGTCGGGAAGTCGAAGCCCCAGACCTCATTGAGCAACCAGCTGCGCTCCAGCACATGGCGCGGATGCTCCATGAAGGTCTGCAGCAGGGCGAACTCGGTACGGGTCAGGCTGATCCGTCGTCCTCGCCGGGTCACCTCGCGTGAGGAGGTGTCCATCCGCAGATCATCGAAAACCAGAGTCTCGGGGGTGGCATCCGATTCGGGACGCGAGCGCCGGGTCAGCGCCCGGATTCTGGCGGTGAGCTCTTCGAGGGAGAAGGGCTTGACCATGTAGTCGTCGGCCCCGGCATCCAGGCCGTCGACCCGGTCCCCGACGGCGTCGCGGGCCGTCAGGATGAGGATCGGCACATCGTTGCCGGATTGGCGCAGCATTCGGGTGGTTTCCAGGCCGTCGAGCCGGGGCATCATGACGTCCATCACGACAGCATCGGGGCGGGTGGACGAGAGCTTGGCGAGAGCCTCCAGGCCGTCCTCGGCGGTGCTGACCTCGTAGCCGCTGCCGTATTGCAGCGAACGAGCCAGGGAGTCGCGAACAGCCTGATCGTCATCAACCACAAGGATATGCATACTCATAGACTGCCACATTCAATTACTTCCGCTGTGGCGGGTTCGAGGGTCTCAGGACTCGTCCGCGGGCTGGGAATCGCGCGGCTCGAAGCGGACGACGAATCGGTCGCCATCAGCGCTCACCCAGGTGACCCGGCCGCGTCCCAGAACCTTGCTGCGTCCGGACGTGACGTCGACCACCAAAGCGGTCTCCTCGTCGATCGCGGCGATCGAACGCATCGGTCCGGTCTGCAAGGCGGCGAGCGCGCGGCCGAGCAGGTACTGGGTGTCGGCGTGGGTCTCGATGCTCGGTCCGATCAGCGCCAGGCCATCACGGATATCGAGTTCGGTCGACCCCTCGCCGACGATCTCGGGCACGACCTGCCGTCCGCGGTGTTGCCAGCCACCCACGATGGCGTGCCGGCCGACCACCATGGCGCCTGCCGACCAGCCCAAATAGGGGACGCCGCGGCGCAGCAGGGTCGAGATCATCTCGCGCCAACCGGTCAGCGCCTCAAGATAGCCGGGCGTCCAGCCGCCGCCCACCACCAGGCCGGCGAGATTCTCCGGGTCGGCCGGCCATTCGATCGGGCCCTCGTCCTCGTCGGTCAGCCAGATCGGCTCGATCAGCGCGCCGGGAAAGCGCGAGGTAATGGGATCGGCATAGGCGTCGAGGACCGCTGCGGACTCCTCGGCCGAACCGAGCAGCGCAATGGCGACCCTCTTGCCGCGGGCACGAACCTCTTGGACGAAAGCGTCGAGTACCGGCGCGAGCGCTTGCGAAGGACCTCCACCCACCAGATACAGCGTCATGCATCCAGCCTAACCGTGGGTCCCGCCGACGGTGCCGATGGCGGCAGTCAGCGCTGCTTCGATTGGCCAGGCATTAGGCTTTCCGGCATGCCGGACTTGCATGCGCGTCATTTCCTCGCCGAACTCGACTTCACCCGCGACGAGTGGGCCTATCTGCTCGACCTGTCGGCCGAGCTCAAGCAGGCCAAACGTGAGCGGCGCGAACCTCAACGGCTCGTCGGACGCAATATCGTGCTGATCTTCGAGAAGACCTCGACCCGGACGCGCTGCGCGTTCGAGGTGGCCGCGCATGACCAGGGTGCGCACTGCACCTATCTCGATCCGTCCGGTTCGCAGCTGGGTCATAAGGAATCGGTGGCAGACACCGCCCGAGTGCTGGGCAAGATGTATGACGGCATCGAGTACCGCGGTTTCGAGCAGGAACGCGTCGAGACCCTGGCCCGCTACGCGGGCGTGCCGGTCTGGAACGGATTGACCAACGAGTGGCATCCCACCCAGATGCTGGCCGACCAGTTGACGATCCGCGAATATCTTGGGCGCGATCTCGACCAGGTCTCGGTCGCCTATGTCGGCGATGCCCGCTACAACATGGGTAACTCGATCCTGGTCTCCAGCGCGCTGATGGGCTCGGACGTGCGCATCGTCGCGCCCGAGGCATTCCAGCCGGGGGAGGCCGTGGTCGGCGAGGCGCTGCGGCTGGCTGCCGATTCCGGTGCGCAGATCACCATCACCGACGACGTCGCGGCCGGCGTGAAGGGGGCCGACATCATCTGCACCGACGTCTGGGTCTCGATGGGAGAGCCCAAGGACGTCTGGGCCTCGCGCATCGCAGCGCTGCGCGACTACCAGGTCAACGCGGCCCTGCTGGGGCTGACCGGCAACCGTGACGTGAAGGTGATGCACTGCCTGCCGGCATTCCACGATCTCGGCACCTCGGTGGGGCGCCAGGTCTACGAGATGACCGGCATGGACGCCCTGGAGATCACCGATGAGGTCTTCGAGGCCAACGCCGACATCATCTTCGACGAGGCCGGCAACCGGATGCACACCATCAAGGCGGTGATGGTCGCCACCTTGGGCGAGTGACCCTGGCTCCCCGTTCGTTGTAGAAACCGCACAAAAGGCGCGGCCCAGTTCAGTACGGCTGAGGATTCCCGAAGAAACCTACGGTTGGGTAACCTGTAACTGGCGACAAACCTACGGTTCAGTAGGTTGCGACGAAATGGACGACGCCAGGAGGCCATGGTGAACGCTGCGATGTCTGTCGGAGGGCTAACCGGTCAACTCACTGCCACGCCGGGACGCTTCCAGCCCGCGCAGCCAGTCGAGGTGCCCACGGTGCAGCTGCTCGGTGAGGACGGAACCCTCGTCCAAGACCCCGATTTCGCGCCGGCGCTGACTGCGGCCCAGGCCGCCCGGATGCTTCGAGACATGGTGCTGATCAGGCGTTTCGATACCGAGAGCACCGCACTGCAGCGCAAGGGCCAGCTCGGCTTGTGGGCTCCGCTGTTGGGCCAGGAAGCCATTCAGGTGGGCGTGCACGCCGCACTCGGCCAGTTCGACCACGTCTTTCCCAGCCACCGGGAACACGGCCTGGCGATGCTGATGGGGCTGCCGATCGAGCGCCTGCTGGGCATCTTCACCGGGCAGGAATCCGGCGACTGGGATGCCGAAGAAGTGCGCTTCCACCACCTCAACATGGTGATCGGCGGTCACACGCTGCACGGTGTCGGCTATGCAATGGGCCAAGCCCGTGACCGCCAGGCCGATCCGCAGGCAGACGACGGCGTCAGCCTGATTATTCACGGCGACGGCGCCATCAGCGAGGGCGACGTCAACGAGGCCTACATCTTCGCGGCTGCCTACCAGGCGCCCGCCGTCTTCTTGTGCGTCAACAACCAATGGGCGATCAGCGAGCCCGTCGAGCGGCAGTCACCTGTCCCGCTCTACCAGCGAGCCTGGGGATTCGGCATCCCGAGCGTGCGAGTCGACGGCAATGACGTCCTCGCCGTCCACGCAGCCACGACCTGGGCGCTGGAGCGGGCCAGGGCAGGGCAGGGCCCGAGCTTCATTGAGGCCTACACCTATCGGATGGGCGCCCACACCACCAGCGACGACCCCACGAAGTACCGCGACAAGGACGAGACCATCCAATGGCAGTCCCGCGACCCGCTGACCCGTGCCGAGACCTGGCTCCGCGCCGAAGGCGTCTGGGACGATGGCCGGCAGGCCCGCCTGGATCAGGAGGCGGAGGCCTTCGGCGAACAGGTGCGCGAGGCGGTCCACAAGGTCCACGACCCCAAGCTCGAAGACATCTTCGATCGGGTGTACGCCCGTCCCACCGCCGACCTGGTGGCCCAGCGCGCTCAGATCGTGAGCGAGGCGGCTGCCCGGTGAGTGTCGTGCAATCCCCAGCCGAAACGAACCAGACGACCAAGACCCTGACGCTGGCCAAAGCGCTGAACGCGGGCCTGCGCGCTGCCCTGAGTGCCGACGACAAGGTGCTGCTCTACGGCGAGGACATCGGATCGCTCGGTGGAGTCTTCCGAGTCACCGAGAAGCTGCAGGCACAGTTCGGGCCCGACCGGGTGCTGGATTCGCCGCTGGCCGAGGCCGGCCTGATCGGCACCGCGATCGGCATGGCGCAGCGCGGCTATCGTCCGGTCGTCGAGTTGCAGTTCGACGGATTCGTCTTTCCCGGCTTCGACCAGATCACCCAGCAGCTGGCGAAGATGCGTTTCCGCTCACACGGACGCGTGCAGCTGCCGGTCGTCGTCCGGTTCCCCTACGGCGGCGGCATCGGCAGCATCGAGAACCACTCCGAATCGGTCGAGGCGTACTTCGCGCACACCCCCGGACTGACGGTGGTCACCCCATCGAACCCCAACGACGGCTACTGGATGATCCAGCAGGCCATCGCCTCGCCCGATCCGGTTATCTTCCTCGAGCCGAAGCGCCGCTACCACGAGAAGGGTGCCGTGCAGCTGGATGCCCCCGCACTGGGTCTGCACGAGGCCTCGGTGGCGCGGGCCGGCACAGATGTCACGTTGATCTGCTGGGGGCCGATGGTGCGTACCTGCCTGGATGCGGCGGCCGCTGCCGAGAAGGAAGGGCGCAGCGTCGAGGTGGTCGATGTGCGCAGCCTGCAGCCGCTCGACTTCGAGACCATTGCACGCAGCGTCGAGCACACCTCGCGAGCGATCGTCGTCCACGAGGCGCAGCGTAACTACGGGCCCGGCGCGGAACTCGCGGCCCGGCTGCAGGAGCAACTCTTCTATGTCATGGAATCCCCGGTACTGCGCGTGACCGGCTACGACACGCCGTATCCGCCCAGCAAGCTGGAGGCCGACTGGCTGCCGAATCTCGATCGCGTGCTGGCCGCCGTCGATCAATCCATGGGTTACTGATAAGGACGATCAGATGTTCCAGTTCAAGCTGCCCGATCCCGGCGAAGGCCTGACCGAGGCGGAGATCACTCAATGGCTGGTCTCCGAGGGCGATGAGGTGCGGGTCAACGACGTCCTCGTCGAGATCGAGACCGCCAAGTCGCTGGTGGAGCTGCCCAGTCCCGTCTCCGGTACGGTGCGCCGATTGCTCGTTGCGGTCGGCGACTCGGTGGACGTCGGCGCTCCGATCATCGAGATCGACGACGGCGAGCCCGAGCCCGAAACCGAGCCCGAGCCCGAAGCTCAGAATCTGGTCGGATCGGGACCGCTTCCCGAACCGACGAACAGGCGGCGTCCGGCCGCCGCCCCCGTAGCTGAAGCACCGGGACCGATCACCACCGCAGTCGGCAAGGTGCTCGCCAAGCCTCTGGTTCGCCGGCTGGCGCGAGATCTCGGGGTGAAACTCGCCAGCGTGCATCCGACCGGGCCCAATGGCACGGTCAGCAAGGAGGACGTCGAGGCCGCCGCGGGGATCGCTCACGCGGCCGCGGATGACGTGCTGGGGCATACCGAGCGGATCCATGGCGTCCGGAAGGCGACCGCGCTCAATGTGGCGGCGTCGGTGGCCAAGCATGTGCATGTCACTGAGTTCAACACCATCGACATCACCGCGACGAAGGATCTGGTCGCCAGGCTCAAGACCCGTCGCGAGTTCAAGGACCTGCATGTCTCGCCGCTGCTGCTGCACGCCAAGGCGGTCTGCCTGGCGCTGGCCCGGCATCCCGAGCTGAACGCAACCTGGGACGGCGAGGCCGGTCAGATCGTCTACCACGACGAGGTGAACCTCGGTATCGCTGCGGCGACCCCGCGCGGGCTGCTCGTCCCGGTGATCAAGGGCGCCGACAAGATGAACCTGGTCGAGCTGTGCCGGGCCATCAACGAGCTGGTCGTCACCGCCCGCGAGGGCCGGCTGATGCCGGCCGACTATTCGGGCGGCACGTTCAGCATCACCAATGTGGGTGTCTTCGGTATCGACACGGGCACCCCGATCATCAACGGGGACGAGTCGGCGATCTTGGCGATGGGCGCCATCAAGCGACGTCCGTGGGTGGTCGGCAGCGGGGACGATGAGCAGATCGTGCCGCGCTGGGTGACCACACTGGCCGTCAGCTTCGACCATCAGCTGATCGACGGCGAGCAGGGCTCACTGTTCCTCGACGATGTCTCGACCGTGCTCAGCGAACCCGAACTGGCCCTGCTTTTCTGATTGTTCGAAGATCCTTCGGCGGCTCATACCGCACGTGAGGATTCTTCGGTCTTGCCGGCCGGCGCGTGCAGTGACGAATCCGGCGCGGTTGCGCGGGGCTAGCATGCAAGGGTGCTGTACGTCACACATGTCAACGTCGATCTCGATGCGATAGCTCACAACGTTGAGCAGGCCCGCAAGCTCTCGCCGCGCGCCAAGGTTCTGGTGGCCGTCAAGGCAGATGGCTACGGGCACGGGGCGGTTGCCGTCTCACGGCATCTGGCCAAGCTGGGCCTGGCCGACTGGTTCGGGGTGGCCACCACCCCCGAGGGCATCGAGCTGCGCGAGGCCGGCATCACCCAGCCCATCTTGAAGCTGTCGCCGTGCCTGACCGATGACGAACTGGACGCTGCCATCGCGTTCGAGATCACACCCACCGTGATCGACGCTGCCAGCATCGCAGCCGTGTCCGCCGCGGTCGGCCGAGCCGGCGGCAAGGGCTTTGCGGTGCACATGGCCGTCGACACCGGCATGCGGCGTATCGGTTGCTCTCCGGCCGATGCAGCCGGGCTGGCACGCACGATCGGAGCCGACCCGGCCCTGAAGCTGCAGGGCCTGTTCACCCATTTCCCGATCAGCGATCAGCCGGCCGGGGACGAGTTCACCGCCGGCCAGATCGTCACCCTCGAAGGCGTCGCCACGCAGATCCAGCAGGACCGGGCAGCGGCGGGTCTGGAACCGGTGGAACTGGTGCACGCATCCAATTCGGCGGCCGTGCTGGGCCATCCCACCGATTTCGGCATGGTGCGTCCCGGCATCATGGCGTACGGCTACTACCCGGATGCGCAGACCCCGCGTCCGGTCGAACTGCGCCCCGCGCTCAGCTGGAAGTCACAGATCAGCTACTGCAAACCGGTGTCGGCCGGTGAGACCGTCGGCTACGGGCGCACCTGGACGGCCCCGGTCGACTCCTGGGTGGCGACGGTGCCGGTGGGCTATGGGGACGGCTTCTCCCGGCTGAACTCGAACCGCGGACGGATGCTCGTCGGCGGGGTTTCCTATCCCATCGTCGGGCGCGTCTGCATGGATCAGACGATGCTCGATCTGGGTCCGGTAGTTGCCGGGCAGCCCGCGCCGGCGGAGGTCGGCGACGAGGTGGTCATCATCGGCCAGCAGGGCAGCGAATCGATCGATGCGGACGAACTGGCCGCCCTGATGGGGACGATCAGTTATGAGGTCACCTGCCTGATCAACAAGCGAGTGGTCCGGTACTACAGCGAGTGAGTGCCTAGCCGCCGTATGCGGCGTTGCGCCTGCTGACGAACTGGTCGCGGGCGTAGCGGGCGATCGCCATGGTGTTCCAGGAGTCGGTCGCGGCCCCGACGCCACCGCCGATCACCGGAATGCGCTTGGCCACCAGGCCGACGGTCTGCTTGCCGCCGATGGTGGTGAGCAGCGCGGTCATCACGCGCTGCGAGATCAGTTGTTCCAGCCGGCGGTCGGTTCCGGGCGCGGTGGCCAGCACCAGCGGAGTGCCGGGCAGTTCGCCGCCGGCGACCAGATCGTCCACGATGCGCTTGCCGAGCAGGGTGGTCACCACGGCATGCCGCACCCGCGAGTCGTCCAGGTCGTAGCCACGGAGGTGGGCGATGCTCGCGACCAGCCGGGTCTGCACCAGCGCGACCCCGGCGAGGTTCGCCGGCGCGCCGACGATCATCGTGGTGAGACCGCCAAGGTTGGTGACGAAACCCTGCGCGCCGGACAGGGTCACATGGCTGGTGGTCAGCGTCGAGATGGCTGCCTCCACCGAACCCTGGTGCTCGAGGTGTTTCGCGGCGGCGGATCTGGCTCCCGGGAACCAGTCGGCCCCATCGATCGCGAAGCTCACCAGCATCCGCAGCACCCGCGCGGCGGCATCCGGGGCATCAACCGGTGCGGCGGCAATGATCGATCTGCCGATTCCGTCAGTATCAGGCATGTAGGCTCCCCATCACGTAGTTGTGTTAACGCTAGCCCCGTGCCCCGGCGACCCGAAGCCACCTACCCCCGATTTCGCCCTGAGCGGGTCGTCTAGGATGCATCGCAATCTGATACCGGCACCATAACCAGGCCTCAAGAGACCACCATTAGTTCAACGGAAGGAGCCCGGATGACTGAATACGCGCGACTTGAAGTCGATGGACACGTCTATGAGCTGCCGATCCTCGAGGGTACCGAGGGCGAGCGTGCTATTGACATCAGCAAACTGCGCGCAGAGAGCAGTTTGATCACTCTGGACGACGGCTTCGGCAATACTGGTTCATGTGCCTCGAAGATCACCTTCATCGATGGCAATGACGGAATCCTGCGGTACCGCGGCATTCCGATCGAGACGCTGGCGGAGCATTCCAGTTTCGTCGAAACCGCGTACCTGCTGATCTTCGGGCACCTGCCCACCCACGATGAACGCGAGCATTTCACCGAATTGCTCACCGAATCGTCCGCGCTGCACGAATCGATGATGAAGCATTTCGAGGCCTTCCCGACGAACTCGCATCCGATGGCCATCATGTCGGCGATGATCAACTCGCTGTCCACCCACGAGCGTCCGAAGATTGAGCGCGGAGACGACGCCACCTTGGAGATCTACGCGGCCAAGCTGATCAGCAAGATCCGCACTATCGCGGCCGCCTCCTACAAGTCGAGCATCGGCGAGCCGATTATCTATCCCCGCCCCGATCTGCGCTATGTCGACAACTTCTTGCACATGATGTTCTCGCTGCCCTACAAGGAATACGAGGCATCTCCCGAGATCAGTCATGCGCTGAACATGTTCTTGGTCCTGCATGCCGATCACGAGCAGAACTGTTCGACGTCGACCGTCCGGATGGTCGCCTCCGGCGAGGCGAACCTGTACGCGTCCTGCTCGGCAGGTGTGGTCGCGCTGTGGGGGCCCAAGCACGGCGGTGCGAATACCGAGGTCGTGACGATGTTGCAGCGGATGCGCCGCGAAGGCCTCACGCCGCAAGAACTCGTGAATCAGGTCAAGGACAAGAGTAATAATCGGCGGTTGATGGGATTCGGGCACCGCATCTATCGCAATTTTGATCCGCGCTCGAAGATCTTGCGGAAGGCTGCCGAGCGACTGCTCAATTCGATGAAGATCGATGATCCGTTGCTGGGTATGGCCCAGGAACTCGCCGACATCGCACTGAACGACGATTACTTCATCGAACGCCATCTGTACCCGAACGTCGACTTCTATTCGGGCGTCATCCTGCGGGCGATCGGCATTCCGCTCAACATGTACACCGTGATGTTCACGATGGGACGAACCCCCGGCTGGATCGCCAACTGGAAAGAAGTCCACGACAATCCGGGCCAGAAGATCTACCGGCCGAGGCAGCTCTACGTCGGCAACCCGAAGTCGGAGTGGGTGCCCCGGCATCTTCGCTGAAACGACAGACACCGGTGCCAGACTGTAGGCATGCCCATGCAGGTCTTCGGCCCATCCGAAACCTGGCCCAGCCAGGACTTGATCGCCTTCAGCGACGAGTTCGACCTGCGCATGACCCTGGCCGCCTACTGCTCCGGCGCGTTCCCGATGCCGTTGCACGAGGCGAGCTTCGAGGCGCGGATGGGCTGGTGGTCACCGATGCGTCGCGGCGTGCTCGAATTGGACGACCTGCGGATCACCCGCAGCCTGATCAAATCGGCCCGCCGCTACACGACCACCATTGACGCGGCCTTCGACGAGGTGCTGGCGCGATGCGCGGATCCGGCCCGGCCGTATGGCTGGATCGACGACGACATCCGCCGGGTCTTCACCGAGGGTCACCGGGAGGGTGCCGTGCATTCGGTGGAGACCTGGGATGCGTCCGGACAGTTGGTCGGCGGACTCTACGGGGTAAGCCTGTGGGGACTGTTCGCGGGTGAATCGATGTTCCACGATCCTGTGCGCGGCAGGGACGCGTCCAAGGTCGCGCTGGCGCGGCTGGTGGGCGAGTTGCGCGATCGTCCCGACGGCACGGCGCTGCTCGATGTTCAGTGGCTGACCGGCCATCTGGCACGCCTGGGTGGGAGCGAGATATCGCGGGCCGACTACCTCGGACGACTGGATGTCGCGCTGCGGGCCCCGCAGACGGCATGGTCGGGCCGGCGCCTGCCGGGCGACTGGCGGATGGAGCGGACCGCCTGAGCCGATCTATGATGCAGGCCATGCCGATCAGTTTCGACGAGTTGCTGGCGGGGTATCCGCCGTCCGTCGAAACCTCCGCCGCGCAGCTGCGGGAATCCTCGACGGACGGTCGCCGGGTCTTCATCGTGCTCGACGATGACCCGACCGGAACCCAGTCGGTCGCCGACCTGCCGGTGCTCACCGACTGGACGGCCGAATCGCTGGAGTGGGCGCTCACCCAGGGGCGTCCGGCGGTCTACGTGATGACCAACTCGCGCAGTCTCGGCCCGGATGACGCCGCTCGGCGCAACCGCGAAGTCGCGGCCGCGGCCTTCCAGGCCTCCGACCGCACCGGGATCCGGGTGGACTTCGTGTCCCGCTCCGACTCGACGCTGCGCGGGCATTTTCCGCTCGAACCGCAGGTGCTCGCCGAGTGCATCGCCGACCACCAGCACAGCCGCGTCGACGGCATCGTCATCGTCCCTGCTTTCGGTGATGCCGGACGCATCACGGTCGGAGGCGTCCACTATGCGGGAAGCAGGGCTACGGGTTTCACTCCGGTCGGTGAGTCCGAGTTCGCCGGCGATGCCACCTTCGGATATCACAGCTCCCGGCTGGCCGACTGGGTCGAGGAGAAGAGCGGTGGTGAGATGCCCGCGTCCTCGGTGATCGAGATCTCGCTGGCCGACCTGCGCACCGATCTGGCAGCGGTGGTCGCGCGGCTGCGCAGCGCCGCCAAGGAGCAGCCGATCGTGTCCGACATCGTGGACGAGAACGATCTGCGCCGCCTGTCGCTTGCTCTGCAGCAGGCCGAAGATGCCGGCAGCCGGTTCATCTACCGCGTCGGTCCGCCGTTCGTGCGGGCCCGGATCGGCCAAGAGGTGCATCTGCCGCTCGACCACGAGGATCTCGTCGCGATCCGCAGTGGCGGGCTTGCCGAGAACTCGGTCGGCGGCCTGATCGTGGTGGGTTCGCATGTGCAGCAGACCACCCGCCAGCTGGATGCGTTGCGGGCCCTCCGCAAGCCGGCCGAGGTCGAGATCGAGGTGCCGGTGGTGCTCACACCGGGCCGCGACGAGCATCTGGAGGCCGTTGTCGACCACGTGGTGGCCGCCCTGCCCAGGGGCAATGTGGTCGTCCGCACGTCGCGCACCCTGATCACCGGTTCGGACGCCGCAGACTCCCTGGCGATCGCCCGGGCCGTCTCGGATGCGGTGGTCGAGGTCGTCCAACGTGCTGGCCGGATATCCGCCGCGCTTCGTTGTCGCCAAGGGCGGCATCACGTCCAGCGACGTCGCCGCGCGCGGGCTGGGCATCACCCGGGCGTTCGTCCGCGGCCCGATGCTGCCCGGCATCGTCTCCCTGTGGGAGCCGGTCGCGGGGCCCGCGTGCGGCATTCCTTACGTCGTGTTCGCCGGCAATGTGGGCGATCAGGACTCGCTGGCTGAGGTCGTCGACAAGCTGTGCTAGCCGGAACCCGCTGGCGCGAACAGGCGCGTGGTCCCGGCCGCGGTGACGTGGTACTGGTAGCCGAAGGGTGAGGTCCAGTGGAAGGTTCCTGGTTCGGGTTGTTCGAGTGTCCATCTGCCGTGGGTTTTGACCCGGTGGGTCTTGCGGGACAGTGGACCCAGGTTCGCGAGGCTGGTCTGGGCTGGTCGGCCGTCGATGTAGGCGATGGTGTGGTCCATGTCGCAGCGGCCGGCCTTGCGGGTTCCCCAGGGGAACACGTCGACGGGATTGCGTTGCTCGACGGCGAATCGCATCCGGGCGGGGGTCTCGTAGGCGTCGACCGGTCGTATGGCGGCGGGGTCGAGGACCGGGCGGACGATGACCTTCGAGTGGGCCAGGAAGCGGGGGAGTTGCTCGGTGAGGATCGGGCCCCAGTCTTCGATCCTGGCCACACCGGTGGGTGTAGCGGGATCGTCCGCCGAGATGTGGACCACCAGGGTGTGGGTGGGAAGCGTGTCCTGGCCCAACGCACCCCGCGCCAGCACACCGATCGCGGCGGCCCGCCTGCGGTCGAGGTCACGGCACAGCGGAGTGTCGGGGGCGGTGGGAAGGGTCTGGGCGATCTGGGTGAGCACGTGATCGAACAAGATGCCGTCCACCGGGTTGACGACACCGTAGAAGCTCACGTGTCCGTCTTCGATCTTCGATACCCGGACCTTGCGGGAGTCGCGGCGGGCGGCATCGCGTTCCCGGGCAAGCTCCGGGTCGGCAGCGATGATCTGGCCGGCCAGGGCTTTCATCACCCGCGCCCACGGCAGTACGCCAACGGCGGCGCTCATCGCCTGATCGACGTTCAGCGCGGCCTCGGCCGACAGGTGCGCGCACTCGAGGCAGACCTTCTTGGCCTGCCATACTCGCACGGTGCCGGCGAGTACCGCCTGCCACAGTCGCGGGTGCCGGTGCCGCAGGTCGAGGGCGTCTCCGATCTGGAAGATCGCCGACTGGGGAGAGATGCCCAGCAGCGGGCCGATCTCCAGGGCGAGGAACTCACCGACCAGCGGGGTTCCATCATGGCCGGGTTGCATCAGTCGCTCGATGCCCTCACCGACCGCGGTCTCGTCGACCTGCCACAGGTCGGCGGCGCGGGTGATCGCGATCAGTTCGGCGATCTCGGAGGCAATGATCTGGCGGTGCGCGTGGTCCAGTGCGTCGAACGCTTCTTTGCTGGTCGTCGATTCGACCCGGGTCTGGGGGTCACGGATGGGGTTCTCCATATCGAAAGTCTATTCGAATAAGTGTTCGAATGCAAGAGGTTTGTTCCACGCGCTTCCTCAGCATCTTCCACGGCCTATGTGCCGGTTGTCTCGGGCGCGGTGCGGCCGGCAACGTGAATGAGGTCTGGAGGCGGGCGGTCCAGGGCCTGGCCCCGCCAGCCAGGCGCGCAATCCACGCGCATTCGTGGCTAGCGCTGTGATCAGGGGCCGAGCCGGATCCAAGATCCACCTGCCTTGTAGCCACCTGGCCTCCGGTGGAAGATGGATGGACAACCACGCGCGAACAGGGAGGCGAAATGCCGGAGCTGCCCCAGGTCGAGGCGCTGCGGGGCTGGTTGGACACCCAGCTGGCCGCTCGCGCGATCATCCGCGTCCAACTGACCGACTTCTCCGCTCTGAAGACCTACAAACCCCCACTGAGCGCGCTGGTCGGCCTGGAGATCAGCGGCGTCTCCCGGCACGGCAAGATGCTCGACATCGACGCGCAGGGCGTGCACCTGATCGTCCACTTCTCACGGGCCGGCTGGCTGAAATGGAAACCCGAACAGCCCGCGGCCCCCGCCCGGCCGGGCAAGGGCCCACTCAGCTTCAGGCTCACCCTGGACGACGGCTCCGGATTCGACCTCACCGAGGCCGGTACCCAGCGCAGGCTGGCGATCTGGGTCGCCGACGATCCGAACGATGTCGAGATGATCGCCACGCTCGGCCCCGATCCGCTGGCGCCGGAGTTCACCCGCGAGGCCTTCGACGCGATCCTGGACGCCGCCGGAAGGTCCCAGCTCAAGGGCGTACTGCGTGACCAGCGGATCATCGCGGGCATCGGCAATGCCTACAGCGACGAGATCCTGCACGCGGCGAGGATGAGCCCGTTCACCCCGGCGTCCAGTCTCGACGAGGCCGGCCGCCAGCTGCTCTACGAGCAGATCGGCGCGGTGCTCGCCGAGGCCATCGAGCGCTGCCAGGGCCTGCCTCCCGACCAGCTGAAGGACGACAAGCGCCAGGCGATGCGAGTGCATGGACGAGCCGGTGAGCCGTGCGCGGTCTGCGGCACCACCATCGCCCAGGTCAGCTTCGCCGACTCCTCACTGCAGTACTGCCCGGGCTGTCAGACCGGCGGCAAGGTGCTGGCAGACCGCCGGATGAGCAAGCTGCTGCGCTGAGCTGGTCGTTCACGAACGGCACCCAGCGGGGCACATCAACCCCACAGCAAGGCCATGGTTGACCCACAGCGGGTGCTGGTGAGATCAAAGTCATGAGCGATGCCAGGGAGGCGACGATGAGCGATGACGACTTGTGTGGTCTCGCGGTTGTGCTGGATGGTTCCGAACACGAAGCCGCGGCGGCCCACTGGGCGGCGAACTGGGCCGAGCACAGTCATCACCATCTCAGCCTGATCGAACCGAGCGAACTGGTCTGCGCGCAGACCTCGTCCGAACGGCACCGCACTCGTGGTCGATCGCGGCGAGGATCTTCAACTAGGTGGGCCGAGTGTTTCAGAATCGAAAGGAACCCCGCAGCGCTCGGCTACTTTGCCTGCTCACGGACGTATACACCATAGGGGGAGTCGAAGGCCTCGGCTGCGGCTGGATCTGCTCGAAGAGCACCGAAATCGACGGCTGGGGCAGATAACCCCGGGAGCCTCAGACTCGGGGGTCAGATTCCGCTCGGCGGCCAGATGCCTACTTGAAGTACCCACTGACGCCGACGACGAAGTTCGGGCAACTTGTGCTGTATAGGTTTTCAGAGAACGAGACGGTCGCACCATCAGCGGCGTCCTGCTGGTCGGCGAAGCCCATCTTGTGGTCAGCCATCTGGCCACCATCGAAACAGTAGATACTGACCGAGAACGGCCCGGTCGCGTCGGCTCCGGTTTCGTTGACCGCGCCGCCGACGATCGAATCACCTACCAGGTTCGCCTCGGTCACCTTGAGCGCCGCAGTGTTGTAGGACGAGGTGTTGGCGGGCAATGAACTCGCGCTGAACTCATATTCGGCGTCGTCGGGAATCGCCTCGAGGTTGTCGAAGTAGATGTACGACAGGGCCACCTCGCCCGACTGCACCACCGATGGTGCAGTGCCCTGGCTGCGGCCTGATCCGACGATCGAGCCGCCGCTGCGAGCAGTCGCGGTCCAGTCGACGTGCGCAATGGCCTCGTCGGTGTTATTGCGGAATGCGAAGAGTAGGACCTTCTGGTCAACCAGCCGCGCGCCTATCTGCACCACCGACACCTCGCCAGGGTCGCCGTCGCCGAAGCTCGGCGTCGTATTGCCGCCAAGCAGGCCGCTCGCATTGAAGGGGAGCGGCTCGACCGCTTTGGCGACCTCCTCCGCAGGAGTTCCCTGTGTGGAGGTCGCGGGCTCGCCCGTCACGGGTGTCGGGGAAGGCGAACTGCAGGAGGTGAGTATGAGGGCGATGCCGAGGGCGGCGGTGATGCGCAGAGATGTCTTCATGGCAATGAAGCTATCAGGGGCATATGACTCATGTGGCACGTTCTTGATCACAATTCACTTACGACTGCATACCGTGGGATTCTGGTCGCCACCAGGAGTTATGGTGTGATCTTCGCGAGGTAAGACCGTCGGTAGCACGCTCGGCTCTTGACTCCGAGAGGCGGCATAAAGCGAGTGATCGGTGCAGCCACGGTCTTGTCTCCTTTCGCTCGCTCGCTGGGATCAGTCTCCGCTTCGCCGACTCCTCACTGCAGTACTGCCCGGGCTGTCAGACCGGCGGCAAGGTGCTGGCAGACCGCCGGATGAGCAAGCTGCTGCGCTGAGTCGGTCGTTCACGAACGGCATCCAGCGGAGCACATCAACCCCACAGCAAGGCCATGGTCGACCCACACCGAGTGCTGGTGAAATCAAAGTCATGAGCGATGCCAGGGAGACGACGATGAGCGACGACCAGTTGTGCGGTCTCGCGGTTGTGCTGGATGGTTCCGAACACGAGGTCGCGGCGGCCCACTGGGCGGCGAACTGGGCCGAGCACAGTCACCACCACCTCAGCCTGATCGAACCGCGTGAGCTGGTATCCGCGCAGACCTCCTACCAGCGGCACCGCACCCGCTGTCTTGCCGACGAACTGCGTTGTACCCATCCCGGCCTGACGGTCGACCACCGCATTCTCGATGGCGGGCCGGACGCGGTGATCTGCCGGGTCTCGCCGCGCTGCACGGCGATGGCGGTATCCCGCCCGTCCGGATACCGCCATCAGGCGGCTCCCCGGCTGGCCGTGCCGCAATGCCCGTTGGTCGTGGTTACTGACGAACCTGCTGACACGCAGACGATCAGCCTGCTCGTCGATCCGCGGCAAACCAGCTATGCGCCCACCGCCTTTGCGTTCGCTTACGCCGCAAGCTGCGGCAGCGATCTGCAAGCCCTGCTGATTGGTGCCGACTCCGAGCACAGCCCTGGCGAAGATGCCATCCGGCAGCTCGCCATCTGCTATCCGTCGGTCACCCTGCGCACCAGCGTGCTGCCCAGCTGGGGAGGGGTTGCGGACGAGGTCGCCGGCTCCCAGCTGGTCGTGGTCGGCAGCTGGACAGACCGGCAGGGACGCCATCGGATCGATCACGGTTTCCTCGTCGCGCAAGCCATGGCCGATGTGGATTCGCCGGTCGCACTGATCACCCACGAACCGGCCGCCTGAGATCACCGGGGGATACCGAAGCCGCCCAGTTATCCTGAGAGTTATGCGGGGATTCTTCGGTCCGGAGGGGACGTTCACTCATCAGGCCTTGCTGACCTTGGGCAACGGGCCGGCGGTGGCGTTTCCGACGGTTGCCCGAGCTCTGGACGCCGTGCGCAGCGGCGACGTCAGCGCGTCCCTGGTGCCCATTGAGAACTCCATCGAAGGCGGCGTGACCGCCACTCTCGACTACCTCGCGTTGCTCGATTCGCCGCTGCAGATCGCGAAAGAGGTGGTGATCCCGGTCTCCTTCGATCTGTGCGTGCGTCCGGGTACCACCTTCAACGACATCAAGCGCATCATCAGTCATCCGCATGCGGTCGCGCAGGTGCGTGGCTGGTTGGACGCCCAACTGCCCGATGCCGTGGTCGTCGAACGTGGCTCGACCGCCGGTGCCGCCCAGGCCGTTGCCGATCCGACAACGGGTTACGACGCGGCCATCTGCGCAAAGGTCGCCGCCGATCTGTACGGACTGGCCAGTCTGGCGTCCAATATCAGCGACAACGAGCAGGCGGCGACCCGCTTCGTGCTGGTCACCAAGCCTGGACCGAGTCCGAAGCGCACCGGCTACGACAAGACCACACTGGTGGCGTACATGCGCCAGGACCAGCCCGGCGCTTTGCTGGAGATCCTGCAGCAGCTGGCCTCACGTGGCGTGAACCTGTGCCGGGTCGAATCCCGCCCGACCAAGAAGATCCTGGGCGACTACTGCTTCAGCATCGATGCGGAGGGCCACGTCAGCGACGCCCGGGTGGCGGAGGCTCTGATGGGGCTGCATCGGGTCTGTAAGCGGGTCGTCTTCCTCGGCAGCTACCCGCGGGCCGACGGCAAGGAGCCGAAGGTTCCCTACGGTGGCCGGGATTCGGACTACCAGGCGGCATTGGACTGGCTGCGTCAGGTTAGTCCGGAGATCCCGAGGCTTCCCTACGATCGCACCTGACCATCAGCGGTTCGCGATGATGTGCAGGGCCCCGGGCAGCACACTGAACTCGAAGTGATGTCCGGTACCCTCGGTGTCGCCATCCAGCTCCCACGGGGCGTCCGAATCGAGATCGATGACGAAGCGTTCGCCGGAATGGTATTCGACCACCTTGGTGCGGCGCAGCCTGCCAACCACGATGGCCAGCATCCGGGCCCAGCCTGCCAGGGTCCGCGGCGAAGCCAAGAGCAGGTCGAGCCTGCCGTCGTCGACCAAGGCGTCGGGGAACAGATCGATACCACCCTGCAGGCTGCGGGTATTGCCGACCAGGATCAGCACCGCCTTGCGTTGAGCGTGATGACCGTCGTCCACGCGGTAGCGCACTACCCGGGGACGATAGCCGAGCTGTTGCGCGAAGGCCACCAGATAGGCGGCCGATCCGACGGTCTTCTTGAGCCAGGTATCCGTATCGCGCATCAATGCCGCGTCGAAACCGATGCCCGCCATGCCGGTGAAGTAGACCGGATTCTCGTCGTCGTAGTCGATGACCAACTGGGCCAGATCGATCGCGCGGGCCTGCCCGGTGAGAGCGATGTCCAATGCCCGCGGAATGTCCAACGAGATGCCGAGATTGCGGGCAAGCAGATTGGCTGTCCCGATCGGGATGATGGCACCCACGACCCCGGTGTCGCGCAGCGTGGTGGTGACGATCCGCGCGGTTCCGTCTCCGCCGGCGGCAAGCACCAGTTCAGCGCCGGCTGCGACCGCCAGCCGGGTCACGCCTTCACCGGCATCGGCCAGTGTGGTCCGGTAGAACGTGGGCTCGGCGAAACCGTGCTCGGCAGCCTTGGCGCTGACCAGCCGCCGGAAGACGTCCTCGTCCACTTTGATCGGGTTGTAGACGACGGCTACCCGGCGATGGATCGCGGCTGGTTCCTCGACGGCGGCTGACATTGGTGGTTTTCTCCTGATGCTCGGTTACAGCCTAGGAGATAGCCCCGCATCGGGCCTACCAGGCACGATCACTGTCCGTCGCGCCGGACGGCTTCGCTAGGCTTGGGCCCATGATCGACCCAAAGGTGCTGCGCACCGATCCCGACCGTCTTCGCCGTTCTCAGCGGGCTCGTGGAGAGTCCGTGGAGCTGGTGGACACCGCGATTGAAGCCGACGAGGCGCGCCGCGCCGCGATCGGTGCTTTCGAGTCCGCCCGCGCCGAGCAGAAGTCGCTGGGCTCGCAGGTGGCGCGTGCCAAGGGGGACGAGAAGGCTGCGCTGCTGGCTCGCACCAAGGAGCTGTCCGGCCAGGTCAAGGCGTTTCAGCTTCAGGTGGACGCCGCCGAGGCCCGCTTCTCGGAGGTGATGAAGAGCTTCGGCAATATCGTCATCGACGGTGTGCCGGCCGGCGGTGAGGATGATCTGTACGTCATCGAGACCAACGGCACTCCGCGCGACTTCGAGGCCGAGGGCATCCAGGTGCGCGATCATCTGGAGATCGGCGAGATCATCGGCGGCATCGACATGGAGCGCGGCGCCAAGGTCTCCGGCTCGCGGTTCTACTTCCTGACCGGCCCCGGAGCGTTGCTGGAGTTCGCGCTCATCCAGTACGCCCTGAGCAAGGCCCTCGAATGGGGCTTCCGGCCGATGATTCCCCCGGCCCTGGTCAAGCCGAGCGCAATGGAAGGCACCGGCTTCCTCGGCCAGGCCGCAGAGGATGTCTACCGCCTGGAGCGCGACGACATGTACTTGGTCGGCACCGCCGAGGTGCCGCTGGCCGCTTACCATTCGGACGAGATCCTCGACGCTGGCAAGCTCCCGCTGCGCTATGCGGGCTTCAGCCCCGCCTACCGTCGCGAGGCCGGCAGCTATGGCAAGGACACCCGCGGCATCTTCCGCGTCCACTGGTTCGACAAGTTCGAGATGTTCGTCTACTGCCTGCCCGAGGACGCCGAGGCCGAGCACGAACGGCTGCTCGGCTACGAGAAGGAGTTCATCTCCTCGCTCGGCATCCCCTTCCAGGTGCTCGACGTCGCCGCCGGCGATCTGGGACTGAGCGCCGCGCGCAAGTACGACTGCTACGGCTGGGTGCCCAGCCAGCAGCGCTACCGCGAGATCACCTCGACCTCGAACTGCACCGAGTTCCAGGCCCGCCGACTGGGCATCCGCCTGCGCGACCAGAAGGGCCCGCGTCCGGCCGCCACCCTGAACGGAACCCTGTGCGCGATGGCCCGGATGATCTTGATGATCCTGGAGAACTACCAGAACGCGGACGGCTCGGTGACGGTTCCCGAGGTGCTTCGTCCGTACCTGGGCGGCCGCGAGGTTTTCGAGGCGATCGGCTGAGCCGGTCAACTTGGCTCAAACCAGGCCGGCTCACCCTTCGAAGGGCAAGCTGGTGGCATGGTGAACGATCATCTGTCATTGACCTTCCTGGGGGCAGCCCGGACGGTCACCGGCTCGAAGTACCTGCTGACCCAGGGCGGCCATCGCCGCATCCTGGTGGACGCCGGGATGTTCCAGGGACCCAAGCGCTTGCGCGAACAGAACTGGGAGCCATTCCCGACCGACCCAAAGACCATCGATGCCATCGTGCTCACCCATGCCCACATGGACCATGTCGGCTATCTTCCGCGCCTGGTCAAGCAGGGATTCCGTGGCCCGGTCTATGCGACCGAGGGCACCATCCGGCTCGCCGAGATCGTGCTGCGCGACGCGGCGCACCTGCAGCAGAACGAGGCCGAGGACGCCCGCCGCGAGGGCTGGTCGAGGCACGCCAACCCGCTGCCGCTGTACACCACCGATGACGTCGAACAGACCCTGCCGCTGTTCCGCGCGGTCGAGGTACACAAGCCGATCGACCTCGACGATGGCCTGTCGATGCGGCTGTGGCGAGCCGGCCATATTCTTGGATCGGTCTCCATCCGGATGTGGACCGGCGCCGACGAAACCACCGAAAACGCGGCCGTCTTCTCCGGTGACCTCGGCCGTCATCACCACCCGGTGCTCGCCGACCGCGAGGTGCCGATGGGTGCGCCCAGCGTCCTGATCGAATCGACCTACGGCGACCGAGAGCATCCCGCGCCGGGAGTGGCTCATGAGGCGTTCGCCGACCTGATCAGCCGGACGATCGCCCGCGGCGGCAATGTGCTGATCCCGGCGTTCGCGGTCGATCGCACCGAGGTCGTGCTGCTCACCCTGCAAGAGCTCATGGAGGCGGGCAGGATTCCCAAGCACGTGCCGATCTGGGCGAACTCGCCGATGGGTCTGGCTGCACTTGATGTCTACTGCGATCCGGCGATGGCCGCCGAGATCGGACCCGAATTCGCGGGACGCCGCTTCATCCACCTGCCTACCCTGCGCGAAGCGCGCTCCAAGGAAGACTCGATCGCACTCAACAACCCGGCTCAGCCATCGATCATCATCTCGTCGTCCGGCATGGCCACCGGCGGACGGGTCGTGCACCATCTGCAGCACATGCTGAGCGACCGCAAGAACTCGGTGGTCTTCACCGGCTTCCAGGCCCCCGGCACTCGCGGACGAATGCTCGTCGACGGAGCCACTGAGCTGAAGATGTACGGACGCTACGTTCCGGTCAATGCCGAGATCCTGCAGGACGACGAGTTCAGCGTGCATGCCGATGCGTCCGATCTCATCGACTGGCTGGCCGAGATGAATCCGCGTCCGACGACCGTCTATTGCGTGCACGGCGAACCGGACTCGGCCAAGGCGCTGGCTCGGCGCATCCATACCGAACTGGGCATTTTGGGTGTCGTCCCCGAGCAGGGAGAAGTCGTGCGGCTGTGAGTCGGTAGTCCACAGCGGGGGCGGTGTTCCGGGGAAAGGTAGCCAAGGCTATCCTGAGCTAGTGATTTCTCCTCGGCTGTCTTCATCCTGGATCCGGGTGCTGCTGGTGGTGTTCTGCCTGGGCATCATCGGCCCGCTGCTCAGTGCGCCCGCACATGCCGACGACAAGGACTGGAGCGCGGTCGGCGACCAGATGGTCGCCGTCATCGACCAGATCCCGGGCCAGTACCAGGCGCAGGATCAAGAAGGGGTCGAACACTCCATCCGGCAGGCCTACTACGAGATCTACCAGGTCAGCGGTCTCGAGGCGCAGATCGATCACCGCCTCGGTGACGAGCGCGCCGACGCCTTCGTCGCCCAGCTGCTGTCGGTGCGTGACCTGACCAGAGGCGGCGCGCCGCAGGCCGAGGTCGAGGCCGCCGTCACGGCGACCACCCAGATGCTGCGCGATGACATCGCAGAGCTGGCCAGTACCCCCGAGTTGAGCGATCAGTGGTCGCGCGTCGGTGTCCGCATCACCGACAAGCTCGCCGAGGCCGAACAGGCCTACCGGGCGGGGAACAACGATGAGGTCGTGCGGCGGATCAGCCAGACCGAAACCGGGATCGCCCACACCCTGCAAACCCTGATCTGGATCGTCAGCATCATCATCTGTCTGCTGACCCTGATCTCGATCACGGCGACCCTCAATGCCGTGGTCTCCGAACGCGCCCGCGAGATCGGCCTCAAGAAGGCTCTCGGTGCGGTCGCGAAAGACGTGATGAGCGAATTCGTCGGCGAATCGATCCTGCTCGGCCTGATCGGCGGAGCGGTCGGGGTCGCCGCGGGCATCTGGATAGCCAATTTCATATCCACGAAGGCGTTCGCCGTGCAGTTGGACGTCAACTGGTGGGTCGTGCCGATCACCCTGGTCTTCTCGGTGATCATCGCGCTGGTGGGCAGCCTGGTGCCCGCCCGCCGGATTTCCAGGATCAATCCCGTCGATGTGTTAGGTGGAGAGTGAGATGACTCAGACCGTGACCGCGCAACAGACTCCTGGATCGACCTTCGAGTCGATCTATTCCGTGCAGGGCGTCAGCCGTCGCTACGGTGAGCTGGCCGCACTCGACAACGTCAGCCTCGAGATCCGCAAGGGCGAGTGGCTGTCGATCGTCGGGCCCTCCGGTTCGGGCAAGTCCACGCTGATGAACATTCTCGGCTGCATGGACAGCCCCACCGAGGGCATCGTCCTACTTGAGGGCGAACGGCTCGACAAGATGGGGGAGCCGGAGTTGGCCAACGTGCGCCGGCAGAAGATCGGGCTGGTCTTCCAGCAGTTCCATCTGGTGCAGCATCTCAGCGCTGTCGAGAACGTGATGCTCGCGCAGTACTACCATTCGATCCCCGACGAGCAGGAAGCCCTGGCGGCGCTCGAGCGGGTGGGGATGGCCCAGCGCGCCACCCACCTACCCCGCGAACTGTCCGGCGGCGAACAGCAGCGCGTCTGCGTGGCGCGGGCGCTGATCAATCATCCGGACGTGATCTTGGCCGACGAACCGACCGGCAACCTCGACGAGGTCAACGAGAAGATCGTCATCGACTTCTTCCACCAGCTGCACGACGCCGGGACGACGCTGATCGTGGTCACCCACGACGCCGAGGTCGCCGCGCAGGGTCAGCGACAGATCATCCTCGAGCACGGCCGGATCGCGCGTGAGGTCACCGATGTGGCCAGCACCCCGACCAAGGGCAAGCCGGCGAACGGACCGCAGTGGTGATGCGCAAGCGTGATGCGAGCCTGATGCTCGCCGGACTGGTCGGCTCGATCGTGCTGAGCGGCTGCGGCGCGCCGTCGCCGGCAGCCAGCACACTGCCCGATGGCGACTACACCGGGCAGAGCGAAGCCGAAAGCGATGGCTCCTACGGGGTGGTGAACTTCACCGTCGTCAATGGTGCGGTGACCGCGGCCGACTTCGTGGTCTACGACGCCGACGGCACCCCGCACGACGAGAGCTACGGGCTCGGCTCCGACGGGAAACCCGCCGACGAGCAGTTCTACCAGCGCGCCCAGAACGCGGTCGCGGCCGAGAAGCAGTACGTCAGCGAGTTCAAGGAGACCGGCGACCAGAGCCAGGTGGAGTCGGTGGCCGGGGCCTCGCTGTCGTACCGTCTCTTCCAGGCAGCCATCGACGACGCCATCGCGAATGCCTCCTAGCCCACGCGGCGCGACTTTCACCTTCCGGACGATGGGTACCCTCGGCCATGCGTCGTGGTCTCCGGCCGGACTCGACCTCGGCGACCAGCTCGCCGGCAGGGCCGACGAGATCGAACAGCGACTGACCAGATTCAGCGGCAACTCCGAGATCTCCCGGCTGACCGAGCGCTGGCATGCGGTATCGCAGGACACGGCGGTCGCGCTGCGCGCCGCCGACCTGCTGTCGGTGCGCACGAACGGCTGGTTCAGCCCACTCCTGGGAGCCCAGGTGAAAGCCTGGGAGCAGCTGGCGACCGGGTTCTTGGATTCGGTGCCCCAGCCCAGCAAGGCCTGCGGGCGGATCGAGGTCGATGCCGGACGAGCCCGGCTGGTGGACGCATCGCCGGGATCCGTCGATCTGGGGGCTATCGCCAAGGGCTACGCGGCCGACCAGCTGCGGGATCTGGCCGTGGTGCAGGGCGCCGGCGATGTGCTGATCTCGCTCGGCGGCTCGTCCATCGCGCTGGCCGGTGCACCGGCCATCATCGGTCTGTCGAGCCCCTGGCAGGGCTGGGACAGCTTCGGAACCCTTGATCTGGTGTCCGGCGCACTGTCGGTATCGGCCGACCCGGGCACCCGGATTCGCCGGGGACGCCAGCGCAGCCACCTGCTGGACCCCACGACGGGCTCACCCGCGATGACCGATCTGTGCGCTGCCATCGTCTGCGGCGCCGACGCCATGGTCTGCGAGGCGTTCTCGTCGGCCTATCTGGCCATGGGCCTGGACGCCGCCCTGCTGCTCGACCAGACCCAACCCGAAATCGACACCATCTTCATGACCGTTGACGGCCGCGTACTGGCCAGCCCGCGTCTGTCGATCAAGGCGAATCCGGGTGTTCAGGACTGGCTTCGCGGGCAGCGCCGGCAAGCGGGTGCGGCAGTCGGCGCGACCTAGGATTGATCCATGGCCAGCAACGTCATTACCTGTCCTGCTTGTGGCACCCGCAACCGGGTGCCTGCCGTTGCGTCCGGAACCCCGACCTGCGCGAAGTGCAAGAAACCCCTGCCATGGATCACCGCGGCCGACGACGAGACCTTCGATCAGGTCGCCGACAGCTCGAAAGTCACCGTCCTGGTCGATCTGTGGGCGCCGTGGTGCGGCCCCTGCCGTCAGGTCGGTCCGGTTCTCGAGCAGTCGGCGGCCGAGAACGCGGGACGGCTCAAACTCGTGAAGGTGAACGTCGACGACTCGCCCGGACTCGCGCAGCAGTTCGACGCGCGTTCCATCCCGACGATGTTGCTGATCAAGGACGGCAAGACGGTGGCCCGCCAGGTGGGGGCGCCGTCCGCGGCGGCCCTCAAGAACTGGGTTCGCAGCAACCTCGGATAATTGCCGGCACAGCTGACTAGTCTGAAAGTCGAGAGGCGATCCCGAAAGAAGGGTTTCCCATGACGACCAGAGCACCCGCCGTTGCCGGCCTGTTCTATCCTGCTGATCCCCAGGCATTGGCTTCGATGGTCGATCAGCTGCTCGCCGATGCGCGACCGGACGAACTTGCGCACCCGCCCAAGGCTCTGATCTGCCCGCACGCCGGTTACATCTACTCCGGCTCCACGGCTGCGCTCGGCTACGCGACGCTGCGAACTGGTACCCATCCGATCAGCCGCGTGGTGGTGGCAGGACCTGCCCACCGCGTCGGCATCCGCGGCATCGCCCTGCCGGGAGCCGATGCAATGGCCACCCCACTGGGCGAGATACCGCTGGACGCGGAAGCCTGCGCGACGATCAGCAAGCTGCCGAGCGTGCTGACTCGTCCGGATGTGCATGCCGAGGAGCACAGCGTCGAGGTCCAGCTACCCTTCCTGCAACGGGTGCTGGGCGATTTCACCGTGGTGCCGCTGGTGGTCGGCGATGTCGATGCGGGTACGGTCGCCGATGTGCTCGAAGCCTGCTGGGGTGGGCCGGAAACCCTCGTCGTGATCAGTTCCGACCTTTCCCACTACCATCCCTATGGCGAGGCCAGACGCCTGGATGCCGAGACGATCGAGGCCATCTTGGACTGCCAGGGGCCGATCAACCCGCACCGGGCGTGCGGAGCCTATCCGATCAGCGGGCTGCTCGCGGTGGCCCGGCGCCGCCGGCTGCGTCCGACGCTGCTGGGCGCCTGCAACTCGGGTGACACCGCCGGTGATCGTGGACGCGTGGTGGGCTACGCGTCGATCGCCTGGCACGAGAGGTAGCCGATGCCGATCCCGGAGAACGCCGGGCAGGTGCTGCTGCCGTTGGCCCGCTCGGCCATTGCCAAGAAGCTCAAGCTGCCGCCGGTCGCCGTCGGCGAAGCGGCCTGGCTGGACGAGAAGGCCGCCAGCTTCGTCACCTTGACCATCGGCGGTGAACTCCGCGGCTGCATCGGCAGCTTGGTCGCGCACCGGACACTGCGCGACGACGTGGTGGCCAACGCTGCCGCCGCCGCATTCGGTGACCCGCGATTCGAGCCGCTGACCGTCTCCGAATATCCGGCGATCCGCGTCGAGGTCTCGGTGCTCAGCACGCCCGAACCGATGAGTTTCACCAGCCGGGCGGACGCTCTCGCGCAGCTTCGCCCCGGCGTCGACGGACTGATCCTCACCAGTGGACGCCATCGCGCCACCTTCCTGCCCCAGGTCTGGGATCAGCTGCCCAGCCGGGAGGAGTTCGTCCGGGCGCTGGCGCGCAAGGCCGGTTTGGCTCCCGACTACTGGGATAACCGCATGGAACTGGACCGCTACCAGGTCCGGTCCTGGGCCGAACCGACCCCTGGAACCCACCCCTGAACGAGCGTCGTCGTTTTACGCGATGCGACAGAATGGATGGGTAACGACCCACGGAATCTTCGCCACGAGAGGGGCCGAATTAAGTGGGACATCTAGCAGGGTATTGGCATCGAACCGAGGATGGTCGCGTCCAATGCGACCTCTGCCCCCGAGAATGCCGCTTGCGCCCCGGTCAACGGGGCTTCTGTTTCGTCAGAGCCAACGAGGACGGCCAGCTCGTCCTCACCACCTATGGACGCTCGTCCGGATTCTGCATCGATCCGGTTGAGAAGAAACCGCTCAACCATTTCCTGCCGGGCACGCAGGTCTTCAGTTTCGGCACCGCAGGCTGCAATCTGGCCTGCAAGTACTGCCAGAACTGGGAGATCAGCACCTCTCGCGAGATGAACCTGCTCGCTGAGGAGGCCAGCCCCAGCCAGATCGCCCGCACCGCCGCCAACTGGCAGTGCTCGTCGGTCGCGTTCACCTACAACGACCCGGTGATCTTCGCCGAATACGCGATCGACACCGCCGTCGCCTGCCGGGCTGCGGGCCTGGCATCCATCGCGGTCACTGCCGGGTACATCAATCCCGAGGCCAGGCGCGATTTCTTCGCCGTCATGGACGCTGCCAACATCGACCTCAAGGGTTTTTCCGACAGCTTCTATCAGCAGGTCACCGGCGCCCGGCTGCGGCCGGTGCTGGATACGATCAGCTACGCCGTGCACGAGACGAACGTCTGGGTCGAGCTGACGACGCTGCTGCTGCCCGGATACAACGACGCGTCCAGTGATCTACGGGAGATGTGCAGGTGGATCGTGACCGAGCTGGGTCCCGACGTCCCACTGCATTTCACCGCCTTCCATCCGGACAACCGGATGCGCGACCTGCCGCGCACGCCCACCCGGACGCTGGCACGCGCCCGGGCGATCGCGCAGGAGGAAGGGCTGCACTACGTCTACACCGGCAATATCGAGGACCCCGATGGCCAGACCACCTACTGCCCGAACTGCAAGAGCCCGGTGATCAGGCGGGATCGCTACACCATCGACTCGTACGACCTGGATGCCGAGGGCCGCTGCCGGGTCTGCGGCACGCAGATTCCAGGACGCTTCGGCGGCAGTTCGGTCGTCGATCAGTCGTTCCGGCTGCCGCACCGGGTCGCGATCCGGTAGCGGGGTCGGTTAGCCTGGGGCGATGAGCGAGAAGCCACTGATCGATCCGCCGGTTGGACCGGCACCCACCGAACTCCAGATCGTCGACGAGGTCGTCGGTTCCGGCGACGAAGCCACGCGTGGCGCCACCGTCTTCGTCGACTACGTCGGTGTCGGATTCGATTCCGGTGAGGAGTTCGACGCATCGTACAACCGCGGCGAGCCGCTGGCGTTCCGGCTGGGTGTCGGCCAGGTCATCAAGGGCTGGGACGACGGTGTGCTGGGCATGAAGGTGGGCGGCCGGCGCAAGCTGGTGATTCCCGCCGAGCTGGCCTACGGGCCCCGGGGCGTCCCGGGTGTGATCGGTCCGAACGAGGCCCTGATCTTCGTCTGTGAACTGCGCGGCGTCCGCTAGTCTCCGCCGCTTGGGGGATCGAGCAGCCAGGTGGCGCGCTTGGCGCTCAGATCCACCCTCGAGGCAGCCGGATCGCTGATGGTCTGTTCGTCCAACCAGTGCTTGCGCGCCTCGTCCAGTAGTCCTGCGGGCAGCCGTCCGGACGCATTGACCACCCGCCACCACGGGGTGTCGGCGGCGTCGGTGGCCATGATTCGTCCGACCTGACGGGGACCGGTATCGACCAGCTCGGCGATGTCGCCATAGGTGACGACGGTGCCCGGCGGCACCCGCCGCACCGTGCGGCGCACCCGTTCTGGCAGGTCGCCGGGCTCATTCGCCTCGTCCATGCTTTTGATGCTGCCACATTTTGGTTGTGGACCAGCTGTGCTTCACTGGAGGCCATGGCCGGACGAATTGCAGCTCTCCTCGCAGTCCTCGTGCTCGTCGCTGGGTGTGCATCGAGTTCGAATCCGCCTGCGGAACCGGAAGCCACCGGTCAGTCCGCGGCGGCTTCACCGACTCCCACCCCATCGCCGACTCCCACCCCGCCACCTCAGCTGCCGGGCGGGGGACGCGAATTGCTGCCTGCCCACCGGCTGTGCGGCTTCGTCGGATACCCCGGCGCGTTGGGGCAGGGCAGGCTCGGCATCGGGGCGATCGAGGACCGGATGGCCGAACTGCACGACACCTGTGCCCCCTTCGGGGTTGATCGCGCGGTCATGCCGGTGATGGAGCTGATCGCGGTCACCGTGCAGCCCCAGCCGGGACCCGACGGCATGTGGCGGGCTCGCATCGATCCGGCCGTCATCGACGAGTGGCTGTCGGTGGCCCGTGAACACCAGGCGTTGTTGCTGCTCGATATTCAGCCTGGTCAAGCGCACTTCATCGACGAGCTCAAGGCACTGGAGCGCTATCTGATCCAGCCGGACGTGGGCGTGGCGCTGGATCCCGAGTGGTCGATGGGGCCCGGCCAGGTGCCGATGCAGAGCTTCGGGTCGACCTCGGGCGAAGAGCTCGATCAGGTCGCGGCCTACCTGTCGGATCTGGTCGCGGCCCACGATCTGCCCGAGAAGCCGATGGTCTACCACATCCTGCATCCCAGCATCATCACCAATGAGGACGCGCTGCAGCCGCACCCGGGCATCGTGCTGATCAAGAGTGTGGACGGCATCGGCGCTCCCGCCGACAAGATCTCCACCTATCAGCAGGTGAGCGCGACAGTGCCGCCGCATGTGCACATGGGCTTCAAGCTGTTCTTCGACGAAGACATGCAGACCAGCGGTGTGCTGATGAGCCCGGACGAGGTGCTGGCGCTGAGCCCGGTGCCCGACTACGTGCTCTACGAGTGATGAGTCGGGCTCAGCGCCTCGTGTCCGGATTCAGCGAATCCGGTCGGCCAGAATGAGTTCGGTCCGCCGCCAGAGTTCACCCGCGAGGTTGCGGTCGTCCGCAGTCTTGCTGGTGCGGTGCACCGAGCGGTTCACGTAGTAATGGTCGGCCGGGTAGTTGATGCCCGGGGTGCCTTCGGCCAGCCAGACCAGGGTGTCGGCGCCCTTCTCGGGGCTGGCCATCCGCGATCCGAAGGCACCGTAGAGACGCCCGAGCAGGCTGTCCTCTGCGGTGGCCGCGAAGTCCGTCCCCACCAGGCCGGGATGGAAGGCCACCGCCGACAGTCCCTTGGCCCCGTAGCGGGACTGCAGTTCGTGCATATGCAGCAGCAACGCCAGCTTGGCATTGCCGTAGGCGACCGACGGTGAGAAACGGCGCTCGGAGTCCAGATCGCCGATGTCGAAACGAGCGAGGAGCTTGTGGGCGACGCTGGAGGTGTTGATCACGGTGGCCTTCGAGCTGACCAGCCGATCGGTCAACAGCCAGGTGAGATACCAGGCCGCCAGATAGTTCACCTGGAAGGTGAGTTCATGACCGTCCCGGGTCTCCACCCGGCCGTTGCTGAAGGAACCGCCCGCGTTGTTGGCGAGCACGTCGATATGCGGATAGTTGTCGAGCAGCTCGGCGGCGAGCCGTTCGACATCGTCCAGGTCGGCGAAATCGGCCAAGTGGTAGGGGGCGTTGATGGGAACCGCGACCGCGGCGGTCTTCTCGGGGGATCGTCCGACGACGACCACCCGATGCCCGTCGCTGGTCAGTTTGCGTGCGGCTGCGGCACCGATTCCGTCGCTGGCTCCGGTGATGACGATCGTCTTCATATCGCCCATCGTAGGCAGCCGGCCAGCTACCGGTGGGCTTAGCTGGGCATGTCGGCGAAGCGGCTGAAGTGTCCCTGGAAGGAGACCGGCAGGGTGTCGGTGCGACCGTTGCGGTGCTTGGCGATGATCAGATCGGCTTCGCCGGGTCGATTGTCCTTGTCGTAGAGGTCCTCGCGGTGCAGCAGGATGACGATGTCGGCGTCCTGCTCGAGCGAACCGGATTCGCGCAGGTCGCTCATCATGGGCTTCTTGTCGCCGCGCTGCTCGGGGCCACGGTTCAACTGGCTGAGCGCCACCACCGGGATGTCGAGTTCCTTGGCCAGCAGCTTGATCTGGCGGCTGAACTCGGAGACCTCGAGCTGGCGGCTCTCGACCTTCTTGCCCGAACTCATCAGCTGCATGTAGTCGATCACCACGAAACGCAGATCGTGACGCTGCTTCAGCCGCCGGGCCTTGGCGCGGATCTCCATCATCGTCAGGTTGGGGGAGTCGTCGATGAACAGGGGAGCGTCCTCGAACGACTTGGTGCGTGCCACGATGCGTGACCACTCGTCCTCGCCGAGGCCACCATTGCGGATCGAGTTCAGCATGACCCCGGACTCGGCCGCGAGCAGGCGCATGACGATCTCGGATTGACTCATCTCCAGGCTGAAGAAAGCCGTGCTCAACTTGTGCCGGATGGCCGCCGACCTCGCGAAGTCCAGCGCCAGCGTCGACTTGCCGACCGCCGGACGGGCGGCGATGATGATCATCTGGCCGCCATGAAGGCCGTTGGTCAGCTCATCGAGCTTCGCGAAACCGGTCGGCACACCGCTCAACCCCCCGCCGCGCGCACCGATCGCCTCGATCTCGTCATAGGTGGGCTCCAGCAGATCGCGCAACGCCTTGTAATCCTCGGAGCGCTTGCCCTCGGAGACCTCATAGATGGTCTGCTGAGCGGTGTCCACGATGTCGGCGACCTCGCCTTGGCCGGCGTAGCCCAACTGGGCGATCTTGATGGACGCGTCGACCAGCCGCCGCAGCACCGCCTTGTCATGCACGATCTGGGCGTAGTAGGCGGCATTCGCGGCGACCGAGATGGTGGACAGCAGGTCGGCCAGGTAGATATGGCCGCCCACCTTGCTGAGCTCACCGCGCCGGTCGAGTTCGGCCGCGACGGTGACGGGGTCTGCCGGATCGCCGTGACCGTAGAGGTCGACGATCGCCTGATAGATCAGCTCATGGGAGGGGCGGTAGAAGTCGGCGGGTTTGATGACCTCCAGCACCTCGGCGATGGCGTCCTTGCTCATCAGCATGGCCCCCAGCACGCCCTGTTCAGCGGCGAAGTCCTGTGGTGGGGTGCGGTCGATGCCCGATGGTGCGGGGGATGGCTCGTCGTACATGCAGTCCCTCCCCGTCTAGCCCACAGTAAACCAGAAACCCTGTGGATGCATTCACCGCGATGTAGGCTCACCAAAGAGCCGATGATAATGCGGTGCTCCGGAAGACTAGAAGGCCCGGAGCGCGCTGTCAACCACAGTTATCCACAGGGCATGTGGATACCGCTCTCAGCCTGTGGAACTCGCCGAGCAGGCAGTGGACAAGGGTGTGTCCGACTGGTCGAGGGCCGCTGGTTTTCGTCCGATAAGCACGAGTTGACAAGCTAAAACACGCGAATGGGGAGGTTGCGGAGGTTTCTTCGGCGTGTCGCCGGAAGCGTTTCCGATCGCGCATTTCGCTGTGGGCGTAAGGGCTAACCCCGGGTCGCCAGAGAGGTCTGTCCACAGTCCGCCGGGACTTATCCACTGCCCCACAAAAGCCCTAAGTCATTGCCGATGTGGCAGCAAGGTGCGATAATGACGGCGGCGCGAACGAGTGATTCCGCGAAGAAAGGAGGTTCCAGCATGTCGAACGAACCTCCTAGTCCCGCGAACTGATTCCGAATTCCCTTTCACTCAGCTGGCTGCCGGCCTCCAGACGGTTCGTCGCGGTCACGGAACAGATCGAGAGCACCATGATGAGCACCGACCGTCCCTTCGTCCGCGAGTCGGCCCAGCGCCGCGACGGATACGGCTTCACCATTCCCAAGAAGGTCCCCATCGCCCCTGAACAGGCCCCGCGCACCGTCACCGGCAACGCGGTCTACATCGCCGGCAAGCGCGTCGCCAGCCCGGCATCGCTGGCCGAAACAGCAGCCCTGCTCCGGGCGAATCCCGAAGCGATGGCGTGGATCGGCCTCTATCAGCCCGACCCGGACGATCTCACCGAGCTGGGTGAACTCTTCGGCCTGCACGAACTGGCCGTCGAGGACGCCATCCAGGCCCACCAGCGCAGCAAACTGGAACGCTACGACGACACGTTGTTCGTCGTCCTGCGGGCCGCCCGCTACCTCGATGCGACCGAAGAAATCGAGTTCGGCGAACTGCACATCTTCACCGGAGCGAACTTCGTGATCACCGTGCGGCACGGACGGTCACCCGATCTGGGGGTGGTGCGCCGGCGGATGGAGGCGGATCCGCAGATGCTCGCCTTCGGTTCGGAGGGCATCGTCTACGCGATCCTGGACGCCGTGGTGGACGGCTACGCACCGGTGCTCGAAGGCCTGGCCAACGATATCGAGGAGATCGAGGACCAGGTCTTCACCGGTAGCGCGGCTGTCTCCCGGCGCATCTACGAACTGAGCCAGGAGATCGTGGAATTCCACGAGGCGGTGCGTCCGCTGCGGGGGATCATCGGCGGACTGGCGGCTGGCTTCAGCAAGTACGAGGTGGCCGAGGATCTGCAGGAATACCTGCGAGATGTCGCCGACCACGCCGCGAGCGCTCTCGAGGAGAGCGAGGGTTTCCGCCTGACGCTGCGCGATGTGCTCGCCCTCAACGCCGCGCTGGTCGCACAGCGGCAGAACGAGGAGATGAAGGGTCTGGCCGAGGCCTCCAATGCCCAGAACGAGGACATGAAGAAGATCTCGGCATGGGCCGGTATCCTGTTCGCTCCGACGATGATCACCGGGCTGTACGGCATGAACTTCATCAACATGCCGGAGCTGAACTGGCGGGCCGGTTACCCCTTCGCGCTCGCGCTGATGTTCAGTTCGAGCCTGATCATGTGGCTGATGTTCCGCCGCAAGGGCTGGATCTGAGCCGGACCGATCAGAAGATCTGGCGTGCGTTCGCCTTGGTGAGGTCGACGAGTTCGTCACCGCGTCCCGACAGCAGGGTTCGCATGGCGTACAGGGCGAAGCCCTTGGCCTGCTCCAGCTTGACCGATGGCGGAATCGTCAGTTCCTGGCGTTCGGTGACCACATCGATCAGCGCGGGGCCGTCGTAGGCGAATGCCTCGGCGAGCACCTGCTCCAGATTGTCGGAGCTGTCGACATGGAAGCCCTTCAGTCCGGCCGCCCGGGCGATGCCGGCCAGGTCGGGATTCTCCAGGCCGGTCGCCGTGGTCACGAAACCGCTGGCCTTCATCTCCAGTTCGACGAAGTTCAGCGAGGAGTTGTTGAAGACGACCACCTTCACCGGCAGCTTGTTCTGCACCAGCGTCAGCAGTTCGCCAAGCAGCATCTCGACGCCACCATCGCCGGACAGTGCGACCACCTGGCGTCCGGGATAGGCCGATGCCACACCGACGGCCTGCGGCAGCGCGTTGGCCATCGAACCGTGGATGAACGAGCCGATCACCTTGCGCTTGCCGTTCATCTTCAGGTAGCGGGCAGCCCAGATGACCGGGGAGCCGACATCGGGGATGAAGACGGCGTCGTCGTCGGCGACCTCGTCGATCAGCTTGGCGATGTACTGCGGGTGCAGGGCCTGGTTGTCCTTGCGCGGCGTGGCCAGATCGTCCAGCTTGGCGCGGGTCTTGGTGTAGTGGGTCAGCGACTCTTTCAGATGGGAGCGGTTGCGGTGATGCTTGAGCAGCGGCAGCAGCGCGTCCACGGTGTTGCCGACATCGCCGACCAGACCGAGCTCGAGCGGGATCCGGCGTCCGAGATGCTCGCCGCGCAGATCGACCTGGATCACCTGAGCCTGATCGGGCAGGAACGGACGATAGGGGAAGTCGGTGCCCAGCATGAGCAGCGTGTCGCAGTTCTCCATGGCCCGGTAGCCGGAGGCGAAACCGAGCAGGCCGGTCATGCCGACATCGAACGGGTTGTCGTACTCGATGAACTGCTTGCTACGCAGGGTGTGGACGATCGGGGCGCCCAGTTGATCGGCCAGCGCGATCACCTGATCGTGCGCACCCTCGGCGCCCGCACCGGCCAGAATCGTGATCTTCTTGGCGTCGTTCAGCAGGTCGGCCGCGTGCTTCAGCTCGTCATCCGAAGGCACGACTTTCGGCGAAGAGGCCTTGACCGCGGTCACGGTGTCGTCCACCGCTTCGGCCAGTGCCACATCGCCGGGGATCACGACCACTGCCACGCCGCGCTGAGCCAGCGCTGCCTGCATGGCCGTGCGCAGAATCCGGGGCATCTGGATGGGGTCGGCAGCGTACTCGACGTAGACCGAGCATTCGCGGAAGAGTTCTTGCGGGTGGGTCTCCTGGAAGTATCCGGAACCGATCTCCGAGGTGGGAATGTGTGCGGCGATCGCCAGCACCGGGACGCGGGAGCGCTGCGCATCGAACAGGCCATTGATCAGGTGCAGGTTGCCCGGACCGCAACTGCCGACGCAGACCGCCAGCTCGCCGGTCAGGGCTGCCTCGGCGCTCGCCGCGAAGGCCGCCGCCTCCTCGTGACGGACATGCACCCACTCGATGCCGGATTCGCGCAACGCGTCGGTGAATCCGTTCAGCGAGTCGCCGGGAATCCCGTAGACCCGTTCGACCCCGCTGGCAGCGAGGGTGTCGACCATGTTCTTGGCTACTGTGACCATTTCTTCTTTCCCACGACGATAGAGATCGACTCACACGATGACGGGGATCGGCCCATGGGCTCTGTCAGGATCTGGGGGATCTCCTTCGGGTAAGGCTACCCTCAGCGCACAGCGATTGGTAGTTGACGCTTCATCTTGGACGCCGCAGCTCCGTCTGCAACGGGTCACAGGCCCTGGGAGACGCGGTAGTAGACGGCGCTCCAGCGCAGTTCGTCCTCGAAACGCCTCGCCGTGGTCTGCTCGTCGATGACGGCGAGCTCGACGCCGGCGATGGCGGCGAAGTCGTGCCACGCCTCGAGCGGGACGGCCGTGGTCATCACGGTGTGATGGGCTGCGCCCGCCGCCAGCCAGCACGATGCCGAGGTCGCCAGATCGGGGGCCGGACGCCAGACCGCGCGGGCCACCGGCAAGTTGGGCAGCGGCTGGTCGGGTTCGACGACCTCGACCACATTGGCGGTCAGCCGGAACCGGTCGCGCAAATCGCTGAGGGCGACCACCAGGCCCGGTCGGGGCGTGGCGTCGAAGACCAGCCGGACCGGATCCTCACGGTCACCGATGCCCAGCGGATGGATCTCCAGCCGCGGCCGGTCATCGGTCAGCGAGGGGCAGATCTCGAGCATGTGCGCGCCCAGGATCTTCTGCTCGCCGGGGACGAAGTTGTAGCAGTAATCCTCCATCAGGCTTGCACCGCCGGGCAGCCCGTAGCCCATCACCTTGGCGATGCGTACCAGGACGGCGGTTTTCCAGTCGCCCTCGGCGCCGAAGCCGTAGCCCTCGGTCATCAGCCGTTGTACGGCCAGTCCGGGCAGCTGGCGCAGCGCACCCAGATCCTCGAAGGTGTCGGTGAAGGCAGTCGCGCCGATCGACTCCAACAGCGTCCGCAACGCCACCTCCTGGGACGCGGCGTAGCGCAGCGACTCATGCCGGGCACCATCAGGCAGCAACTCAGGTGCTACATCGTAGCTCGCAAGATACTCGGTGATCAGCTCGTCGATCTGAGCGTCGGTGACCTGCGCGATGGCCTGCGCCAGATCATTGATGCCCCAGGTGTTGACCGAAGCGCCGAAGCGGATCTCCGCCTCGGTCTTGTCGCCTTCGGTGACCGCGACATAGCGCATGTTGTCGCCGAATCGAGCCAGACTCAGATGCTGCGCGGCATCCCAGCCGGCTGCGGCGCGCGCCCAGATGCCGATGCGTCCGGTGACGTCGTGATGACCGGCGTAGCCGACCACGGTGGTGCGGGCAATCCCGAGCCGGGTGAGGATGTACCCGAACTCCCGGTCGCCGTGGGCGGCCTGGTTGAGGTTCATGAAGTCCATGTCGATGGTGTCCCACGGCAGGGCCTCGTTGGCCTGGGTGTGCAGATGCAATAGGGGCTTGCGCAGTGCCTCCAGACCGCGGATCCACATCTTGGCCGGGGAGAACGTGTGCATCCAGGCGATCACGCCGATCACCGAATCGTCCGATCCCGCGTCCAGCATCGCGCGCAGGATCGACTCCGAATCGGTCAGCACCGGACGCCAGACGACCTCGATCGGGATGTCGCCCGACTGGTTGAGCAGCGCGGCGACCTGCTGCGACTGCTCGGCGACCTGGGCGAGGGTCTCTTCGCCGTACAGCCCCTGACTGCCGGTGAGGAGCCAGATCTGCTTGCCTTCGAACGGATTCTTCATGGTGTGACGCCTTTGTTCGTGATGGATATCGGTGCGTAGTCGGCCGCGTCAGTGCTGGCCGTAGACAGTGGTGTAGCGATCGTGAAGCCGGTCGATGAGGTCCTGGGCGATCGGCAGGGGATCACCGAGTTGCCGTGCCACATACACGGTGTGGGCCACCTCCTCGACCATCGCCGCGGCCTTGACCGCGGCCTCGGCGGTCTTGCCGATGGTGAAGGGGCCGTGGTTTTGCATCAGGACGGCCGGCGAGCGCGAATCCCGCAGGGTCTCGACGATGCCGCGTCCGATCGAATCGTCGCCGATGATCGCGAACGGGCCGACCGGCACCGGCCCGCCGAATTCGTCGCCCATCATGGTCAGCACGCAGGGGATCTCTTCCCCGCGGGCGGCCCAGGCCGTCGCATAGGTCGAATGCGTGTGCACCACGCCGTAGATCTCGGGCATGTGCCGGTAGACATAGGCGTGCGCGGCGGTGTCGGACGACGGCGAGTGGTCGCCGTCGACGAGGACGCCGTCGAGGTCACAGACCACCATGTCCTCGGGCCTCAGCCGGTCGTATCGCACCCCCGACGGCTTGATCACCATCAGGTCGGCGGAGTACAGGCGCTGCGATACGTTGCCGGCGGTCCAGACCACCAGATTCCAGCGCGTCAGTTCCGCGTGCAGCGCGCAGACATCTTCACGGGTCCGGGCTATCTCGTCCTGCACCTGTGGTGGGTAGTCCTGCAGATCGGTCATCGTTCCTCCGGGTTCGTCATCGCTGGCGTTCGTGGTGCCGCCGGCCTCAACGCAGCACGGCGACCGCGGCGCGCTCGGCGGCCAGGCCTGCTTCGTAGCGTTCGAGGTAGGCGCGGTAGCCGGCGACATCTGCGTCGCTGGGCACGATGGTGGTGGACGCCACGGCGGCGAAGACATCGTCGGCCAAGAAGGTCTCGAGGCTGCGTCCGTTGCCGCTGACCAGGTAGGACGCCAGCACGGCCATGCCCCAGGCGCCGCCCTCGCCGGCCGTCGCGGAGACGGCCACCGGTGTCTCGATCGCCGCCGCCAGGAACCGTTGCGCGACATCCGCGGTGCGGAAGACCCCGCCGTGGGCGTACATGGTGTCGAGTCCGACGGCTTGTGCGGTCAGCGTCCGCATGCCCAGGCTCAGCGAGGCGAAGCTGGCGTAGACCTGGGCACGCATGAAGTTCGCCAGCGTCAGGGCGCTGTCGGGGGTGCGCACGATCATCGGGCGGCCCTCGTCCAGGCCGATGACCGGCTCCCCGGCCAGCGCGTTGTAGGCGAGCAGTCCGCCGGCGTCCGGTTCGCCCTCGAGCGCAGCGCCGAGCAGGGCCGCGAAGACCGCGTCCCGGTCTGCCGGCACGCCGATCCGCTGGGCGAAGTCGTGAAACAGGTCGGCCCACGAACCGAGTTCGCTGGCGCCGTTGTTGCAGTGCACCATCGCAACCTGATGGCCGGCCGGTGTGGTGACCAGGTCGATCTCGGTATGTACCGAGACCAGCGGTCGTTCGAGAACCACCATCGCGAAGATCGACGTACCCACCGAGACGTTGCCGGTGCGCGGGGCCACCGCATTGGTCGCGACCATGCCGGTGCCCGCGTCGCCCTCGGGTGGACACAGCGGAATGCCGGCGTCGAGACGTCCGCTCGGATCAAGGAGGAGCGCTCCGGCGGTGCTGAGTGTCCCGGCCCGGTGGCCGGCGTCCAGTGGCCGGGGGAAGATCTCCTCGATGCGAAGGCTCGTGTGATGGCGTGCCAGCAGGTCGTCGACCTTGGCTGCACGGGCGGGATCCCAGTCATGAGTGATGTCGTCGATCGGGAACATCCCGGACGCGTCGCCCACCCCGAGCACCTTGCGTCCGGACAGCTGCCAGTGCACGTAGCCGGCCAGCGTGGTGCAGAAGTCCAGCTCGCCGAGGTGCGGCTCGCCATCGAGGACGGCCTGGTAGAGATGCGCGATCGACCAGCGCAACGGCACGTTGTACTCGAGCAGATCGGTGAGCTCCGCCGCGGCCCGGCCGGTCGAGGTGTTGCGCCAGGTGCGGAACGGCACGAGCTCGTGCCCATCCTTGTCGAAGGCCAGATATCCGTGCATCATCGCCGAGATGCCGATGGCCGCGAAACCGGTCGGACGCACGCCATACCTGAGCTCGGCGTCCGCGCAGGCCGCCGCGTATGCCTGTTGAATCCCCTGCCAGACCGCATCCAGCGAGTAGGTCCAGGTCTGATCGATATACCGGTTCTCCCAGCCGGCGCTGCCTGTCGCCAGCGTCGTCTCGCCGTCGCCGACGATGACCGCCTTGATCCGGGTGGAGCCGAGCTCAATGCCCAGCCGTGCGTTGCCCTCGGCAAGCGTGGCCGCGCTCGCGCTCGCCTCGTGTGTCATCGACATCGTCATCCTTGAGTCCGTCTAGCGATAGGAAATGTTATCGTTAACACAACATAACCGAGGGGCTCGTGGCGTGCAAGATGAGAACGATAACATTTTGGCACCGGACCATCGCCGGGATCGCTGCTGATCTCCTGTACATGCGTTGTGACTAGGTATTAAGCCAGTGCCGGCGAGCTAGGAGGGGCTTCGGTGATTTCAGGACGAGATGGTCCTCGCCCGATCAGTGGGTGGCAGGCGCAGATCGGCTGTGGGGACTACCAGGCACAGATCGCCTCGGTCGGGGCCAGCCTGCGCGCGCTGACCTGTCGCGGTCGCGACCTGGTGGCGCCATTCGATGCCGACATCGTGCGACCGGTCTTCCGCGGCGCCGTGCTGGTGCCGTGGCCCAATCGCGTTGTCGGTGGACGCTACGTTTTCGACGGCCAGGTGCATCAGTTGCCGATCAACGAGCCCGACCGGGGCAATGCCCTGCACGGGCTCGCGGCGTGGGCGGATTGGGTTCCGGTTCGCTGTGACCGGTCGTCGGTCACGCTGGAATACCGGATCCCGGCGCAGGAGGCCTACCCGTTCGACGTGCTGACCGAGGCAACCTACCGGCTGGACGAAGACGGTCTGCACTGGTCGGTGCGCGCCACCAATCTCGGCGACTCGCCCGCCCCCTATGCGCTCGGCTCGCACCCCTACCTGGTCGGCGGAGCGGGACGGGCCGACGATTGGACGCTGGCCGTGCCGGCCGCCCAGGTGCTCGAGGTCACCGAGGAGCGGCTGGCGCCACTGGGACTGCACCCCGTCGAGTCGTACCGGGCCGGCGCCTTGGACTTCCGGTCCGCGCGCCCGGTCGGCTCGACGCTCATCGACCACGCGTACACCGACCTCATCGCCGGCGAGCGGGGGGCGGCCCGAGTCGAGGTGCGGTCGGGCGGCACCGGAGTGGCGCTGATCTGGGATCCGCAGGTCTTGCCGTGGGTGCAGGTGCACACGGCCGATCGTCCCGAGCCCGCACTGAACCGAAGCGGGATCGCGGTCGAACCGATGACCTGCCCGCCCGATGCCTTCAACAGCGGTGACGATCTGGTCATCCTCGACCCCGGTGCCAGGCATGAGGCATCCTGGGTCATCCGGGCGATTCAGGAGGACAGGTGAGCACCGAACAGCCGTCGCGACCCGCCGGACGTGGCCGACCGCCGAGTCTCAGGGATGTCGCCGACCGCGCCCAGGTATCCCATCAGACGGTCTCCCGCGTGATCAACGATTTCCCCGGGGTGCGCCCGATGACTCGCGAACGGGTGCTGGCGGCGATCGACGAGCTGGGCTACCGCCGCAACAACGCGGCGCGGACGCTGGTCACCCGGCGTTCCGGGCTGATCGGTGTGATCGCCGTCGGCTCGTTCCTCTTCGGCCCGACGAGCACGCTGGCCGCGATCCAGGAGGCGGCCCGCAAGAACGGATACATGCCGCTGCTGGCGACGCTGCGGGAGAACTCGCAGGCAGCGCTGATCGAGGCCGTCGACGAGGTGCTCGATCACGGCATCGAGGCACTGGTGGTCATCGCCTCCCGCGAGTCGATGGGCCGCAGGACTGCCGAGTTGCGGCCGGGCGTCCCGGTGATCGTGGTAGGACCGAACCCGGCCGAGGCGGACGATCTGGCCACGCTGAGCGTCGATCAGAGCGCCGGGGCGACCGCCGCGATCGAGCATCTGGCCGGGCTCGGTCATCGTCGCGTGGTCCTGCTCGCCGGCCCCCAGGACTGGGTCGATGCGCAGCAGCGGCTGACCGCGGCGCAGCGCTGCTGCGACGACCACGGCATCGTCAGCCAGGTGCTGCTCGGCGACTGGAGTGCGGCCAGCGGCTTCGCGGCGGGACAGGTTCTGCTCGCACAGTGGGCGGCCGATCACTCAGGCCCGCTGCCGACCGCTGTCTTCGCGGCCAACGATCACATGGCTCTGGGGCTGCTGGCAGCCTTCCATGCGGCGGGGGTGGAGGTGCCGGCCGACATCTCGGTGGTCGGCTTCGATGACATCGCAGGGGCGGACTACTTCATTCCGCCGCTGACCACGATCCGCCAGAACTTCGATGCGCTGGGTCATCAGGTGCTGCTGGCAACGCTTTCCGCCCTGGCGGGCGAGACCGTGGATCTGACGCCCGCTCCGGCGCAGTTGTGCGTCCGGAGTTCGACCGCCCCGCCCCGGGCGTGACATCGCATTCTGGCGCCTCAGATGTGCTCTTCGACCCAGCGCTCGATCGCATCCGAGTCGACGTAGTCGTGGGTGTTCACCGCGGGAATGGTCTCGAAGCGCCACTGGCGTGGGGCGTGGGCTGAGACGAACTCGCGGGCCTTCTCGGCCGAACCGAACGGATCGTCTTCGTTCTGCACCACCGTCACGGGCGGCAGCTTCGGCAGGTAGCCGACCGCCTCCGGATCGTTCTCGAAAGCCTCCAGCGGCAGTCCGAGGAAGACCTCGCCTGCGGGCTGGATCAGCCGGCGTCCGATGGCCAGGGTCGCGATCACGGTGCCGATCGATTTTGCGACCACCACGGGCCGATCGAGCGGGCCGGCCAGCTCGGCCGCCGCGCTCACCTCGGCCTCAATGTCGATGACCCGCGTGCCGGCGAGCCAGTTCGCATAGACGAGCCGGGCGACATGATGACCGTGCGATTCCAGGGCTTCGGCAAGAGCGCGCGACCACTCGAGATGCCTCGGGCTCTGCCCGCCGAGCAGAAGAATGTCCATGGGCAAAAAGATAGTTCTTGGGTCGGGTGATCTCCCAGCCTGGCAGGGCAGGCTCAGGTCTGCGAACGGCAACAGGTTGCGTGACGGGCTTGCGCATATACCCCTGGGGGGTAGGGTGGGCCCCGTGAGTACGGACGAATGCAGCATGCACGGGCACCATCACGGCTATCTCGACGACAAAGACGCCTATCTCTCGCGGTTGCGCCGCATCGAGGGACAGGTGCGCGGCATCGCCCGGATGGTCGAGGAGGAGAAGTACTGCATCGATATCCTCACGCAGATCTCGGCGGCCACCAGCGCCCTGCAATCGGTGGCACTGGGCCTGCTCGACGGCCATCTGAACTCCTGTGTCCTCGACGCCGCCAAACAGGGCGACGACGCGGCCAAGGAGAAGCTCGATGAGGCCAGCAATGCCATCGCCCGGCTCGTCCGCTCCTGAAGCACCCGTCATACCGCAAGCGCGGACAGCGCAGCAGAAATGAAACCGAGAGGAATCCATCACATGATCACGAACTACGTCGTCACCGGCATGACCTGCGGCCACTGCGTCAACCACGTCACCGAAGAGGTCTCGGCCATCCCCGGCGTCACCGAGGTCAAGGTCGAGCAGGCCGGCCCCATGACCGTCAGCAGCGATACCGCCATCGATTTCGGCACGATCGAAGAGGCCGTCGCCGAAGCCGGAGACTACAAGGTGGCGCTGGCCTGATGACATTGGGGACGACAGACGGCGCACCCACCAGCCTGGAATCGCCGGCACGTCAGATCATCGAACTCGACGTGCAGGGCATGACCTGCGCGTCGTGTGCGGCGCGTATCGAGAAGAAGCTGAGCAAGCTTGACGGAGTGCAGGCGAGTGTCAACTACGCAACCGAGAAAGCCCATGTGGTGGCTCCCGCCGGGCTGACCGCCGATGATCTGATCGCTACCGTGCAGGCTGCCGGATACGATGCCGCTCTGCCGGTCCCCGAAGCCAAGCCGCGCGATCGGGCGGCCGAGATCAAGCGCCGCCTGATCGTCTCGGCCACGCTGGCGGTGCCGGTCATCGCGATGGCGATGATCCCGCCGCTGCAATTCCCCGGATGGCAGTGGGTCAGCCTGGCGCTCGCCACCCCGGTGGTCACCTGGGCAGCCTGGCCGTTCCACCGCTCGACACTGGTGAACCTGCGCCACGGCGCTGCCACCATGGACACCCTGATCAGCCTGGGCACCAGCGCCGCCTATCTGTGGTCGCTGGTCGCGTTGATCTTCGGCAACGCCGGCATGATCGGCATGACCCACCGCTGGACGCTCAGCCTGTCACACGACCACCAGCTGACCTCGATCTACTTCGAGGCCGCCGTCGGCATCATCACGTTCATCCTGCTCGGCCGCTACATCGAGGCCCGCTCACGCCAGGACGCCAGCTCCGCGCTGCGCGCCCTGGCTGAGGTCGGGGCCAAGTCGGTCACCGTCTTGCGCGGTGGCGCAGAAGTCACCGTCCCGATCGAGAAACTCGTGGTGGACGACGAGTTCGTGGTGCGTCCGGGCGAGAAGATCGCCACCGATGGAGTGGTGGTCAGCGGGGACTCGGCGATCGACAACTCGGTCATCACCGGCGAGTCACTGCCGGTCGATGTCCATCCGGGCAGTGCCGTGGTGGGCGCCTCGGTCAACACCACCGGACGATTGGTCGTACGGGCCACCGCGGTCGGTGCCGACACCCAGCTCGCCCAGATCGCCCACCTGGTCGAACTGGCCCAGACCGGGAAGTCCCGCTCCCAAGCGCTGGCCGACAAGATCTCGGGGGTCTTCGTCCCGATCGTCATTGCGCTGGCGCTGATCACGCTGGTGGTCTGGCTGGTCCTGGGCGAATCCGCCACCTTCGCGGTGACCGCCGCCGTGTCGGTGCTGATCATCAGCTGCCCCTGTGCGCTCGGCCTGGCCACCCCGACTGCCCTGCTGGCCGGATCACTGCGCGGCTCCCAGCTGGGCATCCTCATCCGCGGTCCCGAAGCCCTGGAGGAGGCGCACCGCATCCAGGTCATCGCGTTGGACAAGACCGGCACCATCACCGCCGGCCAGATGAGCCTCGATTCCGTCGTCCCGGCACCCGGAGCCGACGCCGACGAGGTGCTCAGGCTCGCGGCGACGCTGGAATCCGCGTCCGAACACCCGATCGCGCGGGCCATCGTGAAAGCGAACCATGCCACCACCGAGCAGCTGGAGGATTTCAGCAACATCCCCGGCCGGGGGGTGCGGGCCAGGGTGCACGGCCGGCCGGCCGCCGCCGGCAATGCCGCGCTGATGTCCGATCAGGGCTGGGCGATTCCGGACGAACTGAGTCAGGCCGCCGCCGATGCCGCCCAGCGTGGCGCCAGCACCGTGTTCGTCGGCCGGGCGGGCACGGTCATCGGCCTGGTCGCCGTGACCGACAAGATCGATCCCAATGCTGCCGCGGCGGTGGGCGCCCTGCACGAGCTGGGACTACGCACCGTCATGGTCACCGGCGACAACCAGGCGGCCGCCGAATACGTTGCCGCGCAGGTGGGTATCGACGGTGTCCGTGCCGACGTGTTGCCCGGTGACAAGTTCAACGTGGTGACCGAACTGCAGGCCGGCGGTACCGTACCGGTGGCCATGGTCGGTGACGGCGTGAACGATGCGGCAGCGCTGAGCCAGGCCGATCTGGGGATCGCCATGGGCTCGGGCACCGACGCCGCGATCGCCGCCTCCGACCTGACACTGATGCGCCACGATCTGATGCTGGCCGCCGACGCCATCAGACTGTCGCGGCGAACCTTGAACACCATCCGGGGCAACCTGTTCTGGGCGTTCATCTACAACGTCTGCGCGATCCCGATCGCCGCACTCGGCTACCTGAACCCGATGTTCGCCGGCGCAGCGATGGCCTTCAGCTCAGTCTTCGTCGTCACGAACAGCCTGAGGCTGCGCACCTGGAGCCCCAAGCACTGAGCAGACCGTTGGCCGACCGGCGCCGCGATGGCCGGCCGGCAAAGCAAAGCGAGCGTCCGTCAGACTCAGCTGACGGACGCTCGCTTGCTGTTGCGAGAGAACCCTTACTGCGCGTACGTCCGCTTGGCTCGTTCCAGGCCGGAGACATAGCCGGAACGCGCGTACTCGGCGGCGTCCGCATCGACCGGCACCGCGAGCATGCCGCGGGTCTGCTGCAACGTCAGCTGACGGCGGTTCAGCCACGAGGTCACCCCGTCGACCAGCTGACCCGCGTACGAGGGCCCATTGCGCACCAGCGCGGCGGTCGTCATGACCACATCCGCACCTGCCAGCAGGTACTTCACGACGTCCTGGGTGGTCTGGACGCCGGTGGTGGCGGCCAGCGAGGCGTTCACGCGGCCGTACAGCGTCGAGATCCAGCTGCGCGGTAGTTTCGCCTCGTCCGGATTCGACAGCTCGAACCCGGAGACGACCTTGAGCTGGTTGAGATCGATGTCGGGCTGCAGGAAGCGGTTGAACAGCACCAGTGCGTCCGCGCCGGCCTCGTCGAGGCGCCGGGCCATCTCGCCGAAGCTGGAGAAGTAGGGGCTCAACTTCACCGCGACCGGGACGCTGACCTTCGACTTCACGTCGGCCACGATCTCGACGTAGCGGTCCTCGACCGAACGCCCGGTGGTGGTCAGATCGCCCGGCAGGTAGTAGATGTTCAGCTCGATACCGGCTGCCCCGGCGTCGGCCAGCTGACGTGCGGTATTGGACCACTCGCCCTTGGTCGAGCCGTTGAGGCTCGCGATCAGGGGCACGTCGATCACCGGCGCCGCCTGCTCGATCAGCTTCAAATAGGTGTGAGTCAATCCCGATTCGTCGCTCGGCTCGATCGGGAAGTACGTGAGCGCCTCCGCGAAGCTCTCCGTCGACTGATCCAGCAGCTCGGCCTCGCGGGCCGACTCATGGCGGATCTGCTCCTCGAACAGCGAGTACATGACGATCGCCCCGACGCCACCCTCGGACAGCGCCTTGATACCGTCCAGGCTCTGGCTCAGCGGGCCGGCCGAAGCCACCAGGGGATTGCGCAGCGACAGGCCCATGTACTGCGTCCGCAGATCGGTGGCCCGGTCGCGCCCGGAGGGCTCGTCCTCGACGAGCAGGGATCCGGCCGGAGCCAGCTGGTCGGTGGCGTTGCTGCCCATTGCCGACTTCTGGCGGGCGGATTCCGCCGCAGCTTGCAGGGCTTCAGGGTCGAACTCGACCATGTCAGGCCTCCTTGTCCTGGGTGACGGCAGCCTTCGCGCGGGCGTCGGCGCTGAACATGTCGGCCGGGCGGCCGGCCAGCTGCTCGTACTCGGCGTAGCGGCGCAACACGTGCTGCTGACTGATCTCGAGCAGCCGCTCGGCCTCCTCCGGATTCGACCGGGTCAGCATCTTGAACCGCAGTTCACCGGTGCGGTACTCCTTCAAGGAGATCCGCGGACGTGGCGAGTCGAGCAGGAACGGGTTCTGGCCTTCGTCGCGCAGCACCGGGTTGAACCGCATCAGCGGCCAGTGACCGCAGGCCACCGCCTTGTACTGCTGCTCCAGGCCCTTGCGCATGTCGATGCCGTGGCTGATGCAGTGGCTGTAGGCGATGATCAGGCTCGGACCGTCGTAGGCCTCGGCCTCGCGGAATGCCTTCAGGGTCTGCTGCGGATCGGCGCCCAGCGCCACCCGGGCCACGTAGACGTGACCGTAGGCGACGGCTTGCATCGCGAGATCCTTCTTGTTGGTCGTCTTGCCGCCGGTGGCGAACTTGGCGACCGCACCCAGCGGGGTCGACTTGGACGCCTGGCCGCCGGTGTTCGAATACACCTCGGTATCCATCACCAAGATGTTCACGTTTCGTCCGGACGCCAGCACATGATCCAGACCCGCCGAGCCGATGTCGTAGGCCCAGCCGTCGCCACCGATGATCCACACCGAGCGGCGCATCAGGTGATCGGCGACCGAACGCAGATCGTCGACCAGCGGCCCGGACAGCTGATCGAGCTTGGCGTAGAGATCCTGCATCCGGCGGTACTGAATCCGCAGCTCGTGCATCGTCTCCTGGGGGCCGCTCAGCAATCCGTCCACCAGGGCGTCGTCGTCGATCTCGGCGCGCAGCTGCTCCAGCCGCTGCTTGGCCAGGGCCGTGTGCAGATCGGCCGCCAGCCGCATGCCGAGACCGAACTCGGCGTTGTCCTCGAACAGGGAGTTCGACCAGGCGGGTCCGCGTCCCTCGTCGTTCTTGGCCCATGGGGTGGTCGGCAGGTTGCCGCCGTAGATGGACGAGCAGCCGGTCGCGTTGGCCATGATCAACCGGTCACCGAAGAGCTGGGTCAGCGTGCGGATGTAAGGAGTCTCACCGCACCCCGAACAGGCCAAGGAGAACTCGAAGAGCGGCTGCAATTGCGCGGCACCCTTGACCTGGTCGTGACGGACCTTGGTGCGGTCCATCTCAGGGAGCCCGAGGAAGTACTCGAAGTTGGTGCGCTCCCGTTCGAGATGCTCTCGGCGCGGCGACATGTTAATCGACTTGTGCTTGACCTCGGTCTTGGAGCGGGCTGGGCAGATGTCCACGCAGATCCCGCAGCCGGTGCAGTCGTCGGGAGCAACCTGGACGATCAGCTGGTGGTCGAGGAGCTTGCGGTCCTTGTACTGCTTGGACAGGAAGCCATCGGGCGCGTCGGCCAGATCAGCCGCCGGTGTCACCTTGATCCGGATGGCCGAGTGCGGACAGACGATCGCGCACTTGCCGCAGTCGATACACAGACTGGGGTCCCAAATGGGGATCTCTTCCGCAATGCCACGCTTTTCATACTTCGACGTGCCGCTCGGCCAGGTGCCGTCCACCGGCATTGCCGAAACCGGCAGCAAGTCGCCCTCGCCCCGCAACATGACTGCAGTGACCTGCTTAACGAAGTCGGGTGCGAACTGCGGCATGGGCGGCATCCGGTGAGCAACGCCGTCTGCGATAGCCGGGATCTGCAGTTCGGCCAGCGCTGTCACGGAGGCGTCGATGGCGGCGAAGTTCCGCTCCACGATGGTGCGGCCACGGCGCCCGTAGCTGGCTTCGACCGATGCCTTGATCCGGGCCAGCGCCTGCTCGCGCGGCACGACTCCCGACAAGTAGAAGAAGCAGGGCTGCATGACAGTGTTGATGCGCTTGCCCAGACCGGCCTGGCGAGCCACTTCGGCCGCATCGACCACCCAGACCTTGAGGTCGCGGTCGATGATCAGTTGTTGCACCTCAACCGGCAGTTCGCCCCACGTGAACTCGCCGTACGGCGAATTGAGCAGGACGGTCGCGCCGGGCTTTGCGATGTCCAAGGTGCGCATCTGAGACAGCAGTTCGAACTGGTGGACGGCCACGAAGTCGGCGGCATCAATCAGGTAGGCCGACTTGATGGGATGGCCACCAAATCGCAGGTGGCTGACGGTGGTGGCCCCAGACTTACGCGAGTCATAAACGAAGTAGCCCTGCGCGTAGCGGTCCGCGTCCGAGCCGATGATCTTAACGGTGTTCTTGGCAGCGCCCACGGTGCCATCGCTGCCCAGCCCGTAGAAGACCGCGGTGAGGGCGTCGGACTGCACCTCGAAGTCGTCGGGGACCGCCAACGACAGGTGTGTGACGTCGTCGTTGATGCCGACAGTGAACCGGGGCTTCGGCACCTGCCGAGTCAACTCCGCAAAGACCGCGGCGGCCATCGCCGGGGTGAACTCCTTGGACGACAAGCCATAGCGCCCACCGATCACCTTGGGTATCCCGGCGCTGAAGTGCTCGACGTTCTCAGCGACGGCGATCATCACGTCGGCGAACAGCGGCTCGCCTGCCGCCCCAGGCTCCTTCGTGCGGTCGAGCACCGCGATCGAGCGCGTCGTGCGCGGCAGGGCAGCGATCAGTTCCGATGCAGGAAACGGCCGGTACAGCCGCAGCGTCACCGCGCCCACCTTCTCGCCCTGCGCCAACAGCTCGTCGACGGCCTCACAGGTGGTGCCCCAGGCCGACCCCAGCACAACCACTATCCGTTCGGCATCAGAAGCCCCGTGGTACTCGACCAGCGAGTACCTGCGGCCAGTACGGGTGGCGAGTTCGTCGAAGACCTCAGCCACCACCTGGGGGACGGCATCGTGGAACAGGTTGGCCGCCTCCCGAGCCTGAAAGAAGACATCGGGGTTCTGCGCGGTACCACGGATCTGCGGGGCGTCCGGCGTCAGCCCGCGGGCGCGGTGGGCCAGCACATCGGATTCACGAACCAGAGCACGCAGGTCTGCGTCTGCGAGAAGCTGGATCTTGTTCTCCTCGTGGCTGGTGCGGAAGCCATCGAAGAAGTGCAGGAACGGCACCCGGCTACGCAGGGTGGCGCTGTGGGCGACCAGTGAGAAGTCGTGCGCTTCCTGCACGCTGGACGCGCACAGCATCGCCCATCCGGTCTGCCTTGCTCCCATCACATCGGAGTGGTCACCGAAGATGCTGAGCGCGTGTGTTGCGATGGTGCGCGCCGCGACATGGATGACCGCCGGAGTCAACTCGCCGGCGATCTTGTACATGTTGGGGATCATCAGCAGCAGACCTTGGGACGCGGTGAACGTCGTGCCGAGCGTGCCCTTGGTGATCGCGCCATGCAGAGTGCCCGCGGCTCCGGCCTCGGACTGCATCTCGATCACCTCGGGCACCTCGCCCCAGAGGTTCTGCTTGCCGGCGGCGCTCCAGGCGTCCGCAGACTCGGCCATCGCTGACGACGGGGTGATCGGATAGATCGCGATGACCTCGCTCAGCTTGTGCGCCACCCGCGCTGCCGCCTCATTGCCGTCCATTGTTGCCCACTGCACGCTCACCGTCCCAGCTTCGCACATCGGCATCAAGCTGGGTCAGGTGACCGCCGCGGGCTGGACGTCAATGCTGCCCGTAGACGTTCTGGTATCGGTCAAACAACGAATCGATGTTCTCCTGGGCGATCGGGATGACATCACCCAACTGCTTGGCGATATGCACAGTTCGGGCCACCTCTTCCACCATGACCGCTGCCTTCACGGCGTCTTTCGCGTCCTGCCCGATGGTGAAGGGACCGTGATTCTGCATCAGAACAGCACGAGACCTCGATCCGGTGAGCGTCTCGACGATGCCGCGTCCGATGGAGTCGTCACCGATGATCGCAAACGGTCCCACCGGAATGTCACCGCCGAACTCGTCACCCATCATGGTCAGCACGCACGGAATGGGTTCACCGCGCGCTGCCCACGCCGTGGCATAGGTGGAATGCGTGTGCACCACCCCACCGACCTGAGGCATGTGCCGATAGACGTAGGCGTGAGCGGCGGTATCGGATGACGGGGCCAGCCGGTCCGGGGTACCGTCGTCGATCTTCAGTCCATCCAACGTGCAGACCACCATGGTGTCCGCGTCGAGCTCATCGTAGGAGACCCCAGAGGGCTTGATGACGAACAGATCCATGCCCGGTACCCGTTCCGAAACGTTGCCTGCGGTCCAGACCACCAGCTCCCAGCGAGGCAACTCTGCGTGCAGTTTCGCCACTCGTTCTCGGGTCGCCTGCACTGCGGCCTGTTGATCAGCAGTGAACTCTGACAACTTCAGCATCTGTGCCTCACGCTTCCTTCTGGATCTGGCGGAGCTTGTACATCACGTCATTGCCACCGCGACCGAAGTAGTCGTGCAGCTTGACGTATTCGGCGTAGATCGGGTCGTATTGAAGCGCCCGCTCCTCGTTCGGCATGTACTGGTTCTCCACTTTCCCGCCCATGGCAGCCGAGGCGGCGAAGACATCTGGGTAAAGACCCGCGGCGACCGCGGCGTAGATCGCCGCTCCCAGGGCGGGCGCCTGCGTCGACGTAGCCGTCGAAAGCGGCCGGCGACAGATGTCGGCGTAGAGCTGCATCAGGAACGCGTTCTTGAGCAGTCCGCCGGCTGCCACGATCTCGGTGATCTCCACACCGTGTGCCTCGAAGTTCTCGATGATCACGCGGGCGCCGAAGACAGTAGCCTCCAGCAGCGCACGGTACTGGTCTTCGGGCTTGGTGAGTAGCGTCTGCCCCAAGATCATCCCCGACAGGTTGGCGTCGGCCAAGATCGACCGGTTGCCGTTATGCCAGTCCAAGGCGAGCAGACCGTGCTGCCCGACCCGCTGCTCGGCGGCCTTCTCGCTGAGCAGTTCGTGGACGCTGATACCACGGTCGGCGGCTTCGGCCGCATAGCTTCCGGGCACACAATTGTCGACGAACCACCCGAAGATGTCACCGACAGCCGTCTGGCCCGCCTCAAAACCCCACTTTCCTGGCACGATGCCGCCGAGAACCGTACCGAACACGCCGGGGACGTCCTTGTAGTCATTGCCCGAGACGACCCAGCAGACCGAGGTGCCCAAGATGCCCGTCAACTGCCCCGGTTCCACAGCCTCGACCGCAGGAGCAGTCACGTGAGCGTCGATGTTGCCGACTGCGACAACCACGTCGGTGCTCAGCCCGAGTTCGTCAGCCCACTGCTGGGTTAGGGTGCCAACTGGCTGCCCCAGCGGCTTGATCGGGGCGGACATCTTCTCTTCGAAGACATTGGCGAAGCCGGGGTTCAGCGCGGCCAAGAACTCCTTGGACGGGTAGGCACCGTCTTGATACATCCGCTTGTAACCGGAGTCGCCTTCGGCGTAGACCAGATTGCCGGTCAGCATCCAGGGGATCCAGTCGAGCGCGTTCACGATGTGCGTGGCAGCGGCGTAGACCTCGGGAGCCTCTTCCAGGGTCTCCAACGCCTTGGGCAGCAGCAGCTCGCTGGACAGCACCCCGCCGTAGCGTCCCAGCCAGGGCTCATTGCGTTCTTGGGCCAGCTGGACGATTCGGTCGGCCTGCGCCTGCCCGCCGTGGTGCTTCCACAGCTTGATCCATGCGTGCGGGTTGTCTTTGAACTCGTCCAGCTGGCACAGCGGCGTCCCCTTCTCGTCGGTCACCAGCACAGTGGCCGAAGTGTGGTCTAGCCCGATGCCCTTGACCTCGGCGGGGTCGATGCCGGCGTCGGCCACGGCGCTCGGGATGCAGTGCCGCAGACAGTCGAGGTAGTCCTGAGGATCCTGCAGTGCGTAGTCGGCTGGCAGGGCGGTACCTGCGAGCTCACGGACGATCACCGCGTGCGGATAGTCCAAAACCCCCGCACCCTTCTCCTCCCCGGTTTGCGCATCGACCACGATGGCCCGCGCTGACAGGGTGCCGAAGTCCATTCCAATTACGTAGCTCATCGCGATGCCCCTTCGCATTCAGGAAAGCCGGACGGTGGCTCAATCGACCACTCAGGACCTCCCCGGAGCCTATCATTGGAGCGATCGACCATCCGACGCTCGCAGGCATTCGACTGGACTCCAGTTACCGAGAGCCAGCCCCGTAAACCACGAAAGGGAACCGACCAATGACGAAGCTCATCGATCAGGCACTAGAGCGGGCCACCGACACCAAGGCAATCGTGACTGGCCGGGGCGTGGTTGATCAGACCGGGAGAATCTTCACCAGCACCTTCGGCGATGTCGCATGCATCCTGGTCGCCGATGAAAACACCTGGGGTGCCGCTGGCGAGCAGGTCAAGGCGTCCTTAGAGGCGGCTGGTGTCAAGATGCTGGAGCCCTACATCTTCCCCGGAACCCCTACCCTCTACGCGGGCTACGAGAACGTCGAGAAGCTCCGCGAACACCTCAAGGGTGTGGACGCGGTCGCCTGCTCGATCGCTTCCGGCACTCTGAACGACATCACGAAACTCGCTTCCGGCGAGTTGGGTCGTCCCTACATGAACGTCTGCACCGCCGCATCCATGGATGGCTATGCCGCCTACGGTGCCTCGATCACCCGCGACGGGTTCAAGATCACCCGCGACTGCCCCGCACCGGCAGCGCTGGTCGCCGATCTGGACATCATGGCTGCCGCCCCCAAACGGTTGACCGCTATCGGCTATGGCGACCTGATCGAGAAGATCCCAGCGGGCGCCGACTGGCTGGTCGCCGACGAACTGGGCAGCGAAGCAGTTCGCAACAACGTCTGGGATTTGGTGCAACCACCATTGATGGATGCGCTGAGCGATCCCGAGGGGCTGGCGTCAGGTGATCCGGAAGCCATCGGACGACTCGCCGAGGAACTCATCTTGTCGGGCCTGGCAATGCAGGCGATGCAGTCTTCGCGTCCCGCCTCGGGGGCGGGCCACAACTTCTCTCACCAGTGGGAGATGGAGGGGCACGGCCTTGATTGGGAACCCCCGTTGAGCCATGGCAACAAAGTCGGCATCGGCACGGTGGCGTCCTCAGCCGTCTACGATCTACTGGCCAACCTAGACGTGGCAGCGGTTGACCCCGACAAGCGCGCCGCTGAGTGGCTAACCCCCGAACAGAACGACGAGCGGGTGGCTGCCCTGCAACCGATTCCGGCGATTCGTGACGCCGCGCTGGCGCAGTCACGCGCCAAGTACGTGCCCCGCGAGCAGGCAGCCGCTCGCGTCCAACTGATCAAGGACCATTGGGACACCGTGCTGGAGCGAGTGGCCCCACAGGTGGTGCCGGCTCGCGAGATCGCGGACATGTTGCGCCGCGTGGGTGCGCCCTACCATCCGGCGCAGATCGACATCGACCTAGCGAAGCTGCGGACGACCTACTACCAGTCACAGACCATTCGCAGCCGCTACACCATCATGGATGCGCTGTTCGAGTTGGGTTTGCTGGACGAGGTGGTCGAGAAGCTGTTCGCTCCCGGTGGCTACTGGGCCGAGACGCCTGTGCCTACCGAAGGCTCGATCAAACCGGCCCAGTAATCCCTGGCGCTATCGACAAAACGTGCGGGCCGGCCCAGCAGTTGCTGAGCCGGCCCGCAGCTTCTCTCAGTTCAGCGGATGCTTTCGAGCAAATTCGTACTGGGCGTCGAAGATGCCCTCCAGCTGCTGGTAGACAGTGTTCTGGATCTCGCCGAGCTCCAGATAGATCTGGTGGTTGTCCATATCTGGTTCGGTCGTCGCCCCTTGGGTCGTCATGGCCTTAGCCGCGGCCTGGACCGACTCGTGCACTCCGGTGGCCGTCATGGCCATCACCGCAGCGCCCATCGCCGACGCCTCGTCGATGGGGCACTCGGTCAGCGGAACACCCACGGCGTCTGCCATGATCCCCCGCCACAACGGCGAGCGCTGCCCGCCGCCGACTGCGGTCAAGGTGGTCAGCGGCACGCCAGTGGTCTTCTGCAGCCCTGCCAGGTTCCGGGCCATCTCGATGCTGATGCCCTCCAGGACGGACCGGTACAGCTCAGCCCGACCGTAGGAGCCGGCCAGGCCGACGATGGCACCGTGCGCGACCGGGTTCCAGTGCGGGGATTGCACAGCATTCCAGTAAGGCAGGGTGACCAGCCCGCCACAGCCGACCGCGACAGCGCTGGCGGCCTCCTCCAGTGCCGGATCCGGGCGACCCTTGAGCACCGGATCGCCCAGCTTCTCGCGGAACCAGCCAGCAAGGTAGGCGCCCGAGTTCTGCACGATCTCCAGCACGTACTGACCAGGGATGCCCGCTGCGTCAGTGCGGAAGACATCGGCATGTTCATAGCTGGCGCTGTGCACCCCAGCCACCAGTGCGGTGCCCATGTTGAGGTACGCCTCGTCTGGGCCGATCGCCCCAACACCGAGTGCGGCGGCTTGGCCATCGCCGCAGGACGCCACCACCGAGACCTGCTGGTCAAGTCCCCAGCCTTGGCTGACCTCGCGCTTCACCACGTCGATGACTGAAGCCGCCGGCACCAACTCGGGCAGTTGAGCGCGATCGAGGCCGGCGTGGCCGAGCATCAGGTCTGACCAGGTTAGCTTGGCCATGTCGAACAACCCCAAGCTGTCGGCAGTCGCCGCAGAGTCGACCCAGCGTCCGGTCATGGCATGCACCAGATAGGCGTGTACTCCGACCAGCTTGGCGGCGCGACGCAGCACTTCCGGCTCGTGGTCGGCGAGCCAGGCGATCTTGTAGACCGAGGGTGTGACATCGGGTTGGAAGCCGGTCAGTTGATGCACCGCCTCGGTGCCGAAGCGACGCACCTGGTCGGCTGCGCGGCCATCGAGCCAGATAATGCCGGGACGCAGCGGCTCGCCATCGTCGTCGACCAATGCGAACGTCTGGCGTTGAATGGTTGCGCAGACATGTGTGATACGCGCTTGATCGTCAAGAGACAGTGCGGCCACGGCTTTGGCGATCGCCGAATTGGTGCTGAGCCACCAGTCGCGGGGATCCTGCTCATAGAAGTCGACCCGGGGCGTGTGCAACTCGAACTCGGCTTTGCCTTGGGCAAGGACCGAGCCGGTCTCATCGACGATGATCGCCTTGCTGCTCGTGGTGGAGCTGTCGACTCCGATGACCAGTGGTGAATCAGGCATGGCATACCTCCTCGTGCGGGTTGGTGGCAGCCTACCGTCCGGCCGCCGCCCGGCATGACGTTTGCCTGGATCAGACCAGGAAGCGATAGAACGGGCTCTCGGGGTCGATCACCTCGACCTGCAGCTGGGAGTGCGCCATCCGACGTAACAACTCGTCCAACGAACCCGGGTTACCCAATTCGATACCGACGAGCGCGGGCCCCACCTCCCGGTTGCTCCGCTTGACATACTCGAACAATGTGATGTCGTCGTCCGGCCCGAGGACCGCATCTAGGAAGCGCCGCAGCGCGCCGGGTTCCTGAGGGAACTGCACCAAGAAATAGTGCTTGCGTCCTTCGAAGACCAGCGACCGCTCCACGATCTCGGAGTATCGGGAGACATCGTTGTTGCCGCCGCTCACGATCGCCACCACCGTCTGACCGGACTCGACTGATACCTGCGTTCGCAGCGCTGCTGACGCGAGCGCCCCAGCAGGTTCAGCGATCACACCATCGGTCTGATACAGGTCGAGCATCTCAGTGCAGATCTGCCCCTCCGCCACGGTGGCCCATTCGCAGCCCTTTTGTTGGATGATCGGTAGCGTCAGTGTCCCTGCTGTGCGCACCGCCACCCCGTCGGCGAATGTGTCTATGTGGTCGAGTCGCACCGGGTGGCCTGCCCAGAGCGCCGCCTGCATGCTGGCTGCGCCTGCCGGCTCAACACCGATCACCCGGGTTGCCGGCCAACGCTCGCGTATCCAGGCCAAGCACCCGGCCAGCAGTCCGCCGCCGCCAACCGGCACCAACAGCACGTCGGGCGCCATCCCGATCTGATCGACGATCTCGGGGGCGACTGTGCCCTGACCCGCGATGGTGCGCAGATCGTCGAATGCGTGTACCTTGACCGCGCCGGTCGACTCAGCCTCCGCCGCTGCCGCGGCCGCCGCTTCGTCGTAACTGTTGCCGACGAAGACCAATTCGATCCACTTGCCGCCCAACGCCAGCATTCGATCGCGCTTCTGTCGCGGAGTGGTCGTCGGGCAGAAGACGCGTCCCTTGATACCCAAGTGCGCGCAGGCATAGGCGACGCCCTGGCCATGGTTGCCGGCGGAGGCGCAGATCACGCCCGCGGCTCGCTCGCTGGCACTCAACGTGCTCATGAAGTGGTAGGCGCCTCGCAGCTTGTAGGAACGTACTGGCTGCAGGTCTTCGCGCTTCAGCAGCACCTCAGCCCCGGTCATCTCGCTGAGGCGGTCGTTGCGGATCAGTTCGGTGCGTCTGGCTACCCCGGCAAGGTTCGCGGCAGCAGTCTCTATGTCGGCAGCACGCAAGGTCACTGCCCCATTGTGACCTAACTCAGCGGTCGCCGAGTTCTACTCGATCGGGATGGGACCCAACGCGGCGGTTCCGGTCGAGTGCGTCGAGGCTCGCCATCTGCTGAGCCGACAACTCGAAGTCGAAGACGTCGGCGTTCTGGATCATCCGTTCGCGGTGCGCGGACTTCGGGATCACGACCAACCCGTGCTGAAGGTGCCACCGGATGACGACCTGCGCCGCCGTGCGTCCGACCTGCTCGGCAAGCTCACAGACCACCGGGTCTTGCAGCAGAACGCCCCGTGCCAGCGGTGACCACGACGCGGTGACGATACCCAACTCGGCATGCAGCCCCACCAGCGGACGCTGGGCGAGGTAGGGATGTAACTCGACCTGGTTGAGCGCGGGCGCCACCCCGGTTGCGTCGATGATTGCGCGCAGGTGGTGCTCCTGGAAGTTCGAGGTACCGACCGCGCGACACCTGCCGTCCGCTTCGAACTCGAGCATCGTCTGCCAGGTCTCGACGTAGTTGGTGGTCTTCGCCATCGGCCAGTGAATCAGAAACAGGTCGATCTGTTCGATCCGCAGATCGTCGAGGGTCTTCGCGAACGCCTCGCGTGCGGCCTGCGGCTCATGGTACGGGTTGTTCAGCTTGCTGGTGATGAAGACCTCATCACGGGGCAGACCGCTGTCGGCGATCGCGGCGCCAACCTGGGCCTCGTTGCCGTACATCTCGGCGGTATCTATGTGCCGATAGCCGACCTCCAGCGCCTCTCGAACCGCGCGGTAAGCGTCCGGGGGCGCCACCTTGTAGGTGCCGTAACCGAGTTGCGGAATCAGTACCCCGCTGCGCAACTGAATGACTGGGGACGGTAGAGCGTTTGCCATGGTCACACCTCCGTGGCCAGTCTAGTCAGAGCCGGGCCGACAGCCATGTCGAGGCGGATCGCCGCCAGGTCGTCCGCGCGAGTCGCCCCGTGGTTGATGATGATCACCGGTTTGCCCTGCTTGGCCATGCTCCTGGCGAAACGCAGACCCGACATCACAGTCAGACTCGATCCGGCTACCAACAGTGCGCCCGCACCCGCGCACCAACTGGTCGCGACATCCACGCGGTGCTTAGGTACTGCTTCACCAAAGAAGACCACATCGGGTTTCAGGATGCCACCGCAAGCCTCGCAAGCGGGGACGCGGAAGTCGCGCCAGTCGGCAACCTCGGCGTCTGCGTCGGGACGCAGTTCCGCGTGCTCCAGGAAAGGCTTGACCTGAACGTCCGGATTGGCAGCAGCAAGCCGGTCTTGCAGCGCGGCACGTGAGGAGATCCGCCCGCAGCCGAGGCATCTCACGTCTGCGGAACGGCCATGCAAGGTGACGAGTCGCCGTGAGCCCGCCGATTCGTGCAACCCGTCAACGTTTTGCGTGATCAGACCGATCAGTGGACACGGCTTGCCAGCGTGCTCCCACTGCGCGAGCGCCCGGTGCGCGGTGTTGGGTTCAGCAGTCGACAGGCTCGCCCAGCCTTGGTAGTTGCGGGCCCAATAGCGTCGGCGGGCAAGTTCATGACCGACGAACTCCGAGTACAACATCGGGGTGGCGCGCATGGAATTGGGACCACGGTAGTCGGGCACGCCCGAATCGGTCGAGACACCGGCGCCGGTCAACACCACAGCGTTGGGCACCCCGGCCAACAAGCCGCGGGCATCTGCAAAGGTGCCGGACAACTGGACGCTCGGCTGCCACTGGCTGGTAGCACGCTGCTTGAGCACGTGGACTAGCCTACCGATGGACCGTCGCCGCCGGTCGATCTGGATTGGCCGACGCGGTGTTCGCAGCCAGCAGGACTCGGGTCCCCGAGGGTGATTACTGTTGGGTAAGGCTACGTGCAAAGGAGCACCATGTACCCCACTCTGCTGTCTCCAGTGAAAGTCCGCGGACTGGAGTTGCGCAATCGCGTCGTCTATCCGGCGATGGGCACCAAGATGGCCACCGAAGACAAGTTCGTCACCGAGCAGTTGATCAACTACCACCTTGCTCGGGTGAAGGGCGGCTCCGGGTTGAACATACTCGAGGTGTCCAGCGTGCTGGAATCGGCCTCGCCGAGGAAGTTCGTCTCGATCGCCCATGATCGCTACCTGCCGATGCTCACCCGATTCAACGAAGTCCTGCATGCCGCAGGTGGGGCCACCGGCGTCCAGCTCTGGCTCGGCGGGGTCGCAGTCGCCTCGGACCCGACCGCACGCATTCTGACTCCAAGCCCGCTGCCGCTCGGCCCTGGCTATGTCGTGCCGGCGATGACGAACGAGGACATCGAAACCGCGATTGAGGCTTTCGGGCAGGCTGCTGCTCGAGCTGTCGCAGCCGGATTCGACACTTTGGAGTTCCACGCCGCACACGGCTACACCCCGCACATGTTCCTTTCCGGAGCCTTGAACCAGCGCACCGACGAGTACGGCGGGTCGCTGGTCAACCGGGCCCGGTTCCTGCTGCGCATCATCGAGGCGATTCGCGCCAACATCCCCGAGCAGATGCCGCTGTTCATGCGCGTCGACGCCCAAGACGATTACCTCGATGGCGGATTAACTACCGAAGACGTCATCCAGTTCTGCAAATGGGCCGGCGATGCGGGCGTCGATGTGCTGGACGTCTCGCGCGGTAACCTCTTCGGACCAGGGCTGAAGTACGAAGTTCCTTCCATCGACCTGCCACGCGGCTTCAACGTCGCCAACGCAGCGAGGGTGAAGCGCGAGACCGGCCTGCTGACCATGGCCGTCGGCCGGATCAACCGAGCCGACCAAGCCGAGGAGATCCTGTCCAGTGGCAAGGCCGACCTGGTGGTCATGGGACGCGCGCAGCTGGCAGACCCGGACTTTGTGGCCAAGGTGAGCGCTGGGCGCGAGGACGACGTGATCTATTGCATCGGCTGCAACCAGGGTTGCTTCGATGGCTTCGTCTCGCCGGACATGCCCCATATCACCTGCCTGCGCAATCCGTCGGTCGGCCTGGAGGCTGAGTCGGAACTGAAGCCCACCACCGAGCCCAAGACCGTCTATGTCGCCGGTGGCGGCGTGGCCGGCATCCAGGCAGCCACCCTGTTGCATCGCCGCGGTCACCATCCGGTGCTGTTCGAGTCGACCGGTGAGCTTGGCGGACAGTTCTTGTTGGCGGGAATGGCACCCCGCAAAGCCGAAATGCGGGAGGCCGCGCAGGCGATGGGCAAGACGCTGCTGAAGGAGGGCGTCGAAGTGCGCTTGCACACCAAACTCACCCCCGACAAGCTCATCGGGGCGGACGCACTGGTGATCGCCACCGGCGCCACGCCCATCCTGCCCACCTTCCCAGGCCGTGACCTGCCGAACGTCTACGACTCTCACGACGTG
>JAAYVB010000041.1 GCA_012517405.1 Propionibacterium sp.
CCTGGTGCCCCGCTGAGGCTGGCTCATCCTGGTGCCCCGCTGAGGCCTGCCCGCAGATCACCCCGGGCGCCCCGGGGCGATCCATCGATACCGGTCGCGGGTCAGCGCTTGCTGCGGGTGTAGGTGATCTTCTCCCGCTGCCCGGAGACACCGCCGCCCTTCTTGGCGGCGGCCAGCTGGCGCTGCGCCTCCTCGTTCTGCTCCATCAGGTCCTGGGTATTGATACCGCCGGAGCGCAACACCATGTAACAGATGATCGCGATCACGATCGAGATCATCGGGCTCCAGCCGAACAGCACCGGCAGCGTGATCAGGGCGATGACGTCGAAGCCACGTACCAGGTTGAACATCAGCCCGGGCGGCAGCGCACCGAAGCCGGTGGCCACCATCGGGGACGAGTAGTCGGCCGACTTGGCCGTCACCCAGCGCATCGCCGCGATGTACCCGGCCACCGCCGTGATCAGACCCTTCATCAGGCCGTTGCCGAGCCCTGCGGGGGTCGGGGCGTCCGGCCCGATCAGCACGAATGCGGGTCCGGCGGCGATCGCCCACAGCAGCGCCAGAACGGCCGGCACCACCGTCAGCGAACCGTTCAGCTGGGAAGTGGACATCGGGAAGGCTCGCGCCAGGCCCCGGGTGCGGCTCAGCACCCGCAACGAGTCGAAGAATGGCACCATCACGAACATCAGCACGATCGCCGAAACCGCCGGGGTCAGGTTCCCCAATCCCAGCGACAGCAGCGCGTAGGGCACCACCGCGCTGACCAGCAGGACGACCACGCCGCGAGGATTGCGCAGCAGCCGCTCGACCTCACGCCAGATCAGCGCCGCGCGTCCGGACGAGCGTCCCTTCGACGGATGAACATGGCCTTTCGCCAGCCAGCGGCGGTTCACCACGATGTCGCGCATCAGCCCGAAGTCGAGCGCGAACATGGCGCCTTGCATGCCCGACAGCAGGTCACCGCCCGAGACCAGGCGGGTCCGCCGGACATTGTGCAGGTTGCGGCGGGCGATCACCGAGCAGACGATGGCAGCCACGCCAGCGACGGCCAGCACGCCCACGCCGAACTCCTCGGTGTGCGCCGGATCGATCGGCAGGCTGATCCAATCGGAGGCCACCGCGATCATGGCGACCAGCACGCCCATCGCGAGCACGGAGATCACTGCCTGCAGCACGGCCAGCACGGTGGTGCGCTCGGCGGCCTGTTCGATGGCCGCCAGAGCGACCACCGCGGCGGTGGCCAGGCCGATCGCCGCTGCCCAGGTGCCGATCGCGGTCCAGCTGAGTCCGGTCACCATGGTGACCGCACCACCCAGCACCACACCGATCGCGCAGGCTCCGATCACCACGGCCCACAGCCGCCGGTTGAGCAGTCGGCTGCGCCGCACCGGGGCGTCCAGCAGCCAGAAACCCTCGGCGGCCGAGGCGATGACCGGCCCGAAGATCCGTGACACGCTGACACCGACGACGACCACCAGCGTAAGAACCAGCCAGGGCAGCAGACCGCGCGCCGTCAGGCAGCCGGACGTGCTGCAGCCGGCCGCCGATTGCTGAACCGACATGATGCCGCTGACGATCATCGCCATGATGACGACCAGCGAGAAGATCACCACATAGCCGTCGGTGATCATGTCCCAGATGGTCCGGGTGGCCCTGCCCTTGCGCCAGTCCTTCATCAGCAGCTGAAGCTGCTTCTCGTCGGCCAGTCCGGTCTCGAAGTCCTCCACGTCGGCGAACGCGGTCTGACGCTCGTAGAGCACGGGCTCGGGCGCGGCCGGCTCCGGCTGTGCCTGTTCGGGGCGGGGGGCCTGCTGGGGCTTGGGTTTCGACTGACGCCGATTGCGTTTGCTGGTGCGACTCACAACTCGTACTCCGGTTCGACCTGCGATTCGCTGGCCTCGGCGGCTGCACCGAGGCGCACGATCCGCGCCCCCAGCGCGTTCACCAGCGTCGGCTCATGGCTGGCCATCACGATCGCCAGGCCCTTGCTCATCTCATGCTTCAGCCGAGCGCCCAGCCAGGCGACGCCCTCGACGTCGAGGCGCTGCTCGGGTTCGTCCATCACCAGCAGCTTGCGCGGACGGACCAGGGCGGTCGCCAGGGCGAGCCTGCGCCGCTGGCCACTGGACAGCGTGCCGGGCAACTGAGCCGACTGCGGGACGAGTTGCACCTCATCGAGCACCTCGTCGACCAGCGCGTCGGGATCGGCCAGTCCGTGGGCACGCGCGAGCAGATCGAGATGCTCGACGACCGACAGGTCGGGGAAGAAATCCAGGTCGTCCACGATGGTGGCAACATCGCGGCGGAATGCCGGGTCGGTTTCGCTGACCTTGCGTCCAAATGCCTCGACCCGCCCCTCACTGGGACGATCGGCGCCGATGATGCAGCGCAGGACGGTCGACTTACCGGAACCGTTGCGTCCGGTCAATGCCACAGCCTCACCCGAGTACACAGTCAGGTTGAATCGGTCGACGATCACATGATCGCCATATTTCTTCATCAGGTCGGTCACCTTGAGGACCGTCTCGCGCTTGGCCATGGCTCCCATTGTGGCCTTCGGACCCAACCGGTTTCACCTCAGGTCATCGACATGGACGGCCCGGCCGCGTGCAGCAGGCGAACCAGGCAGAGAAAAGGCAGGACCCGGCGCTTCGCAACGAGGTGACGATGGGTTGTTTTGGGAGGGAAACCCATCCGTTGGAGTGCCGGGCCCTGCTCAAGAGCCTCCTCAGCGCGACCGTGGATTCGTGCTGGAGGCGGAAGGGAGCGATCGACAAACAGGCCGCGTGCTAGCACGGAGGGAGCTAGTGGGACTACGCATCGTGATGCCTCTCGGTTCCCGAGCCTTGTGCGACATTGCTTGTCCGGGGAGCCCGAGGGCTGGCCCAGTCTCGCTTTACCGCGACGAGACGGTTCTCTTACTCTCCACGTTTCGGTCCGGCTCTCGGCTTTTGCGGCCAATGACGGTTGCGGGTCAGCTCGGGAATTTCACCCGATTCTCCACGCGGATTGACATCAGCATAGCAGCCCGGCCGCACATTGCACCGATTGGCGACCGGCCGGCACGCTACTTTCGGCGCGGGCTGTGGCAATGTAGTGGGGTGCCAAACCGCGCAGATCTCGATAAGCAGCCCGGCGATGTCGCCGGCATGTTCGACGACGTTGCCCGCCGTTACGACCTGATGAACGACCTGATGACCTTCGGCCAGGTCAGGTTCTGGCGCAAGGCCGTGCTGGCCGCGATCGCACCCCAGCCGGGCGAGCGCATCCTCGATCTGGCTGCCGGCACCGGCACGTCGTCCGAACCGCTGGCCCGAGCCGGTGCCATCGCGTTCCCCACGGACCTGTCGCTCGGCATGCTCACCGAAGGACATCACCGCTACCCCGATCTGCGGTTCGTGGCCGGCGACGCGCTGGCGCTGCCGTTCGCCGACGACAGCTTCGACGCGGTGACGATCAGCTACGGCCTGCGCAATGTGCACGACACCCGGGCCGGGCTGGCCGAACTGCTGCGGGTCACCAGGCCGGGCGGACGCATCCTGGTCTGCGAGTTCAGCACCCCCACCTGGACGCCGTTCCGCGTCGCCTACCGCTGGTACATGCATCATGTGATGCCCCGCTTCCGGGTGGTCTCGTCGAACGCACCGGCCTACGACTACCTGGTGGAGTCGATCCTGGCCTGGCCCGACCAGCGCAGCCTGGCCGAGCTGATGACCGAGGTGGGCTGGCGGGACGTCCAGTGGAAGAACCTGACCGGCGGCATCGTCGCCATGCATCGCGGCTGGGTGAAGTGAGCCTGCCGGACGATCCGGTTCTGCTCGATTCCTACGCAGCGATCCGTTGCCCGGTGAAGGTGCAGAACCATTTCGATACCTCGATCTCGTCGCCGGTGGGCGGCAGTATGGCCGGGGTGCGCATCAGCAGCGAGCTTCAGGCCGAGCGTTTCGCCAGCCGGGAGTTCATCGACCAGATGCTCGACCGGCTGGCCCGCGTCACCGGAGCGCTGGATCTGCGGCTGCTGGCCGGTGAAGACCTGGCGGTCATCCGCGACGCCACCCGCGACGCGGTGGGCTCGGGTGTGCCGCTGATCATCGCCCCGCAATTGCCGATCGACTACGCCGGACACCGCTGGGGCAGCCCGTCGGTGCTGGTCCGGGGCGCCGACCATGCCGAGGGAACACCCGGCTATCTGCCCGTCCACGTGAAGCCGAAGCGGATGCTGGAGCGCCACAGCCGCGCCCATCAGCTGGCCGGCAGCCCGCTGGCGACCCCGTGGCACGGCGAGCGGCTCGAGATGACCGATGCCCGGCTGCGCACCGGACGCGAGAACGATCAGCTGCAGCTCGCCCACTTCTGGCGGCTCCTGGAGGCGGCCGGCTGGCAGTCGGCCGGGGAGCCGGTCGCCGGCATCATCGGCAAGGACACCGTGCGCCGCACCTTCTTCACCGAGGGTGAGCGGGCCAGCGAACCGGCGCTGAGCCTGGCGAGCGGGCCGGGATCATCGGGAACCCAGATGGTCGCCTGGGTGGAGTTGAGCCGCAAGCAGATCCGCACCTTCTCGCGAACATCATCGTCCGGCTGGACGCTGCGTTCGCCGCTGGAACGCTACGACCACGAGCACACCTTCCGGGTCAACCTGGCCCGGGCGGCCCGCGAGCGCGCGCACGGCGAGACCGGCGTCGGCCCGATGGTGCGGCCGATCTTCGTCCGCGAATGCAGCTCCTGCCAGTGGTGGGCGGTATGCGCGCCGATCCTGGGTTCGGACGATCTGTCGGTGCGCATCGACAAGTCACCGCTCGACGTCCGCGAGGTCAGCGTGCTGCGCAGTCTCGGTATCCAGTCCATCCACGACCTGGCGACCGCTGATCTGGACGCGCTGCTGCCGCGCTATTTGCCCGAGGTGCGCCACCGCGATCATGCGGACGACCGGCTGCTGCTGGCTGCCCGCCGGGCCCGGATGATCAGCAGCGGGGTCGACCTGGAGCGGACCACCCGTGGTGCCATCGGGTTGCCGTCGTCGCAGATCGAGATCGACTGGGATATCGAGACCTCGGCGGCCGACCGGATCTATCTGTGGGGGTTCTGGGTGGCCGGCAGCGACGACTGGCAATCGGGGCGCTATGCCTGGTTCGGTGAGTTCCGCGATCTGGATGCCGAGGGCGAGATCCGGCTGGCGATCCAGGCGATGAGCTGGCTGACCTCGATGCTGGCCGAGCATCCGCACACCCGCGTCTATCACTACTCGGACTACGAGATGGTGCACCTCACCAAACTCGTTCAGGTCTCCAAGTCCCCGGAGCTGCGCCAGGCCCTGGACCTGCTCCGCAGCGCCCATGTGGACCTGTTCACCGTGATCAGGAAGCACTTCTTCGGCGCGCACGGGCTCGGCCTGAAGACGGTCGCGCATGCGGGTGCGGGCTTCAGCTGGCGCGACGACTCCCCCGGTGGGCTCAATTCGCAGAGCTGGTTCGCCGAGGCTGCGCACGGCCCCGACCCGCGGACCCGGGACGACGCCCGGCAGCGCGTCCTCGACTACAACGAGGACGACGTACGGGCGACGGCCGCACTGCGGGCCTGGCTACGCGCCGAACACGGCGACCAGCACCTCGATGCCGTGCACCGGCCGGCCGAGATATTCGAGTAGCTCATCGAGCCCGCCGACGCGTCGGGCGGGCCAGCCGTAGCCTTCGGCGATCGCGGCCAGATCGCGTCCGTGGGGCATGGCGAAAAGCGGCTGGTAGCAGGGCGCATCGGCGACCTCGAGCGTGCCGAAGATGCTGCCACCGTCGTCGTCTCCGACCACGATGCGCAGATCAGGCACCGGCTGACCGGCCGGGATGTGCAGGGAGCCGGCGTCGTGCAGGAAGCCCAGGTCGCCGATCAGCACGGTCGCGGGGCGAGCGGTGGCCAACGCGATGCCCGCGGCGGTCGAGATCACCCCGTCGATGCCGGACAGTCCCCGGTTGGCCCAGCAGATGGTCGGCGGGTCGTCGGGTACCGGGTCGGCGATCGGGGAAAGGTCCGCGTTGCGGATCAGGCTGGACGCGCCGAACACCAAGTTCTGCGGTGCGGACGCGACCACGGCATCGGCGACCGACTGCCCGGTCAGCACACCGCCGCCACGGCCTGCGGCGCGCCGGCCGGCCGGACTCGGGTCGGTGGGCAGCTCGCGGTCGACCAGCCGCCACTCGTTCAGCCAGTCATCGTCGCCGGGAGCCAGCTCGACATCATCGCAGACCTGGCTGGCGGCCCATCCCGGATCCGGCCAGCTCGCCGAGGGGCTGACCACGACCAGTTCGATGTCGCGTCGGCTGAGCAGCCGATGAACCGGCCTCGACAAGGTGGGATGGCCGAAGACCAGGACGCGCTCGATGCGCTCGCCCAGTGCGGTGTCGAGCAGCAGCCGGTACCCGGCGATCGCGCACCGGCCCGAACGTGCATTGCTGGACGGTTCGGCGAAAAGCGGCAGCCGGGCGGTCTCGGCCAGTTCGCGGGCGCGGTGCCCGACCTGGGCGGGGGCGTCCCCGGCCAGCACGACGGTGCGCGGGCCCGCGACCAGCTGGGCCGGCACGGCCGGACGCGAACGGGCGACCGAGGTCAGCCTGGTCGGCTCCGGATCGGCCATCAGATCATCGACGAAGGGTTCGGTGAAGGCGGCGTTGATGTGCACCGGGCCGGGCTCGCGGGTGCGCAGCCCGAACCCTGCCGCGAACAGCCGCGACAGTTGCGCGGACCACGCTGCGGGCGCGTCGTCGCTGCCGGCCAGCGCCAGGTCGCCGACGACATGGCGGCCGAAGATGCCTACCTGATGGGTGGTCTGGTTGGCGCCGGTGCCTACCAGCGTGGCCGGACGATCGGCCGTGATGACCACCAGCATCACCCCGGAGGCGCGAGCCTCCATCACCGCCGGCATCAGATTGCCGACCGCGGTTCCCGAGGTCACCAGCACCGCCGCTGCCCCGCCCGCCTTGGCCAGCCCCAGGGCGAGGAAGCCGCCGGCGCGTTCATCGGTTCTGGTGTGCAGCCGGACTCTGCCCTCGCCGGCCAGGCGGGCCAGGGCCAGCGCCACCGGCGTGCTGCGTGAACCCGGGCAGACCACGACCTGCGTGATGCCCGCCGACGCCAGCCCCTCGGCCAGCGCCAGTCCCAAACCGGCTGAGCCCATCAGTGCTTGTCCATGGCCAGTGCAAGGCAGCGGTTGAGCCGGTCACGCCACCAGGTCTGGCGCGCGGAGTCCGCGCGAACACGCAGCAGCGCGATGGGCGACGGTATCGGGCGCTCCCCCAGCACCAGATAGCCGTCGGTGGCGATCAGGGGCTGATCGATCACATCGTCGGCAAGCATCTTGACGGTGTTGAGGCCACACGCCAGGTCGAGGGACGGCAATGCTGCCGCGGCCTGCAGGCCCGCCCAGATGCCGACACTGGTCTCCAAAGCAGAACTGATCACAGCAGGCAAGCCCAGATCGGTGGCCAACTCGACGCAGCGACGCCAGCCACCCAACGGCTGGGTCTTGAGCACGATCACGTCGGCGGCATCCAGTTCGGCGACCCGGTAGGGGTCCTCGGCCCGGCGGATCGACTCGTCCGCGGCGATCGGCACGTCGATCTGCTTGTCGCGCAGCCGGCGCCGCAGCTCGGCCAGCTCTTCGACGCTGGCGCACGGCTGCTCGGCATACTGCAAGTTGTAGGCCGCCATCGCGGTCAGCGCCCGTTCGGCGCGATCGACACTCCAGGCGCCATTCGCGTCCACCCTGACCGCACCCTCGTCGCCGAGTGCGGCACGTACCGACGCGAGCCGCGCGAGGTCGTCTTCCAGGCAGGAGTTGGGGTCGGCGACCTTGACCTTGGCGGTTCGGCAGCCCGAGCAGCGCACCAGGTCGGCTGCGCGGCGCGGCGAGACGACCGGAATGGTGACATTGACCGGGATACGGTCGCGCCTGATCTCCGGATCGGTTCTCAGCAGCGATGCCTGCAGCCAGCGGGCGGCGTCGGCGTCCGAGTACTCGAGGAAGGGGCTCCACTCGCTCCACCGGTCCCGGCGACGCAGCAGCATGCCTTCACGGGTGGTGATATTGCGCATCGGCAGACGCATGGGGATGCTGTAGACAAATACCTCGTCGAAGACTCCGGCGAACATTTCAGGCTCCGATCAACATTCCGGCAAAAATGCCCAGGCCACCGGCCAGCTCGGCGAAGCCGGTGAATTTCAGTGTGCGGACGAGCGTCAGGCCCTGGCCACCGCCGAGCACATGCTGGGTGGCAGGGATGAGGAAGATCACCATGGCGAGGCCAGCCAGCGCCCACCAGGTGGTGCCGGCCGCGGTGGCGATCACGGCCAGCACTGCGATGACGGCGAGGATGGCGTAGAAGATGCGGCTGCCGCGCTCACCCAGTCGGGTTTCGAGGGTGCGTTTGCCGGCGGCCTTGTCATTGGCGATGTCCCGCAGGTTGTTGCAGACCAGCACGGCGCAGGCGAGCGCTCCCATGCCGGTGCCGGCGGTCCAGGCGGGCCAGGGCGCCTGCCCGAGTTGCACATAGGCGGTTCCGACGGTGGCGACCAGGCCGAAGAAGATGAAGACGAACACCTCACCCAGCCCGAAATAGCCGTAAGGATGCTTGCCGCCGGTGTAATACCAGGCGGCCAGGATGCACGCCGCTCCGACTCCGATCAGCCACCACTGACCGGCCAGGGCGACCAGTACCAGCCCGAAGACTGCAGCCAGACCGAAACAGCCGAACGCCGCCGCTCTCACCTGCCCCGGACGGGCCGCTCCGGACCCCACCAGCCGCTGCGGGCCGACCCGCTGCGCGTCGGTGCCCCGCACCCCATCCGAATAATCGTTGGCGTAGTTGACTCCGACCTGCAGCCCGAGGGCGACCAGCGCGGCCAGGATCGTGCGGGTCGCGCTGAACCCCTGCTCGTGAATCGCGATACCGGCACCCGCCAACACTGGTGCGACGGCTGCGGGCAACGTCCGCAGACGCGCGCCCTCGATCCACTCGGCGACACTCGCCACGTTCAATTCCCCCTCGGCTCGGCTGGCCGGTTTCAGCGCTGAGGTCCCTAATCTTGCCACGCTCGGCGTGCCTATCCTTCTTCACTTGGGGCCGCTCGGGCCCGGATTCGGCTTTTGGATCGATCCAACGCGCCAACTGAAGAAGATCTGTCACGATCTGCCCGGCTGAGCGGCCCATTCGGCGAGCCGCCGGCGATCCAGCTTGCCCGAATCGGTACGCGGGAAGGCCTCGACCACGAGCAGCTGCCTGGGCAGCGCGGCCGGCTCCAGGTACGGACGCAGTTCGTCGCGCCACTGGCCGATCACGGCCTCGTCGCTGGTCGTCGCGACCACGACTCTGGTGCCCCACTCGGGATCGGGCACTCCCACGACGACCGCGGGACGATCGATGCGGGCATCCAGCACCCGTTGCAGCCGGGCGAGATCGACGTTGATACCACCCGAGATGATCACATCGTCGATGCGCCCGAGCACCCGCAGCTGCCGCTGCCCGTCGTGATCGATCACCCATTGCCCCCGGTCGTTGGTCAGCAGCCTGCCGTTCACCAGGACCTTCGCCGTGGCTTCCGGGTCCAGCCGGTAGCCGGAGAACAGCATCGGGCCGCCGATGTCGATGCGCCCGTCGTCGCCGATTGCGATATCGGCACCGGGCAGCGGGCTGCCATCGAAGGCCACCCCGCCACAGGTCTCACTCATGCCATAGCTGGTCAGCACCGCGATGCCGGCGGCCTCGGCCTGGTCGAGCAGCGCGGGCCGGATGGCCGCTCCCCCCACCAGCACCGCGTCGTAGGCGGCCAGTTCGGCGGCCGAGGAAGGCTCGCGCAGCGCCCGCACCAGCTGGGTCGGCACGATCGAGATGGCGGTGCGCCCATCGGCATAGGGGCGGTCGAGCAGATCACGGGCCTGCACCATCAGGCCCGCCACGTGCTGGGCGCCCAGCACGCAGGTCCAGCTGAAGGCCCCGTAGCGCTGCCGGAAGGCGCTCGCGGACGCCCGGATCGCGGAAGCGGACAAGACGACCTGTTTGGGATCGCCGGTCGAGCCGGAGGTCGTCACGATGACGGCGGCGTCCGGCTCGGTGACCGGAACGGCAGCATCGATCAGTTGCGCCGCACGATCGTCGGCGACCGGCGCCAGCACGAACTCACCGTCCAATGCCCGCGGCAGCAACCTGCCGGCATCGCGAGGGTCACACAGCTGCAAACGGGAGGCCACGTAGCCATGGTAGGTAGACTGGAGCCATGGCCCGCATTATCCCGATTCTCGTGCTGATCGCGTTGACGATCTACTGCACGATCGAGGTGGCCCAGGCACGTACCTGGGAGGTGCGGCGCGCACCCAAGTGGCTGTGGGCTGTGGCCGTCATCTGCGTGCCGGGCATCGGACCGCTGGCGTGGCTTTTCTTCGGTCGTCCGCTGCCACCGGGACGTGGTAATCCGCCGCCGCGCTCGCTTCCGCCGGACGAGAACGAGGATTTTCTGCGCGGGCTGTGACCCGGGAAGCGGTTTCCGGCTGGGCATAGCCTTGGCCTGACATGAACGCGACTTTCAGCTCCCTGGCTCTCCCTGGTTACCGTCGGTATTTCACTGGTGCTCTGACGAGCAATACCGGCACCTGGGTGGGCCGCACCGCCGTCTCCTGGCTGGTGCTGATGGAGCTGACCGACGGCAGCGCCTCGGCGTTGGGCATTGTCACCGCGATTATGTTCACTCCGCAACTGGTGCTGTCCGCCTATGCCGGGTCGATCGCCGACCGCTTCCCGAAGCGGCGCATCCTGCTGGTCACCCAATCGATCATGGCGATGGATTCGATCATCCTGGCGGGCCTGGTGCTGAGCGGGCACGCCCAACTGTGGATGGTCTATCTGCTGGCGCTCAACGATGGCTTGGCGAATACCTTCGACAATCCGGCCCGGCAGTCCTTCGTCGGCGAGGTGGTGCCGCCGGCCAATCTGCCGAACGCCATCGGCTTGAACTCGGCGAGCTTCAACACCGCTCGACTGATCGGGCCTGGCGTGGCAGGCCTGCTGATCGAACTGGTCGGCACCGGCTGGGCGATCGCCGTCGATTCGCTGAGCTATGTCGTGATGCTCACCTGCTTGGCGATGCTGAGAGAAGAGCACCTGCACCCGGCGCCGGTGGTCAAGGGACGCGGGCGCACCCGCGAGGGCCTGCGCTATGCGTGGCATCGTCCGGACCTGATGATCTTGCTGGCCTGCGGATTCACGGTCGGCGGGCTGGGATTCAACTATCAGATCTCGAATGCCGTGATGTCGACGCAGTTCTTCGACCGTGGTCCCGGCGAGTTCGGCATCGTCGGTTCGGCGATGGGCCTGGGTGCGCTGTTCGCTGCGCTGTGGGCGGCCGGACGCGAGCGTCCGCGGTTGCGTTTCGTGCTGGTGGGGATGGGCGGCTATGTGCTGTTCAACGTGCTGGCGGCATTCGCGCCGCAGTTCGGCTGGTTCGTGGGCTGGCAGATCCCGGTCGGCTTCGCCACCATCACCGTGCTGGTTACCGCAAACACGATGCTGCAGTCGGCCACCTCACCCCAGATGCGGGGACGCGTGATGGCGCTGTGGGGTCTGGTGATCATGGGCGTCACTCCCCTGATCTCGCCGGTGGTCGGATGGTTCGGTGACAACGTCGGCCCGCAGTCGACGGTGCTTTTCGGGGTCTTCTTCGTGGCACTCGGACTGATCATCATCACCTGGGTGATCATGCGGACCGATCAGCTGCGGTTCAGCTTCGACCCGCATCGTCGTGGCTGGCTGCATCTGGAGCGCGGTAGCCTCAGTGAAGAGGTCGATGGCGGGACAACCCGGTGATTGTCCGACGAACAGAGAGGTCTCGATGGCCGACCAACGTGAGGGGCTCCGCAAGAGCATCGTGATTGATGACGAGGGTTCGCGCATCGGAAGCGTCGGCCGGATCTATCTGGACGATGCCACCGGTGAGGTGACCTTCCTGACCGCGAGGGCGGGATTGTTCGGCCAGCGTGAGGTCTTCGTCCCGCTGGCGGGAGCCCTAGTCAGCGATGGCTTGGTCGAGGTGCCTTTCAGCACCGAACTGGTCAAGCGAGCGCCGCTGGCTACCGATGATCCCCACTTGACCCCCGATCAGGAGGCGGCGATCCTGCGACACTACGGTTTGCCGTTCATCCTGCCCGAGCCCAGCAGCCTCAACTAATCTTGGGCATGAATGAAAGGATTGCCGCTATGGCCGATAACGCTTACGAAGAACTTTTCAACTGCGACGTCATCGACGTGAACGGCGACCGGGTCGGCAGCGTCGGCCAGGTTTACCTCGACGATCAGACCGGACAGCCCAGCTGGGTGACGGTCAAGACCGGGCTGTTCGGTTTGAAGGAGACCTTCGTACCGTTGGAGCAGGCAATCGTGGCCGACGGCAAGATCACCACTCCGTACTCGACGGAGAAGATCAAGGAAGCCCCACGAGTCGATCCGGACAAGCATCTGGACGCCGATGAGGAAGCCCAGCTGTACAACTATTACGGGATCGCCACCATCGTGGCAGTGGAACCGGATGCTGCCGCCGAGGCCGCCAGCGAGGACGACACCGCCAGCGAGGCCGCCGAAGACATCGTCGATGTTCAGGTGGAGGCCACCGAGACCGAGCCACTGACGGAGGCCGACGACCTCGGCCTCGCCGAGGACCTGACCACCGCCGAGGATGCTGCGGCCGCGGAGATCACCCAGGACGACGTCATCACCGAGGTGGCCGACAACGATGCCGTGGCCGAAGTCACCGACGACGACACCGACAGCGCGGATCTCGACGTGACCGAGGACGATGTGACCGGCGAAGTCATTGAGGGCGCGGCCGGGCAGCCGACGGAGTTCACGACTGGCTCAGCTGGGTCGGACACCGCGGATGCGCCCGAGCAGGCCGCCGCCCAGCAGGGCGAGGCACAGCAGGACGAAGCACCGTCGGACGATGTCGAGGCCGGCGAGCCGACCGTCGCGATCAACGGCGAGGATCTCTACGACGCCCGCTGACGACCGGTCGCGTTGACCGGGGGCGACCAACGCACGACCACTGACCGAGGACGACTACTGAGGGTTGCTCAGTAGTCGTCCTCGTCTGCGTAGGAGCGTGGATCGTCGATCGGTTCGAGATGGGCGGAGACCCGGATGTCCGGGACAACCTCAACGAGCGCATCGATGACGTCCTCGGTGAGATCGTGGCCGCGATAGACGCTCCAGGTGCCGGGGACGAGCACATGGACGTCCATGAACTGACGGCTGCCGGCGCGCCGCGTGCGGAAGGCGTGGAATTCGATGGCGCCGGGCTGACGGAAGCGGTCGAGGACTGCTTCGAGTTTCTCGTTGGTCTCCTCGGGCAGGGCAATATCCATCAGGCCGTTGACGGAGTCGCGGATCAGCGCGATGCCCGTCCACAAGATGTTGAGGCCCGCCAGCAACGCGACGATCGGGTCGAGTCGCGGCTGCTGGGTGATGGCGACCAGCGCAACCCCCAACAGCACCGCCGCCGAAGTGACGACGTCGGTGAGCAGGTGTTTCCCGTCCGCGAGAAGGGTCGCCGATCGGGTCTCACGGCCCTTGCGCAGCAGCAGGTATCCGACCACACCGTTGATGATCGCGGCGACCACCGAGATCATCAGGCCCAGACCGAGCCGCTCCAGCGGACGCGGATTGATCAGGCGCTCGACCGACGTCGCGATGATGAAGGCCGCAGCGACGAAGATCATCACGCCTTCGATGACCGCGCTGAAGTACTCAGCCTTGCTGTGACCGTAGGGATGGTTGTCGTCCGCGGGCTTGATGCTGACCTTGAGCGCGACAAAGGCGACGATGGCAGCGACCAGATTGACCAGTGACTCTGCTGCGTCCGAGAGCAGGCCGACCGAGCCGGTGAGCCAGGCAGCGCCACCCTTGAGGATGATCGTGACGACAGCCGCCGCGATGGACAAGATCGCGTACTTGCTGAGGTCGGGCGGTGGTGCATACCGAGGCGAATGGTCGGGCTCGGGTTCGATAGGACGTCGTGGGGTCACTGACCAAGTATGTGCACGTCACGACGACCCGGCCAAGGACCGTCTCACGACAGCGCCCGCGGTCCGCTACAGGTCGGCGATCACCAACTTCTTCATGGCGAGCATTCGCTGGTAGGCGCCGGGTCTGGTCATCAGCTCGGCCATGTTCGCCGGGACCAGCTGCCAGCTGAGCCCGAACCGATCGGCGCACCAGCCGCATGCCTCGGCCTCGGGTACCGCACTGAGCCGGTCCCAGTAGCGGTCGATCTCGCCCTGATCAGCGCACTTCACCAACAAGGAGACCCCGCAGTTGAACGTGAACTGCTGATCGGCCGAATCCATCGCGGCGAACCACTGGTCGAGGATCCGGAATTCGGCGAAGTTGACCTCGCCGGCTACCGCACCTGCCTCAGCCGGGTAGAAGGTCGCCGTCTCGATCGTCCCGCCGAAAACTCCCGTGTAGTAGTCGATCGCCTCCTTGGCCCGCCCCTGCACGCTGCTCCCGAACATGATGCTCGGCACGATGAACGGCCTTGGCCCGGCCGACCCGTCGGTCAGCATCAGCTGCCAGCTCACCGAGTACTTGTCCTCGATCCAGCCGAAGTGCGGGCTGAAGTCGTAGGCCTGGAGGGGCATCAGCGCCCGTCCGCCCTCCACGAGCGCAGCCCACAATTCGTCCAGATGGCTCCGCGCCTGCGGATCACGCGATGAATCGAACAGCACCATGAAGGAGACCGACGGATTGACCGTGAACTCCGCGCCGGCATTGATCGCCGTCAACCGGTATCCGGCGAGTTCGAAATCAACCGTCAGCACCTCGCCTGCCAGGCCCGCCTGAAAGTCCGGCAGGCCCTCGGTCGGGTAGTACTGGGTGTCAAGCACCCGGGCGTCCGGGAAGACAGCGGTGTAGAAGTCGGCCGCCTCAGCTGCATTGCGGTCGAACCAGATGTTGGGAATGATGCGCTGCATGGCAAGTTCCTCTCGTCGGCGATGACCGTTCACCTACAATTCTGTACGCGAGGAGAAACGCAGTGACGCAAATGATTATGGGCAAAAGCCTGTCCGACTGGCTGGCGGACTGTCCCCCGCTGGACGATGTGGTCCGGCTCCGCGAGACCACCTGGTTCAATCCTGCCTTGCTGCCGGCGGCCGAGGGGTTAGCTGCGGTCGGCTTGACTGCGGTTGACATCGACGATGCAGCCGACCGCCTGAAGCGGTTCGCGCCCTATCTGGCCGAGGTCTTCGCGCAGACGCGACCGAGCGCGGGAATCATCGAATCGCCGTTGGTGGCGATCAGCGGGATGCAGCAGGCCCTCGGCCACAGATACGGATTCACCCTGCCCGGTCAGCAATTCGCCAAGCTCGACAGCGTGCTGCCGATCAGCGGCTCGATCAAGGCCCGCGGCGGCATCTACGAGGTGCTCGCCCACGCAGAATCGCTGGCTGTCGAATCCGGACTGCTGACGCCCGGGGCCGACTATCGCGCCCTCAACAGCCCCCAGGCCCGCGAGTTTTTCAGCCACCACACCATCGCTGTCGGATCGACCGGGAACCTCGGGCTCTCGATCGGCATCATGGCGGCCCAGCTCGGCTTCCGGGTGACCGTGCACATGTCCGCAGACGCCCGGCAGTGGAAGAAGGATCTGCTCCGCTCCCATGGCGTCAATGTCATCGAATACGACTCCGACTATTCGATGGCCGTGGCGGCCGGACGCCAGCAGGCCCTCGACGATCCGTTGACCTATTTCATCGACGACGAGAACTCTGCCCGGCTGTTCCTCGGCTATGCCGTCGCGGCCAGACGGCTGGCGGGTCAATTGCAGGCTCTCGAGGTGCAGGTGGACGCCGACCATCCGCTGTTCGTCTATCTGCCCTGCGGTGTCGGCGGCGGCCCCGGCGGCGTGGCGTTCGGGTTGAAGACCCTGTTCGGGGACGACGTGCACTGCGTCTTCGCCGAACCGACGCACTCACCGAGCATGCTGCTGGGCATGGTCACCGGCGCCCACGAGCGGGTCAGCGTCGCCGATTTCGGAATCGACAACGTGACCGCCGCCGATGGGCTCGCCGTCGGACGCCCATCCGGATTCGTCGGCCGCCGGATGCAGCACCTGATCGACGGCTGCTACACGGTCTCCGATGACGAGCTCTTCCGGCTGATCTGGTTGCTGCACGAGACCGAGGGCCTGGACGTCGAGCCTTCCGCAGCGGCCGGGCTGCCCGGACCCTGGCGCCTACTGAGCGATCCTCACTACCGTGAGGAGCACGACCTCGACAGCGCTCGGCTGGCGCAGGCCACCCACATCGCGTGGGCGACCGGCGGCGGCATGGTTCCCGGGCCCGAGATGGCGTCCTACCTCGACCGCGGCGCCGCGCTGGGCTGATCCCCCGACGCAGACATCTTCACCGCCGGCCGTCGAGCAGGTAGCGCGCCGTCCGCGCGACCGCAGCGTCCGGATCGTCCAGCAGGCTGCAGAGCAGGTTGCCGGCGGACTCGCCGGGTATCTCACCGAGGGCTTGGACGAGCCGACCGCGGCCGGACGCATCGGTGCCCGCGGGTCCGGTCTGCTCAAGCGCCGCCATCCGCGACTCGACTAGGGCGATCACCGTCGCTGCGGTGTCTGGCGAGCGCGCCGCCAGCGCGCCCAGCTTCTCGGCGGCGTCCACATCGTCGATACCCGCGGCGATCATATCCACCAGTCGCGAGCACATCTGTTCCAGCCCGGGCCCCGGCTGCGGCGCCTGGCGCGAGGCGAGTGCCAGCACAGCGCGGCCGGCGATCCTGGGCACCGGGTCATCGACGAAGCCCGCCAGGGCCGCCGACGACGCAGCGGAATCGACCGCGGTCAACGCCCACACGATGCGCGAACGGACATCGGGATCCGCATCGGTCGCGCGAGCGGCCAGCAGGGCCACCGCAGGCCCGCCGGCCTGCACGATCGCCCACCGCAGCGCGCCGGCAACACTCGGCTCGGTCTCGGCGAGGTAGGCGTCCACCAGCTGCCCGAGAACCGGCTGCGGGGCCGCTCCAGAGCGAAGCGCCGCCGACTGCCGGTCGCTCGCTGCCCCCGACCGCAGCCCGGTGAGCAGTTCGACGACATCCAGTGCCTCGTCCCAGCCCTGCGGAGCCGTGGCCTCGATCTCCCGCAGCCGGCCGAGCAGCTGCCGCTCGGCCGAGATCCGCGCCTCGGTCTCGCCGATGAGCCTCGACAGTGCCGCGGCGGCGTCGAATTCCGGGTCATCGAGGGCAGCAGCGACCTGTGCCAGCGGCAGCGACAGCGTCCGCAGCGCCTCCACCTGGAACAGTCTGCGCAGGTCGGCCTGGGCGTACTCGCGGTAGCCTGCGCCCGTCCGCGCCGATGGCCTGACCAGCCCGATCCGGTCGTAGTGCCGCAGCATCCGCACGCTCACTCCCGACCGACGCGAGACCTCACCGATCTGCATGCCTACGAACCTAACGCAAGGACCCTCTTGGCTTCGGCGAGCGCCGCATCGAAGCCCGAGTCCGGATCGCTGACCAGCCGTTGGGTGGCGGCGGCATGCAACCGCACCACCGAGCTACCCCGCAGCGCAGCCTCCGCCAGCACATCCTCGGCGGCCGCACCCAACGCCACGAATGCCCTGCTCAGGCTGAGCTGCACGTCGCGTCCGCCGCGACCCAACTGCCCGGCAAGCCGGCGCGCCAAGGTCGCCCGCTGCCCCGCCGGCACCAGCCGAACCGCGGCCCGCCACGCCGCCCGAGCCACCTCGTCGTCGGGCGCGCCGAGCAGACCGTCGGTGATCTGCGGCCACGCCCGGGCGTCCCCGATCTTCGAAAGCGTGTGCAATGCCTGAGCGCAGGCTTGCGGGTTCGGTGAACCCAGCTCGGTCAGCAGCAGGGGCACCGTCCGATCGGCCGGATGGCACGTCAGTGCCCACGTCAGCATGTCCCGGACGAAGAAGTCCGGCTCGGTCCCGCAGTGCGCGATCAGCACGGGCACATCAGCGGGCATCGGGCCGCTTCCCGCGGCCAGCGCGGCACGCAGCCGCAACGAGGCATCGGGCGACTGGAGCGCTGAGTCCAGCCGAGTGGTGCGATAGTCTGTCGACGTCATGTCATTCCCCTCCTGACGACCACCCAACTACCTGCCACCGTGTCAGGGTCAAGGTGCCGTGGAGGAAGCGTCAGCGGCGACAGCCCGCAGACGATCAACGTGAGCTTCGAAGCCGTGGAGGCCGGGTGCTGGAGAAAGAGGTGCGGTCGATCAACCACAGCGATCTGACAAGCCAGGATGCACCGGCGCCCGAGACACCGGCCTCGGCTGAGCAGACCACGGTGCTGCCGGCCGCGACGGCGTCGTTCGCCCCGGTCGTCCGGCCGGCGGACAGGTCGCGACGAAGGACCGGAAGCGACATAGCCGGGATCGGTTGATCGTCCGGCGGATGCTGAGGATCGCGCGCGGCTGGGGCAGCCACGGCGGCCCCGCCAAGCCGGTGCAAGTGAGCATGTCCATCCCGGATCTGCTCGGCAGTCTCGGGCTCGCGATGCTCTCGTCCCAGCTACCGACCAGCGACATCGAACGCCAGCTGGGTGAGATCGCGCGCGCCTACGGCCGTCCCGATCTGCGAATGGTCGTGCTGCCCACCGCGATCCTCGTCGAGGACCCCGCGCAAACACACACCGGTGTCTTCCCGCTGGTTTCCGCGCCGTATCGGCTCGATCAGGCCGGGGCGATGGAGAAGCTGGTGGTCCGGGTGATCAACGAGCATCCCGAACCCGCCGAAGCCATCCGCGAGATCACCCGGATCGAGCAAACCCCGGCCCGGTTCAATCGGCCGACGATGATCCTCGGCCATACAATTCTCACGCTCGGTTTCGGCATGGTAATCAATCCGACGGCAACGGCAATCCCGGTCTACCTGGTGCTGGGCGCGTTCGTCGGTCTCATGATCACCTTCACGCGCGGACGCACCTCGGTGCAGCTGTTGCTGCCGGTGCTGACATCGTTCGTGCTCACGTTGATCACTCTGCTCGTGCTCGACGGCCTGGTGCCGGATGACCCCCTGCGGCTGGTTGCCCCCGCGCTGCTGGCCTTCCTGCCCGGCCACATGCTCACCGTGGCCGCGGTGGAGCTCGCGAGCAACCAGGTCATCGCCGGCGCCAGCCGCCTGGTCTACGGATTCGCGCAGCTGGGCCTGCTGGCGTTCGGTGTGTACGTGGCGTGGGTCATCGTGAACGCGCCCGAGCCGGTCGGAATCGCCCCCACGCTGGGGCCCTGGGCGCCCTGGGCGGGTGTGGTGCTCACCAGCATCGGATTCAACCTCTATTCCGTAGCGCCGAAGGGTGCGCTGCGCTGGATCCTGTTCGCCAATGTCATCGTCTACGCGGCGCAGGTTCTGGGATCGCTGCTTGTGGGAGCGGCATTGTCCGGTTTCGCCGGAGCGATGGTGCTCGAACCGGTAGCCCGTGCGGTTCAGCGATTCGGTTCAGCTCCGCCCAGCGTCGTGCTGCGAACCTCCGGCTATTTCCTGCTGGTGCCCGGTGCTCTCGGATTCATCGGCGTCAGTGAGGCCGCATCGCAGACCGGCTCGCTCGGGCTCATCGTCCAGGTCTTCATTTCGCTGCTCGCCATCGCCCTGGGAACACTCGTTGGCGCCAGCCTCAGCCGCGAGGTACGGGCCGCGGTGCACACCTGGCGCTACGCGGCCTGATCCTCGCCTGCTTGAGCCCGGCAGCGGCGGCCGCTCACAGCACGGCGACGAGCGGGGCCACCACGATGAGGTACAAGATGGCCAGCAACACCGAGTGCGCGGTGCAGAACCCCAGCGCCTCGCGGATGTGCCCCCGCTCGGCGAAATAGCCCACCAGCTTGCGGACGAATGAGATCGGGTGGCGGATGTCCCAGCTGTTGAACCGGATATAGCGGCCCAGATACATCCCGAAGGTCACCAGCACGAGCACCACGACGGACATGACCCACGAGTCCGGATGACGGAGCGGGTGATCGTCGTTCGGCCTGACCACAAGCACATACAGGCTCTGCGCCAGCGCCAGATTGAGCAGGGTGTTGAAAACCCCGGACAGCGCCAATGTCAACACGAGGACGATGTCGTACCACAACGGCACGCGTTCGGATTCGTCGCGGTGCGAGAAGTTCAGTTCAGTGATCAGATAGGCCGAGTTCGGCAGCATCAGCAACCACCCGGCAGCGCCCACGGCGATCACCGCCCACAGCGCCACCGCTGAGGGTGCGAGCAAGGTGATGCCAATCATGGCGCCCAGCACCGCGATGAGGATGGCCGTCGGGGTCAGCGACAACCCGATGTTGACGATCATCGGACGATACACAGCAGTCCCGAAGACGGGAGCCCTCAGCAGCACCAGGCACAGCGCATAGAGGCTGAGCAGCAACGTTCCGACGGTGAGCAGCACCACAGCGTTCACGTCGTCTCCTTCGGTTCAATGCCGGACGCAGTCAGCTCCACAGACCGACAACGGCCGGTCCGTCGCGGGATATTCCGTCCATCGGTAGCTCACTGGCCATCGATGACATGGATGGACAGGCACATCTCGCGGCATCCGCCCCGGGGCTATTGCGTCCATCGGTCGCTCACCCCCACCGGGCTAGCCTGGATAGACACCGGAAAGGAGCCGGACATGCCTTATGGACTGTACTTCTCCATCGCCGGCCTTGGCATCTTCGTTGCAGCCGCGCTGTGGCCGCCGCAACGCCCGCGCGTGCTTGCCAACATCACTTACATCCTCGGCATGGTGATCAACGAGATACCCCACTACGGCGCCCTCCTGCTGGCCATCTGGCTTGGCATCTCCATTGTGAGCGGCGATTTCGGAACGCCAGCCGACATCACGGTGGCCGTCGTACTGACCGCGCTGGTGGCTGCCGGCCTGTTCGCACTCGGATGGCGGGCCCGCACTTCACGGACGATCGTGGCGGCGGCACTCCGCGACGCCGGCATCGAGCCGGCACGGTCGAGCAATGAACATGCCACCCGGCGCGGCTGGCAGATCACGCTCTTCCCGTTCGCCGTGCGGCCACGGTCGGTGGTGCGGGAGCGCAATGTGAGCTACGGGCCGCACCGCAAGCAGCAGTTGGACGTCTACTACCGCAAAGACCGGCCCACCGGAGGCCCGACGCTGCTCTACCTGCACGGTGGCGGCTACTTCCTGGGCAGCAAGCATCACGAGGCCCGGGGGCTGCTGTACCGATTCGCCGATCGCGGCTGGGTCTGCGTCAGCGCCAACTACCGGCTGCGACCGCAGGCGGGCTTCCCCGATCACATGGCGGACGCCAAACGGGCACTGGCTTGGCTGCATGAGCATGCCGGCGACTACGGCGGGGATGGCCGCCGGGTCGTGATGTCGGGAAGTTCGGCCGGGGCGCACATGAGTTCGATCTCCGCGCTGAGTCAGCAGGACCCCCGCTACCAGCCGGGATTCGAGTCGGCGGACACCTCCGTGTCAGCAGTCGTCGGACTCTACGGCTACTACGGGCCGTACTACGGCGACGACTGGAACGCTGCGCTGCCGTCCTCGCCGCTGGTGATGGACGCCTCGTCGGCCCCGCCGTTCTTCCTCACCCATGGCACGGTGGACAACAACGCACCGGTCGAGAACTCCCGCGAACTCGCCGCCAAGCTGCGCGCCGAGGCGCCGACGCGTCCGGTCTATGCGGAGCTCCCCGGCGCCCAGCACGGCTTCGATCTGGTCAGTTCGTGGCGTTTCGAAGCGATCCTGGATGGCATCCAAGACTTCACCGATGCCGTTCTTCCGGTGTCCGTGAACCGCCGCTAGTGCTGCCGAGCAGGCATTATCCCTGATCACAGGCATTGGCGCATTAGTCCTGATCAGCGGGCACCGGTCCTGATCAGCGCACTAGTCCTGATGAGCAGGCACTGGTCCTGATCAGCGGTAGCGGATGACCAGGCTCGCGCCCGCGGTGTGAGCCTCGACCAGATCGGCATTGCGCTGATCGGAGACGGTCGCCCGGCGGCGAGCCGTGCCCTCGGAGTCCTTGAACTGCATGTGGCGCTCGATGAGGCGGCCGATCCTGGATTCGTCCGGCAGTGTCACGTACCAGACCTCGTCCAGCAGGTCGCGGATCGTGTTCCAGGGGGCGTCGTCCAGCAGCAGGTAGTTGCCCTCGGTGATGACGACCCGCACGTCGGAGGTCACCGGGATTGCGCCGGCAACCGCGTCGTCGATCTCGCGGCGGAACTCGGGTGCATAGATGGTGTGGCCGGCCTCATGCTGCAGTCTGGACAGCAACGCCACATAACCGTAGGCGTCAAACGTCTCGGGTGCTCCCTTGACCTCGGCGAGCCCGGCACGCTCGATGACCGATTGGGCCAGATGAAAACCATCCATAGGCACTAGTGCCACCTGACCAGGCAGTTCGCATTCCAGAGCCGAAGCCAGCGCCGCCGCGATCGTCGACTTCCCGGCGCCGGGAGCCCCGGCCAACCCGACCATCACCCGTTTCCCCGCGGCGGGCAGGCCCATGATCCGAGTGGTCAGCACCGAGACCGTGGATGTCGTGTCCCAGTCGACTTGCGGAATCTGCACGCCCTCCATTGTGTGGAGTGTTCCCGATAAAGTGGATAGCTGTTTAGGCTGCGAGTTCAAGTATGTTTCTGTAGCCTAGCTCATATTCTTGCGGTGTCAAGTATCCGAGCGTTGAATGGCGACGAGTCTGGTTGTAGTATTCCTCAATCCA
>JAAYVB010000043.1 GCA_012517405.1 Propionibacterium sp.
CGGCGGTACGCTTCACGGCGAAAGTGCTTCCTTGCGCGGGACTTCTACGACTTCGACACTCGTATTATCCCAAGCCGGAAGCACTTTCGCTGTTCAAAACCCCGGATCAACAGCCCCCGTCATGAAAGCACGAGGCTAACGGTGTGGAACTCAGGCCTGACGGCCCCGCTGTCCTATTCCGTACCGACTGGGACAAAACACGACCGCGCGCCATCGCAAGCGCCGCGCTCCACGCCGACCCCAGCGCCGCGCTGAGGCTCGGGTTTGCCTGGCAGCGGTCACTGAGTCGCCCCACCCCTTGAGACCCCGGTTGCAGGGCTGTCCAGATTCGCTGCCGCCGGTGGAGTGCAGGTGCTACAGCGCCGCCACCTCGGCGACCTCCGCGACTTGAGAGGTGCTGGCAGCACCCCTCGCCTCAGTTCCCCCTTGCCCTCCGGTGGGCGCCGGCGCGCCCGTCGGCGGCATCGTGCCCGTTCCAGGCCCCGGTCCGCGCGTCCCGGCTTCCGGGGGCGGGCCTCCCCACCCGCCGTCGAAGCCGTTGGTCAAGGTCGGGTCGTCCGGGTATGCCGACTCGTCGGTGGCACCGTCGTATCCCGACTGACCGCTGCCGGCCCGGACGCCGCGGCGCGAGTAGTCGGGCGGGAAGTTGTTGTGGCCCACCCCCATCTGGTTGGTCTGATCAGCACCCATGGCGGCGGCTGTCCCACCTACGGCGGCCATGACGCCGATCCCGGCCGAGAGCGCCTGACCGACGGGGCCCATGCCGGCCGCGAATCGGCCGATCGTGGTGGCCGCTGCCCCGTCCTCGCCTGCGGTGCGACCCGCGTCGTCGGTGGTGGTGGCAGCACTGCTGCCGGTCTGGCGTCCGGCGAGGATGCCGCCGATGCCGCCAGCGGCCGCGAGCCCGGCGCGCAGGGCTGACCCGGAGGTGCTGCCGGGGTCGGTGAACGCGAACAGCTTGTACAGCGCGAGCGGGGAGAAGGACGACACGCAGATGAGCACGACGCCGACGAACGCGGTCCCGATGGACTTGAGGACGTCGTCCTCACCGCCGACGGCCACCTCGGTGGTGATCCTCACGCCGATGCCGAGCGCGAGCACCATCAGGGGCGGGGTGAGGGCGGCGGCGTGGAACCAGCGGAACGACTTCCAGAACCAGCCGCGTCCGAAGTCTGTGACCAGCCCGGCGGCCGCGATCGGTGTGACTGCGGCCAACACGAGCAGGGACGCGGCCCGGGCCACCATCACCAGGGTGTGTCCGATCGCCGCGATCCACAGCAGCATCCCCATGATGCCGAGGATGACGGCGACGGTGCCGTTGGTGATGTCGCTGGCGGTGAATGGTTCCCAGGGTTCCCACTCGCTCCAGCGGGTGACGTCGAGCAGGGACTGCATGAGGGCTTTGGTGAGGCCGCTGCAGGCGGCGACCAGGGTGACGCCGTACCCCACCCACGCGAACCACACGAAGCCGAACTGGGCGGCGCCGACGAGGAGCCGGCCGATGCTGTGCCCGTCCCGCTTCCCGAGGGCGACGCCGACCTGGACGAGCATGAGGATCCCGACCAGGGAGAGGGCGATCCAGAAGGTGGTCGCGTACAGCTCGCCGACCGGTCCGTCTTCGCCGAGGCTCGGGGTGAGGATCGCGTCCTCAAGTTCGAGGACGGCTCTGAGCACCCACAGGCCGGCGTTCCACAGCGCGAGCATGGCCGCGGTGAGGCTGTCGGTCACCAGTTCGTCACCGCGGTCACGTTCACGCCGGCGATGGTGCTGTTCCTGCTGCTGCCGCGCTCGGAGTTCGCCACGATCGAGTCCGTCGGGTTCTGGACCGTCGGCGTCCTGGTGCTGATCGGCGCCGTGGTGGAGTCGGCGCGCGGGATCGCCCTGTCGACGACCGTCACGCTGCTCGTGCCCGTCGACGGGCGCGACAAGGCGAACGGCCGGGTCGGCCTGGTGAACGGGCTGAGCTTCGCCGTCACGTCGGTCTTCAGCGGCCTCTCGGTCGGACGCCTCGGCATGGCCTGGACCTTCGTCATCGCGGTCGCCCTCACGCTGGTCTCGCTGCTGCACCTGTGGACGGTGCGCATCCCCGAGCCGGAGATCGTGCACGCCGACGGCGTCCCGAAGCCCGTCGACTTCGGCGCCGCGTGGGCGGCGATCATCGCGGTGCCGGGGCTGGTGGCGCTCATCGTGTTCTCGACGTTCAACAACCTGCTCGGCGGCGTCTTCACCGCGCTCATGGACCCCTACGGCCTCACGCTGGTCTCGGTCGAGGCGTGGGGCCTGATCTGGGGGGCGGTCAGCTTCGGCTTCATGATCGGCGGCGTCTGGGTGGCGAGGTTCGGGTTGGGGACGCGCCCGCTGCGCGCGCTGCTCCTCGCCAACGTCCTCATGTGGATGATCGGCGTCTTCTTCACCCTCCGCGAGAACATCTGGCTGACGGGCGTCGGCATCCTGCTGTGGATGACGATCATGCCCATCGCCGAGGCCGCCGAGCAGACGGTGCTGCAGCGGGTGGTGCCCTACGAGAAGCAGGGCCGCGTGTTCGGGCTGGCCATGGCGGTCGAGCTGGCCGCCTCGCCGATCAGCGCCTTCCTCGTCGGGCCGCTGGCGCAGTTCGTGCTGATCCCCTACCTCAACTCGGCGGAGGGGAAGGCCGCCTGGACCTGGCTGTTGGGCGACGGGCAGGCGCGCGGCATCGCCGCAGTCTTCGTGCTCGTCGGCGTCATCGGCCTGGCGGCCACGCTGCTCGCGCTGGCGTCCCGGCCCTATCGCACGCTGACCGCCGCCTACGCGGACGCCCCCGCGGCGTCCTGACGGCGGCGGCGTCCGCGCAGCGCCGACCCCCGGTCGGCGGCCCGGGCTACCGTGAGGTATGGCTGAACAGACCCGCGTGGAAACCGACTCGATGGGCGCCGTCGACGTGGCGGCCGACCGCTACTGGGGGGCGCAGACCCAGCGGTCGATCGAGAACTTCGACATCGGCCGCGACACCTTCGTGTGGGGGCGGCCGATGATCCGGGCCCTCGGCGTCCTGAAGAAGGCGGCCGCGCAGGCCAACGCGGAACTGGGGCAGTTGGCGCCCGCGCTGGCCGGCCTCATCGTCCGGGCCGCCGACGAGGTGATCGCCGGCGACCTCGACGACCACTTCCCGCTGGTCGTCTTCCAGACCGGCTCCGGCACCCAGTCGAACATGAACGCCAACGAGGTGATCGGCAACCGGGCCATCGAGCTGGCCGGCGGCGTCCTGGGCAGCAAGACCCCGGTGCACCCCAACGACCACGTCAACCGGGGCCAGTCGTCCAACGACACCTTCCCCACGGCGATGCACATCGCGGTCGTCGTCGAGCTCAACGAGCGCCTCTACCCGGCGATCGGACGCCTCCGCGACACCCTGGCGGCCAAGGCGTCCGCCTTCGCCGACGTCGTCATGGTCGGCCGCACCCACCTGCAGGACGCCACGCCCGTCCGGCTCGGCCAGGTCATCGGCGGCTGGGTGGCCCAACTCGACTTCGCGCTCGAGGGCGTTCGGCAGGCGGACGCCTGGGCCCGCGGCCTGGCCATCGGCGGCACCGCGGTCGGCACCGGCCTCAACGCCCACCCCGAGTTCGGACGCCGCACCGCGGAGCGCATCGCGGCCGAGACCGGGTTCGCGTTCCACCAGGCCGACGACCTGTTCGCCGCCCTCAGCGCCCACGACGCGCTGGTGGCGGTGAGCGGGGCGCTGCGGGTGCTGGCGGGGGCGCTGATGAAGATCGCCAACGACGTCCGCTGGTACGCCTCCGGTCCCCGCAACGGCATCGGCGAGTTGCTGATCCCCGAGAACGAGCCGGGCAGTTCGATCATGCCGGGCAAGGTGAACCCGACGCAGGCCGAGGCGGTCACGATGGTCGCCACCCGGGTGTTCGGCAACGACGCCACCGTGGGCTTCGCCGGGAGCCAGGGCAACTTCCAGCTCAACGTCTTCAAGCCGGTGATGGCGCACGCGGTGCTCGAGTCGATCCGGCTGCTCGCCGATGCCTCCCGCTCGTTCACCGACCACTGCGCGGTCGGCATCGAGCCGAACCGCGCCCGCATCGCGGCCAACCTGGCCGCCAACCTGATGGTCGTGACGGCGCTCAACCCGCACCTCGGCTACGACGCCGCGGCCGCGATCGCCAAGAAGGCCCACGCCGAGGGCACCACCCTGCGGGAGGCCGCGATCGCCTCGGGGGTCTCCGCCGCGGACTTCGACGCCTGGGTGGTCCCCGCCGCCATGACCCGGCCCTCGGGTGGGTGAGCGCCCGGGCGTCGTGCTCCGGGGGACGACCCGCCGGGCCGGGGCCGGGCCCGGCACGGGGTGGCGTGCGGTGGATACCGACGAATGTTCGATAACAAGTTGGTAACAGTGCCCCGACCAGGGGGTTGGGTGGTGTTCGGCCTCCCGGAAATGTCGGAGGGGGTTGGTTGGCTCGAGGCATGAAGGCGACCGGCAGGGTGGGGGCAGGGCAGCTACTGGTTGCGGTGACGGCTGGGCTCGCCGACCTGGCCGAGGCCGCCGCCACCCCGGAGGCGATGGTGGCGTTGATCGGAGAGCTGGAGCGGTTGAAGGCGGCCGCCTGTGCCGCTCAGGCGGTCGCGACGGCCCGGTTCGCGGCGCTCCGGCGGGCCGAACGGCCGGCGGGGGTGCCCGGCGACGGCCGGGTCGACGTGGGCGTTCCATCGCGGCCGAGATTGGGTTGGCCCGCCAGGTGTCGCCGCATCAGGCGGCCCGGCTGGTCGGCCTGGCGAGGGTCCTGGTCGACGAACTGCCGCACACCCTGGGGGCGTTGCGGGGCGGGGTACTGAACGAGTGGCGAGCCACCCTCATCGCCCGGGAGACCGCCGCCCTGTCCCGTGCCGACCGTGCGGAGGTGGATGAGTGGCTGTGCGCCGACCCGGAGCGGATCCGAGGCTGGGGCGATCGCGAACTGGCCCGGCAGGCCGCGGCGGCCGGCTATCGCCTCGACCCGCAGGCCACGATCACCAGGTTCAAGCTGGCCGCCACCGCGCGCACCGTGTCGCTGCGGCCGGTCGCCGACGGCATGACCCGGCTGTCCGCGCTGCTGCCGCTGCGTGAGGGGGTCGCGGTCTGGAAGTGCCTCACCCGGCAGGCCGACGCCGCCCGGGCCGCCGGCGACCCCCGCGGCCGTGGCCAGTTGCTGGCCGACACCCTCGCGGCCCGGCTCACCGCCGACCCCAGCGGCGCCGCCGACCCCACCCGGTGGGCGAACCCGTCCGATGCCACCGGCTGGGCGAGCGCGCCGGTGCCGCCGCGGTTGCCGGTGCAGCTGCATCTGGTGATGACCGCCGAGACCCTGCTCGCCGGCACCGGGCCGGCGCTGCTCGAAGGAGAACCCGTCCCGGGCGAGATGGTCCCGGACCTGTTGGCCGGGGTCTCGGTCACGCTGCGGCGGGTGTTCACCGACCCGGCCGGGCACCTGGTGGCGCTCGAGTCCGCCAGCCGTTGCTTCCCCGACGGGCTCGCCGAACTCATCGACTTGCGCGACCGGACGTGTCGCACCCCTTGGTGCGACGCCCCGATCCGCCACCACGACCACATCGTCGATCACGCCGCCGGGGGCCCGACCAGCTACCCCAACGGCCAAGGGCTGTGCGAGGCCTGCAACCACGCCAAGCAGGCCCCCGGGTGGAGCCACCGCGTCACCGGCCCCGCCCGGCACGAGATCACCCTCACCACTCCCACCGGGCAACGGCACCTCCACCGCCCACCCCCGACCCCCGGCAGGCTCACCGACGGACCGCCCGGTTGACCCCGCGTGCCCCACCGGGTGCGATGGGCCCATGCGTATCGCCGTGGCCCAGATCTGCAGCTCGACCGATCCGGGCGAGAACCTCGAGTTGATCCGTTCCGCCCTGCCGGACGCCGACGGCGCCGACCTCGTCGTGTTCCCCGAGGCGACCATGGCGTCCTTCGCGCGGCGCTCGGCGGAGGTTGCCGAGCCCCTCGATGGTCCCTTCGCCGACGGGGTGCGCGCGGTGGCGGCGCAGTTCGGCACGACGATCGCCGTCGGCATGTTCACCCCCCGGTCGGCGGTCGGCGCCCACGGCCGCTGCCGCAACACCCTGCTCGTGACGGGCCCGGGCGGTGAGGCGGCCTATCACAAGCTGCACCTGTTCGACGCGTTCGGCTTCGCCGAGTCCGAGCACATCGAGCCGGGCGACCGGCCGGTCGCGGTGGTGGTGGCCGGGGTCACCGTGGGGCTGGCGATCTGTTACGACGTGCGCTTCCCCGAGTTGTTCAAGGAGTACGCCCGGGCCGGGGCCGCGGTCGTGCTGGTGCCGGCGTCCTGGCAGGGCGGCCCCGGGAAGGTCGACCAGTGGCGGACGCTCGTCCGGGCCCGCGCCCTCGACGCGACCTCCTTCGTGGTGGCGTGCGGGCAGGCCGAGCCCGCGGCGTCCGGACGCCCCGGCGGCCCCGGGCCGCTCGGCGTGGGCCACAGCCTCGTCGTGGCGCCCGACGGAGTCGTGCTGCACGAAGCCGGAGCGGGACCCGAGACCTTCGTCGTGGACCTCGACCCGGACGCCGTCGCGGAGGTCCGCAGGAAGCTGCCGGTGCTGGCGAACTCGCGCTTCGTGTCCCGGCTGCGGCCCTGAGCGGGCGCCGCGCGCCAGGTCCACGCACGAGGCTCGGGGGAGCTGTCCGGGGTCGGGACGAGCCCGGACGTGAGAGGCCCGGCCTACCGGGGGGTGCAGGCCGGGCCTGGGGCGGACGACGGGGTCGGGGGGACAGCCCCGCCGCCCGCAGTCTGGGGGCGAACGTCCGCCTCGGGGGAGACGGCACCGCCAGGGTAGGCGCCGCGGTCGGCGTCGGGGGAGGCGTCGCCCGCCCCGGGGAGCTGTCCCCCGGGCGGGGGACAGGGCTCCACGAGGGGTGGACGCGCTCCCGCGGCCGATTTCGGGGCCGAGCCGGCGATCGCGTAGGATGCTGCCAAGGTCCCCGTGCGGTGGCACCTCACCCAACCCCCCCAGGGCCGGAAGGCAGCAAGGGTCAGTGAGCTCTGTCAGGTGCGCGGGGGCCCCTCACGTTAAGGGCGCCCCGCCGGCGCCGAGGATGACCGTCGCGCAGACTGTCGGAGCCAGCCCGTAAGGTTCAACCGTGAACGACGAGACGACGGACGCTCTCTTCGGCAGCCCCGAGGAGCCGGACTCGCCCGGCTTCGACCAGGGTGGGCCGGATCTGTTCGGGCTGGAGCCCGACGAGCGCATCGTCACGCACGAACCCGACCACCTGGCCATCCTCGACGTCGACATCGACGGCGACGAGATGCACGAGATCCCGATCGACCCCGACGATCCGCCGGAGGTGCAGGCCACGGCCGCGGACGTCCTCGACGCGGAGCCCGAGGACGATCCGGACGAGGGGGAGCCGACGGTTGCGGTACCGCTGCTGCGGCCGGGCGGTCGCGCCACCGTGTTCGACGGCCCCACCGCCACCGCCCGCCCCGATGCGCCGCTCGCGCTGTACCGGCGCTACCGCCCGGAGACGTTCGGGGAGGTCATCGGTCAGGACCATGTGACCGAGCCCCTGCGTCGCGCCCTGATCAACAACCGGGTCAACCACGCCTACCTGTTCTCGGGGCCGCGTGGCTGCGGCAAGACGACCAGCGCCCGCATCCTGGCCCGCTGCCTCAACTGCGAGCAGGGGCCGACCCCCGAGCCGTGCGGGGTGTGCCCGAGCTGCCGCGACCTGGCCCGCGGCGGCACCGGGTCGATCGACGTCATCGAGATCGACGCGGCGTCCCACGGCGGCGTCAACGAGGCGCGCGACCTGCGCGAGCGGGCCTTCTTCGCGCCCGTGCACAGCCGCTACAAGATCTACATCATCGACGAGGCCCACATGGTGACCAAGGAGGGCTTCAACGCCCTCCTCAAGCTGGTCGAGGAGCCTCCGCCGCACGTCAAGTTCATCTTCGCGACGACCGAGCCCGAGAAGGTGCTGGGCACGATCCGCTCGCGCACCCACCACTACCCCTTCCGGCTGGTGCCGCCGAGGGTGCTGACCGGCTACCTGGAGTCGCTGTGCGACGCCGAGGGCGTGGCCGTCGACCGGGCGGTGCTGCCGCTCGTCGTGCGGGCCGGTGCCGGTTCGGTGCGCGACTCCCTCTCGGTGCTGGACCAACTGCTGGGCGGCGCCGGCGAGGGCGGCGTCAGCTACCGGCAGGCGGCGGCCCTGCTCGGGTACACGCCCGACACGCTGCTCGACGAGATTCTGGACGCCTTCGCCGCCGGCGATTCGGCCGGGGTCTTCGCGAGCATCGACAAGGTCATCGAGGTGGGGCAGGATCCGCGGCGCTTCGCCGAGGACCTGCTGCGCCGGCTGCGCGACCTCATCATCGTCGCCGCCGTGCCGGACGCCCTCACCTCCGGCCTCGTCGACGTCGCCGGAGACCAGGCCGAGCGGCTGACGGTGCAGGCGCAGGGCATGGGGGCCGGCGAGCTGACCCGGGCGGCCGAAGTCATCGCCAAGGGGCTGACCGACATGCGCGGCACCACCGCCCCCCGGCTGCACCTCGAGCTGATGTGCGCCCGCGTGCTGCTGCCCGGCGCCGATGTGGACGCTCGCGGCATCCACGCCCGCCTCGACCGGTTGGAACGCCGGCTGAGCATGGTGGGGGAGTCCGCGCCCGGCGGTGCGCCCCAGGCCGCCCCGGTCGACGCCCCGCCCCGGACGGACGCCCCGCCCCGTACTGACGCCCCGCCCCGGGCCGCGGAGGCCCCGTCGCCGGCGGCCCGGCACCAGCCCCAGGCCCCGGCCCCCCAGCCCCCGGCCCCGGCTGCGGCCCCCGCCCACCAGGCCCGCAGCGGCCCGCCGACCGACCCCGGCCAGCTCACCACCGCCGACGTACGCCGGATGTGGCCGCAGATCCTGGAGGCGGTGAAGGGACGCCGCCGCGTCACCTGGATCGTGTTGAGCCAGAACGCCCAGGTCCATGCGCTGGCGGACGGTGTGCTCACCCTGGCCATGACCAGCGCCGGTGCCCGCGAAAGCTTCGGCCGCGGCGGAAGCCCCGACATCCTCCGCGAGGCCCTGATCGAGGTGCTGGGGATCGCGCCGGCGATCGAGACCGTGGTCGCCGGCGGGCCGCCCGTCCCCGGCGCGCCGCCCCCCGAGGTGTCCCCGACGCTGGGGGGGAGCCCGGAACACCCCGGTCGCGGCGTCCCGGACGTCGGCCCCGCGCGCGGGTCGGCCCGGGCCCCCGAGCGGCCCGCTCGGGCCGACGCCGTCGCACGGGAGGCCGAGCCCCGTCGCCCCGCCCGGCCCACCCACTCGACCAGCCCCGCCCCACCGACCAGCCCCGCCCCACCCCCCAGCGCGGGCCGGACAGCCGCTCCGTTGCGCCGGGCTCCGTCGGCGTACAGCCCCGAACCACCGCCCGACGAGGAGGACGACGACCGGCCCGATTTCGCGACGCTGGCCCGGGAGAACATCCGCCCCACCCAGGTCGGCCGGCCCGCGGCCGAGCCCGAGGTCGAGCAGCGCCGCGACGATCCCGACCTCGACGCCGACGGGCTCGGCGTCGAGGACCTGCTGCAGAGGGAACTGGGCGCTCAGCTCATCGCCGAGGAGCCTGAGCGCCCGTGAGCCGGACGCCTCCGGTCGCCTACCATGGGCGCCGCGACGCGTCCCCGACGATAGGAGAACCCCCGTGAGCATGTTCAACGCCGAGGGCGGCTTCGACATGAACGCCCTGCTCCAGCAGGCGCAGGCGCTGCAGGAGCAGCTCAAGAGCGCCCAGGACGACCTGGCCCACCGTCAGGTGACCGGCTCCGCCGGCGGCGACCTCGTCACGGTCACCATGACCGGGGCCCAGGAGATCACCAAGGTCACGATCAAGCCCGAGGCCTGCGACCCGGCCGACGTCGAGACCCTCGAGGACCTGATCCTGGCGGCCTGTCGCGACGCCGCCCACCAGGCCCAGGCGCTCGCCCAGGCCGCCATGCCGCAGATCCCCGGACTGGGGTTCTGAGGACGTGTACGAGGGCCCCATCCAGGAGCTGATCGACGAGCTCGGCCGGCTGCCCGGGATCGGGCCGAAGAGCGCCCAGCGCATCGCCTTCCACCTGCTCGAGGCCGACAAGGCCGACGTCGAGCGGCTGGCGCAGGCGCTGTTGACCGTCACCGAGAAGGTGCGCTTCTGCGACGTCTGCTTCAACATCGCCGAGGAGACCACCTGCCGGATCTGCCGCGACCCGCGCCGCGACCGCACCATGATCTGCGTGGTCGAGGAGTCGAAAGACGTCGCCGCCATCGAGCGCACCCGCGAGTTCCGCGGCCTGTACCACGTGCTCGGCGGCGCCATCTCGCCGATCGACCACGTCGGCCCGGGCGATCTCCGCATCCGCGAACTGCTGACCCGCCTGCAGGATGCCACCGTCACCGAGGTGATCCTCGCCACCGACCCCAACCTGGAGGGCGAGGCCACCGCGACCTTCATCGCCCGGATGCTCGCCCCGACCGGCATCACGGTCTCACGGCTGGCGTCCGGGCTGCCCGTGGGCGGCGACCTCGAGTACGCCGACGAGGTGACCCTCGGCCGGGCGTTCTCCGGACGCCGCCGCGTCGGCGCCTGAGGGGTTCGCGCCCGCGATTCGCTGCGGCGGTGCGGCGTCCGTACAATGGGCGCCGCGTCGCACGGCATTGATGGGGCCATCACCCCGGAGCTGCCGGAAGAACGGTCCCCGCGCGGTCCATCCGCCGGAGGCTCACTAGAACCGGCGGCGGCGCGGAACGAAGCGGGTGCGTCACCCGGGGTGTGGCCCTCAACGGGGCTACGAGCCGGACGCGCACCAAGAAGGGTGGTACCGCGGGGCCACCGGACGCCGTCGGCGTCCGCACCTCGTCCCTTCGTCACCGAAAGGCCGCCGGACCGGCGCCGCACAGACGAAGGACGAGATGACCGCGCACGACGCAACCAGCACGACGCCGCAGCCGACGGCGTCCGGTGCCCGCCTCTACAACGCCGTCCCGCCGCAGGTGGACCTGCCGGCGATGGAGCGGCAGATCCTCGACCTGTGGGACGCCCAGGGCACCTTCGAGGCGTCCCTCGCCCAGACGGCGGGCGGTCGGCCGTGGACCTTCTACGAGGGGCCCCCGACCGCCAACGGCATGCCCGGCACCCACCACATCGAGGCCCGGGTGTTCAAGGACGTCTTCCCCCGGTTCCGCACCATGCAGGGCTACCGCGTCGACCGCAAGGCCGGCTGGGACTGCCACGGTCTGCCGGTCGAGCTGGCCGTCGAGAAGGAACTCGGCTTCAACGGCAAGCCCGACATCGAGAAGTTCGGTGTCGAGCCGTTCAACGAGCGGTGCCGCGCGTCGGTCAGCCGGCACGTGGACGCCTTCGAGGAGCTGACCCGCCGCATGGGCTACTGGGTCAACCTCGACGAGGCCTACTGGACGATGAAGCCCTCCTACGTCGAGAGCGAGTGGTGGGCGCTGAAGCAGATCTACGACAAGGGGCTGCTCGTCGAGGACTACCGGGTGGCGCCCTGGTGCCCGCGCTGCGGCACGGCGCTGTCCGATCATGAACTCGCGCAGGGCTACCACGACGTCGTCGACCCGTCGGTCTACGTGCGGTTCCCGCTGGTCTCCGGCCCGCTCCAGGGCAAGGCCGACCTGCTGGTGTGGACCACGACGCCCTGGACCCTGGTGTCCAACACCGCCGTCGCCGCTCACCCCGACGTCACCTACGTCGCCGCGAGCCGCGGCGACGAGATGCTGGTGCTGGCCGAGCCGCTGGCCGAGAAGGTGCTCGGCGACGGCTGGACCCTGCGCCAGACCTTCTCGGGCAAGGAGCTCGAGGGCTGGCGGTACGCCCGCCCGTTCGAGCTGGTCGAGTTCCCCGACGTGGTCGGCGGCACCCACTACGTGATCCTCGCCGACTACGTCACGACCGAGGACGGCACCGGGCTGGTGCACGAGGCGCCCGCGTTCGGCGAGGACGACCTCGTCTCCTGCCGCGCCTACGGGTTGCCGCTGGTCAACCCGGTGCGTCCCGACGGCACCTTCGAGCCGGACGTGCCGCTCGTCGGCGGCCTGTTCTTCAAGACCGCCGACAAGACGCTCGTCGCCGACCTGACCGAGCGCGGCCTGCTGTGGCGCGAGCAGCCCTACGAACACTCCTACCCGCACTGCTGGCGCTGCGACACCCCGCTGCTCTACTACGCCCAGCTGTCGTGGTACATCCGCACCACCCAGATCCGGGACGCCCTCCTCCGCGAGAACGAGGCCACGACCTGGTACCCCGAGCACATCAAGCACGGCCGCTACGGCGACTGGCTGAACAACAACATCGACTGGGCGCTGTCGCGCTCGCGCTACTGGGGGACGCCGCTGCCGATCTGGCGCTGCGTCCACAAGCACGACACCTGCGTGGGTTCGCGCGCCGACCTGACGAGGCTGACCGGCGTCGACCAGTCGCAACTCGACCCGCACCGTCCGTTCGTCGACGAGGTCACCTTCCGCTGCCCGCAGTGCGGCGAGACCGCGCGGCGCGTCCCGGAGGTCATCGACGCCTGGTTCGACAGCGGCGCCATGCCGTTCGCCCAGTGGGGCTACCCCTACGTCGAGGGCTCGACGGAGCGGTTCGAGGCGGCCTTCCCCGCGGACTTCATCTGCGAGGCCATCGACCAGACCCGCGGCTGGTTCTACTCGCTGATGGCGGTGTCGACGGCGGTGTTCGACCAGAACTCCTACCGCAACGTGCTCTGCCTGGGTCACATCCTCGCCGAGGACGGCCGGAAGATGAGCAAGCACCTCGGGAACATCCTCGAGCCCATCCCGCTCATGGACGCCCACGGTGCGGACGCCGTCCGCTGGTTCATGGCCGCGGGCGGTTCGCCGTGGTCGTCGCGGCGGGTGGGCCACGGCACCATCACCGAGACGGTGCGCAAGGTGCTGCTGACCTACTGGAACTCGGTGTCGTTCCTGGCGCTCTACGCGCGGACGAACGGCTGGTCGCCGGTGGGGGAGGCTCCGGCGGTGGCCGAGCGCCCGGTGCTCGACCGCTGGCTGGTCAGCGTGCGCAACGAGCTGGTGCGCGACGTCACCGACGCCCTGGAGAACTTCGACACCCAGCGTGCCGGCACGCTGCTGAGCGAGTTCGTCGACCAGCTGTCGAACTGGTACGTCCGCCGGTCGCGGCGCCGCTTCTGGGACGGCGAGCCCGCCGCGCTGTGGACGCTGCACGAGACCATGGACGTCGTGACCCGCCTGATGGCCCCGCTGGTGCCGTTCATCACCGAGCGGGTCTGGCAGGACCTGTTCGTGGCCGCGGTCCCGGGCGCCCCGGCGTCCGTGCACCTGGCCGCCTGGCCGACGGTGGACGCCGCCGCGATCGACGACGAGCTGAACGCCGCCATGGAGCTCACCCGCCGCCTGGTGGAACTGGGCCGCGGGGCCCGCGCCGAGGCCCGCGTCAAGACCCGCCAGCCGCTGCGCCGGGTGCTGGTGCCGTCGGCGAGCTACGCCCGGCTGACCGACGAGCTGCTCGACGAGATCGCCGCCGAACTCAACGTCGGGGTCGTCGAGTCGTTCGCGTCGGCGGGCGACATCGTCGACTTCAGCGCCAAGGGCAACTTCCGCGCCCTGGGTCGGCGGTTCGGCAAGGAGACGCCGAAGGTGGCCCAGGCCATCGCCGAGGCGGACGCCGCCGCGCTGGCCGCGCAGTTGGCGGCCACCGGCGAGGCGGTGGTCGCGTACGGCGACGGCACGACGGTCACCGCCGAGGAGGTGCTGATCTCGGAGCGGCCGCGTGAGGGCTGGTCGGTCGTCAACGAGCAGGGCGAGACGGTCGCGCTCGACCTGGAGCTGACCCCCGAACTGGTGCAGGCCGGCCTGGCCCGCGAGGTGGTGCGCACCCTGCAGGAGACCCGCAAGGGTTCCGGGCTGGAGGTGTCGGACCGGATCCGGGCCCGCTGGTTCACCACCGACGACGCGCTCGCCGAGGCGATCCGCGCCTACAGCGACCTCATCGCCGACGAGGTCCTGGCGGTCGAGTTGACCGAGGCGGACGCCGCGGGCGCCGACTGGGTCACCGAGGAAGACCTCGGCTTGGCCCTGCGGATCGAGCGCGCCTGAGCCCAGCGGCGCCCCCCGCCCCGCGTCAGTAGGGCGGGGGCTGCCGCCGCTTCACGTTGCCGCGGTAGGCCCTGATCGAGGTGGACACGACGATCGCCAGGATGATCGGCCAGATGCCGGCGTCCCCGAACAGCAGCAGCACGATCGCGATCGGCCAGATCAGCGCCTGCACGGTGTCGAGCGTCTTGTCGGTCTGGCTGCGCACGGGGGGCACCCCCGGGGGGCGCGGCACCAGTGCGCCGGGCGTGGCCGGGCTGCCGTAGGGCGAGGCCGGGGAGCCGTACGGCGACGTGAGCGAGCCGGGCGGTCCGGCCGGCGCGTAGCCCGGCGCGCCCGGCTCGGGGGGCCGCCCGCCCGCGGGGTAGGTGGGCCAGGTCGGTTGGGCGGCGTCGAGGAAGCCGGGGTGCGGTGCCGGCAGGTCCGCGAACAGCGGCCCGAGTTCGGCGGCCGTGCGGGCGGCCAGGGCGGCCTGCGCGCGCTCGTCGAACTCGGCTTGGGACAGGCGCCCCAACTCCAGGTGGGTGCGCAGCGCGGCGACCGCCTCGTCGCGCTCGAGGGCCGAGAGGCGCAGCGGGTTCTGGTCGGGCAGTGTCATGGCCTCATGGTAGGTCGGCGCTCACCGGTGAATCGCGCGCTGCACCGCGTCGAGGGTCCGCTGGACGGCCAGGGTGTCGGCCAGCGGCATCGCCGGCGACTCGGTGAGTCCCGCGGCGATGCAGCGGGTGGCCTCGGCCAACTCGTGGGCGTAGCCGGAGCCGAGCGCGGGCAGGTCGTAGGCGACGGCGGCCGCCCCCGGGCGGAGCACCTCGAACCGCTGCAGGCGGTGGAACCGCGGCTTCACGTCGATCCAGCCCTCGGTGCCCAGCACCGCCATCCGGCCCGGTCCGTGGGCGGTGAAGTCGAACCCGAGGCTGGCGTAGCGGCCGTCGTCGTAGCCGAGCAGGACGCCGCCCTCGCCGTCCACCCCGTTCGGCAGCAGCCCGCCGAGGGCCAGGACGCGGGTCGGCGTCCCCAGCAACCACTGGGCGAACGAGACGACGTAGACGCCGAGGTCGAGGGTCGCGCCGCCGCCCGCGGCGCGGTCGAACAGCCGGTCGGCGGGGTCGTAGGCGCGGAACGCCGACAGGTCGCCCTGCACGCTGCGCACCTGGCCGATGACGCCGGCGTCCACGAGCCGCTTCAGCTCGACCGCCGCCGGCAGGAAGCGGGTCCACATCGCCTCCATCGCGAAGACGCCCCGCTCGCGGGCCGCCGCGATCACCGCCTCGGTGTCGGCCACCGACGTCGTGAACGCCTTCTCGACCAGCACCGCCTTCCCGGCCGCGATCGCGGCCAGCGCGAGTTCGGCGTGGGACGTGTGCGGCGACGCGACGTACACGGCGTCCACCTCGCCGGACGCCCACAGCGCCGGATAGCCGACGGCGCGGGGGACGCCGTGCTCGGTCGCGAACCGGGTCGCCCGCGCGGCGTCGCGGGACGCCACGGCGACCAGGTCGGCGTCCGGGACGTGGGCGAACGCCCCGGCGAACGTGGCCGCCATCTTGCCGGTACCGGCGATCGCCCAGCGAACGGTCATGGGTGCTCCTCGGGTCGGGGCGCCGCCGCCCGAAACCCGAAAAGTCCCAGGGCGGCCGGACGCCTATGGCACAGTAGTGCCGTTTCTGCCACCGGCAGGACCGCTGGGCCGGTCGCGGCCCACCGAGGCAGGAGTGGGCCGGGCGCGGCGGCGTCCGCCGTGGCTCGACAGGAGGAAGTCTGTGCGCGTTGTGCAGAAGTTCGGCGGCTCGTCCGTCGCCGACGCCGAGAGCATCAAGAGGGTCGCGCGGCGCATCGTGGCGACCAAGGAACTGGGCAACGAGGTCACCGTCATCGTGTCGGCGATGGGCGACACGACCGACGAACTGCTCGACCTGGCTCAGGAGGTGTCGCCCAACCCGCGCTCGCGCGAGCTCGACATGCTGCTGAGCGCCGGCGAGCGGATGTCGGCCGCGTTGCTGGCGATGGCCATCAACGACCTCGGCCACACGGCCCGCTCGTTCACCGGCAGCCAGGCGGGCGTCATCACCACCGCCAAGCACGGCGACGCCCGCATCATCGACATCACCCCGGGCCGCATCGAGACGGCGCTCGCCGACGGCGACATCGTGATCGTGGCCGGCTTTCAGGGGGTGTCCCAGGACACCAAGGACGTCACCACGCTGGGCCGGGGGGCGTCCGACACCACCGCGGTGGCGCTGGCCGCCGCCCTCAAGGCCGACTACTGCGAGATCTACTCCGACGTCGACGGCGTCTTCACCGCCGACCCCCGGATCGTGCCGGCCGCCCAGCAGATCCCCGAGATCAGCTACGAGGAGATGATGGAGCTCGCCGCCAACGGCGCCAAGATCCTGCACCTCCGCTGCGTCGAGTACGCCCGCCGGGAGAACGTCCCGGTCCACGTGCGGTCGTCCTTCTCGAACAAGCAGGGAACCTGGCTGAAGGACGCCAAGGACATCAAGAAGGAAGGCACCGCCATGGAGAACCCGATCATCACCGGCGTCGCGCAGGACAAGGCCCTGGCCAAGCTGACGGTCGTCGACGTGCCGGACCGTCCCGGCGAGGCGGCCGCGGTGCTGCTGGCCATCGCGGACGCCGGCATCAGCGTCGACATCATCGTGCAGAACCAGTCGGTGTCCGACCAGACCACCGCCATGACCTTCACGATCCCGCAGGGAGACCTGGCCAAGGCGACCGCCGCGCTCGAGGCGGCCAAGGACCGGATCGGGTTCAGCCGCGTCCTCACCGACGAGAACGTCGGCAAGGTCGCGATCGTGGGCGTCGGCATGCGCACCACCCCCGGCGTGGCGGCCACCTTCTTCAAGGCCCTCGCCGACGCCGGCATCAACATCCAGATGATCTCCACCTCCGAGATCCGGATCTCGGTCGTCGTGGCGTCCGAGGACGTCGACAAGGCCGTCCGTGCCGCGCACTCCGCCTTCGGGCTGGACGCCTCGGGGCAGGCGGTCGTGTACGCGGGAACCGGCCGCTGACGCGTCCCGCACCGTCCCCGACCTCACCCGAAGAACCCGCGTTCGGGCTGCGGGTCCAGGCCTGCTAGGCTGGGCTCGCAGCCCGGGTTGTTCTGCGCCGGGCAGGCCTTCCTGACCGTCGATGCCATTCGCGCCGCGATCCCTCGCGCCGGGCAGAACCGACCGCATCCCTTTCTTCGGAGTCTCGTTCACCTTGTCTGATCCCACCTTCGGCACGCTCGGCGTGCCCGCCCCGCTGTGCGCCGTCCTGGCCGAGCGCGGCATCACCGCCCCCACCCCCATCCAGGCGGCCACCCTCCCCGACTCGCTCGCCGGGAAGGACGTGCTGGGCCGCGGCCGCACCGGCTCCGGCAAGACCTACGCCTTCCTGCTGCCGCTCGTCGCGCGGCTCACGGCGTCCACCCCACCCCGCAAGCCCGGACGCCCTCGCGCCCTGGTGCTGGCCCCCACCCGCGAACTGGTCACCCAGATCGAGGAGTCGCTGGCCCCGCTGGCCGCCGCCGCCAGCCTCACGACGCGCACGATCTTCGGCGGGATCGGCCAGAACCCGCAGGTCGCGGCGCTGCGGCGCGGCGTCGACATCGTGCTGGCCTGCCCGGGCCGCCTGGAGGACCTCATCAAGCAGGGCCACGCCGGCCTGGACGGCATCGAGGTCACGGTGCTCGACGAGGCCGACCACATGGCCGACCTCGGCTTCCTTCCGGTCGTCAAGCGGCTCCTCGACCGGACGCCGGCCCGCGGGCAGCGGCTGCTCTTCTCGGCGACCCTCGACGACGCCGTCCACGGCCTGGTGAGCCGCTACCTGCACGCGCCGGTCGTGCACGAGGCCGACGCCGTCGAGGCGCCGGTCGGCACCATGACCCACCACGTCCTCCACGTGGACGCCGACGCGCGCCTCGACGTGCTCCTCGACCTGACCGCGGCCCCCGGCCGCACGATGGTGTTCACCCGCACCAAGCACGGCGCGAAGAAGCTGGCCAAGCAGCTCAACGCCGCCGGCGTCCCTGCGGTCGAACTGCACGGCAACCTGAGCCAGAACGCCCGGGTGCGCACGATGGAGGCCTTCCACTGCGGCGCCGCCGCGACGCTCGTGGCCACCGACATCGCGGCCCGTGGCATCCACGTGGACGACGTCGCGCTGGTCGTTCACGCCGACCCGCCCGCCGAGCACAAGGCCTACCTGCACCGCTCCGGGCGCACCGCCCGCGCCGGTGCCGCCGGGACCGTCGTCACGCTCATGCTCGACACCCAGCGGGCCGACGTGCGCGACCTGACCCGCAAGGCCGGCATCCGGCCCACGATCACCCGGGTGCGCCCCGGCGACCGGCTGCTCCGCGAGATCGCACCGGGCGAGCGGGCCTACCCCGGGCCCTACGCGCCGGCCGTCGAGGCGCCCGCCGCGTCGAAGCCGGCCCGGACGCGGACGCCGTCCGCCCGGCCGGCGTCCGGTCGCCCCGCCCGGACGCCCTCCGCCCGGGTGGCGGCCGCGGGGGAGGCGTCCACGCACTCGCCGTCGCGGTTCTCGGCGTCCGCGCGGACGCGCAGCCGCGGCCGCTGACCGGAGTCGTGCCGGCCCGCGGGCGTCCGCGGGCTATGCTGGTCCCCAGACAGGGGAGCGCCGAAGGGGCGCTGAGAGTGCGGTGATCCGCAGACCCTCGAACCTGATCCGGCTAGCACCGGCGTAGGGAGTCGAGTTCTCCTCGGCCAGTCCGAGCCCTCCGGAGTGTTTGGAGGACAGATGAAGCTCTCGAGTAAGGCGGGCCTCGCCGCGTTGGCGGCGGCCGCGTCCCTGGCGCTGGCGGCCTGCGGGTCGCCGGCCGCCCCCACCACGACCCCGGCGGGGGCCGGTGCGTCGGCGTCCGCCCCGGCCGGCGGCGTCGTCACGGTGCTCACCCACGACTCGTTCGCGCTGTCGGACGCCGTGCTGGCCGCCTTCCAGGCCGACACCGGCTACGAGCTCAAACTGATCCGGCAGGGCGACGGCGGCTCGCTGGTGAACCAACTCGTGCTCACCAAGGACGCCCCCCTCGGCGATGCCGTCTACGGCATCGACAACACCTTCGCCGGGCGGGCGATCAGCGCCGGCGTCCTGACGCCCTACGCCTCGCCCAAGCTGCCGGCGGACTCCGCGGACCTCAAGGCGGACGTCGGCGACGCGCTCACCCCGACCGATTTCGGCGACGTGTGCGTCAACGCCGACAAGGCGTGGTTCGCCGCGAAGAAGCTCGCCCTCCCCGTGACCCTGGACGACCTCACCAAGCCCGAGTACCGCGACCTCCTCGTGGTCGAGGACGCCGCCTCCTCCACCCCCGGCCTGGCGTTCCTGGTCGGCACCATCGGCGCCAAGACCCCCGCCGGCTACCTCGACTACTGGGGCAAGCTGAAGGACAACGGGGTCAAGGTCGTCAAGGACTGGAGCGCCGCCTACTACACCGAGTTCACCGCCGGCGGCAAGGGTGGCACCCGGCCGCTCGTCGTGTCCTACGCGTCCTCCCCGGCGGCGACCGTGACCCCCGACGGAAAGGACTCGACGACGGTGTCGCTCAACGACACATGCTTCCGGCAGGTCGAGTACGCGGGCGTCGTCAAGGGCGCCAAGAACGAGGCCGGCGCCAAGGCGTTCGTCGACTGGATGCTGTCGGAGAAGGTCCAGGCCGACATTCCCGGGCAGATGTACATGTACCCGGCCGTGAAGTCCACGAAGCTGCCCGCCGAGTGGACGACGTTCGCCCCGCTGCCCAGCACGCCGTTCGCCGTGCCGGCCGCCGACATCGCGGCGAACCGCGACGCCTGGATCAGAGCTTGGTCGGCGCGGGTCGTTGGCTGAGCGCCTCGACGCCCGGGGCAGCGCCGGCTGGACGCTGTTCTGGGTGCTCGCCACCCTGATCCCGGTCGGGTTCCTCGCCGTCTTCTTCGCCTGGCCGGCCGCCGCCCTGATCGCCCGGGGGTTCATCGCGGAAGGCCGGCCGACCCTGGACGGGTTCACGGCCGTCTTCGCCGAGCCCCGCACCTGGCGGATCCTGCGCCAGACGCTGAGCCAGGCGCTGTGGGGGACGGCGCTCTCGGTGCTGCTCGGCGTCCCGGGGGCCTACGTGCTCTACAAGACCCGGTTCCCCGGCCGGGCGGTGGTGCGGGCGGTGGCGACGATCCCGTTCGTGCTGCCGACCGTCGTGGTCGGCGTCGCGTTCAAGACCCTGTTCGCCGCCACCGGCCCGCTCGGCTTCCTGGGCCTGGACGAGACGTTCGCCGTCATCGTCGCGGCGCTGGTGTTCTTCAACTTCTCCGTCATCGTGCGCACCGTCGGCGGGCTGTGGGCCCGGCTCGACCCGCGGCTCGGCGAGGCGGCGCGGGTGCTGGGCGCGTCCCCGCTGCGCGTGCTGGCCACCGTGACGCTCCCGGCGCTGGCCCCCGCCATCGCGTCGGGGGCCGCCATCGTGTTCCTGTTCTGCGCCGGCGCCTACGGCACGGTGATGATCCTCGGCGGCGTCCGGTTCGGCACCATCGAGACCGAGATCTGGTACCGGACCACGCAACTGCTCGACCTGTCGGCGGCCGCGGCCCTGGCCGTCGTGCAGCTGGTGTTCGTGTCGGTGGCGCTGTGGGTCTCCAACCGGCTGCAGGCCAGGGCGAGCGCCCAGCGGTTGTGTTCCGACGAGTCGTCGGAACGCGCCTGGATGTGGCGCCGCGACTGGGCGCCCACCCTCGTCACCGGGGTGGTGGTGCTCGGGCTGCTCGTGCTGCCGATGGCCAACCTGGTCGCCCGTTCGCTGTGGACCCCCGACGGGCCGGGCCTGCGCTACTACGCGCTGCTGTTCACCGTCGAGGGCACCGGCCTGCACGCCCCCGTGTGGGAGGCGGTCGTCACGTCGCTGACCCTGGCCGCCCAGGCCAGCGCGCTCGCCGTGACGCTCGGCGTCCTGGTCAGCCTGGTGCTGTCCCGGCGGCCGCGCCGGCGGCCGCTGCCCGCGCTGCTGCGCACGCTCGACTCGGTCTTCATGCTGCCGCTCGGCGTGTCGGCGGTCACCGTGGGCTTCGGCTTCCTCATCACGCTCAACCGGCCGCCGCTCGACCTGAGGTCCTCGCCGATCCTGATCCCGATCGCGCAGGCGATGGTGGCGCTGCCGCTGGTGGTGCGGTCGCTGCTGCCGGTGCTGCGCGCCATCGACCCGCGCCAGCGCGAGGCCGCCGCCACCCTCGGCGCCGGTCCCGGCCGGGTGCTCGCGACGATCGACCTGCCCTACGCGCTCCGCGGCCTCGGCCTGGCCGTCGGCTTCGCGCTGGCGACCAGCCTGGGCGAGTTCGGCGCCACCTCGTTCCTCGCCCGCCCGGACGCCCCCACGCTGCCCGTCGTCATCTACCGGCTCATCGGGCGGCCCGGCGTCGACAACTACGGCATGGCGATGGCGGCCGCGGTCATCCTGGCCGTGGTGACCGGCGCGGTCATGGCCGCTGCCGAGCGACTGCGCCCGAAGGAGGCGACCGGATGGTGAACCAGGGGCTGACGGTGACGGACGCCGTCGTGCGGTACGCGACGGCGTCCGGACCCGTGACGGCCGTCGACCACGTCGACCTGACCGTCGCTCCCGGCGAGATCGTGGCGCTGCTGGGGGCGTCCGGCTCCGGGAAGTCGTCGCTGCTGCGGGCGATCGCGGGGCTGGAGCCGCTGGCCTTCGGGCGCATCACCTGGGCGGGACAGGACCTCACCGCGGTCCCGGTGCACCGGCGCGGCTTCGGGATGATGTTCCAGGACGCCCAACTGTTCCCGACGATGAACGTCGGCGCCAACGTCGCCTACGGGCTGCACGGCTGGCCGTCGGTGGAGCGCCGGGCCCGGGTCACCGAGCTGCTGACGCTCGTCGGTCTGCCCGGCTGCGAGCGGCGTCGCGTCACCGAGCTGTCGGGCGGGCAGGCCCAGCGGGTGGCGCTCGCCCGCTCGCTGGCGCCCCAGCCGCGGCTGCTGCTGCTCGACGAGCCGCTGTCGGCCCTGGACCGCGCCCTGCGCGAGCGGCTCGTCGACGAGCTCTCGGTCGTGCTGCGCGCCACGCACACGACCGCCGTCTACGTCACCCACGACCAGGACGAGGCGTTCACCCTCGCCGACCGCGTGGCCGTCCTGGCCGAGGGGCGCGTGCTGGCGGACGCGGCGTCCGACGAACTGTGGCGGCACCCACCCACGCGGGAGGTCGCCGCCTTTCTCGGCTACGGCCCCTTCCTGGACGCCGCCACCGCGGCCCGGCTGGGGCTGGCGGGCGTCCCGGCGGACCGGCTGGTCGGGCTCGGCGACGGCGGGTTGGCGCTGGGCGCCGGCGGAACGGACGTGCCGATCGACGGGCAGCGCCGCCACCGCGGCAAGGTGGAGGTGGCGGTCACGCTGCCCGACGGGCAGCCGGCCGCCGTCATCGCCGAGACCATGCTGCCCGCCGGGCGGGTCGGCGTCCGCATCGACCCGGACGCGGTCGTCGTCGTCCCCCCAGGAGGGGCGCCGGGGCAGTAGCGTCGGCGCATGATCGTGCGTCCCCTCCTCGCCCGCGCCTTCTGGGCGGTCTCGCGCTACCGGTTCGTCTCGGAGCCGCCGCCCGAGCGGTCGGCGGTGCTGATCGGGGCCCCGCACACCTCGAACTGGGACTTCGCCTACATGCTGGCCATCACCTGGCGGCTCGGCATGTCGCCGCGCTGGCTCGGCAAGCACACCCTGTTCAAGCCGCCCTTCGGGCCGCTGATGCGCGCGTTGGGCGGCATCCCCGTGGACCGGGCCCACCCCGGACGCCTCGTCGAGGACCTGACCCGGAGGGTGCGGGAGGACGGCCGGTTCTTCCTGGTCGTGACCCCCGAGGGCACGCGCGGCCGCGGCACCCACTGGAAGTCGGGCTTCTACCGCATCGCCCGCGACGCGGGCCTGCCGATCGTGCTCGGCTACGTCGACTCGGCGACGAAGACGTCGGGGCTCGGCCCCACGATCGAGGTGACCGGCGACGTCGCCGCCGACATGGACCGCATCCGGGCCTTCTACGCCGACAAGCGCGGCATCAAGCCCGAGCTGTTCACCACGCCGCGACTGCGCGAGGAGGACGCCTGAGGGTCCGTGGCCGCGGAGGGGTCACGCGCTCCGGGCCTCGCCGAGCGACGCCGCGGCGTCCGCGATCGGCTGCCAGTCGAGGAGGGCGATCGCGCCGGTGCCGAGCGCCATCGCCAGCGCGAGCGGAGTGTGGGCCCACCGGACGCCCTCGGCGCGCCGCCGCTCGCCGCGGGCGTAGAGGGCCTTCTCGGCCCACACGGTGAGGGCGGTGAGGCCCGCGGTGGCGCCGACGGCCAGGGCCGCCACGGCCGGGGCGGGCAGGTCGACCTTCGGCTCGGCCTGGAGCGCGCGCACCTCCGGGTACACCCGCGGCACCATGGCCGCGCCGGCCGCCGTCACCCCCAGCAGGCCAGCCTTGACGGCCACCCGGACGCCGCGGCTGCGGACCACGTCCGGCAGCGCGTACCAGGCGAGCACGGTGGCGGCGGAGACGGCAGCGAACGCGGCCCGGTCGGTGGTGGGATCGGCTGGCACGGTGAGCTCCTTCGCGGTTGTCCCGCCACCGTACCCGGTGGTCCGTCGAACGTCGCGGCCGGAGCGGGCACGAAGCCGGCTTCCGAGCACCAGCGCACGATAACGGGCCTTGACGGCGTTTCCGCAAGTCGAAGCCCAGTTGATTGTTGGTCGGGGTGACAGGATTTGAACCTGCGGCCTCTTCGTCCCGAACGAAGCGCGCTACCAAGCTGCGCCACACCCCGATGGCCCATGAGCCGAGAGGTAGCTTATCGCACCTTTGATCTGGGCACCAATTGCACCTGTCAGTCAGGAATCCGAGTCTCGTGCCACCAGCCGTAGCAGCGTGGCCTCCGGGCGGCAGAACAGCCGGATCGGGGCGGTGGGGGAGGTTCCGATACCCGCGGAAACGTGCAGCCAGGAAGTCTGCGAACCGGTGGTCCAGGTGCTCAGCCCGGATGCCTGCTCGACCGGCAGATCGCAGTTGTCGATGATCGCGCGGTTGACCGGCAGACAGATCTGCCCGCCATGAGTGTGCCCGGCGAAGATCATCTGCACCCCGTCGGCAGTCATGGCGTCCAGCACCCGTTGATACGGGGCGTGCGTGACCCCCAGCGTCAGATCTGCGTCGGGCGCCAGCGGCCCGGACACCGCCGAGTAGTCGTCCAGCGCGTTGTGTGCGTCGCCGGTGCCGCGGAGGTCCACTGTGCGTCCAGCTACCGACAGCCGGGCCGCCGCGTTGTCGAGATAGACCCACCCGGCGTCGGTGAAAGCGTCCTGCAACTGCCAGGTGGGCAGCAGCTTGCGATCCTTGGCGACGGTGGAATTACCGAATAGGTAGCTCGCCGGGTTGCGGAAGGTCGGTTCGACGAAATCGTTGGAGCCGAAGACGAACGCACCGGGGCGCGCCATGAGCGGTGACAATGCCTCAAGCAGTGGCTCGATCGCCTCCGGGCTCGAGACGTTGTCGCCGGTACCGATCACCAGATCCGGATTCAGAGCCCCCAGACTCGCCACGAAGCGCAGCTTGCGCTTCTGATAGGGCATCAGATGAATGTCCGACAGGTGCAGCACCCGGATCTGAGGAGACCCGAAAGGCAGCACCGGCACGGTCACTCGTCGCAGCACGAAAGCACGCGCCTCCACCCAGGCGGCCGCGGTCACCGCACCTGCCAACCCCAGCAGACCGCCCGCGGCCAGCGTCAGCCGACGTGTCGCGCTCATCGGTTGGTCGGCGTGGAGGTGGTCGTGGACGTCGACGCCGGCGCGACCCACTTCGTGAATTTCGATTGAGGCATGCCGTCCATCGCCTCCTGCATGATCGGCTTCCAAAGTGCGCCCGCCCCAATCTGTGCGTATGAACTCAGGCCGCGGCCGTTGAGAGGGGTCAGCGGAGTGGTCATGACGTTGCGAGACTGTTCGGGAGTGTTCTGCCAGGCTGCACTCATGTTGTCACCGGCTACCACGACCGAAGTTGAGATGTCGGGGGTGTAGCCGACGAACGCCGAGCTCGATGCCGAGTTGTCTGAGGTACCAGTCTTGGACGCCTGATCGATGCCGTTGTTGATGTAGGTGGGCGACGACAGGCCCGACACGTGCGTGCGGTTGAGTACGTAGTTGACGCCATCGGCCACGGTCGGATCGATGGTCTGCTGGCAGTCGGCGCTGGGCACCGGCACCTCGGCGCCGTTGCGGTCGTAGACCGAGTCGAGAATAATCGAGTTGCAGCGCACACCCCGATTGCCGAAGGTGCCGTAGCCGACCGCCATCGACAGCGGGGTCACCTTGGCGGCGCCCAGGGTGAACGAGGGAACGTAGTCGAAATCGTCCAGTGAGGCCTCACCCTCGACGGGCTGGGAGATTTCGACGCCTGCGCGCCTGGCCATGTCGACCGCCTGGCAGACGCCGATATCACGCTCAAGCGACACCCAGTAGTTGTTGACCGACCACATCATGCCGGTCACCATATTAAAACTGCCACTGTCTTGCCCGGGGACTGCGTTCGTGGTCGAGTAAGCCTCGCCCAGCTGGAACCTCTCGTCCCCACAACCGCGGAACCATTGGCCCCTCCAGTTCTGGGTCTTCTGGACGTTGTAGTACGTCGAATCAGGGAAATGCCCTTGCTGGATGGCTGCGGCAGCCGTCCAGGTCTTGAATGTCGAACCGAACAGATAGCCGTCGGCGCCGCCCATGTCGTAGCTGACCGAGTAGTTCCAGGCGGTCTCACCCGGTCCGTCGCCCATCACCGGCCGTGATTGGGCCATCGCCAGGATTCGCCCCGTCGCGTTCTCCACGGTGTCGGCGACCGCGATCGCTGCATCCTCGGGGCCGACCACCGAACTGATGACATTCTGTGCGGTGTCCTGCAGGCTCGGATCGATGCTGAGGGTGATCTTCAATCCAGCCCGGTTGAGCACATCGCGTCGTGCCTCAACGGTGTCGCCGAAGACCGACATCTGATCGCTCAGCAGAACCCGCGACGCGTAGTCACAGATGAACGGATAACGGGTGCCCTGGCAACCATTGCCCAGCGTCTGCACCTGCGAGGCATCGAAGCCCTCCGCGGCAGCCTCGTCCGCCACCGACTGGGGCATGCCCTGGTAGCGCACCTGAGCAGCCAGCACGGCCTGACGTCGCGCCAGCGCACCATCCAGGTTGTTGACCGGATCAGTCTGGCTGGGGTTCTGCACGAGGCCGGCAAGCATTGCGGCCTGCGCAACGGTCAGTTGCGAGGCGTCGGTGTTGAAGTAGTGCCTGGCCGCGGCCTGCACTCCGTAGGCGCCATCGCCGTAGTAGGCGATGTTGAGATAGCGCTCCAAGATCTCGTCCTTGGTGAGGGTGTTCTCCAGTGCGATCGCGTAGCGCATCTCCAAGATCTTGCGGTTCATGCTGGGGGCTTGAGCGTCTTCCACGCAGGCAGTGTCGCCGTTGCACATCTGCAGGCGGACCTGCTTCACGTACTGCTGGGTGAGCGTCGAACCGCCGCCACTGATACCGCCGCCGGCGGCATTGCCGAGCGCTGCGCGTACCACGGACTGAAGGTCGACTGCGCCATGCTCGTAGAACCGGTGGTCCTCAATGGCGATCTGAGCGGTCTGCATCTCGGGGGAGATCTGGTCGAGCGTGACGTACTGGCGGTTCTCGTCGAAGAAAGTCGCCAGCACCGAACCGTCCGACAGGTACATGGTGGACGCTTCGTACTGATCGGGCACCGCGAGGTTCGCGGGTACCTCTTTCAGCGTTGCGGCCCCCGCCCGGGTCGCCCCGGCAGCCAACGCCGCGAAGGGGACGCCAAGGCCGGCGACCAGCACCCCAGCCAAGATGCTGACCACCCCGAACATCAGCAGCGAATAGGCTTTGCTTCCCGCGGTCTTTACGCTCACGCTCTCTAGGGTACGTGATGCATCTGCTGGTTCAGGAGTCGGATTCGAGCGCTCGTTGAAAGCTGGATGCCTGATGAGAGCCGACTTTGTGATATCTGTGTGCGCTCCGTGTGGGCGTCCACGCGACCTGTGAAGGTTTCGCTCAGTCAGCGGTCCGGTGTAGGTTGGATGGCACCACCCACCACTGAAGGGAGCGTGCACCGATGGCCGTGCCTGACCCCGAGGACTGGCCACTGCTGGCCAAATGCAGAGGAATGAATGATGCCCTCTTTCCCGAGGGCAAAGACCAAAAAAGAGCGAAGACGATATGCATGGGATGCCCGGTACGGGCGCAATGTCTGGCAGAGGCGCTGGACAACCGTATCGAATGGGGCGTCTGGGGCGGCATGACCGAAAGGGAACGCCGCCAACTGTTGCGTCAGCGTCCAGACGTGAAGTCGTGGTCAGCGGTGCTGAATGCCGCAGCTATTTCGTCGCACACCGTCAGGGTTGTCGACGAGACCTTCGATGCGCCGGATGAGGCAGAGCGGCCCGAGCAGGTGCAGACAGTCGAAACTCGCTAACGACGCCGGCAGTGCTGTGCCGGTGGGATACCCAGTGTCTTAGAACGGCGGCTCGTGCTCGCTGAGAGAGTCCCGAACGCCACCTCGTCGGGCGGTGCCGGAGTCCTTGTGGCTCCGGCACGATTCTGCTGGATGGCTCAGCAACTCCTCGTTACACCCTGGATGGCTTGAGCGCGCGCGAATCCGATCCCTGAACTCAAGCCGGATCCCTGCCCAAACTCCGTGCCGGGCCGGAGCTTTAACGATTTATCGGATTGCTCAGTGCGGTTCCGACGCGTTGAGATTAGCTTTTGCCGAGGATTCTTCGGCAGAGGGTAGCAAATCGTGGGCAAGATCGATTACGATCGTTAGACTGACGACAAACGCACGGGGCGGTGCGTTGAGCGTCTGGGGGCGGACGCGACTCAGGGATGAGGGGAATTCCGTGGGAATTAATGAGGTCATCATATGGATCTTGATGATCTGTATGGTGCTGGGCGGCTTGGACCGCGCAATAGGCAATAAGTTCGGCTTGGGGGAGAAATTCGAAGACGGCATCAATGCCATGGGACCACTGGCGCTCTCCATGGTTGGTGTCTATGCTCTGTCGCCGATTCTGGCGAAAGTCTTGGGCGTAGTCATCCGTCCGGTTTATGGCTTCCTCGGTGCTGATCCAGCTATGTTCGCAGGGACTCTGCTAGCCAACGACATGGGTGGCTGGCCCTTGGCTCAGGCGCTGACCGACAATCCGGACGCACAGAAGCTGTCCGGTCTGGTCCTGGGCGCCATGATGGGCGCGACGATCGTGTTCACGATTCCAGTGGCGCTCGGCATTATCAATAAGGACGACCGGGGCTTCCTGGCGCGGGGTGTGCTGGCGGGTATCGTCACCATCCCGATCGGCGTGGTGGTCTCAGGTCTGATCGCCGGCATGCCGGCCGGCTGGGTGCTGCGCCAGACCGTTCCGATCATCTTGGCGGCTGCACTGATCGCGGTCGGCCTGTGGTTCAAACCCGACGCCATGACCAAGGGATTCGAGGCATTCGGCAAAGGCCTGGTCTTCATGATTTCGGTTGGCCTGGTGATCGGAATTTTCCAGGAGATGACCGGCGTGATGATTCTCACCGGCGAATGGGAAATGCTGCCGGTGACCGACGGCTTCGCGATCGTCGCATCGATCGCCATGGCTTTGGCCGGGGCGTTCCCCGCGGTGCACCTGATCGTCACATTCGGCCAGAAACCGCTGTCCGCTTTCGGCCATTTGATCGGAATCAATGACACTGCGGCCGGTGGTTTGATCGCGACACTCGCCAACAACATCGCGATGTTCGAGATCATGAAGAATATGGATGCCCGGGGCAAGATTCTCAACTGTGCCTTTGCGGTGTCGGCGGCCTTCACCTTCGGCGACCACCTGGGCTTCACCGCCGGTGTCATGCCGGACATGATCGCAGCGGTCATCGTGGGCAAACTCGCCGCTGGCATCACGGGTGTGATGGTGGCATATCTGCTGTTCGCCAGGACGTTCCCTGCTGTGGGAGCGGGCGAACAGGTCGCGGTGGCCACGGATGGCACCTCGGAGGTCGCCGGCGACGACGCACAACCGGAGAGTTGATCGGACATGCGCATCGCACGAGTAGTCGGATCGGCAGTCTCGACGATCAAGGTCGACAGCCTGAGGGGCAGCAAACTGCTGGTGGTTCGCGAAGCGTCGGTCACCGATGAACTCGAAGGCAAGCCGTTCGTCGCCGTCGACGGTATCGGCGCCGGCGAGGGTGAGCTCGTCCTCATCAGTGAAGGCAGCGCCGGGCGGCACACCGAGTACACCGCGGATGCTCCGGTCGACGCTGTCATCATGGCGATCCTCGATTCGCTCGAGGTCGGTGGCCAGACCACGTTCAGAAAGAGCTGAATCCGCGATCGTGCTGCGCAGCAGTCGGAGCTAGGGGGCGGGGCTCAGGCCCCGCCGCCCATCCAGTGTCACCACGACGGGGACGCTGTCACCAATCAGAGGGCACAGACCTTTGTAGACCCTTCGATTCAATCAAGACCAACGGGTAAGGGACACCCATACAACAAGGGAGCAAGACCGTGGATCATCAAGACCAGGGGGTGAAGTGATGTTGTTGCGGACGAAGTTGTTCGGGCACACATATGAGTTCGCCGACATCAAGGAGCTGTTGGCCAAGGCCAACGAGGAGAAGTCGGGCGACCAGCAGGCGGGAATCGCAGCCCACACGGCTGCCGAGCGGGTTGCGGCACGCGAAGTGCTGGCACAAGTGCCCCTCAGCGTTCTGCGCGAGAACCCTGCCGTGCCTTACGACCAGGACAATGTCACTCGCGCGATCGACGACGCCCTCAACGAGACGATCTACAACGAGATCAAGGGCTGGACGGTGGGCGAGTTCCGCGAATGGCTGCTGTCCAACCACACCACCGGCGCCGACATCCATCGGATCAGCAATTCGCTGACCGGTGAAATGATCGCCGGCGTCACGAAGCTGATGGGCAATCTCGACCTCGTGGTGGCGGCCAAGAAGATTCGCAACGTCACCCACTGTCAGAACACGATGGGCCTTCCCGGCACCATCGGCTCGCGCCTGCAGCCGAACCACCCGACGGACTCGGTCGAAGGCATCAAGGCCGCGATCTACGAGGGCCTGTCGTTCGGCTCCGGCGACTCGGTCATCGGAATCAACCCGTCCGACGACACCGTGGGCTCGGTCGGCCGGCTGCTGGAAATGACCTACGACGTCATCTCGAAGTGGGAGATCCCCACGCAGAACTGCGTGCTGGGTCACGTGACCACCCAGATGGAATGCCTCAAACGGGGCGCTCCTGCCGGGCTGATCTTCCAGTCGATCGCCGGTTCGCAGAAGGCCATGGAGAGCTTCGGCGTCTCGGTCGATCTGATGGACGAGGCCTACGATCTGGCCAAGAAGTACTGCTGGACCTCGGGCCCGAACTACCTGTACTTCGAGACCGGCCAGGGCTCGGCACTGTCGGCTGACGCCCACTTCGGTGCCGACCAGCTGGTGCTGGAGGCCCGCAACTACGCGCTCGCTCGCCGCTGGCATCCCTATCAGGTGAACACGGTGGTCGGCTTCATCGGCCCCGAGTACCTCTACGACTCGGTGCAGATCATCCGAGCAGGCCTGGAAGACCACTTCATGGGCAAGCTCGCCGGTATCTCGATGGGCTGCGACGTCTGCTACACCAACCACGCGAAGGCCGATCAGAACAGCAATGACAACCTGGCCGTGCTGCTGGCCGCTGCGGGCATCAACTACATCATGGGCATCCCGATGGGCGATGACGCGATGCTGAGCTACCAGACGACCAGCTACCACGATGCTCCCGCGATTCGGCAGGCGATGGACATGCGTCCGCTGCCCGAGTTCGAGAAGTGGATGGAACAGATGGGGCTGTGGCAGGACGGACAGCTCACTGACAAGGCCGGCGACGCGTCCATTTTCCTGCAGAGGTGAATCAGATGACCAACAGTGTTGAAGAAATCGTCGCCCGCGTTCTTGCGGAGCTCAAGCGTGAGGGCCTGGAGCCGCACAGCACCAAAGATGCACCTCAGGAGTCTCGGGTCTCCAACGTCGGGGGCGACCTCATCATCGACCTCGCCGATCCGACCCTCGACGGTCCACGGCATGCGATCGGCGTCGACCATCCCGCCGACCCCGAGGGGCTGCGCAACCTGATGAACTCCACCAGCGCCCGGTTGGGTGTCGGACGCGCTGGTCCGCGTCCGAAGACCAGCACCATGCTGCTCTTCCAGGCCGATCACGGTGTGACTCAGGACGCGATCTACGGCGTCGTCAGCGAAGAGGTCAAGCAGAAGTTCAACCTCTTCACGGTGCATACGCGGGTCGCCGATCGCGCCGAGTACCTGCTGCGTCCCGACCTGGGCCGTCTGCTCAGCGACGAGGCCAAGCAGGAGATCAACGAGAAGTGCGTGAAGTCGCCCGACGTGCAGATCTGCGTCTCCGACGGTCTGTCGGCGGCGGCGATCGACAACAATCTGCCCGACATCTATCCGGTCATCGAGCAGGGCCTGAAGTCCGCCGGTCTGAGCCTCGGCACGCCGTTCTTCATCGAGGACGGCCGCGTCGGCATCATGAACGACGTCAACTCGATTATCAAGGCCAAGGTCTTCGTCCTGCTGATCGGTGAGCGCCCAGGGCTGGGCATCGCCGATGCGATGAGCGCCTACATGGGCTTCGATCCGCAGCCGGGCAAGTCGGACGCCGATCGCGATCTGATCTGCATGATCACCACCCACGGCGGCACCAATCCCCTCGAGGCCGGTGCCTACATCGTCGAATTCATCAAGCGCATGATCCAGTACTCGGCTTCCGGCGTGAAGCTGCGCGAAGTTGCTGGCAGCTAGGAAAGAGAGGTTAAGGAATGGGAATCCTCGATCCTGTCAAGCCGTCGATCCTGGCGGTGCGGATCATTTCGAACGTTGACCGTGGCTTCGCTGAGAAGCTCGGTCTGGGAGACAACCATCGAGCATTGGGGCTCATCACCTGCGACATCGATGATGCCCTGTATGTCTCGCTCGACGAGGCGACCAAGTTCGCCGAGGTCGATGTGGTCTACGCGAAGAGCTTCTATGCAGGCTCCGGATACCCGTCGGGTCCGCTGTCGGGCGAGATCATCGGCATGCTTGCCGGTCCGACCCCGGCCGAGGTGCGCTCCGGCGTGGACGCCTGCGTCACGTTCTGCGAAGAAGAAGCGTGGTTCTACTCCGCCGATGAGGCCGGTCAGCTGAACTTCTTCCCGCACCTGATCAGCAGCACCGGTACCTACCTGTCGAAAGAAGCAGGCATCAACCCCGGTGAGTCGCTGGCCTACCTCATCGCTCCGCCGCTGGAGGCGACCTTCGCGCTCGATCTGGCCATGAAGGCCGCCGACGTCACGATGCAGGTCTACTTCGAACCGCCGAGCGAAACGAACTTCTCCGGCGGTCTGCTGACTGGTTCGCAGAGCGCCTGTCGCGCCGCGTGCGCCGCCTTCCAGGATGCGGTGCTCGACGTCGCGGCCGCTCCGAAGAAGTTCTGATCCGCTACTCGATCATCAAGGAGTGATTCGATGAGCCAGACGACTATGGACGCCGACCTGCGGTCTATCCAGCAGGCGCGCGATCTGGCAGTCGGTGCGCGGGAGGCCATGCGGTCGTTCCAGTTCGCCTCGCAGCAGCAGGTCGACAAGATCTGTGAGGCGATGGTCGCCGCAGCCGTGCGTGAAGCCGAACGGCTGGGCCAGCTGGCCCACGACGAGACCGGTTTCGGGTACGCCGCGCACAAGAGGCTGAAGAACGAGTTCGCTGCCCAGGGGGTGTGGGACTCCATCAAGGACGTGCCCACCTGCGGTGTGCTGCGCCGCGATGAGGTGAACAAGGTCGTCGAGATCGGCTGGCCGGTCGGGGTGATCGTTGCGCTGACCCCATCCACCAACCCGACCTCGACCGCGATCTTCAAGATCCTGATCGGTGTCAAGGCCCGCAACGCGGTCATCGTCGCCCCGCACCCGTCGGCCAAGAACTGCACCGCGGAGGCGGTCCGGGTGATGGCCGGGGCCGCCGAGGCGGCGGGGCTGCCCAAGGGCATGATCAGCTGCCTGACCGAGCTGACCATTCAGGGCACCAACGAGCTGATGAATCATTACGCCACCTCGATGATCCTGGCTACCGGTGGGCCGGGCATGGTCAAGGCTGCGCACAGCTGCGGCAAACCGGCCATCGGCGTCGGCCCGGGCAATGTCCCGGTCTACGTCGACCGCACGGCTCATATCGTCCGGGCCGCTCAGATGATCGTCGAGTCGAAGTCGTTCGACTGCTCGACGTTGTGTTCGAGCGAGCAGTGCGTCATCGCCGACCGTCCGATCGCCGAGCGGCTGAAGGCGGAGATGCAGGCTCGGGGCGCGTACTGGATGACCAAGGAGCAGGCCGACAGACTCGCCGGCATCATGTTCCGACCGAACGGGCTGATGATCGCCGAGTACGTCGGGCGCACGCCGCAGGCGTTGGCCGCAGCGGCGGGCTTCGAGGTTCCTGATTCGGCCCGGGTACTGGTGGCCGATCTCCAAGGCGTCGGGCCGAAGTACCCGCTGTCTCGGGAGAAGCTCACCTCCGTGCTCGGCTTCATGGTCGAGGACGGCTGGCGGGCGGGTTGCGAACGAGCCATTCAGCTGCTGCACTTCGGTGGCGACGGGCACTCAGTGTCGATTCATTCCCGCGATGAGGAGGCCATCTTGGCCTTCGGCATCGAAAAGCCGGCCTTCCGGATCCTGGTCAACACCTGGAGCACCCTGGGTGCCGTCGGGTTGACCACCGGTGTGCGCCCCTCGTTCACCCTCGCGCCGGGAGGAATCGGCGGGTCGGTGGTCAGCGGCAACGTGACGGTGGAGCATGTGCTCAACGTCAAGCGGCTCGCCTACCACCTGCATTCGGCACCCGAGGCTGCCCGGGCGCACGGCGGGGTGCTCGCCGATGTGGACGTCGAAGCGGGCGAGGACGATACCGCGACGACTGCGGCGGCGCCGGTCGGCAAGCCCCAGGACGCCGATGCAGCTCTCGTGGAGAAGGTCGTCCGCCAGATCCTGCTGGAACTTCACAAGTGAGGCCACGAGGAGGTAGCCAATGAGCGAAACTCAAAGTGAACGGGCCACCCGTCCGAGGAAGGCCCCAGCCGGCGCAGCGGCGCGCAAGAAGGCTCCCGCAACCAGTGATGTCACACTCGCGGCCGCCGAGCCCGTGGTGACGGTCGCCGAACAGGCCTCCGCCGCCCAAGAACCACCTCAGACAACTGAACAGGCCACCGCACAACGGGTTGAGGCGCCGGCCACGACCCCCGAACCCACAACCACTGAAAACACAGCAGCAACTACTAGAAGGAGTACTCCCATGGCTGATGTCAACATGATCGCGCTCGGAATGGTCGAGACTAAGGGCCTCGTCGGCGCCATCGAGGCTGCCGATGCGATGGTGAAGGCCGCCAACGTCAGGCTGATCGGCAAGGAACAGATCGGTGCCGCCTACGTGACCGTGATGGTGCGCGGTGACGTGGGCGCGGTCAAGGCCGCCACCGATGCCGGTGCAGCGGCTGCGGCCCGTGTCGGCGAGCTCATCTCGGTGCACGTGATCCCGCGCCCGCACGGCGATGTGGAGCTCATCTTGCCGCATCGCTCGGCCGAGTGATCCGATCCTTCCGATGATCCGTGCGGGTTCCGCAGCCTGACCTGATGGACTGCGGAACCCATCCGAGACACAACTGACTGCTTACGTTCGAAAGTGATGCACTATGGCCAAGATCGTCGTTACCGCTGCTGAGGTGCAACAGGCCGCGTCCAGCGGAGTTCTCCAGGTTCCTGCAGGTGCCATCGTTACTCCGTTGGCCAAGGATGTGGCTGCCGAATTGGGTGTGACGATCACCCGGTCGGGCGGTTCGGCTCCGGCCGCCGGCGCTGCCGCAGCGCCCGCGCGGTCCGGCACCGACGATCTGACCGATCGCGTCCGCGCCATCGTGACATCGTTGTTGGGTTCAGGTGGGGGCGGTCCGGCCGCCCCCACCGTGGCCCGCAAACCGGTGAAGCTGTCCAGCATCCGCGATGCCCGGCTGGAGCGATTCCCTTATCCGGGCCCGCCCGCCGACATGGAGGTCAAGACCGTCGACGTCGTGACCGCCGACGACGGTGCGCCCGTGGCCACCGGGTACATGTCGATCACCAAGGGCTCCTTCCCATGGACGTTGACCTATGACGAGGTACAGATCGTCCTCGAGGGTGAGCTTCATCTGGGTGGCGACGCCGGCGGCAAGGTCGGATATCCCGGCGACGTCTTCTATGTGCCGAAAGGATCGTCGATCACCTTCGGTACTCCGAGCTGGGCGAAGTTCGTGTACGTCACGTTCCCTGCCAATTGGGAGGACCAGATCGGATGATCGTCACAGAAGCTGATCTTCGTGACCAGTTGCGTCGCCCTGTGATGGGCGCGCAGGTCACGGTGCCGACGGGAGCCCGGCTCTCGCCATCAGCGGCTGACTTCGTCAAACAGTGGGCCCTGGTGATGGTCGATCCGGACACCGCGGCCCAGGCGCGCCCGGAGGCAACCGGCGGTGAGCCCGGTGAGCACCATCGTGACTGGGACAAGGCCTCCGTCTTCCCGGTGAATCTGGCCGGCGAGCTGCCCAGCTGCCTGGTCTGCGGGACGCCGCTGAAGAAGAAGCCGTCCGAGCTGACCCAGCTGGACGCGCACCATTTCGTCCTGAAGACCCACCCACGCATCAAACTGCGCGGCGAGGTCGATTCGCTGCATGCTCTGGTCCTGCTGATCCAGCGGATGGCCCGTCAAGAAGGCGACGCCATGCTGGCTCACGACCTGGGCACCATCGCCGCCTACTGCCGCGAGCTCACCTCGGCCGAATACAACGCCCGGCCGGTCGCTCAACTCGAACTCAACGATTGGGACGCCGAGCGCATTCACCAGGCCACCCATGATCCCCTGGGGACGCTGGGCATCGACCATCTCACCATCGACGAGAACGAGCCCGAACTGCAGCACTGGCTCAACATGGCTCGCACCAGATCGCGCGAGATCGAGATCACCGCGATGGAGACCTTCGGCACTCCGGCACCCGATTGGGCGGCCACGATCTGTCACGCATTCAACCGGCTGTCCAGCACCTTCTACTTCTTGCAGCTGAGGATGAAGGCAGGTGTGGAGTAATGAGCCCCTCAGTCCGCCAGACCATGCGCCAGGCCGCCGATTCACTGGCCCGGCCCCGGCATATCGATCCAGCCGTGCCGATCAAGGTCGGGGTCGACCTCGGCACAGCCTTCACCGTGATCATGGTCACCGACGAGAACGGCAAGCCGCTGGCTGCCGCCAATAAGTTCGCCGATGTGGTGCGCGACGGCATCGTCTGGGATTTCGCGGGCGCGATGGCTGTGGTCCGCGAACTCAAGGACCGTCTGGAGGCGGCCACTGGACGCACCCTGAGCACGGGTTCCGTGACGATCCCGCCGGGTGTCTCGATCAGCGACGGTCGCGCTCACCATTACGTGCTCGAAGGTGTCGGCATCGAATGCACCGCGGTCGTCGACGAGCCGACTGCGGCGAACGCTGTGCTCGGTGTCCGTAACGGGGCCGTGGTCGACATCGGTGGCGGGACGACCGGGGTCGCGGTCATCCGCGACGGTCAGGTCGTCGTCACGTCGGACGAACCCAGCGGCGGCACCCACATGTCACTGGTGATCTCGGGTGCCTTCAAGATTCCGTTCGCCGAAGCCGAGGCGCGCAAGGTCGACACCGCGCAACACGGCGTCCTGCTGCCGGTAGTGCGTCCGACGATGCAGAAGATCGCCACCATCGTGCGCGACGCGATAGCCGGTCAGGACGTGCAGCGCATTCACATGGTCGGCGGCAGCAGCGCCTTCGCAGGTTTTGCCGAGGTCATGACCGAGGTCACCGGCGTCGCCAGCGAAGTCGCCCCCGAACCGATGCTCGTCACCCCGTTGGGCGTGGCCGAATGGGCCAGGCCGATCACAGAAGAAGGAAGTGTCTGATATGGCTGGACAACCCGATTTCCAGTTACGCGCCTTCTGCCATCTGGACCGCATCCAGCCGCAGTTCGCGGCCTTCGTCGGCGCGATCGCCTCGGGTGCTCCTCCGGTGGAGGGCATGAGCAGCCTGTATGTCGAGATGGCGCCGGGCAACTGGGTCTTCCGCGTCATGGACAAGGTGCTCAAGGCCGTGGACGTGCAGCCCGGCGCACAGGTGGTCGAGCGCCAGTTCGGCATGTTCGAGGTGCATTCGATGTCGCAGGCCGACGTTCTACGGGCCGGCGACGTGGTACTCGAATTCCTGGATCGCCCGCGTGACTCACGGATCGCGCCCAAGATCGCCTCCGAGCAGATCATCACCAACGTGCATCCCGCCCAGGCCCAGGTGCTGAACCGATTCAACCGCGGCACCATGATCGAAGGCGGCCAGACGATGCTCGTCATGGAAGTCGAGCCGGCCGCCTATATCGCCATCGCGGCGAACGAGGCGGAGAAAGCCGCGCCGGTCTTCCTCAACCACATGAGCTCGGTCGGGGTCTACGGACGCATGTGGATGTCGGGCAGCGAGTCCGATGTCTACGCCGCACGTGAGGGCGCCGCCACTGCCATCAGCTCCATCACCGGCCAATAAGGAGTAGTCATGTCACGCCGTGTCATTACCGCCACGACCATCAACGAACTGCTGGCCCAGGGAACGACCTGCCTGCAACTGGAGCCCGGCGACATCATCACCGCGCTGGCCGCCGAGGATGCCCAACGCAAGGGCCTTCGGGTCATCCCGGCCAAGGCCGCGGCGCGCGCACAGCCGACGGGGGCTGCCCCCAGTGATGCGGACAACGAGCACGCCGAAGTGCGCAAGGCCGTCATCGCCGCGCTGGGCCACACTCCCGAGGGCCTGGACCAGATCATCTCCAAGGTCATGAAGTAAAGGCTTGGGCCGTGACCACCGAGTTCGGACGGCCGGCGGTGTATCTGTGCCCGACGGAGCACTGTCCGCACCTGTTGCAGATCGCTGTCGGCCTGCTGCCCGAGATGGCCAGCCGTTACGGCAGGGTTGGGGTCTACCGTCCGATCGTTGCCGAGCCGGTCGCCGACCGGGTGCTCAACGAGATGCTCCGCCTGACCGACCCATCCGACAGTCTCGAGCACTGGGGTGCCACCGCCGACGAGGTGCTGCACAATCCGTCCGGTGCGATGACCCAGATTATCGCCCGGTACTCCGACTGCGTGGCCCACTATGACGCGCTGCTGGTGCTGGGCAGTGAGTACGACTGCTCGCTCGCGCCCATCGAGTTCGCGTGGAACACCCGTATCTCGGCCAACATCGACGTTCCGATGACCTTGGTGGTGCCCTCGAACGGTGGTGCCGCGGAGACCGTCCAGCGGGCCGCGGTGGCCATCGACGAGGCGACCCGCAATTTCGCGCAGGTGCTCGCGGTGATCGCGCCCCGCGCTGCCGGTCAGCAACTCGACGTGTCCGAACTGTCGGACATCATCGTGCCCGCGTTCGTGGTGGACGAGGTGACCGGCGCGGCCAACGGCCTGGCCGGCGCGCTGGATGCGCTCGGCGCCACCGTCATCGCGGGCGCCCAGGACCTGTCCGGCCTGCATGCCGGCAAGCTGCTCATCGCAGACATGGGCCTGACCAACCTGCTGCCCGAGGTCAAGGCCGACGCCACAGTCGTCTTCTCCGCCGATCGCAGTGAGATCGGGCTCGGGCTGCTGATCGGCGGCGCATCCGGACGATTCCCCCGGCCGGCCGCCGCGATTGCTGCCGGCCCGTGGCCGCTGGCCGACGAGGTGCGCGTGCTGTGGAACAAACTGGCCCCGCAGACACCGCTGCTGCGTTCGGTCAACACCATCGAACAGGTCTACCTGACGGTGAAGAACTACGAGAAGGTGCCGGCGCGGTTGAACGCGGTACAGCTGGCCCAGGCCCGCCGAGTCGTCGCCTCCGAGGTGGACGCATCCCTGTTGCTCGACAACGCTCATCCGATCGGGCGCGAGGACATCGTCACCCCGCTCATGTTCGAGCATCGGCTGCTCGAGCAGGCCCGGCGGGTGAATAAGCACATCGTCTTGCCCGAGGGCACCGAGGAACGCATCCTGCGCGCGGCGCACCGCCTGGCCGAGCAGAAGATCTGTCGGCTGACTCTGCTGGGCGACCCGGCGGCGATCGGGCAGTTGGCCGCCGAGCTGGGCCTGACGATCGACGGCATTCAGTTGATCGATCCCCAGACCAGCCAGCTGCGCGAGCAGTTCGCCGCCCACTACGCCGAACTGCGTGCCAAGAAGGGCGTGACGCTCGAGCAGGCCCGGGAACGGGTCGCCGATGTCAGCTACTTCGGCACCATGATGGTCCTCGAGGGGCTGGCCGACGGGATGGTCTCCGGCTCGGTCAACACGACCGCGCACACCATTCGTCCGGCGCTGGAGGTCATCAAGACCAAGCCGGGCGTGTCGGTGGTCTCCTCGGTCTTCTTGATGTGCCTGGCCGACCGGGTACTGGTCTTCGGCGATTGCGCGGTCAACCCCAACCCGACGCCCGACCAGGTCGCCGATATCGCGATCAGCTCGGCGGCCACGGCCAAGCAGTTCGGTATCGAGCCCAAGGTCGCGATGCTGTCGTATTCGACCGGCACCTCCGGCACCGGCCCCGATGTCGAGCAGACGATCGAGGCGACCCGGCTGGTGCGGCAGCGGGCACCCGGGTTGATCGTGGACGGCCCGCTGCAATACGACGCCGCCGTCGATGCCGCAGTGGCCCGCACCAAACTGCCGGATTCGCCGGTGGCGGGTCAGGCAACGGTGCTGATCTTCCCCGATCTGCAGACCGGCAACAACACCTACAAGGCGGTGCAGCGTAGCGCCGGAGCCTTGGCGATCGGGCCGGTTCTGCAAGGACTCAACAAGCCTGTCAACGATCTCTCACGAGGTGCTCTGGTCGCCGATATCGTCAACACGGTCGCCATCACCGCTATTCAGGCCGGATTGGAATGATGATGGAAACTTTGATGAATGCGGCTGTGGTCACCCGGTTCCGTCACCCGCTCGAGCTGCGCCAGCTGCCGGTACCCACCCCCGGCCCCGGCCAGGTCCTGGTCCGGGTCCGGGCCTGCGGAGTCTGCCATACCGACCTGCATGCCGTTGAAGGTGATTGGCCCGACAAGCCATCGTTGCCGCGAGTACCCGGCCACGAGGCGGTCGGCGAGGTCGTCCAGTTGGGCCCGGGGGTGGACTATCTCAGCATCGGCGACCGGGTCGGCGTGCCGTGGCTGCACTGGGCCTGCGGAACCTGTGAGCAGTGCCTGTCGGGCTGGGAGACACTGTGCAACCAGCAGTTGCGCTCCGGCTACGACGTCGATGGTGGCTTCGCCGAATACCTGGTGGCCTATGGACGGTTCGCGACGAGACTGCCCGACGGGCTCGACTACATCGCCGCAGCGCCGCTGATCTGCGCGGGCCTGACCGTCTACAAAGGCCTGATGATGGCCGACGCCGACCCGGGTGACTGGGTGGTCATCTCCGGCATCGGGGGTCTGGGACATCTGGCCGTCCAGTACGGCAGGGCGATGGGATTCCAGGTGGTCGCCGTCGACATCGACGACGCCAAGCTGAACCTGGCGGCCCGGCTGGGTGCGACCATGACCATCAACGTCCGCAACACCGACCCGGTCGGCTATCTGCAGCGTCAGATCGGTGGTGCGCACGGCGCCCTGGTGACCGCCGTTTCCCCGCCGGCCTTCGGGCAGGCGGTCGGCATGATGCGTCCTGGTGGCACCGTGGTGCTCAACGGCTTGCCCCCGGGCGATTTCCCGTTGTCGATCTACGACATGGTGATGCGCGCCATCACCTTGCGCGGGTCGATCGTGGGTACCCGCTACGATCTGGGGCGTGCACTGCACCTGGCGGCGCAGGAGAAGATCGCTGCCACGGTACAGACCGCGAGGCTGCAAGACATCAACGAGGTGATGGAGCACATGCAGACCTCCGCGCTGCCTGGGCGCACCGTGCTCGAACTCGGCTGAGCCATGAGCGAAACCGTCATCAGTGTCGGTATCGACGTCGGTACCTCCACCACCGAACTGGTATTCAGCAGGCTGACGATCGAGAACGTGGCCGGCGCCTTCGTCGTGCCGCGCATCTCGATCGTCGACAAGACGGTCATCTATCGCAGCCGCATCTATCTCACGCCACTGATCAATCCCGAATTGATCGATGTGGACGCGCTGCGGACGATCGTCGAGGACGAATACCGCGCGGCCGGGGTGAAACCATCCGACGTGCATACCGGTGCTGCGATCATCACCGGTGAGACCGCCCGCGCCGACAACGCCGAGCAGGTCTTGCAGGCGCTCAGTGAACTCGCCGGTGACTTCGTCGTCGCCGCCGCCGGCCCGCTGCTCGAAGCGGTGCTGGCGGCCCGCGGGGTCGGCATCGATTCGTGGTCACGGGACAATCCCCAGGTCATCGCCAATCTCGACGTCGGTGGCGGGACGACCAACATTGCGGCCTACCGGTTCGGCCGGCTGCTCGGGGCGTCCTGCCTGGATATCGGCGGACGCCTGGTGCGGGTCGACAGTGGCAAGATCAGCTACATCTCGCATCAGATCCGCCGGCTCGCCGCGGCATCCGGTATCCCGCTGGAGGTGGGCGATCGCGCCGATCTGGAGCGCCTGCGGACCCTGGCAAGGGTGATGGCCAGGCAACTGGCGATGGGCGTCGGGCTGATCTCCCGAGATGAGATGCACTCGACCATGTACACCAACATGGGACGACCGCTCGGTTCCGAGATCATCCCGGCGGCGATCAGCTTCTCCGGTGGCGTGGCCGATCTGATCGATGCCGATCGCAGCTCGAACCCGTTCCGCTTCGGCGACATTGGGCCGCTGCTGGGTGCCGCGATCGCTGACGAGAGCGCATTCGGCCTGGTGAAGCGCTATCACGGCGCGGAAACCATCGGTGCGACGGTAGTGGGCGCGGGTGTCCACACCATGGAGATCAGCGGGTCGACGATCGAGTACGCGCGGGAGCTGCTGCCGATCCGCAATGTGCCGATCCTGCGGGTTCCCGATGAACAGGCAGCCGACCCGGCCCGGTTGGCGGCCGCGATCAAAGAGCAACTCGCCCTGCTCAATCCCGACGATCTCAGTCGTGCGGTGGCGGTCTGCTTCAGCGGTCAGCACATCAATTCGTTCGCCTCGGTTCAGGAGACGGCGCAGGCGATCATCGACGGCGCGGCCACCATCTTGAACGGGCCCAATCCGCTGGTGGTCGTCCTGGAAAACGACCGCGCCAAGGTGCTCGGCCAATCCCTCGCGGTGCAACGTGGGCGCCGCGATGATGTGGTCTGCATCGACGGCGTCCACACCGGGTTGGGCGATTACATCGACATCGGTGCACCGGTGGGCGCCGGGCAGGCGGTGCCGGTGGTGGTGAAGACTCTGGTCTTCAACGATTGACTGCCTGGGTCGGACGTGGCCGGCCAAGGTAGCACAGTCCGGCGTCCAACGACGGGCGCTGGGAGGGGAGGGAGCAATGAAGTTAGCAACCAGCCTGAATGGGCACAGCTTTCGCTTCACGAGCATCACCGATGTGCTGGCCAAAGCCAGCGAACCCAAAGCGGGGGATCGGCTGACCGGCATCGCTGCCGAGACAGCCTCCGAACGGCTGGCTGCCAAGGTCGTCTTGTCGGAGCTGACGGTGGGCGAGCTGACCGAGAATCCGACCGTGCCGTACGAGGACGATGAGGTCACCCGGGTGAACTGGGACGGCCTCAACCAGCCCGGCTACGAGTCCATGAAGACCATGACGATCGGCGAGCTGCGCGAGTGGGTGCTCGATCACAAGACCACCCCTGACGTGCTGAAGCGCTCCGGACGCAATTTCGTGGGCGAGGTGGCATCCGCGGTGGCCAAGATCATGACTTCGATGGATCTGGTCTACGGCGCGTCCAAGATTCGCTATGTCACCCACTGCAATACCGAGATCGGCCAGGCCGGCACGATCTCGTATCGTGCTCAGACCAACTCGACCACCGATGACCCGGAGACAATCGTGCTCGGACTGGCCGAGGCGGTCTCCTTCGGGTGCGGCGATGCCTGTCTGGGTATCAATCCGGTCGGTGACGACCCGGCCAACACCAAACGGATCGCCGATGCGGTGTGGCATTTCATGGTCCGCAACGAGATCCCGACTCAGGTCGTGGTGCTCTCTCACATCACCACCCAGATGGAGGCGTTGCGCCGGGGAGCACCGCTGTCGATGATCTTCCAGTCGATCGCCGGCACCCAGGGTGCCAACGACGACTTCGGGGTCACGCGGGAGCTGCTCGAGGAGGCCTATGAGCTGGTGAAACAGTACGGCCAGTGCCAGGGAGCGAACCTGCTCTACTTCGAGACCGGGCAGGGCTCCGAGGTGTCGATCGGACGCGACCGTGGTGTTGACGAGCAGACCCTGGAAGCGCGCACCTACGGCTTCGGACGTTTCTTCCGGCCGTTCATGGTGAACAACGTCTCGGGGTTCATCGGGCCGGAGACGATCTACGACGGCAAGGAAATGATCCGGGCGAATCTGGAGGACCATTTCATGGGCAAGTTCCTCGGCCTGCCGATGGGTATGGCGCCCTGCTGGACGAACCACACGTCGATCACCATGGACGATCAGCAGCAGGCGACGATGCTGCTGGCGTTGGCCGGCGCCAACTACTACATGGGTGTCCCGCTGGCCGACGATGTCATGCTCGCCTACCAGGACACCAGCTTCCACGACGATGCCACGCTGCGCGAACTGCTGGGACGTACCGCGGCTCCCGAGTTCCACCGCTGGATGGTCTCGCGGGGACTGTGCGACGACAGTGGCGTGCTGACCGAGCGGGCCGGTGACGGCTCGATCTTCTTCTGAACCGGGCTGTGAGTGAAAGGTGAGCGTGATGAACGATCAGGAGATGGAACTCATCGTCCGCCGGGTGCTCAGCGAACTGGGGGTCGGCGCTGCCGTAGCCACCACCGAGGACGATGAGATCCCCGATATCCGGCAGGTCGACTACCGGATGACCTATGACGTGGCGCACCCCGCGAACCCGGAGCGGTTCGCGCAGGTGAAGGCTCGCACCTGGGCCCGGCTGGGGCTGGGACGCAGCGGTCCGCGCTATACGACCAGTGCGCTGCTGCGTTTCTGGGCGGACAACGCCTCGGCTCAAGATGCCGTGTTCACCGATGTGGATCCGGATCTGCTGGAACAGCTGGGGCTGTTCAGCGTGCAGACCAGGTGCACCTCGAAGGACGAGTACCTGACCCGGCCCGATCTGGGCGCACAATTCGACGACGAGACCCTCGCCGAGATCAAGAAGCGCTGCGTCGCCGATCCGCAGGTGCAGGTCTACGTTTCCGACGGGCTGTCGTCGACGGCCGTCGAGGCCAACGTCCGCGATCTGCTACCCGCGCTCGAGCAGGGGCTGAAGCTGCACGGGCTGAGCGTGGGAACGCCGTTCTTCGTGAAGTACGGCCGCGTGCGCTCCATGGAGCCGATCTCGCAGACCCTCGGCGCGAGGGTCACCTGTGTGCTGCTGGGTGAGCGTCCCGGGCTTGCTACGCCGGAGTCGCTGTCGGCCTATCTGGCCTACCGGGCTCGGGTCGGCATGCCCGAGTCGGAGCGCAACTGTGTCTCCAACATCCACCGCGAGGGCACTGGGCCGGTCGAGGCCGGGGCCCACATCGCTGATCTGATCGCCAAGATGATCGAACAGCAGGTGTCGGGGATCAACCTCAAGGTCTGAGTGCCGATCCCGGCGACGGCGGAAGCCTGCGGATGTTCTCGACTGCGTGCGCGGTGTCCACCTGGTAGCTGGCCCATCAGCCGGGTGACCGGCGCGTATCCTGGGTAACCGAAAGTCGGGGTCCGGGATGCAAGCACGTTCCGGATGGCCGAAGTCATGCTCAGAGAGGAGCCATGATGGCAGAGCGTCGGTCGGGCGGCACGCCCCCATCCAGTACGTCCACCAGCAGGTCTGGTGGAGTCCGCCGCGCGATGTGGATAGCAGGTCTCGGACTCACCGGGCTGCTGGCCGGCTGCTCCGCAGGCGGCGGCGAGGAATCGGGCGGCATCCACGGTGGAGAGGCCAGCCTCGTGCTGCCGGACTTCACGTCCGTCTCGTTTTTCGGAATGCAGGGCAACCATCTGCTGATGATCGGTCTGCTGGTCTGTTTGGCGGGCCTGGGCTTCGGGCTGGCCACCTATCGTCGGCTGCGGGATCTGCCCGTGCACGAATCGATGCGCGAGATCAGCGAGCTGATCTATCAGACCTGCAAGACCTACCTGATCCAGCAGGGCAGGTTCCTGCTGATTCTGTGGCTGTTCATCGGCACGGTCATCCTGCTCTACTACAAGGTCCTCGTCGGCTTCTCGTGGGGACGCGTGGCGATCATTCTCGCGTTCAGCCTGATCGGCATGGCCGGCAGTTTCGGGGTGGCCTGGTACGGCATCCGCGTCAATACCTTCGCGAACTCACGGACCAGCTTCGCGGCACTGCGCGGCAAGCCCTACCCGGCACATGCCATCCCGATGCAGTCGGGCATGAGCGTGGGCATGGTGCTGATCAGCGTGGAACTGCTGATGATGCTCATCATCATGCTCTTCCTGCCGCCGACCATCGCCGGGTCGTGTTTCATCGGGTTCGCGATCGGTGAATCGCTCGGGGCGTCCGCGCTGCGTATTGCGGGCGGTATCTTCACCAAGATCGCCGATATCGGCGCCGACCTGATGAAGATCGTCTTCCACATCAAGGAAGACGATGCGCGCAACCCGGGCGTGATCGCCGACTGCACCGGTGACAATGCGGGCGATTCGGTTGGCCCCTCGGCGGACGGCTTCGAAACCTACGGCGTGACCGGAGTCGCTCTGATCACGTTCATTCTGCTGGCCGTCCAGGACGTGACGGTTCAGGTGCAACTGCTGGTCTGGATCTTCACCATCCGCATTGTCATGGTGCTGGCCTCGTTCATCTCATACGCGGTCAATTCGGCGATCACCAAGGCGCGGTACGAACACGCCGAGGAGATGGACTTCGAAGCCCCGCTGACCCAGCTGGTCTGGCTCACCAGCATCGTTTCGATCGCCCTGACCTATCTCACGAGCTTCGCGATGATCTCGAACCTGGGCGACGGCATGTGGTGGAAACTGGCCACGATCATCTCGTTCGGCACCCTTGCCGGCGCCCTGATCCCGGAATTGGTGAAGGCGTTCACCTCGGTCAAGAGCCGCCACGTCAGGGAGGTCGTCGTCAGTGCCCAGCAGGGCGGGGCGTCCCTGGATATTCTGTCCGGTCTGGTGGCGGGCAACTTCTCGGCATTCTGGCTCGGTGCCGCGATTCTCGGCCTGATGTCCGGAGCGTTCTTCGTCAGCACCTTGGGATTGGGTGCACTGATGCTGGCGCCGGCGGTCTTCGCCTTCGGGCTGGTTGCCTTCGGCTTCCTGGGCATGGGCCCGGTGACGATCGCCGTCGATTCGTATGGTCCGGTGACCGACAATGCGCAGAGCGTCTACGAATTGTCGACCATCGACGAGATCCCGGGGATCGAGGACGAAATCAGGCGTGACTTCGGCTTCGATGTGAAATGGGATAATGCGAAGCGCTATCTGGAAGAAAACGACGGTGCCGGCAATACCTTCAAAGCAACCGCCAAACCGGTGCTGATCGGCACTGCGGTGGTCGGCGCGACCACGATGATCTTCTCGATCATCGTGAGCCTCACCCAGGGCCTGGAACAAGATATCGACAAGCTGTCGCCCATCCATGCGCCCTTCCTGCTCGGCCTGATCGCGGGCGGGGCGATCATCTACTGGTTCTCCGGGGCCTCCATCCAGGCGGTCACGACCGGCGCATACCGCGCCGTCGAGTTCATCACCGCGAATATCAAACTGGACGGAGTCACCAAAGCGTCCGCGGCGGATTCGAAGAAGGTCGTGGAGATCTGCACGCGCTATGCGCAACGCGGCATGCTGAACATCTTCCTCGGGGTCTTCTTCGCCACGCTGGCGTTCGCGTTCATGGAACCGTTCTTGTTCATCGGCTATCTGCTGTCGCTGGCGCTGTTCGGGCTCTATCAGGCCATCTTCATGGCCAATGCCGGCGGGGCTTGGGACAACGCGAAGAAACTCGTTGAGGTCGATCTGGACGCCAAGGGTAGTGCGCTGCACGACGCGTCCATCGTCGGAGACACAGTCGGCGATCCGTTCAAGGACACCTCATCGGTTTCCCTGAACCCGATCATCAAGTTCAGCACGCTGTTCGGCTTGCTGGCCGTCGAGTTGGCGGTCTCGATCTCGGGTGCCGGCAACAGCGTGCTCACTCATCTGCTCGCTGTGGTCTTCTTCCTGATCGCGGTCTACTTCATCTGGCGGTCCTTCTACGGAATGCGCATCGGACTCGACCTGGTCGATGTCAAGCGCGAGCTGTCGGACGATCTGCCTGCCGACCAGTTGACCGGTTCGGCCAGCGCTGCCGCAGTGGTCGGCGGCATGGAGCGAGTCGAGGAGGGCCTGGAACTGCAGACCATCCCCGCCCGGTCAGAGCTCCACGATCCTCGGTCCTGAAGATGCGGGGTCCCGCAGGTCGTCAGCGCCTGCGGGACCCACGCTCACCACTCCTCGTGAGTATTGGCGTCCCAGGCCTTGGCCTCGCCCAGATCGATGGTCGCCAGGTCGATCATCTCCTGATCGGTCAGCTCGAAACTGAACAGATCGGCATTGCTCAGCCAACGCTGCCTGTGCTGGGACGCGGGGATAACGACGGCACCTTGCTGAACGGCCCAGCGCAGCACCACCTGTGAGGGCTCCACGCCGTGACGCTCGGCGATCGTGTGGACGATGATCTGATCGAGCGCATGCTCGGCCTGGCCGAGCGGACGCCAGCCCTCGGCGACGATCCCGCGCTCGGCCAAGAAGGCGCGCACCTCGGTGCGGGCCAGTGCAGGGGAGAGCTGGATCTGGTCGACCACCGGCCACACACCGGTGGCCTGGTAGAGCTCTTCGAGCTGGTGCGGGAGGAAGTTGGACACCCCGACATGCTTGACGAGACCCTCGGCATGCAGTTCGAGCATTTCCTGCCAGGTCTCGACGGCGAGGCCCCGCGATGGATTGGGCCAGTGGATCAGCAGCAGGTCGACGTAATCGGTGTTGAGCCTGCGCAGCGAGTCCTCCAGGCCGTGCCGGGTCAGCCCGCGTCCCTGATCGGAGCCGGCCACCTTGGTGGTGACGAAGATCTCGTCCCGCGGCACGCTGGAGCGGCGGATGCCCTCACCGACCGCCACTTCGTTGGCGTACTGGGCTGCGGTGTCGATCAGTCGATAGCCGTCATAGATGCACTCGGCCAGGCCATCGGCCAGTTCGTTCCCCTTGGCGAACAGGGTGCCCGTACCGACCAGGGGAATCGATCCCCCGTCGAGGAGCGGGACTGAGGGAATGGTGATCGTGTTCATACATCCACTTTGTCACCGATGACCAGCAACCGGGAGATGTTCACGGTTATCAGATTGAAGGATCAATTGGTTGGGGTCGGTCTAGGCTCGCAACCATGATCAATGGTGTCGTCAATCCGACCGGCGACGAGGCAGTCACCCTCACCTACTATGCGCACGGCCAGGCAGACAAGCTCAGCAACGTGGCCAGGCGTCCGGCCGTCCTGGTGCTGCCGGGCGGGGGATACGAGCACTGCTCCGACCGGGAATCCGAGCCTGTCGCGCTGTTCTTCCTGGGGGCCGGCTACCAGGCTTTCGTCCTGCGATACTCCCTGGGTGAACGGTCGGCCTGGCCGCGTCCGCTTGCCGACGCCGAGGCGGCGATGCAGACGATCATCGACCACGCCGACCAGTGGGGCGTCGACCCCGATCGCATCGTGGTCGCGGGATTCTCGGCGGGCGGGCATCTGGCTGCCTCGCTGGGCGTCTTCGGACGGATCCGCCCGGCGCGGCTGATCCTGATCTACCCGGTGACGACGGAAGACACCCTGAAGGTGTGCGTTGCGGCCAGTCACAACGCCCCCGACCTGCTCGCTGCGGTCGACGCCGGCACCCCGGCCACGTTCCTGGCCCACACCGCGGACGACGAGACCGTGCCGGTCACCGACTCACTGGCCTTCGCCGAGCGCCTCCATGCTGCGAACGTGCCATTCGAACTGCACGTCTTCCCTTCCGGGCCGCACGGTTTGGCGCTGGGTACGGCCTTCACCTCCACAGGCCGCCCCGAGATGGAGAACCCCGGGTTTGCGCAGTGGCTGGGTCTTGCCGTGAACTGGTTGCGCCGCGAGTTCCCCATCGGTTGACTACCGTGGCGTCGTGTTCGGGGCACGCTCTAATCTGGGGGCATGAGTGATGCATCGCAGCCAACCAAGTGGGAGTACTTCGTCGCCCCCGTGCTGAGCCATGTTGCCCAGCAGATCCTCAACAACTTCGGCGCAGACGGTTGGGAGCTCGTCCAGCTGGCTCCCGGCCCCAACCCCGACACGCTGGTCGGCTACTTCAAGCGCCCGATCGTGGCAGGTGCCTGATGAGCGCGAGCGAGCGGCTCACCGAACTGGATATCGAACTGCCGGCGACACCCGTTTCGCTGGGTGCCTACGCCCCCGCCAAGCGGGTCGGCACTCAGGTCTTCACCAGCGGCCAGTTGCCGATCGATCTGGACGGCAACATCATCACCGGCCGCCTGGGCGCCGATGTTGATCTCGACAGCGGCAAGCAGGCCGCCCGGCTCGCGATCCTGCGTGCGCTGTCGGCGGTGGTCTCGGTGGCGGGAACCATCGACGCCATTCGTGAGGTCGTGCGGGTGTGTGTCTTCGTGAATTCCACCCCGGAGTTCACCGATCAGGCACTGGTCGCCAACGGCGCGTCCGAATTGCTCATCGAACTTTTCGGTGAAGAAGGACGCCACGTCCGCAGCGCGGTCGGCGTCGCGGTGCTGCCCGCCAATGCGGCGGTCGAAGTCGAATTGGTCGTCGAGGCTGCGTGAAAACCACCGCGGACGAAGTCTTCAAGCTGCTGCGCGCGGCCTACCCGGACGCGCGCTGCGAGCTCGACTTCACGAGTCCGTTCCAGCTGCTGGTCGCTACGGTGCTGTCGGCCCAGTCGACCGATGTCGGGGTGAACAAGGTCACCCCGGTGCTTTTCGCGCGCTGGCCGACCCCGCAGGCGCTGGCTGAGGCCGACCGGGCCGAACTCGAAGAGGTCATTCGGCCCACCGGCTTCTTCCGCAACAAGGCGGCGGCGTTGCAGGGGCTGAGCCGCCAGATCACCGATGACTACGACGGCAAGGTGCCGGTCAGCATCGATGACCTGGTGAAGCTGCCGGGTGTGGGACGCAAGACCGCCAATGTGGTGCGAGGTCATGCTTTCGGGCTGCCCGCCATCACCACCGACACCCATGTACTGCGGGTTTCGAAACGCCTCGGCTGGACGACCTCGGCGAAACCCGAGGTCGTCGAGACCGACCTTCAGCAGCTGTTCGACCCGTCCGATTGGACTGTGCTCAGCGACACCCTGATCTTCCACGGCCGTCGCCGCTGCCATGCCAAGAAGCCCGCCTGCGGCGCCTGTGTGGTGGGTGGGCTCTGCCCCAGCTACGGCACCGGCCCGACCGATCCGGACGAGGCCAAGGCCCTGGTGAAGTCATGACCGGACAGTTCGATCAGCTCGTGGCCAGGCTGGCCGATCCCGGCCTGTCCAACCGGCTGACGCCCGAACGGCGTCCGCACGGTCAGGCCCACGCTGCCGTGCTGATCCTATTGTCGGAGATCAACGACCCCGATCTGTTGTTCACCGAAAGAGCCGTGGGACTGCGCAAACATGCTGGTCAGATCTCATTTCCGGGAGGTACCTACGAGCCCGGCGATGCGGACGCCCCAGCGACCGCGCTCCGCGAGACCTGGGAAGAGGTCGGCCTGCAACCCGACAAGGTGACCCTGCTCGGACGCCTGCCTGTGACCAGGTTGCCGGTCAGTAGTTTCGATGTTGCTCCGGTGGTGGGGTCGTGGAGCGGGCTCGACCCGATGGCCGTGACCAGCCCGGCCGAAGTCGCCGCCATCCATCGCTGGCGGATCTCGGAGCTGACCGATCCCGGCAATCGCGTGATGGCCCGTCACCCCGCCGGGCACACCGGGCCGGCCTGGCTGTTCGGTGATCTGTTCTTGTGGGGATTCACCGCGTATCTGACCGATGCGCTGTTGAAACTGGGCGGTTGGTCGCAACCGTGGGATCAGACCCGGCTCGTCGACGTCCCCAAGCGCTTCATGCGGGACCGCCCGCTGCCCTGACGCGTCGTCCTCGCGGGGTCAGGCCCAATCGTCGCTGGCCGGCTTGACCAGTTTCGCCGCAGTGGTGACCGCCACGGCATCGCTGGGCGTGGTGCGGTTCTTCGCGTCCTGGGCGCCGAACTCGATGGCATCGGTGATAGCCCCGATGCTGGCCTTGGTCTCGGCGATGGTGGCCTGCGGCGCCTTCACCTGGCTGATCTGGGACTTGCCGAACAACGCGAGAGCCGCGACGATCAGCAGGCAGAGCACCGTCATCGTCAAGAAGCCGAACATCAGCGCAGTCAGCGGATTGCGGTTCAGGATCTCGTGGAAGAACATCGACAGCGCGAAAGCGCAGGTCAGCAGCACCAGGAACAGGGCAGTGAGACCGACGACCGCGGCAGCTGCGAAGGCTCCGGCACCGATCCCGCCATGCTTGGCCGCCGGCTTGAGTTCGGCCTTCGCCAGGTCACCGATCTGACTCACCATGTTGGGAATGGTGGTCTTCAGTACCTGGATGTAATCAGCGATAGTCGGACGATCGGCCATTGTCGGTCCCTTCTTGTGCTGGCCGTCGTGCTTCGGACTTCCGCGGCCAGCACCAGCCTAATGCTGTCGCGCGGCGGGGGCTCGCCAACCCCCGAAACGGAAGTCATTCGTGTTATCGACTGGTTCGGCTTTTACCGGGACGCTCCCATAGCATGTAGGCCATGCGTCCCAAGTACCCGAGCTTCGGCTGGGGTCTGTCGATAGCCTTGCTGTCAGCGTTCTTCTTCGGTATGTCGGGGACGTTGGCCGCGGGCCTGCTCAAGGCGGGCTGGTCACCGCTGGGGATCGTGGTGCCGCGGGTGGGGATCGGTGCCGCGGTCATGGTGGTGCCGGCCGTCATCGCGTTGCGTGGACGCTGGCGTCTGCTGCTGCGCAACTGGCGGCTGCTGCTCGGCTACGGATTGTTCGGCATCACGGTGCCGCAGTTGGGCCATTTCAGCGCCGTGCAGTATCTGCAGGTCGCGCAGGCGCTGCTGATTCAGTACCTGGCGCCGCTGGCCATCGTGATCTGGTTGTGGATACGCCGCGGAGAACGTCCGGGCCGCCGAACGGTGCTGGGATCGGTGCTGGCGATGGGCGGACTGGTGCTGGTGCTGCAGGTGCTCGGAGCCGGCCCGGCTTTCGACATCCGTGGGCTCATCTGGTCGCTGGTCGCGATGGTCGGCAACGCCGCCTACTTCGTCTATTCCTCCGACGACACCAGCGGGCTGCCGCCGATCGTGCTGGCCGCGGGTGGCTGCCTGGTCGCGACGATCGTGCTCTGCCTGGTGGCGCTGCTCCAGCTGCTGCCTGTCGCGACGGCGTCCGTGGCCGTGGCCTACGCGGGCCTCGAAGTGCCCTGGTGGCTGCCGTTGGTCTTCCTCGGCGTCCTGAGCTCGGCGGCGTCCTATGTGACGGGAATCATGGGCGCGCGGCTGCTCGGTACCCGGCTCGCCTCGTTCGTCGGGCTGTCCGAGGTGCTCTTCGCGATCATTCTCGCGGCATTGCTGGTCGGGCAGATGCTGACGGTCGCGCAGATGCTCGGCGGCGTCCTGGTGTTGGCGGGTGTCGTGCTGGTGAAACTGGGGGAGACCACACGTCGTGATGGTGAGCCGGTTTCCGCAGAGTCTTCCGCGCCGGGTCTGGAGACTGCCAGATGAAAGATCGAGGCTGGCGGAGTGCGGCCCGACTACGCCTTCAACCGTGTCGGGCCTCTTGACAAAGTCGGTGACTTGGGTGTTAACCTGTGGTTGAGACATCCGTTTAGAGTTTTGGAGGTCTTGCTTTGGACAGAATTTCTATGAATAAGGAATTGAACTAGAGGCATTTAAGACTCGTTTACGAAAGAAGAAATTTTATAATGCGCACCCCAGCAAAAATAATCACAGTTATAGCAACGCTGTTGTCGTGCCTGCTACTCCCAGTGTAGTCGTCCTATGCAGACTTTGATACAGTCAAGTCTGATAGCGTCACTTACATCTCCCCGCAATTCTCGGCTGCTTCCGACAAGCTGGACGAACAGCAGACCATGAGCTTGATGACGAATGCCATAGATGAAGCCAAGTTAGCTGATACTGACGGATTCTTGGCGCGTGCCGCACTTCTTGAAGGATCGGACGGCTTTAGTCAAATAATGCAGGGAAGTACCGCAGAGGCCAGAGTATTCTATCGGGATTTCTTTGCAGCCGTTGCCGACAACAGCCAAATCGACGCATTCATCCGGAATGCGGACGGGAAATATATCCATACGGCCGTATCTTCAGATCGAGTCGAAGTAACTATCTCCGACCAGCCCACAATGCAAACCAGAGGATACGACTGCTGGCAAGCCTACGTTGCTTCATACTCGTTCTTTGCGGCCACCACAGCGATTTGCGGCGCAATTACCGCGGCTGGCACCCCCGTCGCCGGCGTTGCTTGCGCGTTGGCGTTCTGGGGGATTGGTACTCTCCCGGACTTCAACGCCGCCTGCAATTAATCGGCTGGTAGAAATGCGAGGAGGTAGAGATGTGGTGGAAGAGGTTTTTCAAGATGAGCCTTATCCTCGCGGCCTGTATGATCCCATTCTCAATACTTCTCTGGTTGCTGGGTATCGGGCAATGGGACCTGGCTACGAAGATTCCGCAGGGCATCTTCGTGTGCGTCATCTTCGGGGTCTCGTCAGCCACAGCCTTCGCCTACAAAGACAAGCGTGAGGCCGCAAAGAGATAGCAACACTATCTCCGATGGGTGACGAATCATCGATCAAAGTCTGCGGCTAGCTATCTAGGATGTTGGTATCGAGACTGCGTAGATGCGCAGAGTCAACATCCTAGATAGTCGCGTCTTGCGCGAGGTGACCCCCCAATCTGACGACGGGTGCATGCCCGACTACGAACTCAGGTCGACGAAGAACCCGACCGTCACCACCGCCGCCCAACACCTCGGCGTATAGCCAGCGCGCATCGGCGAACTCGAATTCGGGATCTGCGCGGTCCCGCACGATGGACGACGACGAATCAGAAGTACTCGGCCGAGATGTGGCAGCGTGTGCCCCGCAAGCCCCGGGCATTCAGACCGCATGTCTGCGGTCCGGCATGGTGCCGGTCTTCTCGGTATGAGAGCGGAGATATTGCGCCGCTGGTCTCGTCTAGATCGGGATGACCAAGGAGCCATCGCCGAACGAGATGGGCTGAGTAAGCTCATGATGATCGACATATGCCCGCCAGCACTGCATCTGGTAAGGCAGCCGCAATTCTGACATCCGGGCCGCACTGTCGAGGATCTGGTTCAGTTCGCCCATCAGCTGACGGCGTTCGGTGTCGGTCAGGCCGCTGACGACGCGCTGCTCGGAGACCATCTCGACCAGTGCGCGACGGGTGATCGGAGCCCACAGCCGGAACTCGTGACGCTCGATCCTCGGGTAGTACTTGCTTCTCAGCAGGTCTTCGTGACTGTTGCCGGCCGAGCCCGACATTGCGTCCGGGTCGATGGTGCGCATCAGCGCAATCAACCTTCGCACCCAGGGCACGGTGTCGTCGCGGACGATCTGCCAGCCGGCCACCCAGCCGCCCGGCTGCAGCACCCGGCTGAGCTGCCCGTGTGCCTGGTGCGCGTTGATCCGCGGACGACCGGGCTGCGCTCGCCAGGGTCCGCCGAGCAGCACGACGTGGGCGGCACAAGGCTGGAGGGGGAGCTCGTCCGCTCGTCCGGCCGCCGTGAACAGTGCCTCGCTGGCCGGTCCGTCACCTCGGAGCTGGTGGCAGCGCTGGGTATCGGGTTCGATGGCGAGCACGCCGTGGCCCTGGGCCACGAGCCGGTTGATGACCCCGCGCGAGCAGCCGAGCGTGACGACCTGCACCGGCTCGGCGCCCACCAGCCATTGCAGGGCAGATTGGGGGAGCGAAGGGTGGGTGACAGCTGGCATGGACCCCACTCTAGAACCGGCCCCCGCAAGCGAGCAGGCGCTCGATGATCACCGCCACGCCATCGTCGGTGTTGGCCGGAGCGATCTCGTCGGCGACCGCCAACACGGGCGCGGTGCCGTTGGCCACCGCCACACCGTGACCTGCCCAATCGAGCATCTCGCGATCATTGGCGGAATCGCCGAAGGCCAGCACCTCGTCGGCGGTGAAACCGTGCTCGGCGGCCAGCAGCTCCAAGGTGGTGGCTTTGCTCACCCCGGCCGCCGACATCTCGATGAACGGCACGCCCGAGGTCGTCGGCAGCACACCCACATGGGCGACCTGCTCGCATAGCTCGAACAGCGTCTCCAGCGGCAACCCACCGTGCCGCGCAATGATCTTGACCGCTGACTGCGCACTCAGCCCCGACATCGGCACCTCATCGAGGTCTTCGGGGTTGCGGCCATGGTTGCCCGGTTCCATCAACCCGAGATAGCCCGGACCGGGCAGCAGGTCGTAACCACTGCGGGTGAGCGTGGCGAAGCGGGTGTCGGGCGCCAAGTCGAGAAGGCTCTCGATCAGCGCGGCGCAGACCTCGGCGGCGATGGGACGCTCGGCGAGCACGGTGTCGTCCGCGGCGTTGTAGACGACCGCGCCGTTCGAACAAACCGCCAGATCACGCAGTTGCGCAGGCAGCACCTTCGGCATGTCGATGACGGAGCGTCCGGTGGCGGCAACGACGAGGATGCCTGCGTCCTGAGCCGCAGCGATGGCTCGCCGCGTGCGGGCCGAGGTGGACTTGTCCGGAAGCAGCAGGGTGCCGTCGAGGTCACTGACGATCATCCGGATAGTCATCGCGTCCGCACTCTGCCCTTCTGCCGGGGCCATCCCGGCAGTGACCAGTTTGCGGTGCAGCCCGCGGTTCGGCAAGCTCGCTGCCTTGGATGGCAGCGGCATTCGCATCTCGGGATCGCCAAGTTATCCACAATCTCGGCTCGCTGTGACCGATTGGGATGGTGGCTTACCAATACTGTGGGCATGTCGGCACCCCTGATAGTTTCCCGTGACGCTGCCGTGATCGAGGCCATCATGGCGGCGGCCGCCGCAGTTCAAGTCGAGCCCGAGGTGGCTCGCGACACCGAGACGCTGCGCCGCAATTGGCTGCGGGCGTCGGTCGTCCTGATCGGAGCCGATCAGGCTTCGTCGGTGGCCGGGCTCGGTCTGCCACCGCGCCGCAAGGTGCATCTGTGCGGTCCGGACGCGGCGGTTCTAATGTCGTGGTCGGTGCCACTCGATGCCCCGGTGATGGTGCTGCCGCAGCAGACCGGTTTCGTCAGCTCCCTGCTGGCAGGCATCGACGAAGTGCCGGACGATGCGTCCGTGGTGCTACGCGTGATCGGTGGCAGCGGCGGGGTGGGCGCGACCACCCTTGCGGCGGGCCTGGCGCAACGGGCGGCCAAACAGCAGCTGCGGGTCGCCGTGACCGAGCTGGACGCGACCGGCGGCGGTCTCGATCTGGTCTTCGGTGCCGAGCAGGCCCCCGGCTGGCGGTGGCCCGATCTGGCCTCGGCCGCGGGGCACATCGGCGATCTGAGCGGGCAGCTGCCGAATGTCAGCGGGGTCGATCTGATCTCGACGGGTCATCCCCGGCTGAACGATGGGCGCCGCAGGGGACCGGGTCTTCCCTCGTCGGAGGCTGTCAATGCGGCGGTGGCGTCGCTGGTTCGCAGTCACGACCTGGTGATCCTCGATGCCGGATCGCATCCGGATGGGGCAGTCATGCCGCGCGCCGTCGATCTGCTCGTAGTCGCGGCCGAGGTCAAGGCCGTCATGGCCGCCAGATCCAAGGTGGCCGACTGGGGGCTGGACGATGCGGTCGTGGTGCTGCGCACCGGTCCCGGGCGACGGCTGGACGGGGCAATGGTCGCCGAGACGCTGGGTTTGCCGATGATCGGCGCGGTACCGCACGACCCGGCGCTTCCGGGATGCCTGGAGACCGGCACGCCGCCCGGGCTGCGGCGGGGCAGATTCGCCCGGGCCTGCGATCGGCTTCTCGATGAGTTGATGCCCGATGACCGAGCATGATCTTGAGATGGTGCGGGTCCGGCTCGCCGGGCTGGGCCGGACTTGGACACCACGCGATGTTGCGGATGCCCTGCGGGCGCTGGGGCTGGTGGTCAGCGACGCGATGGTGCTCTACGCCGTGGAAGCCCTGCGTCGCGGCAGCATCGGAGCCGGCCGCCTGCAGCCTCTGCTGAGCATCGAGGGGCTGACCGACGTCCTGGTCAACGGGCCGGATCAGGTCTTCATCGATCGCGGCCACGGACTCGAAGACACCCAGGTCCGCTTCGAATCCGACGCCGAGGTGCGTCAGCTCGCCACCCGGCTCGCGGCCAGCGTGGGTCGCCGGTTGGACGATGCCTGCCCGTTCGTGGACGCACGGCTGGCCGACGGCACCCGCTTGCACGCCGTGCTCGCAACCATCGCCGATCCGGGAACCTGCTTGTCACTGCGTGTTCCGGCGCGCCGCTCGTTCTCCTTGGACGACTGGGTGGCCAACGGTTCGATCTGCACCCAAATGGCCGAGGTACTGCAGGCGTTGGTGGCGTCCAAGGTCGCATTTCTGATTTCGGGCGGAACCGGGTCGGGCAAGACCACCTTGCTGGCCGGTCTGCTGGGGTTGATGCCGGCCGCTCAGCGGCTGGTGATCGTCGAGGACTCCCGCGAACTGGCCCCCGATCACCCGCACTGCGTTCGGATGGAGTGCCGTCAGGCGAACTCCGAGGGCGCCGGCATGATCACCATGACGGACCTGGTCAGGCAGGCCTTGCGGATGCGTCCCGACCGGCTGGTGCTCGGTGAGGTGCGCGGCGCCGAACTGTGCGATCTGCTGACCGCACTGAACACCGGACATGAGGGCGGTTGCGGAACAGTGCACGCCAACTCGGTCGCAGATGTGCCGGCCCGGCTGGAGGCGCTGGCCGCGCTCGGCGGTCTGGGACGCGAGGCCTGCCATGCTCAGGTCGCCTCGGCGCTGCGGGTGGTGGTTCAGGTCAGCAGGCTGGCCGATGGTCGCCGCAGCGTCACCCAAGTCGGCCTTGCGCAACGCTCCAGTTCCGGACATGTCTACATCGAAATGGCGTTGGCAAGCACAGATGGACGATCGGTACGGCAAGGGCCGGCCTGGGGCCAGCTCGCCGAGTTGCTGGACATAGCGGCCGGAACTCAGGAGGCATCGTGATCGTTGTGGCCTGCCTTGGGTTGGCAACATGCTTGCTGCTGTGGTGGCCTCCGGATCCCTCCCGGCGGGTCGCGGCCTGGCTGAACCGCAGGCATCAGTCCCGCACGGTCCGCTCGGTGGCCGGATGGACGCGCGGCCTGGTGGTCGTCGCCGCGTTGTCGGTTTGCGTGAGCTTTGCTCCGCAGCTGCTGGTCTGGCTGGTGCCCGGGCTGGTGGTGGGGTGCACTGTGGGCTGGCTGATCGCGAACTCGCGGGCCGAGAAGCTACGCCACCACAACAGCGAGGAGGTGGTGCAGGCCTGCATCGCGGTCGCGACCCAGCTGCGGGTCGGCGACATCGCGCCGGCCGCGCTGGCCCGGGTGGCGGCGGATTGTGCGCTGCTGCAACCGGTCGCCGCGACTCAGGCGATCGGGGGTGATGTGCCGGCTGCGCTGCACGCGGCCGCGATGCATCCGGGCTGCTCGGGCCTGGCCGGCCTCGCCCGATCGTGGCAGCTCTGCCAGATTACCGGCGCCCCCATCGCGGACGCTGCCAGCCGGGTGTCCGAGGGGTTGAGAGCCGAGGCCGCCGCCGAACGCCTGGTGGCCTCCGAACTCGCCTCTCCGCGGGCCACCGGGAAGATGCTCGCGCTGCTGCCCCTGTTGGGTATCGGTCTGGGGTTCGCCGGTGGTGGCGACCCGCTGGTCTTTCTGCTCGGCGGACTCGCCGGGCGCATCTGCCTGGCAGCGGCTGTCTGCCTCGTCTGCGCTGGTCTGGTCTGGACCACGCTGTTGGGCAGGCTGCCCGGCGAACAGGAGGACCAGCCATGATCACGCCGGCGCCGGTGATCGCCGGCCTGGCCTTGGGGGTGGCGCTGCTGTGTCTGGTTCCCGGCCCGAATCGGTCTGCGCTACGCCAGGTCGCTGCCTCCGGGACGGGGCAGTCGGCAGCGGCCTGGCGGGGCCGGATGCCGGGCTGGTTGAGCCGGATCTCGGGCCTGCAGTGGCGCTTCGGTCTGCTTGCTGGAGCGGTCTGCTGGCTGGTGCTGGGCCAAGACCTCGGGGCCGGCCTGGCGGGTGCGGGCGCGATACCGCTGGCCATCGCCGGATTGCGGTGGCTGGAGGCCGCATCGCAGCGGCGCAAGGCTCAGCAACTCGCGGCCCAGCTGCCGGGCTGTCTCGAGTTGTTCGCGGCCGCATTGGATGCCGGGGTGCCGTTGCGGGCGGCGGTTCGGCATGTGGCGGCGCTGGCGCCGGAACCGAGTGCCGGACTGTTGCGCGCCGTCCTCGGCCATCTCGATCTGGGACGCTCTGATGCGCAAGCCTGGGCCTGGTTGCGCGATGACACCGTGTGGGGTGCCGTGGCACGCGACCTTGCCCGCTGCGCGGAATCGGGCGCGGCGGTCGCCGAGGTGCTCGAGGTGCACGCCGCAGAAGCCAGGGCGCTGCGCCGAGCCCGGCGCGAGATGGCCGCCCGGACGGTTGGTGTGCGATCGGTGCTGCCCCTGGTGTGCTGCTTCCTGCCCGCGTTCATCCTTGTCGGAGTCGTGCCGATCATCGCGGCCACACTCGGCTCCTTCACTCAACTTCGCTGAATTGTCCACAGAGTGTTGTCCGCCTGACCGATCCGGTACCCCACTTGCCAATCCTTGTATCGATTCCACGGCAGACCCACAGATCTGCGGGATCTCTCCCACGGCCCGGCGACGGGCTCCACCTGAAAGGAAGCGAAACATGACTACTCGGTTCGACACCCACCTCCCGACGCCCGTGATCCGCGGCCGCGGACTGCGCTCGGCTTGCCAGCGAGGCATGGCCACGGCCGAATACGCGGTCGGGATCCTGGCCGCCGTGGCTTTGGCCCTGGTGCTGCTGAACGTGTTCACCAACAACGACTTCTTCAGCGCGATGCTCAAGTTCGTCGTCAATCTCATCTCGCAGGTCGGCGGGATGCTGCCCTGATCAGATCCGAGGTTCGGGTGGGCCAACGTGGACATGCCCACCCGAACCTCTTCTTTTGCACCACCCCGATCCCATTCGCGCAGGAGACATGATGCTTCGAGCCACAGCCGCAGATCCGGCCACAGCAGATCCGGGCCCCATCCGCCGCGGACAGCGGGGCATGGTGACCTTCGAACTCGCCGTGGGCATGCTGACTGCCTGCCTGATGGCCGGGATGCTCGGTTGGACCGTCAGCCTGGTGGCATTGCAGGCGCGCTGTTCCGACGCGGCCGGCCAGATCGTGCGGCAGTTGGCTCGCGGTGATCAGGAGGCTGCGCAGGAGGCCGAGCAGCACGTTCCGGACGGTGCGCGGGTGCAGGTCGTTGAGGCCGGCCAGCAGATCACCGTCCAGGTTGCCGTCGATGCCCGCTGGGGAGCCCTCGGGCCGATCGAGATCGAAGGACGCGCAACCGCTCCGACTGCGGGGCGGTGATCAGCATGCAGCGCCGCCGGCGAACCCAGCAGTCAGCTGAGCGGGGGAGTGGCACCATGCTGATCCTCGCCGTAGTGATCGTCCTGATGTTGGTCGCGGCCGTGGGCGCCTGGTTCTCCGGCTGGCTGGCCAGCGGCGCCCGGGCCCGCGCGGTCGCCGATGTCGTGGCAATCGCGGCCGCCCAGGCCCAACGAGACGGACGCCCCGCCTGCCCCGTTGCCGAGCAGGCCGCCGCCGCCAACGACGCGGTCCTGGCGAATTGCGAAGTCACCACAGGATGGGGCGAGTTCATCGTGGATATCGCCGTGGACGTCGAGATGCGCCCGCAGATCGCGGGAGCGCCCCAGAGCGCGCACGCCGAGTCCAGGGCCGGCGTCGTCTCCGACGTCCCGTGAGGGCGGGGACGGCGCCCCCGCATCAGGTTCGCATCGCTACCGTGGTTTCGAATCTCTTGTGGTGGTCGGCTTCTTCAGTTGGTGGTACCGACACTCGGGTGGTTCCGTGTGGTGTGACTTGGTAGTGGTAGCCGTGGGGTGAGGTCCAGTGGTAGATCCCGGGTGCCGGTTGTTCCAGTGTCCATTTGCTGTGGGTCTTCGCTCGGTGGGCCTTACGGGATAGTGGCCCGAGGTTGGCGAGGCTAGTTTGTCCGGCCCGGCCGTCGATGTAGGGGATGGTGTGGTCCATGTCGCAGTGGCTGGCTTTGCGGGTGCCCCAGGGGAACACGTCGACGGGGTTGCGTTGTTCGATGGCGAACCGTATCCGGGCCGGGGTTTCGTAGCAGTCGGCTGGGCGTAGCCCGGCGGGGTCCACGATGGGCCGGACGACGACCTTTGATCCGTCCAGGAAGGCGGGTAGCTGCTCGGTCAGTAGCGGCCCCCAGTCCTCGACTCGGGCCACGCCGGACATGGGCGTGGCGTCGGGCCCGGCGGTGAGTGCGGGATCGTCCGCAGCGATGTGGACGATCAGGGTGTGGGTGGGTAGCGCCTCTTGCCCTAACGCTTGCCGGGCCAAGATGCCGACGGCGACGGCTCGGCGCCGGTCGAGATCGGTTCCCGGGATGGTTTCTGGTAGGGCGGGTAGGGTCGTGGCGATTTGGGTGAGGACGTGGTCGAACAAGATTCCGTCGACCGGGTTGACGACACCCCAGAAGCTGACGTGTCCGTCTTCGATTGTGGAGACTCGTACCCGGCGTGACTGGCGGCGGGCGTCGGCTCGTTGCCGGGCCAGGTCGGGGTCGGCGGCGATGATCAGTCCGGGCAGTGCTTTGATGACTCGTGACCACGGCATCGTGGCGGCGGCCTGGCTGAGCTTCTGGTCGACTTCCCGCGCGGCGGCGGCGGGTAGGTGGGCGCACTCGAGGCAGATCCGGTTCGCCTGCCAGACCCGGACTTTCCCGGCGAGCACGGCTTGCCAGAGCAGGGGGTGGCGTTCTCGCAGGTCGAGGGCGTTACCGATCCGGGAGATCGCGGCTTGGGGTGAGATTCCTAGCACGGGGCCCAGTTCGAGGGCGAGGAACTCCCCGACTTGCGGGGTGCCGTCATGGCCGGGTTGTATCAACTGTTCGATTCCCGCATCGACTGCGGCGGTGTCGACCTGCCAGAGGTCGGCGGTGTGGGTGATCGTCACCAACTCGGCGACCTCGGCGGCCAGTAACTGGTCGTGCGCATGAATCAACGCGTCGAAGGCTTGTCTGCTGGTCTCCTGCCGGGCCAGGAATTCGGGGTCACAGATGGGGGTATCCATGGCTCCATTGTAATCGAACACATATTCGAATACAGCAGAACAGTGAAGACTTCTCTTCGATGTTTCTTCGCAGGACTTCCGCCAGGCAGCCTTGTTCAAGCCGAAGTCGCGGCGTCCGAAGTCGTCTCCGACGAAGCTGGCCAATGACATGAAGGCCCAGGCCCCGATGTGCGGCTGCATCGGAACCCTCTGGCGATCTCATGGGATCCGACGCCGAGCAACGCCCCGCCCACTCACCCCAGCAGCACGCTGAGCAACTCGGCCGCCGACGACTTGTCGAGCATCCGGTTGCCGTTGCCGCACTTGGGTGAAACGCAACACGACGGGCAGCCGGTCTCACAGTCGCAGCTGGTCAGCCGCTCCAAAGCGGCCCGCCACCAGGCCTCGGCCACGTCGAAGCCGCGCTCGGCATATCCCGAACCACCGGGCATGCCGTCGTGCACGAAGATCGTGCACAGCTGCGTGTCGGGATGCAGCGCCGTCGACAGCCCGCCGATATCCCAGCGGTCACAGGGTGCGAACGCCGGCAGCAGACCGATCGCGGTGTGCTCGGCCGCATGCACCGCAGCCCCCAGCCGCGCCACCGAGAACGACAATCGCGCGACGACCTCGTCCGGTATCAGCCACCACATCGACTGGGTGGTCATCTGCCGCCTGGGCAACTCCAGCGGTGTCTCGTCCCACACATCCGAGGTGAGCGAATCGCGCCGCAGATAGCCGGTCACCTGGCTCGACAGCTCGACCTCGCCGCGGCAGATCACTCCGTTCCCGCATCGCCGTTGCGCCTGGGTATGCACCACCCGCACCTCGCTGGTGCCCAGCGGCTGCGTGTAATACGGCAGCTCAACCGAACGCACCAGGGCCACCGACTCGTCCGGAAGATATTGAACTACCAGCCACTGTTCGCCCTGATGCAGGTAGACGGCGCCCTCGTGAACCGTTCGGTCGGCGGCGCCGTGGTCGACGCTGCCCAGCACGCGTCCGGTGTCGGCCTCGACGATCTCGACCGGGTGATCATGCGAACCCCGCAGATCGATCTCGTCGACGGCCCGATAGTCCTTGGTCCAGAACCAGCCACTCGGCCGCGCGCGCAGCACCCCCCGCTCACTCAACGTGCCGGCCACTGACGTCATCGTCGGGCCGAACCACCGTTCGTCCGCGGGTTTCAGCGGCGCCTCCTGCGCGGCCGCCGCCAACTGCGGCCCCAGCACGTAGGGGTTCTGCGGATGCAGCACCGTCTGCTCCACCGGACGGTCGAAGATGAATTCCGGATGGTCGAGCAGATGGCCGTCCAGAGGATCATCGCGGGCGATCATCACCACCAGGGCATCCCGGTCGCCGCGCCCCGCGCGTCCCGACTGCTGCCAGAACGATCCCAGGGTGCCCGGGAACCCGGCCATCACCACCGCATCCAACCCGGTGATGTCGATGCCCAACTCCAAGGCATTGGTCGCAGCCACCCCGGCAAGCTGTCCCGACCGCAGCCGGGATTCCAGCTCCCGGCGATCACCCGCCAGATAGCCCGAGCGATAGCTGGCCACCCGGCGCCCCGACCCGATGCGATCGGTGGCACGCAAGGCGATCAGCTCCGCCTGGGTGCGGCTGGCGACGAAGGTGATCACCTGCTGGCCGTCGTCCACCAGCCTCGCCAGCAGATCGGACGCCTCACCCGGCGCGTCGGTAGCCGGACGCCACAAGACGACATCGCGTGCCGCATGCGGCGAAGCATCCTGGCAGACCTCCAGCAGCGGATCGTTCTCGCCGATCAGCAGCGCTCCCGAGCGTCCGGCGTCACTGGCCGTCGCCGAAGTCAGGACGAAGACCGGATCGGCGCCATAGGCATGACACAGCCGCCGCAGGCGACGCAGCACCCCCGAGACCTGCGACCCGAAGACTCCGCGATAGCGGTGTGCCTCGTCGACCACCACATAACGCAGCGACCCTAAGAACCCGGACCACTGCGAGTGATTGGGCAGCACCGATCGGTGCAGCATGTCGGGATTGCTCAGCACGAAACTCGCGTAGTCGCGCGCGAATCGTCGCTCCATGGACGACGAATCGCCATCCAGGCAGGAGACCTGCCAGCCCGACGGTCCGAGCTTGCGAGCCGCCGCCCACTGATCGTGAGCCAAGGCCTTGGTGGGGGCCAGATAGAGCGCCGTGTGGCGCGCCACGCCCAGTCTCGATCTCAGATCGCCGGTGGTGACGCCCAGGCTCGCGACCTGCGCACGGACTGCGGTCGCGGCCATGATCGGCAGCAGATAGCCCAGCGACTTGCCCGACGCCGTCGCCGTGCTCACCGCCACGTGCTGACCAGCCCAGGCCGCGTCGGCGGCCATCACCTGATGCAGCCACGGCCGTTCGATACCCGCACCGGTCACTGCGTCCCGAACGGCGCCGGGCAACCAGGTTGGCCACTCGGCGCACTGCCCGTCGAGGGCATCGCGATGGCGCACGCAGACCACTCGCGGATCGTGCGCCAGCCAGCCGGGAATCGCCACGGAATCAACCTTGCCACGTCCGCTCGGCCGAACCCGCCGCCGACCCGCGCTGGGACCGGCATGTAACAGTGGAAGGGTGAACATGATCGATGCACTGCGCGACGCCTTGATGTCGGCCGATTACACCGTGGACACGGTGCTCGCCCGCATCGGCGAGGCCGGGCAGGCCGGGCTGGACCGCAATTGCACGGTGCCCGCCCGCGAGGCCCTCGGCGATGACCAGACCCCGCTCGCGACCTTGATCAAGCTCTTTCCGCTCAACCTGCCGGTCTCGAGCTCGGCCGCCGAAGCGGCGCTACCGCTGGAGGCACTGATGGACGAAGGTCTGCTGGAGGTAGGCCCGGATGGCCGCATCCAGGCCCCTGTCGACGTGCGTCCCTACGGCTTCGAAACCTCCGAAGGTCAGTGGGACGGCTGGGTGGTGTCCGATCCGACACCCGGTCTCGACTACCGGACCCAACCGATCAAACCCGACTATGTGCTCGGCGTCAGTTCCGCGTCCACCACCTTGGCGCAGCTGACCATCGACAGTCAGGTCGGCAGTGCACTCGATCTGGGCACCGGCTGCGGCGTCCAGAGTCTGCACCTGTCGGCCCACGCCGACCGGATCACGGCTACCGACGTGAACCCGCGGGTGCTTAAGCTCGCCAAGATCACCGCGGAGCTCAACGAGGTCGACGTCGACCTGCGCGACGGCAGCCTCTATGACCCGGTCGCCGACGACAGGTTCGATCTGATCGTCACGAACCCGCCCTATGTGATGAGCCCTCCGAGCGGTGAGCGGCTGGCCTATCGAGAGACAGATTTCAGTGCGGACGGCCTCATTCGCAAGGTCGTCACCGGGTCGATCGATCACCTGAACGAGGGCGGAATCTGCCAGGTGCTCGCCAACTGGGCGATCACCGGCGATCAGCCTTGGGAGGATCGCCTCAGCGGCTGGGCGCCGGCGGGAGCCGACATGTGGGTGATCGAACGCGAGCGGCTCGATCCGTACGCCTATATAGAACTGTGGCTCACCGACGCCGGCCTGGCGGGTGACCCCAGCTGGTCGGCCCGCTACCGGGAATGGCTCGACTACTTCACCGAACTGGGCATCCGGGCCATCGGGATGGGCTGGATCACCATCACCAATGCGGGCCGTCAGACACCCGATATCACCATCGAATCGTGGCCACACGCGGTGCATCAGCCAGTCGGCCCCGCCATCGCCGCTCGTCAACGCGATATCACGGCGGCCCGGGCCAGCGATGAGCAGCTGCTGGCCAGCAGCCTGAAGCTGCGCGAAGACATCGTCCAGGAGACTCTGGGAACCCCCGGGGCCGAGGATCCGCAGTACGTGGTGCTGCGCCAGCACACCGGCCTGAAGCGCGCGTTGCGGGTCGACACTGCACTGGGCGGGGTACTCGGAGCCTGTGATGGCAGCCTGCCCCTGGGGGTTATCATCGACGCGGTCGCGGGGCTGTTGGACGCCGATCCGCATGCGCAACGCACAATCCTGCTGCCCACCATCCGCCAGGCGCTCGCCGAGGGATATTTCGAATCCCCTGTCGTCGCGTGGTAGCTTCCCGACTGTCACAGCCTGACAACAACTGACCCTGAAGGACCGCAACGTGGCCAATGCACCCCGCCGACTGGTGATCGTCGAGTCGCCCACCAAGGCGACCATGCTCACACGCTTCCTGGGATCGGGCTACGTCGTGGAGTCCAGCCGCGGCCACATCCGCGACCTGCCCACCAACGCCTCCGAGGTGCCCGCGAAGTACAAGGGTCTGCCCTGGGCCCGGCTCGGCGTCGACGTCGAGGACGATTTCGCGCCGCTATACGTTGTCAGCGCCGACAAGAAGCCTGTCATCCGCAAACTCAAAGAGCTGCTCAAGGACGTCGACGAGCTCTATCTGGCAACTGATGAGGACCGCGAAGGGGAGGCCATCGCCTGGCATCTGCTCGCGGAACTGAAGCCCAAGGTGCCGGTCAAGCGGATGGTCTTCCACGAGATCACCCCCGAAGCCATCGCTGCGGCCGTCGCCAACCCCCGCGAGCTCGATATCGACCTGGTGGACGCCCAGGAGACCCGACGCATCCTGGACCGGCTCTACGGCTACGAGGTCTCCCCGGTGCTGTGGAAGAAGGTCATGCCGAAGCTGTCGGCCGGACGCGTGCAGTCGGTCGCGACCCGGCTGGTCGTCGACCGCGAACGCGAGCGGATGGCATTTACCTCGGCGTCCTACTGGGATCTGCTCGCCACCTTGGATGCCGGCGCCGCCGCGACGCCTCGCAAGTTCGATGCCCGGCTCACCGGCCTGAACGACTGGAAGGTCGCTCGCGGCGCCGACTTCGATTCCGACGGCAAGCTCATCTCCGATGCCTTCGTGGTGGACGAGAAGTGCGCCGGCGACCTCGCCGAGGCGTTGAAGCAGGCCAGCTTCGCGGTGGACTCGGTGGAGGCCAAGCCGTTCACCCGCCGTCCCGCCGCGCCTTTCCGCACCACGACGCTGCAGCAGGAGGCCGGACGCAAGCTCGGCTTCACGACCGACCGCACCATGCGGGTCGCCCAAGAGCTCTACGAATCGGGCTACATCACTTATATGCGTACCGATTCGGTCTCGCTGTCGGAGCAGGCCATCACGGCCGCCCGCAAGCAGGCCCGAGCACTGTACGGCGACGATTACGTGCCGGCCTCGCCGCGGGTCTACGCGTCCAAGGTGAAGAACGCGCAGGAAGCCCACGAGGCCATCCGGCCCGCCGGCGACTCCTTCCGCACCCCCGCGCAGGCCAAGCTGGTCGGTGACCAGGCCCGGCTCTACGAACTGATCTGGCAGCGCACCGTCGCCTCCCAGATGACAGACGCGCGCGGTCAGGCGGTGTCGGTGAAGATCGCTGCCGAACTGGCGCAGCGGCTGCGGGCCGGCGCCGAAATGGCCACCGTCGACATCCATCGCGCCGTCTTCTCGGCCTCGGGACGCACGATTACCTTCCCGGGTTTCCTCAAGGCCTATGCCGACGTCGCCGACGACGAGCAGGGTGAACAGGCCAAGCTGCCCCAGCTGGCCCCCGACCAGCATCTCGACTTGTCCGAGATCGCGACCGAGAGCCATCAGACTAAGCCCCCGGCCCGCTACACCGAGCCGACGCTGATCGCCAAGCTCGAAGAGCTCGAAATCGGGCGCCCGTCGACCTATGCATCGATCATCCGCACCATCACCGCCCGCGACTACGTCTACAAGAAGGGCACCGCGCTGGTGCCGACCTGGTTGGCGTTCGCGGTCACCCGCTTGCTCGTCGAGCACTTCCCGCGGCTGGTCGACTACCAGTTCACCGCCGCCCTGGAAGACAAACTGGACGAAATCGCGGGCGGCGACGCCCAACGGCTGCAGGTGCTCAACGACTTCTTCTACGGTGCCCCCGGTCACGAGCGCGAAGGCCTGCACGACATGGCCACCGACCTCGGCGACATCGATGCCCGAGCCGTGTCGACCTTCCGGATCGGTGACCCCGAAGCCGGCATCAATGTCCGGGTCGGACGCTACGGCACCTATGTCGAGGATGCGGAGGCGAATCGTGCCAACGTCCCCGAGGACATGGCCCCCGATGAGCTGACCCTGGAGGTCGCCAAGCAGTTGCTGGCCACCCCGGCCGGTGAGGAGCGCGAACTCGGCACCGATCCGGCCACCGGCCATCCGATCGTTGCCCGCACCGGACGCTACGGCCCCTACGTGACCGAGGTGCTCGAGGACGATGAGTCGCTGCCGAAGTCGAAGCGGCCCAAGCCGCGCACCGCATCGCTGTTCTCGTCCATGCAGCTCGATACCGTCACCTTGGACGATGCGCTGAAGTTGCTCAGCCTGCCCCGCTTGGTCGGTACCGATGACGAGGGTGTGGAAATCACCGCTCAGAACGGACGCTACGGTCCTTACATCAAACGCGGCAATGATTCTCGCACCCTGCCCAGCGAGGAATCGCTGTTCACTGTCACCTTGGAGCAGGCCAAAGAGTTGCTGGCGGCTCCCCGTACCCGCGGACGCCGGGCAGCCGCCGCCCCGTTGGCCGAACTGGGGGACGATCCGGCGACCGGCAAGCCGCTGGTGATCAAGGATGGCCGCTTCGGCCCCTACATCACCGACGGTGAGTACAACGTGACCGTGCCGAAGAGCCAGCCGATCAACGAGGTCAGCCTGGAGATGGCCGCCGACCTGATCGCAGCGAAACGTGCCAAGGGTCCGGCACCTGCGAAGAAGACCCGGCGGACCTCCGCCAAGTCGTCGCCGAGCAAGGCCACGAAGGCATCCGGCAGCGCATCGACATCGAAGAAGACCCCGAAGCCCGCATCGGGAGCATCCTCGGCATAATCGAAGAAACACACGCAACTCCGACGGCAGGACTACCGACATGGCCAAGCGTCACCGCAGCTATCTCTTCGAGATGCCGTACCAGGTGGATGCGCCGATCCTGACCGATCAGGCGTCCGGGATCGATCGGGTGCTGCTGCGGTGCCGGCCCGACCGGCCGGTCAGCACCATCACTTTGTTCGATACCACCGACGAGCGGCTCAGTCTCGCCGGGGTGCTGTTGGCCCACCGGGTCGTCGACCAACGCGGTGAGTGGCTGCTCAGGGCAACCGACTGGCAGCCCTGGTTGCCGGAGCAATATATCGAGCCGCTGGATGCCGGCGATGATCTGCCCGAGGACTTGGGCGTCCTGTTGTCGGGTTTTCGCAGGCGAGCCGCGCTCGGGCCGGTGGCCAGCGTCGTGGTGGAGCGGGCCTGCTATGTGCTGTTGGACGCCGAAGGCGTCGAACTCGGCGAGGTTCGTGACGACCGGGTGACCGTCCGGCGTGGCGGGCTGGCGGTGGCCCGGCAACGCGATGTCACCTTCAAGCCCGGCGACAAGATCACCGCGCTGCAGCGCAGCGTGGTGATCGAACGGCTCGGCGAGGCCGGCGGCGCCAAGGTGGCCGAATTCATCGAACCGATCGAACGGCTGACCGCGATCACCCATCCGGTCAGCTCCCCGCCGAGTCCGCCCCAGCCCTCCAAGATCAGCGCCGAGGACTACCTGGCCTGGCTGTTCACCGACCGGTTGCATGCGGTGTTGCGCGCAGACCTGCGGGTCCGCAAACAGGATCAGCCCGATACCGGGCTGCTGGCCGACGAACTGACCAGGGCCGCTGACACCGTGCGTGGGCTGGACTGCCTGATCGACCCTGCCTGGGCCAGTGAGTTCATCTGGCAGATCGACAAGGTCATCGCGCGTCCGGCGCGCACCAACCCGGCCGAACTCGGCGAGGCCTACTTCGATGCCCTCGACCTGCTGGCCTCGGCCGCGCGGGCACCCAGGCTGCGTCCGGTCGAGGACGACGGCTGGCCTGCGGAGACGACCGAGCCCGGCAGCGCCCGAGCACTGTTGCGATCGTGTGTCCGCCAGCAGCTCACCGGCATGCTCGCGTCGGTCGACGCCCTGAGCGACGACAGCGGCGACCAAGAATGGTCTGCCGCGCTGGAGCGCGCCCAAGACCTGGTGCGCACCCTGGAGGCCGGCGAACCGGTGCTCGGCAAGGTGAAGGGCCGCGTCCGTCGGGTCAGCAAGCTGCTGGCCGCTCTCGGCACGACCGCGAATCGCGACCTGGCCGCCGACGAGGCCACCGTTTCAGCGATGAGCCCGGCCGAGGCCTACCAGGCCGGACGCGACTACCAGCGGTGGCTGGACCAGGTGCGCACCCCGCGCCGCGAGTTCCTCGAAGCCTGGCCGAAGACGCGTGCCAAGCTGCTGGCGGAATGGCCCGAGACCACCTCGCCGGACCAGGACGAACCGCCGGCGCTGCCCACCGCGGAACCGACCCCCGCACAGGTGACCGATGAGTGATCGCGGTCTCTTCGTCGTCATCGAAGGCGGCGACCGGGTCGGCAAGTCCACTCAGGTGCGGGCACTGGCGGCAGCCCTGGAGCTGTCCGGCGTCGACCACGTCATCACCCACGAGCCGGGCGGCACCCCGGTCGGAAACACCCTGCGTGATCTGCTGCTTGACCCCGAATCCGATCTGGACGACCGCTGCGAAGCCCTGCTGTATGCAGCTGACAAGGCACAACATGTGTCCCGGGTGGTGCTTCCCGCCCTGGCCGCCGGGCAGACCGTGGTCAGCGACCGCTACGTCGGCTCAATGCTGGCCTACCAGGGGGCAGGCCGACGCCTCAATGTCGATGACCTCAAGGCGATCGCCGGCTGGGCCACCGGGGGATTGCGGCCCGATCTGACGGTGATACTCGACATCGAACCGGCCAGGGCGGTCGCCAGGGCCCGCAATCTCGACCGGCTGGAACTGGCCGGCGCCGATTTCCATGCCCGGGTGCGGGACGCCTTCCTCGTGCAGGCCGCGGACGATCCCGACCGTTATCTGGTGCTGCCGGCTTTGGTGAGCGTGCGCACCACCGCAGCCAAGATCCGGACTGCGGTCGGCACGCTGCTGGGCCGCGAACTCGCCATCCCGGAACTGCACGAACCCAGTCAACGCCATGGCTGAACCGGCCGGAGACGTCTGGGCCGAGCTGGTCGGTCAGCAGCGCGCGGTCGCCACCTTGAGCGCGGCGGCCAAGGCGGCCCGCCAACCCGGCGGCGACGGTTCGCCCCACGCCATGACGCACGCCTGGCTGATCACCGGGCCACCCGGGTCCGGACGAAGCAATGCGGCCCGGGCGTTCGCCGCCGCGCTGCTGTGCGATCAGGGCGGCTGCGGGCGGTGCACGGTCTGCCGCAGCGCCGAATCCGGCGCCCATCCCGATGTCACGCTGGTACGCACCGAACAGTTGTCGATCTCGGTTGCCGAGGTGCGCGAGCTCGCCATGAAGGCCGCGATGTCTCCCACGGTGGGACGCTTCCAGGTGATCGTGGTGGAGGACGCTGATCGGATCACTGATCAGGGTGCCGATGCGCTGCTGAAGGCCCTGGAGGAGCCGCCGCCGCGTACCGTCTGGCTGCTGTGCGCGCCGACCGCCGAGGACGTCATCGTGACGGTGCGATCGAGGACCCGGCAGGTCAATCTGCGCACACCATTGGACACCGAGGTCGCGCAGCTGCTGGTCGAACGCGATGGCATCGATCCCGAACTGGCCGCGTATGCGGCGCGGGCAGCTCAGGGCCACATCGGGCGTGCCCGTGCATTGGCCCGCAGCGAGGACGCCCGGACCGCCCGTCAGCAGATCATGGCGATACCCGGCTCACTGAACAGCGTCGGAGCTTGCCTGCGGGCCGCCGCCACGATCGTCGAGTTGGCGACGGCGCAGGCCGAGCGCAGCACCGGCGAGATCGATGCCCGCGAACTCGCCGAGTTGAAAGAGGCACTGGGCTACGGAACGAAGGGTGCGCGTCCCAAGCAGGCCACCGCCGCATTGAAGGAACTCGAGGATCAGCAGAAGGCGCGCGCCAAGCGTCTGCAGCGAGATGCGCTCGACCGGGTGCTGACCGAGCTGACCACCTGGTACCGCGATGTGCTGACCGTGCAACTACAGGCAGTCGATCCCGCATCGTCCCAACCATCGGCCGAGGGCCTCGGATTGATCAACACCGAGATGCATGCCGAGATCGCGCAGGCCGCGCGCTCTGCGACCGCCGAGCAGACCCTGCGCAGGGTGGACGCCATCCTGGCCGCTCGTGACGCGCTCGAGCACTCCGTCGCGCCGCTGCTGGCGATGGAAGCGTTGATGCTCAACCTGGCCGATCCCGGCTGAGCAATACTTACCGCTCCAATTGGAGCGGGTGCTTTCGGCGTGTCAGCCGCTGCTTCTTGGCGCGCGGGCCCAAGATGGGAACTGACTTATTGGGCTCAGACACGACAGCGAGGACAGCTTGTGAGTACCGCCATCGAGGATGTGACCGAGCAGGCCGCACGCGCCATCGGCAACGAGTCGTCGGCCACGAACCCGTCCCGGATCGTGCGCGCCTCGTCGTTGGCCGGCGCCAGTCCGGCTGTTCCCCGCGATCCGCGGCTGCTGCAGGCCGAACAGGCCGACTACGAGGCTCGCGCCGCCGCGCGGGAGGCCGAAGCAGCGCAAGCCGCCGCTCAGGAGGCCGCCACCCGCGCCGCCGCCGCCAAGGCCGCGGCCGAGAAGTCGAAGGCCGATCTGGCAGTCGCGCGCGAAGAAGCCAAAGCGAAAGCCGAGGCAGCCGCCCTAGCGGTGCGCCTCGAACGCGAGGAGATCGACGATGCGGCGGCCGCTGCCCGCGCTCAGCAGCGCGCGTCTCGCGACGAGAAACTCGGTACGGTGCATGCCGTCCAAGCGCCCGAGCCCGAGATCATCACGGTCACCAAGCCCAGCACCGATCAGTTCGCCGGTGCGCTGACCTTGTTCTTGGTGCGGCTGGCTCTTGCCGCCTTTGCCGCGATCATCGGCTGGCAGTCACTGGTCGACCGGCAGGCCACCATCGACGCGCTCAGCTACGTCGGCTTGGACGCGACGCTGGCCGGCTCGGCAGCCTGGGGCGTCAGCATCCTGCTGATCGTTGTGGCAGTGTTCCTGGTCGTCGGGCTCGGCACCCGGATTTTCGCCGCAGTCCTGTTGGCGGGTGCGGTCGGCTTCATGGCCTTCTTCCGCTTCGGGCCGTTCAGCCCGTTCCTGGAGGGGCATTTCGGCTTCTACGGCGACCGCGACGTGTTGCTGGGGGTGCTCAGCCTCGTGCCGTTGCTGATGGGCGGCGGCGGCTTCAGCATCGATGCCCATCTGCGTCACCGCCGTCAGAAGGCCAAGCAGGCCAACTGAGCCACCCTAGTATTTGGGTATGCGTTGGCCTCGGGTAGCAGTCGTCGCGCTGGCCTGCGCTGTCGGTCTGAGCGGTTGCTTCTCGCAGCCCGACAGCCCGCCGGCATCCGCGATTCAGCTGCCGACACCCGAGCAGACTTTTCCGGCCGAGCCCTCGCCTGATCGGATGGTCGCCGGCGCGGTCACCGATGTGAAACCGCCCGGCTTCGCCGATGCCCCCGGTGACGATCTCGCCTCATACACCAGCCAGCGGTTGCGCTGGACCGACTGCGACGGCGGCTACCGTTGTGCGACCTTCCTGACGCCGCTCGACTGGCAGGATCCCGGCGCCCAGGCGATCACCATCGCGATGAAGATGCGCCCGGCCAGTACCGGGCCCTATATGGGGCCGCTGTTCGTCAACCCCGGTGGTCCCGGGGGATCAGCCCAGGACTATGTCGTCGGCTTCCCGACCTCCGGGTTGGAAGGCTTCGACATCATCGGCCTGGATTCCCGCGGATCGGGGGAATCGACGCCGGTGGTCTGCGGCACGGGTGCTCAGACCGACGCCTACCTCAATACCGACTTCACGCCGGACGACCAGTCGGAGCGCGACGCACTGATCGCCGCGCAGCAGGCCTTCAACGAGGAATGCCGTCAGGCTTCCGGTGCGCTGCTCGACCATATTTCGACCATCGAGGCCATCTACGACTACGACCTCGCCCGCCAGCTGATCGGAGCCGAGAAGCTGAGCTTCTTCGGCACCAGTTACGGCACCTTCCTCGGCGCCGTCTACGCCGAGTTGTACCCGACGAGGATCGACAAGATGGTGCTCGATTCTGCGGTGAACCTGCAACCCGACAGCGATGTCATCCAGGCCGAGGGATTCGATCGGAGCCTGCGAGCCTTCGCGTCCTGGTGCGCCTCGAACGACTGCGGACTGGGGAGCAGCGAGCAGGAGGTCGTGGACACGATCGTGGCGTTCATCAACGGTCTGGACGCTGCTCCGCTGCCCGGCGACGGAAGCCGGATGCTGACCGAGTCGCAGGCGGTTTCCGGGCTGCTGCTGTACTTCTACTTCGGCTCGGACGTCTATCAGGAACTCAGTTCACTCCTGCAGTACACCATGACCAGCGGTGACGGGGCGTACTTGCAGCAGGTCGCAGATTCGATGAACGACCGCAATTCCGATGGGACCTATGGCTCGCTGGCTTACTCGTTCCCGGCCATCAGCTGCGCGGACGAGGGCGATGACGGCGTCCAGGCCGCATTCGACGACTGGACCGGACGAAACAGCGAACTTGCACCGATCTTCGGGAAGCTGTTCGGTCCCGACCTGACCTGTCCCTTGTGGACGGCCGAGCCCGCGGAGTCGATAGATTTCACCGGCAAAGATGCCCCGCCGATCCTCATCGTCCAGAACACCGGCGACTCGGCAACCCCCTACGAAAACGCCGAACTGATGGCGTCCGAGTTGCAGTCGGCGACCCTGGTCACGCGTGAAGCCGCAGGTCACGGCGCCTACGATTCGGGCAGCGCCTGCCTGGACTGGATCGTGGTGGACTACCTGGTCAACGGCACAGTGCCGGCGGAAGGCACACGCTGCACCGATGGCTGAGTCGGCTGTTCGGGCACGGTTTCGTCCGGACGCGCGGTATCGGTATAGTTTGCGTGGTCGGTCCGGCCAGGGGCCGGTGCGCCACCTTAGCTCAGTCGGTAGAGCGACGCTCTCGTAAAGCGTAGGTCGCGAGTTCGATTCTCGCAGGTGGCTCCAGTATTTCACCTAGTCATCTATCGTTTCTCGGTTCTTGGCTCGGAGTCTCGTTCTCGCGCAAACCTCAAGAACCCTCGCGAGCTTCGGAATGCTGCGTTCCGAGGCTCATCGATGTCGTCAAGAGCATGGTGACGCCGCACTCGACGATCCTTCTGTCAGGATCCGTCGTCACAACATCGCGCCGGACTGAGTCCCCTGCCTGTGGAGGTCACGCCGCAACTCCCGAGCTCAGAAGCCGGACTTGGTGCCGTAGTAGGTCGGCAAGCGGGGTGTGTAGTGCTCCTCGAGCGCAGCGACTTCCTCGCCGGTGAGGTGCACCGCGAGGGCGGCGGCAGCGTCAGCGAGATGATGCGGCTTGGTTGCCCCGACAATGGGTGCGGAGACAACCGGATTGTGCAGCACCCAGGCCAGGGCAATCTGTGCCATCGAGACATCTCGAGCTTCCGCTATGGCCTGCACGGCATCGACGGTGCCCTTGTCGGTCTCCAGCCACAGCGGCCTACCCGAGGGGTCGGCGCGGGGGTTGGACCTGCTGCGGGTGGTGGAGCTCTCGCCCCAAGGTCGGGTCACCAGACCCGCGGCCAGAGGAGACCACGGGATCGCGCCGACGCCCTGGTCTGCGAGCAGGGGGTACATCTCGCGTTCCTCCTCGCGTGCAACGAGGCTGTACTGATCCTGCATAGAGACGAACTTGGTCCAGTTGTGCAGTTCGGCGGTGTACTGCATCTTGGAGAACTGCCAGGCCCACATGGAGGAGGCGCCGATGTAACGCGCCTTGCCGGCCTTCACCACGTTGTGGAGTGCCTCCATTGTCTCTTCGACCGGGGTGTTCGGATCGAAGCGGTGGATCTGGTACAAATCGATGTAGTCGGTGCCGAGCCGCTTCAGCGAGGCGTCGACCTGTTCGAGGACCGCCCGTCGTGACAGACCGCGGCCGCCCGGGCCGGAGCCCATGGGGCCGAACAGCTTGGTGGCGATCACCACGTCCTCACGCTTGGTGAACTTCGTGATGGCGGCTCCGGTGATCTCCTCGCTGGAACCAGCCCCGTAGATGTTGGCAGTGTCCCAGAAGGTGATGCCCAGTTCGACGGCCTGTCGAAAGATCGGCTCGGCGGCCTCCGCATCCAATGCCCAGGCCCCTTGACGGCCGACGGCACTGAAGCTCATGCAGCCCAAAGCGATTCGGCTGATCCTCAACCCGGAGGTCCCAAGTCGTGTGTACTCCATCATGGTCTCCCTCGACGTCTGCTTGTTGCGCCCACAGTGCAAGGAAACACGCTTTCGGGGCGAACGGGACAGATCCGGATCGTGCCGGAAGCGGCTGGGCCAGGCCGAGGGGCTGCCTCTAGGTCTCCTGCCAAGCAGCCGTGCCTAATCTTCTTCAGTTGGGCCGAAAACTCTCAAATTGGCCGGCTTGGATCGATCCAATACCGCAAGTGAAGAAGATGAGGCACGCTGGCATGCCGGTCCAAGGCCGCGGGCGAAGAAGTTCGGGCGGGCACCCGCGTTATCCCGACAGACGCGATGACCAAGAACGGCGGGACTGGTGCGCGGATCAGTCCGTGACGAACGGCTGCCCCCCGCGGTGCTTGGGCGCCCCGTCGAGACGTCGGCACACCTGTGGGGCAGCGTCTACGCTTGCCCTATGACCAGCCGGGACACGAGCGGGCAGCCGCCTGTGAGCCGATTGGCCAGGGCAATCCTGAGCCTGTTCGCTGCACCGCGAATCAACATCCGGGCGGACTACGAGAAGGTGCGTCGCGTTCAGCGGGCCCTAGCCAGGATCATCTTTCGTGGTCCCTACCGCATCCTTGACCAGGCAGTGCTCGGCAAGGACGGCCATGAGATCCCGGTCCGGGTATTCCTGCCGAAATCGACTGTCCGTCCGGGAGCCCTGGTGTTCTTCCATGGCGGCGGTTGGGTCACCGGTGATATCGACACGTACATGTCGACCTGCCGTACCATGGCCGACCTGACCGGACAGGTCGTCTGCGCGGTCGACTATCGACTTGCCCCCGAGCACCCGTTCCCGGCCGGGCTGGACGACTGTCTTTGCGTGACTGAGAGTCTGCTGGCGCACCCGCGGCGGATCGGGGCCCGCCGGCCCGAGGACATCACCTTGGTGGGTGACTCCGCCGGCGCCAACCTCGCCGCCGTGGTCTCGCTCCTGCTGCGCCAGCGAGACGCAACCCTACCGGGCGCGCAGATCCTGCTCTACCCGGTCACTCAGTGGGACCACGACCCTGCCACCTCGCCGTATCCGTCGGTGGGGGAGTACGGCACCGGGCTGCGCCTCACAGCCCAGGAGGTCCGTGACTACCTGGTCATGTACCAGCCGGATGCCGCCCTCCGGAAGATTCCTTCGGTCTCACCGCTGGCCGCCGACGACCTGTCCGGGCAGCCGCGCACGCTGGTGATCACCGCCGAACTGGACCTGCTCCGCGACGAGGGCGAGGCCTACGGCCGGGCACTTCGCGCGGCGGGCAGCCCGGCACGAATCGAACGGATCGATGGTGCCTTGCACGGCTTCATCGTGCTGCCGAGATTCTCGCGGGTACTGACGAAGGCTTACGAACTCATCAACGGGTTCCTCGACGGTGACATGACCGACAGCCGCACCCTGGACACGCCGTGACTCCCGATCCGCCCCGTACCTCCCCAGGGCTGCGCCATTCGTCCGCCTGGTGGCCGCGTACGCCTCCGTCGACCTGGGTGCGGCTCGACAACGCCGCGAACATCTTCCTCGCCACGCGCAGTGATATCGACACGAAGGTCTTCCGGTTGGCCGCCGAGCTGGACGAAATGGTCGATCCGGCGGTCCTGCAGGAGGCCCTCGACCGGGTCTATGCGCAGTACCCGCTGTTCCGGGCGGTGCTGCGCCAAGGCATCTTCTGGTACTACCTGCAGGAGTCCGACCGGCATCCGGTGGTCGCCGAGGACGTCGCCCCATCGGTGACCCACCTCTACCGTTTCGACAGTCGTGACCTGCTGTTCCGAGTGCTGCACCGCGGACACAGGATCTCCCTGGAGGTCTTCCATGCGCTCACCGACGGCACCGGGGCGCTCTGGTTCTTCCAGGACCTGCTCACCGAGTACCTCGGGCTGCGCCATCCCGAGGAGTTCGCGGCCGCCGCGCTGACCGGCCGATCCGGCGTGAAACAGGAGTTCACCGTCGACGCGTTCTCGCAATGGTTCGGCTCCCGGCGGGGCGCAGGCGCCTTCATCGAGGAGGCGACGACGCCGGTCGGGTCGACCTCCTCACTGGTCGCGGACAACGCGGGCGGGCCGGTGGCCAGCCACGAGAAGGCCTCGCATCCTCACACGCGGTCCCGGCGGGTGGTACGGGTCCGCGGGAGGCTCACCCCTGACCGGCGGACGCGGGTGGTCGAGGTATCGGTGCCGGTCCGGTCCATGCTGGACCTGGCACGGGCCCAGGGTGTCTCGCTGACCATCTACCTGATCGCGCTGTTCTTCGAATCCCTGCGCGCGACCAGGGTCCTGCGTCGAGAGGCTCGTACCATGGCGGTGTCGGTCCCGGTGAACTTGCGCCAGTTCTTCCCATCGGCGTCGGGGCGCAACTTCTTCGCCACCATTCGCCTGATGCACCAGTACCGCGCGGATTCCGGCGCCGACTCCCTCGGCGCGGTCTGCCGGAGCCTGGACGAGCAGTTCCAGAGCCAGCTCACCCAAGACGGTCTCCAGCGCAAGATCCGGCGTCTGGTCCGCTTCGAGCGCCATCCGCTGCTGCGGTTCATCCCGCGACCGTTGAAGGACGCGGTGCTGGGCGCGGTTAACCACCTGAACAACAGGGGCATCACGGTGGCGATCTCGAACCTCGGCCGGGTCGCCCTGCCGGCACCGGCCGACCCGCATGTCCGCCGGATGTTCCTCCATGTGTCGGCAGCCCGTCCACAGCTGTCCGCGATCAGTCACGGCGACGTGCTGACCGTCTCGTTCACCAGTCCCTTTGTCGAGACCGACTACCACGCGGCCTTCGTCCGCCACCTCACCGATCGGGGCGTCGCCGTGCGGGTGAATGCCTCGCGGGTGACGGCCCAGGAACTCGCCGAGGCGGAAGGCGATCCCTCCCGGTTGGAGACGTGCGCGCGGAGGAGGCAACGATGAGCCACTGCCGGTCATGCGGCGCCGACATCGAGGGCCGATGGCGGGTCTGCCCTCTGTGCCGGGTTCCGCTCGACCTTGGCGCAGCGGTGCTGCCGGCGCCTGAGGAGGCATACCCGGCCGCGCCGCTGCGTTTCGACCGCCGGCAGCTCTGGGCGGTCCTCGTACCGCTGTCAGTGCTGGCGGTGATCGCGTCGTTCGCCGCGCAGGCACTGGTGCCGGATCTGATGGCGCCGATCCGCACGGTCTGGCTCTCGGTCGCCGCGTTGTGGCTGGTGGTGCTGGTCGCCGCCTACCGGCGCCACAACGTCGGCAGCCTCGTGCTCTGGCTGGTGGTGCTGCTGTCACTGGCGGCGGTCGCCTGGGATCTGGTCACCGGCTGGTCGATGTGGGCCACGACCTGGGCGATCCCGAGCATCTGCACCTTCGCGAATCTGGCTCTGGTGATCGTGGTCCGCGTCGTGCGGATGGAGCCCTCCGAGCACATCGCCAAGGCCGCCCTGGTGATGCTGTTCGGCCTCGTCCCGGGGCTGTTCGTGCTGCTGGGGTGGGTTACGGTCACGACGCCGTCGTGGGCCTGCGTCGGACTCAGCGCGTTACTGCTGGCCGCAATCTCGGTGTTCCGGCCCCGGCAGCTCGGCGACGCATTGCGCCGGAGGCTGCAGGCCTGAGCGCGCATCATGGACTGGCGCACCGATCAGATCCCGACGGTCGGGACGACCAGGATCGACGACGACACCGCTGCACGTCTTGCTGCACTCAACACGAGACTGGGGCTTGAGATGGGCATCTCAGACCTCAAGCCGGCCGCCGACGGCGGGCCACCCTACCGGTTGGAGGTCAATCCTCAGGGCCAGTTCCTCTTCCTCGAAGGGCTCGGTGGACCCGACGTCGCTCGCCCCTTCGCAGACTGGTTGCTCAGGCGGGCGTCTGCCTGAGCCCGCCGCTCGAGCTGCTGGCTTGGGCGCTCACCCGGCGCCGGGTACCCACCGTCGGGCGGCACTTGGCCGCTCGGTAGATTGGTGGCTGTGTTGGATTGCGTAGTGATCGGAGCCGGTTTCGCTGGGCTGGCCGCAGCGAACGACCTTGTCGCGCGTGGCAAGCAGGTCCTCGTGGTGGAGGCCCGGGACCGGGTGGGCGGACGCGTCCTGGCGACGCAGATCGATGGTCAGCTGATCGAAAGCGGCGGCCAGTGGATCAGCCCCGGCAACGAGCAGATGCACGAACTGGTCAGGCAGGCCGGCCTCGAGCTGGTCGGCCCGCGGGAGGGCTCACTGCTGATCCGCTCCCAAGGCTCGGTGATGCGCAGCCAGCAGTCGTCCGGACATGGTCGCACGCTTTCACCGTTCGAGACCGCCGATCTGGGGCAAGGCGTGGTGCGGTTCCGCAGACTCGCGGAACGAACGGTCTCGGACCCGACGTGGACGGCAGCCAACCAGACCTGGCTGGCACAGCCACTGTCGCGCTGGATCAAGACGAATGTGCGTACCCCGGCCGCTCAGCACGACTTCGCGTCCGCGCTCAGCAGTGTGCTGGGTGCGGTGAGTTCGGGTATCGAGCTTGGTGACGCCCTGCAGACCAGCAACACCGGTATCGATCTGGAGGCGCTTTTCACCGTCGGCGGCGGCCTGAAGCTGCGCCGGGTGGTGGGTGGCATGCATCAGCTGATCGATCACCTGGCCGATCAGGTCAGCGAGCGGATTCAGCTGGACACCGTGGTGACCGGCATTTCGCATTCGGACGACGGGGTCGTCGTGCACACCGCCGGTGGGGAGCAGATCGAGGCGCGCACCGCGCTGGTGACCCTGCCGCCGTGGCTTGCGCTGCAACTCGACTATTCGCCGCAGCTTCCCGAGTGGCGCTACGAGGCGGTGAAGCGCACCACACCGGGCGCCGCGATCAAGGCCTTCGTCATTTATGAGCGGCCATGGTGGCGGGAGTCCGGGCTGAGCGGCCAGATGAGTGCCGACGAGGGGACGATCCGGACGACCTTCGATGTCACCGAGCCCGATGGGCCAGGGGTTCTGACAGGACTGTTCGGTGGGGCCGAGGCGGTCAGCATGTCGGCACTCGGCAGCGCAGCCCGCGAGCGGGCGTTCGTCGATTCGCTGGCCGCGGTCTTCGGGCCGATCGCCCGCCAGCAGCACACCTACGTCGACTACGACTGGCTGGCCGATCCCTTCACCCGCGGCTGCCACACGCCGCATTTCGCGCCCGGCATCTGGAGCATGAACGGTCAGCAGCTTGCCGAATCCTACGGCCCGGTGCACTTCGCGGGCGCCGAATACGCCAGCAAGTTCAATGGTTACCTGGAAGGCGCGATCCGTTCGGGACGCGAGGAAGCCAAGGTCATCGCGCGCGAGATCGGCTGAGTCGCAGCTCGCCTGAGCCACGCGACGCCGAGGCACGCAGCAGCGTCGAGGCACGCAGCCCAGGCACACAGAAAGTGGGGGCAGCGAGTCGAAACTCGCCACCCCCACTGGGATCAGTTGTTTGGACTTAGATCGCTGATTCGCCGTGCTCTCCGGTCCTGATCCGGACGACGTCCTCGATCACCTGGACCCAGATCTTGCCGTCTCCGATGGAGCCGCTGCGGGCCGCATCGCAGATGGTCTTCACGATCAGAGCAACGTCCTCGTCCTTGGCCAGGATGTCCATCCGGATCTTCGTGATGAAGTCGATGGTGAATTCCTCGCCGCGGTAGACCTCTGTGTGGCCGCGCTGACGGGCGTAGCCGCTGACCTCGGTCACGGTCATCCCGCTGATGCCCTGTTGAGCGAGTGCGATCTGCACGTCGTCAACAGCGTCTTCTCTCAGAATTGCGGTGATGAGTTTCATGCGGACACCTTCGTAGCATCGTTGTCGCGGGTCGCGTTGGGATCAGCGATCAGCAGGGTCTTGTTGTAGGTGGAGTACTGAACCTTCGACAGGTCGTAGCCAACCTCGGCGTGCTCGGCCAGATCGATGCCGCTGGTCTCCTGAGCCGGAGTGACCCGCAGGCCGATGGTCTTGTCGATCGCCTGGGCGATCAGCCAGGTCACCACGAGGGAGTAGCCCAGCACGATGCCCGCGCCGGCTGCCTGGCGTCCGAGCTGTGCCAGCCCGCCGCCGTAGAACAGGCCCGCGCTGTCGATGCTGCCGGTGAGGTCGGGCGAGGCCAGGAAGCCGATCGCCAGGGTGCCGATGAGGCCGCCGACCAGGTGGACGCCCACGACGTCGAGCGAGTCGTCATAGCCCCAGCGGTACTTCAGCGACAGAGCCATCGAGCAGCCGACGCCGGCCAGGATGCCGATCACGATCGCGCCCAGCGGGGTGACCACGGCGCAAGCCGGGGTGATGGCCACCAGACCGGCCACGATACCCGAAGCGGCACCCAGGGAGGTGGCGTGGCCGTCGCGGATGCGCTCAGTCACGAGCCAGGCAAGCATCGTGGCGGCGGGGCAGACCATGGTGTTGACCCAGGTCAGGCCGGCGAGCTCGTTGGCGCCGAGGGCAGATCCGGCATTGAACCCGAACCAGCCGATCCACAGCAGGGCCGCGCCGAGCATCACGAGGGTCAGGTTGTGAGGACGCATCGGGACCTTGCCGAAGCCGATCCGCTTGCCGAGCACCAGAGCCAGTGCCAGAGCACCTGCGCCGGCATTGATATGGATGGCCGTGCCACCCGCGAAGTCGAGTGCCTGAATGGTGTTGGCGATGAAGCCGCCCTTCTCGGACACGGCACCATCGAAGGCGAAGACCCAATGTGCGGCCGGGAAGTAGACCAGGGAGGCCCACAGCAACGCGAAGGCACACCAGGCAGCGAACTTCATGCGATCGGCGACGGCACCTGATACCAGCGCCACCGCGATGATGGCGAAGGCCGACTGGAAGCCGACGAAGACGAATCCCGGAACCGTACCGACTTCCAGACCCGTCACATTGCTCATGCCGAAGAAGTCCGCCGGGTTGCCGAGGAATCCGCCAATGGAGTCACCGAAAGCGAAGGAGAAGCCGTAGAGAACCCAGGCAACGCCCACGATGCCGCAGGTGATAATCGACATCATCATCATGTTCAGTACGCTCTTGCTGCGCACCATGCCGCCGTAGAAGAAGGCGAGGGCCGGGGTCATCAGCAGTACGAGGGTCGCACTGATCAGGACCCAGGCAGTGTCGCCAGCACTGATCTCAAGGATTGTCATGGCCTCAATCGTGCGGGGCCAGGATTGCCGCAGCGTTGTGACCGTGTTACAGCTGAGTTATTGAAACAACGGCTGGGTTACGGTGTTGTTTCATAAGTCACAAAGCGGTTGCGGATCCGGTTAGCTACACCTCGCGTCGTCGAATCCGGTCGCCAGCCTGCGTACCTGATTGCTGAGCTCTGTGATGGCGGCCCGCCCCACGGCGGGATCCTCCGATGCCTGTGATGCCGCCATCGCGATACCGACGGTATTGCCATCCGCAAGCCGTATCAGGCCGAACTGGCGGACCAGCATCCCCCCGTTCGACGTCACGCCCCAAGCGCCCTTGGAGTAGCTCATCTGCAGCGTCTGCAGTCCCCAAGGGTTGTCTGCGGGGTCATTGAGTTTGCTGAGCACCGGATTGACCCTGCTGTAGTCGCAGCGCAGCGCAGCCATCAATTGCGACTGCTGGTCCAGCGCCCATTGGGTTGCCAGATAGGGCGAGCTGCTGTCGCCGCCGACACCCGACGAAGGCACGGTCGTCCGATGATCGGCGTAGTCACGCAGCACTTGGGTGGTCGCGCTCGCGGCCTGCTCGGGAGTGCCGAGGAAAGCCCAGAGCGCCTCGTCGCCGGCTGCGGAGTCGTCGGCAAGCGCCTTGTTGAACATGTAGTCACGTTGCTGCGGCTGGCGCTCCTGGTCGAGAATCGCCAAGGCCATCGCGACATCGATGGTCGCCAGCGCATCGCCGCTGCGCAGCGTGCCGCCGTACCAGGTGGCCTGCTGGCGCTGATAGACGCCGGCGACCGGGGTGATCGTGATGCCGATCGTCACGTTGTACTTCTCTTCGATCGCCGCGATCTGGGCATCCAGTTCGGGGAGGTCGGGGGCGGGCGCAAGTTCGGGGGGAGCCACCAGCGGACTGTGCAGCACGCTGGGTGGGGTGCTGGACGCCGAGGCCTCGGGCGCCGGGGGATTGCCGGTATTGGGCCGGGTCGCGCCGAAGGCGATGGTACTGACCATGATGGCCAGGATTCCGACCAGCAGCGCGCTCAGCGGGGCTTTCCACCACCACGACAAGCGGCTGGATTCCGGTTTCTGTGAGTCACTGACGGTAGCCTGGGAGGTACCCCGGGCCGCTGCATGACGGCTCATGATGACCTCCAGGTATGTCGTGCGCTTGCGATCCTACGATCGCAGTTAACGTGCTGCTTATCAGTATGGTCGTCGGGACGCTATTGGTGGTAGTCGGACGAAGTGGTTGGAGACAGATGTTCTGCTCGCAGTGCCTGATGTCTGTGGGTCCGCGCGACCGGGTCTGCAGCGTCTGCGGGGCTGATTTCACGGCACCCGGTTCGGTGAGGTTGACCGATCCGCGCAGGATCTCCGCCGGGGCTCAGCCTGCTCCCGGCATGCCGGCGGCTGTTCCTCCAGCTGCGGCTGCCCAAGCTGGTGCGGCGGCCGGCGGCCAGCCTCCGGCAGCTGCCGAGCCGGAGGTCATCGCCGCCGAGTCGCTCGATGCCGAGCCGGCCGCCGCGGAACCGGTCGAAGCCGAGCCGGTCGACGCCGAGCCCCCGGTCCCGCCGCAGGCCACTCCTACGCCCGCCCCGGCCGCCGCTGTGCCGCCCACTCCTGCGTCGGGTGCGCGGCCTGCTGATGATGGCACGACAAAGGCGAGCCCACGCCAGCCCCCGAAACCGCGAAGCGATGAGCGGCTGATCCCGGTCACGTCCGAGAAGGATCCGCGCACGTTCGCTTTGTGGGACGACTACGGCATCGCCGAGGCGCCCGAGCCCCGGCAGGTCGGGCCGGATGCCAGTCGCCGCGAACAGGTCGGCCAGCTGGTGGGGGCGAATGCTGTGCCCACCGCCAAGGTGCTCTCGGCAGCTGCGGTGCTCGGTGTGACCGTGCTCGTGCTGATCGTCCTGGTCGGTCGTCTGCTGACCCTCGATTCGCTCGTCGTGATCCGCACGGGTACGCCGCAGCCGCCGGCCAGCGCGACCGTCGAAGCGGCTCCGCAGGCGACCGCGCAGTCTGAACCGAGCGCCGACAGGCAGGAAGCCGAGGCCACCTCGGCGCCCACGACGTCGTCGAGGCCGACCCCGACCAAGTCCCCGACGCCATCGAAGGCCACGCCGTCCATGCAGGCCGGCGCGAAGGAGTGCAACCCGGGCGTCTGGGCGGGATCGCAGACCTCCTGCGTGCTGGCCAACGAGGTCGGTCAGCAGATCGACACCGCCATGACCGGTTCGGTGACGATCGAAGCGTTCAGCTCGTCGTCCAACCGCACCTACCGGCTCGAATGCGTGGCCGACAAGGGCATCAGCTGCACCGGCCTGGACGGAGTCGAGGGCCTGAACGTCTGGATCGTCGCCGGCCAGTAGCAGCCAGTGCTTGCCAGGCGATGAGGCAGGCGCTGCTTTCGGCGATCAGACGGCGTGCTTGGGGCGCTGCACGTGCGCCAGATGGGCGCCCTCGTCCGAATCTGCCAGTGCCGACCAGCCGACGTCGATGGTGAACTCGGTGTACGCCGCCGTCGGGAACCAGCAACCGATCCGGTCCGCCTCCTGCGGTGCCGATGCCCAGGCGAGGTCGGAGGCGAGATTCGGTATGCCCGGCGAATGTCCGATCACCAGCAGCGACGAGATGTCGTCGGTGATCTCGCTGATGCGCTGGCGGATCAACTCGGCCGAGCCGAGATACAGAGCTTCCATGTACTGCACCGGCACAGGTTCACCGTCGGGGCCGCGTAGGAAGAGCCCTTCGTAGGTCTGCCGGGTGCGCACCGACGACGAGCACAGCACCAGTTGGATGCCGCGGTCGGCGAGTTCCAGGCCGGCGTCCCTGGCCTGCTGGCGACCACGCGGGGCCAGTTCGCGATTGATGTCGCTGACCCGGCTGTGCGATTCGGCTTTCGCGTGGCGCATGAGGAAGAGCGTGTGACTCATGGCTGAAACTCTAACTGCCGCGCCCACAGCTCCGATCGTTTCCCGCAACGAGTGCATTCAGTCCGTGATCGCGACCACCAGGTCGCGGTTGATGGACGAGTCCACCCGGTGTTCGAACTCCAGCCACGGACCGTCATCGAACGGGTGCAGCCCGGTATCGGTCAGCATCTCGAGCAGTTCGTCACGCGACAGCGTGTAGGTATTCCAGGAGATCCCCAGCGCGCCGCCGGGTTTCAGTTGGCTACGCCAGATGGGGATCGCCTCGGCCAGCAGCCCGGACGGCGAACGGTCCCGGCCGCCCGGGTGCGGATCACCGTGCCGCTCGGAGCCGTGCCGGTCGGAGCCGCGCTGCCCGGAGCTGCGCTGTTCGGCGCCGTGCACCACTCCGTACGGTGCGTCGGTGACGATGGCGTCGAATCGTTTGCGTCCGAACAGGGTGGCCGAATCACGGGTGTCACCGGTGAAGACCGTCATCTTCAGCCGCGGTGCGCCGGGCTGGGCCGGATGATCGTGGGTCGCCTCGTCGAGACGAGCCTCGGCGTCCAGGCGCCGGCCCAGCGACCGTCCTTCACGGCGCACGCGGCTCACCTGAGCCGAATGCTTGATTCGCTTGGTGCGCAGGTACGTCTTCAGGTAGCTGGCCAGTGCATCGAACGCCTTCTCGTCGGCCTCGACCCCGAAGCCGTGGTGGCCGGCCTGCCAGGCTGCCAGCAGCGTGGTGCCGCGCCCGGCCAGCGGGTCCAGCACCTCCAGCGGTCCGGGACGGGAGACCTGGCTGAGCGTCAGATGCAGGAGCAGCCGGGTGAATGCCTCATTGGTCTTGCCCGGGTATTTGGGAATGGTGACCAGGTCGTCGTCCATCACCTGCAGATTCGGCAGGTCCAGGGGACGCAGCCAGCCGTCGGACTCCTCGAAGCCCACCAGAAGTGACGATTGCGCAGCCAGCGCCAACTCATCGAGATCGTCGGCGCTGAACCGCAGCGCATCGGCTCGTCCCAGCGACGTGATGGCGATCTGGTCGGCGAATCCCGCCGTGATCTCGAGTTCTGCCGCCGCGAGCCTCGGGGTGGCATCGCGGTAGACGTGATTCGCCGATGGGCTGAGCAGCATTCGGAAGTCCGGCATCCCCCCATCGTCCCACGCCTCACAGACAGCTCGCTATGTCGCCGATCGCTGGAAACACCGTTGCCGGGCAGTAACTGGCACCTGGCGAAAGGCGGCGAATTAGGCGATGCTAGCCTGAATCACGTGAGACCAATCGCGACACGATTGACCGACCGCAGACTCGGTGTCTGCGCAGATTCTGGCTGTTTGCCCATGGGGCAGCTGAGGTGTGGCCAGTGCGGTGTCATCGCCGGGTTCACCGACCACACAGACATGGCGGTCAGCCGTCGCCTGTTCGATCTCGGTTTCGCTCAGGGGGTCGAGGTCGAGTTGCTGCGCCGCGCGCCGCTGCGTGACCCGCTGATGCTGCGCATCGGCACTTCCCAGATGCTGCTGCGTGCCAGCGAGGCCAACCGGGTCCTGGTGAGACCCCTCTGATGTCCTGCCACGAGGGGCCGGTGGCGGCGACCAGCACAGTCCACAGTCGACGCATCGCGCTACTCGGCAACCCGAACGCCGGGAAGTCCACGCTGTTCAACGCACTGAGTGGGCTCAACGTCAAGGTTGCGAACTATCCGGGTGTCACCGTCAGCAAGACCGTGGGATCGGTCAAGGTGATGGGGCAGAGCCTCGTCGTCGAAGATCTGCCCGGTTGCTACTCGCTGGAGGCCATCAGCCCGGACGAGGAGGTAGTCACCGCCAGCCTCGACTCCACCGGTCCGGAACGTCCCGATGCCCTGCTGGTGGTGATGGACGCCACGAGTCTGGAACGATCGTTGGGCCTGCTGGCCCAGGCCGAACAGCTCGGCTTGCCGGTCTTGGCGGTACTGACTTTCAGCGACGAACTGATCCGGCGGCAGGGATCGGTCGATCCGGTGAAGCTGTCGGCCGCGATCGGTGTCCCGGTGATGGTGGTGACCGGCGGCAATCGCGTCCAGCTGAACGATCTCAAGCATGCGTTGGCCGACGTGGCGCACTGGACCAGGCCGGTCATTCCCGCACCGGCCGATGACGGCCCCCAGTTGCGTGCGTGGATCGTGTCGGTGCTCCAGGCCGCGGATTATCGCAGTGCGGCCGTGGACGACCGGACCCGGCGCCTGGATGCGGTGCTGCTGCATCCGGTGCTGGGCACCGCAATCTTCGTCGCCACGATGATCGTCTTCTTTCAGGTGATCTTCGTGGTGGCAGCCCCGATTCAGGACATCATCGGCAGCGGGGTGGCCTGGCTGGCGGCTGTGGTGAAGAGCCACATCAGCGTCGGCTGGCTGGCCTCCATGCTGGCCGACGGTGTGATCAGCGGTGCCGGATCGGTGCTGGTCTTCCTGCCGCAGATCGGATTGTTGTTCGCCATGATCGCGCTGCTCGAGTCGAGCGGCTATCTGGCGCGCGTCGCGTTCTTGATGGACCGGGTGATGGGCTACGTCGGCCTGGAGGGTCGCGCTTTCGTCGCGATGCTGTCAGCGCTGGCCTGCGCGGTGCCCGGCATCATGTCCACCCGGACGCTGCCGTCATCCCGCGACCGGATCGCGACCATGATGACAGCCCCGCTGATGACCTGCTCGGCGCGTCTGCCCGTCTACACCCTGCTGATCGCGATGCTGGTCCCCGCCGAGGCCCACATCGGATTCCTGAGGTTGCAGGGCTTGGTGATGTTCGCGATGTACCTGCTCGGTGTCGCAGCCACGATGGGCGCGGCCTGGGTGTTCAAGCGCATCTTCGGCGCCAAGGGAGCGGCGTTGCCGTTCTACATGGAGATGCCCAGCTACCGCGTCCCCCACATTTCGGAGATTCTGCGCGCCATCTGGGACGCCTGCCTCGGCTTCGTGAGGCGCGTGGGCGGCATCATCCTGATCCTCTCGCTGGCGCTGTGGGCGCTGTTGTCGCTGCCGGTGATCAGTGCCGAACAGCTGAACGCGGCCGGGGTGGACACCAGCGATCAGGTCGCGGTGGCGACCTACCAGATCGATCACTCGGCCGCCGCAACCCTCGGCAGGGCAGTTCAGCCGGTGGTCGAACCGCTGGGTTTCGACTGGCGCATCACGGTCGGGTTGCTGGGCGCGATGGGTGCCCGCGAGGTGTTCGTGGCCACCCTGGGCCAGATCTCCTCCGCGGAAGATCCCGAGAACCCACAGGCCAACCTGGCGGAAATGACCTGGCTGTCCGGTCCGCATGAGGGACAGAAGCTGTTCACCCCGCCGGTGATCGCCGCCTTGCTGGTGTACTTCGCGTTCGCGCTGCAGTGCACCTCGACCATCGCGGTGCTGCGCAAGGAGTCCGGCTCCTGGAAGTGGCCGGCCCTGGCATTCGGCTATATGACCGCCCTGGCCTGGATAGCGGCGTTCGTGACCAAGACCCTCGTCGGTCTGCTGACCGGCTGAGACACGGCAGCAGATCATGGCTCTGACCGCGATGCACGCTGAGGCCGTGCCCTACGATGCGACAGCGATGCGCTGGGTGCTGCCCGACGGCCTGCCCGCGTGCGGACGATTGGTCGGCGCACCCGGGCGTCTGGGCGAGCTGGTGGCAGCCGGTGGCCCGATCGTGCGGGCAGTCGCCGAGCGCCGAGCGCTGTGGACCTGGCTGGCTCAGCCCGCTTGGGATGTCTGCGGAGTTGAGATACGGCAGGCCGTATTCGTCGCGGCTGGCCGGCCGGCCGAATGGCAGATCGAACCGGACGCCGATGAGGTACTGGAACTGGTGGCCAATGATGTCATCAACCGGACGCTGAAGGCATTCATCGCCTCTCACGGGGGCGAGATCGTGCTCGTCCGGGCAAGCGAGAACACCGTGGACGTCGAGATGAAGGGTGCCTGCGCACGCTGCGCCGCCGCGGGTGGGACCCTGCACGGCAGGATCGAACGCGAAATCAGCGATCGGACGGGCAGCCGGGTCACGGTGAATGCCATCGGTGTGGGCCGCCGGCGCATACCGCACCTGAACCTGCCGGCATTCGGAGCAGGACCTACGCCACCTTGTCGATAGGACACACCACCATGGTCGATAGGACACGCCACCATGCGCGTCCTATCGACAACCGGTCTCGGTCAGTGCAGATCGACCTTCTTGTGTTCGTACGACGTGCCCTTGGCACGCTCGATGGAACGGCGGACCTCGTCCTCAGCGGCCTCTCGTCCCACCCAGCTCGCGCCCTCGACGCTCTTGCCGGGCTCCAGGTCTTTGTAGACGGTGAAGAAGTGCTCGATTTCCAGCAGCATGTAGTGCGGAATCGTGTCCAGATCATCGAGATAGTTGCGCCGGGTGTCGGCTGTGGGGATGCACAGCACCTTCGCGTCGCCGCCCATCTCGTCCTGCATCTGGAACATCGCAACGGCGCGGCATTCGATAAGACAGCCCGGGAAAGTCTGCTCGGCCACGATCACCATGGCGTCCAGGGGATCGCCGTCCTCACCGAGGGTGCCTTCGATGAAGCCGTAGTCGTAAGGGTACTGAGTGGATGTGAACAGCGTGCGGTCCAAACGGATGCGCCCTGTGGTGTGATCCATCTCGTACTTGTTCTTCGTGCCGCGGGGGATCTCAACAGTCATATCGAACGTGATGCCGACACGAGGCTCCACGTCATTGGTATCCCGGAAGTCGTCGATCACCGAAACCATCCTTAAACTGGAAACGTCACACGCCAGAAACTGGGAATGTCAACTCCCAGGCTAACGGTTCGGGAGAATTCAGGTGGCTAAGAGGCCCGGACAGATTCGGCGAGTTCGGCTCCCACTGTGGGTGGGCTGGTTGAGCTGGGTGCTCACCGTCGTGGTGCTGGCGGCGGCGGTTGGTTTCGCGGTAGGCCCACTGGCACGCGCCCAGGGCTGGACGACCGACGGCGGCTCGCCGACGGTCGATCCGCAGATCATCGCCGATATCCACTCCGACCCCTCGGGCAATGGCGTGATCGGCGCGGCGAGCGAACCCAACTATCACGGTGTCAGTGCCGATCGGATCGCTGACGTGATCGCCGCTACCCAGCCTACTCTGGCCGGTAGCTACGGCGGTGCGATCGCCGACCTGGATGGTGCCGGACTGAGCTATGAGTTCTCGGCGCACACACCACTGACACCCGCGTCCACCTTGAAGGTGATGACCGCGACGGCGATCACCGACGCGCTCGGAGCCGATCACAGCTTCACGACGTCGGTGGTCGCCACTTCGGCGGACGCGATCGTGCTGGTCGGCGGAGGAGACCCGCTGCTGGCCTCCACACCGACCAGCTACAGCGGTTCGTCGGCGATCGCGTTGCCCACCACTGCCGACCTGGCAGCCCGTACCGCCGCCGCGCTGCAGGCCCAGGGCATCAGCCGGGTCAGCCTCGGCTATGACGATTCGTTGTTCAGCGGACCGGTCTGGCACGCCGACTGGCCCGAGGGTGATCGCCAGTTCGTGGCGCCGATCAGCGCGCTGGTCATCGACGAAGGAGCCGCGGTACCCGGCACTGAATCCGGCTCCCAGGTGACCGCCGGGATCTTCGCCGACCAGTTGCGGGCGGCGGGCATCGACGTCACCGGTGATGTGGTCGCCGCCTCAGCGACCGGCGGCAGCGAGCTGGCGAAGGTGGCCTCTGCGCCGCTCGGCCTGCTGGTGCAGGAGATGCTGACCCATTCGGACAACTTCATCGCCGAGATGCTGCTGCGCCAGCTGGGAATCGCCAAGGGGCAGGCGGGCAGTTTCGAAGGCGGCGCCGCTGCGCTGACCGCGAGCCTCACCGATTTGGGCTTGTGGGACGACGGTCAGCTGATTGTCGACGGCTCCGGTCTGTCGGTCAACAATCGCATCACCCCGGCGGCGCTCGTTAAGGCTCTTCAGCTGAGCGCGGCCCGGCCCGAGTTGAGCGCTGTGCTGGCCGGGCTGCCCGTCGCAGCGGCCACCGGCACTCTCGGTACCCGCTTCGCCGACGATCAGAGTGCGGCCGCCCGGGGCCTGGTCAGGGCCAAGAGTGGCTCCCTGGACGGTGTCTCGTCGCTGGCCGGATACACCCCGAGCAGCGATGGCGCCCTCATCGCGTTCGCGGTCATCGGCAACGGCCTGCCGACCGATCAAGATATCCGCCCGTGGTTCGACCACGTGGCTGCGGCGCTGGCCGGTTGTGACTGCGCGGGGTGAATACCCTGGACACCATGACTTCGCTGCCGTGGATCGATTGGGACGCCGCCGCACGGACCGGGCGCCGACTGGTCCCCCCGGGCCCACGGGCCAGCCGTGCCGAACGCGACCAGCTCGTCGCCGAACTGCGCGCCGACGCCCGGCGCAGCGCCGAGGTCATCGTCGACACCACCCAGCTTCCGCAAGCCGGACAGGCTCGAGAGCTGGTGGTCGACCGGGCCGGAATCGTGCGCGCGAACGTGCTCACGGCCCGGCGCATGCTGGCCGCGGCCACCGATCCGAGACCTGACGGTGCGGCGGCCAAGACCGCCGGCTACGCCCGGGGAGTGAGCATCGGAACAGTGCTCGGCATGCTGGGCTCGCGCATCCTCGGCCAGTACGATCCGTTCGGCGAAGAACCCACCCTGTATCTGGTGGCGCCCTCGATCATGGCGGTGGAGCAGCAGCTGAAGGTGCCGGCGGCCGACTTCCGGATGTGGGTGGTGCTGCACGAGCAGACTCACCGCGTCCAGTTCGCCAACGCCACCTGGCTGCCCGGTTATCTGAGCGAGCGCGCCCGGGCGCTCGCCGAGGCCGAGGACGAAGCCTTCTGGCACGATCTGCCGGCTCGGCTGGAGCAGATCCGCGCCGACCGCCGCGAGAATCGCCCGGCAAGCATGCGGGTGCTGAATGCGCTGTCCTCACCGGCCACGGTGGCGGCGATGTCCGAAGTCAACGCGGCGATGTCGTTACTCGAAGGACACGCCGACGTGATGATGGACCGCAGCGGCCGACAGCTGATCGGCTCGGTGAGCACTATCCGCGCCAAGTTCCAGGGCCGTCGTTCACCCAGTGGCCTGCCGGCACTGCTCAACAAGCTCATGGGGATGGACGCCAAACTCGCCCAGTATGCCGAAGGCGCCAAGTTCTGTCGTCAGGTGATGGCCATCGGAGGCGTTGGGCTGCTCAACGAGGCATTCAGCGAAGCCGGCGCCATGCCGTCCATGCAAGAACTGCTGCACCCCGATCAGTGGTGCGAACGCATCGCGGGCAATGGCTAGACGCGCGCTGGGGCCGGCCGCGCTCCAGGTCGTCCAGGCGGTCCGGCAGGTTCTCGCCGGCGAGCGCCGCCCGGTGGTGGTGGCCTGTTCGGGAGGGGCCGATTCGATGGCTCTGGCGTGCGCGGTGGCGCATCTGGCGCGGCGCGGCTGCCAGCACGCCACGGCCAGCGCCGCGGTTATCGACCACGGCCTGCAGCCGGCCTCATCCGAGGTCGCGGCCGAGGTGGCCAACCGTCTCAATGAGATCGGTCTGGCCGTGACCACCCGCCGCGTCAACGTCGCGGCGGATTCGCCCGATGGCATGGAAGCGGCCGCCCGGGACGCTCGTTACGCGGCGCTGGCCGAGGTCGCCGGTGCTGAGGCGGTCGTCCTGCTCGGACATACCCTGGACGATCAGGCCGAGACCGTTCTGCTCGGCCTGGCGCGAGGGTCGGGGACTCGATCACTGGCCGGGATGCCTGCGCAATTCGGCCGCTCGCCGCAGTTCATCCGCCCGCTGCTGGGTCTGCGCAGAACCACCACCGCGCAGGCCTGTGGTGAATGGGGAGCCGAGGTCTGGTCCGACCCGCAGAACGATGATCCGACCTTCACCCGGGTGCGGGTGCGGCAACGGGTGCTGCCGATGCTGGAGACAGAGCTCGGCCCGGGCATCACCGAGGCGCTCGCCCGGACAGCCACCATGGCCAGGCAGGACGCCGACGCACTGGATGGGCTCGCCGATTCGCTGGTTCCCGCTGCAGGTGAAGGCCTGGCGGCCGCCTCGCTACGGACGATGCCCGAGGCGATCGCGTCCAGAGTGCTGCGCCGCTGGCTGGTCGATGGGGGCGTGGATCAGCCGTCCTATGCCCACGTACAGGCGGTGAAGGCGCTGGTGGACGACTGGCATGGCCAGCTGGGCGTCGATCTGCCGGGTGGTATTCGGGTGCTGCGTGAGGCCGGCACGCTGGTCCTGGGCCGGACCCCGCACGCGGTCGGGCTCGGTGAGGACTAGGATCTGCCGAGTGGATGCCGCAGATATTGCTGATGATCTTGCACATGTATTGCTGACCTCGCAGCAGGTGAGTGACCGAGTCGCTGACTTGGCGGCACAAATTGACGCCGATTATGCCGGCCGCGAGTTGCTGATGGTGGGCGTCCTCAACGGCGCCATGATGGTGATGTCCGATCTGACCCGGGCGATGAAGTCGCACTGTTACATCGACTGGATGGCCATCTCGTCCTACGGTTCGGGAACGCAGAGTTCCGGTGTCGTGCGGATTCTCAAAGACCTCACCACCGACATCACCGGGCGGGATGTGATGATCGTCGAGGACATCATCGACACCGGTTTGACGCTGAGCTACCTGATCCAGAATCTGCGTTCTCGCGAGCCTGCCAGCATCGAGGTCATGACGATGTTCCGCAAGCCGGACGCGATCACCTCAGCGGTGGACGTTCGCTATGTCGGCTTCGACATTCCGACCGAGTTCGTCGTGGGATATGGGCTTGACTTCGATGGACGCTACCGGAATCTGAAGGACGTGGCGACTCTGGCGCCGCACGTCTACTCCTGACCGTCCGCCGCCGGCCGCGGCGCCGGCTGTTCTTGGGTGCGTAGTGAGCCGTGGAAGCCAGGTTGATGGCCTGAACCGTCGCTAGGCTGAACGACACCCCCGTTCGGCGACGACGAGTGAAGGACATCATGTCGAATCAGAACTATGGCTCCGACGACCAGTCCCGGGGCCCACAGCAATCAGGGCAGGGCAACTGGCCGCCATCGTCACCGTACCCGGGTTCTCAGCAGCCTCAGCAACCTCAGCAGCCGCCGCCACTGCCGAATCGGGGCGGTCCGCAGCCCAGTTCTCCATATCCCGGCAATCCTCAGTGGACCGGCTCGAGCCCCGGTCCGTATCAAAGCGGCCCGCAGCCGGCCGCCTATCCCTCGTCCGGCCAATACGTTGCAGGTTCAGGCAGCCAGTACCCCTCGGGTGCCCAGTATCCGTCCGGCTCGGCTGGGCAGTACCCATCTGGCTCGGCTGGGCAGTACCCGTCGGGTCCGGGTGGACAATATCCGTCCGGTCCGGCTCAGCCGGGCTACGGCTATGGCCAGCAGCCGCCCGTCGGAGGTCAGCCGGGCTACGGCGCTGGTGGGCCGCCCGGTGGCCCGAATCCGCCGGCTCCGCCGTCCGGCAAGGGCGGCATGGGCAAATGGATCGCGATCGCTGCGGTGGTGCTGATCGTCGTGATCGTCGCTGTCTGGGCGTTCACCCAGCGTGGCGGTGGCGGTTCCGGCCAGCCGACCACCCCGGTGACCACAGCAGGCACGGCTGCGCCGTCGAATCCGGCCACCAGCGTGCCGAGTGCTCCGGCGACGGGCAGCACCGAGATGGACGAGCTCGTGGTCGGTCAGTGCCTGCAGCTGGTCGAGGTCGAAGGCGCCACGCCGGAGGCGGATGGCAGCATTGCGGTCACCCATCAGGTGGTCGACTGCAATTTGGTCGGTCAGTTCAAGCTGGTCGTCGCGTCGGTCACCAACGGTCCGGCTGAATGCGCCACTGACTACGTCAGGTACTACCAGAGTGGGTACTTGGGAAGCGACTTCACCAACCTCAGCGTCTGCTTGGCGCCGGTGCTCGATGTTGGCGTGTGCTACATGCCGGACAACATCAAGGAATGGGTCGAGGTGCCCTGCACCGATCCGAGTGCCAACTTCAAGGTGGAGAGCGAGCTTCCGGGCACGGACGCCTCGACCTGCTCGTTCCCGGACGCCGCATTCATCCTGCCCGACCCGGAACCGGCGCGGGTCTACTGCGTTACGGATCCGTTGGCCTAACCAACTCGACGATTCGCCGGTGCCGGATTCGAGTGCGGATCCGGCACCGGTGTACCTGTGGATCGCGGCTGAATCGGTGTGCCGACGCACCGGCAGACCATCTAGGATGGGGCCGTCTGCGCGAACCGAGAGGAAACCATGGCCGATTCGAAAAGGAAACCCCGCAGGGCCTTCAAGGAAACCGCCGATAGCCCGGTTGGCTACGATGCGGATCGGGTGGAGGCAGCCGTGCGGGAGTTCCTGCTCGGCATCGGCGAGGATCCTGACCGGGAGGGCCTGCGGGACACGCCCGGACGCATCGCCCGGTCCTGTGCGGAACTGTTCGCGGGCCTCGGCCAGGACGCCGAAGAGATCCTGGCCACCACCTTCGATGCGTCCCACGACGAAATGGTGCTCGTCCGCGACATCGAGGTGCAGAGCTTCTGCGAGCATCATCTGCTGCCGTTTCACGGGCTTGCCCACGTCGCATACATCCCACCGGAATCCGGCGTGGTCACCGGGCTGAGCAAGATCGCCCGACTGGTCGACGTCTTCGCGAAGCGCCCGCAGGTTCAGGAACGGCTGACCACGCAGATCGCCGACGCGCTGGTCGACCACCTGCATGTGCGTGGCGCGCTGGTGGTGATCGACTGCGAGCACATGTGCATGACGATGCGTGGTGTCCGCAAACCCGGCAGCCGGACGACCACCTCGGCGGTGCGCGGCCAACTGCGTGATGCCGCGACCCGTGCCGAGGCCATGAGCCTGATCGTCGGAGGACGATGAACCGGCGCACCCTCGTGATGGGAGTCGTGAACGTCACTCCCGACTCCTTCTCGGACGGTGGTCTGTGGTTGGACGCCGAGGATGCGATTGCGCACGGCCGGGAACTGATCGATCAGGGCGCCGACCTGCTCGACATCGGCGGTGAGTCCACGAGGCCGGGCGCCGTGCGTCCGCCGGCCGAGGAGGAACTGCGCCGGGTGCTGCCGGTGATCCGAGGACTGGTCGGGCGGGTCCCGATCAGCGTGGACACTATGCGCGCCGAGACCGCCGAGCAGGCGATCGAGGCAGGTGCACAGATCATCAACGACGTCTCCGGCGGTCTGGCTGATCCCCGGATGCTCGGCATGATCGCCCAGGCGGGCGTCGACTATGTCTGCCAGCACTGGCGGGGCCACGGTGCCGTCATGAACGACCTGGCCACCTACAGCGATGTTGTCCCCGAGGTCGTCGCCGAACTCACCCGACGGTTGCAGGCCTGCGCCGAGGCGGGTATCGACTCCGCCAAGGTGATCGTCGATCCCGGTCTGGGATTCGCCAAGACCGCCGAGCAGGACTGGGCGCTGCTGGCGCACCTGGACGCCTTCACCTCGATGGGCCATCGGGTGCTGATCGGGGCCTCCCGCAAACGTTTCCTCGGGCATCTGCTTGCCGGTCGCGAACCGCAGGGCAGGGACGCCGCCACGGCCGCGGTCTCGGTGATCTGCGCGCAGCAGGGCGTCTGGGCGGTGCGGACGCACGAGGTGCGCGGGCAACGCGATGCCATTGCCGTAGTGGAGCGCATTCTGCGCTCGTGAGGCGCTCAATGGGGTAGCCGGGCGGATCAGACCACGGTCGCAAGTTCGCCGGCACCGTGCCGATCGCAGCAATTCGGCCGGTAGCGTCTGGCCCATGGTGAATGAACAACTCGGGACGATCAGCTTGACAGGGCTGCACGGCTGGGGGTATCACGGCGTGTTGGACGCCGAGCGCGCAAGCGGTCAGGAGTTCATTGTCGATGTCGAGGCCGAACTCGATATGCCGGCCGTCGATGACATTGCCGCTACCGTCGATTACGGCGCATTGGCGACTAAAGTGGTTGGCATAGTCGAGGGCCAACCTGTGAAACTGATTGAGACGCTGGCAAGCGCCATCGCGTCGTCCATACTGGAAGACGAGCGCATCCGGACAACAATAGTTACCGTTCACAAGCCACATGCACCGATCACCGTCCGATTCGATGATGTGGCCGTGACGATTTCGAGGAGGAAACATGACGGAGATCTTTTCGATTGATGTCGACACCCTGGGTGATCTCAAACCCCTCAACCAGGTGGTCCTCAGCCTCGGCTCGAATCAGGGCGATTCCCTCGAGATCCTGCAGGGGGCTGTCGATCGACTAGCGGAAACACCCAATCTGATACTGGTGGACGTGTCCTCGGTCTACCGGACAGCGCCGGTCGATAATACCAACCAGCCCGACTTCTACAACATCGTGGTGATCGCCGATTCAACCCTGGAGCCGCTCCTGCTGCTGCAGCGCTGCCAGGCGATCGAAGACGCGTATGGCCGCGTGCGCGATCCCGCCAATCCGCACGGGCCGCGGACGCTCGATATCGACCTGATCCAGGTGGGCAGAAGGACCAGTGAAACCGACCAATTGGCCCTGCCGCATCCGCGCGCACATCAGCGCGCGTTTGTGCTGGTCCCGTGGCTCGAAATCGACCGCCGGGCAACCCTGCCGCAAGGTCATGTGGACGATCTGGTGGCTACCATGGATACCTCTGGGGTATCCAAGTTGCCAGATGTTTCGATAATCAAGTCGTGATAAGACTTGCGATTCGGCTATAGTTGCGCTGAAATTGTAGGGACCTGAAAACGATTCGCCCCACACCTAGGAGAAGAGAATGGCCCAGCGAGTCGAGATTATTCTCATCGACGATATCGACGAAACTCCCGCCAACGAAAAGGTCCGTTTCGGGCTGGACGGGATCAACTACGAGATCGATCTGTCGAAGGAAAACGCGGCTGCGCTGCGCGATGCTCTCGCGCCGTACGTCGGTGCCGGACGACGGATCAAGGGACAGCGCGCCCGCGCCTCCGGGGCTGCCTCGGCGGGATCCTCGCCGGCGGAGATCCGCGCCTGGGCGGCGGAGAACGGCTACGAAGTGAGCGCTCGCGGCCGCGTACCGGCTGAGGTCCGCGCTGCCTATGAAGCCGCCAATAACTGAGTTCAGCCTCCGGCACCACATCAAGCCCTAGGCGAACGCCGGAAGATTGCCGCGGGGCGGGCAGTTATAGGGAGTGTCATCCGAATGCCGGGCCGCCCGCGTGAGCGGGACTCGCGGGCCGGGATTGGGAGGCACTCCCTAAACTGTCTGTAAAACGCGTCAGCCAACGGGCGCGTCGGAGGGCTCACCAGAGCCAACCAGAGGAGTCGAATGTTCGAGCGTTTCACTGATCGCGCGCGCCGAGTTGTGGTCCTGGCTCAAGATGAAGCCAAGATGCTCAACCACAACTACATCGGCACTGAGCACATCCTGCTCGGCCTGATCCATGAAGGTGAAGGCGTGGCCGCCAAGGCCCTCGAGCAGATGGGCATTTCGCTGGAGGCCGTCCGCGAGCAGGTTGAAGAGATCATCGGCCACGGCCAGACGCAGCCTACCGGCCATATTCCGTTCACCCCGCGTGCCAAGAAGGTGCTGGAGTTGTCGCTGCGCGAGGCGCTGCAGATGAACCACTCCTACATCGGCACCGAGCACATCTTGCTGGGCCTGATCCGTGAGGGTGAGGGCGTGGCGGCGCAGGTACTGATCAAACTCGGTGCCGACCTGAACCGCGTCCGCAACACCGTCCTGCAGCTGCTGAGCGGCTACCAGGGCACCACTGAGGGCCAGCCGATCACCTCAGGAGCCCCCGAAATGGGCGAGACACCTCGTGGCAACGCCACAGTACTGGACCAGTTCGGACGCAACCTGACCCAGGCGGCGCGCGAGAACCGGCTCGACCCGGTGATCGGACGCCAGACCGAGATCGATCGCGTGATGACCGTGCTGAGCCGTCGCACCAAGAACAACCCGGTGCTGATCGGTGAGCCCGGCGTCGGCAAGACCGCCATCGTCGAGGGGCTGGCCCAGCGGATCGTCCGCGGTGATGTCCCGGAGACCCTGCGCGACAAGCAGATCTACACCCTCGACCTGGGTGCCCTGGTGGCCGGCTCGCGGTACCGCGGCGACTTCGAGGAGCGCCTCAAGAAGGTGCTGAAGGAGATCAAGACCCGCGGTGACATCATGTTGTTCATCGACGAGATCCACACCCTGGTGGGTGCGGGTGCCGCCGAGGGAGCGATCGACGCCGCGTCCATCTTGAAGCCCATGCTGGCCCGCGGTGAACTGCAGACCATCGGTGCCACCACTCTCGAGGAGTACCGCAAGTACATCGAGAAGGACGCCGCCCTTGAGCGCCGTTTCCAGCCGATCCAGGTCGCTGAGCCGTCGATCGCCCTGTCCATCGACATCCTCAAGGGTCTGCGCGACCGCTACGAGGCGCACCACCGGGTGACCATCACCGATGAGGCGCTGACTGCCGCGGCGAACATGGCGGACCGCTATGTGCAGGACCGGTTCCTGCCTGACAAGGCCATCGACCTGATCGACGAGGCAGGCGCCCGGATGCGTATCCAGCGTCTGACCGCACCGCCGGATCTGCGCGATTTCGACGAGCAGATCGCCAGCGTTCGCATCGAGAAGGAAGCCGCGATCGACGCCCAGGACTTCGAGCGCGCCGCGCGGTTGCGTGACGACGAGAAGAACCTGCTGGCCGCCCGGCGCGAGCGGGAGAAGGCCTGGAAGGACGGCGATTCCGATTCGCCGGCCGTCATCGGCGAGGAAGAGATCGCCCAGGTGCTGGCGAGCTCCACCGGTGTCCCGGTTGCCCGGCTCACCGAGGAGGAGTCCAGCCGCCTGCTGCGGATGGAGTCCGAGATCGGCAAGCGCTATGTCGGCCAGGTCGAGGCGGTCAAGGCGCTGTCCCGGTCGATCCGCCGTACTCGCGCCGGCCTGAAGGACCCGAAGCGTCCCAGCGGTTCGTTCATCTTCGCCGGCCCGTCCGGTGTCGGTAAGACCGAGCTGACCAAGGCGCTCGCCGAGTTCCTGTTCGGCGATGAGGACGCGCTGATCACCCTCGACATGAGCGAGTACTCCGAGAAGCACACCGCTTCGCGGATGTTCGGGTCGCCGCCCGGCTATGTCGGATACGAAGAGGGCGGACAACTGACCGAGAAGGTTCGCCGCAAGCCGTTCAGCGTGATCTTGTTCGACGAGATCGAGAAGGCACATCCGGATATCTTCAACTCGTTGTTGCAGATCCTGGACGAGGGTCGCCTGACCGATGCGCAGGGCCGGGTCGTCGACTTCAAGAACACCGTCATCGTCATGACCACCAACCTCGGCAGCCGCGATATTTCCAAGGGCGTCAACCTTGGCTTCTCGCGCGCCGGTGATGCGGTGAGTAGCTACGAGACGATGAAGGCGAAGGTGAACGAAGAGCTGAAGCAGCACTTCCGTCCCGAGTTCCTGAACCGTGTCGACGAGACGATCGTCTTCCGCCAGCTCAGCCTAGACGACATCCAGCACATCGTCGATCTGCTGGTCGCCCAGATCGAGACCCGGCTCGCCGACCGCGACATGGGCATCGAACTGACCCCGGCCGCCCGCGAACTGATCGCCAAGCGCGGCTACGATCCGGTGCTCGGTGCTCGTCCGCTGCGGCGTGCGCTGCAACGCGACATCGAGGATCCGATCGCCGAGCAGATCCTGTTCGCAGGCCTGATTGCCGGGTCGATCGTGGTCGTGGACGCCGTCCCCGGTGCCGACGAGAAGTCGACGGACGCATTCACGTTCGTCGGAACTCCGAAGTCCACGCTGCCGGATGTCCCGTTCGCCGAACTCAGCGGAGGGCCCGAAGCCAGCTGATCGTGCCGGCCTGATCGAGAACAACAATGAGGCGGTGGCTCCCGAGCGGGGGCCACCGCCTCTTTGTCGTCAGGCGAGATCCACGAAGCCCTTGATGCCCAATCCGATGAACAGCACCCCGCCGGCCACCAGACCGATGATCAGCAGCCTGTGGTAATCGCGATGCACCACGAGGTCGTACACGCGGGTGATCGAGGCGGCCATCCGAGGCCAACGGTTCCAACTCCACGCCAGGATCAGATAGGGCCCGACCAGAGTCGGAATGAAGGTGAGGTAGACCAGGGCGCGCAGGGCCAGGTCCGGCCCGACCACCGAGACCACACGCGCCACGACGTACATCGTCGCGAACCCCGACGAGCCCATGAACGCGTTCGCGAATCCCAGCGCAGCCGCAGTGCGCGGCGAACTGTCGTCGGGGCGATGCCGGCGATCGGGCTTGGGCCGCGGCGCGGTCGGGCCACGACGAGCGCGCCAACTCAGCAGACCGGCCGCCAGCAGCAACAGCACCCCGGCGACCAGATCGACCCAGCGTTGCATCACGATCGCCCGGACCCCTGACGACAGGTACGTGGAGACGATGGCGCCGTCGACGAACTGGTAGACGATGAAAAGCAGGGTGCAGCCGATCGCCAGCCCCAGCGATATCCACGCCACGGCCCTGCGTCCGGGCGCCCCCTGAACCAGGTAGGCCAGGCAGATGCCGTACAGGGTCGGGCTGAAACCCATGACGAGACCCAGTACCAGGAGGCTGGTCACGGTAGCGATCCATGTTGCCATGCCCTGGATCTCCTCTTTCGGGTTGTCTCCTGCCCCTGCGATCGGCACTACCGCCAACCGAGTGTGATGTTACGGCATCGAATCAGGCCGTGCGGATGGTCCGCCGCCGGATCGTGAGCAGCCCGACGGCCGTCAGCAATGCGCACGAGGCGGCCAGCAACGCGCTGCCGCGCACGTCGAAGCCCTGGGTCAGCGGTTGGGAACCGAGCGCCCAATGCCACGGCGACCAGCGCGCCAGATCCGCCGCCGAGCCGGCCAGCGGCAGGAGTGCGTAGACGGCGTAAGCCGCCGCCAGTACGCTGAATGCCACCGTGCTGACTGTTGGTGCGCGCAGACCGAGCCCGGCCAGTGCCAGCACCAACGATGCCTGGAACAATCCCAGCCAGAACATGCTGAGGCTCACGGCGGCGATGCCGGCCGCACCGATGTCCAGGTCGAAGACCGGGGCGGTGATCCCCACCGTCGCTCCGGTCGCGGCGGCCAGGACGCCCAGCACCAGCGCCACACCGGCATACCGGCTGAGATACACCACGGGCCGGGCGACCGGAAGCGCCAGCAGCAACTCGAGCCTGCCGGCGTCCTCGTCCCCGGCTGTCAGCGCATTCATCTGCACAGTGCCCAGCACGGTGAACAGCAGCGGCAGGAAGACCGCGTAGAGGTTGCCGTTCAGGAAACCTGCCGGGGACCCGAAGTCGGTCAGCCCGAGTGCGCTGACCAGGTCGGGTGGCAGGCCCGCGACCATCGAGTCCAGCGAGCCCGAGCGGCTCAGGGATGGCCACAAGGCGACCACCGAGGCGGTGAGGGCGACCATCGAGATGCCCCAGATCAGGCTGCTACGCAGTTGGGCGCCGAGGCCTCGTTTCAGCAGTTCGGCATTCACGATTCGGCCCTCCTGGCAGCGGCTGGTTCATCGTTGCGGTAGTACGACAAGAACGCGGTTTCGAGATCCGGTTCTGGCGCGGTGAGGGATTCGATGTCGTAGCCGCCGAGCTTGGCCAACAGCGGGCGCGGCGCCCCCGACCAGCTGATCTTCAGCTCTCGCGGGCTGGGGGCGTCCACCTGGAGTGCCCCCGGCAGCGCCGAGAACTCGGCGGCGGGTGGTGCCTGCCCGGCGAAGACCGCCCGGAAGACCTGCGGCAGGTTCCCGCGCAGCTGGCTGGTAGGCCCGGACGCGACGATGGCTCCCTCGCGGATGACGGCGACCTCGTTGGCGACGCGTTCGACCTCGCTCAGTACGTGCGATGACAGCAGGACGCTTGTTCCCGCAGAGGCCGCCTCACCGAGGATGGCCATGAACTCCTCCTGGACGAGCGGGTCGAGCCCGTTCGTCGGCTCGTCCAGCACCAGCAGATCGGGCCGCGACATCAGTGCTCCGACCAGTGCCACCTTGCGGCGGTTGCCGGTGGACAGGCCTCGCACCTGCCGGCCGGGCTCTACGCCCAGGCGTTCGACCAACTCGTCGCGGAATCCGGTGTCGGTGCTGTGCCGCAGCTTGCCCCAGCTGGTCAGGGTGGCTGCGACGGTGAGCCGTTCGTCCAACCTCAGCTCGCCGGGGCAGTAGCCGACCCGCGCTCGCACCTGGTGGTCGCGCAGCGGATCGGCGCCCCACAGCCGGACCGAACCGGCCGTCGGTGCGCACAGGCCGAGCATCATCCGGATCGTGGTGCTCTTGCCGGCGCCATTGGGGCCGACGAAGCCCAGCACGGTGCCGGCGTCCAAGGACAGGTCGAGTTCGTGGACCGCGGTCAGCTGGCCAAATCGCTTGGTCAGCCCACGGCATTCGATTGCTCCGGGCATTCTCACTCCTCAGCTTCGTCGGCGGGATGGGAATCGGCGGCTTCGGCGGCCAGTGCCGCGCGGGTGGCCTCCAGCGCCGACTCGTCTTGGTACAGGCCCCGGGTGAACAGTTCCATCGTCGGCATGGTGATGCGGGCCAGCGCCTTGCTGGTCAGCCGGGGCTCGCCGAGGGCGCGGGCGATCTGACGGCGCAGCAGCAGGGGGGCGACCCCGAAGGCGGTCACCAGCAGGGCCGTCGACTCGGGATTGTCCATCGGACGAATGAGGCCCGCGGCCTCCTGCTGCTGCAGCATCGCTTGCGTTGCCCGCAGCAGGTCGTCGAACAGCTGATCGGCCACGCCGGAGTCGTCGGTGAGCATCCGCGCCAGGTAGTCGATCGCGGGATCGTACGAATCCAGGTTGCTGAGCATCGCCTGAATCGACTCGATGGTCGGTGAGGTGCCCACGCCGTACCGGTCATCGGTGAACTCCGCGATCACGTGGGCGTCGCAGGCCGTCCGCAGGCCGGCCTTGTCGCCGAAATGGTGCACCACCAAGGCCGGACTGACGCCTGCGCGCTCGGCGATCATCCGGATGCTGGCACGTTCGAAGCCCTTGTCTGCGAACAGCTCAACGGCCGCGTTCCGGATGCGGGCCCGCGCCGTCAGGTCGCCGGGTTGGAGTGTTGAATCCATGTTCATAATACTAAACAAGTGTTCAAGGCGATGTCGAGAGGGTCGCCGACTTCGGCCGGGCCCGGACCGCAACCGGCCGGCGGCGATAGACTACTGACGAGTGTTGCACCACTGGAGGTGGAACGAATGAAAATTGTTGCTATTGTGGGGACGAACGCCAGCTTTTCCTACAACAGGCTTCTTCTCAATTACATGCGGGAACACTTTTCGGGCCAAGCGGACATCGAGGTCTGCGAAATCCGAGATATCCCCATGTTCAACGAAAATATGCCGGATACCGACCCTGACAGTGTGAACTACCTGAGCCGGGCGATATCGAACGCCGACGGGGTCGTCATCGGCTGCCCCGAACACAATCACTCGGTGCCGTCGGCACTCAAGAGCGTCCTCGAATGGCTTTCGTACCGGCAGCATCCGCTGAACGGCAAACCGGTGATGATCGTGGGGGCCTCCTATCATCCGCAGGGTTCGTCCAGAGCCCAGATTCATCTCCGCCAGATACTGGATGCCCCGGGGGTCGGGGCACGCGTGCTGCCCGGAAACGAGTTCTTGCTCGGCAATGTGAAGCAGGCCTTCGATGGCGAAGGCCGGCTGGCCGATCAGGCAACCGTCGCGTTCCTCGAGCAGTGCTTCGCAGACTTCGCTGACTTCGTGAAAAGTAGCCAGTCAGCGTCCACATCAATGATCAAAGGAGACTCAACGATGTCACTCACGGACAGCACACACTGGGACGCCACCTACGATGTGATCGTTCTGGGCTTCGGCGGCGCCGGCGCGACCGCCGCACGTTTTGCAGCCGATGCGGGGGCCAAGGTGCTCCTGGTCGATTCGGCCCCCGAGGGGCACGAGGGCGGCAATACCCGCGTCTCGGGGCAACTCGTCTGCTCTACCGACGACGAGGACGCGATGCGGGTGCATTACCACGGCCAGACCGCGCCGATGGACCTCGACGACGACATCGTCAACACCTATGTCGAGGGCATGGCGAATATGAAGCAGTATTTCAGGGAATACCTGGGCGTGGAACCCGTCAGTTCGAAGCAGCTGTTCAAGAAACTGATGCCCGACCACGAGTTGGGAATGTGGCCGGAATACCCTGAATTGCCGGGTGGTGAGACCATCGATATGCTGCTCGTCCACGAGGGATTCTTCGACGGCGCGCTGTGGAAGATCTTGCATCAGAAGGTGGCCGAACGCCACGAGAAGATCGATGTCTGGTACCGCTCGCCGGCCCGTCATCTGATCAGGGCCGATGGCCGGACCATCGCAGGCGCCCAGATCGAGCGTGACCATGTGCTGCGCAATATCCGTGCGCTGAACGGTGTCGTGTTGGCCACCGGAGGCTTCGAGAACAACGTGCGGAAGGTCCAGGACTTCCTCGGTGCGCCGCGGCTGGTGCCGGTCGGCGGCTTGTACAACAAGGGCGACGGGATCGACCTGGCCATCGAGGCCGGCGCTGACCTTTGGCACATGACCAACTACGAGTCGCTCGGGCTGCAACACGGGCTGACGTTCGCGGTGCCCGAAGGCGAGCGGGGGCCGCTGCTCATGTTCGGATACGAGGCGCTGGCCGAAGGAAGCCTGCTGACGGTCGGCGACGACGGCAGCCGCTACTTCGCCGAAGACGTCGCCAACCGGCACGGGCATATCTATGACCACGGCTTGTGGCGGGTACCGCCGGCCCATGCCCACCCTCATCTGGTCTTCGACCAGGCCAAGTACGACGAGCTGGCGCAGGGCCCGCACCCGGAGGTTCTGGAACGGGTGGTGAAAGCCGATTCCCTGGACGGTCTGGCCAAGCTCATCGGCGCCAGGCCGGAGGTACTCGCCAAGACGGTCGAGCGGTTCAACCTCTTCACCGAGCAGGGCGAGGACTATGAGTTCCACCGCAATCCCGCGACCATGCGCGCCTTCGACGATGGCCCCTACTACGCCATCGCCATGCTGCAGGTCATGCTCAACACCCAGGGCGGGCCGCGCCGCAACTCGCGGGCCGAGATCGTCGACCCGCAGGGGCAACCGATCCCGCATCTCTACGGCGCCGGTGAACTCGGCGGGGTGTGCGCGGGTCAGTATCAGGGCGGCCAGAATGTGGCCGAATGCCTGATCTTCGGCAAGATCGCCGGACAGAATGCTGCGGTGCCGAAGCCGCAACCCGTGGCCCAGGGCGGGCAGGCGGTGGCCGCGCCGGCCGGCTCGGGGCAGGTGTTCAGCACCTTCAAGAGCGACATCGGCGGCCGGCTGGATGTTCCGTTGGGCCCCAACCAGTACCTGGGGCGCAGCAACGCCGGCATGGGAGCCGAGATGGTGGTGCGGCTGACCGTCGATGATGCCGGAGCGATCCGCGACATCGAGATCGTCAGTCAGTCCGAGACCGGGCAGATAGCCGGCGAGGCGCTGAAGAAACTTCCGGAGGAGATGATCGCCCGCAACACCTACGACGTGGATGCGGTCTCGGGCGCATCCGTGTCCAGCAGAGCGCTCAAGGACGCTGTGAAGGACGCGCTCAGCCAGGTCCCGGCTCGCCAGCAGTGATGAATGCGGAGGATGCCATGAAGTTGGTCGCCATCGTCGGCACGAATGCGGAGCTTTCCTACAACCGGTTCCTGCTGCAGTGGATGCGCACCCATTTCGCCGGAACCGCCGACATCGACGTGCTGGAGATCGGGCAGCTGCCGGCCTTCAACGAGGATCTGGTTACGGCCGAGCAGGACGAGGTGATGGCCTTCGCGCAGCGGGTGGAAGCCGCCGACGGAGTGATCATTGGCTGTCCCGAGTACGACCATTCGATTCCGGCGGTGCTCAAGAGCGCCTTGGAGTGGCTGTCGTACCAGTTGGATTCGCTCAAGGACAAGCCGGTACTGATCGTCGGTGGTTCCTACGGCCCGCTGGGTTCGGCGCGTGCTCAGCTGCATCTGCGTCAGATTCTGGCCTCTCCCGAGATACAGGCGAACGTGCTGCCGGGCAAGGAGTTCCTGCTGGGCGATGTGCAGACGGCCATTGACAGTGAGGGCGAGTTGGTCGATCCTTCCGCTGTCGCGGTGCTGGAGGACTGCTTCGCCGACTTCGTGCGTTATGTGCAGGCTTTGCAGAGGGGATGGTCGCAGGCGCAGTGATTCGGCATGTCACAGGCGGGAGTCAGTCGGGGGTTACCACGCGGTAGCTGTCGTCGACGAGTTCGAATGCGTCCGCCAGATTCGAGGACAGTTGAACGGTCCGCTGCCCGGAGATGAAGACGAACCCGATCTTCAGTCCGGGTGGGACCAGCTGCTCGGTGGCTTGCGCGCCGTTGAAGAAGGCGATGGTCGACCAGATCTCAGCGGTCGTCGACAGCGAGCTGACAGCGGTCACTGCGACCAGTCCGGTCTCCAGCGGATAGCCGGTACGCGGATCGAGGATGTGATGCCACGCGCGTCCTCGAGCTTCCAGTGATCGCTCGTAGACCCCCGAGGTCACCACCGAGCAGGCGGGGAGTGAGAGGACGCCGAGCGGTCGTCCGCGTTGCGCGAAGGGTGCCTGAACGCCGACCCGCCAGCGCCGGTCGGCGTGCGGTGCCGTTCCGAGCGTCAAGACATTGCCACCCAGATCGATGACCCCGCTCGGCACCCCTTCGGCCTGCCAGACCTGCTTGATCGCGTCCGCGATCCAGCCCTTGGCTATGGCTCCGAGGTCGAGCTTCATGCCGGGCCGGCCCAGAAAGACCGAGCTGTGAGCGTCGTCCAGTTCGATGCGATCCGGATCGCTCAGCTCACGGCAGCTGTCGATCGCGGTGCGTTCGGGGATCTGGGCGTCTTCGAACCCGATCCGCCACAGCTGAACCAGAGGGCCGATCGCCGCGTTGAAGCCGGCGCGGCTCCTGCTCACCAGCACCGCCTCCCTGACCAGCCGGTAGACGACCGGATCCACGGCCACCGGCTGGACGCCGGCCATCTGGTTGATGCGGGCGATCTCGGACGATGGGAGGTTGGCGCTGAGCCGGTTCTCGTAGTCGCGGATGAGAGCGGCGCCACGGGCGAGTTGCGCCTCCGGCCTGGGGTGCTCAACCGTCAAAGTGACACGAGTGCCCAAGGCGAAGTAGCTCCTGGTGGCTCGGGTCACACCTAGACGTTAGCCAACCGCACGCCGGCTTCCGAATCCGCTGTGGCAAGAACTCTTGGACGGGGCCCCTCGACATAGCGCCTCCACAGTGGCAACATTGTGCGCGTGAATATCTCTGGGGCTAGCCCCACGGTAGGCGAAATAGACGGTGCCGGTCCAACCCCTCACCCCCGGGTCCGGCAGGCTGCAGCCCCCGTCATTGGGGCGCTCGGCGTCGTCTTCGGCGACATCGGGACCAGTCCGCTCTATTCCCTACAGACAGCGTTCAGCGTCAACCACAACGAGGTGCGGGTCACCGAACTGAATGTGTACGGCATCATCTCGCTGGTGGTCTGGTCATTGATCATCATCGTGACGCTCAAGTACATCGTCCTCGTGATGCGTGCCGACAACGAAGGCGAGGGCGGCATCCTCGCGTTGACCGCACTGCTGCGCGGCAAGCTGACCGGGACCAGATTGCGCAATACCATTCTCGCGATCGGGATGGTGGGCGCCGCTTTGTTCTTCGGCGACTCGCTGATCACCCCCGCCATTTCCGTGATGTCGGCCATTGAGGGCCTGCAGGTGGTCAGGCGAGACCTGCGGGTGCTGGTGCTGCCGGGCTCCGCGCTGGTCCTCGCCATCCTGTTCGCCGTCCAGCGATCGGGCACCGGCAAGGTAGGCCGCGCGTTCGGGCCGGTCATGATCGTCTGGTTCATCTGCCTGGCCGTGCTGGGCATTCCGCAGATCGTGCAGCGGCCGACGATCCTGCTGGCCTTGTCACCAACGTATGCGATCCAGTTCTGGGTGGAGCGTCCGGGCATCGCCTTCGTGGCCATGACCGCGGTCGTGTTGACCATCACCGGCGCCGAGGCCCTCAACGCAGACATGGGGCATTTCGGTGCCCGGCCCATTCGCAAGGCGTGGTTCGGGCTGGTGCTCGGCAGTCTGCTGATCAATTACCTCGGCCAGGGTGCGATGATCCTGAGCGACCCGCACAGCATCGACAACCCCTTCTTCAATCTGGCGCCCGCGTGGGCGCGCACCCCGCTGGTGGTGCTGGCCACCATGGCCACGGTCATCGCCTCGCAGGCGGTGATTTCGGGCGCGTATTCGATGGCCCATCAGGCGATGCGGTTGGGCCTGCTGCCCAACCTGCGGGTGGAGCACACGTCGAACAGCGAATTCGGCCAGATCTATCTGCCGGCCGTCAACTGGCTGCTGTTCGTCGGGGTCGTCGCGCTGATGCTCGGGTTCCGTAGCTCCACGGCGCTGGCCAGTGCCTACGGGCTGTCGGTCACCGGCATGCTGGTGACGACCACCGGGCTGCTGACTTTGATGGCGACCCGGATCTGGCGCTGGCCGTGGTGGCGTGTGCTGGTGCGGATCGTCCCGATCGCTGCGCTCGAACTGCTCTTCCTGGCGGCGAACGTCACCAAGATCGTGCATGGTGGCTGGCTGCCGCTGACCGCGGCCTCGATCATCGTCGTCGTGATGACCACCTGGCTGAGCGGCAACTACTACGTGCTCGGACGCCGCGCCGAGATCGAAGGGCCGTTGCCCGACTTCCTGGACCGTATCAAGTCCACGGTCACGACCAGGGTGCCCGGTGAGGCCGTCTATCTGCACGCCAACCCGAATACGGCTCCGCTGGCGCTGAAGGAGAATGTGCGGTTCAACCGTGCGCTGCACGAGCGGGTCTACGTCGTTCGCGTGAAGACCGCGTCGGTGCCCCGGGTCAGCGACGATGAACGTGTCTGCATCGATGAGTTCCCCGAGTACTACTCGGGGCTCTACCACCTGACCATCACGTTCGGGTTCAAGGAGATCCACGATCTGCCGCGGGCCATCGCGGCGATCGGCGAGCGGTTCCCGGAGTTGGGGATCAAACCGGACGAGATCCGCTACTTCGTGTCCGTCCTGACCGTGCGGACCGGCGGGCATTCACCGATGGCGACCTGGCGCAAACGGCTATACATCTGGCTGGTCCACAACGCCACGCCCCGCGGCGAGGCGTTCCGGCTGCCACCGAACCGCACGATGGTGATGGGCGGCACGCTGGAGATCTGAGCTGCGCCCCCGGGAGTTCCTCCTGGTCAGCCCCGGGACGAGCGCTCCCCGCCCTGCAGCCGGTAGCGCTCGCGGTCGCCGCTGGCAGCGATGCGAGTGAATCCGCAGGCCTCCAGGACCCGGATGGACGCGGCATTGTCCGCGGCAGTCTCACCGATGATCGTCGACAGCGACGGTTGCGCGAACCCCCACGCGACCAATAGTCGGACCGCGCGACCGGCGAATCCGCAGCCCCGGGCCGAGGGTGCCAGGCCGTAGCCGATCTCGGCGCTGCCGCGCAGATCGGGCGGGGTGTGGAAACCGGCGTCGCCCACCACCAGCCCATCGGCCAGCCGGACGATGAGGTAGATCCCGAATCCGGGTACCCAGTTGTCGATCCCGAGGCTGTCGCGCAGCATCCTCGCGGTCGCCGCGGTGTCGGCGTGCGGATAGTCGGCGACCGCCGGCAGCGGGCAGCGTCCGAGGGCGAGTTCTTGGGCTTGAGCCGGATCGACCGGAACCAGCTCGATCACGCCATCGCTGAGCGCTGCCACGTCGCTGCCCAATCAGTGCCGCTTGAGGCTCACAGATCGCGGCCGAGCAGGTCCATCACGGCAAGCACCTCGTCCAACGGGAGCTGGCCGGGGGCTGAACCCTCGCCGCCCAACGTGGCGAAGGTGGCGCACGACCCGAAAACCTGCCCGGCCAGCCGCGAAATCACGCCCAGCGGTCCCATGGACATGGTGATCAGAGGCACCCTGATCGTTTGCGCGGCCACCGCGGTCGCCTCGAGCAGCGCAGCGACATCGGCAGGCTTGCGGGGCATCACGGCCATCTTCGCGATATCGGCACCCAGTGAAGCCATCGCGTCCAGCCCGTCGGCGATCGCGGTCGCGCTCGGCGTGCCATTGAAGTCGTGGTTGGACGCGATGATCGGCACCCGGTGCGCACGAGCCGCCTCGAAACACCTCTTGACTGCGGGATTCAAATACTGCACGTCGACCATGTCGACAGTGCCGGACGCGCAGGCATCGGCGATGATGTCGCGATAGCTGTCGCCCGGCGGATTCCAGTCGCTGCCCTCATGCTTGGTGCGTGGGGTGAACAGCAGCGGCCGCTCACCGATGATCTCGTGAATGCGGGCGGCCATCGCCACGACCTTCGTGTGGTCGTCACGAGAGGCGTAGCGGTCGACGCGCCACTCGACCATGTCGGTACGGCTGGCGGCGATGCGTTTCGCAGAGGCGATCAGGCTGGAATCGTGGGCGTCGGTGAGTGGGACGATCACTTTGGGGCGGCCGACTCCCAGCTCAACTCCCCGGATCGTAAGGACTGGTCGGTTGGCGGCTGCGCTCATGAGCCCACGGTAGCGGTCCGACGGCGGACGTGGAACCTTGGCGCGGTGCCAATCCGTAATACTTGAGGCGTGGTGGCGAATCTCGAGGTGCGGAAGGGAAAGGCTTGCAACTCCTGGCGACGCTTCGCAGCGATCGGCGGTCGGGTCGCGCTCACCGCCGTTGCGCTGATTCTGCAGATCGTGGTCTTCGCACTTCTGCTGCTGCGGACCAGTGAGATGTCCCCCTGGATCGGCACCATCTCGGACCTGATCAGCATCGGTGTTGTGGCGTTCATCCTCAACTCGCGCATGCAGGTCGAGTACAAGCTCGCCTGGACGATCCCCATCATGCTGATGCCGCTGTTCGGGGGAACGTTCTATCTGCTCTTCGGTGCCCGCACCGGCAGCCGGCGGCAGATGCTGCGATACAGCGCGGCGCAGGATCTGGCGGCCATCGATCAGAAGTCGGCGGCCGGCGCGTTGACGGTGCTACCCGGTGAACTCAACGAGCAGCTGCCCGAGTTGGAGCCGGTCGCCACCGGCCGGCATCCGGTGGTCAGCATCGATCCGGACGCCGCCCGTCAGATCGCCTATCTCGAGTCGAGCGGACCCTTCCGGGCCTACCGGGACACCGAAACAACCTACTATCCGCTCGGCGAAGACGCTTTCGTGGCGATGCTCGAGGCACTCGAGAACGCCAAGCGGTGGATAGCGATGGAGTACTTCATCGTCTCCGACGGCAAGATGTGGCGGGCACTGTTCGAGGTGCTGTCACGCAAGGCGGGCGAAGGGGTGCAGATCTGGGTCATGTATGACGATCTCGGATCGCTTTGGCACCTTCCTGACAACTTCGCCAAGGATCTGAAGCGCGCCGGGGTGCGCGTCCAGTCGTTCAACAAGTTGGGCCCCGGGCTGACGCTGCGCTACAACAACCGCGATCACCGCAAGTTCACGGTGGTGGACGGGCTGGTCGCGTTCACCGGTGGCATCAATATCGCCGACGAGTACATCAATGCGATCCAGCGGTTCGGCCATTGGAAGGACACCACGATCCGGCTGCGCGGGCCGGGCGCCTGGGGGATGGCGTCGCTGTTCTTCACGATCTGGGATCTGGTGTCCGGTGATCGCACCGATCTGGCCGCGCTGCATCCCAGCGAGGAGGAGATCGACGCGCAGCCCGGTGGGCCCGGGGTGGTCGTGAACTATGACGACACGCCGTTCGACGATCTCTCGTTGGGCTGGGCCGCCTACCGCGGAATGATGAGCCGGGCAAAGTTCCGGGTCGATCTGACCACGCCGTATCTGGTGCCGACCAGCGAGATGACGGCAGTCTTCGTAGCGCTTGCCCAGTCCGGGGTGCAGGTGCGGATCATTACCCCCGGCATTCCCGACAAGTCCTATGTCTACTCGGTGACGCGGTCGAACTATCGCCAGCTGGTCGAGGCCGGGGTGGCGGTCTACGAGTACACGCCAGGTTTCATTCACGCCAAGCAGATGATCGTGGACGACGACACGGCCATCATCGGGACGATCAACTTCGATTTCCGCAGCTTCTATCTGCACCAGGAGAACGCGGTGTGGATGTATCAGACCTCCGCGATCGCAGACATGTCTGCCGACTTCGAGGAGACGTTGGCCAAGTGCCGCCGCATCGACCTCGCCATGGTGCGCTCCACACCGTGGTGGCGCCGTGCGGGGTGGTTGGTGCTACGCACATTCTCTCCGCTGATGTGACGTTTCAGCTACGGTCGGGTAACGCATTGGGAGTGGAGCGCGGGTGCGCTTACCCTAGGTTCTGTGAACTGGAACGACTACCGAGCCGCATTGTTCGACCTCGATGGAGTTCTTACTCCGACCACAGATCTGCACATGCGTGCCTGGTCACAGATGTTCAACGACTTCCTGAGCGCTCGCGGCATCGACGAGCCGTACACCGACGCCGACTATTTCGCCTACGTGGATGGCAAGCCGCGCTATGAGGGCGTGGCATCCTTCCTGGCCAGCCGGGGTATCGAGTTGCCGGTCGGGCAGGCCTCCGACATCCCCGAGACCGACAGCGTCTGCGGGCTGGGCAACCGCAAGAACGAGTACTTCAACCATGTGCTCGCCCGAGACGGCATCGCCCCGTATCCGGGGTCGCTGCGGCTGCTCGACTATCTGGCGGCAGTCGAGTTGCCGATGGCGGTCGTGAGCTCCTCACGGAACGCTGAGGCCGTGCTGGATGCGGCCGGGCTCGTCGACTACTTCACGGTCGTCATGGACGGCAACCTCGGCCATCAGCTGGGGCTGCCGGGCAAGCCGGCGCCCGACGTCTTCGTTCGTGCCGCGCAGCTGCTGGATGTCCCGGTGGCGGAGTCCGTCGTGCTCGAGGATGCGCTGTCGGGTGTGGCAGCCGGGGCCGCCGGCGGGTTCGGCCTGGTCGTGGGCATCGACCGTGGTGCTGGGGCCGATGCGCTTGAAGCGGCGGGTGCTGACATAGTGGTCGCCGATTGCGAGGAGTTGCTGCCGTGATCCGCATGAAGAAGACCGATCTGAATCCATTGGACGATCACCGCTTCCCTCCCGACGAGTGGGCACTGATCGAGAACTATCCCAGTTCAGCCGATCTCGGGCAGACCGAGACGCTGTTCTCCACGGCCAACGGTTACATCGGAATGCGCGGCAACCCCGAGGAGGGCCGCGACTCGCACTACATCGGCACGTTCATCAACGGGTTCCACGAGACCTGGGATATCCGGCACGCCGAGAACGCCTACGGTTTGGCGCGTACCGGCCAGACCCTGATCAATGCACCGAGTTCACTGATGATCCGCCTCTACGTGGACGATGAGCCGCTGCTGTTGAGCGTCGCCGACCTGCAGGCCTATGAGCGGCGGATCGACTTCCGTGAGGGGGTGCTGCGCCGCGAACTCATCTGGCGGACACCTGCCGGGAAACGGGTGCAGGTCCGCTCGACTCGGATGGTCAGCTTCACCGAGCGTCACCTGGCTTTGATGACCTACGAGGTCAGGCTGCTGGAAGGCGATGCGCCGATCGTCATTTCGTCCCAGATCGTCAACAAAGAAGATTTCGACGACTATGCAGGTCGTCAGGCTGCAGGTTCGGATTCGGATCCGCGCAAGAATCCTGGGCTCGATCATCGGGTGCTGCGATCGCAGATGAGCTGGCACAGCCCGCGCCGGATGATCCTGGGATATCGGGTCACGAATTCGGGAATGACGCTGGCCGTCGGCGCCGATCACCGGATCGAAACCCGCAATATGTACACCGAGTTGGACGACACGACCGAGGATCAGGGCCGGAAGGTCTACCGGATCTCGGCCAAACAGGGTCAGCCGATTGTGATCACCAAGGCTGTGGCCTATCACACCTCGCGAAGTGTGCCCGTGCGTGAACTCAGCGACCGGGTGCGGCGCACGCTCGACCGGGTCCGCGAAAGCGGCTTCGACTGCCACTACGAGGCCCAGCGCCAGTGGCTGGCGAAGTTCTGGGAGCACAGCGATGTCTCCGTGGGGGCCACCCCGCGGATTCAGCAGACGATTCGCTGGTGCATTTTCCAGCTGGCGCAGGCGGCCGCCAGAGCTGATGGCGCGGGCATTCCCGCAAAGGGCCTGACCGGGGACGGTTACGAGGGCCACTACTTCTGGGACAGCGAGGTGTACATGGTGCCCTTCCTGACCCTGACCAGCCCCGAGCAGGCGCGCAATGCGCTGCGTTTCCGCTTCACTCATCTGAAGGACGCCCGCGAACGAGCCCGCGAGATGTCCACCAAGGGGGCGCTGTTCCCATGGCGCACCATCAATGGTGAGGAAGCGTCCGCTTACTATGCGGCGGGCACCGCGCAATACCATATCGACGCCGACATCGCGTATGCGATCGGGCACTACGTGGCGATGACCGGTGACCGTGAGTTTGCCTACGACGAGGGCGCTGAACTGCTGGTCGAAACCGCCCGCATGTGGGTGGATCTGGGATTCTGGCGCGTCAATGCCGTGGAGAACTTCGAGATTCACGGTGTGACCGGACCCGACGAGTACACCACCGTCGTCAACAACAACACCTACACCAATGTCATGGCGCGTTGGAATCTACGTCTGGCGATCCGGATGGTCCGCAAGCTCGCCGCCGAGGATACTCAGGCCTATCAGCGGCTGGTGCATACGCTGAACCTGCGCGAGGAAGAAGTCGCGAACTGGGAGCAGTGCGCAAACGGAATGAAGATTCCCTTCGATGAGCGCCTCGGTATTCATCCGCAGGACGATGCGTTCGTTGCGAAGGAATTGTGGGATCTGGAGAATACGCCCGAGGAAAGCTACCCGCTGCTGCTGCACTACCACCCGCTGGTGATCTACCGTTTTCAGGTCCTCAAGCAGGCCGATGTGGTCTTGGCGCTCTTCCTGCGCAGCAACGAGTTCAGCCTCGAGGAGAAGCGGGCCGACTTCGAGTACTACGACCCGATCACCACGGGTGACTCAAGCCTGTCGGCGGTCATGCAGGCGATCGTCGCGGCCGAGGTGGGCCACCAGGACATGGCGCTGGACTATTTCTACCGGGGGCTGTTCGTCGACATCGGCGACACTCACGGGAACACCTCGGATGGTGTGCACATCGCCTCGGCAGCAGGCACCTGGCGGGCGCTGGTGTGCGGTTTCGGTGGTCTTCGCGACGACGGCGAAATACTCTGCTTCGACCCGAGGCTGCCGCGCAGATGGGGGCATCTCACGTTCGCGCTGGCCTACCGTCGCAGCCACATTCAGGTGCAGCTCACCCGCCGCAGCATGACCTTCACGCTGCTGAGCGGCGACCCGGTGAAGGTCCGGGTCCGGGGAACCGAGTACGAAGTGGGCACGACCCCTCTGGAGGTCCGGTTGGCTCACCAGGGGCTGTACCTTCCGACGCTGACCTCCGCGCACCCGATCATCGGTGGACGCCGACAAGACGGTACGTTGATCACCGCGGAGGTCCCGGAGGTCTCCGATGTGGAGTTCCACACCGAGGAGTTCCCTGCCGTCACCTAGCCTCGGGGCTGCGTCCTGCCGGGCGAGCCACCGTCGTCCGACAGGTTTGCTGGTTCACAGGGTCACCGTGTCTGCGGTCCGGTGTACCAGCCCGTCGGCCTCCAGCGCGGCGAGGCATGCCTCGGCCTGTGCCCGCACGTGCCAACTGTCGAGCACTACCTGTGTCGGGACGCCGCCGGGTGATCGACGGACGACATCGAGCAACGCTCCGCGACACTGCCGGTCGCTGCCATGCCACGACTGAGGACGCGCGGCCGCGGCAGGTAGCGGATGGCCTGCCGCCCGCCACGCGCAGGCGTGGGCCACCGGACACGAAGCGCAGCGAGGACGGCGCGCCAGACAGACCAAAGCCCCGAACTCCATCACCGCGGCTGCCCAGCGCGGTGCCAGCTGCCCGGCAGCATCCGTGTAGAGCTGGGCTCGGGCACGCTCTGCCTTGGTGAGACTCGCGGCCGGCACGGCCTCGGCCACCTCGAGGCGAGTCAGCACCCGGCGCACATTGGTGTCCAGGACCGGCACGGCCGCGCCGAATGCGAAGCTCGCGATGGCGGCTGCCGTGTAGTCGCCGACTCCGGGCAGGGCCAACAGTTCTTCGAGACGGTCCGGAACCTGACCGCCGTGGCGTTCGGTGATCGCGGTGGCGCTGGCATGCAGGCGAAGTGCGCGTCTCGGGTAGCCGAGGCGTCCCCAGGCCCGCACCGCCTCCGAGCTTTGCTCGGCGGCCAGTGCGGCTGGGGTCGGCCAGCGCTCGAGCCAGGCCTGCCAGAGCAGAAGCACCCGGGAAACCGGGGTCTGCTGCAGCATGAACTCGCTCACCATGACCGCCCAGGGATCGTTGTGACGCCAGGGCAGATCGCGGGCGTGCACACCGAACCAGGCGATCAGCTGCTGCACGATCTCGGCCCGGTCCCTCACCCGGCCAGCGTAGCCGGATGTCGAGAAGCGCCCGATCGTCCGCGTGGGAGCAGGCCAACCATGATACGGACACCTACGATGACGCCATGCAGGGTTGGCTGGAACCCATCGGCCCCGAGGAGCCGCGCGTCTACTGGATGCGGCGCGCCATCGTCCTCGCCGTGGCCGTCGCCGTGATCGCCGGAATCATCTGGCTGTTCGGGCGCCCGAGATCGGTGACCGGAACTCCGGTCAGCCCGAGCCCTTCGGTGTCGGCGAGTGCCTCTCGGACACCGAGCCCGAGCCCGAGCACCCCCACGGCCACGCCGACCCCGGCCCCCGAAACCGTCGCCAGTGTGCCGGCATCCGAGCCGACCGCCGAACAGCCGACCGAGGCCGCACCCCCGGCCGGTGAGCCCACACCGGCGGGCTGCCAGCCCGCGAAGCTCACTCTGCGGGTCGAAGGCACCACGCCCTTGTCCCGGGCGGAACCTGAGGCAGGCTTTCATGTCGTGGTGAGCACCACCGAACAGTCCTGCCAACTCGATCTGGCTGCCAGCGCGGCGGCCTTGGCGATCACTTCGGGCACCGACGAGATCTGGAGCACCAACGATTGTGCGGAATGGCATCCGTCCGGGAACCTCGATCTGGCTGCGGGGCAAGAGGGCGGATTCGACGTGAGCTGGCCGATCAAGCGTGCCGACGGCTGCGAGTTGAGCGACGAGACGCTGGGTGCGGGCACCTATGTGGCGACTGCTTCCATCGGCCAGTCGAGCGCGCGATTCGTGATGCAGTTGCAGAGCTGAGCACCGGTGAGCCGTCCTCGGCGAAATGGTTGCGCGTCAGCGTGAGCTGACGCTGTCGGAGATCCGGGCCAGGCCGTCACGGATCGCCCGCGCCCGCGCCGTACCCACTCCGGGCACTGCCGCCAGCTCCGAACCGGAGGCGGCGAAAACAGCCTGCAGCGAACCGAAATGCTCAAGCAGGCGCCCCGCGGTCGTGGTGCTCATCTGCGCCGACTGCGAGACGATCCGGTATCCGTGCGCGCGCAGGTGCGTGTCCAGATCCGCGGAGGTCAAGCCGATCGCGCTGGCGACGGTCACCGGATCGAGGAGGTCTCCGGTCGGCAGATGGCGCAGCACATCCAAGGTGAACCGTTCGGCTCCGGCATCGCGATAGTCGAGTTCGAGCAGAGTGGCGAGTTGGTCGATGCCTTGGGTCAACTCGTACATCTGCAGCTGGAGCAGCCGGCCGTCCACGCCGAGTGCCTCGACGTGGCCTTCGAGTTCCTCGGCGAGCCGGCGCACCATCGCCAGCGGCTGCACGGCCTGGACGAGGTCGCCGACCGTGACCAGGTCGTCCATCTCCAGCCCGGACAGTTCCCGGGTCACCGAATCAAGGCGTTCGCGGTAGCGCGAGAGGGTGGCCACAGCCTGCTCGGCGCGCACCAGGATCTGTTCCGAACTCTCGATCGGATATCTCAGCCCGGCCATGAACAGCGCGATGACCGACATGGCCGCCGATACCGTCACCACTGGCACATTCGATTGCAGTGCGACGCGGTCTGCGGTCCGATGCCGGGTGCCGGTTTCGACCGTCGGAAGGGATGCCGAAGGGGAGAAGTGGACCCCTGCGCTGATGATGGTCGTCAGATCGTCGTCGACGACGATGCCGCCGTCCATCTTCGCCAGTTCGCGAAGCGCGGTCGGCGTGAAGTCGGTGTTGACCGTGAAGCCGCCGGTGGACACCTGCTCGACCACCGGGTTGGTGCCCAGCACGATCAGGGCTCCGGTGTGACCGGCGCGGATCCTCTCCAGCCCCTCGCGCAGTGGGGTGCCGGGCGCGAGCAGCGCGCGGTATCGCCGGTACCGCTCCTCGTCGTGGCCCAGGTCTTTGCTCACGGCAACCAGTCTAGGCGGGTGGGTATTCGGCTTCGGTTACTGAAGCCCGAGTCGCCGAGGAGCGGCTTCGTCTCAGCCCGAGGGCGCCCAGGGCTTCGGCGATCGTGGCCACCTCGACGACCTTGAGCCCGTGCATCCGGGGCAACCGGTTGTTGGGATCCCGGTTTCCTGCCGGCACCAAGGCGAGTTCGAAACCCAGCCGGGCGGCCTCGCCAACGCGCTGCTCCAGCCCGGGAACCCGCCGCAGGTCTCCGGCCAGCCCTATCTCGCCGAGCGCGATCACCTTGCGATGGCACCCTTCGTCCAGCCCCGCGGACGCGATCGCGATCGCCAGTGCCAGATCGGCGGCGGGGTCGAGGATACGTGCCCCGCCCACGGTCGAGACATAGACATCGTGCCTCGACAGGCCGAAATTCGCGCGCCGTTGCAGAACCGCGAGGATCATCGCCACCCGCGACCCGTCCACCCCGTGGGTCACCCGGCGGGGCGGGGTGTCCGCGGCGACGGAGGCGACCAGCGACTGCACCTCGGCCAGCATGCAGCGGCTGCCTTCTCTGGTGACGGTGACACAGGTGCCCGGCGCCGGCTCCTCATGGCGTGAGGTGAACAGACCCGAAGGATCGGGAACCTCGACGATGCCGTGTTCGCCCATCTCGAAGCAGCCGACCTCGTCAGCAGGCCCGAAGCGGTTCTTGTTGGCGCGTACCATCCGGAAACCCGAATGCCGGTCGCCTTCGAATGACAGCACGACGTCGACCAGGTGTTCCAAGAAGCGGGGGCCGGCGACCTGGCCGTCCTTGGTGACATGGCCGACGATGATCACTGCCATGCCACGCCGCTTGGCGACGCGCACCAGCGCCCCGGTCACCTCCCGCACCTGGGTCACTCCGCCGGGCGAACCGTCGGCTTCGGCGGTGCCGATGGTCTGGACGGAGTCGACCACCAGCAGGCTCGGCGCGGTCTGCTCGATATGGCCCAGCACCGTGCCGAGGTCGGTTTCCGCAGCGAGATAGAGCTTGTCGGCCACCGCATGGGTGCGTTCGGCGCGCAGCCGCACCTGAGCAGCCGATTCCTCACCCGAGACGTACAGGGTGGTCTGCCCGGCCTGCGCCCAGCGGGCCGCCACCTCGAGGAGCAGAGTCGACTTACCGACCCCCGGCTCGCCGGCCAGCAGGACCACGGCGCCCGGCACGAGTCCTCCGCCCAGCACGCGATCCAGTTCGCCGATGCCGGTGAGGGTGCGCTGCGCGGCCTGGATGTCGACCTCGCCGATCGGTACAGCGGCGTGCGCCGGCACCGATGCGCTGACGGATTCGAGCTTGGGTGCACCACGTTCGGCTACCGATCCCCAGGTCTGGCATTCGCCGCAGCGGCCGACCCAGCGCACGGACGTCCAACCGCATTCGGTGCACTGATATCCGTCGGTCTTGGTAGCCATGCGAAGAGACTAGAGGGCGGCACTGACGTTTTCGTCGTGCGCCCGGTTGTCCCGCGATATCTTGCGGGGGCAAGGCGAAGCGCCGCGGTAACCGACGGGCTCGCCGAATCGAGCGGACAAGCTCAGACGCGGATCAGCCCGCGTCCGGGAACCTCGAAGGTCACCGAAGAGATCCCTGGAGAGCCGTTTGGGCTGGTGAAGTTGATCTTGATGTCGTCCAGCAACTCGGTGATCGGAGCGCCGACCCATTCCTCGACGCGGGAGCGGGACCCGGCGATCTCGATGGTGTCCAGCCGCACATCACCGTGCAGAGCCGAGGGCAGCACCTCCGGAGCGGACTCCCACTTCAAGAAGTAGGGCAGCTGAGGATCGGTCATCAATCCCTTGACGCCAATCTGATGCCACTCGAGTCGTCGTCCATCGGGGAACTGCCGCGAACCGGGCACCGCGCTGCGCTCCAGACGCCTCTCGAATGGGGCCAGATCGTCCACCGCTATCACCCAGCTCAGCCAGCCGCCGCCCAGCGCCTGGCGAGCGCGCACGACCTGGCCGTAGACCGCCTTGTCCGCGGCCGGATGATCGAGTACCTCGACAGCCTCGAGATAGCGGCCGTCTGTCAGCGGCAGGATGTTGTTGCGGGTGCCGAAGCGGGGGTGGAAGCCCCCGTCCTTGAACTCGCGTCCCAAGACCTCGCTCAACTCATCTACGGTTGCTTGCAGTCCCTGCGGGCCAGCCACGAATGTCAGATGGTCGATATGCATGCAGCCATTGTCGCAACTCGGTTGGGTATCTGCGAATCCGGGGTCGGGGCAGCACAACTGATGGATTGGCCAAGTACGGTGGATTCGTGGAATCTGCTGACCATCCGGAGCCGGCTCGGCGAGCGCTGCCCGACGATGGCTCCGCGACGCCCACCGTGGGCTTGAGTACGTCGGCCGTTTTTCCCGATTCGACCGGCAGTGCCTTCCAGCTGGCGGCGCAACTCGGCTACGACGGCATCGAACTGATGGTGGGAACCGATGCCGCGAGTGCTGATCTTGATCAGGTGCGGCAACTCCGGGACGAGTACCAGGTGCCGGTGCTGAGCGTTCATGCGCCGTGCCTGATGTTCACCCCGCGCGTGTGGGGCACCGATCCGGGAGAGAAACTCCGCCGATCGTGCGAGGCTGCCCTGCTGCTGGGCAGCGATCTGGTGGTCGTGCATCCGCCGTTCGCTTGGCAGCGCAGCTATGCGAGTACGTTCACCGAAACCGTCTACGAGCTCAGCGAGCGCACCGGCATCATTATTGCGGTGGAGAACATGTATCCGTGGCGGGCGCCCGGGCTGATCGCTCAGGCCTATGCGCCCGATTGGGATCCCACCGATCAGCCCTATGAGTGGCTGACCCTCGATCTGTCGCATGCGGCGACCGCCGGGGCACGTTCGCTCAGCTATCTGGACGATTGGGGCCCGCGGCTGCGCCACCTCCACCTGACCGACGGCAGCGGCTCGGTGCTGGATGAGCATCTGCTGCCCGGCGAGGGAAACCAGCGATCGTGGGAGGTAGTGGAGACTCTGCTCCGGCGCGGGTACCAGGGGCATATCATTCACGAAGTCAACACTCGCCGGGCTGCTACCGCCGATGAACGCGCACAGTTGCTGGCAGATTGCCTCGATCAGACCAGGCGGCACATTTCGGCGGCCGTGCAGGCAGGTAGGAGTGAAGGGCAATGATGAGTGATCTGGTCACCCGGTGGGCGCAGCGCGACCGCGTCCGGGAGGCTGCCATGTCGACATCGGCAGCGCGCGATCTGGTGGCCCGTTACGTCGCCGGTCAAGACCTGGACGATCTGATCCCGGTGCTGATATCGCTGATCGACAAGGGATTGCTGGTCAGCGTGGGCTATCTCGGTGATCATGTGAACACCCTTGAACAGGCTGCCGCCAACAAGGACGTCTATCTGACCATCGTCCGGCGGCTGAGTGATGAAGGCATCAGCTCGTCGTCGGAACTGTCGCTGCGATTGAGCCGGCTGGGCCAGCGGCTCGGGGCCGAAGGCCGGCATTTCGCGTTGGGGGCAGCGCGCACGATCTGTCGCGCGGCCAGCAATGCCGGAGTGCTGGTGACAGTCGACATGGGCGACTACGAGTTGGTGGAGCCGACGCTGCGCGCCTGGGAGCAGCTGCACCAAGACATCCCGGCCGTCGGAGTGACGGTACAGGCGGCGTTGCACCGCACGCAGCGCGATTTGTCGGACCTGGCCATGCCTGGCCGCCGGATCAGACTGTGCAAGGGGGTCTTCCGCGAGCCCAAGCAGGTGGCATTCCGGAACCGCCATGAGATCGACCTGGCGTTCGTCCGCGACCTGCGGATGCTGATGAACAGTCAGGTCATCGCACTGGTGGCCAGCCACGATCCGCGGATGATCTCGATCGCCGAAGAGCTGATCAGGCGCACCGGCCGTCCACCCGAGAGCTACGAGTTCCAGATGCTTCACGGCGTGCGCCCGATGGAGCAACGCAGACTGGCCGACGTCGGTTACCGTTCGCGCGTGCTGGTGCCGTTCGGGCCGGGCTGGTACGACTACTACACGCAGCGGCTGGCCGAGCGGCCGGCCAATGCGGCGTTGTTCGCGCGTTCGCTGTTCGGGAAGCGCTGAGGTGGCGGCGACTGCCGCGCGCACGCGTCCACGTCTGGTGCTCGAGACCCTGCTGATTCTCGGGATATCGCTGGGCAAGTCGGCGGTCTACTCCATCCTCAACATCATCAACCGGCTGACCTACCAGGTGCCCTTGTCGGAGCAGACATCGACGATGAACTCGGCGGTCACCCCCGACCGGCCCTGGCTCGACCTCGCCTATCAGCTGGCCAATAATCTGCTGCCGTTCTGCGCGCCGTTCCTGGCGATCTACCTGCTCTGGCGGATCTGGCCGCCGGGGCCCAGTCCGTGGCGGGCGATCGGTCTTGACGGACGCCGGGTCGGGCGCGACATCGCGCTGGGGGTCGGCTTGGCGTTGCTGATCCTGGGACCCGCGCTGGGCTTCTACCTGCTGGCGCGGCAGTTGGGCATCAACACGACCATCGTGATGGCCGATCTGGGTTCGGATTGGTGGACGATCCCGATGTACTGCCTGGCAGCGTTCCAGAACGGCTTCCTCGAAGAGGTGGTGATGATCGGCTACCTGACCACCCGGTGGCGGCAATCCGGCTGGCATCCCGGCGCCGCGATCGCGGTGAGCGCACTGATCCGCGGCAGCTATCACCTCTATCAGGGCTTCGGGGGATTCATCAGCAACCTGGTGTTCGGCCTGTTGCTCGGCTGGTTGTACCAGCGGACCAGACGCTTGTGGCCGCTGGTGATCGCCCACACGGTGATCGACATCACCGCTTTCGTCGGCTATTCGTTGCTCGCCGGGGTCGTCGGCTGGCTCTAGCCCGTGGCATGGCTGGCGGCGGTAGCGGTGAGCGCAATGGTGGCCGCGGACGATAAGCTGGCCCGTATGCGAGTTGGAGTATTCGGTGCCACCGGTCAGGTCGGCAACGTCATGCGGACGTTGCTCGACGAGCGTAACTTTCCCGTCGATTCGATGCGGTACTTCGCGTCCGAACGCTCCGCGGGTAAGAAGCTCGACTGGCGTGGCGAGCAGATCGTCGTGGAAGACATGGCCACGGCGTCCTTCGAGGGCCTCGACATCGCGATCTTCTCCGCCGGCAAGGCCGCGTCCCAGATCTACGCGCCGAAGGTTGCCGCCGCGGGCGCAACCGTCGTCGACAACTCCTCGTGCTGGCGCGGCGATCCCGATGTGCCGCTGGTGGTGTCCGAGGTGAATCCGCAGGACGCGATCAACCCGCCCAAGGGCATCATCGCGAACCCGAACTGCACCACGATGGCCGCGATGCCGGTGCTCAAGCCGTTGAGTGATGCCGCCGGCCTGGAGCGCCTCATCGTCGCCACCTATCAGGCGACCTCGGGTTCGGGTCTGGCAGGCGTGCGGGCTCTGCACGATCAGTCGGTGGCCGCGGTCGGCCAGGATTTCGCGCGGCTCACCTACGACGGCCAGGCCGTTGCCACTCCCGACGATCTCGGCCCCTACGTCGCGCCGATCGCCTTCAACGTCGTGCCCTACGCCGGGTCGCTGGTCGACGACGGCTGGCTGGAGACCGACGAGGAGCAGAAGCTGCGCAACGAATCCCGCAAGATCATGCACCTGCCGGATCTGCTGGTCAGCGGCACCTGCGTGCGTGTCCCGGTCTTCACCGCTCACTCGCTCAGTGTCAACGCGACCTTCGAGCGCCCGATCGGCCCGGACGAGGCCAAGGCGCTGCTCGCCGATGCCCCCGGGGTCAAGCTGGTCGACATTCCGACGCCCCGCCAGGCGGCCGGCATCGATCCGAGCCTGGTCGGGCGCATCCGCGTCGATCAGTCCGTGCCGGGCGGACGAGGCCTGACGATGTTCATCTGCTGCGACAACCTGCGTAAGGGTGCCGCGCTGAATGCCATCCAGATCGCCGAACTCGTTGCGGCAGACCGAGGCTGACATGACGGATCGCACGACAGCAGATGTCGTTGTCGTCGGAGGCGGCGTGATGGGCACCGCGATCGCTTCCGGCCTGGTCGCCGACGGCTGGACGAGAGTCCGGGTCGTCGAGCCGAGCGCAGATCGTCGCGCCGAACTGGCCTCGGTCGCCGGTCTGCAGGTGGTGGCCTCCGCCACCGAGATCACCGGCACTCCCGAGGTGATCGCGGTCGTCGTCAAGCCGAAGATCGCAGCCACCGCCTGCCAGCAGATCGCACCGCTGATCGGTGAGCAGACGCTGGTGATGTCGATGTGCGCGGGCGTCCCGCTCGGCCTGCTCGCCGAACATCTGCCCGGGGGCACCCCGGTCGTCCGGGTCATGCCCAACACCCCTGCGCAGGTCGGGGCGGGCATGTCTGCGCTGTCGCCCAACGAGACGGTCAGCCCACAGCAGCTCGATCTGGCCACCAGCCTGATGCAGGCGGTCGGGGAGACCATGATCGTCCCCGAGTCGCTGCAAGACGCCGTGACAGCGGTCAGCGGCTCCGGCCCTGCCTATGTCTTCTATCTTGCCGAGGCGCTGACCGAGGCCGGGGTCCAGGTCGGACTGACCCGTCAGCAGGCCGACAAACTGGCTCGCCAGACGATCATTGGTTCGGCTCGGCTGCTCGCTGCCGGAGAGCATCCGACGGTGCTCCGGGAGCGGGTCACCTCACCCGGCGGCACCACCGCCGCGGGCATCCGCGCGCTCGACGCGCACGCCACACGGGCGGCTGTCAGCGACGCGGTGTGGGCCGCCTACCGGCGCAGCCGTGGGGAATGACGATTGTTCATTCCGAAGCCCCCGCGGTAAACTGCTCAAGTTGCGGTTAGCCGCACACGGTGAGTCTGTGCGCGTCGCAACTCATCACACCAAGACATTCAGATTCTCGAGAGGATCACAGTGGGATCGGTCATCAAGAAGCGCCGCAAGAGGATGGCGAAGAAGAAGCATCGCAAGCTGCTGAAGAAGACGCGCATCCAGCGCCGCAGGGCAGGCCGCTAAGCTCTGCCGGGCTTCGGCCTGGCGGTCAGCCATTGATGTGCTCGAGGTTGTCGTGCTCTTCGGGTGGTCATGCGCAGAGACTTCGTCACACGTCCGCGGGTTGAGGAGTTGCCGTGAGTGAGCAGCGATCAACACTGGCGCTTGCCGATTGTGATCCGGCCGTCCTGACGGCCAGCCGCCATCCGGCCCGGGTCATCCCCGGCTATGTGATTTTCGTCGGGGTTGGACTGGGCGGTCCGCTGCGGCTGACGCTGGCCGGTCTGAAGGCCATTGAGGAAGCCGATGTCATCGTCCTCAATCCCGGCGTGGACGAGGGACTGCTGGACGAACCCGAAATCACCACTCCGGACCGGGCGGTGACGGTCGTCGCCGACGATCATCCCGACCTGGACAAGATCACCACGCTCGTCCAATCCGGGCTGAGCGTGGTCTGGCTGTTGGCCGGCGACCCCTTGATGGACGCCGAGGCAGCGTCTTACACCTCCGAACTCAGGGCCAACGGCTGTCGTATCGACATGGTGCCGGGCCTGTCCAGGCTCAGTCTCGCGATCACGTCGACCGGCATCACGCCGGGACCGGGTTTCCGGCTGTGGTCCGGATCGGCAGCGATGTCCGGCGATGGTGAGTCGTTCGTGGCGTTGCTCCCCGATCAGCAGGCCGACGACATCATCGCTCACGCCGAGCAGATCGGACTGCCGGCCGACACCCGCGCCCTGGTGGTCTCCGACTACGCCACCAGCGCTCAGAAGACCACTCCGACGGTTCTCGGTGAGCTGGCCGACGTGCTGAACGCCGTCCAGGATCGCCCGTCCGCCGTGATCATCGGTCCCGCTGCCGTACGCGATCCCAGCCTGAACTGGTTCGAATCCAAACCCCTGTTCGGCTGGCATGTGCTGGTTCCGCGCACCAAGGGGCTGTCGGGGGCCATGGAACGCCGCCTGGAGCACCACGGTGCGGTGCCGGTGCAGATACCGACGATCTCGGTGGAGCCACCGCGCAACCCGCAGCCGATGGAACGCGCCATCCAGGGTCTGGTCGACGGCCGCTACCAGTGGATCATTTTCAACTCCGCGCAGGCGGTGCGCGCTGTCACCGAACGGCTGGTCGGGCTCGGGCTCGATTCGCGTGCCTTCTCCGGTCTGCGCATCGCGGCCGTCGGCGCCGACACCGTGACCGCGCTTCGCGGCTGGGGTATCACCCCCGATCTGGTGCCCGAGGGCGAGGCGCGCAGCGAAGCACTCGCCTCAGAATTTCCGATCTTCGACGATCTGCTCGACCCCATCAACCGCATCTTCATCCCCCGTGCCGATGTCTCGGTCGACTCGCTGGTACAGAGCATGAACGAACTGGGCTGGGAGGTCGACGATGTGGTCGCCTACCGCACGGTTCGCGCCGCGCCGCCGGCCGCCGAGATCCGCGATGCCATCAAGGCCGGACGATTCGACGCCGTGGTCTTCAGTTCTGCCTCGACCGTGCGGAATATGGTCGGCATCGCCGGCAAACCGCATGTCGACACCATCATCGCGGCGATCGGCCCGGCCACTGTCGCCGCCTGCGAGGAGGCGAATCTGCGGGTGGATGTGGTCGCCTCGCAGCCGAACCAGGCCGATCTCGTGGACGCTCTGGCGGCATTCGCCGTCAAACGGGCCGAGCAGCTCGGCGCCCGCGGTGAACCGGTCCGCAAGCCCTCCCTGCAGCGGCCCAGAAGACGAAACAAGTAGTCCCCGGCTTCGAGTTCATGGCCCCAGGCGCACAGCCGGTAGGCTTCATTCGTGCAACCCAGCCAGACAGACTCCAGTCCAGCAGCCCAGGTGCACGTCGTGCGCCATGGCGAGGTGTTCAACCCGACCGGCATCCTTTACGGACTGCTGCCCGGCTATCACCTCTCCGATACCGGCAGGGCCATGGCGAACCGACTGGCCGAGTACTTCGCCCCCATCGAACTTGAGCAGTTGCGCTCCTCACCGCTCGAACGTGCCCAGGAGACCCTTGCACCGATCGCAGCGACCCATCCCCAACTCCCGGTCCGCATCGATGACCGGCTGATCGAGGCCGACAACAAACTGGCCGGCCAGGTCTTCGGGAAGCACAACGTGGCGATCTTCGACCCCCGCAACTGGCGCTATTTCGTCAATCCGCTGCGCCCATCGTGGGGAGAACCCTATGTCGTGCTTGCCGCTCGGATGCTCGATGCGATCGCCGACACCGCGAGCGAGCTGAGCCCAACCGGGCAGGCCGTGCTGGTCAGCCATCAACTGCCGATCTGGATCGCGCGGCGCGCGGCTGAGGGACGCCCGCTCGCTCACGATCCCCGCAAGCGGCAGTGCACCCTGGCCAGCGTGACAACCTTCCGATTCACCGACGGCCACTTGAGCGGGGTGACCTACGCCGAACCGGCGCGCGACCTGCTGAGAGAAAACGGTAACAAGGCGTTTTCGTCCGGCCACTGAGGAGCGGAGGCTGAGAGGATGACAAGCATGCAAGACAACACAGCTGCCGCGGACCATGTCGATCTGTGCATCATCGGGTCGGGCTCGGGTCTGTCGTTGATCGATGACGACATCAACGACTGGCAGATCGCACTGATCGACAACGGGATCGGTCCCAACGACGCGTTCGGCGGCACCTGCCTGAACGCCGGCTGCATTCCCAGCAAGATGTTCTCGTTTCCGGCCACCTACGCTCTGGCGCCGACTCACGCGGCACGCGTCGATGTCGATCTGGGTGTTCAGGGGATCGACTTCAAGGCCATCCAGGCCCGCACGTTCGGCCGCACCGACGCCATCTCGGCGTCCGGGCTGGCCGGGTTGATCAGGCGTGAGAACCTGCAGGTGCTGTTCGGTTCGGCGACGTTCGTGGACGATCACACCGTGCGTGTCGGACACCGGCAGATCACCGCGGACCGTATCGTCATCGCCGCCGGATCGCGGCCACGCCAGGTCCGGGCGCCCGGCTTCGACGACCCTTATCTGCAGGCCTTCGTCTACACGTCGGAATCGATCATGCGAGTCGAGGAACTGCCGCAGCGCCTGATCATTCTCGGCGGCGGTATCGAGGCCGTCGAGTTCGCGCACATCTTCGCCGCGATGGGCTCACAGGTTTCGATCATCTCCCGCAGCGAGCCGCTGCTGCGGGCCCTCGACAGCTCGGTCGCCATCCGGGTCACCGAAGAACTCGCCCAGCGGCTGGTGCTGCGGCTCAACCAGAGCGTGATCGGGCTGGACTCGGACGATGCCGGGGGCGTGGTGGTCAGCACCCAGGATGCCCACGGCATCGAATACACCTACCAGGCAGATGCCGTGCTGACCTGCATCGGGCGCATCCCTAACGGCGATCAATTGCGGGTTGACAAGGCCGGTATCTCGCTGGACGAGAAAGGTTTCATCCCCGTGGACCAGTATCTGCGCACCTCGGTGCCGCACATCTGGGCGCTCGGGGATGTCTGCTCGCCGCAGATGCTCAAGCATCTGGCGAATGCGCAGGCCCGGCTGGTAAAGCGCAATCTGCTCGCCGAACGGGCCGGGCGTCCACTGGAGGCCCGTGACGAGCGTTTCGTGCCGCAGGGAATCTTCACCGAACCGCAGGTCGCCTCCGTCGGGGCCACCGAGGAGCAGCTCCAGGAATCCGGCGTCGACTACGTTGTTCACGTTCAGGAGTACGCCTCGGTCGCCTACGGCTGGGCCATGAACGATATCGATCACTTCGTCAAGCTGCTCGCCGATCCCACCGGTGAACATCTGCTCGGCGCCCACATCGTCGGGCCGGACGCCACGATCTTGATTCAGCCGCTGGTGCAGGCGATGAACCTCAATCAGACGATCAGTGACGTCGCCAAGGGCCAGTATTGGATTCACCCGGCGCTGACAGAAGTGGTCGAGAACGCCCTGCTGGGCGTGCTGCGGGTAGCCGCCGAACAGAGCGCAGCGCTATGAGCAGGAGCCGTTGGACGGCTGGATTGCTGGTTCTGGCTCTCGGACTTGCCGGTTGCGCGGCCACCCCGAATGGCTCAGGTGGCACCGAGACCGGTTCGGTCACTCCCAGCCGGACGATCACCTTCTCGCCTCCGAGCCTGCCCGCCTCCGCCGACAGCGCGGCGACGATCGATCCGGCGACGCAGTGCTTCGCGTACGCCCAGCAGCTGAGCCTGGCCCAGCAGGTCGGCCAGCTCTACATGACCGTGCTGATGGCCGGTTCGGATGTCGATCAGGCGATCGCCCAGATCAGCGCCAGCGGCAATGGGGCGGTGATCCTGCTGGGCAATCGCACATCTGGACTGGCCGCTGTTCAGTCGGAGACCCAGCAGCTGCAAGATGCCGCCCCCGGCGGGATCCCGCTGCTGATCGCTACCGACCAGGAGGGCGGCCTGGTGCAGAAGCTCAGCGGGCCCGGTTTCGCCACCATCCCTGCGGCCACCGAGCAGGCGCAGCTGGACAACACCGAGCTGCGCGGCAGCTGGCAGCGCTGGGGGCGCGAGTTGCGCAATGCGGGAGTCAACTGGAATCTGGCGCCGGTGGCCGATGTGGTGCCGACCGATCAGGTCGCCAACAACGCCGCCATCGGTCAACTCGATCGTGGCTACGGTTCGGACCCTGAGGGGGTCGGCCAGAAGGTCGCCGAGGTCATCGGTGGATTGAGCGATTCACGGGTGGCCAGCAGCGCAAAGCATTTTCCCGGGCTGGGTCGTGTCAATGAGAACACCGATTTCGCGGTCGGGCATGACCGCGTGAGCCAGCTGGACGATGCCGACCTGGCCAGCTTCCAGGCCGCGATCAACGCGGGTGCATCGTCGGTGATGGTTTCGTCGGCGATCTACGATCAGGTCGATCCGGACAATCCGGCGGTCTTCTCGTCCACGATCGTGACCGGGATCCTGCGGGAGCGAATGGGTTTCAACGGGGTCGTCACGTCGGACGATCTGGGGGCGGCGGTCGCGGTCGCTGGTTACCCGGTCGCCGATCGTGGGCTGGCCTTCCTGCGGGCCGGGGGAGACGTGGCGGTGGTGGCCGACAGCGCGGCAGCGCAGCAGATGGTTGCCGCCACGTTGGCCGCTGCTCAGGCCGATCCGCAGTTCGCCTCCGAAGTGACCGAGAAGGCGGCCCGGGTGCTGGACCTCAAGACCGACCTCGGGTTGATGAACTGCGCGTCGTGATGCCCGTTCAGGCGGACTCACTGTCGCGCAGTGCCCGTGCCGAGGCCGGCAGATTCGTGATGATCCCGTCGAGACCTTCAGCGATGAAATGCTGCCAGATCTCCGGTTCGTCCACCGTCCAGGCGCGAACCGGGATGCCGGCCTGCTGGTAGTGCGTGATCTCGCCCGGCAGCAGGAGCTGAAGGTACTGCGGATGGGCCTGAGGGATGCCGACGATCTTCAGGTAGACCCACGGCCTCAGCAGGCCATCGGGGTAGAGCGCCGCGACGGTGACCGAACGGTCGATCTGCTGGATCTCGTGCAGCACCCGGTGATCGAAGCTGCTGACCACAATGCGGTCGGCCATGCCCGATCGGTTGAGGTGGTTCACCACGTTCTGGGCGATCCCCGGATAGCGATGCGGGAGATTCTTGATCTCGACGTTCAGCTGCCGGTCGGTGGGAGCGTAGAGCTCGAAAACCTCCTCCAGACGGGGCACGCGTGCCACGCCCGTGGTCTCGTCGCCCACGTCCAGCTTCTGCAGGTCGTCGTAGGTGGCCTCGGCGATGTTGACTTTCTCGCCTTCCGGGCCCTCCAGGACGTCGTTGTGGGCGCAGACCAGCACATCGTCGCTGGTCTGGTGAACATCGAACTCGAGACCATCGGCGCCGTCGTCGATCGCGGCGCGGAAAGCCTCGAGCGTGTTGGATGCGGTGATCTGTTCCGACCTGGCGTGAGCCCAGATGAGAGTCATCGACCTGCTCCTCGGTGGGGTTGTCTGGTTATGAGCCTACTGTGCGGGCCTTCGGCTGTGACCGGCCGGGCCACTTCTTGACCGGGGTTGCACCGGCCGAAGCAGGATCTCGGCCCAGCATCAGTTCCGGGCAGCTTTCGCGATGATGGCGGCAACGGCGTCGAAGTCCGAGCGCAACCCGCCGAGCGTGATGCGCAGATGCCCGCCCGCATCCGACGCGCATTCCGGATTCGCGAGGAACTCCGTTCCCGCTGAGGCTCGGATCCCGGCCGCGAGCAGTCGCGTCATCGCCGCGTCCTCGTTCGCCACCGGGATCCACATGGTCAGGCCGTCGCCGGGCGGCACCACGATCCCGTGGGAAGCGAGCGCGGCTGCCATGGCGGTGCGGCGGTGCGCGTACTCCTGCGCGGCCTGGTCCACGATGGCCATGCTCGTGGGGTTCGTGAGCATGCCCACGAGCACCATCTGGAGCAGCCTGCTCGTCCAGCCGGTGCCCATCAGCCGGCGGGCAACGACCGCGTTCACGACGTGCGCCGGCCCGCCGAGCCCCGCGATACGCAGATCGGGACCATGGGTCTTCGAGTACGAGCGGACGTGTACAACGCGGTCGGGCAGGTAGACGCCCAGGCTCATGTCGCGAACCGGTGCGATCCGGCCGCTGTGATCGTCCTCAATGATCACGAGCCGGTTGCGATTGCCGGTGCCGCTGGTGCGGGCCCGGATGATGGCCGCCACCTCGCGTACTCGCGTCGGGGTCATCGATACGCCGGTCGGGTTCTGCGCACGAGGCTGCAGGATCATTGCCCGGGCGCCCGCGGTGATCGCCGCGTCGACCGAATCGGGCGTGGCGCCGGCGTGGTCGAGGGCGATCGGGACGCGGACCAGGCCGAGCTGATCGAGGATGTCGAAGACCGGGGGATAGCCGGGACTCTCGACCGCGACGCGGTCGCCGAAGCGGACCACCTGATTGAGGGTGCGGATCAGCCCGTCCATCGCGCCGTTGACCACGGTGATGCGCTGAGCCCGAAACGGCCAGGTGTCCTGGAGCAGCGATTCGAGCTGAGGCAACACCGGTGGTGCCAGATAGGAGCTCACCTGAACAACCTCCAGATTCGCCGCGGCAGCCATCAGCGGCTCGCGAATGTCGGGCAGCAATGACGGATCGGGAGTACCGGTCGACAGCTCGAGATGCACCTCGGCGTCGATCTTGCGGCTACGCCGGTAGCGCGGTGGTAGCCAGCTGGCAGGGGTGGGCAGCACGAAGGTGCCCGCGCGTCCCCTGGACTCGACCAGGCCGAGGGCCGACAACGTATTCCATGCCGCCGCAACGGTGCCCGTGCTCACCCCGAGCTGGGGAGCGAGATCGTGAACAATCGGAAGCCGGTCGCCGGGTGAGACGACGCCCGCGTTGACCATGCGGGCGACGCCGGCGGCGATCTGGGCGGGGCTGCGTCCTTCGAGGCCTGCTGCGATCTGGGTGGCGGATATCTGGGCCACCGGTACCTCCTCGCTTGTCGATCTGGGCGCGGTCGCTCGCGCGGTGAGCATTTACAGACACGTAGATCAGCGGTTACGCCGCAGAAATATTCAATGCTGACAGTAATACAAACAACAGATGCAGCCGGTGGGTGTCGACGGACGTGCTCGCCGGCCTGTGACGGACTGAGGAAGGTACGTATGTCCTTGACAGCGCAGGTGATCACGGCCGAGAATCTGACGGCCCCGGTGAGCGCCGGGTTGACCGGCGCTGAGTTGGACGCCGCGGTCATCGCCGCAGATCACGCCCGGATATTCCACTCATGGTCGGCGCAGGCGCACCTGCCCATGTTCAGCGTGGCCGGAGGCCAGGGCGTCACGCTGTGGAACCATGCGGGCGACAGTTGGCTGGACTTCTCCAGCCAGCTCGTCAACGTGAATATCGGCTACCAGCACCCCAAGGTCGTTGCGGCGATCCAGGAACAGGCCGGCGTCCTCACCACGATCGCGCCCTCCACGGCCAACCTGACCCGCGCGGAGGCGGCGGGCAAGATCTTGTCGCACGCCCCGGCGTGCTTCGAGAAGATCTTCTTCACCAACGCCGGCGCGGACGCCAATGAGAACGCGATGCGCCTGGCGCGGCTGTACACCGGACGGGACAAGATCATCTCGCGTTATCGCTCATACCACGGCAACACGGGAGCTGCAGTGGTGGCCAGCGGCGACTGGCGGCGGGTCCCGAACGAGTATGCGCGTGGGCATGTGCACGTCTTCGGCCCCTACCTATATCGCTCGGAATTCTGGGCGACCACTCCCGAGCAGGAGTGCACCCGGGCGCTGCATCACTTGGAGCGGGTCATCCAGGCGGAGGGGGCGGAGACGATCGCGGGCATCCTGCTCGAGACGGTGCCCGGGACCGCTGGGATCATGGTGCCACCGCCGGGCTACCTCGCCGGCGTGCGGCAGATCGCCGACCGCTACGGCATCGTCCTGATCTGCGACGAGGTGATGGCCGGCTTCGGGCGCACCGGCAGCTGGTTCGCTTTCGAGCAGCATGACGTGGTGCCCGACCTCATCACCTTCGCCAAGGGCGTCAACTCCGGGTATGTCCCCGCCGGCGGTGTGCTGATCAGCTCACCGATCGCCCATGCCTTCGACGAGCGGGTCTTCCCCGGCGGGCTCACCTACTCCGGCCACCCGCTGGCAATGGCCGCGATCATCGCCACCATCACCGCGATGGAGGACGAGCGCATCGTCGAGAATGCTGCCGCCGTCGGCGCAACCGTGATCGGGCCGGCATTGGCCCGCCTCGCCGACACCAACCCGCTGGTGGGCGACGTGCGGGGCACGGGCGTGTTCTGGGCGGCAGAGCTGGTCTCGGACAAGCAGACCAAGGAGCCGCTGCCGGCATCGCGAATGGCCGCCATCAAGTCGGCCTGCCTGGCCAAGGGGCTCATCGCGTCGATCGCCGACAACCGCGTCCACGTGGTCCCCCCGTGCGTGATCACGACCGACGAGGCGGCCCGAGGCATGCAGATTCTGACCGATGTGCTGAACGAGGAGGCGACCCGGTGAGTGCGGCTGCGCCGCCAGGACGCACACCGACCCGGGGCCTGACGCCCATCTTCCGCTCGGGCCCGGGCCGGTGTGATCAGCGTGATCAGCCGAACTGGCCGGTGATGTAACGCTCGGTGTCCTGCTGAGCCGGGTTGGTGAAGATCTTCTCGGTGTAGTCGAACTCGATCAGATGCCCGGGCTTGCCGGTGCCCTCGATGTTGAAGAAGCCTGTCTTGTCGGAGACCCGGGATGCCTGCTGCATGTTGTGGGTCACGATGACGACGGTGTAATTCTCCTTGAGTTCTTGGATCAGGTCCTCGATGGCCAGCGTCGAGATCGGATCCAGAGCCGAGCAGGGTTCGTCCATCAACAGCACCTCGGGCTCGATCGCGATCGCGCGCGCGATGCACAGTCGTTGCTGCTGACCGCCCGACAGGCCATTGCCCGGGGCATTCAGGCGATCCTTGACCTCGTTCCACAGGTTCGCGCCCTTCAGTGAGCGCTCCACGACCTCGTCCTGCTGCGGCTTGGGCATCTTGCGCGCATTCAGCTTGATGCCTGCCAGCACGTTGTCGCGGATACTCATCGTCGGGAACGGGTTCGGCTGCTGGAAGACCATGCCGACCTGCTGGCGCACCCGCACCGGATCGACGTTGGGGGCGTAGATGTTCTGGTCGTCCAGCAGCACCTCACCCTCGACCCGGCCACCCGGGGTGAGCTCCAGCATTCGGTCCAGACTGCGCAGCACGGTCGACTTGCCGCAGCCCGACGGGCCGATGAATGCGGTAACCGAGCGCGGCTCGATCACCATGTTGACCCCTTCGACGGCGAGGAAACTGCCGTAGTAGATGTTGAGGTCCTTCAACTCCATGCGCTTGGCCATTGGCTGTGTCTTTCTGCTTTCTGGTGGTGGATCTCAACGATTGATCTTGGGGGCGAACTTCTTGGCCACGATTCGTCCGATGATGTTCAGGAGCATAACGATCAGCACCAGCACCAGCGCACCGGTCCAGGCCCGGTTGAAGAATGCGTCCTGCGGCTGACCGGGCCGGGTGTATTCGTAGTAGACGAAGACCGGCAGCGATGTCATCGGATTCACATTGTTCGCCCCGCCCGAAGGCAGCGGATTGGTGACCAGGGAATCCGTGTAACCCATCGTCACCAGAAGTGGTGCGGTCTCACCGATGACGCGGGCGATGGCCAGGATGACACCGGAGACGATCCCCGAGATTGACGTCGGCAGCACCACCTTCACGATCGTCCGCCAGCGGGTGACACCCAGCGCATAGGACGCCTCACGGAGCTTGTCGGGCACTAGCCGGATGATCTCCTCGCTGCTGCGCACCACGTAGGGGATCATCAGCACCGACAAGGCGATTGCACCCGCCAGACCCGACTTCGATCCGGGCGACAGCAGCACAGCGAACAGTCCGTAGGCGAACAAGCCGGCAACGATCGACGGAATGCCGGTCATGACATCCACCAGGAAGGTGATCGTCCGCTTGACCCAGCCCCTGCCGTATTCGACCAGGAAGATGGCGGTCAGCAGGCCGATCGGGACCGAGACCAGGGTGGCGATTCCAGTGACGATCAGCGTGCCGGAGATAGCGTGCGAGGCACCGCCACCTTCGCCCACGATATTGCGCTTCGACATCGTGAAGAAGTCCAGGTCGAAGCGGCTCAGGCCGCGCGAGGTGACCTCGGCCAGCAGCGAGACCAGCGGGATCAGCGCAAGAATGAAGGCGCCGAAGATGACATAGCGGGCCAGCCGATTCGCCGCCCGGCGGCGTCCCTCGACGGCGAACGAGAGCGCGTAGATGGTGATCAGGAAGATCACCACGCCCAGTACCAGGGCACCGGCGAAGTTGAAGCTCCCCATCAGCGCGAGCAGTGCCGCGCTGACGCAGACAGCAACCACGAACAAGGCGACGTCGGTGCGCTTGGGCAACTGCCCGGCGGTCAGATGCACCTGCGCCGAGCGGTAGGTGTAGTTGTTGTTGGCCTCTTGCGGAGGCTTGACATCGATGGCGCTCACTTCGACTCCTTGCCTACGCGCTTCTTCTCGCGAGCCGCACGATCAGGTTTCGGGCCGCCCGTGATCGCGCGCCCTGCCATGTTCACCAGGAAGGTGATGACGAACAACACCAGGCCGGTAGCGATCAGCTGCGGAACCGCGTAGCTGTCGGCCTCCGGGAAGCTCAGTGCGATGTTGGCGGCGATGGTGTTCGGGTTCTGCGAGGTCAGCAGCTGGAAGCTGACAGTGCGTCCGCCGGACAACACCATGGCGACGGCCATGGTCTCGCCGAGCGCGCGGCCCAATCCGAGCATGGACGCCGAGACGATGCCGGAGCGCCCGAAGGGCAGGACGACCTGCCTGACCATTTCCCAGCGGGTGGCGCCGAGCGCGAGCGAGGCCTCTTCCTGCAGTCCGGGGGTGCGCAGGAAGACCTCACGCGACAGCGAGGTGATGATCGGCAAGATCATGATGGCCAGCACGAGGGCCGCGGTCAGCATGGTGCGACCGGTGCCCGAGACGGTGCCGGCGAACAGCGGGATCCAGCCGAAATGGGTGTTCAACCACTGGTAGATGGGCACCAGCATCGGGGCGAGGGTGTTGATGCCCCACAGGCCGAAGACCACCGACGGCACTGCGGCGAGCAGATCGATGACGAAGGCCACCGGAGTGCTCAGCCGCTTGGGTGCGTAGTGGGAGATGTACAAAGCGATCCCGACTGCGACGGGGACGGCGATCAGCAGAGCGAGAAAACTCGCCCAGACGGTGCCGAAAAGATAGGGGGCGACATATGTCCACGTGTTGCCGTAATGCTGGTAGCGGGGATCGCCCAGAAATGCGGGCATAGCCTGCACAATGAGGAAAAGCGCCACCGCTGCGAGGATGACCAGAATCAGGCCACCCGAGCCGGCGGAAATGCCTTTGAAGATGGTATCTCCGAGATGACCGCGAGTGGACGTGAGGGATTGATCAGGTGCCGAGTCGGCAAGAGCGACTTGCGGGCTTTCAGCTGTCATGGCTGTCTCCGGACGCGTAACGAAATGCGGTGGTAGCGGGCAATGGTGCTCGGCCCCAGCCTAGGACTGGAACTGAGCACCATTGCGGGCAATCACTTGATGGAGGCGGCAGCCGCCTGCACGCCGGTGGCCAGCGTTCCGGACAGCGGCGCGTTGCCGGCCTGCGGGACAGCGGCCTCCTGGCCTTCATCCGAAACGATGTAGCTGATGTAGGCGTTCACGAGCTCGCCGACCGAAGCATCGCTGTACTGCTGGCAGACGATCGCGTAGGAGACCAGGACGAACGGGTAACCCGCCGCGGTGCGATCGAGATCGAGTGCCCAGTCGTTGTCCTCACGTCCGGCGACGCGCGAGGACGCTTCGACGATCGCGCCAGCGGCGTCGGCTTCGGGGCCGGTGTACGCGGCGGAACCGTCCTGGCTGTACAGGGCCATCGACATGCCGTCCGGCACGCCCGACTCATCGGCGTAGCCGATGGTGCCCGAGCCGTTCTGCACGGCAGCGATGACACCGGAGGTGCCCTGCGCGGCCTCGCCGGCCAGCGATGCCGGCCAGTCACCCGAAGCGGCATCGGTCCACACGCTGGGAGCGACCTGGGCCAAGGTGGCGGTGAAGTTCTCGGTGGTGCCCGAGTTGTCGGAGCGGTGAACCGGCGTGATGGCCAGGTCGGGCAAGGTGACGCCCGAGTTCAGTTCGGCGATGGCCGGGTCGTTCCAGTTGGTGATCTCACCGCGGAAGATCTTGGCGATCACGTCGGCGGTCAGATGAAGATCGGAGACACCGTCGACATTGAAGACAATGGCGATCGGTGAGACATAGATGGGCAGGTTCAGGGGGAGGGTGTCGGCGGCGCAGCTCGCGAAGGAGCCGGTCATCTCGTCGTCCTTGAGCGCCCGGTCGGAGCCGGCGAATGCAGCACCACCGTCGGCGAACGCGGTACGTCCGGCGCCCGAGCCATCGGGGGAGTAGTTGACGGTGACCTTCGGATTGGCGGTCTGGAAGTTGGCTCGCCAGACCTCCTGGGCGGCCTTCGCAGAGCTGGCCCCGGTGCCCTGCAGGGCACCGGACAGGCTGCTGGCAGCGCTTCCTTCAGCAGAAGTAGCGGTGCCGGATTCGTTGGTGGCGCAAGCCGACAACGCCAGCGCGACAGCAGCAGCCAGGGCGGCGCCCGCACGCACAGTCTTCACAATGATTCCCTTCGGGGTTCGTTGTTAGAGCAGGCCTTGAGTGGCCTTCAGTACCGAAGGTAGATCCGATCAATGACGAGATGCCTAGGCCAGGATGAACAGAAGGTTAACAACACGTGTACCTTCATGGATTCGGATGGCGGCAGGCATCGTCATAGCCGGGGTGCGATGTAAAGCGTCTGAGCCGAGTGATTCACCTGATCGGGGTACAGAATCGCAACCTCGCCCGGTCTCAACGGGTGATCGGTATCCATCCCGAAGAAGTTGAACATTGCCGGCAGGACCGGCCGATGACCACAAATCGCCATCGGGCGCTCGGCAGAACGCGCCAGTTCGGCCAGCTCGGCCATCGCCTTCCGCACGCCCTTGGGGTTGGCTTCGGCGGATTCCTCGCTCAACGCGTCGAAGGCGCGAATCTCGAGTCCGGACTGGCTCGCATACGGCGTCAGCGTTTTCATGCAGCGGGTGGAACTCGAACTCGCCAGCTCGCCGACCCCGAAAGCGTCGAAGAGCCCGGCCAGCGCGATGGCCTGACGTCGACCGCGTTCGGTCAGCCGGCGGTCGGCGTCGCGTCCCTGCCACTGTTTGCGGTTCATCGCTTTGGCATGGCGGACGATGAACAGGGGTTTGGTGACCGGCTCGCGCAGTGCCTTGACCAGCGTCTGCACGTCGTCGTCATAGCTGAGATCGCGGGCCGCCTTGCTCGTAGGCCACCATTCGACCTTGTCAGCCTCGTTGTCGCGGGTGCCGACCTCGTCGGTTGCCAGCTCTCCCAGCCACCACTGAATGACTTTGATGTGCGAATTGACCGGGTAGCTTGCGGTCGAGAGCGGACGCAGAAGCCGGATCTGGTGACCGGTTTCCTCGCCGACCTCGCGAACTGCGGTTACCGCGAGGTACTCGTCCGGAAGCATCTTGCCCTTGGGCAGGCTCCAATCGCCGTAGGCCGGACGATGCACCACGAGCACCTCACGGTGGTCGGCGTGCCCGCGCAGCACGACCGCGCCGCTGGCATTGATGATTCGCGTCATGGTCAGTGCCGACGCGTCGAGACCCGTGCGATCAGGAACTCCTGGATATCGCGCAGCGGCACACCGTTCTCGTCGGTGGTGACCTGGGTCCACGCCCGGTCGTGCAGCCGCCAGCTGACGGTCTGATCATCGAAGGCCAGGTCGAACAGTTCGCCGATCTGGGCGATATGACCCGGATTGGTGATCGAGACGATCGTCTCGACACGACGGTCGAGGTTGCGGTGCATGAGATCGGAGCTGCCGATACCCACCGAAGGATTGCCGGCGTTCTCGAACCAGAAGAGCCGGGAGTGTTCGAGGAAACGTCCGAGAATGGAACGCACCCGCAGGTTCTCGCTCAGTCCCGGCACGCCCGGGCGTACTGCGCAGATGCCGCGCACCCACATGTCCACCGGGACCCCGGCATTGGACGCGCGGTAGAGGGCGTCGATGGTGGCCTCGTCCACCACGGAGTTCACCTTGATGCGGATCCGGGCGGGCAGCCCGGCGCGGTGGTTGGCGATCTCGTGCTCGATGTTCTCGATCAGCCCGTTCCGGATGCCGGCGGGAGCGACCAGCAGCCGGCGATAGTTCGTCTCGCGGGTCATTCCGGACAGGTGGTTGAACAGCCGCGCGACATCGTCGGTGATGATCGGGTTGCAGGTCAGTAGACCCATGTCCTCGTACATCCGGGCGGTCTTCGGGTTGTAGTTGCCGGTGCCGATGTGCGCGTAGCGGCGCAGTCCGTCGGGTTCGTCACGCACGATCAGCATCAGCTTGCAGTGCGTCTTCAGCCCGACCATGCCATAGACGACGTGGACGCCGTACTTCTCCAGCTTGCGTGCCCAGGCGATGTTGGCCTGCTCATCGAAACGGGCCTTGATCTCGACGAGCGCGAGGACCTGCTTGCCGGCCATCGCAGCTTCGATGAGGGCATCGATGATGGGCGAATCGCCGCTGGTGCGGTAGAGGGTCTGCTTGATCGCCAGTACCCGCGGATCGGCGGCGGCCTGCTCGACCAGCCGCTGAACGCTGGTCGCGAACGAGTCATAGGGGTGCTGGACGAGCACGTCCTTCTTGCGCAACGCCTTGAAGATATCGGCCGGCTTGCTGGATTCGACACCCATCAACAGATCGGGATGAGTCTTGGGCAAGAAGCCGGGGTAGCTGAGGTCTTCGCGGTCGATGCTCGTCAACGCGAACAGCCCGGTCAGGTCGAGTGGCGCGGGGATCTTGAAGACTTCCCGCTCGGAGATGTCCAACTCGCTGGTCAGCAGCTTGAGCATCTCGTCGTCGATGGTCTCTTCGACCTCCAGGCGCACCGGTGAGCGCCCGACCTTGCGGCTCAGCAACTCCTTCTCGAGAGCGAAGAGGATGTTCTCGGCATCGTCTTCTTCGACCTCGACGTCTTCGTTGCGGGTGACGCGGAAGGTCGTGTACTGCAGCACCTGCATGCCGCTGAAGACCTCGTCCAGATGTTCGACGATCAGTTTTTCCAGCGGGATGAAGCGTCCACTGCCGAGCGGGACGAAACGGGACAAGATGCTGGGCAGCTTGATCCGGGCGAACTGGCGTCCCTCGGTGGTCGGATGGTTGAGCAGCACTGCCAGGTTGATCGACAGGCCCGAGATGTAGGGGAACGGATGCGAGGAGTCCACGGCCAATGGCGTCAGCACCGGGAAGATGCGCTCGGTGAACAGCTCGTGCATGCGGTGCTGTTCGTCTTCGGTGAGCTCAGCCCAGTCGAGGATCCGGATGCCCTGGTTCTCGAGGGCGGGACGGACGTCCTCGTTGAAGACCCTTGACTGATCGGCGACCAGTTCGGCGGTTCGCGTCAAGATCGCGTCATGCAGATCACGCGGCATGATGCCGGCCGGCGACGGCACGGCAACGCCCGCGTCGATTCGCCGTTTCAACCCGGCGACCCGCACCATGTAGAACTCGTCGAGATTGGACGAGAAGATCGCCAGGAACTTGGCGCGCTCGAGCAGCGGGACACGCTGGGCGTCCTTCGCGAGATCCAGCACGCGGTTGTTGAATGCGAGCCAGCTCAGTTCACGGTCGGAATAGCGTCCTTCGGGAAGCTCTTCGACGGTTGGAGCCTCAGCCTGCAGTGACATCAATCCTCCTTGCCATAGCCATAGGAGACATCAGTATGGGTGACCTCGAATCCGGCCGCCCGGTACATCTCGACGACCCGTTGATTGGCCGCTTCGACGTACAGGTCGATGGTCGATGCCCCCCGATTACGCATGAGAATGATACCGGTCTCCAGCAGCGCCCTGCCAAGCCCGTGACCGCCCACGTCGGGATGCACGCCGATCACATAGACCTCGCCGTCGGGGCCCTCGACCTTGGTCCAGTGGTAGCCGACCAGCTGCCCGGATCGGGCGTCGCGGGCCACCAGCAAATCCTCGTCGCGATGCCAGGGCTCGTCCATGCGGGCCAGGAAATCGGCGGCGGTCAGGGCGCCTTGTTCGGGGTGATGGGCGAATGCGGCGGCGTTGACGGCCACCAGTTGATCGAGATCGGCCGGCACGTAGTGATCGAGGACGAAGCCCTCGGGCATCGCGGTCGCTTCGGTGAGCGGGGACGTGGCCAGATCGAGGCGCATGATCAGCAGCCCGCGGATCACCGTCAGCCCCAGTGCGGACGCCAGGGCCTGGGCGCCGGGCAGGTTCCCGAATGCCCACCAGCTGGTCGGGTGGTCGGTGGCGATGATCTGCTCGGCGAGCGCGCGGCCGATGCCCTGTCTGCGGTGATCGGGATCGACCACCAGCTGAACGCTGCCATCGCGTGGGTCGAGCTGTGCGTAGCCGATCAGCCCGATGGCCGGATCCGAGGAGGTATCCAGCCAATGGACGACGTGGGCGCTGCCGCGTCCGGCCAGCGCCAACTGCGCGGCCTCGTTGAGGGGAGGGGTCCGGTCTGCTTGTTGGGCTCTGGTCGCCAGCGCCGTGACTGCGGCTTTGTCCGCGTCCCGCAGATCATGGTGGCGGCTGATGAGGCTCATGACTGTCTGTCTACCGCGAATCTGTAGCCAACGTTGCGCACCGTGCCGATACAGGAATCGAATTCGGGCCCGAGTTTGGCGCGCAGCCGCCGGATGTGCACATCGACGGTTCGGGTGCCGCCGAAATAGTCATAGCCCCAGACCTCGCTGAGCAGTTGCTCGCGGGTCAGCACCCGGCCCGGATGGGCGACCAGATACTTCAGTAGTTCGAACTCGGTGTAGGTCAGGTCGAGCTGCTGGCCGCCCACCGTGGCGACGTAGGCGTCCTCATCGATGATGACGGGTCCGGCACTGAGTACATTGCCGGACGACGCGGTGGCCATCAGCAGCTTGATGCGGGCATCGAACTCGGCGGGTCCGGCGTCGTCGAGGATGAAATCTTGGATGTGCCAGTCGGGCGCGACCACGGACAATCCGCTGGCGGGAATCAGCAGCAGCAGCGGCCAGCCCGCGGTGCTGTTGACCAGCAGCTGACAGGTGGCGCGGGCGGCCGCGAGGTCGCTGCGCGCATCCACGATGAGAATGGCCGAACTCGCAGGAAATGCGATCGCCTGGTCGCCTCCAACCACCGGATGCACGTTGTGGTTGAGTAGTCCCAGAGCACTGGGAGCAGGCGTCACGCTCGCCTGACCACTGGCAGGCGTGACGAAGACGATCTCGGCCACGCGAATCCTCTCCCTCTGCTTGCCCGGGAGATTCCGTGGCGGCCCGTCCGACCACGAGATCTCTGAAACTCCTCTTAGGATACCGATCCCCAATCCGCCGAGTCGAGCAGGATCGTTACTGGACCTTCATTGACAAGTTCTACCCTCATATAAGCACCGAAGATGCCGGTGGCAACTTCGGCGCCGCAGGCACGTAGCGCGGCGCAGTAGGCGTCGACGAGGGGTTCGCTGACCGGGCCGGGAGCCGCACGGTTCCACGACGGGCGCCTACCCTTGCGGGTGTTGGCGTAGAGCGTGAACTGGCTGACCACGAGAATCGGGGCGTTCAGATCGCTGGCCGACTGTTCGTCGGCGAGGATGCGCAACTGCCAGGTCTTGTCGGCCATCTTGTTCGCGATCTGCTCGTTGTCGTCGTGGGTGATGCCGACCAGGGCCAGCAGACCCGGACGGGTCAACTCGCCGGTCACCTGACCGTCCACCAGGACTCTTGCCGAACTCGCTCGTTGCAGTAGGACACGCACGTCTCAGGAATAGCAGGGAACCCGGGCCGGCCGAAACTGTGCCCAAACGGGCGTCCGGCGGCCAACTAGACTTGCGGGGTGGCCCTGTTCACCTTGATCGTGCTCGTCGTCGTGACCGTCCTCATCGGACTGGGAGCGCTCGTCGGGCTGTGGCAGGCGCTGCGGGCAGCCGGTCTTCTGCCGGGGCCCGGAACCAGAGTCAGGAGCAGACGTGGCCTTCGAAGTTGATCCCGACCTCAATCAGGCATTGATGCCGCTGGCATGGATGATCGGCCGCTGGCAGGGCAACGGGCATGGCAGCTGGCCCGGCATGGGCGATTTCGAGTTCGGCCAGCAGATCGACTTCGCCACCAATCGCGGGCCGTATCTGCATTACCTCTCGCAGACCTGGACGCTGGATGCCGACGGACAACCCGATGAGCCGCTGACGATGGAGGGCGGGTTCTGGCGTCCGGCCGGGATCGGCGAAGTGGAGGTCGTGCTGGCCAATCCGGAGGGCTGGGCCGAGGTCTGGGCCGGCACTGTGCAGGGTGCGAAGATCGAGCTGACTACTGATGTCGTGGCACGCACCACGACGTCCGAGCTCAACTACACCGGCGGCCGCCGACTCTACGGCAACGTCGAGGGCGACCTGCTGTGGACCCTCGATCGGGCCACCACCGAGGTCGACCTGCAGCCGTACATGTGGGCAAGGCTGACCCGCGCATGACTGGCATCGAACTCGACGAGGGACCGGATGCGGGGATGGCCTGGCATTTCGGCCAGCCCCTGAGCGAACAGCGCTCGATGATCGCCGGGCAGGGCGCGGTCCAGCTGGCGAGCCGGGAGGTCTTCTCGGTGACCGGCGACGAACGGCTGAGCTGGCTGCACTCCTTGACTTCCCAGGCGCTCGGCTCGCTGCAGCCGGGCGAGGGCGCCGATGCCCTGGTGCTTTCGCCGACCGGCCAGATCATCCACGGGTTCGGGTTGGTCGACGACGGTTCGGTGGCCTGGTGCTGGACCGAACCCGGAGGTCGCGATGCGTTGCTCGCCTGGCTGGAGTCGATGAAGTTCTGGACGCCGGTCGAGCTGGCGGTCCGCGACGACCTGCGCCTGTGGTGGCTCGGACGCGACGTCGCGCTGCCCGATGAGGTCGTGGTCGCTCGTCCGGGTGCCGTGGCCGGTGGCGTCCAGGTGCTGCTGCCTGCCGGTGTCGAGGTCGGCGCGACGGCCGAGGTGGGGCAGTGGGCCCATGAGGCCACGCGGATCGCCGAAGGTGTGCCGCGGATCGGTCTGGATACCGATGAGAAGACCCTGCCGAACGAGCTCGGTCTCTACGGAACAGCTCTTGACAAGGGATGCTATCCGGGCCAGGAGACGGTGGCACGGGTGCACACCCTGGGCCGCCCGCCGCGCCGTCTGATCCGACTGCTCTTCGACGGCGACCTGCCGCAGCCGGGAGCCCCGATCAGTCTGGGCGATCGCGTTGTTGGTCGCGTCGGCACGGTGGCTCAGCACCATGAACTGGGCCCGCTGGGGCTTGGGCTGGTGAAGCGTTCGGTTCCGGTGGACGCAACCCTGGACGTCGGCGGCATCGCGGCGGCCCAAGAAGCGCTGGTCGACCCCGAGGTGGGGGAGCATTTCCGTCCGAAGCTGTGAGCCCGGTTCGCGTGTTCAGTTCTGCCCGCGGACCGGGCATCGCCCCGATCCGGTAGCCGGCAGCAGACCCGGCGCCGCACCCGGATCGGCCGGGCGCGGCGCGCTGTGCGTCAGTTGTTCGCCGCGGTCTTCGCGCGGGTACGCGCCTTGGCCCGGGCGTGCGCGGCGAGCTCGACCTTGCGGATCCGGACGATCGCCGGGGTGACCTCCAGGCACTCGTCGGGCGCGCAGTACTCCAGCGACTGTTCCAGGCTCATCTTGCGCGGTGGGATCAGCCGTTCCAGTTCGTCGCCTGTCGAGGAGCGCACATTGGTGAGGTGCTTCTCCTTGGTGGGGTTGACATCCATGTCGTCGGGACGCGCGTTCTCGCCGACGACCATGCCCTCGTAGGTCTCATCACCCGGTGAGACGAACAATGTCCCGCGTTCTTGCAGGTTGAACAGCGCGTAGCTCGACACGACACCGGCGCGGTCGGAGACCAGCGATCCAGTCGGCCGGATGCGCATCGTGCCCGCCCAGGGCATGTAGCCCTCGAAGACGTGGTTCATGATGCCGGTGCCGCGGGTTGCGGTCAGGAACTCGGTGCGGAAACCCAGCAGTCCGCGGGAGGGCACCACGTACTCCATCCGCACCCAGCCGGTGCCGTGGTTGGTCATCTGCTCGAGCATGCCCTTGCGGGTGCCCATCAGCTCGGTGACCGTACCCAGGTGCTCCTCGGGCACATCCACCGTGAGCCGTTCGGTCGGCTCCTGCACCTTGCCGTCGATCTCGCGGGTGACCACCTCGGGCTTGCCGACGGTCAACTCGAAACTCTCGCGGCGCATCATCTCGACCAGCACGGCCAGCTGCAACTCGCCGCGGCCCTGGACCTCCCAGGTGTCGGGGCGCTCGGTGGGCAGCAGCTTGATCGACACATTGCCGATCAGCTCCTGATCGAGGCGGTTCTTCAGCAGTCGCGCGGTCACGTTCTTGCCCGACCGGCCCGCCAGCGGCGAGGTATTGATACCGATGGTCATCGAGATCGACGGCTCGTCCACATGAATCAGCGGCAGCGGCCGCGGATCATCGGGATCGGTGAGCGTCTCGCCGATGGTGATCTCGGGGATGCCGGCGACGGCGATGATGTCGCCGGGGCCTGCCTGATCGACCGGTTCACGGTCCAGCGCCCGGGTCATCAGCAGTTCGGACAGTTTCACATTGGAGATCGACCCGTCGCGGCGGCACCAGGCCACGGTCTGGCCACGCTTGATGGTGCCCTCGACGATCCGGCACAGCGCCAGTCGTCCGAGATAGGGGGACGAGTCGAGGTTCGTGACATGCGCCTGCAGCGGGGCGCCCTCGGTATAGGTGGGGGCCGGGATGTAGTCGCGGATCGTCTCGAACAACTTCTCCAGCGTCTTGTCCTCGGGCAGCTCGCCGTCCGCCGGAGGCGTCAGCGATGCTCGTCCGGCTTTCGCGGACGCGTAGATGATCGGGAAGTCGAGAACCTCGGCCTCGTCGTCCTCCAGCAGGTCGAGGAATAGATCGTAGGTCTCCTCCACCACTTCGGCGATCCGGGCGTCCGGACGATCCACCTTGTTGATCACCAAGATGATCGGCAGCTTCTTGGCCAGCGCCTTGCGCAGCACGAAGCGGGTCTGCGGCAGCGGGCCCTCCGACGCGTCCACCAGCAACACGACTCCGTCGACCATCTCGAGACCCCGCTCGACCTCGCCGCCGAAGTCGGCGTGGCCGGGAGTGTCGATGATGTTGATCAGCAACGAGGAGCCGTCGTCTTCCATGACGTGCCGGACTGCGGTGTTCTTGGCGAGGATCGTGATGCCTTTTTCGCGCTCAAGATCCATCGAGTCCATTACCCGCTTCTCGACATCGGCGCCCTCCCGGAAGGCCCCGGATTGCCACAGCATGGCATCCACAAGGGTGGTCTTTCCGTGATCGACGTGGGCGACGATGGCGACATTGCGCAGATCTGAACGACTTGGCATGGGGCTCCTGAATGGTGCACGACCGGCGGCACATGAAAAAGCCGAACCCATCGGGGGTCCGGCCACACCGCGCATCGGCCAGTTTACGCCGGAGACCACAATATCTTGTGCTCGCGGGCTGCCCGGTTGCCATCAGCGGCCCTCGCGCATTGGCGCGCACTTCTATGCTGCAAACATGAAGGCCTTTGGATTCCTCAGTTTCGGCCACTACGCAATTCCCGGTCAGCAAGGGCCCGACGCCCGCACCGTGTTGCGTCAAGCGCTCGAACTGGCCCGGTTCGCCGACGAGTTCGGTGTCAATGGTGCCTACTTCCGCGTCCATCACTTCGCCCCTCAGGGTGCTTCGCCGATGCCGCTGCTTGGTGCGATCGCCGCGGTGACCAAACACATCGAGGTGGGCACCGGGGTCATTGATCTGCGCTATGAGAATCCGCTCTACCTGGCCGAAGAGGCTGCGGCGCTGGATCTGCTCGCCAATGGCCGCGTCGCACTCGGCGTCTCGAGAGGATCTCCCGAACCGGCGGAGCAGGGCTGGAAAGCGTTCGGATATCAATCGGAGGCGCCCAACGGTGCCGATATGGCGCGCAGCAAGTTCGAGATCTTGCTGGCGGCGGTCGAGGGCCGGGGTGTTGCCCGCGCCGCCGCGTTGGACGAGCAGTACCCCCGGATGTATCAGCCGGGCATCGCACTGCCGGTCTTCCCGCAGTCGCCGGGCTTGCGCAAGCGCATCTGGTGGGGCTCGGGCACCAGGAAGACCGCCGAACAGGCAGCCCGTGACGGTGTCAATCTGATGAGTTCGACCCTGGTCTCGGAGTCGGATGGGTCGTCACTGGGTGAATTGCAGGCCGACCAGATCGCCCGCTATCGCGCCGCGTGGAAACAGGCCGGCCACGACTGGACGCCCCGCGTTTCGGTTTCCCGATCGATTTTCCCGCTGGTCAGTGACCGCGACCGGCAGCTCTTCGGACTGCAGGCCACCTCGTCGGATGAGGTCGGTTATCTCGATGGCGGCAATGCCACCTTCGGACGCAGCTACGCCGCCGAACCCGATGTGTTGATCGAGCAGCTGAAGGCCGACCCGGCGATCGAGGCAGCCGATACCTTGATGCTGACCATCCCGAACACGCTGGGAGTCGAGCCGAATCTGGCGATTCTGCGCAACTTCGCCGAGTACGTGGCCCCTGCACTCGGCTGGATCCCGGCCACCAAAGGCCCGGTCGAGGGTTACCCGATCGACTGACAGCGGCCCGAACCCGGGTAACCTCGACTGCAGAGTCAGCCGCACCGGAGAGGAATCCAGATGAGCCAGACCCCGGCGTATCCGCAGGGCCCAGCACCGCAGAACCAGCATGCAGCGGTACAGCCTCTGTCACCGCCTCCATCGGCAGCCGCGCTGACGCTCGAAGCTCCGGCGCCGCCGCCAGTGGTGCAGGCCACCCAGGCCCCGCAGATGGCCCCGCCGGTGACCGCCGAGCAGCGTCCCGTGCTGGATGCCAAGGTCAACCAGTTCATGGGTGCGATCATGGCGGAGCAGGCCAGCAGCCCCGAGTTCAGTGCCCAGGCCGACGCCGTGCGCAGCATGGGTGACGCCGACATCCGGCGTGCCGCCGAGATGAGCAACCGGCTGCTCGACACACCGATCAACGAGATGAAGACCGGCGGGCTCAGCGACGTCTCCAAGGTCTCCGCCACGTTGATCGAGCTCCGCAAGACGGTGGAGGGCCTGGACCCGTCGGAGGTGAGCAAGCAGAAGAAGTTCCTCGGCGTGATCCCGTTCGGCGACAAGATCCAGGATTACTTCCGCAAGTACCAGTCCAGCCAGCAGCACCTGAATGCGATTCTGCATGCGTTGCGCTCCGGCCAGGATGAGCTGACCAAGGACAATGTCAGCCTCAACATGGAAAAGCAGCAGCTGTGGGACACCATGAACCGGCTCAACCAGTACATCTACCTGGCCGAGCGGCTCGACACCCAACTGTCGGCGTCCATCGCCGAATTGCAGGTCACCGACCCGATGAAGGCGGACGCCCTCAACAAGGACGTGCTCTTCTACGTCCGCCAGAAGCACCAGGATCTGCTCACCCAGTTGGCGGTGTCGATCCAGGGGTACCTGGCCATCGACGTGATCATCAAGAACAACATGGAGCTGATCAAGGGCGTCGACCGGGCGTCCACGACGACCGTCTCCGCGTTGCGCACCGCCGTCATCACCGCGCAGGCACTCGGCAACCAGAAGCTGGTGCTCGACCAGATCACCGCGCTGAATGCCACCACCTCGGGGCTGATCGAACGGACCAGCGAGATGCTCAAGTCGAACTCGGTCACCATCCAGCAGCAGGCGGCCAGCTCGACGATCTCCATTGAGTCGCTGCAGAAGGCGTTCGCGAATATCTACCAGACGATGGATTCGATCGACAGCTTCAAGATCGAGGCGCTCAACACCATGAGCCAGACGATCGGGACGCTGGAGACCGAGGTCTCCAAGTCGCGCGCCTATCTGGAACGGGCCCGCCAGTCGGAGGACCGGGCGGCCATCACCAACTCGCTGTCGGTGCCCGACTACAACCTGGGCTGAGCTGCTCGACCTGAAAGAAGCAACGATGGGAATCTTCGGCTGGCTTCGGGGGGAACAGAAACCTGCCGACCCCGAAACGCTGGCCTCGCCGGCCCCGACCTCTCAGGACATCGAGGCGGCGCTGGTCAAGGCGGAACGGATGGCGATAGAGGGGCATGCGCCCACCCCGGTGCTCGCGCGAGTGCTGCGCATCATCACCGTGGTGCGCGCGATTGTGCCCCGGCTGGGCAATCTGGGTCTTGATTCCCAGGACGCCTACACGGTCGTCGCGACGGCCACCGACTATCTTCCCGAATCGGTGGCCGGCTATCTTGCGCTGCCGCGGGACTGGGCGGACACTCGTCCGGTCGCCAACGGGAAGTCGTCGCTGCTGCTGCTGGTCGACCAGCTCGATCTGCTCAGCCTGACCATCTCGCGGATGTATGACGCCACGAACCGGATGGACGCGGCCGCGCTGGTGGCTCAAGGCGCCTTCCTCGATTCGAAGTTCGGTGGACGAATGAGGCCGGCCCGGCTGGATGCGCCGACCCAGCCGTCGACCAACCCGCTGGATTTGTGATCTTCATGCCCCGCGAAGAAATGGGCCGCATCGCGGCGGACAAAAGCTGATCGGACGCATCCTGCATGTCTCGGATCGAGACGTGGCCCCGGTCGTACGGCACTCGACGTTCATAGCCCGCGAGAGCATCGGCCCGGCACCAACAGCACCGATGGCGCCGAGCCAGAGCGCTTGACCGATGATCTCGGCCTGCTATCTCGGTGGCGCCTTGCCACGGTGCTGCTAGGTTGAATGACACCGCGAGGCTACGCGCTGAGCTGCTGGAACTTCGATGGAGCGATGATGACGAGCAAGACGCTGCGCAGTGCCCTTGATCAGTTGGTCGCAGTCGCCGAGACCGCAGGCTTGGACCCCGAGCAGGCCCTGGCCGAAGGCGAACAGTTGGCTGCTGCGGTCTGCGAGCCCTCGGTGGGCGCCTACCTGGATTGGGCTACTGAACTCGGACGAGAACCCGACTCCCAGGAGTTCTTCGCGGCCGCATCGGGAGGGCGCCGCTGGCGCGCCGGCCCCACCCCACTGATGAGCCAACTGGGTAACACCTCGGTCGCCGCCGCCCAGCAGTACCTTGCTGCGCTCGGCTCGGTCATCGCCGTCGCCTGCACACTCGGTCAGCCGACCCCTCAGGTGGCCGGTCTGGCCGCGTCGGCCTCCGCCGCCCAGCAACGGGCGCTGCCCGGCGGCAGCCTGCCCGTGACCCTCGATTCGCTGGATGCGACGCCGGCCGCCGCCGGTGGCGGCCTCAATCCCGATCTGCTCGCCAAACTGCAGACCTCGCAGGACCGGCTCAAGGCGATGGACGAGTTCACCCGGGTCGGTAATCAGGCCTTCGAAGCGGTGCTGGAGCAGATGCGGGTCAACCAGGCCAGGATCGAACAGATGCGGACGTCACCGTTGCTGGACCAGGGCCCCGGCGTCGGTCCTGCGCCGGCGGGCATCCCGGGCTTGCCGGCACCGGGCGGGCTGCCCGGCGCCGACCCGCAAACCCGAACAGCAGACGGTCGTCCGGAAGCGACCGCACCTGATCCCACGCTGCCGGCCGGGCCGCAGCCGGTCGTCGAGACACCCGCCGAACCCGAACGCACCGTCGACGAACTGATCGCCGAACTCGATGAACTGATCGGGCTCAAGGAAGTCAAGGCCGAGATCAAACGGCAGGCGGCGATACTGCACGTGCAGGCGTTGCGCGCTGAAGCCGGTTTGAAGGTTCCCACCATCACCCGGCACTTGGTCTTCGTCGGCAACCCGGGCACCGGCAAGACGACGGTGGCCCGGCTGGTGGCCGGCATCTACAAGGCGGTCGGACTGCTCAGCAAGGGGCAGCTGGTCGAGGTCGACCGTTCCGAACTGGTGGCCGGCTACCTCGGGCAGACCGCCACCAAGACCGCGGACGTGGTCGCCTCCGCGCTGGGCGGGGTGCTGTTCATCGACGAGGCCTACGCACTGTCGGGCGACCAGTACGGCGAGGAATCGATCAACACCTTGGTCAAGGAGATGGAGGACAACCGCAACGACCTGGTCGTGATCGTGGCCGGATATCCCGGCCCGATGGCCACCTTCATTGCCGAGAACCCCGGCCTGGCAAGTCGTTTCCGAACCGAGATCAGGTTCGCGAACTACACCGACGACGAACTGATCGAGATCTTCGTGCAGATGGTCGACAAGTCCGACTACGATCTGGCCGATGGCGCGCTGGACGCCTTCACCTTCGACCTGTCGCAGCAGGTTCGCAATGAGACATTCGGCAACGGACGGTACTGCCGCAATGTGCTGGAGGCCGCGATCGGTCATCAGGCATGGCGGTTGCGCGACATTCCCCAGCCCACCGTGGAGCAGCTTCGACTGCTGACGCGCGAGGATGTACTCGGAGACGGTGTCATGGCGCCGGGCGACGAACTGATCGTCCAGCCCGAGACCGATCAGCGCGACCTGACGGGGGAGGAGACCGAATGACGAACTCCCCGGCGTCCGCGTGGAACCGCCCGGGCACCACCGGCTTCGCAGCCCCGGCGGCCCCGAAAGCCCGCCGCGGCGCGCAACTGAGCCCGACTCAGCAGGCACCGGCTCCAGCCAAGAGCGGCACGAACATGCCCACGTCCTCGGTGATCGCGTGGTGGCGCGTCGTCCTGGTGATCGTGTGCCTGGCAGCCGCCGTGATCACGCCGCTGATGCTCGATCAGAACCGGCAGTCGGTGGAACGGGTCAATGCGGCCACCCAGCAGATGCTGAGGCTGGAGACGGTCCGCAGCGATCTGCTCGGCGCCGAGGCGGCGTCCACCCAGGCGCTGCTGATGACCACCGACGGGCAGAGCCCGAACGCCGGTTATCTCGGTCTCGTCGATTCTGCCGCCGCGGAGCTGATAGCCGCGGCCGCCGCCAGTCCCGCCGACTCGGCGTCCCTCCAGGACATCAACACGGCGATGAGTCGCTATGTCGCTCAACTGGCTGTCGCGATGCATACCGGCGGCCAGCCGGACATGCTGGTGGCCAGTCAACAGCTGGCCGACGATGTGCTGCCGCTGCTGGACGCACAGATCGCCCAGCAGACCTCGATCCTGGAATCCTCGGGCGGCAACCAGCAGTGGCTCATCGCCTTGTTGGCCGTTCCGCTGCTGCTGCTGGCGGCGGCAAGCATCGTGATCGCCAGGCGCACCCGGCGCGTCCTCAACCTGGGCCTGGTGCTTGCGTTTGCGGGCGCGGTGGCATCGGGTGTGATCGTCACGCAGCTCGTCACCACCAGCGCCGCGAGCATCAGCGCGGTGCAGACCAGCGGAGTCAGCCGGGCAACCGCGGTCGCGCAGGCGTACGGCGCCGTCACCGAGGCCAAGGCGGCCGAGGGACGCATCCTGCTGGGCATCACGGATCCGGCGAGCGGGGCCCAGACCTACTCCGAGGCCACCGGCCGGGCCGACCAGGCACTCAGCGTGTTGGGCGACAGCCAGGCCGCCGACCAGCTGACCCAGATGATCTCCACCCATGAGCAGCTGATGGCCGCGCCCGAGCCGCCCAGCTCCGAGTTGGTCGCCTCGGCCCAGGCTCCCTATGACTGGTTGATCGACTGGCTCACCGAGCAATCGTCGAGCATCGGCCAAGAGGTGGACGCAGACCTGTCCGGTCACGCCGAGACGGTCGAGAACCTGGCCGTGCTGGTCGCCGGGATCATGGTCTTCGCGGCCGTGAGTTCGGCCGTCGGCCTGAGCGGATCACTGCGGAGGTACCGATGAGTCCCGTCAACGCGCCCGATGCGCCCGGACGCCTCGGTGAGGCGGTCGATCCGCTGCAGTTGAGGTCGTACCTGATTGCGCTCGACAAGTGGCTGGAGGCCCGCCGATCGGAACTGGAAGCCCTCGATGTCGCCGTGCAGGAGAGCGAGCACGCCGACGAGCTCACCCGCGACATGGCGCTCAGCCTGCAACTGTGGCAGTCGATCCAGACGCGTTACCGCCGGCTGCTGCAGGTCTGGGATCGCGGCCGTGTGTCGATCAGGGAACGCGAGCAACTGTCGTCGCTGGTCTGGGGTCGTCTCGACGACGACACCTGGAGCGGCACCGCGGCCAGCGGACTGTCGTTGCCCGAGGCCTGCCGGATGTCGGATGCGCTGTGCGGGCAGCTGCGCAGCCGGCTGCAACTCGATCCGGCGGGCACCCAGGCCGTCGCCCGGCTGCGTGATCTTCGGGCCACCATGGAACGGCTGCGCGACCAGGTCGGCCTGGAACCGCCACAGACCATCGCCGCCGCCCAGGCCCGGCTGGCCCAACTCGAAGGTCGTCTGACGATGATCAATGAGAAGGCCGGGCGCGGCGGAGACATCGGCGGGCTGCTCGGTCCGCTGGAGGCCGAGGCGGCGACGTTCGAGCGCGACCTCATCGTCGGCGGCGTGCAGCGCCGCGCCAATGCCCAGGCCCAGCAACAGACCGCCCAGCGCGCCGACTACGCGCAACGGTTGCGCGCCGACCTGCTGGCCCGCAGCCAGCAGTTGGACGAGCTGGTCGCCCAGGTGGTCGCCACGGTCAGCAGCCCGCCCAAATATGCGGTGCCCGATGTCACGGCGCTGGGCCCGGTTCCGGCCGGGAATCCGGGTGAGCTGGAGGCCTACATCGTGCGGCTCGAGAAGGTCGGGCAGGCGATGGAGTTCGTCTCTCGCGCCTATTCGGACGCGCTGCGCGGATCGCAGAAGCTCGCGAACGAGTTGATCATGCTGCGCTCGGAGGCCGATCAGCATCAGCTGACCGATCAACAGCTGAGCGCGCTGTTCGCCGTCGCCGATCAGCTGATGCAGCGTTCGCCGCGGCCCACCGAGACCCTCACCGCGCTGCTGGACGCCTGCCGCTATTACCTCAGCTGGCTGGCCGGTCAGCCCGGCGCCCGCGGTACGGTGGACTGATGAAGTGCCGTCAACCCGGCTGCACCGGGACGATCGTGGACGGCTACTGCGACGTCTGCGGAATGCCTCCTGCTGCGGGCGCGCCTGCCCCCAGCCGCGCCAATGGGTCCGCGTCCGCGGCGGCGCCTGCGGCCGGCTCCCACACCCCCCGGCGGCAGTTCGCGGCCGGCAGCCAACCCGGCCAGATCCGCACCGAGCCACCCGGCCCCGCCGACGCCGAGCCGGCCGCGCATGAGCCGGCGCAGCAGCCGCCTCCGGCGTCCAGCGGCTCCAGCGGCCGGCTCGGCCAGCGCGGCGGACCGTGTCCCCAGCCCGGCTGCCGCGGCACGATCGTGGACGGCTACTGCAATGTCTGCGGCAACCCGCCGGACGCAAAACCACCGAGCGCCACGCCGAAACTGCTCGGCACCACCTTGTCGACCACCGCCACCGCGGCAGAACTCGGCACCGTGCTGATGGGCTCGGCCCTGGCGGGGCCGGGGGTGGTCCGCACCTCGGTGCGGGCCGACGCCCACCGCGCCCGCACCCGGATCGGGGCCGGCGTCACCACGGTTCCACCCGCCCCGTCCATCGATCCCGCCAAGGCCGTGCTGAAGGATCCGGTCGTCCCGGAGGCCCGCCGGAACTGCCCCAAGTGCGGGGCTCCGGTCGGGCGCGGCCATGATGGTCAGCCCGGTAAGGCTGTCGGAACCTGCGAGAAGTGCGGCACCGCGTTCAGCTTCTACCCGGTGATCAAACCCGGCGAGCTGATCGCTCAGCAGTACGAGGTGGCCGGCGCCATCGCCTACGGCGGGATGGGCTGGATCTATCTGGCGCGCGACCGCAATGTCTCCGATCGCTGGGTGGTGCTGAAGGGACTACTGAACGCATCCGACGACGACGCGTCGGCCGCGGCGAAGTCGGAGAAGGAGTTCCTGGCGGCGGTCGAGCACCCACTGATCGTCGAGATCTACAACTTCGTCCAGCACGCCGACGCCCGTTACATCGTCATGGAGTACGTGCCGGGCCGCTCCATCACCGACTTGTTGAAGGAGCGGAAGGCGGCCAACAAGGGAAGCTACGATCCGCTGCCGGTCGACTGGGCGCTCGCCTATCTGATCGAGATCCTGCCGGCATTCACCTACCTCCACGAGGACGGCCTGCTGTACTGCGATTTCAAACCCGACAACCTCATGCAGGTGGGCGACTCGGTCAAGTTGATCGATCTGGGCGCGGTGCGCCGGATCGCGGACGAGACGTCCCCGATCTTCGGCACGGTCGGCTACCAGGCCCCCGAGGTCGCCGAGACCGGTCCGTCGGTGGCCAGCGACATCTACACACTCGGCCGCGCGCTGCTGGTGATGAGTTCGGAGTTCCGCGGCTATCAGAGCGAATACGTCGACACGTTGCCGCCGCTCAGCAAGATGCCGCTGTTCGCCGAGCACGACTCGTTCTACCGGCTGGTACAGCGGGCTTGCGCGCCGCTGCCCGCGGACCGTTTCCAGTCCGCCGAAGACCTGCGGGTTCAGGCGATGGGGGTGCTGCGCGAGGTGGTGGCGCGGCGTTCCCCGGGCGCTGCGACGACCTCGGCGCCGTCCACGCTGTTCAGCACGCCGATGACCGCCGGCGAAGGTTTCGACTGGCGGCAGCTGCCCAGGCTGCTGCCCGACCCGGCCGACCCGATGACGAGCTGGATCGCGTCGATCACCCTGGAGGATCCGCGGCAGCGGATGGGTGCGCTGGAACGTGCCCCGCAACGCACCGCGCAGGTGATGCTCACCCAGATCGAGATCGCTCTGGGGCTGGGCGATCGCCAGACGGTCTCCCGGATCGTCCGCGAACTGCTCAAGTCCGACCCGTGGGATTGGCGGGCGATCTGGATGCAGGGCCTGCTCGCCTTCCAGACCCACGCCTGGCATGAGGCACAGGCGCCGTTCAATACCGTCTACGCGCAGGTGCCCGGTGAACTCGCGCCCAAGTTTGCCCTCGCGGTGGCCTGCGAGCACGGCGAGCAGCTCGCGCTGGCCGAGGAATTGTTCGCGATCTGCGCCAGCACCGACGCCGCCTATGTGACCCCGTCAGCGTTCGCGATGACCCGGATCCGGTTGGCTCGCGACGATCGGGAGGGCGCGCTGGATGCGCTCGGCCTCATTCCGCCGACCAGCCGGGGCTATTCGGACGCCCGCACCGCCCAAGCGCAGCTGGTCTTGCAGCGCGAGGGCACGCTGGCCGAGCTGGACCAGGCCTGGCAGGCCATCCACGCCGCCAGACTCGATCAGATCACCACCACCAGACTCGAGGCCGAGGTGCTCGAGAAGGCGCTGGCGCAGTTGCATGACAACCGCGGCCGGGCGGTGGGCATGTTCGACGGGCAACCGGCCACCGAGCGCAATCTGCGTCCGAAACTCGAACGCGTCTACCGTGATCTGGCGATCTGGACCCGCGACGACGACGAACGCCGACGCCTCATCACCCAAGCCGACTCGACCCGTAGATGGAGCTTGCTGTGACTGAAGACCACATTCCTGATCCCGAGGCTGCAGGGTCGGCGGGGCGCTGGGCGCAACCGCCGGAGGCCTCGGCGGCTCCGCACGGCTGGTCGCAGCCGCCCGCCGGCCAACCCCGCCGGCTCTATGGCTCGACCGAGTCGCAGCACTGGCAGCCTGACACCGACCTGGCGGCCCGGGCCGCGGCCGAGGCTGCCGCGGACGCGGCGGTTGCCGAAACCGCACCGCCACCGGCTGCCGGGCCGCGCCGGGCTGCGAGCGCGGTCATGGGCCGGGTATTCACCCCGGAGTTGCGCAGCTGCCCGAAGTGCGGGGGCGCCATCGATTGGGACGGCTACTGCGTGCAGTGCGGCGCGAAAGCCCCCAGTGGCCGCGATCATCTGGAGGAGTGGCCGGCATCCTGGGTCGCCGGGGTTTGCGACCGCGGACTGCGGCATCCACGCAACGAGGACGCCATGGCGCTCGAGGCGAGTGCCGAGCCGGGTGTGCGGGCGGTGCTGACGGTTTGCGACGGCGTGTCGATGTCCACCGATTCCGACCGGGCGTCCCTGGCCGCGGCCAGGGCGGTGCTGGGCCATCTGGCCGGGCGCACCGACTGGGACTGGAACCTCACCGATCTGGCCCCCGAGTCGGCGACCCGGATGGTGCTGGACGAGACCGCGCAGGTGGCCAATCAGGCGGTGCTGGCCAACTCCGACCTGAACGAGGCCAGCCCAGCGTCCTGCACACTCGCCATCGGCTTGGTGAGCGGGACACAACTGTTGTCGGCGACGCTGGGGGACTCCCGGGTCTACTGGCTTCCCGACCAGGGCGAGGCGCTGCTGCTGAGCACCGACGACTCGATGGCCCAAGAACAGATCGCGGCCGGGGTCGAGCGCGGGATCGCCGAATCCGGCATGCACAGCCACGTCATCACCCGCTGGCTGGGCCGTGATGCCCCGGACGTGCGGCCCACCCTGGCGGGCGTCGTGGCGACCGGCGCGGGCTGGCTGCTGGTCTGCTCCGATGGGCTGTGGAACTACGCGTCCGATCCGGCGGCGATCGCCCACCTGGTGCGGGCCGTAGCCGCCAGGCGTACCCAGGGCCCGCTCGACCTGGCTCAAGGCCTGGTGGCCTGGGCGAACGAGCAGGGCGGCGAGGACAACATCACGGTGGCCCTGGCCCGCATCGAGCCGGCTGTGGGCACTGACTCGGCTGTGGGCACTGAGTCGGCTGCGGCCGCGAGCGAAGAGGCCGAGTTGGATGCTCCGACGACCCGCACCCGTCCGGTCGCCCCGACTGGTGCAAGCTAATCTGGCTGCGGGTGCGCAAGCCGGTCTGCCAACGAAAGGACGATCCGTGGCCCTGTTCAACTCCACGGTCTACCAGAACGAATACCTGCCCGATGGTGGCACCGATGTCAACGCGATCGTGCGGATCGGGGTCAGCGATGCCGGGAGCGCCGGATCGGACGGTGGCGCGGGCGAAATCATCATCATCGACTGTTCCGGATCGATGGGTCAGCGCAGCATGCTGGCCGCCCGGCAGGCAGCGATGGTGGCGCTCGACAACATTCTGGACGGCACCTATTTCGCGGTCGTCTCGGGCACTCATGAGGCGTATCTGGCATACCCGGTCGTCCAGTCGGGGCCGGGCATGGTGCAGATGAGCCCGCGCACGCGTCGCGAGGCCAAGGACGCCATCAGCCGGTTGGTGGCCGACGGCGGCACCGCGATCGGGCGCTGGCTGAACCTGACGCTGGCACTGTTCAACTCGATGGGCGGCAAGGTCACCCAGCGGCACGCGCTGCTGCTGACCGACGGTGCCGATGAGCATGAGACGCCCGAGCAGCTGGACGCGGCCATCCGGGCCTGTGTCGGGCATTTTCAGTGCGACTGCCGTGGCATCGGCACCTACTGGGTGGTTTCCGAGGTCCGCAAGATCGCTCGAGCCCTGATGGGCACGTTGGACATCATTCCCGATCCGTCGATGATGGCCGCCGAGTTCGCCAAGATCATGCAGACCTCGATGAGCCGCGGGGTGTCGTCGGCGAACCTGCGGGTGTGGACGCCGCAGGGCGCCCAGCTGCTTTTCGTCCGGCAGGTCTCGCCGACGGTGGAGGACCTGACCTATCAGGGCGAGCCGGTGAACCCGCTGACGGTGGACTTCCCGACCGGCGCGTGGGGCGATGAGGAGCGCGACTACCACGTCGCGGTGCGGCTACCCGCAAAGGCGGTCGGTCAAGAACAGCTGGCGGCCCGGGTACAGCTGGTGGTCGGCGAGCAGCCCCGGACGCAGGGCCTGGTCAAGGCGATGTGGTCGAGCGACGATTCGCTGACCGCGCAGATCAACGACGAGGTTGCCCACTACACCGGCCAGACCGAGTTGGCCGCGGCGATCCAGGAGGGCCTGGCCGCGCGCAAGGCCGGGGACCTGTCGACCGCGACCAGCAAACTCGGACGTGCGGTGCAACTGGCCCAGCAGACCGGCAATCACGAGGCGACCACCAAGCTGCGGAAGGTCGTCGACGTCGTCGATCCGGGAACCGGCACGGTACGGCTGAAGAGCAGGATCGAGAAAGCGGACGAGATGGCGCTCGACACCTCGTCCACCAAGACGACGCGGACTCGCCAGTCGAACGGTGAGAACGCCGGGGAGTCGAATGGACAGGCGGAGTAGCGATGACACGTTGTCCTGTCGGTCATGAAAGCCTGACAGACGATTACTGCTCGGTGTGCGGGGCGCGGATCGAGGCTTCGGCTGAGGTTCGGCCACCATCACCGGCGGCTGGTGAGGCGGGTCCGCAGGCGCCGGGCGTCGCTGCGGCGCCGAGACCTGCGACGCAGACCTGCCCGGTGTGCCATACGGTGGCGGCCGCGGACGCCTTCTTCTGCGAAACCTGCGGCTATGACTTCCTGACGGGGGCGCTGCCGCGCGGGCTTGATCGGCCTTCCGGGCAAGCCGCCGCCGAGCCGGCCGACAACACGGCGGTTTCCCCGGAGCCGGTCGGCAACACGGCTTCCGCAGAGCCGGCCGGCAACACGGCTTCCGCAGAGCCGGCCGGCAACACGGCGGCTTCCGCAGAGTCGGCCGGCGACACGACGTCTTCCGCAGAGCCCGAGGAACCGCCCGCGCCGCCCGTGCCGGGCTATTTCGATCTCGGTGATGCCCCCAGCCATGCAGATCTGGACAACCCGCTGGTGGTGGAATCGGCTGCCCCTGCCGCGCCCGTCCAGCAAGCCCCCGATCCGGCGATCGGTGAGGCTCTCGATCTGGGGGATCCGGGCGCGGATGTACCCAGCCCCGAGTCGTTGCGTCCGATCTCGGTAGACCCCCGGCCACCGCAGGGCACCTATCAGCCGGCCGCCTCGCCGTCGCCGGCGCCGCAGCGCCCGGCGTCCACGCAGCCTGCACCACCACCGGCCCAGCCCACTCAGCCGGCCCAGCCCACGCAGCCTGCACCGCCACCGGCCCAGCCCGTGGCGGCTCCTGCGTCCAGCAGTGTGCCGCCTACCCAAACCGGCCCCGCCCGCTGGGTGGCGGAGATCTGGATCGATCCCGAGTGGTACCGCCTGCAACAGGCACCCGAACAGCTCCCTTCCCCGGGCCAGCCGATCATCACTGGCCTGCGCAAGCCGCGAATGGTGATCGGACGAACCTCCGGGAAGACCCATCCCGACCTCGACTGCCTGACCGACACCGGGGTGAGCCGTCAGCAGGCGGCGCTGACCACCGACGGCATCCGCTGGTTCGTCGAGGACTTGGGCTCGTCCAACGGAACCTACGTCGGCCGGGTCGATCAGCCGCTGCCGATCGAGCCCATCGCGCGGCGCACCGAACTCGGCTACCACGACCGCATCTATGTCGGCTCGTGGACTCGGATCGTGGTTCGTCCTGCTCTGGCGCAGGAAACCGAGCTGTGAGATGGCTACCTGTGGTGGCGCCAATGCAGCCACGCCAGTTCGAACGCTCCCGGCGTGACTGATCTTCTTCACCTGAGCCCGATAAGCCGGAAATCGGCGATTTGGATCGATCCAAGCGGTGAACTGAAGAAGATGAGGCACGACAGACTTATCCACAGCCTCGAAGGAAGATGACCGATTCGCGGGGGCACTCGCCAATCCTCTAGGCATGAACCTCGAGGATGCCCTAAGAGCGGGCGGCGGCGTCATTGCTGCCGCGGATCACCGGCCACTACGCAACCAGTTCACTCGCGCTATCGCCGCAGGCACGCTGGTGCGGCTTTGTCCGGGCGTGCTGGTTGCCGCGGATCTCGTTGACGACCCGGTGATCCGAGCCCGGGCAGCGCACACCTGGCGGCCCGGGCACATTCTGATGGGCCCCGCGGCAGCTCGGGCCTCCTTCTGGCCGGAGTGCCCCGACACCATGATCGACCTGGCGGGTCCCCAGACGGATGTCGTTCCGAAGATCGTGCGACTGCACCAGGTGAAGGTGCCGGTGGAGCTACGAGCGAACTGGGGTACCGCGATCATCACCAGGGCCGAACTGACCGTGCTCGATATGGCAACGATGGGGAAGTGGGCGGCTTTGTGCGAGGGCCTGCGGCGAGGCGCCGTGAGCGCCGAGTCCTTGGCCCGGGCCGGCGACCTCGTCGCGCGGCGGTTGAAGCCCGGAATCCGGAGAGAATGCCTGGCGCGAGCAGCGGGCAATCCGTGGTCCGTGCCGGAGATGAACCTGCAGATGCTCTACCGCAAGGCAGGCATCGACGGGTGGGTAGGCAACCGGCAGATCATCGCGTGCGGACACCTCGTGATTCCTGACATCGCTTTCGATGTCCCCAAGCTCATCGTCGAGGTCGATGGACGCAAGTACCACACGCAGGTTGCGAGTTTCGAATCGGATCGGGCGCACAGCAACTGGCTCACCGCCGACGGCTGGCGGATACTGCGATTCACACCGTCGACGATCTGGAATGAGCCCGAGACAGTCCTGCAGCAGACGTGGGCGACCCTTGCATGCTCCCGGCGTGACTGGTCTTCTTCACTTGGGGCCGATGAGCCGGAAATCGGCGATTTGGATCGATCCAAGCGGTCAACTGAAGAAGATGAGGCACGCGGGGGCGGTGTGCCCCGAGCACCTAGACTGGCCCATCGTGAGATACGCCAGCATCGGATCGGGAAACTACGCCACCATGGTCGCCATGATGGCGGTGGTCGTCATCTTGTCGAGCATCGGCGCCTCGAAGGGTGTGGTCTTCGGACCGGTGATCACGGACGGGGCGTTTTTCCTCTTCCCGCTCGCCTACATTCTCGGCGACATGATCACCGAGATCTACGGGCCGCGTGCCGCGAAGCGGGCGATCATCACCGGCTTCGTCGCCAGCATCGCATCGGTGCTGATCTACGCGGTCGTGATTGCGCTGCCCGGCTTCACCGACGACTACGGCACGGCCCATCAGCAGGCCCTCGAACTGGCCCTGGGGCCGGTCTGGCAGATCGTGCTGGCCAGCATGGTCGGCTACGCGGGCGGGCAAACGACCAATTCGCTGATCATGTGGACCGGCAAGCGGAGACACTCCGAGAAGCGGCTCTACCAGCGACTCGCCTCGTCCACCGGTGCCGGGGAGGCTGTCGACACCATCTTGTTCTGCACGATCGCCGCCCCGGTGATCGGCATCACCACGGTCAACCAGTGGCTGAGCTATACATTCTTCGGCTACCTGTGGAAGATCCTCGTGCAGTTCGCCTTGATGCCGATCACCGGCCATGTGATCGGGTGGGTGAAGAAGAAAGAGCCGAGCTACTGGCAGCATGAACCCGCTGCATGACAAGGCCACACGGTGAGCCGCGTTGGCTGGTGCCGAGGGGTGCAGCTAGAGTGAGGTGGCAAGAGCCCTCTTGCTGAACATGTCGAGCAAGGGGCTTCACTGTGTTCCGGGGTGAATCGCCGGAACGAACAGGAAGGTATGCACACATGCCGGGCATCATCGTTCTGGGCGCCCAATGGGGCGACGAGGGCAAAGGTAAAGCGGTCGACGCTCTCGGCGAGCAGGTCGACTACGTCGTGCGCTACTCGGGGGGTAACAACGCCGGTCACACCGTGGTGGTCGGAGGCGAGAAGTTCATCATGCACCTGCTCCCGGCGGGCATCCTGAATCGCAACGCCACCACTGTCATCGGTAACGGTGTAGTCATCGATCCTCAGGTCATGTACCACGAACTCGACGGACTCACCGAGCGCGGGGTGATCGTCGATCACCCGTTGATCAGCGCAAACGCTCATCTGATCACCCCTTACCACCAGACCCTCGACAAGGTCACCGAGCGCTTCGCCGGCAAGAAGCGCATCGGGACGACCGGCCGGGGCATCGGTCCGGCCTACTCCGACAAGGTCAACCGCATCGGCCTGCGCGCCGCGGACCTGCTGGACGCCGACCTGCTGCACGACAAGGTTGTCGCATCGCTGGAACAGAAAAACCAGACGCTGGTCAAGATCTTCAACCGCCGCGAGATCAATCCCGAGCTGATCACCGAGCAGCTGCTCGGCTACACCGAGCGGATTCGTCCCTACATCGTGGATGCTGCCCGCCTGCTCAATGATGCTCTGGACGATGGCAAGGTGGTGCTCTTCGAGGGCGCCCAAGCCCACCATCTCGATGTGGATCACGGCACCTACCCGTTCGTGACCAGCTCGAATCCGACCGCCGGCGGCGCCTGCACCGGTACCGGAGTCGGCCCGACCCGCATCGACAGGGTCATCGGCATCGCGAAGGCCTACACCACGCGTGTCGGCGAAGGTCCGTTCCCGACCGAACTGCTGGACGCCGACGGCGAGAAGTTGCGCCAGGACGGCAGCGAGTTCGGGGCGACAACCGGTCGTCCGCGCCGCTGCGGCTGGTTCGATGCCCCGATCGTCGAGGTGGCCGCGAAGGTCAACGGCTGTACCGATATCTTCCTCACCAAGTTGGACGTGCTGTCCGGCTGGGACCAGATCCCGGTGTGTGTGGCCTACGACATCAACGGCACCCGCAGTGACGTCTACCCGATGACCCAGCCCGAGCTGTGCGCTGCCAAGCCGATCTACGAGTACGTGCCCGGCTGGACCGAAGACATTTCGGCCGCGCGCAGCTTCGACGAGTTGCCCGCCAACTGCCAGGCCTACGTTCACCATCTGGAGGATCTGATCCATTGCCGGATCAGCGGCATCGGGGTGGGCCCGGGGCGCGAGGAGTCGATCATCATCAACCCGTTGGTCTGAGCGGTCCCGGGCGATCATGAACGAGCGGCAGACGCTGGCTGCGACCATCACCGGCACCGATGCCCCTGGCATGGCGGTTCAGCTGATGGACGCGATCGCCTCCGCCGGGGCGGAGATCCTCGACTTCGAGCAGGTGGTGGTGCGTGAGCAGCTGATCTTGGCGCTGCTGCTCGGTTCGCTGCCCGAAGATGTCACCGGGTTGACCGACAAGCTGGCCGGGACATGCGCTCGGCTTGGGGTGACGCTGCATATCCGGGAGGGTGTCGGCGACAATCCACCGCGTCCGAAACGCGTTGTGGTGACGCTGCTCGGGCGCCCTTTACTGGCCGAGCACGTCGCTGCGGCCGCCCGGGTGATCAGCGAGCATGGCGGCAACATCGACCGCAGCCGCCGGCTGTCGCGCCAGCCGATGACCAGCATCGAGTTCTGGGTCTCGCATGCCGAGGTCGCCGATCTGCGTCCGGCGCTGGCTCAGGCCTCGGCGCAAGCAGGATTCGATGTCGCCGTGTCGCCCGCCGGCCTGGCCCGGCAGGGCCGCCGCCTGGTCGTCATGGATGTGGATTCCACTCTCATCCGCGATGAGGTGATCGAGTTGCTGGCCGCGCACGCCGGACGCGAAGCCGAGGTGGCCGAAGTGACGGCCGCCGCGATGCGCGGCGAGATCGATTTCGCGACCAGCCTGCATCAGCGGGTCTCGAAGCTTGCCGGACTGCCTGCGTCCATCTTCGACGAGGTGCGCCAGGCGGTTCGGCTGACGCCCGGGGCGCGGACGCTGGTCGGCACCCTGCAAGATCTCGGTTTCGCCGTCGGGCTGGTATCCGGCGGTTTCATCGAGGTCGTCGGACCGCTGGCAGCCGAGCTGGGCATCGAACATGTCTATGCGAATTCACTCGAAGTGATCGATGGCGTGCTGACCGGACGCGTCAGCGGCCCGGTGGTCGACAGAGCTGCCAAGGCGCAGAAGCTGCGCGAGTTCGCCGCGGCCGAGGGGCTGCCGCTGTCACGCACGGTCGCGATCGGTGACGGTGCCAACGATCTCGACATGCTCGCTGCGGCCGGTCTGGGGGTGGCGTTCAATGCCAAGCCCGCGGTCCGGGCCTCGGCGGACACGTCGCTGAATCTGCCCTATCTGGACGCCGTGCTCTTCCTGCTCGGTTTCAGCCGCGAAGAGGTCGTGGACGCAGCCGCCGCCCGCGAGCTGGGGCCGCTGCTGAGCCAGTTGCCCGAGCTGAAGGCGCACCACAAGACCGCGCAAGGGTGACGCGGCGAACGCGGGTGGAGTTCGCTACGATGCGGTCGCCGGGCCCGGCGACCGCCCGCTGAGAGCGTCCTGACCGCGCCACGCCTGCCAGCAGGCATCCATGGGCTGGTGGGCGTGCTCGCGTCCCAGCTGTCGCAGCAGGACGCCCGGCTCGGCCAACTCGAAGGCAGCAGGCCCGGCAGGGATGTCACCCTCGGGACGCCAGCCCAGCGCGATGATCGAGTCGAGGACGCGGTCGTCCCCGAGTACGCCTAGGCGTTCACGCTTGCCACGGGCCAGATCGAGGTCCTCGATCAGCAGTGGCAAGCCATCGGCGGACCGGGCGTGCAGGCAGCTCACCAGGTCGCCGCCGTGCTGACCGGAGCGTCCGAACGCGAGAACCTCGCGCTGCAGAAGCCTCGCGCCATCGCCGAGCCGAATGTCGGTGGTCCGCAGCACGGTTGCGCCATCCGACACCACGAAGGGCTGTCCCTCCCAGATCAGGGTGGCGCCCGCCCCCACCTCGATGGACACCTCCCAACGGGACCGGCCGGTGCCCCCGTAGGCGACCGTACCGACCGGCTCGACGATCTCGAGCCGGCCACCCGCTGCCACGACGATGTCGATGCCGATGCTGTCGCCGGCCAGCAGCACCATCTGCGTGCCGACCAGGGCGACCTGCGCCCCGGCCGGCGTCGCAGACAAGATACGGGGAGCGAGCACGTCCCCGCGTAGGTCGACCCGAGGCCGGTGGGTGGCCGGTGTGACCTCGATCCGGGTGCGCATCAATGCTGATGGACGTGCGTATGCCCGGGCGCACTGTCGGCATGGGAGTGCACCGTGCCGTCGGCGTGCACGTGCGGGGCCATCGGGCCGGGATCGACCGCCACGTGGTGGCCGCTGCGGAAGCTCGCCAGACTGTCGAGCACCCACTGCTTGAGCGCCGTCATCGACTCCGGATCGCTCCTGGACACCCCGAGTACCGGACGACCGGCCCGCACCTCGCGTCCCTCCCGGATCATCCGGTCGACATCCACATCGACGAACGGCCCGAGATCGGTCTTGTTGATCACCAGCAGATCGGCCCGCGCGATACCCGGCCCGCCCTTGCGCACCACGTCGCCGCCACCTGCCACATCGAGCACGAAGATCTGCACATCGACCAGCGCGGGGGAGAAGGTTGCGGTCAGATTGTCTCCGCCCGATTCGATCAGGACGATGTCGACCGGCGCGAAATCGGCCTCCAGATCCTCCGCGGCCAGCAGATTCACCGTGACGTCATCGCGGATGGCGGTATGCGGGCAGGCTCCGGTCTCCACCGGCCGGATGCGCTCCGGGTCCAGCACCCCTGCCGCCTTCAGGAAACGGGCATCCTCATCGGTGTAGATGTCATTGGTCACCACTGCCAGCGACAGCGAATCCGACAGCTGCCGGCAGATCATCGCGATGAGTGAACTCTTGCCGGTGCCGACCGGCCCGGCCACCCCGAGACGCATCGCGCGGGTGGGAACAGCGGATTCAGGCACGGAACAACCTTTCTGTCGTGTGAGCATGACGCTCAGTCCATAGTTCCAGCTGTGGCGCCGCGTGGGCCGGGATCTGCTCCGGCGCCGTGAGCCCGGCGACCCGATCGGCCATCGCCTCGACCTCGCTCAGCAGGTCTCGAGTGAGGGCTGCAACCTCGACCGGATCGCCGGGTTCGAGCTTGAGCAGCGCCGAGGTCACCGCCTGCAGATCGTCGTAGCCGACCAGACGGGCCGTATCGTGCGCGTCCAGCCCGGCTCTGGCAGCGGTGACCCCGAGCACGATCGCCCGGCAGTATCGCGCATCATGATGGTCACGCTCGGTCGGCCACAAAGTGGCGAGAAGCCGCGACTGTCCGCGTCCGAGTTGATGGGCGTTGTCGCGCAGCGCCCGGCTCGGAGTGCGGGCCGCCCAGGCGCTCTCGACTGCCGCCAGATCCCCGCCCGAGAGCTCGACGGCTCTGGCCACCACCGCGGTGCCCGCCTCAACCTCGGTGACCGTCTCCAGTCGGGTTCGGATGAAGCGGTCCACGGCACCGGCCGGCATCCCGGCCTGCAGCGCGGGTTCGAGGCCGGCCGACTGAGTATGGGCTCCCACCGGCAGGCGCACATCGGCCAAGAAGGTCAACAGCAGCCCGGACATCGCGCTGTTCGTCTCGGTCAACGGCTCAGTAGAGGGTGTAGAGCTGGGCCGCCGGCAGCACATCGGCCGGCTTCGGTTCGATGCGGACGCCGTCGATGTCGATCGCGAAGGTCTCCGGGTCGATGTCGATCTTCGGCGTGGCGTCGTTGTTCTTCATGTCGGCCTTCGTCGTCTCGCGGGTGCTCGACACTGCAAGGAGCTTGCGCCGCAGCCCGAGCTGGTCGGCCAGGCCGGCGTCCAGTGCTGCGGGAGAAACGAACGAAACGCAAAGATCGGGCGCCGCCGGGGCAGCCAGAGTGGGCCGCTCGAGGGTCGGCTGTGGAGTGGTGATGGACGCGTTCGGATCCCCGAGCGAGCCCCAGACCACCGCCCCACCCTTGACCACCATTTCCGGACGTACCGCGAAGAAACGGGGATCCCACAACACCAGATCAGCCATCTTGCCCACCTCGATCGAGCCGAGATAGCCGTCCACCCCGTGCGCGATCGCCGGGTTGATGGTGTATTTCGCCACATAGCGCCGGGCCCGCTCGTTGTCGGCCGGCAGCCCGCCGCCGAGCGACCCCAGCCGGGCTTTCATGACATGGGCGACCTGCCAGGTCCGAGTAATGACCTCACCGATCCGGCCCATCGCCTGCGCGTCGGAGGAGGTGATCGACAGCGCGCCCATGTCGTGCAGAATGTCCTCGGCCGCGATGGTGGTCGCCCGGATGCGGGATTCGGCGAAGGCCAGGTCTTCGGGCACCTTCGGATTGAGGTGGTGGCAGACCAGCAACATGTCGAGGTGCTCGTCGACGGTGTTCTTGGTGTGCGGCAGCGTCGGATTGGTGGACGCCGGCAGCACGTACGGTTCACCGGCCAGCTTCAAGATGTCGGGGGCGTGACCGCCACCCGCGCCCTCGGTGTGGAACGCATGGATCGAGCGTCCGGCGATCGCCTTGATGGTCGACTCGACGAAGCCAGCCTCGTTCAGCGAATCCGAATGCAGGGCGACCTGCAGCCCCCACTCATCAGCGGCCCGCAGCGCGGCGTCCAGGGCGGCCGGAGTCGAGCCCCAGTCCTCGTGCACCTTGTAACCGCCCGCCCCGGCCAGGGCCTGCTCAGCGAGCCCCTCGGCGCTCACCGTGTTGCCCTTGCCCAGCAGCAGCACATTCACCGGGAACGGGTCCATCGCCCGATGGATGAGGCGCAGATGCCAGGGCCCCGGCGTCACCGTGGTCGCCTTGGTGCCCTCGGCCGGGCCGGTGCCGCCACCGCTGATCGTCGTGATGCCGGTCGACAAGGCCTCAATGGTCTGCGACGGCGAAATCATATGGACGTGCGAGTCGAACCCGCCCGCGGTCAAGATCTTGCCCTCGCCGCTGATGATCTCGGTGGAAGGGCCGATCTGCAGCTGCGGGTGGACGCCGTCGCTGACATCGGAGTTGCCGGCCCGGCCGAGCGCGACGATCGTGCCGTCCTTGATGCCGACATCGGCCTTCACGATTCCCCACCAGTCGAGCACGATCGCATTCGTGATGACCGTATCCGGGGCGCCTTCGGCGCTGGTGACCGAACCCTGCAGCATCGACTCGCGGATCGACTTGCCTCCGCCGAAGACGGCCTCGTCGCCTCCGATGGTCAGGTCTTTCTCGACCTCGATCCACAGGTCGGTGTCGGCCAGCCGGACCTGATCTCCGCTGGTCGGCCCGTACAGCGAGGCGTACTTCTCACGGCTGATCTGCATCTCAGGCCTCCTTGGTCTGGTCGGCGTCGCTATCGGTGGTGGTGGCGGACGAGGGGAGCGGACCGAGGTCGCCGCCGTCGGTCTTGCCCAACTGCAGGCCGGGGACGTGCCGCCGTCCGCGGATGGTGACCGCCTGCACGGTGCGCGAGACTCCCGGTTCGAAACGGTGCGAGGTGCCGGCCGGGATATCCAGCCGGAAACCGAACGCCTTGTCGCGGTCGAAGTCGAGAGCGGAGTTCGCGTCGGGCAGATGAAGATGCGAGCCGATCTGCACGGGGCGGTCGCCGGTATTCGTGATGGTCAGCTCGATGCGTTCGGCAGGGGACCGATCGGCGTTGAGCTCGACGGTGCCGGGACGTACCCGGACGGCTCCGGGTCCTTCGGCAGCACCGGTCGCGGCGATGGGGCGGTGCAAGGTGACCAGCTTGCGTCCATCGGGGAACATCGCCTCCACCTGCACCTCGGTGATCAGGTCGGCGACGCCAGGCATCACGTCGTCGGGGCCGAGTACTTCGCGTCCCAGTTGCATGAGCTCGGCCACGCTGACCCCCTCGCGGGCGCGCTCGATGACCCATGAGGTCAGGATGGCGATGGCCTCCGGATAGTTCAGCTTGATGCCGCGCGCCTGCCGGTCGCGGGCGACGATGCCGGCCAACGCCAGCATGAGTCGTTCCTGGTCACCTGGTGTGAGATGCATGGTCGAACTCCTTGATCTCGGTTTGTTCCTCGGTTGGACGCAATACTGGGCCGTCAGGGGTGGCTGTCATGGTCCACCGGAGGTCGGCGAACTCATCCAACGCCGACTGGTCGTGTGAGATCAGCAGCACCCCGATACCCCGTTGGTCGGTCACTTTCCGGACGCGGGCCAGCACGTCACGGGCCGTCTCGGCGTCCAGCATCGCGGTGATCTCGTCCAGGATCAGATAGTCGGGCCGCAAGGCGAGCGCCCGGACGATGCAGGCTCGCTGCAACTCCCCCCCGGATACCTGATCGGGTCGGCGGTCGAGCAACTCCGGCGCCAGGCCGCACCATCGGGCGGCCTGGTAGGCGTCGATCTCAAGCCCCGCAAGCCTGGCGGGGAGTTCGATCGCCTTGGCCAGGCTCATCCGCGGATCCATCGCGGTGAATGGTTGTTGGGAGACCCAGCCAACCCGGCGACGCACGGCGGAAGCCAGTGTCAGCCCGGCGCCGTGCAATGGCCGGCCGTCGAGTTCGATCGTCCCCTCATCCGGGGCGACCAGCAGTGCCATCATGGACGCCAGCGTCGACTTGCCCACCCCGGAAGCTCCCGCCAGCCCGACGATCTGCCCGCGCGGCAGATCGAGATCAAGCGAACGGACGATCTCGCGTCCGCTCAGCACGCGAGTGACGCCGCGAGCCGTCAGGCTGCGATCTGGCGTCTGAGCGGCGACGGTGCCTGTGCGGCGGATGGCTGGGCGTGATGCGATGAGTTGACGGGGATCACCATGCGCGGTGATCGCACCGTCTTTCATGATCGAGACGACGTCGCCGTAGCGGCGGGCGAGCTCGGCCTCGTGAGTGATGAGCAGCACGCTGTGGCCGCTGTGCGCGAAGTTGGCGAGTGCCCTCACCAGGATCGCCGCGGACTGGGCGTCGAGCCCCGAGGTGGGCTCATCGGCCAGCAGCACCGGCGGGTGCCCGATCATCGCCGCCACCAGGCCCAGTCGGCTCAGCTGGCCGCCCGACAGCTCGTGCGGATAGCGGTCGAGCCATTCGACCTCGGCGCCGGCCGCCCAGCACAGCTCGCGGATGCGCTGCTCATCGTCCGAGCTCGCCAGGTGGGGGTGGACGGGCAGCAGCCCCGACCTCGGCGAGACCACCCGCATCGCCTCGCGAAGCTGGCTGCGGATCGTCCTGGTTGCGGTGAAAGCGGTCACCGATCCTTGGATCGTGGTGCCGATCACCCGGCCGAGAACCCGGGAACGGAAGGCACGCGACGAGAGCGTCATCAGGTCCCAGTGGTCGTCGCCGTGGACCAGGTCGATCCGGCCGCTGCGGCGCGCGGCGCGCGGCACCATACCGGTGAGCGCGTTGATCACGGTGGTCTTGCCGGCTCCCGAAGGCCCCAGCAGCACATGGAGAGCACCGGGCTGCAGTTCGAGATCGACGCCGTTGACCGCGGGATGGTTCCCGAAGCCGACCCGCAGATCGCGGATCGTCACGACGGCCCCCGCATGGCCGTGCGGTGACAGCGGCGCATGGTCAGCCATGGTGCTGCTCCTTCGGCTTGATCAGCGTGGTGATGGCCACGGTCGTGACGACCAGCAGGCCGGCCGGAGCAGCCAGCGTCCACCAGCTGCCGGTGAGCAGCGCCTGCTGACCGAGGTTGAGCAGCGAACCCAGCGACGGTTGATGGGGCGGAAGACCCAGCCCCAAGAAGGTGAGCGTCGACTCGTGCCAGATCGCGTGCGGAATCAGCAGCCCGAACGCCACACTCAGCTGGTTGGCCAGCCGCGGCAGGGCGTGGTAGCGCAACAGTTGTGCGCGGGTGAAGCCCTGGGTGATGGCCGCACGGTAGTGATCGCGCACCCCGACGGCAAGCATCTCCGCGCGGGTCAGCCGTGCGCTCTGCGGCCAGTGCGTGAGCGCGACGACCATGATGATCGCCAGCAGGGAGCCGCGGAAGGTCGCCGCGATGACGATGCCCAGCAGCAGGTGCGGCAGGGAGTTGAAGCCGTCGACGACCCGCATCGTCCAGCGGTCGAAGCGTCCGCCGATCAGCCCGCAGGTCACCCCGACCGCCGAGCCGATGACGATCGCGCTCAGCGCGCCGGCCAACGCCACCAGGATCGAGATCCGCAGGCCGTAGGCGCAGCGGACGAACAGGTCGCGGCCGGCCAGGTCGGTGCCGAACAGGTGAGCCACAGACGGTGGTTGAGCACCGGTCTGATAGGCGACATCGGTCAGCGGAACCACGTTGACCAGCGGCACGACGATCGCATACGCCATCAGCGCCGCCACGGTGAGACCGGCAAGAAGTCGAGGCCAGGTGACCCTCTGGAGGATCTGCCCGGCGACCGACGCTCTCGGCAACGTCAGTTCATAGCTCATGAGGATCCGTCCTCGGATCGAGCCAGACGAGTGCCACATCGGCGAGCAAGCCGCCGATCAACGCCATCGCGGCTAACAGCATCGACACGACGCCCAGCAGCGGAAAATCTTGCGCCAGCGCCGCGCTCACCAGGGATTGGCCGAGCCCCGGCCAGGAGAAAATCTGCTCGACCAGCACCGAACCGGCGATCACCTCGGTCAGCCGGGCGCCGGTGATTGCCAAGACCGGGATCATCGCGGTGGGCAGGATGTGGCGCGCGAATACCGTGCGCTCGGGCACCCCACGCAGCCTCGCCGCCCGCACCCCAGGATCCCCGGACGCCTCCACCAGGGCCTTGCGCAGATGCAGGGTGATCCACGGCAATTGCCCGATCGCGACGGCAGTCACCGGCAGGATCAGGTGCCGTACGGTATCGGCGATGCCACCGGGCATGCCCGGGGTGCTGATCCCACCGGCAGGCAAGGCCCGCAGGCTCAACGAGAAGACAGCAATCAGACCCAGCCCGACCAGGAACGGCGGCACTGCCGAGATCACCCACATCAGCAAGTCGAGCACCCGGGAAACCACATGATGTGGACGCCTGGCCGCCACCACAGCGAGGGGAATCGACACCGCGAACCCGAGCAACAGGCCGCCGCTCATCAGCAGCAGGGTCCACGGCAGCCGGGCTGAAACGACATCGGCGACCGGCATCCTGGCCGACATCGAATACCCGAGGTCACCGGTCACCAGACCGGCGAACCAGCGCAGCCAGGCCTGCCACCAGGGCAGTTGCGCGATGGCCTGCTCGACGCCTTGGCGTCCAGCCCCGCTGGTAAATTCGTCCTGCGAGCCGAGGAACGCCGACGACGCATCGACCGGTGAGAGCTCGGCGAGCGCGAAAACCAGCAGGCTGAGCGCCACCAGCAGTGGGACCAACCAGCCGAGCCGGCGCAGGATCAGGCGCACGATTGCGGCTGGGCGGCCGCGCCGGACGGCCCCGGCGGGCTTGCGTTCGCGCCTGGGCGTGACAACGGCTGTCGCACTCATCGCCAGCTCGCCACATTCCACCAGGGGCCCCAGGCGATGCCGTGTTCGTGGGGCTCGACGACATGCTCGATGGGGGAGTACTGGTCGAGGCCCCGCGCCACATAGGTGTGATCCAGGGCGAAGACCGTGACCGACGCAGGATCGGCGATCAGCAGCGTCTGGAGCTGCCGGTAGTCGGCGTTGCGAAGGTTCGGATCGGCTTCGCGACGGGCCTGATCGAGCAGCGCGTCGACTGCCGGATTGCGATACTGGCTGGCGTTCGAGTACGGATCGTCCGGGTCGAAGGCCGCGAACGACGAGTGCACCGTGGTGTAGAGCTGCGTGTCGGGGTCGTAGGGCACGTCGCCTCCCCCGAAGACGAATGCGGTGGTCTCGATCTTCTGCTTCGCCTGGGGCCGGTCGACCGCGAGCAGCTGCACCTCTATGCCGAGCTTCGCCATGTCGGATGCGAAGGCCTGTGCCAGGTCGCGGCGCACCGTGTCCTCGGCGAAATACATCAGCTCGAACGAGAAGCGGACGCCGTCCTTGCCGCGCACGCCGTCGCTGCCCAGCGTCCAGCCGGCAGCGTCCAGCAGGGCGGCGGCTTGTTGCGGGTCGTAGCCGAAGGCCGCGTCCGGGTCGTAGGCCTCACCGAACGACGGGGTGATCGGGGTGCTGATCGCCTGGCCGTGCCCGGCGAGGATGCCGTCGACCATGGTCTGCCGGTCGGTGCCCAGGTTCAGCGCGATGCGCACGTTGGGATCCTGAAAGATCGGCTGGCTTTCGGGCAGGGTGATGCCGCGATAGTCGCCGGAAGGATTGACGAAGATCTCCAGCCCCTGCTGCCCGTTGAGCTGGTTCGCGACCAGCGGGGACAGCTGCGCGCCATCGAAGTCGCCGGAAAGCAGCCGTTGAGCGCGGGCATTCTCGTCGCTGACGAAGCCGATGTAGATCTGTTCGATGAGTGGTTTGCCGGCCCAGTAGTCGTCGCGGGCGGTCAGAGTCATGGAGGTGCCCTGCTGCCAGTTGGTCAGCGTGTAGGGGCCGGTACCGACGGGCTCGCGGGCAAGCGGTGAATCAAGGATTGATCCGCCGACCGTCTCGGCGGCGGGAATGCCCAGTGTCAGCAGCACGGGGAAGCCCGCGTAGGGCGTGGCAAGGTCGAAGACGACAGTGGACGAGTCGCTTGCTCGCACAGAGTTCACCAGTTCATAGTTGCCGCGCAGCGGGGAGGCCGTCGCCGGGTCGAGAACCGCCTGGTAGGCGGCCACGACATCGTCCGCGTCGAAGGCCGAGCCGTCGCTGAAAGTGACGCCATCGCGCAGGTGCACCGTCCACTCGGTCAGGTCGGCGTTGGAGACAGGCATCTCGGTGGCCAGCTCGGGCTCCAGCCCGTCGCCTCCGACGGCGACCAGCGAGTCGTAGAACTTCGACGTGATCGAGAAGGTGTATTCCAGCGGGTTGAGGGTCTCGTACTCGTTGGTCTCGGCCAGGCGTAGCGCCGTCTCCGGTTCGGCTGGCTGCGGCGAGGTGGTCCCGGACGCCTGGCAGGCTGTCACGGTGAACACCGTCACGGCAGCGACCAGGAGTGTCGGGATGCGCATACTGAGTCTCTTCTTTGCGGGAATCTGCCAACCTCGACGGTAGCAAGTGGTCGTTACATGGCGGTTACGTTCACCGGTGCGGGCTGTCAGGCGATCGCGGTTCGTGGATCGGCCGTGCTTTGGAGCATATCGGTGATGGTGTTGATGCCGAGACAGACGGTGCGCAGAGCGCGGCGGGTGCTGAGACAGAAGGTGCGCAGAGCGCTGCATGCCTGGTTCCGCACCGAAGCACGTGGCTGGTCATCGCCGCGGACCACTAGAGTTGCAGCGTGAGCGCAGCCCAACTTGGTATTCCGTTGACCGTTCTGGTGGTGGGATCGGGGGGACGAGAGCATTCCCTGGCCCTGGCCATCTCGCATGATCCGTCGGTTGAGGCGGTGCACATCGCCCCCGGTAACCCCGGCACGGCGGCGGTCGGCACCAATCACCCGGTCGATCCGTGCGACCCCGAGGCTGTCAGTGCCTTGGCCGACGAGGTCGGCGCGAATCTCGTGGTCATCGGGCCGGAGGCGCCCCTGGTTGCCGGCGTCGCCGACGCGGTGCGGGCCAAGGGCATTGCCTGCTTCGGCCCGAGCGCGGCCGCCGCCCAGTTGGAAGGTTCCAAGGCGTTCGCCAAGCAGATCATGGCCGAGGCCGGGGTGCCCACCGCGGGCTATCGCGTCTGCCGGACTCCCGCCGAGCTGGCAGCCGCTCTCGACGAATTCGGTCCGCCCTATGTGGTCAAACATGATGGCCTTGCCGCCGGTAAGGGGGTGCTGGTCACCACCGACCGCGACGCCGCACTCCAGCATGGCGCAGGCAGTGAGCAGGTGGTCGTCGAGGAGTACCTCGATGGCCCCGAGGCCAGCTTGTTCGTCATCACCGATGGCACTGATGCCCTCCCGCTGCAGCCCGCTCAAGACTTCAAGCGTGTCGGCGACGGCGATGCCGGCCCGAACACGGGGGGCATGGGGGCCTACACTCCGCTGCCTTGGCTCGCACCCGGCACCGTCCAGGAAGTGATGGACACGGTCGTCACCCCGACCCTGGCCCGGATGCGCGAACTCGGCACCGCTTTCGCCGGCCTGCTCTACGTCGGCCTGGCCATCACCAAGGCCGGGCCACGAGTGGTCGAGTTCAACGCCCGGTTCGGTGACCCGGAGACCGAGGTCGTGCTGCCGCTGCTGCACACGCCGCTCGGGCAGGTGCTCTACGCCGCGGCCACCGGATCGTTGGCTAAGGTCGGCCGGCTCGACTTCGATGATCGGGCTGCGGTCTGTGTGGTATTCGCTGCGAAGGGCTACCCGGGCTCACCGCGCAAGGGCGGCCACATCAGCTTGCCTCCCGAAACCGACCGGGTGCACGTCATCCATGCCGGCACCGCGCTCGACGCCGACGGACGACTGACCGCCAACGGCGGTCGCGTCCTAGTGGTCGTGGGTATCGGCGATGATCTCGCAGATGCCCGCGCGGCCGTCTACGAGCACATCGCCAAGATCGACTTCCCGGACGGATTCTGCCGCTCCGACATCGCCGCCAAGGCCATTTGACAAGGAGAATCAGTTGACTATCCCGAACGTGCTGGCCAACCGCTATGCGTCCGAGCAGATGCGCTCGATCTGGTCGCCGATCAACAAGATCATCGCCGAACGCAAGCTGTGGATCGCGGTGCTGGAGGCTCAGCGGGACCTCGGTGTCGAGTTCGGCGGTGACGACCCCGACCAGGTGATCGCTGACTACCTCGCCGTCGTCGATCAGGTCGATCTCGATTCCATCGCGGCCCGCGAACGCATCACCCGCCACGACGTCAAGGCACGCATCGAAGAGTTCAATGGGCTGGCCGGCCACGAGCACATCCACAAGGGCATGACCAGCCGCGACCTCACCGAGAACGTCGAGCAGATGCAGGTGCTCGAGGCGCTGAGACTGATCCGTTCCCGAACGGTCACCGTGCTCGCGCGGCTGGGTGAACTGGCCGCCCGTTACACCGATCAGCCGATCGCCGGACGCAGCCACAACGTGGCCGCGCAGGTCACCACCCTCGGCAAGCGGTTCGCGACCTGTGCCGACGAGCTGCTGATCGCCCATGCCCGCCTCGATGACCTGATCGGACGCTATCCCGCCCGCGGCATCAAGGGCCCGGTCGGCACCAGCCAGGACATGCTCGACCTGCTCGGCGGTGACCTCGCCAAGCTCGACGAGTTCGAGACGCGGATCGCCTCCGGGTTGGGATTCGGGCAGGTGCTCGACTCGACCGGCCAGGTCTACCCGCGCTCGCTCGACTTCGATGCGATCTCCGCACTCGCCCAAACCGCGGCCGCGCCGTCGAACCTGGCCACCAGCATCCGGCTGATGGCCGGAAACGAGCTGGTCACCGAGGGATTCGCGGAGGGTCAGGTGGGTTCGTCGGCGATGCCGCACAAGATGAACACCCGCAGCTGTGAGCGAGTCAACGGGCTCGCCGTGGTGATCCGCGGCTACCTGTCGATGATCAGCGAACTGGCCGGCGACCAGTGGAATGAGGGCGACGTCAGTTGCTCGGTGGTGCGGCGCATCGCACTGCCGGACGCCTTCTACGCGCTCGATGGGCTCTACGAGACCTTCTTGACCGTCTTGTCCGGGTTCGGCGCTTTCCCAAAGGTGATCGCCGCCGAGCTCGATCGCTATCTACCCTTCCTGACCACGACGAAGGTGCTGATGGCCGCGGTCCGCAAGGGAGTCGGACGCGAGGACGCCCACGAGGCCATCAAACAGAATGCAGTCGCCGTCGCCTTGGAGATGCGTACCACCGGTGACCGGACGAATCAGCTCTTCGACCGGCTGGCTGCCGATTCGCGGCTCGGATTGAGCCGTGAAGAGCTGGATCATCTGGTCAGCGCACCGCTGGAGTTGACCGGGGCAGCCGCCCGCCAGGTGGAGCGCGTGGTGGCCAAGATCACTCCGCTGGTGGACGCCGATCCGCAAGCGGCCGCGTATCAGCCCGGGACAGTTCTCTGAGGCTTAGGGCACACCCCTGCAGACGGCACACCCTCTGCAGACCTCAGCGAGCGATCCCGCAGGCAGCCTCCTGGTGGACGAGCGGCGCCGGCACCGTGGTCAGGACACCAGCCTGATCACGGGAGTGTCGCCCGACAGGTCCAGACTGAAGTAGCTGGTCCGGGTGGCGGTATAACCGTCGAACTTGCCGCGGCTGCCATCGTCCAACTGGCCCTCGCCGGCCGCGATCGTCTGGTACCGCAAGGCGAAGGTCTGCGTGTAGGCCTCCGCTGCGGTCCACCCGGTGGTCGGCACGGTGATCTGGGAGGCAGGATCGTCCGGCGACAGCGTCCAGGTGATGGTGCCGTCCACCGCATGCCCGTTGGAGAAGATCATCGCCCAGTTGCAGGTGCCCGGGGAGGCCTTCGCCGCCACGCAGCCGTTGAGGATCTCGCGGACCTGATCGACGACCTGCTCTTGCACCCCGTCGGCAACGATCAGTTCAGCGTCGATCGACGTCTGCCCGCCGGTGAAGATGTCAAAATCGGCCTGGCTGGGCGCGAACGAGAGCAGCGCGAGTTCGGAACTCGCGGTGTAGCTTCCTGGCAGGGCGCTCAGCGTTGTCGGCCCCGGGCCAACCGCGATGCCGTTGATCTGCACCGACTGGCCGTTGCCCAGGTTGATCTGGCCGAGGACGTCGGCCCCTTCCACTTTCCAAGTGCCGTCGATCTCCTTGACATCCCACTGAACGACTCGCGTCGTGCCGTTGATTTGGACGCTGGCCTGATGGCTGTAGCCGCCGCCCGACTTGCTGGACACGAAGTTCGGGTTGAAGGCGAAGGTGTTCGGGTTGTTCGCTATCGCCGCATCGGTCAGCAGCGGCTGGCCGTCGACAGCGATCGAACCCGGGTCGAGGTAACTGAGCGCCGCGGTTGCGTCGCCTGCTTGAAGCGCGGTCAGCAGGCCGTTCATCGCGGCCTGGCTGTCGCGCTCATCATTGCGTGAGGTGAACCAGTTGAAGAAGAGATAGCCCCCGATACCGAGGACCACTGCCACGATGACGATGACGGCGATCAGGCGGCGCCGCTTGAGTTTCTGGGGATCCTGCGGCCGGTAGGCACCCGCGAGCCGGCGCTGCTGCCCGGGACTGTAGCCAGTCGAGTCGGCCCGCGCAGGACCCTGCTGGCCGGGCTGCTGCGCAGCGTAGTAGTTGTAGCCCGGCTGTCCGGTCTGACCGAAGCCTGGTTGTGCGGCCGCCGGCTGGCTGGGCCCCTGCTGGGCGAAACGGGGTACATAGCCTGCAGGCTGATCGGCGGGGCCGTCGCTTCCCGAGATGCCTCGGCCATATCTCCTCGAGCTGTCCGGGTCGTAGCCGCCCGGGTTCTGACCGCTGTGGCCAAAGGTGCCGGACGGCTGGCCCCGGCCGGGATCGTTCGGCGGAGTGGTCATCGTTGCGCCTCCTGTCGTTCGCAGCGAAAAGCTTAGTCCGGTGGGGGAACCCGGCCCGGCTAGGCGGGGGTCGCCACCCGTTGGGCGTGCCCGCGTCCGTTGGTCTTGCGATTGACCACCGTGGCCACCTCCGTTGCGATCTTCCGGGCGTCGCCATCGACCTGGTGCCCGGCTTCCGAGGTGAGCCAACTCAGCTGCAGCTCGACGTGCTGGCCCCACTTGGCGGCGCGCTGTAACTCGTCGTCCACGGCTGTCGCCAGCTTCGTCTCGGTGCCGAAGCCGATCGCCCACGGCAGCAGGCGGCTGAACTCGGCGCCGGCAGTGACGACGGCGATCTCTTCGGGCTGCAGGTCGTGCAGCGCCGACTTGAGTTGCTCGGCGTGGGTCAAAGCCGTGACGCCAGCCGGCGTGTGCGAACTGCGGGCCCGCCCTTTCGACGCCAGTAGCACCCCGGCAGCGACGACACCCAGGCCGCCGATCACGCCGCGGAAGTCGTTGGTGGCGGCCCAGTCGATGAGCATGAAAGCGGTCGCCAGTAGTCCGAGCACCAGGACCAGCGCTCCGATCCACCCCCACCGGGAATGGCGGCTCTTGGCATCGGTGAGGAACCAGCCCTTCGCCCGGACCTCTTCGGACACGGCGGTTCGCGCCTGCTCAAGGGGTTTGGCCGGGTCTCGGGCGAGCTGGTTGAGCAGCACCGAGCCGTTCTCGAACGGCCGGGTGAGCAATGCGTGTTCGTAACCGAGCAGCGTCGCATCGATCGGCTTGACCGTACGGTCGAGCTGCCAGGTGGACCGCCCGGAGGCTGTGGTCGTGGGCGTGATGGTGAGATAGCCGCGGGCAGCCAGGTCGAGCAGCGTCAACTTGAGGTCACGGTCGCTGACTTCGCCGTCGATGAGCGCGCCCAGCATGCCCGGACGCAGATCGGCCGGAGCATCGAGGCGCGACTCCGGCTCGAGAAGGCCGACTCGGATGGCGGCCTGAGCGTGTTCGGCAGGGGTGCGCTGGGCCAGCACGACAGCAACGGCCGCGGCCAGGGCCAGCAGGCCTGCAGCCAAGAAAACGAGCTCGAGCACCAGTGGACCCTCCTTGACGCCAACTCTAGTGGCCGGCTCACAGGTGGGTCCGGCCGCCACTCCGGAGCAGCTCCCGTTTGGCGGACCACCGGCCGGCCGTGCCTGGTCTTCTTCACTTGACGCCGAATCGAGCGAAAACCGCCATTTGGATCGATCCAACGCCCCAACTGAAGAAGATCAGGCACGGTGAACGCGGAAGACCCATGCGGGAACGCGCCGCTAGGCTGGCGATGTGAGCCAATACGGGAATCTCGGGTTGCCCCTCATCCATGCCGGCAAGGTGCGCGAACTCTATGCGTTGCCCGATCCAGGCCAGCTGCTGATGGTGGCCACCGACAACATCTCCGCATATGACTACGTGCTCGACACCACGATCCCGGACAAGGGCATCGTCTTGACTCAGCTCTCGCTGTGGTGGTTCGATCAACTCTCCGGTCTGATCGACAATCACCTGATCTCCGCCGACGTCCCGCAGGAGGTCGCCGGGCGGGCGATGATCGTGGAGAGCCTCGACATGGTGCCGATCGAGGCGGTGGCCCGGGGCTACCTCACCGGCTCGGGCTGGCTGGAGTACCAGGCGAGCGGCATGGTCTGCGGGGTCCCGCTGCCGGCTGGACTGCATGACGGCTCACGCCTGGAGACGCCGATCTTCACCCCGGCCCGCAAGGCCGAGTTGGGCGAACACGACGAGAACATCTCCTACGAGACGATGTGTGCCGAGATCGGTGAGCAACTCGGCGCCCGGCTGCGGGATGCCACGCTGGCGATCTACGCCCGAGCAGAGCAGATCGCCCGCGAGCGGGGGATCATTCTGGCCGACACGAAACTGGAGTTCGGCCTGCGCGCCGATGGCACGCTGGTGCTCGGCGACGAGGTGCTGACGCCCGACTCGTCCCGCTTCTGGGATGCGCAGGAATGGTCGCGCGGCAAGCTGGCCAGCTTCGACAAGCAGTACCTGCGCGATTGGCTGGTGCACGAATCGGGCTGGGACCGCACGACTGACACCCCGCCTCCCGCACTGCCCCCCGAAATCGTGGCGAAGACCCGTGAGCGCTATCTCACCGCTTTCCAGCGCTTGACGGGTCGCGAGCTCAAGCTCGGTTAGGCGATAAGCTGCCGGTATGACACGAGTAGTCGTCGACGTGATGCCCAAGCCCGAGATCCTCGATCCTCAGGGCAAGGCAGTGACCGGATCGCTCCAGCGCCTCGGCTATCAGGGCCTGACGGTGCGTCAGGGCAAACGCTTCGAGATCACCGTCGAGGGGGAGTTGACCGACGAGCGGATCGACCAGATCCGCGACGCCGCCGAGAAACTGCTCGCCAACACGGTCATCGAGAGCTTCGACGTGCGGGTGGAAGAGTCGTGAGCCGCATCGGCGTCGTTACCTTTCCGGGCTCGCTGGACGATCATGACGCCTTGCGGGCGGTGCGCCTGTCGGGTGCCGAGCCGGTGTCGTTGTGGCACGCCTCCGACTCCCTCGACGGGGTGGACGCAGTCATCCTGCCCGGCGGCTTCAGCTACGGCGACTACCTGCGCTGCGGAGCGATCGCCCGCTTCGCCCCGATCATGGACGAGGTCGTCGGCGCCGCGAACAGCGGAATGCCTGTACTCGGCATTTGTAACGGTTTTCAGGTCTTGTGCGAGTCCCATCTGCTGCCCGGGGCGATGATCCGCAATGAGCGACGCAAGTTCGTGTGCCGGCAGCAGAAATTGCGGGTGGAGAGCACCGACACCGTGTGGACCTGCGATTTCACCGTCGGCCAGCAGATCACCATCGTGCTGAAGAACGGCGAGGGCAACTACCAGGCCGACCCTGCGACCCTGCGCAAGCTGGAGGACAACAACCAGGTCGTCTTCCGCTACATCGACAATCCGAACGGGTCACGCAACGACATCGCCGGCATCACCAATGAGCGTGGCAATGTCGTCGGTCTGATGCCTCACCCCGAGCACAGCGTTGAGGCACTCACCAGTCAGACCCGTGACGGGCTGACCTTCTTCACCTCGGTCCAGCACTTCTTGGCGCTGACCGCCTGATCGGTACCGGGTCGCGGTTGCGCCGGCGACTCGCATGCGCAATCGCCGGGCAGTTGTTGCACATGGCCGCAACTCGATCACCGAGTGAGGAGCGTGGCGCGCTCGGCTAGCCTTAGTACGTGGTCGACACCGTGCAGAATGCCCGTGAAACTCCGGACGCCGAGCAGCCGTGGGCAGCCCTCGGGCTCAAAGAAGATGAGTACCAGCGAATCCGCGAGCTGCTGGGACGCCGGCCAACCGGCGCCGAACTGGCGATGTACTCCGTCATGTGGTCGGAGCACTGCAGCTACAAGTCCTCGAAGATTCATCTGAAGCGGTTCGCAGCACTGCCGCAGACGACTCCGCGCGGTGCGCTGTTGGCCGGCATCGGAGATAACGCCGGTGCGGTGGACATCGGCCAGGGCTATGCGATCACCTTCAAGTCGGAGTCACATAACCATCCGTCGTTCGTCGAGCCCTACCAGGGGGCGGCCACCGGTGTGGGCGGCATCGTCCGCGACATCCTGGCGATGGGCGCCCGACCGATCGCAGTCATGGACGGACTGCGGTTCGGCCCGCTGGAGGCCCCCGACACCGCCCGTGTGCTGCCCGGAGTCGTTGCCGGCGTCGGCGGCTACGGCAACTGTCTTGGACTGCCCAATATCGGCGGCGAGGTCTACTTCGACGCCACCTATGCGGACAATCCGCTGGTCAACGCGCTGTGCGTGGGCGTCATGCGGCATGAGGACCTGAAGTTCGCCAAGGCGACCGGGGTTGGCAACAAGGTCATCCTCTACGGAGCGTCGACCGGCGCCGATGGTATTGGCGGCGCGTCGATCCTGGCCTCGGAGACCTTCGACGATTCCAAGCCGTCGAAGCGTCCGGCCGTGCAGGTGGGCGACCCCTTCATGGAGAAGCTGCTCATCGAATGCACCCTCGAATTGTTCTCCGCGGGCGTCGTCACGGCATTGCAGGACTTCGGTGCCGCGGGTATCTCGTGTGCGACCAGCGAGTTGGCTTCGGCCGGCGACGGCGGCATGCACTGTGAGCTCGATCTGGTGCCGCTGCGCGACTACACGATGAGCCCCGAAGAGATCTTGATGAGCGAGTCCCAGGAACGCATGATGGCGATCTGCGAGCCGGACGACGTCGAACGGTTCATGGAGATCTGTGCGAAGTGGGATGTGCAGGCCACGGTGGTCGGCGAACTGATCGAGGGTAACCGGCTGTACATCGACTGGCATGGTCAGCGCATCGTCGACGTCGACCCCCGCACCGTCGCCCACGAGGGACCGACCTACGACCGCCCGCAGGGCCGCCCGGACTGGATCGACGCGCTGAACGCCGACCACGACAACCATCTGCCGCGCTCCAGCGAGGGCCCCGAGTTGGCATCTCAGCTGCTCAGGCTGGTCGCGTCGCCGAATCTGTGCGATCGCAGCTGGGTGACCGATCAGTACGATCGCTTCGTGCGTGGCAACTCCGTGCTGTCTCAGCCCGATGATGCCGGCATGGTGCGCATCGACGAACTCACCAACCTGGGTATCGCACTGGCAACCGACGCCAACGGCCGGTACTGCCAGCTCAATCCCTATCTGGGTGCCCAGCTGGCATTGTCCGAGGCCTACCGCAATGTGGCGGTCTCGGGTGCGCAGCCGGTCGCGGTGACCGACTGCCTGAACTTCGGTTCGCCGGAAGACCCCGAAGTCATGTGGCAATTCGTGGAGGCCATCAAGGGGCTGGTGGATGGCTGCCGGGCGCTCGGCGTGCCGGTGACCGGCGGCAACGTGAGCTTCTACAACCAGACCGGTGGACGCAATATCCTGCCTACCCCGCAGGTGGGCATGCTGGGCGTAATCGACGATGTGCGCCAGCGCATCCCGATGGGCTTCGCGAAGCCGGGGGACAGCGTCCTGCTGCTGGGTGAGACCAAGGAAGAACTTGGGGGTTCGGCCTGGTCGGAGACCATACACGGTCATCTCGGCGGCCTGCCGCCGTTCCCCAACCTGGACGCCGAGCAGGCGCTCGCCACAGTGATGATCAAGGCCGCCAAGCAGGAGTTGCTCAGCGGGGCCCATGACCTGTCGGAGGGCGGACTGGCGATTGCGCTCACTGAGTCCTGCCTGCGCCGCGGCTACGGTGCGACCGTGACGCTGCCCCAGGGCCTGGACGCCACCGCGATGCTGTTCAGCGAGACTCCGGCCCGCGCCCTGGTGTCGGTGCAGCGAGCCAAACTGGACGCATTCCGCGCGCTGTGCGCCGACCACGGCGTCCCGGTAGCCGATATCGGCCTGGTCAACCGCGAACGCGAGCTGACCGTGGAGGGATTCTTCTCGCTGCCGCTGGACGAGATCCGCGAGGCCTGGGCGGCGCCCATCCCGGCCGCCATGGCCTGAGCTCAGCCGCCGCCCCTCGGCGCGAACCCGTCGGCGGCTTGGACGTCGCGGACCAGACGCAACCTCGAAGCCGGCGCGAGTAAGGTCAGGGTCATGGTTGATGTTGCGACGATTCGTGAACGCGCCCAGGCTGTGCTGCCGTCAGTGACCGAGGATCTCGTGGAGCTGGTGGCGATTCCGTCGGTCAGCTCGCAGCCCGAGCATGCCCCGGACATGCAGGCGATCGCCGAACAGGTCGCACACCACCTGCAGGAGCTCAACTGCGATCGGGTGAAGATCGTCAGGGCCGGCGGTCTACCCGCGGTGATCGCGCACTTCGATGTCGATCCGAGCAAGCCGACGGTTTGCCTCTACGCGCACATGGACGTCCAGCCCACCGGCGATCCGACGCACTGGTCGTCGGATCCGTTCAAGGCCGACCGTCGTGGCGACCGGCTCTACGGACGCGGCACCGCCGACGACAAGGCCGGCGTGGCCGCCCATCTTGCGGCGCTGCGCGCCTTCGACGGCAAGCCCCCGGTGAATGTCATCGTCCTCATCGAAGGCGAAGAGGAAATGGGCTCACCCACCCTCGGACGCATCCTCGCCGACAACGCCGATGATCTCGCGGCAGATCTCTACATCGTTGCCGACTGCGGAAACTGGGGTATCGGCCAGCCAGCCTTCACCACCAGCCTGCGTGGAGTCGTCGATTGCGTTGTCGAGGTCCGCACCCTGAGCCACGCGATCCACTCCGGTGAGTTCGGTGGCGTGGTGCCGGACGCCCTGACCACCCTGTGCCGACTGCTGGCGACCCTGCACGACGAGAACGGCGATGTTGCCGTCAAGGGCCTGGTGAGTAGCGAGGACACCACAGTCGAGCAGACCGCCGAAAGCGTTCGGGCCGATTCCGCGGTGCTCGACAGCGTTCAGTTGATCGGCAGCGGCCCGATCGCGGCCCGTACCTGGCTGAAGCCCGCCATCAGCGTGATCGGGCTGGACACCACGCCGATCGCGGCCTCGTCCAACACCCTGATCCCGGTCGCGAAGGCCAGGATCTCCCTGCGTATCGCGCCCGGTGATACCGGAGCCAACGCCCTGGAGTGCCTGCACAAACATCTCGAAGCCAACGTCGAATGGGGAGCTCAGCTGGTCATCACCGATGGTGAAGCGGCCGAACCCTGCCGCACTCCGCTGCCCGATGATCTCGAAGAAAAGGCCAACTGGGCATGGCGGGAGGCCTTCGGCGTCGATCCGATGCAGATCGGCACCGGCGGCACCATCGGCATGATCGCCGAGTTCCAGACCACATTCCCGCGCGCCGGTGTTCTGGCCACTGCGGTCAGTGATCCGGACTGCCGCATGCACGGTATCGATGAGTCGCTCTACGTGCCGGACTGGGAGGCGGTCTGTCTGGCCGAAGCCCTGTTGCTGGCGGCCTTGGCGGAGTAGCGCCCGAACCGGTGTGGCCGGCCCGGGGGGCTACCACCGACAATAGAAAACAAGAAACTTGCGGAAATATCTGAGACCGACTTTCCTTTGACGTCATCTGAGCCTAGCCTTGCCTAAGACATAGATGAGAGGGGTTCGCCACAGATGACCGAAAGTGTCCCTGTCGAGGCGATCGACTGCGACCGAACCGCCCGCTCGATGACCGAGCGCATCCTGCGAGGCGCCGGGAACCCGGCCATACTGGCCTACCGGTGTACTCCGATGATCTCTTGTGATGCCGTGGTTCATGGCATCTCCCGTAGCGGCAAGCTGGTCGTCGCGGCCTGCCCGGGTGAGGACGATCCGCTCTGGCAGATGGAATGCGGGGAGCGCTTCAGCGTCCGCCTGGACATCACCAAGGAGTCGCCGGAAGTGCAGTTCCGCTTGGTGGCGGCCACCGTCCATCTGCTGGGCGAACTGGAGTGGCAGCCGGACTGGATCACCGATGAGCTGATCGCTGCGGGCGAGTTGCCTGACACGGTGTCGGCCATCGCCGGCGCGCCCAATGGCCGCCTGGGCGTGGTCGAGGCCGAGCGTTGCCTGATCCACGACAGCGCCGGCGTGCATTGCTTCGGCTTCGATGAGCTGCTCACCGCAACGGTCGAGCGAGCCTTTCCGTCCGCCGAGGACGAGTTCGACGCGCACCACGTGGTGATGGCGCTGAGCGACGACTCGCTACGCGGGATTCGCGATGCAGTGCTGAACGGATCCATCGGGGGACGCCTGTGCGCCCGGAAGTCCGCGCTCGGCGGCTGCCCCCACACGTGGAATCAGGTGCTCTGCGCCGACGTCGACCGCACCGGCATCACGATGCTGACGGTGGAGCCGACCGAGACCTACTCCGTGTTCGCGGCCTTCGAGCATGAGGTCTCGACGCTGGACGATCTGTGCCGCGAAGTCGAGGGACTGGTCGACAGCGCACCGATGCGCTTACCGCACATCTGAGCCGCTCCGTCACAAACGAGAAGACGCGTGGGTCCCCGCTTCGGCGGGGACCCACGCGTCTCACGTGAGCTGGTTCAGCTCACGTCCCTGGGCCGGGTGATCAGTCAGCGAACCTGGTAGCTGAGGCACTCCGCATCGGCGCCGGCGATATCGATCGACTCGGCGGTGCACATCAGATCGGAGTTGTGCACGCACTCGAGACGCTGGCAAGCGCCGACCTGGCCGTTGTTGGTGGGCAGGCCGCCGCGGGCGTCGAGAGTGATGAAGGTGCCGCAGGAAGCCTTGGCTCCCTGGCCGCCGACGGTGATGGCGAAGGCCGTGCAGCCGTCGTGGTTGAAAGCGCAAGAGGTGGTGGTGCAGGACTTGATGGCGGTGATGGTGCTCATGATCGGCCCTTTCTGGATTCGGGAATCCTCTGTCTGATATTCCAAAGAATAGGAACCGGAATAGTCACCGACAAGCCAGCCAAGGCTCGCCTTCGATGCGCCGGCGAGTTCTTATGCCCGCTGTTCATCACAGGGTCGGCGCGACGACATCCCTTGTCAAAGGGCATTCATGGAATATGAGAAAATAAAACAACGCCGCGATTCTCTTAATAGAGCCGCGGCGTTGTTTGGGTTGGGCAAACCTCTATTGGGGAACCCTGTGCGAGTTATGAGAAAACCCTGTGCCCCAATTCAGCCTTGCGCGATGGCGAGCTCCTCGTCCTCGATGGCTGCGATCTTGTTGAAGCGGTCGTTGAATTCCTGGTCGACCAGACCCTTGAACTCGGTGCCGAGGAAGGCGTCCACGATGGCCTTGGCCATCTCGGGCCCCACCACGAACGCGCCGAAGGCGATGATCTGTGAGCCATTGTTCTCGCGGGTGTGGCGAGCGGTGAACGGTTCGGAGCAGACCGCTGCACGAATGCCGCGCACCTTGTTCGCCGAGATCGAGATGCCGATACCGGTGCCGCAGATGAGCACCCCGCGCTCGACCTCGCCGTCGCGGATCGCGTGAGCGACCTTGCGCGCATAGGTGGCAGAGTACTCGGGCTGCTCGCCCTCGCCCGGTCCGTAGTCGACGACCTCGTGTCCCGAGGCGATCAGGTGATCAACGATGATGCCCTTCAGGCCGTAGCCTGAACCGTCACTTCCTATTCCGATTTTCATGCCTCAATTGAACCATCGCAATCCCCGGCACCCCAGCGCCGACGGCCTTCGGTTGCGCCTACGGGGCCAGGCGTTCGCTGATCCAGTGGCCATCGCTGAGCCGGTAACGGATGCGGTCGTGCAGCCGGGATTTGCGTCCCTGCCAGAATTCCCAGTAGTCGGGTATCAGTCGGTAACCACCCCAGTTCTGCGGGCGCGGTGGGTTAAGCCCGAAGCGGGAGGCATATCGGGCGGCATTGGCCAGCAGCACACCGCGATTGGCGATTACCTGCGATTGGGGCGACGCCCAGGCCCCGATCCTCGAATCGAGCGGACGAACTGCGAAATAGGCGTCCGATTCTTCGGCGCTGACCTTTTCGACGAGGCCTTCGATGCGGACGACCCGTTCCAACTCCACCCAATGGAACTGCAGTGCGGCCTGGGGATGAACCGCCAACTCCTGAGCCTTGCGCGAGTCGTAGTTGGTGTACCAGACCAGACCGCGCTCGTCCGCGTCCTTGATCAGCACCACGCGGGTGGACGGGCGACCGTCGGCTCCCACGGTGGCCAACGTCATGGCGTTGGACTCGGTGACGTTCTTCGATTTCTCGGCGTCGGCAAGCCAACGCAAGAACAGGGCCAATGGCTGGGCGGTCGCGTCCGCCTCGTCCAATTGGCCCTGCTCGTAGCTCTTGCGTTGATGTGCTAGATGCCGCTGCATGTGCACAACATTAGGAGATCACTTCTTGCGCGGCACCACGATGTTCTTGCACTCGCGTCCCTTGAGTACGTCGATCACGTTCTGCATGGTGCGGCGCTTGAGCTGGACGTAGGACTCTTCGGAGTAGTACGCGGCGTGCGGGCTCAGGATGACGCGGTTGAGCTTCAGCAGCGGGCTGTCGGCAGGCACCGGCTCGACCTCCAGCACATCCAGGCCGGCGCCGCGCAGTTTGCCCGACTCGACAGCGCGAATCAGGGCGTCTGTATCGATGACGCCACCGCGCGCGGTGTTGACGATGATCGCGCCGTCCTTCATCTTGGCGAAGGTCTCGTCGTTGAACAGGTGCTTGGTTGCCGGGATCAGCGGGACGTGCACGCTGATGATGTCGCTGGTGGCCAGCAGTTCGTCCTGGCTGACGACCGGGAAACCGTCGACCTCGGTGGTGCCCTGCGGGATCATCACATCGCAGACCTGGGTCTGGAATCCAAAACCGCGGGCCTTGTTGGCGCAGGTGTGTCCGATCGCGCCGAAGCCCAGCACGCCGAAGGTCTGGTCGACGAACTGATGGATCGGCATCGCCGTGGCGAGGTCCATGGTGGACTTGCGGGCCAGCGCATCCAGGGTGGACAGGTTGCGGGCGACGGCCAGCGCCAGCGTGATCGCATGATCGGCCACTGACTGGGTGCCGTAGTCGGGCACGTTCACCACGACGATGCCGCGTTGTTCGGCTGCATCCAGGTCGATGGTGTCGACACCGACCCCGTAACGGCCGATGACCTTCAGCTCGGGCAGCAGGTAGTCCATGACCTCTGCCGTGATATCGGCGTACTGCACCAGCAAGCCGTTGGAGCCCTTCACCCGCGGATCAAGACCGGCGTCCTTGCCGCCGTGAATGATCTGGAACTCGACGCCCTCGGCCTCGGCGACGCCCTGCTCGATTGCCCAAGAATCGTGATCGAGATCGGTGATCGTTACGCGCATCTCTGGTTTCCCTTCATCGTTGAAAACGCGATGCCCATTATCCCATATCCTCTAGCGAATACCGAAGGCGCCGACCTGCGATACGTGGGCCTCGTCCGGCCACTGGCTGCGGTGGTCGCCTGCCCGGAGGCCGCGATAGGATCGCTCAGTGACGTCACCCGGAATGACTGACGATCTGCCGCACGAAGAATGCGGGGTTTTCGGGGTCTACGCGCCCGGCGAGGCCGTCTCGAAGCTCACCTACTACGGGTTGTTCGCCCTACAGCACCGCGGCCAGGAGTCCGCCGGCATCGCTGTGTCCAATGGCAAACGCATCATGGTCTTCAAGGACATGGGCCTGGTCAGCCAGGTCTTCGACGAGGCCACGCTGAGTTCTCTGACCGGGCATCTGGCCATCGGGCATGACCGCTATTCGACCACCGGTGCGTCGGTGTGGCAGAACGCTCAGCCCACCTTCCGGCAGATCGGTGGTGGCGGACTGGCGCTGGCCCACAACGGCAATCTCACCAACACCGATGAGATCGAGGAGCTGCTGGCGGCGGCCGAACAAGAAGATGTCCCGCACAAGGACAAGATGGACTCCTCGAACGACACCGCATTGATCACGGCGCTGATGGCGAGCTATCCGGATGGGGAGCCCATCGAGCAGATCGCGCTGGACGTGTTGCCCAAGCTGGCCGGTGCCTTCTGCCTGGTGTTCATGACCGAGACCGCGCTGTATGCGGCCCGCGATCGCAACGGGGTTCGTCCGCTGGTCTTGGGACGACTGGAGAACGGCTGGGTGGTGGCCTCCGAGACCGCCGCGCTGGATATCGTCGGCGCGACATTCGTGCGCGAGGTCGAGCCGGGGGAGTTCATCACGATCGACTCGGCCGGGCTGCGCAGCCGTCGCTTCGCGGAGACCGACCGCAAGGGCTGCCTGTTCGAATACGTCTACCTGGCCCGTCCGGATACGAAGATCGCCGGGCGTCCGGTGCAGCCCACCCGGGTGCAGATCGGCCGGCAGCTCGCCATCGAGTATCCGGTGGAAGCTGACCTGGTCATCCCCGTGCCCGAATCGGGCACCCCGGCCGCGCTGGGTTACGCACGCGAATCCGGTATCCCGTTCGGTATGGGGTTGGTGAAGAACTCCTACGTCGGACGAACCTTTATTCAGCCCTCGCAGACGATCCGTCAGCTCGGCATCCGGCTCAAGCTCAATCCGTTGCGCGAGGTGATCGCCGGCAAGCGGCTGGTGGTGGTGGACGATTCGATCGTGCGCGGCAACACGCAGCGCGCGCTGATCCGGATGCTGCGGGAGGCGGGGGCCAGAGAGGTGCATGTGCGCATCAGCAGCCCGCCGGTGGAGTGGCCTTGTTTCTACGGCATCGACTTCGCGACTCGCGCCGAGCTGATCGCGCCCGGGCTCAGCACCGAAGAGATCGCGCAGGCGATCGAGGCCGACTCGCTCGGCTACGTCAGCCTGGCCGGGCTGCACATGTCGGTCGGGCTGGATGCCAGTCAGCTGTGCTCGGCCTGCTTCGACGGAAAGTACCCGATTCACATTCCCCACGGGGCGGCGGCCGCGCTGGGCATCGACCAGGAGATCGCATGAGTCAGTCCGCCTACGCCCGCGCCGGGGTCGACATCGAGGCCGGCGACCGCGCCGTCGAATTGATGAAGCGCCACGTCGCGCGGGCCACCCGGCCCGAAGTGATGGGCGGGCTGGGCGGATTCGCCGGCTGCTTCGACGCCTCGGCGCTCAAGGGATACCGGCGTCCGGTGCTGGCCACCAGCACCGACGGGGTGGGCACCAAGGTCGCCATCGCGCAGGCCATGGGCATCTACCACACCGTCGGCTGGGACCTGATCGGCATGCTCGTGGACGACCTGGTGGTCTGCGGTGCCGAACCTCTGTTCGTGACCGATTACATCGCCTGCGGACATGTGGTCCCCGAGCGCATCGCCGGCATCGTGAGCGGGATCGCCGAGGCTTGCGTGGCGGCCGGGGCGGCACTGCTGGGCGGTGAGACGGCGGAGCATCCGGGGCTGATGGGACCCGACGATTTCGACATGGCCGGCGCCACGGTCGGCGTGGTGGAGGCCGATGAGATGATCGGCGCCGAACGGGTGCGTCCAGGCGACGTGGTCGTGGCGATGGCGTCGTCCGGCCTGCATTCGAACGGCTACTCGCTCGTGCGCCGGGTTTTGCTGGACGAAGCCGGGCTGAGCCTGGAAGCGTCGATCCCGGAGCTGGGCCGCACCGTCGGCGAGGAACTGCTGGAGCCCACCAGGGTCTACGCGCTCGACGCGCTGGCCTTGATCCATGGCGTCCAGGTGCACGCAATGAGCCACATCACCGGTGGTGGGCTGGCCAACAATCTGGCCCGCGTGCTGCCCGGCACGGTCACCGCGCATCTGGACCGGGGAGCGTGGACGCCGCCGGCGATCTTCGCGCTGGTGCAGCGGTTGGGGCAGGTGAGTCAGCGCGATATCGAGGCGACCCTCAACATGGGTGTCGGGATGGCGGCGGTGGTGGCCCCCGAGGACGCCGACGCCGCCGTGCAGCTGCTGGCCGACCGCGGCGTGGACGCCTGGATCTGCGGCGAGATGGTCGCATCGTCCGCCGAGGATCCGCGGGTGGAGCTGGCTGGGCAGCACCGCTGAAACAGCTGTTCTCCCCGGTTCAAGGGTTGCCGGTCGGTTCTCATTATTCGCAAGGGTGAATCTGCCTGTCGGACTGGGATCGGTGGCCGATGCCACGGTGCCCGGTGCCCAAATCGGCTGCCCACGCTTCGGCCCGGCTTTGGCCTAGCGGCGTTCGATTGGGTAGCCTAGGTGCCACGACAGTTTCTTATTCACTATGCCGCGGCTACGGTCGCGAGGGACAAAGCGAGGGGGTCGACCCAATATGGGGCGCGGCCGTGCAAAGGCGAAGCAGACAAAGGTAGCCCGCGATCTGAAGTATCGTGCGGTGAACACAGATCTGGCTTCACTGGAGCGAGAGCTCCGTGGGGAATCCAGCAGCGTGGAGGACATCTACGCCGAGATTCCGGAACAATACGCTGATCTCGTGGGTCAGTACGACGAGGATGACCTGGTTGCGTACGACCCTGACGATGACGAGGATCGTCGCTGAGGTCAGCCTCGCCGAGTTTCGCCCATGTGGACAGATGATCGTCTGTTGCCCGGCTATCGTGCTTGTGCCTGGCAAGTCGCCGATGCCGCAGCGGTCGACGGTGAGCCGGACGAGCCACTGACCGCGACACTGGTCCGGCGTAACGAACCCAAGCATGATCGGGCGCTGTTGTACGTCCACGGCTGGAATGACTACTTCTTCCAGACGCACCTGGCTGACTACTGGAACAGACGCGGTTTCGACTTCTACGCGATCGATCTGCGGCGCTACGGCCGCAATCTGCGTCCGGGTCTGTTCGCCGGATACATCACGAGTCTGGACGATTACGCCAGTGAACTCGACGAGGCGTACCGGCTGATCGGCGAGGATGGGCACGACCTGATCACGCTGATGGGCCACTCCACGGGCGGGCTGATCGCCAGCCTGTGGGCCGCCCAGACCGACCGTCCGGTCAATGGGGTCGTGCTCAACTCACCCTGGCTGGACATGAGCGGGTCCGATCTGATGCTGCGCGCGAAGCGGCCACTGCTGGAGACGGCGGCGGCGTTCAAACCCACCTCCGGAATCCCGGTCAGCGAGTCGGCCCTGTACGCCGAGAGCATCTCCAGTTCCATGAAGGGCGAGTGGGACTACGACCTGGACTACAAATCGAACAAGGGCTTCATCCCCCGCCTCGGTTGGGTGAAAGCCATCCTGGCAGGCCAGGCCAAAGTCGCAGCCGGGCTGGCGATCGAATGCCCGGTTCTGATGATGATCAGCGCTCGCAGCGATCTGAACGCAACCGAGTGGGATGAGTCTCTCAAATCGGTCGACCTGGTGCTCGATGTCGACAAGCTGGCTCCGCTGGCATGGCGGTTGGGGCCAGTGGTGACCCTGATTCGTATCGAGGGCGGCGTGCACGACCTGACGCTGTCGCCGCAGCCGGTGCGCGATGAGGTTTTCGCGGAGATCACGCGCTGGATGAAGGTCTACGTGCGCTGAGTCCGGCCGGCAGTACGCTCGCTGTCGGTACTGTTCGCTCGC
>JAAYVB010000013.1 GCA_012517405.1 Propionibacterium sp.
GGAAGCCCGCAGCCGATGACAGCAGGAAGCCCGATTCGCCTACTCAGATCACCAAGCCCTCATGGGTGTACGTCATGCGAGCGAGCGTGCGTGAGTTCTCCGCGGACGGGTGCACAGATCTTGCCGCCGGCCTGACCTATCGGACGATCATGTCGATGTTCCCCGGCCTCATCGCCTTGGTGTCGATCCTGAGCCTGTTGGGCCAGAGTGGTCAGGCGCTGACCGACGTCCTCGATCAGCTCAAGGGGGCAGTACCCGCTGATACCTGAGCATCCGTGCAACCCGTACTGGACGCGGTGCTGACCGCTCCGGCCCCCGGCGTCGGGCTGATCGTCGGCTTGCTGATCGCGATGTGGTCTGCATCGGGATATGTGAAGGCCGTGGGTCGCGCGATGAACGTCATCTATGGCGTGGACGAGGGACGAAGCGCGATCAAGCTCAACGCTCAGATGTACCTGCTGACGGCCATCATCTTGGCTCTGGGCGCGGTGTCGTTGGTGGCACTCGTGATCTCGGGCCCCATCGCCCAAGCCGTCGGCACCGCTCTGGGAATCGGATCGTTCGCCGTCGCAGCGTGGGACATCACCAAATGGCTCATCTTGGCATTCATCGTGGTCTTCGTCATCGCGCTGCTCTATTACGCGACGCCGAACATCAAGCAGCCCAAGTTCCGCTGGATCAGCGTGGGCGCGCTCGTTGTCATCGTCGTCACAGTGCTGGCCACGGCCGGGTTCTTCTTCTACGTGTCGAACTTCGGCAAGTACAACGCCACCTATGGTGCGCTTGCGGGTGTCATCGTCCTGCTCTTGTGGCTCTACATCGTCAACGCGATACTGCTGTTCGGGGCCGAAGTCGATGCCGAGTTGGAGCGTGTTCGTGAACTCCAGGCCGGAATGCCCGCCGAGAGGGACCTTCAGCTTCCCGTCCGTGATACCAAGGCCAGCGACAAGCGGGCGCGTAAATACGAGAAGGACATGGAAAGGGCCGAGACGCTGCGCAAGTCAGGTGGGCGGACGCAGGAGGCCGGTGAGGCGGGGGAGTGATTGCTCGGGCTGGGCGCCGGTCCGCGGTTTGATGGTCTGGCTAGGCCTACCAGCGCACGCAGACGTGTGTTGAACGCTCCCGCTCTGGCCTCACAGCACGTACTCGAACAGGTGAAACTCGGTCACCTCGATGCCCTCGTAGTGCAACGTGTGGCGACCCAGATCGGTGAAGCCGTAGCGCGCGTACAGCGCGCGAGCAGGGGTGTTGCCAACGTAGGTGTCCAGCCGGATCGCGCGGCAACCCAGCTGACGGGCCACCTCGATCACGCCGGCCAGCAGGAATCTGGCGACGCCCTTGCCTCGGTGGTCGGGCGAGACCCCGAGCACATGGACGATCAGCACTTCGTCTGGGCCGGCCTCGATCGCCCAGTCGGGCTTTTCGTATCCACCGGGCGCCTCATGATCCAGCATCACCGCGCCGACGATGCCCCCATCGGCATCCGCGGCCAGGTAGAGGTTGCCGGCCTCCACCCAGTCGGCCACCTCTTGGGGCGTCGGATGGTTCTCGGCGTGCCAGCGGGAGAAATCCACCGTTTCACCCGAGTAGTCGATGATCCGCCGGTAGACCTGCTGCGCAGCGGGGATCGCGCCCGCCTCGGCGCGCCGGAAACTCAAGGTCACGTGGATGCCCATCCTTCTCATATCAGGCTCGTCAGCGCCGCCACCGCCCTGCACGGCTGTGTTCCCTCCAGCATGCCGTAGCCTGGCAGGCGTCGTCCAAACGCCCCTTGTCATCGACATTCGGCAGCAGGCCGCAGTCTACGAGAACATTCGGCAGGTCAGCGGTCTTGGGAGCTGGCCCGTCGTAGCGAGGGCTCGATCTGTGCAGAAGCCCTTGTCTTTGCAGAATGAGCCTTCGAGCGACGACGCTCGCAGGCCCGGCACTGGGCGCGAGCGTGACAGATCTTCTTCAGTTGGCCCCCAAAATGCGGGTTTCGGCAGTCGCTGAGCGTGGCCGGGTGGGCTGAGGGCCCACACTCAAGAAGATGAGGCACGCGAGACGGGGTAGCCGGCTCGAGGCCCGAGCACCTGGAGGGTCGCGGAACGCGACTCATGGCTCTCCATGATCGGGGTCGTCCTCGTTGAGTCAGTCTTGAGGTGCCGCCGGCACATCACGGTTGGGTGGCGAAATCCGGGTGTCGAACTGTGTGCTGGCCAAGGCGCGCTCCGACACGGTGACGAGATCGAGAACCTCGCGCGCCAGGTACGCTTTCGCGCCGCGCTCGATGGCCTTTCCAGTGAGGATTCCCGCCCGCGTCAGTTCGTCCAGCGCCGATCCGGCGGCGGGCGCCGACACTCCGAGGATCTTTGTCAGCGTTGTCGTCGTGACTACTGGTGCCTCGGGCAGGTGGTTGAGCAACCGTGCAACAGCCGAATCGGCCCGCGGTGAGGGTCGCAGGCCGACCGAGGCTCGATGCTCGGTAAGGCGTTGTGTCCAGGACTCTCGCAGTTCCTGGATGCCCGCTGCGAGCGTCTTGGATTGCTCGACGGCTATGGCGGCGGCGTCAATGAACGTGGCCAGCCAGATGCCGATCGCCTCGCTCGCTTCGGTGCTGGTCGCTGGGCGTGCATGCCGGAAGGAGGTCAGCCCGTCGAGATAGCGATCGCGCAGCGTCGCCAGGACCAGGCTGACGGGCAGCACGGCACGGTCGGTGAGGCCGCGTCGTGCGAGCACAGTGTGGATGAGTGCGCGTCCGACGCGGCCGTTGCCATCGGTGAAGGGATGAATGGTCTCGAACTGTGCGTGAACCATCGCTGCCTGAATCAACGGCGCATGGGCAGCTCCGTTGAGGTAGTCGACCAGGTCGTGCATGAGCTCCGGTACCCGTCCTGGGTCGGGCGGCACGAACGCGGCGCCGACCGGCGTCGAACTCGACGTACCGATCCAATTCTGGACCGTGCGCAACCCGTGATGCTGCAGCTCATCGGGCAGCAGCGAGCGATGAAGACCGACAATGTCATCAACGCTCACCGACTCGGCTTCGACAAGCGCCGTTGTTGCCTCCCGCACGACGGTCATGTTGTTGGCGACCAGCCTCGCCTGCTCGCTGACTCCGCGCACGGATTCCGACTGGCCAAGTTCGGCCAGGGCTACTTGCTGGGTCGAAGGCGCAATGCCTTCGATCTGTGAACTGGCAATCGCCTCTGACCGCAACAAGAACCGGGCGATTCCAGCCAATCCTTCGGCCCCTGGCCCATTGAGCGTTAGAAGGTTCCTCTCAACCTTCATCACGCGACGTGACAGCTCTCCATCAACGGTCAAACCAACACCATCGAGAAGATCCGGGACATAGCGGCGGTACAGACCCGATCGTTGCTCGGACTTGGGTGCTCCTGATTCGATCCTGGATTCCCAGTGCACACCCTCCCATGTGGCCATCCGCCGTATCCTTTCTTCGGTCGCGCCCTGACTTAAAGATAGGTGCTTAAAGTTTACTAGGCGTGCCGTCGGCGTAAGGATACGTCGCACTGGTGCCTTCGCATCGGAAGTGCGCCAGCACGACACAGCGGTGTCCTCACCGGCTCAGCCTCGACGCGCGCCGTTGTCGCCTCCCGCTCGAAGAGCTCACCCTGCCGGCACGGCGCGTGCCCCGGGTGCCGTCGACCCGCCGTGCCTTCCGTGGACGAAGCTTGACAGGCGAGATCGTGGACGCAGCGCGGCGGACAGAGCGTGACCGACGAGAGGAACTGAAAATGAACGGAGAAAGCATGGCCACGGCCTCGGCGGTTCTTGCCGCAGTCGATCTCGAGAAGACCTTCTACTCGACCCATCCGCCCACCCGGGTGCTGTCCGGAATCGACCTCGAGGTGACGGCCGGCGAGTTCTTGGCGGTGATGGGCGCGTCCGGGTCGGGCAAGTCGACGCTGCTGTATTGCCTGAGAGGCATGGACCGGCCGACCGGCGGAAGCGTGTGGCTCGAGGGCCGCGATCTGACCGGGTTGGCCGATCGCGAGATGAGCCAGGTGCGGCTGACCGAGATGGGGTTCATCTTCCAGCAGGCGTATTTCCTGTCGAATCTGAATGTGCGGGACAACATCATGCTGCCCGCTTTGAAGGCGACGCCCAAGGACCGCGCCGGGGTCTTCACACGGGTGGACGGGCTGCTGGAGCGATTCGGGATCTCCCACGTCGCCGATCACGGGATCACCCAGGTGTCGGGCGGGCAGCTGCAGCGGGCGTCCATCTGTCGTGCGTTGGCGACCGAGCCGTCGGTCTTGTTCGCTGACGAACCGACAGGTGCGCTGAATTCGAGCATGACGGTCGAGGTGATGGATGCGCTGACCGGAGTGCATCGCGACGGGACCACCATCATGCTGGTCACCCATGATCCGGCCTGCGCGGCGCGGGCGGACCGGGTGGTGTACCTGCGCGACGGCGATGTCGTCGACACCCGCGAGCTGGGGGCGTGGACCGCCGCCGAGGCGACCCGGCGTGAGGACGACCTGTTGGGCTGGCTCCGCGGTAACGGATTCTGAGTTCTCGATGGTGTGTGAATCGGGAATTGTTCAGCAGGAACTGAGATCAGCGAAATCTCCCGGGAACGGGAATCAGGAAGAGAATCGAAGGGAAGCCATGACCGAAGAACAGTTCAAGGAAGCGCTCGCCGAACTCGCCGAGCTGCCGGCTGCGGAGTTGACGATGACCGACACCCTCGCGGCCGCCGGAATCGACTCGATCGGGATCTTCGAGTTCCTCATGAAGTTGGAGGACGTGGTCGGAGACCATGAGATCGAGGTCAACCACGACGTCCGTAGTCTGCAGGATCTCTATGACGCCGTGCTCGAGGGCACCAACCTCGAGGGCACTGACCTTGAGGGCGCTGGCCTTGAGAACATGGACGGAGCCGCGGGCTAGGCGGGCTGGATGAGCCTGCGGAAGTAGCTGATCATGGAACGCGCGGTGATCACGGGGATGGGCGTTGTCACTCCCATCGGGAATTCCCTGACTGACTTCGAGACGAATCTGTTCGCTGGACGCCACGGGATTGTGCCCATCGACCGCTTCGATGCGAGCGACATGGCGGTGAGTGTGTATGCGCCGGTACGCGAACCCGATGCCGCCCGGACGATACCGGACAACGAATTGCGCAGACTCGACAGGTACTGCCTGTTCGGGCTGCTCGCCGCACGGCAGGCGATGGAAGAGTCGGGCATTCAGGGCAGCATCGACCCCTATCGGCTGGGAGTATCGATGTCCAGCGGTGCCGGCGGGGTCGAGACGCTGTTGTCGGAGTTCGAGATCCTTCAGCAGCGTGGGGCGCGGAGGGTGTCGCCGCTGCTGGTGCCGAAATGGATTCCGAATATGATCGCGGGGCTTGTGTCCATCGATGTGGGCGCCCGGGGGCCGTCGATATCGCACAACGCGGCCTGCGCCTCGAGCGCGGTGGGCATCGGCGAGGCCCTGCGGGCCATCCGGCACGGCTATGTCGACGCGGTGATCTGCGGCGGCGCCGAGGCTGTCGCCCAGAAGGTCGTCATGGCCGGCTTCCAGAACCTGCGGGCGCTGACTCCGTCGAACGATCCGGACCGCGCCAGCATTCCGTTCGATCGCGAGCGCAAGGGTTTCGTGTTGGGGGAAGGCGCCGGGGCGATCGTCGTGGAGAACGCTTCGCACGCGCGGTCTCGTGGTGCGCACTGCTATGGCGAGGTCACGGGTTATGGCATCACGAGCGATGCGTCGCACATCACCGCGCCGTGCGCCGATGGCGAGGCGGTCGATTGGGCGATGAACTACGCGCTCCGGGAGGCGTGCGCGGCACGACCGGACGCTGCGGACGGTCTGATCCACGTCAACGCGCATGGCACCGGCACGGTGCTGAACGACCGGGTGGAGGCCGGGGCGATCGCGCGGGTACTCGGGGAGCGGGCGGTGGTGACCTCGACCAAGTCGATGACCGGGCATCTGCTTGCCGGGGCGGGGGCTGTCGAAGTGATCGCCTCGGTACTGGCGATGCGGGCGGGGCTCGTCCCACCGACCGTGGGCACCACCGAAATCGATGCGGGCATGCAGGTCGACGTCGTGACGGGCGCCGCCCGGCCGGCGAGCTTCAGCCGCGCGATGTCGCTGTCTTTGGGATTCGGCGGGCACAACGTGTGCCTGGTGATCGATGCGGCCGAAGGCTGAGGCGCTGTGGTGGTACCGGTGGCGGCTGTCGGTCGGGAAACCCGGGGGAGCTGTGACGCGGTCGGAATGCCCGAGTTCGAGGTGGTCATCGCCCGGGCGGATCTGATGAACGAGGAGGACTTCCGCCGCATTCGGGTGGGGCTTCCCGCCGATCGTCAGGAACGCTGTGACGCCTACTATCGGGATCGTGACCGTTACTCGAGCGCGGTCTCGTACGCGTTGTTGCAGTATCTGTGGCGAGAGCGGTGGAGCGGGCCGATGCCCGCGATCGAACGCGCCGCCTATGGGAAGCCGCGATTTTCCCGCCGGCCGGAGGTAGAGTTCAACTGGTCGCATGACGCCGGGATCTGTGTCTGCGCGATGGCGCGCCGTCGCCGCTGGGGGTGGATGTGCAGTCTCATGTGCCGTTCGATCCCGATCTGTTCGCGCGGATCGCGACACCGGCGGAGCGGGAACTGTACGACCGGTTGGAACGCGCGGGGGACCTCAGCGTGCTGTGGAGCCGGAAGGAAGCCCTGGTCAAGCGCAGTGGGTATGGCCTGGCCGCTTCGCTGTCCGGTGTCGAGACAATGGGCGAGGCGTCATTGGTGACCTTCGTCAGCGAAGAGCTGGACGCGGTGTTCAGCATCAGCATCGGCGGGGTCTCCGAGCGCAACTTCTGTCGCCGGACGCGTGTGCGGATGCTGGAGTTGTCGGGTGGGGGCGATATGCCCGGCCGTGGCGCCGACGCTGCCGGTGTGTGGCAGCCGCGATCGTTACCGGTGGTCATCGTTCGCTGAGGCGCTGAGCCTCTTCGGCGGTTCCGTGACAGATCTTCTTCAGTTGGCGCCCAAAATCCGGGTTTCGGTGGTTGCTGAGCGTAGCCGGGCGGGAAGAGGGCCCACACTCAAGAAGATGAGGCACGCGAGGCCGGATGGCCGGGCTCGAGACCTGCTCGCCCGGAGATCCCGTTTTCGACTCGTTGTGGAGGCACTCACGATGAGACGCGTCCTGGCGTTCATCTTGGAGCCGGTCAGTGCTGCCGGTGTCGTGCTTCTCAGCGCTGGTTGTGGGGGAGCGGGATCAGGCGATGCGCAGGCGCAGGAGGAGCAACAGTCTGCCTGACGCCTAGCGGGGGCGCCTCGCCGGTGCGGGTGGGCCTGGCGAAACCCGCATCACGTTCTCGTCAGCTACTGCGTGCCTGTCTGGCCGGGTCGGGCGCTCCCGTGTGTGGCAAATGGTTCGACCGAATCTCATCTCTCTTGCGACTATCGTGGAGGATGTGCGATCCCGGGGCATGGGTCCGGGGACCTGGCAAGGAGGTCAGATATGGCTGATGGTGCTGTTGCGGGCGCCGGCACGCGCCGGTCGCTGCGTTTCGATGAAGTACCGGAGGTAACGACGGGCACGGGCTCGCCGGCCCCGGTGCCGCTTGTCACCTTCAACAATGGGGTCCGGATTCCGCAGCTGGGTCTTGGCGTGTGGCAGGCCAGTGACGAGGACACAGAGCGTGCGGTGCGTTTCGCGATCGACGAGGCCGGCTACCGGCACATTGATACCGCGCGCATCTACGGTAATGAGGCGGCGGTGGGCAAGGGCCTGCGGGAATCGTCCGTACCGCGCGACGAGATCTTCGTCACCACCAAACTGTGGAACGCCGATCAGGGCTACGACTCGACGCTGGCGGCTTTCGATGCGAGTCTGGAGCGTCTCGGCCTCGACTACATCGATCTGTACCTGATTCACTGGCCGCTGGGGAACACTGAGCGTTTCCTCGAGACGTGGCGCGCGTTCGAGGTGATCGCGAAGTCCGGGCGTGCTCGCGCGATCGGCGTGGCGAATAACAAGCCGCACCATCTGCAGACTCTGCTGGATCACGGGACGATCGCCCCGGCGATCAATCAGATCGAGCTGCATCCCCATCTTCCGCAGTACCTGACAAGGGCATTCGATGATGATCACGGTATCGTGACCCAGTCGTGGAGCCCGCTCGGGGGCAGTGACCGTGCGGGTTGGGGGCCTGCGTCCAAGCCGAACACGTTGTTGCACGACTCGTTGCTGACCGAGATCGGGGAGGCCCACGGCAAGACTGCCGCGCAGGTGATGATCCGCTGGCATCTGCAGAACGGCTTGGTCGTGATTCCGAAGTCGGTGCACGAGGAGCGGATTCGCCAGAACATCGACGTGTTCGACTTCGAGCTCACCGGTGAGGAGTTCGAGCGCATCGCGAGCCTCGACACCGGCCAGCGTGTCGGCAAGGACCCAGACGAATTCGTCTGATGGCGTCGTGGGCGGTCTGTGGGCAGTGGCCCGCAGGCCGCCTTTGCCATGCCGTCAGCCGCGGTACTTGGCGCGGGCGTGACAGATCTTCTTCAGTTGGCGCCCAGAATGCCGGTTTCGGCGGTTGCTGAGCGTGGCCGGCCGGGCCGAGGGCCCACAGTGAAGAAGATGAGGCACGCGAGCCCAGGCTGCCGTCCCGGGATTCGTGTTTGTGGCCATGCCGTCAGCCGCGGTCCTCGGCGAGGCGGATGATCGTCGCTACGGCGGCTGTCAGCTCGGCATGCGCGTATGCCTTGTCGATGCGTTCTTGCTCCAGACGAAGGTCGCCACGACGAATCTCGGCGACGACACTCCGTTCTGCGGCACTCAGGTAACCGATCTCACCGCGATATGGATGAGGCTCAGCAATGATCAGCTCAGCGTGACGGTGCAGGGTCCTTGCGTCCATCAGCACAGACCGGACGTTCGGCAATACCTGCCGCAGCTGACCCAGAATGCGGAAGCCATAGCTGTCGAGATCGCCCCAATACAGCTGGGGCGCATCCCTGATCCAGGCCACCTTGGCCAGGTTGACGGCAGCGAATCCCATGCTGTGGATGCCCACAACCCCAGGCAGCGCCGGAAGTCTCAAGACGGGCACCTGGTTCTCGCTCATCAGCACCACGCGGGGGACCAGCCTCGCAGCGTTCAGGCCGGCCACCCCGGCAGTGAACTGCTGCGGGCCATCCGACAAGCCAGGATCGAGCACCCGCACCCCGAACACCGGATCGTTCGGCGGCGCGGCGGCGTCCTGCTGGCCGGTGAGTGCAAGCGCGAATGGTTCCACCAACGACCGGTGCTGCTCCCACCATTTCGTGTCGATCCCTGGCACCGGCAGCTCGCGCTCCCACAAATCCGACCCCGGGTGTTCAATCAGCCAGGCCAGCACTGCAATCAGCTGTTCGGTCTGATGGTCATCAAGACGGCTCAGTGCCCGTGCTGCCAGTCGGGTCGCCGCGCTGAGGTCAAGGCCCGGCCATTGCTCGCGCAGCCGGGCAACGCTCGCGTTGGCCCGCCGCCACTCGGACGCATGCCCCGCTAGCCCGGCGATGGCCTCCGGCGAGGCGACGATCCGCTGCGGAAGCAGTTGGCGGCCATAGGCAGGCCACCGCCGCTCGACCCACTCCACCTCGACTCCCGCGACCCGTAGATCGCGCCACGACCTCGCCCAGCGAGCTACTGCCTCGGGATCGGCGGCGAACTGAGCTTGGCTGGGCGGGTGAAGCGGCCACGATTTCGCATCCGCTTCAGCCGTGGTCAGCCACCGCTTCCAGTTACGCTGCCATTGACCTTCCGCCCAATCGCGGGCATCGGCAACCGTTCTCACAGCAGTCGATCCTGCACCGTGGTGCCAGGGTCGTCGTCCACGTCGTCGTTGTCGAAGATGAGCTGGTGCAGCTGCGAGCTGTTCCCGGCCTCATTGCTCACCATCACCACACCTCCGACATAGTCCTCAATGGTCTGCAACATCTTCAAGGGAGTGGCCAGCAACAACTGGAAGCCGAATTGGCGAAACACTTCGAGCCCGGCCTTAGTGAAGTTGTGATCCGCCTTGTCGAAGGCCTCGTCGATGACCACCAGGGCGTACTCCGGCCGCTCCTGATCTGCCGGCGCCAACTGGAAGCGCAGCGCCGCAGCAAGACAGAAGGTGACCAGTCGCTGCCGTTCGCCGCCCGATCGTCCACCCGACCCGGTGTAGTGATCGAGTGCGTTGCGCTCGGCATCTTGCACCCGAGCCTGGAACGAGACGTGCTGGCGGGTGTCGAGGCAGAGCCGACGCCAGTTCTTGTCGGCAGGATCGGCCGAGCGCAGCCGGTCCAGCAACGCCTGCATCAGTTCGAAGCGGCGCTCCGCTGCTTCACGATCGTCCTGATCCTCAAGCGTGCCGGCGAGCGAACCCGACGTGATCTTGGCCAGGTTCGCAAGGAACTCCTCCACCTGGGGAAGGGTGCGATCCCGCACTTCGATCTGCAAGAACGACGCCGGCGCGAACTCGGTCATCAGCAGCGACCTGTTGACCTCGTCGACCCGTATCCGCACATCCCGACGGGCCCCCTTGATGACAAGCGCCAGCTGGCTGATGTTGTTGCGCGCCTGTCGCTGCAGGAGATCGAAGAAGCGATTCTCGAAGGCGGGCAGTCCGTCGTCCTCCAGCGAACGCAATCGGGCGAGATAGTCCGCGAGGTACTCGGTGTCGTCGCCCCAGTCGGCTGAGGGCACCGGCCAGTTCTGGCGATAGTGACTCATCGCGCGCACCGCCGACTGCTGTGTCTTTCGAACGGCATCGTCCAGTTTCTTGTGCTGCTGGCCGAGTTCGCGGCGCAGCCCGAGTTCGTCGGCACCGACGCTGGTGTCGGCCGCCAGTTCCTCAAGATCCGCGGCGACTTCGGCGGGGACAGGCGCAGCTTGGGCGATCTGATCGGCGAGGCTCGCGATGAGCTCGCCGAGTTCGGCGAGCCTGTGGTCGACCTGTGCGCTGCGCAGCGCGAGTTGCTGCCGGATCTGTTCGGCGCGATCGGCGCGCTGTTGCAGCTGGGCTCGCACCGATTCCAGTCTGGCCAGGTCGGGCTGGGCCTGGTGAAGCTGCGCCAGCCGCGCGTCCAACTCGGTCACCTTCTGCTGGGCCGCCGCGACATCGATGGCAGCCCACGAGCACCTCTGCAGTTCGTCCAGCACGCGTTGGCGTTGCCGCAGAGCCTCGTTCTGGTCATCGTCTGCCTGCAACTCGGCCTCCGCGGCGCGCAGTTCGTCCTCGGCTTGCCTCAACCGGGCCTCCAACTCGGTCTCCTTCGCCTCAGTGGTGAAGCCCAGGACCCAGTTCGCACGATCGTTCAGCCGAGACCGATCGTCCTTCTCATGGCGGTATTCGCTGTGCTTCATCTGGCCGTTGATGGTGACCGCCCGCCGAACCCCGGCAAATCCGTCGGGGTGGTCGACACAGGCGTAGTCGTAACGGTTGCACAGCCGCTCCCACAGCCAGCCGTTGAACGGGCCATCGGCCAGTGCCAGTTTGTGGACGAGCGAGCGCGGGTCGTCGGGAACGTTCCCGCTGGCAGGCTGCCCTGGAAACACCCGTTCGTAAACCAGGCGAGTGTGCAGGTTCTCTTCGTCGATGATCTCGGCGGCAGCACGGTAGTGCGCATCCGGGACGACCAGCGTGCGGGCGAACGACCCGAGCACCCGCTCGATCGCCCCACTCCAGGCCCGCTCGGCCGCGCGGACTTCCAGCAGTTCACCAACGAAAGGCAGCCGGGACTCATCTACCTGCAGTCGCTCGGCCAGCAGGGAACGCACGTTCAGCAGCATCCGGTCCAGGTTCGAATGGTGTTGTCGGAGCCCCTTGAGCGCATCAACTAATGCGGCTCTGCGTTGGCTTGCCTGGCTGCGCCGGGCGTGCCTGTCGTGGGTCGACGTCTTGCGTTGCCGGAGTTGCGCGCTCACTTCGGCCTCGCGTGCCGCCGCCTCGCGCGCGAAGCGCTCTGTGTCGATTTCGCTGGTGGGAAGGCCGAGCCGTTCGCCTGCCGCCAGGTCGGACAATCTGGAGCGCTCCGCCCGGCGCTGGCCGAGAACAGCGATTTGGACCGCGCGTAGCTCGAGCAGCTGTTCGCCCTCGGCTCCGCCCGCCCCGTCCAGGGCCCGCTCGGCATCCCGCAGTGCAGTGTCGGCGGCCAGCTTGGCCTGCTCGGCGGACGACAACTCCGCCGCCGTCGATCTCAGTTCTTGCTGGAGCCGGTGTTCTTGCCCGCGGTATTCGGCCAGCCGCTTATCGCGCACCCAGGTGCCCACCTGGTCTTCGAGGTTCGACAGGTGGGTGAGCTGGGCGTTGAGCCTTGTCAACTCCTGATCCGAGATCCGCAGGGGGGTCAGCGCTTCCACCTGACGACGGGCGTCAACCACCGCGCTGTGTGCGGTGGAAAGCTCGGTGAACTGCACGACAGTCTCGTCCGCAAGCTCGAATGACCTCGGCTCATCTAGCATGAACTCCCGAAAGAGAGAATCAAGGCTGGTCAAGTTCTTCGCCGACTGGGTCTTGTGCAGCAGGAGCTGCGCCTGCTCCGAGGTGATGCCCAGGCGCCGCCGGAATTTGTTCGCGAATGACGCGTACGCGTCGCCGCTGTACACATCGTGACTTGGGAATTCGCGCTTGAGGCGGCGCACCTCGAGGCCGTTTTCCACGTAAGGCGCGAGCGCCAGCAACTCAACATCGCCGTCTGCGAGCATGAAGACCGATTTCAGGTCCTTGGCATCGTTTGTCGCCCTGGCGATATGGAAGAGCCGGACCAATGTGACGCGCTGCTGCTGGCCATCACCGAACGTGAGCGCAATACCGCTCCAAGTGGCACCGATGCGAAGATATGCGGTCTGGATTTCGCCGGTCTGCTCGTCAGTCTGACGCTTGTAGGCGCCGCGGACATAGGTCAGCAGGTTGCGATCCCGGTCGCCGGTATCGGTGCCTTGTGCGGCCGCATTGAACCGTGCCCGCGCAGGCTTGACGAGAATGGCTGCCATCGCGTCCAACAATGACGACTTGCCCGACCCGGACGGACCGGTCAACAACAGGCCCGCGCGCGGCACATCGAATTGCCTCGCCCCCTGGAACGTCCCCCAGTTCACCAACTGCACCTTGCAGAGGCGTTGCTGGCCGATCACGTTTGATCTCCTTGAGCTCCTTGATCGTGCAGCAGTCGCTGCAACTCGTCGGTGATGGCGGCTACCTCGTCCGCGCCGACGACCAGGGCGAGCACAGGTGAGATCTCCCACCGGTCATCGTCCCCGCTCACCGACAGCAGCACCGAGTACTTCTTCATCTTGTTGACTGCCGCTTCAATGCGGCGGTCGAATCCGCGCTTGTCGCTGATGTCGGCGGCGCGATAGCTACGCAGTTGATCTTCGATCTCGTCGCGGCCCACGAAAACCCGCACCGCACCGCTGTCGCGTTTCAGCAGCGTTCGTCGAAGATACAGCACCAGCGCGGTCTCGATCAGTGTCAGCGGCTGGGTGCGGATCGCCTTGACCGCCCCATCGACATCGAGATGTCGGACGAAGGCGACTCCCGCCTCGTCGTCGACCACCAAGTCAAGATAGACATCTGCGAGCCGGGAGCGGACGAGTGGTTCTTGCGCTTTCAATTGCTCCCACAGCCGGGCGTTGGCGTCTGCGCGAAGGTACGGGCCCTGCATCATGTAGATGAGGACGCGGCGCACGCCCGGAGGGAGCGGGCTCGGATCGGCAATATCGATCGGCTCGACGGCGATCTCGAGATCTCCGTCGCCGGTGTCTTCTGCGCGGCGGGGCGCAGGTTGCAGCGTCATCTCTTCGTCCAATCGGCAGGAACAGTACTAAAGAGATATCGCGGGCCACTGACATTTTTCGATCTGCCTGATCGGGACTGCCACGTCCACACCTCTGAGCCGGGCACCCGGATCGCGTACTCGACTGCCAGGACGAGTAGCCCCACGATCGATGCCAGGCCCTGCGACGCGGGAAAGCGCTCCAGCACCTCGCCGACCGTGGCGGTCGCCCGTTCGTCCACCACCGCGGCCACATTGCCGTGCAGTTCGCCGAAATCGATCTCGGTGAGACGCACCATCTCGCGCAGATACTCCAGATTCAGCGGCTGGGTGTCGTGCTCGTCGACCGTCTCCGCGGTGCGGACATCCGCGGGGTTGTGCAGCGCCCACGACCCGATGGACGAGAACCTCATCGACGTCAGATCCAATCCCACGCCGATCTTGTGGGTTGTGGGCAGGCTGTGGAGCAACCCCATGAGGGCCTGCTCGGAGCTGTTGATTGCCGTCGCCAGTCTTTGCTGCTCGCGGTACTCCTGGGTCTCGACGAACCGTCGCAGGCTGCGTGACAAGTCGGTCAGCGTGCCGCGCACTTGTGCGCTCTCGCTTTGCAGCGTGGTGAGGTACTGCCGCAAGAAGGCGATCCCGGCCAGCGGGAGGTCGGCCGCGAAATCGCGATCCAGCACGGCATCCACGGATGCGTCGAATCGTTCGACGAGTTCGGGGTCAAGCAGCAGTCGGTAGAAGGCGTCGAAGGTACGGCCAGCATCGGAACTCTCGATCAGATCAACTCCGGCGAAGATCTCGTCGAGCACCTCCCCGCGTTGTCCTTCGTGGTTGATGATCTGCTCCCGTAGACCCTGGTTGAGTCGCTCGAAGGAGTCGGCCACTTTGGCGAAGTCCCTGGGTACGGCCTCGGCCAGGCGCAGAATCTCAGCCAGGCGTTCGCTCGCCGCGGCGTCATCGGCGGGCACTGATCCTTCGGACTCAACCCGAGCGATCTCAGCATCGAGGCGATCGCGCTCGGCTTGCAGGGCTGCGATTCGAGTTGACGGATCGGGATCGGTGTCGCGGGCCAGCGAAGCCAAGAGATCGGAGACGTTGGCGAGCCGCGACGATGTCACTGTTGCCACCGGACGATCGATCGCGTCGAGGAAGGCGATGGCGTCGGCGGCGGTGGGAGACAGCTCAATGCTCTCGTCCCGGGCTGCGGTTGCGCGGCGGATGAGGATTCCGTCCCGGATCCAGTCAGCGATGTACTCCTGGGCAGTGCGCGGCAGGGCGATGCCTTCGTCTCGTAGCTCGCTGAGATCGTCGGCCACCAATGTGACGAACTCGGGATACGCGATGATCCGCCGATCGACAAGGTGGCGGCCGCAGGTGGCCACGATCACGGGCATGTTGTTGGCACGAAGAAGTCTGAGGGCAGCGGTGTCGAGCGCACGGTATGCCCCCGTGGCGGCACCGACTGCTCCGGCCATGGGGCAAGCATAGGTTGCTGGCTGGGGAAGCTGTGCCCAGGCGCGCATCCGGCCCGATCGTCGGGTCCGACATTTGCGAAGACACAGCCCTCTAGCGGGCGCGTTTCATGCTCGCCTGTCCGTAGACACCTTGTCGCAGCGTGCTCAGCGGGCGGCTACGTAGCCTTGGACGAGGGCGGCGTAGCCTTTGTCGGCCGTGCCGCAGATGCTGTCGGTTCGTGCCGTGAATTGAAGGTCTCGCACGCCGGAGACATCGAGTTCTAAGCGTTCGAAGGGATCCCCAGGCTTGGCTGTACCTGAGTAGATCGTCGCGCCGTCTGCGATCACGGTCCATTCCACGACAAGATCGGGCGGCGTGTGTGACTGCAACGCAAATGCGAATGACAACGTGCTCCATTGCGCTTGCAGTCTGTAGCTCGCAGTGTTGACGGCTCCGTTGCAGCCGACCCACTGGTTGGTGCTCAGCGGGAAGGATTCGTAGTCTGAACCGATCTGCACGACAGCGATGTCAGCATTGCCGCTCGTCTGTCCACCGGAGTGCGGGATCTTGTAGAGCCAGGCTGTCGATATCACCATGCAGTTCGGTGGTCTCACCGCCTTGGAGCGTGTTTCGATCTGTGCGGCAGACAACGAGTTCGTATCGATCGTCGGCCCGTCTGGTTGCGGGAAGAGCACATTGCTCGCCGTGCTGGCCGGGCTGCGCGAGCAGACCTCTGGACGAGTCCTGGTCGATGGGACCGAGATCGACGGACCTGGACGCGACCGGGGAGTGGTCTTTCAGAATTACACGCTGCTGCCGTGGAAGACGGTTCTGGAGAACGTGGAGTTCGGGCTGCTCGACGAGCCGATGACGAAACCGGAGCGTGCCGCGGTGGCTCGCGAGGCGCTGGCCAGGGTCGGGCTGGAAGACTTCGAGACCCATCGTCCAGCACAGCTCTCTGGGGGCATGCAACAGCGAGTCGCGATCGCTCGCTCACTCGCCTACCACCCGGGCATGCTCCTGATGGACGAGCCGTTCGGGGCGCTCGACGCGCTTACCCGCAGATCCATGCAGGAACTCCTCATCTCGGTGTGGGAGAAACACCGACTGACGGTGGTCTTCATTACCCATGACATTGACGAGGCAGTACTGCTGTCTGATCGGGTGCTCGTGATGGCTTCCAAACCGGGAAGAATGGTCGCCGAGCATCTGGTCGATCTGCCCCGGCCGCGGAATTCGGACACCCTCTTCGAGCCCGGCGCCCGCACGCTGTTACGCGAGATTATGTCCGAAGTGATGGAGGACAGCCACCCATGACATCCGTGGCCATGGGCCAGATGCGAGCGATCCTGCTGGGTCGCGATCTGAAGCTCTCGCTCGGCACAGCGGAGGTTCGAAGGCCAGAAGCGGGCGAGGTGCTGGTACGGGTCGAGTACTGCGGGATCTGTGGATCTGATCGGCACGCCATCGCCTCAGGCGATTGGATCGAGTATTGGCCGGCGATTCTTGGGCATGAGGCGGTGGGAGTGGTCGAGGAATCTGTGGACCCCGCGATCCGCATCGGCGAACGTGTGGTCATCGATTCTCGGCGTCCGTGCGAACAATGTGCGCTGTGCCGAAGGGGTGCGCGCGGGCTGTGCGAGAGTCTCACGTGGATGGGCGAATCAGCACCCGGCGGCTACGCCGAATACGTTGTTGTGCCCAGTTGGACGCTACACCGGATCCCAGACAGATTGCAGTCCGAAGTCGCAGTCTTGGCGGAGCCTCTCGCTGTTGTCGACAGTACTCTCGATCACTTACCCGCGACTGCGGGAACGGTGCGGATACTCGGTGGTGGACCCATCGGCGTGTTGGCCGCGCTGCGTGTGGCCCAGCGGTTCGCAGGCGTGGAGGTGGAAATCGTGGAAGTTGTGCCCGAACGCGTCGGATTGGTTCGGCAGCTGTCGGTAGACGCCGTTCAGCATTCTTCCGGATCCAGGGTGGACGCAGTCATTGACGCGGCCGGATATGTGAGGTCGGTGGACGACGCATTTGCAGGCTTAACCAACGGCGGCACGGTGATCGCGATTGCGCTGGGCGAATCGGAGCTTCAGCTACCGGTGCGCGAGCTGGTGGAACACGGCTGGAGCCTGGTGGGCTCGATCGGATTTGAGGCAGTCCATCTGGATCGCAGCCTGGCGGCCTTGGCCGAAGCGCCCGAGACGTATCGGGGTGTCGTGACCGAGATCATGGATTTCGCTGTGGCCAGGGACTTTCTGGCTGGCCGAACAACACTGCCAGGAGTGAAGATGGTGGTGAAGCCGAGTCATGTGTGATCATCAGGGGCGCAAGTATCTGATAACTGGCGGTACGTCGGGAATCGGAGCATACGTGGCCAAGGCATTGACTTCCGCTGGTGCCACGGTGACAGTGACCGGACGTGATGAAGGCCGGGTTGCGGAGGCCATCCGGGCAGGGCTCGCAGAGTTCAGTCTGGTCTGCGACGTTTCCGATACCCGGGCTGCGAAGCAGGGTGTCTATGCGGCCTGCGAACAAATGGACGGACTTGATGCGGTATTCGCCAATGCGGGCGGCGACGGCCAGGCACTACCGGCGCAAGAGTTGGATCTGGACTGTTTTGCGGACGTGCTGGCCACCAATGTCATCGGCATACTGGCCACTTGTCAGGCCGCGTTCCAGGTACTGAATCGGCCCGGTGCGATTGTGGTGAACTCATCGGTGAATGCGCTGCGTCCAGAGAAGAACTTCGCGGACTACAACGCGTCCAAGGCCGCATCGCTGAGCATCGCGCAGAGTCTCGCGCTGGATTGGGCAGACGAGCGCATCACGGTGAATGCGGTCTGTCCCGGCTACTTCAGGAGCCGGATGACGGAGTCATATCTGGACGATCCCAAGACCGCGGGGGAGTTGCTGGCGCGTATTCCGCAGGGCAGATTCGGCAGCGCGGACGAGATCGCGTCCCTGGTCGGCTTTCTGATGCTGGGCAGTGTGCCCTTCTTGGCCGGGGCCGGAATCCCCATCGCGGGCGCCTCACATTTGTGACGCGTCGCGGGCCAGGAGAGCGCCTCCATGTCCCCGATCCCTGCCCACACGTGTGCGCCACGGACTGTCAGCGAGGCGTGCGCATTCTCCGGACGGCCCGCGGTCGCTACTGAAGGGAATAGTCGTCTCCACAAAGTGGTTGAGTATTCAACTACTTAGGAGTGGACGAGCTATGAACGCACCAACCGAGCGGCTGGATCCGGCCACCCACATGGACATGCTGAGCTTGCGCGTCCGTGATCTGCCGGGCCTGCTCGCCTACTACACCGATGGGGTGGGACTCGTTCCGCTGTCCGAGGGGAGCGGACGCATTGCGCTCGGGCTGGGAGATCGGGCGGTGCTCGAACTGGTGCACGCCCCCGAGTTGCGTCCGGCGCCATCCAGCTCGGCTGGGCTGCATCACACTGCGGTTCTCTTCGATACCCGCAGCGATCTTGCGGCCAGCCTGCACAGCATGGCCTCCCGGTACCCGCAGACATTTATCGGCTCGGCCGATCACCTGGTCAGCGAGGCCTTCTACTTCACCGATCCCGAGGGCAACGGGCTCGAGTTGTACGTGGACCGTCCTCGCGAGCAGTGGCGGTGGACCGGAGACCAGGTGGCCATGGACTCACTGCCGCTGGACCCGAACCGCTTCGTCGCAAGCCATCTTGACCGCAACGCTGCGGAATCGTCCTCTGGGCGGTCGCGTCTGGTCGGACGACTGGGTCACGCCCACCTGCAGATCGGTGACATCGAGACCGCCCACCGCTTCTATGTCGGCACACTCGGTTTCGACCAGACGGCACGGATGGGACGCGGGGCGCTGTTCGTGTCGGCGGGCGGCTACCACCATCACATCGGTCTGAACACGTGGAACTCCCGCGGGGCTGGCGTGCGGTCGAAGACTCTGGGTCTCGGTTCGCTCGACATCGCAGTCCCCACGCGTGAAGAGCTGGATCGGATCGCCGAGCGGCTTCGATTCGCCGGGCACGAGATCCGCGACGACGGCAACCGCATCACGACGTATGACCCCTGGGGCAACGAGGTCAGGATCGGTCAGGCGGTCTGAGTTCCGGGGTTGGCGAGCGCTTGGGACTGCCCGCGCGTCCCGATTTGATACGAGACGAGATGCACGGTCCAGTTGTGTCATTGCCCCACTCGTGTGTATCGTGGGTATTGCCCCCATGGGGTGACAAGATCGAGTATCGCTGATGTCTGATCGGACCCCAGCAGCGGAAGGGACTTAGAATGATCGCGGATTTCAAGAACGTGGGCGAAGCCGTCGCCGACGAACGCGGTCGCTTGCCGATGGGGAAGAGCGGCGTCCGCAAGGATGACCGGTACGCGGTTGCCGTGAACGACGATGGCCAGATCTTGCTGACACCCTTGGTCTCGATTCCACGGCGCGAGCTGATCGTGTGGGAGGACCAGCTGCTCCGCGAATCACTGGCGCGCGGCTTGGCTGAGGCGGCTGCAGGGGAAACTGTCGACTTGGGCAGCTTCGCGGAGTACCTCGACGACGCTGAAGACTGACGGTGATGGTGCTGAGATTCACCAAAGAAGCCGCGAGGGTTCTCAATGAGCTCACTTCGCCTCAGTATGCGGTGAAGCTGAGGAAGGTGCGCAGGACTCTTGCGCTTATTGAGCAGAATCCTCGGCATCCGGGCCTCAACTCTCACAAGTACAAGTCCATCCGGGGCGTGGATGGATCAGACGTGTGGGAATCCTATGTCGAGAACCACACGTCGGGGGCTTGGCGGATCTTCTGGCAGTACGGCCCGGGCGAGGACACTGTCACCATCCTGACTATCGGGCCACATCCCGACTGATTAGGCTACATGCATGCGGAGTGCGCGTGAGCAGCTGATCGGAAGGGCTCTTGCGGCCTACAGCGACTCATGCACCCTGCCGTTGTTGACTCCGAGTTGCCCCTTCTATCGCTTGGCTGGGGATGGCTGCACCTGCAACGAAGAGTGCCGCGCGCTGTTAGTCGACTATGGAGAAGATCGGCCCACAGAGTCCGTCGCTGTGCTTGATGGGCTCGTCATGACAGGAGTCGTGCGACCGCTTGAGGTGGCGTCCGGACTTACGCCGTTCGACGCAACCGAGATCTTCATGCGGGAGTTGCGGGAGCCTATTCCGAACGCCAGCACAACGACTCTTCTGCTGCGAGCCAGCAAGCATGTTTCGACACCGCCGGACATGCGAATGAGTGACGATGATGTGTTTTTGGCGATTTGGGCTGAACTGGCGAGGCGCGGAGTGCCGGTTGAGAGAGTTCTGCGCGTGGGCGCCGCTCCTCGCGTCGCCGCCTCGATAGCGTCTTTGCTGACTGCTGAGCTGCCAGCCCTGTTGATGGATTGGAGAGGACTGCGGGATGGCTGCCAGGCCGCATGGCGGGGCAGTACCGCCGACTATCCTCAGTGGTTCGAAGCGCAGGTCACGGAGTGGTTCACTCGTCTCCTGGCCTCTGACATTAAGGCTTTCTTAAATTGGAGCGTTCCCCAGAAGGCTGTATTCGTGAATCTGCCGCCACCACAGGCTGATCCGGAGGCTCAGTGGATTTGGGATCGTTTCACCGTTACCCATCTCGAGCTGTGGGCGACTGAGAGTCTGATCCTCGAGTGGGACACCGCCAGAGGAAGGCGTGCAGGTCTGTGCCCTGATCGAGTGTTGGCTGCGCGCGTTGTCGATGCAGAAGTGGTCGCGACAGCTGCCCTCGATAAGTTGGCCAGTCAAACCCCGCACCGGAATCAGCCTGCCCCGGACCTCAGCACCAAGCACTTCGTCCAGCAGGCGCTGATTCACCTTCGGAGGGGAAACCAGGCAGCAGCGGAGGAGATGTTCACCGCGCTTGCATACATGAATCCGGCGGACGGTGACGCCTTGAACAATCTGGGATTCTGCATAATTCCTGTCTCGCCAGTGCGGGCCCTCGGGCCGCTCGCGAGAGGCGCCCAACTCCCGATGGGTAACCCGGCGTTGAGCCTGGCAAACCGCGCTCTTGTCAACCATCTGCTAGGCGACAATCAGCTGGCCGCTCAGTTCCTCGACCAAATCGCAGTCGCGCATGGTAACGCCGCCGTGTGGTTGGAACGAGAATGCGGTGTACTCGAACTCGCGGTCATGGCCTTGGACTCCTATGTGGATCAACTGCGCACGCACGTAGTCAACTCACTCGAGGTCAGCGGAGGTGCCTCGTCTGGCTCTCACGAGTGAGATGTCAGAAGCTCCTGAGGCGGTCGTAGGCGAAGCGAGGCGCGTTCTGGGCAGGCGCCGAGTACATTCCCCAAGCCAGCACTCCCGCGGCGACCTGCCGGGCGGCGGCACACGGGTCCTTCAACACCGCTCAGGGCCCTGGAACTGGCGCGATCACCGGCTTGGCTGCGCTTTCGCTTAGGCTTAGAACGAGTACGGCACCCTGGGAGAAGAGCACAGCATGGAGTTAACCGACTACTTGAGCATCTTGCGCAAGTATTGGCGCAGCGCCACAGCGGTCACGCTGGCCGCCGTTTTGTTCGCCGCGTTATTCTCAATGCTTGCGAAACCCACCTACACGTCCAATGCGTCGCTGTTCTTGTCGGTGCGTACGGCATCCAGTGGTGGCGATCTCAATGCCGGGTCGAGCTACGCGGAAAGCCAGGTGCAGTCGTTCGCGAAGGTGGCGCGCTCCGATATCGTCCTGCAGCCCGTGATCGACAACCTCGGGCTGGCTACGACGCCCAGCGAGTTGGCCAAGCAGGTGACGGTGAGCGTCCCAACCGGAACGGCCACGCTCGACATCGCGGTCGTCCAGGGCAGCCCGGATGAGGCTGCCCGAGTGACGGCGGCGATCAGTGAGCAGTTGGTGGAGGCCGTAGACGAGTTGTCCCCGCCTTCGCCCGATGGGACCAAGCCTGTTGTCGCGACGATCATTCGTCCGGCGCAGGTGCCCACCTCGCCCACCACTCCGAAGACGATGCAGAATCTGGCGCTCGGGGTGTTGCTGGGGCTATTACTCGGAGCCGGCCAGGCGATCCTGCGCGACATGCTGAACCTGGACATCCGTTCGGAGCGCGACGTGGCTCGCGTCACGGAGATCCCGGTGATCGGCATGGTGCCCAACGACGATGACGCCGCGGTGAATCCGCTGATCCTGGACGCCGACCCTCGCTCGGCACGGGCCGAGGCCTATCGCTCCTTGCGCACGAACCTTCAGTTCCTGGGGCTGGACCGAGGCAAGCGTGCGATCGTCATCACGTCGTCGGTTCCCAGCGAGGGCAAGACAACCACCGCGATCAACATCGCGTCCACGATTGCCGCCTCGGGGGAGCGAGTGCTGGTGATTGACGCCGATCTGCGGCGTCCGACGGTGGCGAAGCTGATGAGACTCGAAGGCAGCGTCGGGCTAACGACCGTGCTGATCGGTGAGGCCCGGCTTGAGCAGGTCATTCAGCCCACCAATGACTCGTTGATGGACGTGCTGGCTTCTGGACCCGTTCCGCCCAATCCCGCCGAGCTGCTCGGCCTGCCGCACATGCAGCAGTTGATCGCCGAGGCGTCCCGCCGCTACGACACGGTCATCATCGACTCGTCGCCGTTGCTGCCGGTGACGGATGCAGCAGTCTTGTCGCGAGTCGCCGACGGCACATTGGTTGTAGTCGGAAGCGGCGTTGCTCGGCGTCCGGAACTCGAGAAGGCACTCGAAAAGCTCGAGATGGTTGACGCCCGGGTGCTTGGTCTACTGCTCACGCGGGTGCGGGGCGGCGACGCCGGCGCCTATCACTACGAGTACGTCTACGGACAGGACGGGCACAGCTCGTCGCGCGCAAGCCGGGACAAGAATGAGCCTGCGCCGATCTCCTCCGCCCGGGCCCGCACAGGGCGGCGCCCGACCCGAGCCATTCAGCCGGTGCAGTGAGCGCCGACCCCATCCGCATCCTGACGGTGTGCACCGGGAACATCTGCCGGTCGCCCGCCGCTGAGCGACTGCTGGCTGCCGGTCTTGGCGATGCGGCGCAGGTAACCAGCGCCGGGACGGGGGCTCTGTCCGGGTATCCGATGGACGCCGCCATGGTGCCCCTGGTGCAGGCCGCCGGAGCATCGGTGGATGGGTTCGCCGCGCGGCAACTCACGCCCGCGATGGTGAAGTCAGCAGACCTGATCTTGGCGCTGACGACGGCTCATCGTAGTCAGGCGGTGCGGCTGGCGCCGGTTGCAGTGCGGCGGTCGTTCACCCTCTTGGAGTTGGCGCGGATCGTCGGCTCGCCGGCGTTTCCTGCCCTGACCACGGACTCCGTTTCGGATCGTCTCCGGGAAATGGTGCAACAAGCGGCTCCGCGACGGATGCTGGGAGCCGACGGTGTCGTCGACGACGACGTGCCGGACCCCTTCCGGCGTGGGCCCGAGGTATTTGCGTCCTCGTTCGTGATGATCCGCGATGCGGTGGACGTGATCGTGGACGCTGTTCACTGAGTTGGTGCGTAGGGGCGATGAGGCCCCGGTCTGATTAGCTCAGATTTGGTGATGACGCCGGGCTTTCGGCTAGCCGAGGATGTGGAGCTGCTCGTCCAAGGCGATCGTCTCATCGGATAAGTAGCCGAACCGGCCGCTCAGCGACAAGGTGAGTGTGGTCTTGCCGGTACGACTCGGCGCCACGTAGACGACGCTTGCGCCGGTCTCGGGATTGCACAGGCCGCCGGCGTGAAGCATCAGCAGCTTGCCGGCCTGCTGGCCGATCAGCTCGGCGGTGATCTGCTGGGTGGTGCGCTCCCAGAAGGTCGGCCCATCATCGGGAATCGCCCCGAGACTGATGACGGGAGCCTCCTGGTTGCACGATTCAGGCTGCAGGCAGCGCGCCCATAGTTGCCGCAGCGTCGCCATCCGCTGCTTGCTGTCGGGGCCGTCGGACAATACGCGCACGCAGCCGCCGAGACCGTGAATGGCGGTTCCGGATGCGCCGAATGGGGTAGTCAGCGCAGCCCCCGAAACACTCATGGCATCAGTCTAGATGTGCTTCCGGGTGCCTTGGCGCCTGTGCCAGTCGTCAGGCTCCTCGAATGGAGTGCGCCCGAAGTGATCGCAGCATCTGGAAGCGATCAGCCGACCCGGTGATGCCGGATACCCCGACGACGGGGCTCCAGCCTGCTGGGCCCCGGGAGTTGGGGCTGGGCAGCGTGCCTCATCTTCTTCACCTGCTCTCCAAATGGCGCCCCCGGATGGGTGCTGAGCGTGGGCGGGCAGCCAGGAGGCCCGAACTGAAGAAGATTAGGCACGCTCAGCGCCGATGACGAGCGCGAGGTGCACCCCGATACCAGAAAACAACGCGCTCAGGCGGCCGAAAGTCAGCCTCAGGCGGGCGGAAACGCCAGCCTCAGGCCAATGGAAGGGCGTCCGCCACGATCCTGGCGAACAACTGGGAGCCCTGCTCATTGGGGCTGCCATCCAGTTCGACCAGAGCATCCCGCTCGGCCTGGTTCTGCGGGAATCCCGCGTACACGTCGATGGTCGCCAGGCTCTGAGCCTGTGCCCAGGCGGCGATCGCGGCGACAGTGGCCTGCTGCTGGTCGGCGCTGGCCGTGGGATCGGGGTTCTGCAAGATCACGGCGACCGGAACGGTCGGTGACTGCAGACGCACCGCATCCAGGATCGCCTGCATGTCGGCGGCGATGACATCGGCGGTCTGCACATGCCCGTAGCTGAGCAACACGGCGTCCACGTTCTGCCAGGCCTGCGCCACCCGGGTCGTCTCGTAGTCGAGTTGCGGGCTGCGGATGCTCGCATTCCACACGGTCATCGGTTGGCCGACGGAACTCAGCGCCAGCGGTGCGCCCCACACGGCCGCGTCACGGTCCCACAGCACGTACTCGGTAGCGCGAGCGTGGGCAATGTGGTCGCGCGCCCAGATCGAGACCCATTCGTCGTCCTCGTTGCCGGTGCCATCACCGAAGACGAGCACCGAATGACCTTGTGCGAAAGCGGTTACGAAGTGATCGAGCGCAGTCGCCGGGGTGGGCTCCGGTGTCGCGGGTTCAGAGGGCGTCGGGGTTTCGTCGGTTTGCTGCGGGGTCTGCGTGGCTGACGATGCCGGTGGGATGGCGGTTTGTGTTCCGGGGCGGTATTGGAGCAATGCGACGATCGACACGATGGCGGTGATCACGGCAAGGACGATCAACCCCACGATTGGCAGGCTGACTGCGCGCTGACGTTTGCTCACCTGCGTGATTGTAACCAGAAAGCACGCGGCCCCGCCCCGTGGGAGGGGGGGCAGGACCGCTGAAGGACCGCTCAGGTCTCGATCTTGCGTTGAGGCCAGGGGCTACTTTTTCGCGCCCTTGCCGCCGACCGCGGGGATCTGTCCCGACTCGTACGCGCCGGGGGCGTCCACGATCAAAGTGGCACCTTCGGCAGCATCGACCATCTCCTTCGGCGCGAGCGCCTTGGCGATGTGATACATCGCGATGGTGACGATGGTGCCCAGCGCGATGCCGCCCAGCGAGAAGTCGTCAGTGAACTGCAAGGTGACGTCACCGATGCCGATGATGATGCCCGCCGCCAGCGGCACCAGGTTGAGGGGATTGCCGAAATCGACGTTGTTCTCTTTCCAGATCTTCGCGCCGAGCAGGCCGATCATGCCGTACAGCACCACGGTGATGCCGCCGAGCACACCGCCCGGGGTGGCCGAGATGACCGCGCCGAACTTGGGTGAGAATCCGAACAGGATCGCCACCACCGATGCCACCGCATAGGCCGCCGTCGAGTAGACGCGGGTGGCCGCCATCACGCCGATGTTCTCGGCGTAGGTGGTGGTCGGACCCGCACCGACGAAGGTCGCCATCATCGAGGTCAGGCCGTCGGCCCCGAGCGCACGTCCCATGTAGGCATCGAGGTTGGTGCCGGTCATCTCGGCGACCGCCTTGACGTGGCCGGTGTTCTCGGCGATCAGCGCGATCACCACCGGCAGGGCGATCAGTGCGAACGCGAAGTTGAAGTTGGGCAGGTGGAAGCCGACGACATTGTTGGGGTTGCCTAACTGCCAGTTGGCGAGGTCGGTCACCGGAGGCAGGCCGAACCAGTCGGCGTTGGCCACCTTCGTCCAATCGACGCGGAAGGCCTCGGTGACGGTGCCGTCGGACGCGATGGTCGACTTCGGCCCGAGGGTCAGGTCGGCCAGCCAGCTGAGCACATAGCCGATGATCAGCGACAAGAAGATGGCGATGCGTCCGGCGAAGCCGCGCAATCCCACCGACAGGCAGATCACGATGACCATGACGATCGCGGCGATCCACTGGTCCTGCGGCCAGTAGGTCCGGGCGACGACCGGGGCCAGGTTGAAACCGATCAGCATGACCACGGCGCCCGTGACCGCCGGCGGCAGCGCCTTGTGGATGATGCCCGACCCCATGAAGTGGATGATCAGCCCGACGATGAACAGGCCGAGACCACACCAGAACATCGCGCCGGTGACCGAGTCGGGTTTGCCGCCTTGGGCGTAGATCGCGGTCGCCACGCCCACGAAGGACGCCGAGCTGCCCAGATAGCTGGGTACGCGATGCTTGACAACGATCAGGAAGACGATGGTGGCGATGCCGCTCATCATGACCGCCAGTTGCGGGTTGAGGCCCATCAGCAGCGGGAAGACGAAGGTGGCGCCGAACATGGCGACGACGTGCTGAGCGCCCAGCCCGATCGTCTTACCCCAGCTCAGTCGCTCGTCCGGCCGGACGACGTCGTGGGGTCCGAGAACCCCGTTGTTGTGTAGCTTCCAGATGGCCATTGGCGTCCTTTCCAGCAGGGGAGTCTAGATGGCGCGAGTTACAGGCAGGGAACGAGACAGCCGCTGGACGCCCAGTGCCGGCTGCCGGACTCGTGCCTGTGGCCGGGTGACCCGCGAACCGCCGCGGCGCCCGCGGATGCGTGCTTGGATGGACCTGGGGACAACACCGTGAATGTGGAACTCGCCTACGGCCAAGGATGGTTGCCGGTGAGTCTCCCGGCCGACGCACACGTCACCGTGGTCGAACCGACGTATCATCCTGCCGTGCCGGACGAGGCCGCCTATCTGCGCGAGGTGCTCAGCAACCCGATCGCCGGTCGCCGGCTGCGTGATCGCGTGAAACCCGGGCAGACCATGGCGATCTCGATGTGCGATCTGACGCGTCCACAGCCCCGTGACCTGATGATCCCGGCCATCCTCGACGAGGTGGCCGGCATCATCGACCCGGACGACATCGTCGTGCTGGTGGCCACCGGAACCCACCGCGGCAATACCGACGACGAGATCCGGCAGATGCTCGGAGACGAGCTGGCCGCAAGACTGCACATCGTCAACCACGACGCTCGTGACAAGGCCTCGCTCACCTGGATGGGCGAGTTCGGCAACGGCGTGCCGGTCTGGCTGAACACCTTGTGGGCCGAGGCCGACATCAAGGTGACGACCGGTTTCGTAGAGCCGCATTTCTTCGCAGGTTTCAGCGGCGGCCCCAAGCTCGTCGCGCCCGGCCTGGCCGGCCTGGACACCGTCTTGACGCTGCACAATGCCGTGCGGATCGGCGACCAGCGGGCCACCTGGGGTGAGATCGACGACAACCCCGTGCACAGCGACATCCGCGCGATCGCCGCCGGAACCGGGGTCACCTTCGCCTTCGACGTCATCCTCAACCGCGACAAGAAGATCGTCAAGGGCTTCGCCGGGGACCTGTTCGAGATGCACGAGGCAGCCCGAGCCGCCGCCCGCGAGATCGCGATGGCACCGGTCGACGGCCTGTTCGACATCGTGATCACCACAAACTCGGGTTTCCCGCTCGACCAGAACCTCTACCAGGCAGTCAAGGGAATGTCGGCGGCCTTCACCGTCGTCAAGCCCGGCGGCACGATCATCTGCGCCGCCGAATGCCGCGACGGCTTCCCCGATCACGGGTCGTATCGGGAGGTGCTGGCCTCGGCGTCCTCACCGCAGGCACTGTTCGCCGACATCTCGGCGCGTGAACAGACCGTTCCCGACCAGTGGCAGGTGCAGATCCAAGCCAAGATCCAGTCGGGCGCCAACGTCATCATGCACACCTCGTATCTGTCGGACGCCCAACTCGCGACGGCGCACCTGACCCAGACCGACGACATCGCCGCGACCGTCCGCGAGCTGGTGAACCGGATCGGGCCGGACGCGCGGATCTGCGTGCTGCCGGAGGGGCCGCTGACTGTGCCCTATGTGGCGGTTCCCGCCCTGTGATCGGCGGATGCGGCCGGCGGCAAGCCGGCAGCGTCAGATCCAGCTGGGGAACCACATGCGCGCGCTCCACATCGTCCGGGTCATCAGCTGATCGGTGAGGATCGGATAGATGAACCAGAAGTTCGCGACGATCGCCAAGACGACGGTCCCGACGATCTGAGCGCCGCGTCGTCGCCTGGCGCCCGCCTCGGCCGGGCCGAGGATCTTGCCGAGCACCATTGCCAGCACGGTCGCGGTGAACGGGATGATCATGATCGCGTAGAAGAAGAACAGCGGACGATCGGCGTTCGGGAACCACATCAGCCACGGGGTCAGCCCCGCGACCAGCGGCACCGCGAATCTCCAGTCGCGTCCGAGCCACCACAAGCCGAGCCCGATGACGATCGCGACCAGCGCGCACCACCACAACAGCGGAGTCCCCGCACCGGAGATCACCTGCAGACAGGTATCGCCGCTGCTCGCCGTGCAGCCGTCGACCCCGGGCTGAATGTCGTTGACCGCGTCGATGCCGATGACTCGTCCCATGAACAGCCAGGTCATCGGGTTCGCCTCGTAGACGTGGGTCTGTTCGGCGATCCACTCGCCGGTATGAAAGGCGTAGATCTCCCGGTGATAGTAGGCCAGCGAGCCCAGCGCGTCCCCGAAATGGCGGACCCAGAAGTCGTCGGGATGTTTGCTGCCGTAGTCGCGGCCCCAGCCGCCGTCGGTGGTCAGCCACGACCACCACGTCGCCACATAGACCAGGCCCGCGGTGACCACCATCGAGATGAAGGCCATCGGCGCGTCCAGGAACAGGGACTTGAAGGCCTTCGTGGACGCCCCGGCGGTGCGCCGCGAGCTGACGTCGTAGACGACCGCCATGATGCCCATCGCCGCCAGCACGTACATTGCGTTCCATTTGGTGCCGATCGCCAGGCCGAACATCAGCCCTGCCGTCCAGCGCCAGGGCCGCCACAACAGCAGCGGTCCGTAACCGCCCTGCAGATCCGTCAGGCCGTTCGCCCGCAGATAGCCGGCGAGTTTGTGCCGGAACCAGTCACGGTCGGCGACCATGCAGGCCACCGCCATCACGGTGAAGGCCGCCTCGAAGATGTCGAGCAGCGCGATCCGGCTCATCACGAACGACAGGCCGTCGACGGTGATGAACAGCCCGGCCATGGCCCCCACCAGGGTCGAGCGGGACAACCGCCGGGCCATCCGGATGGTCGCCATCACCAGCAGCGTTCCGAAGACCACCGAGGCGATGCGCCAGCCGAAGCTGTTCATGCCGAAAACGTATTCACCGGATGCGATCAGCCACTTGCCGAGCTGCGGGTGGACGATGAACGACGGCGCGTCGGTGAAGATATCGGTGACGCCGGCAACGATCTGGTCGTTGGCGTCCTTCGGCCAGCTGCCCTCGTAGCCCAGATGCAGCAACGTCCAGGCGTCCTTGGCGTAGTAGGTCTCGTCGAAGACGAGATTGCTCGGACGCGACAGATTGATGATGCGCAGCGTGAACGCGAGTGCCCCGATCACGAGGGTCACCAGCCAGCTGATCGCGCGGTCACGACGCAGGACGATGGCGTCGTCCAGGCGATCGATGGTCGGCATCAACGGATCGGCATGGGTGCCGCGCAACTGCTCGGAGGCCGCCCGTGGCAGTTGCTGCACTGCCTGGAACACTCGGCCGAGCAGGGGGAGACTCACCCGGCCATCCTAGTTGCGCCGATCGCCGGGCCAAGGCGGCGATGTCGGTCCGCTACCCTGACAGGCATGAGTAGAGCCGAGTTTCAGCCCGGGGAGGGACGCCTCGTGCTCGCTGGTACTCCCATCGGGGACGCCCAGGATGCGTCCCCGGCGTTGATCCGCGCGCTGGGTACCGCCGATGTGATCGCAGCCGAGGACACCCGGCTGCTGCGGACGCTGCTGTTGCGTCTCGGCGTGACCACCGACGCGCCGGTGGTCAGCTATTTCGAAGGCAACGAGGCATCGCGGATCCCTGGCCTGATCGCGGACCTGGAGGCCGGCAAGGTGGTGCTGGTGGCCACCGATGCCGGCATGCCCTCGGTCAGCGACCCGGGCTACCGGCTGGTCGCTGCGGCGATCGACCACGGCATCACCGTGACCGCGGTGCCCGGGCCTTCGGCGGTGCTGACCGCCCTGGCGATCAGCGGGCTGCCGGTCGACCGGTTCTGCTTCGAGGGTTTCCTGCCCCGCAAGCCGGGGGAGCGCCGCCGCCGTCTGCAGGGGCTGGCCGCCGAACCCCGCACTATGGTCTTCTTCGAGGCGCCTCACCGGCTGGCCGAGTTCCTCACCGACGCCGCCGCCGCGTTCGGCGCGGATCGTCCGGGGGCGGTCTGCCGCGAACTGACCAAACCGTATGAACAGGTCGTCCGGGGCAGCCTGTCGGAGTTGGCGCAGTGGGCAGCGGAGTCGGCCCGCGGCGAGATCACCATCGTCATCCAGGGCGCGCCCGAGGTGTCAGCCGACTGGGACGATGCCCTCCAGCAGGTCGATCTGCTGCTCGCCGGCGGGACGAAACTGTCCGCCGCGGTGGCCGAGGTCGCCCAGGTGACCGGGCTTCGCCGCCGCGAGCTCTACGCCAAGGCGCTGGCAGCGCGTTCGGCCGAGCCCGCCGGGGACGACCGGGCACGAGGGGAACGATGAGTGACCCGTCTGGGCAAGGGGAGGAACGATGAGTGACCTGTCTGGGCAGGAGAGAAAGCGATGAGTGACACGGTGATCGAGCGACTCGGTCTGCCCGCACTGCCCGACGCGCTGCCGCGTCCGACGACCGACTCCCATACCCATCTCGACTCCACTCAGGAATTTTCCGGGTTGCGGGTGTCCGACAACATCGCCGCAGCCGCCGCTGTCGGGGTGCACCGCATCGTCCAGATCGGTTGCGATCTGCGCAGCGCGCAATGGTCGGCCCAGCTGGCCGCGAACAACCCGCAGGTGGTCGCCACCGTCGCCATTCATCCCAACGACTCGGCCCGGATGACCGACGCCCAGGCCGAGCAGGCCTGGCGGATCATCGACTCGCTCGCCGCGTCCGGGCCGCATGTGCGCGGGGTCGGTGAGACCGGCCTCGACTACTACCGCACCCGCGAGGCCGCTGGCATCGCGCGGCAGCAGACCATGTTCGCCCGCCACATCGCCACCGCGAAGGCCTACGACCGCACGCTGGTGATCCACGACCGGGACGCGCACGCCGACATCGCCGACATCCTGGACGCCGAGGGTTGGCCCGAGCGGGTGGTGATGCACTGCTTCAGCGGCGACGCCGAGTTCGCGCGCCGCTGCCTCGATCACGGGGCCTGGATCAGCTTCGCCGGAAACGTCACCTACAAGGCCAATCGTCAGCTGCGTGAGGCCCTGGTGGTCGTCCCAGCCGACCGCATCCTGGTCGAGACCGACGCGCCCTATCTCACCCCGCTGCCGCACCGTGGCAAACCCAACGCGCCCTACCTGTTGGTGCACACCGTCAGGTTCATCGCCGAGCAGCTGGGCTGGGATCTGGCCGAGGCCTGCGAGCGGCTGGACGCGAATGCCACCGCAGCGTTCGGTGGCAGCTGGGGTGTCTCGGCTGCAGGTGGGAATCTCGATGGCTGAGCTGCTCGACCCACGGACGATCCGCCAGCTCGCTGCCGAGATCGGGCTGCGTCCCACCAAGCAGCGTGGCCAGAACTTCGTCACCGACCCCAACACGGTGCGCCGGATCGTCGCCAAGTCGGGTATCACCGCCGACGATGTCGTCCTCGAGGTCGGGCCCGGGCTGGGCTCGCTCACCCTCGGCCTGCTGGAGGCCGGCGCGCAGGTGACGGCCATCGAGATCGAGGACACGCTGGCCGCGCTGCTGCCCCGCACGGTCGCCCAACTCCAGCCCGACAATGCCGAACGCCTGTGTGTGGTGTCCGCCGACGCGCTGACCATCACCGAGCTGCCGGGCCCGGCACCTACTGCGGTGGTCGCGAATCTGCCCTACAACGTGGCCGTACCGGTGCTGCTGCACCTGCTGGCCACCTTCGACCGCTGGCGGCTCGGGCTGGTCATGGTGCAGCTGGAGGTTGCCGACCGGCTGGCCGCAGCCCCCGGGTCGAAGGTCTACGGGGTACCCAGCGCGAAGGTCGCCTGGTACGCCGCGGCCGAACGGGTTGGCACCGTGCCGCCGACCGTCTTCTGGCCGGCACCCAACGTCGATTCGGGTCTGGTGCGGCTGACCCGCCGCGAACCCCCGACCACCGGTGCGTCCCGCGAAGAAGTCTTCGCCGTCATCGACGCGGCGTTCGCGCAGCGCCGCAAGATGCTGCGTTCGGCCTTGTCGGGGCTCTTCGGGTCGTCGGCTGCCGCGTCCGAGGCGATCACCGCCGCAGGCCTCGACCCGACCGCGCGCGGCGAAGTGTTGGCGATCGGCGACTTCGCGCGGATCGCCGAGCAGCTGATCGAGGTGAGGCGATGAGTTCACAGGCAGCACGGCCGGCGTCGGGGGATGTGAGAGCCACACCGGCGGAAGTGACGGTGCGGGTGCCGGCGAAGGTCAATCTCGCGCTGTGCGTGGGGCCGCGCCGCGCCGACGGCTACCACGACCTGGCCACGGTCTTTCAGGCAGTGTCGCTCTACGACCGGCTGCGGGCCCGCCCGCGCGCCGACGGACGGATCTGCGCGCAGATGGCCGGTGAGGGCAGTGAACAGCTGCCCTGCGACCGGACGAATCTGGTGGTTCGCGCCGCCTGGCTGCTGCGCGAGCGCTACCCCGGCCAGACCGCCGGGAAGGGCGTTGATCTTGCTGTTGACAAGCAGATTCCGATGGCCGGCGGGATGGCCGGTGGGTCGGCCGATGCGGCCGGGACACTGCTGGCCTGCAATCGGCTGTGGGGCCTGAACCTGCCGGTCGGAGAGCTGGCCGAGCTGGGCGCCGAATTGGGCAGCGACGTGTCCTTCCTGCTCTACGGGGGCAATGCGCTGGGGCTGGGGCGCGGCGAGCAGCTCACGCCGCTGGCCGCGAGCGGACGCCTGGAATGGGTGTTCGCGACCGCCCCGCGCGGCTTGGCGACCCCGCTGGTCTACCGGCGCTTCGACGAGATGGCCGACCGCGGAGCGATCGTGCCGGACGCCGGGCTGCCCGATGAGGTGATCAAGCAGCTGAGCTGCGGCATCGCCGAGCGGGTGGCTGCTTGCCTGCGCAACGATCTGCAGGCCCCGGCGCTGGAGCTCTATCCCGAACTCGCCCAGACCCTGCGGGCCGGCGCGACCGCCGGGGCACTCGCCACCCTGGTCAGCGGCTCCGGGCCGACCTGCGCCTTCCTGGCAGCCGATGCGGCCGCCGCCGACCGACTGGCCGCCGAGCTGCCGAAACACGCCCCCGAGGTGCGCGATGTGCGGCGGGCATATGGTCCGGTGAGTGTTCCCAGCATCGTTGACCGGGCGTGATTGAATCTCGTGGTATGGACGAGGTCGACGAACTGGTGGCAGCCTGGCGCCGCGAGCGTCCCGATCTTGATCTCGAGCCGATGCAGGTATGGTCGCGGATCGCCCGGCTCGCGCAGCTGCTCAGCGCCGTCCGGGCGGAGGCATTCGAAGTCCAGGATCTGCAGATCTGGGAGTTCGACGTGCTCGCCGCGCTGCGCCGCGCGGGGGAGTCGTGCCGGCTGGCGCCCGGCCAGCTGATCGCGCAGACCCACGTCACCTCCGGCACCATGACCAACCGCGTCGACCGGCTGTGTGCCCGCGGCCTGGTGACCCGGATGGCCAATCCGCACGACGGCCGCGGGGTTCTCGTCCAGCTCACGCCGCAGGGTCGCGAGAAGGTGGACGCGGCGCTGGCCGATCTGGTGACCGCCGAAGCCGGCCTGGTGTCGGCGCTCAGCCCGGCCGATCGGGAACACCTGGCCACGACCCTGCGCGCGCTGCTGCTCGCCACCCCGCAGCAGACTGTCAACCGGCGCTAGCCGGCCTCGTCCCCGGTCTCGGGGGTGGCATCGGTGGTCGGCTTGGCGTGTTCGGCAAGGGCCTTCGCCCGCCGGTCGCGTTCCAGGCTGATCAGCCGCGGCGAGTGCTGCAGACCCGACAAGCCGTTCCAGATCAGATTCACAAGCTGCGCGGCCAGCTCCTCCTTGGGCGGCTGCCGGATATCCAGCCACGACTGACCGGCCGAAGCGACCATGCCGACCAAGCCCTGCGCGAACACCATGCCCAGTTCGGTCTTGTACCCGCGGCGGGCCAGCGGCAGCACCAAGATGTCGGCGACGCGGGCGGTGATGTCCGACAGGATGGACGCGAAGGTCGGGCTCGTGTCGGCCACCGACGTCGTCTTGGCCGAGGCCATCGACGAATCCCGGGCGATGATCCGGAAACCGTCCGGGCAGGCGTCGATGTAGTCGAGCAGCGCCAGCGTGCCCCGCTCGACGATCTCCCGGTAGCTGGCATTCGGCGTAGCCAGCGCATCTTGTATCGCGGTCTCCAGGGCCCGCACCTCGCGGTCGACCACCACCGCGTAGAGGCCCTCCTTGCCGCCGAAATGCTCGTAGACGACCGGCTTGCTGACCTCGGCGTGCGCGGCGATCTCCTCGACGCTGGTGCCGTCGAATCCGCGCTCGGCGAACAGGCCGCGGGCGATCATGATGAGTTGCTCGCGGCGCTCCGCGCTGCTCATCCGCCTACGGCCGCGGCGCGCACGCTGCGAATCGGCCGGGCTCATGAGTCCAGTCTTTCACAGCCGATGATGACCCCAGCCGAGGCCGTTGTGCATCACAGAGGTCCCAAGCCGTAGAGTGGTGTCGATCACGCGCCAGTGATCGTTCCCCGGTTGGTCTGCCGGCAGGGCCCGCCTGACTTTGAATCAGGATTAGCGACGCAGGTTCGACTCCTGCCCGGGGAGCGAACAAGGCGCACCGTGTGAAGGAGATTCGGTGAGCACTACTCCAGCTCCGGCCCCCGTGGCGGCAGTCATCGTCCTCGCGGCGGGCGGTGGCACCCGTATGAAGTCCAAGAGCTCCAAACTGCTGCATCCGGTCGCCGGACGCGCCATGCTCAGCTACGCGCTCGACGCCGCTCAGACACTGCACCCCGGCAAACTCGTCGTCGTCGTCGGACACCTGCGCGAGCAGGTGGAGGCGCTTCTCAACGAGAACTACCCGCAGGTGACCATCGTCGAACAGCCGGTCCGCAACGGCACCGGAGGCGCGGTGGCCTGCGGCATGTCGGTGCTCGGCGAGGTCAGCCGCGAGGTGGTGGTGACCTACGGTGACGTCCCGATGCTGACCGGCGAGACTCTGGCAGCTCTGGTCAAGGCACACCGCGAAGGTGGTAATGCCTGCACGGTGCTGACCGCGGTGGTGCCCGACCCGACCGGCTACGGACGCATCGTCCGTGAGCGTGGCCAGGTCGCCCGCATCATCGAGCACCGCGACGCCAGCGACGCCGAACGGCTCATCCGCGAGATCAACTCGGGCATCTACGTCTTCGACGGCCAGGTGCTGCGTGAGGGACTGGCCAGCCTGACCACCGACAACGAGCAGGGCGAGCTCTACCTCACCGACGTTCTCGAATACGCCCGCAAGCACGATCGCAACGTCGGCGCCTACGTGACCGACGACATCTGGCAGACCGAGGGCGTCAACGACCGCGTCCAGCTGGCGCGCATGAACGCCGAAGTCAACCGCCGGATCTTGGAGCGCTGGATGCTCGACGGTGTGACCGTCGTCGACCCGGCCACCACCTGGATCGAGGCCGACGTCGATCTGGAGGCCGACGTCACCATCTTGCCGAACACCCAGCTGCTGGGCGCCACCTCGGTGGCCACCGGCGCGGTCATCGGGCCCGATACGACCCTACGCGACGTCGAGGTGGGCGAGAACGCCCACGTCATCCGCACCCACGGTGAGCTGTCGGTGATCAATGCGGACGCCGAAGTCGGCCCGTTCGCGCGGCTGCGTCCGGGCACCGTGCTCGGTGCGCACGGCAAGATCGGCACCTTCGTCGAGACCAAGAACGCGCAGATCGGTGACGGCTCGAAGGTGCCGCATCTGACTTACTGCGGTGACGCCTTCATCGGCGAGGGCGTCAATGTGGGCGCCGGCACGATCTTCGCCAACTACGACGGCACCCACAAGTCGCCTACTCATCTGGGTGATTACGTCTTCATTGGGTCGAATACGGTGCTGGTGGCGCCGGTCGATATCGGAGACGGCGCCTTCGTCGCCGCCGGTTCGACGATCGTCGACGACGTGCCCGCTGGTGCGCTGGCGGTAGCGCGCGGACACGAGCACATCTCGACCGATTGGGTGCATCGCAAACGTGCGGGGTCGGCTGCCTCCGACGCCGCCATCGATTCGGATGGGGAGATTCACCCCATGGTTGCCGAGGCCCGCGCCAGGCTGCGCGAGGAAAACCAGGAGGACGATCAGTGAGCGGTGTTAAGCGCCCGACGGACAAACACCTGATGCTCTTCACCGGGCGAGCCAATCCTAAGCTCGCCCAATCCGTGGCCGAGATCATGGGCGTCGAACTGACGCCCAGCCGGCTGATCACCTACGCCAACTCCGAGGTCTACGTGCGCTACGAGGAATCGGTGCGCGGCTCGGACGCCTTCGTCATCCAATCGCACCCGGCTCCGGTCAATGAGTGGCTCATGGAGCAGCTGATCATGGTGGACGCGCTGAAGCGGGCGTCCGCGAAACGAATCACCGTGGTCGCTCCCTGTTACCCGTACGCACGGCAGGACAAGAAGCACCTGGGCCGCGAGCCGATCTCGGCGCGGCTGATCGCCGATCTGTACTGGGCGGCCGGCGCCGACCGCATCATGAGCGTGGATCTGCACACCGCGCAGATTCAGGGGTTCTTCAACGGCCCTCTCGATCATCTGACCGCGCTGCCGGTGCTGGCCGATTATGTCGAGCGCAAATACGACAGTTCCAAGATGACCATCGTTAGCCCGGACGCCGGGCGCGTCCGGCTGGCCGATACCTGGAGTGACCGGCTGCGTGCGCCGCTGGCGATCATCCACAAGCGCCACGACCCGACGGTCGCCAACCTGGTGAAGGTGCACGAGGTCGTCGGTGATGTCGCCGGGCGTACCTGCCTGCTGGTGGACGACATGGTCGACACCGCCGGAACCATCTGCCAGGCGGCCGGAGCACTCTTCGAACACGGCGCTGACAAGGTCATCGTCGCCGCCACGCATGCGATCCTGTCGGGTCCGGCGGCCGAGCGGCTGAACTCGCAGCCCTTCGAGGAGATCATCTTCACCAACACCTTGCCGATCCCCCCGGGCGTCCATGTCGAGAAGGCGACCGTGCTGTCGGTGGCGCCTCTGCTGGCCCAGGCGATTCACGAAGTCTTCGAGGACGGTTCGGTCGCCAGCCTGTTCAACGGGGGCACGCAGTACTGCTAGCCGCTGCGAGGCCTGCTGATCGGACGTGCTCCTTGCGGGCGCGTCCGATGCTGTTTGCGGGCGAGCTGCCTGGATGCCGGCGATTCGTCCCAACCGGCGGTGCTGAGGTAAGATCAGCAAGCTACTTGGCGAGGGGTGAGCGATTGCGAACCCGTGATCGACTGGTTGGCGGTATTCGATGCCGCATCCTCCTCCCGCTGAGCCCATGAGTTCGCAATTGGAGTTGAGGGGTTACACATGGTCGAGATGATCAAGCTGAATGCGGAAGCCCGCGAGGAGTTCGGCAAGGGCGCCGCCCGCCGGATTCGCCGTGCGCACAAGATTCCCGCCGTCATGTATGTCAATGGTGGCGAGCCGAAGCACATCACCTTGCCGGGCCACGAGTCGATGCTGGCTCTGCGCCAGGCCAACGCGCTGCTGAGCATTCAGCTGCCCGACGGCACCGAGCAGCTGGCGCTGCCGAAGCAGGTGCAGCGTCACCCGGTGACCAACAACCTCGAGCATGTCGACCTGCTGATGGTCTTCCGTGGCGAGCGCGTCACCGTGCAGATCCCGGTGATCATCACCGGTGAGCCCGAGGGTGAAGTCCTGATCAACACCGAGCGCACCGAGATCACCGTCAAGGCCGAGGCCACCAACATTCCCGCGCACATCGCGGTCTCCATCGCGGGCCTGGACGTCGGCGCCCAGATCCTCGTCGGCGACGTCGTGCTGCCCGACGATGTCGAACTCGACGACGATGCCGAGGCCCTGGTCGTCAGCATCAACGCGGCCGCCTCGGTTGAGGACATGCTCGAGACCGCCGAGGGTGAAGAGGCTCCTGCTGAAGAGGAAGAGCCTGTCGAGGGTGACACCGAGGAGTGAGCACCTGGCTGCTCGCGGGGCTGGGTAACCCCGGCCCCGAATATGAGCGCACCCGGCACAACGTCGGTTTCATGATTGCGGACGAGCTCGCCCGGCGTGCCCGGGCGAGCTTTTCCGCGCCGCGCGGCATGCGGGCCTCGGTGGCCGAGACGGTCATCTCGGCGGCCGGGGTCGGGGTGCCGCCGGGTGAGCGCCTGGTGCTGGTCAAGCCAAAGACGTTCATGAACGAATCCGGGCAGGCGGTCGGCAAGCTGGTGGCGTTCTACAAGCTGGCTGCCGATCACGTGGTCATCGTCCACGACGAGATCGACCTGGACTTCGGCCAGCTGCGCATCAAGTTCGGCGGCGGCGACAACGGCCACAACGGGCTGAAGTCGGTGCGGGCCCATCTGCATACCGGCGACTTCTATCGCGTCCGCTTCGGTGTCGGACGCCCGACCGGCCACCACGCGGCCGCCGATCACGTGCTCGCCACCTTCCCGAAGGCCATGCGCGAAGATCTGGCAGTCGAGGTGCAGCGCGCCGCTGACGCCTGCGAATCCCTCATCACGCAGGGTCTGGCCGCGACGCAGAACCGCTTCAACAGCTGATTTCGGACGCGCGGCTAATCTGGACCGGTGAGTTTCCGGGGGCTTTACCAATCACTGGCCGCTGATCGCAGCGTCGCCGAGGCGATCAGCGACGCCAAGGCGGCGGTGTCGGCGGTCGAACTGGACAGCCCGGCGGCTGGGCGTCCGGCACTGATCGCGACGCTGGCCGAAACCACTGGACGTCCGCTGCTGGTGGTGACCTCCACCTTCCGGGAGGCAGAACAGCTCACCGCGGTGCTGCAGTCGCTGCTCGGCGAGACTGCGGCAGTCTATTACCCCGCCTGGGAGACCCTGCCGCACGAACGCCTCAGCCCCCGCTCCGATACGGTCGGACGCCGCCTGGCGGTGTTGCGAGCGATCACCGGCAAAGATGAGCAACCGAAACCGAAGGTCGTCATCGCTCCGGTCCGGTCGATGCTGCAGCCCCAGGTTGCGGGCCTGGCCGACCTGCGTCCGGTCAGGCTCACGACCGGCGAAGACTACGAGATGGGCGATCTGGCCGCCGACCTGGTGGCCGCCGCCTACCAGCGTGTCGACCTGGTTGAGCGCCGCGGCGAGTTCGCAATGCGCGGCGGCATCGTCGACATCTTCCCGCCCACCGAAGAGCATCCGGTGCGCATCGACTTCTTCGGTGACCAGATCGACTCCATCACCTACTTCCATGTCGCCGATCAGCGTTCTACCGACGAATCGGTCGGCCGCATCATCGCCGCCCCCTGCCGCGAACTGCTGATCACCGAGAAGGTCCAGCAGCGTGCCGCCGACCTAATCGGCTCGCACCCCGAGCTCGCCGAAATGCTGGAGAAGATCGCCGAGGGCCAGGCCACCGAGGGTATGGAGGCGCTGATCCCGGCGCTGGTCGACAGACTCGAGCTACTCATCGACGTGCTACCAAGTAGCACCTTGATTCTGGTCAATGATCCCGAACTGGTCCGCACCCGCGCCGAAGATCTGGTGCGCACCAGCCAGGAGTTCCTGCATGCCGGTTGGGCAGCCGCGGCATCGGGTGGACGCGCGCCCATCGACCTGGGAGCCAGCGCCTACCAGCAACTCGCCGACGTCCGCGCGCACGCCCTGGAACGCGGGCAGGGCTGGTGGTCGCTGTCACCGTTCGTCCCCGACCCGGACGCCGAGACCGGCGAGCATCTCAACCTGGTCGACATTCCCAGCTGGCATGGCGACGTCCAAGCCTTCACCGCTCAGATCAAACAGGACGTGGCCGACGGCTGGCGGGTGCTGCTCAGCGTCGAAGGCCCCGGCCAGGCCAGCCGGATGGCCGAGGTGCTGCGCGACAACGACATCGCCTCGGGCATCGTCGAAGACCTGGACGAGGTTCCCGAGCAGTCCCCGGTGGTGCATATCTTCCGTAGCGGGATACGCAAGGGCTGGCGGGCACCGCGCATCGGGCTGGTCGTCCACGCGGCCGGCGACATCACCGGTGCGATCACCACCGCCGAACGCGCCGCCCGCAAGATGCCGGCCAAACGGCGCAACCAGATCGTCCCGCTGGAACTCAAACCCGGCGATCCGCTGGTGCATCAGCAGCACGGCGTCGGACGCTACGTCGAGATGGTCACCCGGACGGTGGCCGGTGCCACCCGCGAATACCTGGTCGTCGAATACGCGCCGTCCAAACGCGGCCAGCCCGGCGACCGGCTGTACGTGCCGATGGACCAGCTCGACGAGATCTCCCGCTACGTCGGCGGGGAGACCCCGCAACTCGACAAGATGGGCGGAGCCGACTGGAAGCATCGCAAATCCCGGGCTCGCCGGGCCGTCCACGAGATCGCATCCGGCCTGATCAAGCTCTACGCAGCGCGTCAGGCGACCAAGGGCCACGCGTTCGGGCCCGACACCCCCTGGCAGCGCGAACTTGAGGACTCCTTCAGTTTCACCGAGACTCCCGACCAGCTGTCGTGCATCAACGACGTGAAACACGACATGGAACAGATCATTCCGATGGACCGGCTGGTCTGCGGCGACGTCGGCTACGGCAAGACCGAGATCGCGGTGCGGGCCGCGTTCAAGGCGGTTCAGGACGGCAAGCAGGTCGCCATCCTGGTGCCCACCACGCTGCTCGTCCAGCAGCACGCCCAGACCTTCGCCGACCGCTACGCGGGCTTCCCGATCACCGTGGCCTCGCTGAGCCGCTTCCAGTCGGCCTCCGAGACCCGCAAGACCATCGAAGGGCTGGCGTCGGGTCGCGTCGACGTGGTGATCGGCACCCATCGCCTGATCAGCGACTCGGTGAAGTTCAAGGATCTGGGTCTGGTGATCATCGACGAGGAGCAGCGCTTCGGTGTCGAGCACAAGGAGGCCCTCAAGCAGATGCGGGTCAACGTCGATGTGCTGTCGATGAGCGCCACCCCGATCCCCAGGACGCTGGAGATGGCGGTCACAGGCATCCGCGAGATGTCGACCATCGCCACCCCGCCCGAAGAACGCCATCCGGTGCTGACCTTCGCCGGGCCCTACGATCAGGGCCAGGTGGCCGCCGCAATCCGCCGCGAACTGGCTCGTGAGGGGCAGGTCTTCTACGTCCACAACCGCGTCCAGGACATCGACAAGGTGGCCGCCGAACTGCGGCAGGCGGTGCCGGAGGCGACCATCGTCACCGCGCACGGCAAGATGGGGGAGCGCGCACTCGAGAAGGTGATGGTCGACTTCTGGGAGCGGCGTATCGACGTGCTGGTCTGCACGACCATCGTCGAGGCAGGCATCGACGTGTCGACCGCGAACACCTTGATCATCGACCGGGCCGACCGGATGGGCTTGTCGCAGCTGCATCAGCTGCGCGGCCGGGTCGGACGAAGCCGCGAGCGCGGCTACGCCTACTTCCTCTACCCACCCGACAAGCCGCTCACCGAGACCGCCCACGACCGGCTGTCCGCGCTCGCCGCCAACGCCGATCTCGGCGCGGGCATGGCGATCGCGATGAAAGACCTGGAGATCCGCGGCGCGGGCAATCTGCTGGGCGACGAACAGTCCGGCCACATCGCCGACGTCGGCTTCGACCTGTACATCCGGATGGTCGGTGAGGCGATCGCCGAATACCGCGGCGAGCAGACCGGCGACGAGGAAGCCGAAATGCGCATCGAACTCCCGGTGGACGCCCACCTGCCCACCGACTACGTCGAATCGGAGCGGCTGCGGCTGGAGATGTACCGCAGACTCGCCGAAGTGCGTAGTGAGGACGACATCGCCCAGGTGCGCGCCGAACTGCTCGACCGCTACGGTCCGCTGCCCGAACCCACCGAGGCGCTGCTCGACGTGGCCCGGTTCCGGTTGGCCTGCCGGGAGGCCGGGCTCACCGAGGTGATGACGCAGGGCAACTACATCCGCTTCGCCCCGGTCGCCGATCTTCCCGAATCGCGTCAGCTGCGGCTGCAGCGGGTGCATCCGGGCACGCTCATCAAGGCGCAGACCAATGTGGCGTTGGTGCCTCGTCCGCGTACCCGCGGGGTACCCAGCGTCGCGGTGGAGGGCGCGGAACTGCTGAAATGGGCGGCAGGGGTCGTGTCGATCTTCGGTGCGAGCAAAGCCGTCGTAGGTCAGTAGACTCAGTTCCGTGAATTCTTCAAAGAAGCTCCTGGTGGGAGCAGCGCTGGGGGTCTTCGGAGCGGCAGCGCTGTCTGGGTGTTCACCCGCGTCCGGCACTGCAGCCCTGGTCAACGGTGTCGCCATCCCCGATTCGCGGGTTACGGCGTTCTCCGAGGGTTGCTCAGCGGTGCTGCAGGACACCCAGCTGGCTCAAAGCCCCAACGAGCTGCGATCGCAGATGGTGACGTGGGCGGTGCTCGACGAGATGAGTCGCCAGAAGGCCGCCCAGATGGACGACCCGCCCACCGACACTCAGTTGCGTGACTATGTCGAGCAGGCGGGGCTGAACATCCTGCTGACCGACGATCGGTGCGCCGAGGCGGCCCGCGGTGTCGCCCGGCACGACCTGATTGCGTTGGGCCTGGGGGCGAACACCGAGCCGTACTTCGGGGGTTACACCGTTGAGCTCAACCCGCGCTACGGCAGCTGGGACGCAACCAACCTCGACGTATCGGGGTCGGGATCGTTGTCGGAGATCGCGAACTCTTGAGTGAGCTGCTGCGGCTGTCCGAGGTGATGCAGCGATTGCGGGCCGAATGCCCGTGGGACGCCCAGCAGAGCCACCGCAGCCTGGTCAAACACCTGATCGAGGAGGCCGCCGAGGTCACCGAGGCGATCGAGGCCGATCCGGTCTCGGACGCCGACCTGTGCGAAGAACTCGGCGACCTGCTCATGCAGGTCTACTTTCACGCCGAGATCGCCCGCACCGAGCAGCGTTTCGACATCGAGGACGTGGCCCGCGGCATCTGCGACAAGCTCGTCGCCCGGCACCCGTGGGTTTTCGACGGCGCCGCCGATCCGGACGACATCGACGGCGTGTGGGAGCAGGCCAAGCAGGCCGAGAAGCAGCGGGCCAGTGCGCTGGAAGGCATCCCCGAGCCGCTGAACACGCTGGCCAAGGCGGGGAAGGTGGTCTCCCGCAGCCGAGCAGTGCATGTCGACGTCGCCATGGCCGACGAACCGATCACCGCCGACGAGGTGGGACGCCAGATCCTGGCGCTGGTCCAACGCGCCCAGGCCAGCGGCGTGGACGCCGACCAAGCCACCCGCGACGCACTACGCGTCCTCGAATACCAGGTGCGTGACAGCGAGTTGCACGCGCGCGGGTCAGATTCGTGATGCAGCCGATACGCTAAGAACTGGACCAAAGAATCCAATCTGTGAACGAAAGGGTAGACACCCGTGGCACTTATCGAATACATCGAGGCCCGCGAGATTCTTGATTCGCGTGGCAACCCCACCGTTGAGGTAGAGGCCTTGCTGGACGACGGCTCGTTCGCCGTCGCCGCAGTCCCGTCGGGTGCGTCCACCGGCGCCTTCGAGGCAGCCGAACTGCGCGATGGTGACGAGGGATATTACGGCGGCAAGGGCGTTCAGAAGGCCGTTGATAACGTCAACGAGATCATCTACAAGGAGGTCGTTGGCTGGGATGCCACCGATCAGCGTGGCCTGGACGACGTGATGATCGCTCTGGACGGCACCCCCAACAAGTCCAAGCTTGGCGCCAACGCCATCCTGGGTGTTTCGCTTGCCGTGGCCCGCGCCGCCGCCGAGTCGGCCGAGCTCCCGCTGTACAAGTACATCGGCGGCCCGACGGTGAACCTGCTGCCCGTCCCCATGATGAACATCCTCAACGGTGGCGCGCATGCCGACTCCAACGTTGACATTCAGGAGTTCATGATCGCCCCCATCGGTGCCGAGAGCTTCGCCGAGGCGCTGCGCATGGGCGCCGAGGTCTACCACGCTCTGAAGTCGGTGCTCAAGGAGCGCAAGCTCGCCACCGGCCTTGGCGACGAGGGCGGCTTCGCCCCCAACCTGGCCTCCAACCGTGAGGCTCTCGATCTGATCGAGGATGCCATCAAGGCTGCCGGCTACAAGCCGGGCAAGGACGTGGCGCTGGCTCTCGACGTTGCCGCGAGCGAGTTCTACGACGACGACAAGTACCTGTTCGAGGGCGAGAAGAAGGACTCGGCCGAGATGATCGAGTACTACGAGCAGCTCGTAGCCGATTACCCGCTGGTCTCGATCGAGGATCCGCTGAACGAAGAGGACTGGGACGGCTGGGCTGTCATCACCGAGCGGCTGGGCGACAAGGTGCAGCTGGTTGGCGACGACCTGTTCGTCACCAACGTCGAGCGCCTGCAGCGCGGCATCGATGACGGTGCGGCTAACGCCCTGCTGGTCAAGGTGAACCAGATCGGTTCGCTGACCGAGACCATCGATGCGGTCACCTTGGCCCATCGCAGCGGTTTCCGTTCCATGATGAGCCACCGTTCCGGCGAGACCGAGGACACCACGATCGCCGATCTGGCTGTCGCCCTCGGTTGTGGCCAGATCAAGTCGGGTGCTCCGGCTCGTGGCGAGCGCGTTGCCAAGTACAACCAGCTCATCCGTATCGAGCAGGAGTTGGACGAGTCCGCCGTGTACGCAGGTGCAGCGGCCTTCCCGCGCTTCGATCCCGAGCAGTGGTGAACACCGGTCGCGCTGAGTGACTGACAGCTGATCCACAGGGGCGGCCCCCGCGTTTCGCGTGGGGGCCGCTCCGTTTGTGTCCGATGATGGAATAACTTTGGGATTCGGCCGGCGCATGGCTGCAACTGCTGCGCTGGTCGGTGCGTCCGGCAGCAAACGTACGGCTTGAAATGTCCGGCATGGAACGTCCGGCAGGAAAGGGGTGTGGCGGGTGGAACCCGGCAGGGCTGATCGTCGGGCGGCGTCGCGTCCGAGTGGACGTGCTGGCACCGCCGATACCCCGAGCGTACGGACAGCCTCACGCCCGGTGCAGCGGGGCAACGGGTCGTCGTCCAAGACCCATGCAGCCTCGGATTCATCCGCAGCAGCGCCCGGACCTGAAACCGAGAGCAGCGCCGCGCACGACCATTCCGTCAGCGGCGTCGTGCTGCGGCTGCGCAACGGACTTCGGGTCACTCAGCGGGCCATCATCTTGGTGCTGGTGCTGATCGTCCTGCTCATCAGCTACGCAACGACCTTGCGGGTCTACTTCAATCAGCAGCGTGAGACTGCCGAGGCCAAACAGCAGATCGCCGAGCATCAGCAGTCGATCGCCGATCTGACCGATGAGATCAAGCGCTGGCAAGATCCGGAGTACGTCAAGACCCAGGCCCGGGAGCGCCTCGGCTGGGTGCTGCCCGGCGAGATCGGCTTTCAGGTGGTCGGTCCCGACAACGAGCCGTATGCCGGGGGCAGCCGGATCGGCGCGGCGCAGCTGCCCGAGGGTGAGTACGCGAAGACCTGGTGGGATCGGATGTGGGGCAGTGTCGCCACCGCCGACGATCCGGAGCCGGTCGACAAGGGTGAGACGGGGCCGGTGGTGACCGCCGACGGAACCGAAGGGCCCTAGCTCGCGTGGCCGCCTACCAGACCTTCACCGATGCGGACGCGGAGTTCGCCCAAGCGCAGCTCGGCCGCCCGATGCGCGGGGTCGCCGGAGTCGCCTACCGGTGCCCGGCCGGACACCCCGGTGTGCTGGCAACCTATCCAAGGCTGCCTGGCGGACCGCCGTTTCCGACGACCTACTACCTGATCTGCCCGAACGCGGTGCTGGCCGCGTCCAGGCTGGAGGCCTCGGGAATCATGACCGAGATGACGGCCCGGCTCAGCCGCGATGCCGAGTTGGCGGAGCGCTACCGGGCTGCACATGAGGCGTACCTGGCCGACCGGGCCGTGCTGGCCCGGGAGATCGGCGACGAGGTGCCCGAGATCGCCGGGTTCAGCGCCGGCGGCATGCCGACCCGGGTGAAGTGCCTGCATGCGCTGGTCGCGCACGCCTTGGCTGCCGGACCCGGGGTGAATCCGATCGGGGACGAGGCGCTGGCGTTGATGGGCGACTTCTGCCCGGCTTCGGGTCGGACCGACGATGAGGGAGCGAGGAACGATGGCTGAGACAGTGGCCGCACTGGATTGCGGCACGAACACCTTGCGACTGCTGGTCGCGACGACCGACGAGACCGGACGACTGGTCGAGTACGACCGGCAGTTGCGGTTCGCGGGGCTGGGTCAGGGCGTGGACGCCACCGGGCAGTTCGCGGACGAGGCGATGGAGCGCGGCTGGGCGATCGTCGACGAATACCTGCCGGTGATCAAGCGGCTCGGAGCCACCAGGGCTCGCTTCGTGGCGACATCGGCGGCCCGGGACGCGTCCAATCGGCAGGTCTTCTTCGACGGCGTGCGAGAACGGCTGGGCATCGACCCGGAACTGATCAGCGGGCAGGAGGAGGCGCAGCTGTCGTTCAACGGGGCGATCTCGGGCGCCCGGCTGGACGGAGATCCGGTGCTGGTGATGGATTCGGGTGGCGGATCGACCGAGCTGGTGCACGGCACCGCAGCCGGCGAGATCTCGCAGTCGGTCAGTCTGGACATCGGTTCGCGGCGCGTCCGGGAGCGGTATCTGCATTCCGACCCGCCCACCGCCGATCAGATCGCTCAGGCGCGTGCCGAGGTCAACCGGCTGCTGGACGGCTGCCCGGTGGAACTCGGGGACATCGCGACGTTCATCGGGGTGGCCGGGACCGTAACCACCATGGTGGCGCTGCATCTCGGCCTGAAGCAGTACGACCGGGATCGGGTGCACCGCTCGTCGATGACTGCGGCGCAGGTGGCCGAGCTCTCGGAGAAGCTACTCGCCATGACCGTGGACGAGGTGCTGGCGCTCGGGCCGGTGGCCCCGGAGCGGGCCAAGGTGTTGTGTGGCGGGGCCTTGGTGGTGGCCGAGGTGGCCAAGCGGGTTCCCGTCGATCTGCAGGCCAGCGAGTCCGATATTCTCGATGGCGTCGTTTTGTCGATGGTGCGCGATGGCCAGGGTCATCAACTTCCCCGCTGAACGAGCCCTCGTAGCCCAACGGTAGAGGCAGGCGGCTTAAACCCGCTCCAGTATGGGTTCGAATCCCATCGGGGGCACATGAGGAGCGGAGGAGGAAGACGCCAAGCTTGCTTGGGCGTTTCCGACGTAGCGACGAATGTTGACCAGGGGTGCGAGCGTCAGCGAGCCGGGACGTCGGAGACGTCCCGCCGCGCGAAGCGCGGGCCCCTGGGGAGTACAAGCGGTTGAGGCGCTAGATGAAGTCTTGGACCAGGCTCCAGATGAGCTGCAGATTCAGCACCGTCAGCAAGGCGGTCGAGGCCCATCCGAGGATGGCGATCCATGGCTTGTTGGCGAAACGCTCTCCCATGAGCTTCTTGGACGACGTAAACCACACCAGCGGTGCCATCGAGATGGGCAGAGCGATGCACAAGAACACCTGGGAATAGACGAGAACTTGTTCCAAGGCCGTTTCGGAGCCGTTGAACACGATCGTGCAGACGATCACCGGGATGACGGCTATTAGCCGGGTAACCACGCGCCGCAGCCACAGCGGGATGCGCAGGTGAATGAACCCCTCCATGACGACCTGACCGGTCAGGGTGCCCGTGATCGTCGAGTTCTGGCCCGAGGCGAGCAGCGCCACCGCGAACAGTGTTGACAGAACCGGGCTGGCGACGGTGCCTGCCAGCATCGGATTCTGCAACGCGTCATACAAGGAGCCGAAGGTCGACAGATCGCCCGGCTTCCCGAAGAACAATGCAGCACCGAGCAACAGGAGCAGGCAGTTGACGAAGAAGGCTGCACCGAGCTGGATATTGGAGTCCCAGGTAGCGAATCGCACAGCGCGGGCGCGTCCTTCATCCGAGACGCGGTCATACGCGCGGGATTGCACAATGGCGGAATGCAGGTAGAGATTGTGCGGCATCACGGTGGCGCCCACGATGCCGAGGGCCATGATGAGTTGGGCATGGCCGAGGATCTGGGGCGAGGGTAGGAATCCCGTCGCTACCTGAGCCATGTCCGGCCCAGCCAGAGTTACTTCATAGACGAATACGGTGACGATGGTGATGATCAGCGTGGTGACGATGGCTTCGATCTTGCGGAAGCCGATCCTCATGAGCAGCAGTAGCAGCAAGACATCGAAGACCGTCAGGCAGACACCCACCACCAGCGGCATGCCGAACAGCAGGTGCAAGGCGATCGCAGCGCCGATGACTTCGGCGACATCGGTGGCCATGATGGCCAACTCGGTAGCGATCCACAGGACGAAACCGAGCCGTCGTCCGGTGTGGGCCCGGGTGGCCTGAGCCAGATCCATGCCGGTGACGATGCCCAGCTTGGCGGCCATGTACTGGAGAAGCATGGCGATCAGACTGGACAGCAGAATGACGTTGAGTAGCAGATAGCCGAACTGCTGTCCGCCACCAATGGAGGTCACCCAGTTTCCGGGATCCATGTAGCCCACAGCAACCAGGGCGCCGGGACCGGAGAACGACAGCAGGCTCTTGAAGAAGCCGGCGTCCTTGGGTGCGACCTTGACGGTGCCGTTGATCTCTTCCAAGGAAGGGCCGGTGGCCCCCCGCACGATCCCGCGGTGCTGGATGCTCGTTGAACTGGTCTGTTGCGCGACTGACATATCGAATCCGCTTCTCGATAGCGTCGCCCGCCTAGGCGGCGTCCTAGGGTGTTTGGTCAGGCTGCTTGCGGCGCTGGCTGGCCATCGCGACCAGGTGCCGCGTTGCCCGCCGACAGACCTCGATCGCGACCGCTGCGGCCTCGGGGCTGCGCAGTAGCCGCGGCTCACAGATCGCGGCCGCGGCAGCCCGCTGCACCAATGGGTCCGGATCGTCGGCCCAGCGCAGCACGATCGGCGGCACCGCCTCCGGGTTGATATCACCCAGCAACTGCAACCCGATCGCCACACCCTCGCGCACCCGCCAGCGCTCGTCCGAAGCCAAGGTGCGCGCCCTGGCCTCGGACTGCGGCTCGGCGGCCCGCCGGCCCAAGGCCGCAGCCGCGCACATCGTCTGGTACTCGCCGCCATCGCGCAGCAGCTCGTCGATCACCTGCTCACTGGCGGCGGTTGCCGCCGCGGTGGCCAGCGGGAGGTTCGCTCGCGGACCGGGCAGGCCCGAGTGCTCGCCCAGATAGGCCGGCCAAGCCGCCGGCTCCAAGCTCTCCAACTCCGCGCTCCAGGCGGCAGGATCAACCATGGTCTGACGCTACGCCCGTTGCCCTTGCCCTGCTGTCGCGCGGACGCGAAACTCTGCGGTGCCGGCCTGTCCCACCGGGCTATCCCACCGGGCTATCCCACCGGACGGGCGGCTACGCGACCTGGACGGCTACGCGACCTGGACGGCTACGCGACCTGGACCTTCTCCTGTTCGCGTGCAGGCAGCAGCAGCGAGACGACCGCTGCAGCCAAGGTGATGGCGATGGTCGTCCAGAATGCGGCATCGAAGCCGGCCGCGGGCCGCTCCGCCGTGGCGGCCGTCGTCAGGACGACCGCGACCATGGCCGTGCCGAAGGCCCCACCCAGCTGCTGAACGATGCGAGTGATGGCCGAGGCCTGGGGCATCTGATCCCTGGCGAGATCCACATAGGCGACGGTCATGATCGGGATGAAGACGACACCGTTGCCGAATCCGCGGATGAACAGCGACACTGACTCAGGTGATTCAGCAGGCTGTCCATCGTGGCGAGCTGGGTCCCGAACCCATCGCGCCCCGGATCGTCTCGCTCCCCGCCGACCTCTTGCGCCATGCGCTCATCATGAATCTCGGCCGCGTCCCCGATGCCTACATCGTCGACATCGTCGACACGGTCTTCCTCCCACTCGTCACGGCACACCGAAGCTAGCGGCTGCGGCGCGCGGCCCCGCCCGGGTCATCGAGTGCGCGAGGAGGCCACGCGCCGGTGGTCACCTAATGATGGAAGCCCGGATGGTGCCGCGTCGCCGGGATCGGGCCGTCCAGAGAATCAAGATAGGCGACCGCTGCCTCCAGATCGGCCAGGAATGCATCGGCCAGGTCATGGCTGAAGCCATTGCGGACGACGATTCGCTGCACCGTGAGGTTGCTCAGGTCGTCGGGCATCGGATAGGCGGGCACCAGCCAGCCGCTCATCCGGAGCCGGTCGGACAGGTCGTACAGCGTCCAATTGGTGGTGTGCCCGGCGCGCAACCGCCAGGCGAAGACGGGTATGTCGGAGCCGTCATTCCACAGTTCGAAGGCGGGCATCTTCGCGATCTGCCCGGACAGGTAGGTGGCGACATCGCGCGCTGCGCGCTGCACCCGTCGATAGCCCTCATGGCCCAGCCGAAGGAACAGGTAGTACTGCAGCAGCACCTGGGCGCCCGGACGCGAGAAGTTGAGCGCAAAGGTCGGCATGTCGCCGCCGAGGTAGCTGACGTGGAAGATCAGGTCCTCGGGCAACGCAGCGCGGTCGCGCCAGACCACCCAGCCGATGCCCGGATAGACCAGCCCGTACTTGTGCCCGGAGGTGTTGATCGACACGACCCTGTCCAACGCGAAATCCCAGGTCAGCTTCGGTTGGACGAACGGCGCGATCATGGCGCCGGACGCGCCGTCCACATGGATCTTGATGTCGAGCCCGGTGTCGGCCTGGATCTTGTCGAGAGCAGCCGCAATCTGGGCGACCGGCTCGTACATGCCGGTATAGGTGACACCCATGATCGCCACCACGCCGATGGTGTTCTGGTCGACGTACGACTCCAGGTCGTGACCATCGAGCACTTTGTGGTCTTCGCTGATCGGTACGAAGCGGGGTTCGACGTCCCAGTAGTTGCAGAACTTCTCCCAGCACACCTGAACCGCGCTGGACATCACCAGGTTCGGCTTGTCGGTCGGTTCGCCCGCGGCCCGGCGGGCGTTCTGCCAACGGCGTTTCAGCGCCAGCCCGCCGAGCATGCAGGCCTCCGAGGAGCCGATGGTCGAGGTGCCGATGGTGTGATCGGGGTCCGGCGCATGCCACAGATGAGCGAGCATCGTCCAGCAGCGGGTCTCGATGGCCGCGGTCTGCGGGTATTCATCCTTGTCGATGATGTTCTTGTCGGCGGTCTCGAGGTAGAGCCGCTGGGCCTGATCGTCCATCCAGGTGCCGACGAAGGTGGCCAGGTTCTGCCGCGCGTTGCCGTCGAGCATCGCCTCGTCGTGGACGATCTGGTATGCGGTCTCGGGCAGGCTTTCCGCGTCGGGCAGCCGGAACTTCGGCAGCGACGTGGCCTCTCCCGCGCGGACGAAGACCGGATTCAGTTCGACGGCCTCCGATTCACCGGCAGTGCGCTTCACATGTTGATTGGTTGTGACCATCCTCGGCTCCTCGCTTGCGTGGTTCGGTCCGGGCCCACCTTTCCAGTGTACTGGTCGGCGTCGGTGCGCCGGAGCGAATCGGTCAAGATTGGCGGCCCCCAGATCGAGGAGCCCCAGATCGAGGACCCCTGATTGAGGAGCCCGAGATCGAGGCCGCACCGCCCGACCGCGATCGCCGCTCGACGGCCGTCGGGTGGTATCGCGCTGCGATATGCTCCCGGGCAACTACCCGTGGCCAGACAGGCAGGCACAAAGATGAGCCAGCACTCGATTACCCGGTTCTCCGCCAATTCGGATTACGACTACGAAATCCGCACCACCCTGGGCTTCAGCGTCGAGGGGGCAGCCGAGCCCGGCGAGATCCTCGCCGCGGTCTCCGGAGTCGGCAAGTGGGATCACGAGGCTTGGTACGCGGCCTGGTACCGGCTCGCCGAGCGAACGCTGGCCACCGCCCAGAAGGCCGCCGCAGGCGGGCATGCGGTCAGTGCGTCCGCTGCATATCTGCGGGCGTCCGCGTACTACGCCGTGGCAGTCAACGCGCAAAGTGCGCTCGCCGACTCCGGTCAGCTGGCATCGACGTTCGCCAAACAGCAGCAGGCGTGGAGCGGGTTCGTCGCGCACACCCCGGCCGAGGTCACGGAGGTCGCCATCCCCTACGAGCAGTCGACGCTGCCCGGCTGGTTCTTCCGGGCGGACGACTCCTCGGCCAAGCGCGCGACGGTGGTCGGGGTGAACGGCAGTGATGGTTCGCGGTCCAGCATGTGGGTCGCCTGTGTGGCTCCGGCGCTGCGGCGCGGCTACGACGTGCTGATCTTCGATGGGCCGGGCCAGCAGTCCGAATTGTTCGAGCGCAATGTGCCGTTCCGGCCGGACTGGGAGCATGTCATCTCCCCGGTCTACGACTTCATTGTCGGTCTCGATGGGGTGGACGCCGAGCGGGTTGCGCTGTACGGGATCAGTCAGGGCAGCTACTGGGTTGCCCGTGCGCTGGCCTTCGAGCATCGTTTCGCGGCGGCGATCACCGATCCCGGCATCGTCGACGTCTCCACGTCGTGGATACATCAGATTCCCAAGGGCCTGCTGAAGACCTTGGACGAGGGCCAGGACGCCAAGTTCGACAGGGAGATGGCCTTCGGGATGTAGTTCTCCCCGGACACGGCCCGGACCTGGCAGTTCCGGGCCCGGCCCTATGGGACGACCGGCTACGCGGAGACGATCGAAGCCGTCCGGCAGTACACGGTGGCCGATCTGGCCTCGTCGATCACGACGCCGCTGCTGATCCTGTCTCCCGAGCGCGAGCAATTCTGGCCCGGTCAGCCCGAGCAGCTCGCCGAACTGACCAGCGCTGTGTCCACGCTGGTCGAGTTCACCGCGGCCGAGGGCGCCGATGGGCACTGCCAGCCGCTCGCCCGGACGCTGACTGCTCAGCGGATGTTCGACTGGCTCGACGATCGGTTGGCCGACTGAGGGGACGCTTGCCGCAGCCTCACAGATACTGCGGGCCGCGGCGCGAGCAGCGCCGGCCACACACCAGATCCGTCGATCCTAGGATCGTGTCATGACTGTTGCGACGCAGGAACTCCGGATCGTGCCCGAACGCGAGCTGTACCCGCCGATCGATCCCTACGACACCACGACGATCGATGTCGGAGATGGCCAGCGCATCTATGTCGAGCAGTGCGGCAACCCGTCCGGTAAGCCGGCGATCTTCCTGCACGGCGGCCCGGGCGGTGGCGGTGGCACCGAGCGGCGTCGGTTCTTCGATCCCGAGCGCTACCGCATCGTGGTGCTCGACCAACGCGGCTGCGGGGCCTCGACGCCGCATGTCGCGCAGGCGCGCACGCCCGAGGAGATGGCGTCCAACACCACCTGGAATCTGGTCGCCGATCTGGAGAAGGTCCGCGCAGTGCTGGGGATCGAGAAGTGGCAGGTGTTCGGCGGCTCGTGGGGCTCGTGTCTGGCGCTGGCCTACGCTCAGACCCACCCGGAGACGGTCAGCGAGCTGGTATTGCGGGGCATCTTCACGCTGCGCCAGTCCGAACTCGACTGGTACTACAACGGTGTTGCCGCAGCGGTCTTCCCCGAGCTGTGGCAGCGCTACTGCGAGCCGTTGCGGGCGGCCGGCCACGACGGTTCCCGCGACAACATCTCGGCCTATTTCGATCTGCTGTGGGATCCGGATCCGGCGATCCACGGGCCGGCGGCGGTCGCCTGGTCGACCTGGGAGGCCGCGACCACGTCACTGGTCCTCGATGATACGCACGTCTCGGAGTTCGCCGACCCGCACTACGCCCTGGCGTTCGCCAGGATCGAGAACCACTACTTCGTCAACCACGGCTTCATGGCCGAGGGTCAGCTGATTCGTAATGCCGGCCGGCTTGCCGCAATTCCCACCACCATCGTCCAGGGACGCTACGACATGTGCTGCCCGGCGACGTCGGCCTACGACCTGAAACAGGCTCTGCCGAGCGCGGACCTGCGAATGGTGCTGGCCGGTCACTCCGCGTTCGAGCCGCTGATCGCCTCCGAGTTGGTGAAGGTCTGCGACGAGTACGCGGATCTGTAACCACCAGCTCGAACACGACCTGGCCGGAGCGGGGCCTCGGTCAGCTGCCTTTCTCGGCCTTCGCGCGGATCAGGTCGAGTGCGACCAGGCTGCCGATGATGGTCAGGCGTACCTGGCGCGGGGCCTGCGGGTCGATGCCCACCACGTAGCGGGAGTGCCCGAGGAAACTGGCGCCGAGGCCCGCCCACTGCCTCGAGGCGCGGGCGGCGACGGTGGTGGGCGTGCGGATCTCGAAGTCGAAGTCGAAGACGTTGCCTTCCAGGCGCAGCGGTGGCCCGTTCAGCACCTGGATGTCGACCACGGTCTTGAACAGGCTCAGCTGCTTGGTCAAGGTGGCCAGGGGTTCGCTGCTCGGCAGCGTGAGCTTGAAGGTGTCGCGTCCGAAATCGATCGGATCGCTGACGTGCACCAGCGGGGTGCCGTCGAGTTCGGTGACGTCGAGCTCGCGGCTGCCCAGGAAGAAACGGTCGGAGGCCGCCCCGGTGGTGTTGATCAGGCCGATCGGTGCACCGGTGAGGTCGAAGATCTGGAAGTCGTTGGCCATGAAGGCCGTCACCTGTTGCATGACCAGCGTGTCGTAGTCGAGAAGTGAGCGGTAGCGGGGATCAGCAGCCATGCTTCATTGTTACCCGACCGGGTTTCAGCATCCGAAGCAGCGAGCCGGGACATAGAGGGGGGGCGCCGTCGCCATTGGCGGCGCCCCCGAGCGTGCAGCGTCGCCGATCACTGACCGCCGGCGCGCCGCTTGTTGTAGACATCGAACGCGACGGCCACCAGCAGCACCAGGCCCTTGACGATCTGCTGGGTCGAGGTGGACGCACCCATCAGCTGCATACCGTTGGACAGCACGGCCATGATCAGACCACCGATGAGAGCACCGGAGATCTTGCCGATGCCGCCGGTGGTCGATGCACCACCGATGAAGCAGGCGGCGATGGCGTCCAGTTCGAACATGTTGCCGGCCCCCGGCTGCGCACCGTTCATGCGGGCGGAGTAGACGACGCCGGCGACCGCGGCCAGGAAGCCCATGTTGACGTAGACCCAGAACGACACCATCTTGACGTTGATGCCGGACAGGGCGGCGGCGGTCTTGTTGCCGCCGATGGCGTAGACGTCGCGTCCGAAGGTGGTGCGGTCAGCCAGCACACCGTAGATCAGGACGAGGACAGCCAGCAGGATCAGCACGATCGGCAGACCGCGAGAGTGTGCCAACTGGTTACCGAACCACATCACGATGGCCGCGATCAGCACGATCTTCAGCACGAACAGCCACATGGCCTCGACGGTCTGGTTGTAGTGGATGCGCGCCTGGCGGGTGCGCCACTGGGAGTAGGCGAATCCGATGATGCCGATCGCGAAGATCACCAGCGTGAACAGATCGAAGCCGTCACCGCCCAGCAATCCGTTGAGAAAGCCGTTCGCAACGTTGTAGTAGGGCTTCGGGAACGGGGAGAGCGAGACATTGTCGAGGATCTGGTAGGTCAGGCCGCGGAACAACAGCATGCCGGCCAGCGTGACGATGAAGCCGGGGATCCCGACGAACGCGACCCAGAAACCCTGCCAGGCGCCGATCAGCAGGCCGAAGACGATCGCGGCCAGAATGCCCACCCACCAGGGCAGGCCCTGCCTGATGACCAGCACCGCCGACAACGCGCCGGTGACGGCCACGACCGAACCGACCGACAGATCGATCTGGCCGAGCACGATGACGAAGAGCATGCCGATCGCCAGCACGAGCACATACGAGTACTGGAGGACGATGTTCGTGATGTTGCCCGGGCTCAGGAATGAGGGGTTCAGCACCGAGAACAGCACGACGATGACGACGAAGGCCAGCAGAATGCCGCTCTGCTGGATGTTCTTCGACAGCATTTGTTTCAGATTGACATGTCACGAACTCGTGGATGTTAGCGTTCTCATCCGTTGAGAACGCTAACATTCCAAGCTGTGCAGGGCAACAGTCACCGACCGGAGATCAGGTCTCGATTCGATATCAGTTGCGGGGTGCCGCGGTCGACTCGCGGACGATGAGACGCGCCGGGAGAGAGATCGGCTTGACCGAAGGCTCGCCTTCGATCGCCTTGACCAGGGTGGATACGACCAGGCGACCCAGTTGGGGGAAGTCCTGGCGCACGGTGGTGAGGCGGGGAATGTAGAACTTGGCGGTCGGGATGTCGTCGAAACCCACGATCGAGACGTCCTCGGGAACCGACAGTCCCGCCTCGTGGAAGGCGCGGATCAGGCCGAGCGCAAGTTCGTCGTTGCCGGCGAAGACCGCCGTGGGGGCTCCCTCCCGGGCGAGCCGGAGTCCGACGGTGTATCCGACCTCCGAGTTCCAGCCGCGGGCCAGTGGTTCGCGAGTGGGCAGACCGGCCTCGGCCATCACGGCACGCCACTCGGATTCGCGGGCCCTGGCTTCCGACCAGTCGGGCGGGCCGGGCACATGGGCGATGTCGGTATGTCCCAGGTCGAGTAGGTGTCGGACGGCCTGACGGGCACCGTTCTCTTGGTCGACGCTGACCGACAACACGCCGGCGGCTTGGGCAATCGCCGGCGAGCGCACCGCAACCACGGGCACCGGGATGTCCACCAGGTCGATGTCCTCGGCCATCTCGACCAGGGGTGCCACGATGACCACCGCCTCGACGGCAAGCCCCAGGAAATGATCGACCGCGCTGCGCAGGGATTCGGGTGTGGAGACGTCGAGCGGTGCGACGCCGGTGAAATAGCCGGCCTCCCGGGCCGCCAGTTCGATGGCCAGCAGGATCGACGTGGGTCCGTGATGGACCGAGGTCGTCGTGATGATCCCGATGATGCCCGACTTGCGGGTGACCAGCGCCCGGGCCACCGAGTTGCGACGATATCCGAGGTCTTTGATCGCCTTGTGGACGCGATCGCGCGTCTTGGTCGAGACCTTGTCGCTCCCGTTCAGGACGCGCGAGACGGTCTGGTGCGAGACGCCGGCGGCGGCGGCGACGTCCATCATCGAGGGTGGTCGCTCGGTCGAGCCTGTGCTCATGGGGACGATTCCTTCTGTCGGAGTGCTGCCTGGAGGTCCGACTCGGCGGCCCCCGTGTATGCCTGATTCCCGGCAGGAACGGGATATATGTTAACGCTAACCCCTGATGGCCTCGATCACTGTTCCGTCTCGAGCTCGGTGTCGAGTTCGGTGTCGAACTCGGCGACCGGTTCGGTTCGCGGCACCCAGCGCGCCATCCAGCCGCCGCCGACGATGCCCAGGGCGCCGATCACGACCGCGGCCGGGGCCAACCCGGCCAGCGCCGTGACCACAGAGATCACCACCGGTCCCAGCATCTGCCCCGAATCGGACAGCACCCGCCAGCCCGCCAAGAACTGGGGTCTGCCGAACTCGGGGGCGGCATCGGCGCCCAACGTCATCACGATGCCCGAACTGATGCCGTTGCCGATGCCTAGCGCTCGGGCTCAGGGAACCGCCTCAGTCCGTCATGTCCTCCAGCTCGCGGCCCTTCGTCTCGGGCACGAACTTCGCCACGAACAGGAACGACAGCGCCGCGAAGGCGGCATACAACCCATAGGCCAAGCCCAGCGAGAACTCCGCCAACGGCGGGAAGGTCTGCGTGACGAGGAAGTTGGCGAACCACTGGGCGAACCCGGCGACGGCGAGCGCGGCGCCGCGAATCCGGTTGGGGAACATCTCACCGAGCATGACCCACATGACTGGGCCCCACGAGACGCCGAAGAACACGACGAACAGGTTGGCGCACACCAAGGCGATCGGGCCGGCGGCGCCCTCGAGGACCGGCCCGCCGTCGGTGACGGGGGCCATCGCGAAGATCACGGCCATGGCGCCCAGCGACAGCGCCATGCCGACCGAGCCGACCAGCAACAGCGGCTTGCGCCCCACCTTGTCCACCAGCAGGATCGCCACGATGGTGACGGTCACGTTGATGGTGGCCGAGATCAGGGAGAAGACGAAGGACTGGGATTCGGAGAAGCCCACCGACTGCCACAGGGTGTTGGAGTAGTAGAACACCACGTTGATGCCGACGAACTGCTGGAAGATCGCCAGCGCGATGCCCACCCACACGATGGGCTTGAGCCCTGCCACCGCCCCTCGGATGTCCTTGATCGACGGCTTGGTCTCGCGGTCGAGGGATTCTTGGATCCGGTTGACGGAGATCTCCAGGTTCCTTTCGCCGAGGATGCGGGTGAGCACCTTCCGCGCCTCGGGCACCTTGTGGGTGGCGATGAGGTAGCGCGGCGATTCCGGGATGAGGTAGGCCCCCACCAGGTAGCCGATCGCGGGGATGACCTCCACCAGCAGCATCCAGCGCCAGGCCGCCATGTTCATCCACAGTTCCGCCCCCGATCCGCCGGCGAGGTCCGCCAGGATCTTGTTCACGAGCTGGGAGAGGAAGATGCCCACGACGATGGCGAACTGCTGCAGCGACCCGAGCCGGCCGCGGATGTGGGCCGGAGCGATCTCGGCGATGTAGGCCGGCGCGATCACCGAGGCGATGCCCATGCCCACGCCGCCGATGATGCGGAACACGACCAACGTGTAGATCTCGGGCGCCAGGCCAGAGCCCACGGCGGAGACCAGGAACAGCACGGCGGCGATCTTCATGACGGCCACGCGGCCGATCCGGTCCGAGATGGACCCGCCCATGAACGCGCCAAGCGCGGCGCCGATCAGGGCCGAGGCCACGGCGAAGCCGAGCGGGCCGGGGCCCACGCCGAACTGCGAGCGGATGGCCTCCGTCGCCCCGTTGATCACGGCGGAGTCGTAGCCGAAGAGGAAGCCCGCCAGCGCGGCAACCGATGCGATGAGGACGACCGAGCCGCCGGTCTCCGTGGACGGGGCCTTCGCCGTCGCCTTGTTCTGCATGATGCGCCTCTCTCCATCCGCGCTATTGGTAGGACCATTAACCCTAGCTAGGCCGAGGGTCACGGGGCACTGGGGGTCCCCCATTGCAGCCTAGCAGCGCCCCGAGGATGCCGATCGATGTCGCCGTGTGTGCCAGGGGCAGCAGGGCGAGCCCGAGCCCGAGCGCGAAGGTGGTCGGCACACTGACCCACCAGCGTCCGAAGCGATCCATGATCATGCCACCAGGGAAGAAGAGCAGCACCTCGAAGCCCATCGAGATTGCGAAGAGCAGGCTGACCGTGTGCGCGGGTAGCCCATTGGCCTCGCCCCACAGCGGGATGATCGTCTGCCGCGAGGTTCGCAGCATCATGAGGGCCAAGCAGCCGACCCCCACCGTCAGCAGGGAATGCCGATGCTGGGCCAGCACATGGAAGGTATGCGCACGCTGGCCGTCCTTGGTCATCCTCTCAGCCCGATCGGCCGACAGTGCGGGCAGCATCATGGTCACCCCGGCGGCGACCAGGCTCATGCAGGCCGCGAAGATGAACGCATTGCGGATCTCGCCACCGCTGATCAGCGCGGAGACCGCGAGAGGACCGATGAAATAGCCGATGCGCAACACTCCGCCCAGACTCGACATGCCACGCGCCCGGTACCGCAGCGGTATTGCATCGGTGATGTATGTCTGCCTGGCCAGGCCGAAGATCGAGCCGGTTGTGCCGTGGATGAAGACCGCCAGCGCCAATACCGGTACCGAGCCCGCCAGATAGACCACCACCATGATGGCCGCATCCACCAGGCAGGCGAGCGCGATGCTCAACCGCTCGCCCAGCCGGGAGGCGATGACGCCCGCCGGTAGATCGAAGACCAGCATGGCGATACCTGGAATGGCCGTGACGAATGCTGCGACTCCCGGGGTAGCGCCGAGGGCGGTCGCCTGCAACGGGATGAGCGGGATGATCGCCCCGAAGCCGATGGACGCCAGCAGGGTCGGTCCGTAGATCGCGAGAAGGAGCCGGGCCCACTGACCCCTGGTTCGAGATTGGAGTCCGGCGGAAGTCACGGCCTCCAGTCTGGCACCTTCGCGCACAGTGATCTTGGGACGACCAGATGCGTGCGCTGTCGAGGTGCCCCGGGATGGACGGACGTGCCGTTCGCGGCGCTGCTGTGCTGGGCCGGTGTCGAGCGATTGATCCGCAGCATTGTTCTAGTTATTATAGAACTATGTTATGGCAGGTTGATCCGCGTGATCCCCAGCCGCTCTACGAGCAGATAGCTGGGACGGTCAGGCGCGCCATCGGTGAGGGGACGCTGTCGGCCGGTGACCGATTGCCGGCCGCGAAAGAGCTTGCCGCAAGCCTGGATGTCAATCTGCACACGGTGCTACGGGCCTATCAGATGCTGCGTGACGAAGGGCTGATCGAGCTACGCCGCGGTCGCGGTGCGATCGTCATCGCGTCCGATTTGCAGATGTCGAAGCTGACGACACTGGCCGACGACCTGGTAGCGCAGGCGCAGCGTCTCGGTGTCAGCCGCGACGAACTCGCCCGGATCATTCTTGAGGGGGAAGCTGATGAATAGGACTTCGGTACGTCAGGACCGTGGCCAGCTGGTGGCGTCCGCGATCAGCGCGGCGATCGTCGTGCTCGTGACGGTCGCCGGCGTGACGGCGTTGTGGATGGTCCGTGACCAGTTGCCCGATCAGATCGCCACTCACTGGGGTGCCAACGGCGAGGCGGATGGCTTCACCGCGGTGGAGCGGATCTTCGTCATGAACGCCCTGCTCGGCGGATTGCTGCCGCTGGGCGTGGTGCTGGTCGGCCTGGCGATGAAGCAGGGACGCGTGCTGGGGCCGTTCGGCGTGGGGCTGGCGGTCTTCATCGGCGGGCTTAGCAACGGCGCGGCGTGGATGCAGCGCGGCATGACCCCGGACGAGGTGGCGTCCTCCGATCCGGGCTGGGCGATCCTGATCTCGGGAATCGCCGGTGTGATCGTCGGGGTGGGGCTGTGGCTGGTCTTCCGTCGCCGGCCGGTCCCGGGCGGTGTCGCCGCGGATGTGGCCGCCGATGCTCCCCGGTTGCTGGTGGACGATCCGGTGCGGGTCGCCTGGATCGGGCATACCGCCGCCTCCAAGGTGGTGTGGGTCTTCCTGGGTGTCGGAATCGCGGCGACAGCGATTCCCGCGGTCAGCTCGTTCGCTGCGGGATCGTGGGGGCTGGGCATCTTCTGCGCGCTGACGGCCGCGCTGCTGACCGTGCTCGGTCTTGCGATGTCTGCCACCGTCACCGTGGGCGCCCCGGGAGTGCGGGTACGGGCGCTGGGCCTGATCACCTGGGCCGATGTCCCGTTGCGCGACATCGCGGGCGCCACGGTCACCCGGGTGAACCCAATGCGAGATTTCGGTGGCTGGGGCCGGCGGCTGAATCTGAGAGGCGAGCACGGCATCATCACCGCGGCCGGGCCGGCCCTGCGACTCGATCGCGGTCACGGCGACCCCTTGGTCATCACCGTGACCGACGCCGAGGCAGCGGCCGCGGCAGTCAATACTCTCGTCAGCAGAAGGAGCAAAGAGCATGAGTGACGACCTTCGTCCGCACGGCAGCGACAGGCAGCCCGACTCCGCGCCGGCCGGCTGGCGTCCGATCGTGATCTACTGCCTCATCGTCTTCGGGCTGGCCTGGCTGGTCAGCCTGCCGCTGTGGCTGGGCGATGGGCCCGCCAGCCCGCTGTTTCTGGTCTGCTCGGTCACGATGATGCTGACGCCCACCATCTCGGCGGTCATCGTGACCAAGTTCATCGAGCACCGCCCGGTGCTGGTCACCCTGGGAATCAAGCCTCGGGTGGGAGCTGGTCGGACGATCGGCTTCCTGGCGCTTGCGCTGCTCGTCATCTGGGTGGTCGTACTGCTCGGCCTGGTCTCCAGCGCGATCTTCGGTACCTATGCCTTCGATCTGGTCGGTCTGTCGGGGTTCCGTCAGGTCCTGGACAGCCAGCTGCAAGCCGCGGGCACGTCGGCCGACAGTCTCAACATGCCGATCCGGTTGCTGTGGGCGCTGCAGTTCGCCACCGTGGCCGTCGGCGCCGTGATCAACACCCTGCCGGCGGCGGGGGAGGAGATCGGCTGGCGTGGCTATCTGTTCCCGAGGCTTCTCGACCGCCTGGGTCCCGGACTCGCGGTGCTCGTCTCCGGGGTCATCTGGGGATTGTGGCATGCCCCGCTGATCCTGCTCGGCTACAACTATCCGTCGAATCCGGTCCTGGGGCTGGCCGCAATGTGCGTATTCACCACGGGGATCGGTGCGATCCTGGCCTGGCTGGCGCAGCGCGGCGGCTCCATCTGGCCGGCCGCCCTGGGCCACGGCGCGCTCAACGCCGCGGCCGGCGGATTCATGATCGTCTTCGCGGACGCCGACTTCACCGTCGACACGCTCAGCGGCACCATCCTGGGCTGGGGTGGTTGGCCGGTGTTGGTGGTCGCTGTCGTCGTGCTGCTGGTCTGCCGGGCCTTCCGTCCGGTCAGCGCTCGATGATCTCGATCCAGTGGGCCCCAGTCGGCGCTGACGGCAGTCATGCGCGGCGCGGGCGGATTGGGTGATAACGATGTCATGCTGGTGCCGGAATCGCTGTCTTGGCCGGACGGAGAAGGACCTGCTGGTGAGTCTCCAGGCACTCACCAGCAGGTCCGGTGCGATGACGTCGGGTTCTGTCTACCGCTCAACCAGCTCGATCAAGAACCCATCCGGATCACGGATCAGTAGGGAGGTCTGCTGCAGCTCAGGCATGAAGACCGGTGCTGAGATGACCAAACCACCCAATTCGATGACCCGGTGCTGCAGGTCCTCGACATCGGGTACCTGCCAGGCGAGATGATGCGATGCCGGCATGCTCGGCGCGTTGAGGGGCTGACCTGCGGCACCTTCGTCGTAGGCGATCAGTTCGAGAGGTGCGCCGGTACCACTGCTCAGATACTGGATCGTGTGATCCGACAACCTCACCCGGTTCAGCACCTCGAGATCAAGCAGGTGGCTGTAGAAGTGGGTTGCCCGATCCAGCGAGCCCACCACCAATGCCACGTGGTCCAGATGCGGCTTGACCGGCGGGTTGCCCGCGGCGGCTACTGGGTGACTAGTCATAGAGGAGGATCGCGATCTGGGGATCAGTGATGTTGGACTTGTCGTACCAGTGTGAACCGGTATCAACATCAGCGACAGCCTCGCCCTTGGACGCAGCCACTGCCAACTCGACGGCCTTGTAGCCCATCTGGTACGGGTCCTGGGTGACAGAGCCCAGGAAGGCGCCCGAGGCCACCGCAGCCTTCTGCGATGCACCCGCGTCGAAGCCGACGACGAAGATGTCCTTGTACTTGCCCGTCTCCCGGTTGAGTTCGGTGGCGTCCCCGGTAGCGCTGATCACGCCGTTCACGGCGTCCTGATTGGCGGCGAAGAGGCTGACCAAGCCGTCGGTCGACAGTATTGTGTTCGCAGCGGCCTGAATATCGGACTGGCTGGTCGTCGGCGGAACGGTGACGACGATCTTCACCTTGGCGGGACTACTGGATGGCTTGGTCCACTTCTCCTGGCCAGACACGTCGACAGCGTCCTGCATCCCGGGCAGCTTCTCCACTTCGGTGACGGCAGCATCGACGAAGCCATTCACCCGCTGCACAATCGAGCCGGAGGTAGAGTCCTGGGCTAGCACTCCGATCACGGCCGGCTTGTCTGTGGTTCCGGCCGACAGGGCCTTCTGCACGTCCGCGTTGGCGAGCAGGTTGGTGGCGACGTTGGCGCCGGCCACCTCGTTGTCGGTCGCAGCCGTAGCCACGACCGCGCCCGACTGGTCGCCCGGCACGCCGGAATCGAAGCCAATCACCGGAATTCCAGCCGACTTTGCCTGCACGAGGGTGTCTTGCACAGCGTTGGGATCACTGGCAGCGAGCGCGATCGCTGCAGGCCGCTGGTTCACCGCCGATGCGAGTTGCTCCACTTGCTGGGGGATATTGCTCTCGGCATCCGGCCCGTTAGTGGTCAGGTCAACGCCGAGCGCGTCAGCGGCGTCCTGGGCGCCCTTGAACGCCGCCTGATAGAACTGGTTCTGGTAGCTCTTCGAGATGATGATCACCTTCGGCTTGTCGCCCGCGCCCGGGCTGCTAGAGCCTCCGCTGTCACCGCTGCCACAGCCCGCCAGCGCTCCCAGCATGCACGCCGCGCTCAGTGCAAGCGCGAGTGTCTTCCGCGTTTTCATTGCATTTCTCCTTGTAATTGATGGTGAATGGTGGTCAGTTGTAAGTGGTCCATCGATCGATGTATGTGCTTGCTGGCAGTGGTTAGGTGCGGTTGAGTCTTCGTGTTCGCACGACATCGAGCAGCACAGCGAGGATGACGACGACGCCGATCAGTACTTGCTGCCACTGCACGGGCAGTTGCATGGAAAGCAGGCCGGTCTTCAGGACGCTGATTACGAAGACGCCGATGATCGTGCCCCATAGCGATCCGATTCCACCGGCCAGCGATGTGCCGCCGATTACTGCCGCCGCGATCGCGTACATCTCTTGACCGTTGCCGGTCTGCGGGGTGATTGAGCTGAAGGTGGCAGCGTAGATGACCCCGGCCAGGCCGCAGAAAAAGCCGTTGAGAACGTAGACCCAGACCTTCCAGTACGAAACCTGCACGCCGGACAGCGTGACCGCCTCCTCGTTGGAGCCGATGGCGTAGGTGTAGCGTCCGAGTTTGGTACGGGTCAGTAGGAACCAGGCGATCACGAAGAACAGTGCCAGCCAAACCGCGCCCATCGGAACGGCGCCCCACTTGTAGATGATGCTCTTGAACACGCCACTGGGAGTGCCCAGGCTCGGGTAGGTCTGGGTCTGGACCTTCGCCACAACTGCGCACAGCCCGAGTGAAACGAATTGCATACCGAGGGTGGCAATGAATGGTGGCAGTCCGAGGATGCCGATGAGCACGCCGTTCCCCACCCCGAATACCACGCCAGTGAGGATCACCATGAGCAGCGCGAGCGCGATCGGAAAATGCCAGACGTTGTAGGCCACGCCGCCGACCAGAGCTGCCCCCACCATGACAGTGCCCGAGGACAGGTCGATGCCGCCAGTGATGATGACGAAGGTCATGCCGATAGCCAGGAAGCCGATGTAGTACGACGAGCTCAGCATGCTGAGGAAGGTGTCGGCGCTCAAGAAGTGGTTTCCGAAAATCGCGAAGAAGCCATAAAGGACGACGAGTGCCGCTAGGGCGATAATCTGCTGCATCGCCGGACCGGACGCCGACGACTTGAGCCTGCTGAGGATTCCGGTTGAACTCATCGCTATTCCTTACTGTTCTTCGCTTGATGCTGAGTGGCGAGCTCCATGACCTTGAGCTGGGTGGCATCGGCGATATCGAGTTCGCCGGTTACCCGGCCTTCGCACATGACGATGACCCGGTCGGAGAGATGGAGTATCTCGGTGAGGTCCGAGGAGACCAAGATGATTGACTTTCCTTCGGCGATGAGCCCGCGCATCATGTCGTAGATCTCGGCCCGTGCACCGATGTCGATGCCGCGGGTGGGCTCATCGAAGATGAGAATCTCGACATCGCGCAACAGCCACTTGGCGAGCACCACCTTCTGCTGATTGCCGCCTGAGAGATTCTTGACGATCTGGTTCACGCTAGGTGTCTTGGTGCGTAGCGCTGCGACGTAACGTTCTGCCGCTTTGCGGCATTCGGCTTGTCGCACGACCCATCCGGTCGACAACTTGTCATAGGAGGCAAGCACGGTGTTATCGGTGACCGATAGGTTCAGTACCAGCCCGTAGCGTTTCCGGTCTTCTGACAGGTAGGCGATGCCGGCGCTGATCGCCTGCTTGGGGTGGGTGAAGTGCATCGGCATGCCGTGTACCTCGATCTCGCCGGTGCCCCAGGGGTCCGCTCCGCAGAGTATCTGCATCGTTTCGGTGCGCCCAGCACCGACCAGCCCAGCGAAGCCGAGGATTTCGCCCCTGCGTAGCTCAAACGAAACGTCTCTCACTGCCGACGAGGTCAGCCCTCGGGCGCGCAGCACGACCTCTGCGTCCGCGGGTACGTCACTGGACTGCTTCTGCGAGTTGTCGATCTCGCGGCCGACCATTCGCTTGATGATGTCATCGACCGTGCACGAGGCCGTCTTGAGGGTGTCGACATAGTCGCCATCGCGCAGCACGGTGACACGGTCGGCAACCTGCATGATCTCGTTCATCCGATGCGAGATGTAAACGACCGAGACGCCCCGCGCGCGCATCTGATCGACTTTGGCCAGCAGTTCGATGGTCTCGCCTTCTGACAGCGCCGCACTCGGTTCGTCGAGGATGAGTACCTGGGTTTCGGCGAACGACATTGCCCGCGCGATCTCGACCATCTGTGCCTTGCCGACACTGAGATCTCGTAGCAGGGTTCGGGGGTCAACACCGATCTCGAACTCGTCGATCAGTGCCTGGGCTCGCCGGTTGAGATCACGGTCCGAGATACGGAATGACGACGATTCCCGGCCGATGAAGATGTTCTGGGCCACCGTGAGGTCGCTCATCATGTTCAGTTCTTGGTGGACGATCGAGATGCCCGCCCGCTGAGCATCCCCGATCGACCGGAAGGCGACTGGTTTGCCCTGGTATTCGTAGGTCCCGCCATAATCTGGGTAGATGCCGGTCATGATCTTGACCAGCGTGGATTTCCCGGCCCCGTTCTCGCCGACGAGCGCGTGCACCTCGCCGGCGCGCAGTTCGAATCGGGCGCTCTTCAGCGCCTGCACGCCGGGGAAGGATTTGGAAATACCCTCCATTCGCAGGCGCAACTCTTCAGGTTTCACATTCCCTCCGATCCGGACGTCGACGTCATGGTTCGGGCAGCAGAAACCGGGGTACTGCCATCGTCGTAGTGCCCGGGTCTCACCTATGACATCGGTGTCACTTCTGCGTGCAAGGCTAGGCTGATGCTATTGGCCTGTCAAGGGGCGAAAGGAGATTGAGATGGTGACGTCAGTACCTCGCGACGCTGACCCCGCGGCTCCACGACGGGCTGCGACTATGAAGCAAGTCGCGGCGTTGGCCGGGGTAGGCGCCAAGACCGTCTCTCGGGTGATCAATGACGAACCTCGGGTTGCGCCGGAGACGGCGGCTAGGGTCTGGGATGCCATTCGAGCACTCGATTACCACGTGGATATGCGAGCAGGCAGCCTGCGCCGGGCTGGCGGCCGGACCCTGACGCTCGGCTTGCTGGTCAGCAGTGTGGATAACCCGTTCGCCGGCGAAGTTCACCGCGGAGTGGAGGACGTCGCTCGGGCGCGCGGGGTGGCGGTGCTCGCCGTGAGCCTGCATGAGGATCCCGTGCAAGAAAAGAGCGCAGTGGAAGACTTCATCCGGCGGCGTCTCGACGGCATCATTTTATCCACCACGTCCACCGATGTGAGTTATCTGAGTACCACGCTGATCCGCGGAATGCCCATGGTCTTCATCGACCGCCGGCCGCTCGGTCTTTCGGTCGACGCCGTCACCAGCGACAATCGTGAGGCAGCGGCCTTGGCCACCCGATCTCTGATCGCCCGCGGGCATCGGCGGATCGCATTTCTTGGAGAGCGCTCCACTATCCGCACTTCGGCCGAGCGACACCAAGGATTCCTTGATGCGTTCGGTGAGGCAGGTGTCCCGACCGGTGAGGCGACGGTGATCTTCGGGTTGTCCAGTGCCCGGGAAGCCCAGGAGGCTCTCGGCGCACTTCTGGACAGCGATCAACCGCCGACGGCCGTATTCGGGGGGCAGAACCTGATCACTGTCGGCGCGCTGCACGCCTTACACAGCCGGGGCATGCAACATCGCATTGCACTGATCGGTTTCGATGACCTTGAGCTTGCTGATCTGCTCGATCCCGGCGTCACGGTGATCAGGCAGGATCCTCGGAAGCTAGGACGTGTGGCTGCCGAGCGGATGTTCTCCAGGCTGGACGGTGGCGTCCTGGCACCCGAACACATAATTGTGCCCACTGAGTTCATTGAACGGGGCAGTGGCGAGATCTTGGCACCTCGATAGACCGACCTTTGTGGTAGCACAGCTGGCCGGCGCCCTGGCCGGCACCAGCCCCGGTCAGCGCTCGATGACCTCGATCCAGTAGGCCCCCAGCCCGGCCGGGAAGGTCTCGATCAGCGTCAGCGCCGAGTCGGCGTCCGGACGATACTGGCCGACGACCCGATCGAGTTCGGACGCCACCAGCAGGTCTCCATTGGGCAGCACCGCGAAACCGCGCGGCTGGGCCACCACATCGGAATGGGCAGTGACCCCGCCGAGCACGCCGTTGCTCGCGATATCGAGGGCCGTGATCGTCGCCCGGGTGCGCTCGGAGCAGTAGAGCCGGGTCTCGGACGCGTCCAGGTGCAGATCGGCGCCCCAGATCAGCTGCTCGGCGCGAGGATCCGCCCCGAAACGGCTGTGCTTGAGCCCGCGATCGGTCGGAATGCAGGTCTGCGCGGAGACGAACGTCAACTGTCCGGATTCGGCGTCGCGCCGGTAATGCAGCACCTCGCCCGAGTACTCGGTGTTCACATAGACCGAGCTCTGGTCGGACGAGAAGATGAGATGCCGTGGACCGCTGCCGGCCGGTGCAGCCACAGTCGGCGGATCCAGCGGACGAAGCCCCTCGTCGGCGGAAACCGCGTACTGGGCGATCAGGTCGTCGTGCAGCGACACGTAGTAGGCGAAGGCGCCGTCGGCGCTTACCACGACGCTGTGCAGGTTCGGGTAGCTGATCGTCTCGCCCACCGGCGACAGCGAGCCGTCATCGGCGACGGCGAAGACACCTCCGACACCTTGGTGGTAGGACGCCCAGAACAGCCGGGAGCCGTCGGCGCTCAGCTTCAGATAGACCGGTGACCCGGGAGCGTCGGTGCGCCCGATCACCGTCGTGCGGCCCGACGAACGGTGCAGCTGCAGGACGACAACGCCGAACGGGTCGCTCGTTCCGGCGAAGACCAGGTCGCGTGCGGGGTCGACGGCCAGCGGCAGTCCGGGAGCGCCGACCTCGCTGACGGCGAGCGGGGTGAGCTCATCGCCGCTCAGGTCAAACGTGGTGATCGTGCCATCCTTGGAGTTGCCCACCAGCACAAGAGAAGAAGTCATGGTGCGAGCCTAATAGCGACGCCCGCCGCCGGGGCTGCTTCTCGTCGTGACTGCTCGCCGCCGGGGCGGCTTCTCGTTGTGACTGCCCGCCGCCGGGGCTACTTCGCGTCGGCCGACTCGTCGATGGGCAGCCTGCCAGCCTGCACCGCACGCAGCAGGGCTGCGTGATCTGCCTCGGTCTGATCGGCATATGCCCTAGCGAAGTTTGCGAATGCCTCCGCGGCGGCGTCCGAATTGCCGAGATAGCCCGCGATTCGCGACGCACCGGAGGTGCGGGCATGGCTCTTGGCCAGCAGCAACCCGAGCACCCGCGCGTAATCGGCTACGGCTTCGGCGCCGAGCCCGTCGATGATGACCGCGCCCTTCATGTTCCGGTACTGGCGGACGTAGACCTGCAGCGCCGGCGAGCCCGGCATCTCGGTGAACGGCCCCAGATAGGTGGCCGTGCTCGGTTCGGCGAATGCCGGCAGCGTCGCCCAGCCGAGCAGCGGGTCACTGACCGTTTGCAGCGCCTGCTGATACTCGACGACGCGTTGGCCCTGGTGATGATGCCAGGCGTGCGAGCCGTGGGTGAAGCGTGCCAGCACCGAGCGCTGCGCCTGCTTGAGTTGCAGGAACAGCAGATCGTCGGGCGCCGAGCCCTCCAGCAAGGCGATGAAGGCCCGCAATCCGACCGAACCGACCCCGACGACCTTGTGGGCGCAGTCGACCAGCCGGTAACCACCGATGACGCGCCGCCACTGCAACGGCAGCGTGCCGAGGTAATCGTCCAGAGCCTGGGTGATCTGCTCGAAACGGGCATCCGAGACGCGGGTCAGCAGCGCGCCGTCCGGCCTGATCTCCAGCGCCCCTCCCTCGCTGGTGGTCAGCTTCGGCAGTGCACGGTCGCTGGTGCGCTGCTTCGCCTTGGCTGCCGCCCGCACCACCTGATTGCGCAGTGACGGCTCGATGACCGTCTCATTGAGCCGGTTCAGATCAACCCGCAGGAAGCTTCGGGACAGCAGCGGCACCTGGGCCAGATGTGTCAGTTCATCGCGATAGGCGCTGACGCAGGCCTTCACCGCGTCGCTGCACTGCTGCTCGCTCATCTGGTTCTGCCGGCCGGCCACGTAGACACTCGCGACCAGCCGCCGCATGTCCCATTCCCACAAGCCCGGATGGGCTTCGTCGAAGTCGTTGAGGTCGAGCACCAGCTCGCCCTCGGGCGAACGGTAGAAGCCGAAGTTGCCCAGGTGGCAGTCGCCGCAGATGATCGCGCTGATACCGGTCGCAGGCAGGGACGCGCAGTCGCTCGCGCAGACGTTGGCGGCACCGCGCAGGAAGCCGTAGGGCGAGGCCGCCATCCGGGCAACCCGCACCGCGATCAGCCGGGGGATGCGTCCCAGATGCGCCTCCATGATCTGCTCGATCGGGTCGGGGCGATTGTCAGCGGGACTCCAGTAGCCGAGGGTGGCGCGGGGTACCTTCACTCGCAGGCTCTTGCCGTATGCCCGCGATTCGGCGCGGCTGGGGATCGGCTTGCGCACCGAGCGAAACGCCTCGGCGTCCATCATCGTCTGCGTCGACATAATCCCGAGTGTAAGGCTTGCACCGTGGGCTGACAGCGATACCGCCGGTGCCCGGGAAATCCCTCATTGGTTAGCGGGCTTACCTCTAATAGGATGTCTGAGGTGCCGCGATCAGCGGGGCCGCAAACGACCAGGAGGAGTCCGGTGCGCAGTAACAATCCCGTTTTGACGGGCCGGAATGCGTTTACGTATTACAACCCGAATCAGCAGGGCGGCTCCGGCCAGACTGACGTCTACGGATACCAAACGGCACACGGATACACCCCGCAGCCGCAGCAGGCCACCGGCCGGATGACCATCGACGACGTCATCACCAAGACCGCAATCCTTCTGCTGATCATGATCGCAGCCGGTGGCGTCACGTGGCTGCTGCTGCCGGTCTCGCTGCTCTACCCGGTCGCGATCATCGGTTCGCTCGTCGCCTTCGTGACGGTCTGGATCGTCTCGATGCGCAAGAACGTGTCGGTTCCCGGCGTCTTCGCGTATGCGGTCGTCGAAGGCCTGATGCTCGGCGCCTGGAGCAAGATCTTCGAGTACATGTATCCGGGCATCGTCGTGCAGGCGGTGATCGGAACCTTCGTGGCTGCGTTCGTGGTGCTGGGCGCCTACAAGTTCCTGGGGGCCCGGGTACGTGGACGACTGGCTCAGATCGTGGTCGTATCGATCATCGCGTACGCCGTGATGTCACTGCTGAATCTGATCCTGATCTTCGCCGGTGTGAACCTCGGCTGGGCCACCATCGGCGCCAACGCAGGGCCGCTGTCGTGGCTGTCCGCGGGGCTCGGCGTGGTGCTGGCAGCGGCCAGCCTGCTCATGGACTTCGAGGCCATCGAGGTGGGCGTCCGCGGCGGTGCTCCCGAATCCGAATCCTGGCGCGGCGCGTTCGGCCTGCTCGTTACCATGGTCTGGCTCTACACCACGCTGCTGCGCATTCTGAGCTTCTTCCGCAACTAGCAGTCGGGAAACATCGCAGGTAAAGAACAGTCGCGGTGCCGTAGGGGTTGCCGCACCGCGAGTAGGTTGTGCACCGGCCCGGAGTCACCCCCGGGCCGGTGTTCTCTTTTTGCCCGCTCGTCGTCCTGCCCGGTTCGTCGTCGGCCCCATGCGCTCGCCGTCCGTGCAGTTCGCTCGCCGAGCGAACTCAGCGGAGCCGGATGTGATTGAGGTGGCGGTCCAGCAGGGAGCGGGCGCCGGACGTCCAGGGAAGCGAGCGCCAGCGCGGCACCGGCACCCAACTGGCGGCCATCGTGGTGCCGCCGACGTCGAGGACGAGCGGGTCGGTCGGGTCGGCGCAGACCGCGGTGTAGATGATGCGCAGCGCCTGGAAGTCCTCGAGCACGCCGGAGGGGGAGCGTCCGATCCAGTGGTCGGACTGGACGTCGATCAGCCTGCTGATACGAACCCGCTGCGAACTCTCCTCCATGATCTCGCGCATCACGCCTTCACTGGGGGTCTCGCCCTGCTCCAGGCCGCCACCGGGCAGCTGCCAGAGTCCGGGGATCGCCGTCCGGTCGGAGCATTGCGTGCCCAGCACCCCACGCTGCGATCGGACGATGGCGTAGGCGGCTACGCGCTGATGCGGCACCGGCTTCTCGTCCTGGGCGATCGTCAGGCTGGGATCCAACCCCCGCGACTTGACCCGGGGTGGACGAGAGTTGTTCGCTCGCGGCCTGACCTGGGTAGTCAGCACGATGCCCTGATCGTCCAGATGAGTGCTCAGCGGATGGGTCATCAAGAAACCATGCCGCCACAACATCATGCGGGGATCTTCACCATGGGCCAGGACCGCATCCACTGAGATGCTGGCGCCCGGTGCCAGTACTCCCACGATCCTCATGCATCAATCATTCCATGGCCAGCAATCTCAGGGATTCTCGATCTTGTTGCCCATCAGATCGGTGACCACCTTGGAACCGCCGGATTCAACGGTGATTCGTGGCTGGTCGGCGTCGGCAGGTTGGTTGACGGTGACCGTCACGGTGGTCACATCGGGCTGCTCGAGCAGCAGCGGCGCGGTGCGGATCAGCTGGCCGATCACCGCTGGGTCGATCACTGTCTGATCGAACGGCAGGGTCGAGGGTGTCTCGCGGCGTTGGGTGATGAACATCGGCACGGTGGCGGTCCGGATGCGCCGCTCGACCACGCCAGGCGTGTCCAGTACATCGACCCACACCTGGTCGGCACTGCTCATGACATCGGCGCTGTCCACGGTCACGCTGACCGTCAGCACAAAGCGTCGGTGGTAATAGACGTCGTTCAGCCCGATGGCCAGGTCCTTGTCGACGGTGAGATCGAGTCGCGGAATCGGGTTACCGTCCCGGTCGAAGAAAACCGTCGAGGATTCGGGACTGGTGGTGACGGTCATCAGGATCTGCCGGTGGTCGTACTCATTGATCTGCAGTTCCTGCCGTTCGGCCGACCCTGACACCTGGGCCGCGATGGTGAACAGGCTCGCCACATCCGAAAGATTGAAGGTATTCGGGTCGAAGCTGGTAGCCGCCACGAGATCGGTGCCGTCATCGCTGGGTGTGATCACACCGGCCAGCCAGACCATGGAACGGGGCCGGTCGCCGTCGCCGATGTAGGTCAGTCGCGCCTGGGTGCGATTGATCACCACCCGGACGACGGGCTTGCCGGCAGCAGCCGTCACGAGCTCGGAGACCACCTGTTGAGCCAGCCCCGGCGCGAACAGATCGTGGCTGGCGGGGATGGCCGAGGCGGACGGCGTGGCCGACATCGAGGGAGACGGCGAGCGGGACGTGGTCTGTGCCGGCAGCGTCGCCGCGCATGACGACAGCGCGAGCATCGCCGCCAGCGCGAGGGCTGTCGCGCCAATGAACCTGCATGCCGTCACATAGTGCAGGCTACCGTGGCCACATGTGCTCAATCGACTTCAACCGCCGCGCCGACGAGGTGGCCCCGCTGGTGTTGGGCTCGATCTTGTGGCGTGGCCCGGTGGGATTGCGGCTCACCGAGGTCGAGGCATATCTGGGCCCGGACGATCCGGCCTCGCACGCCTACCGCGGTCCCCGCGGGCGAGCGGTGACCATGTTCGGCGCCCCCGGCTGCCTGTATGTCTACCTCAGCTACGGCGTCCACCGGGCGGCGAACCTGGTCTGTTCGCCGGCGGGATCGGCCTCCGCGGTGCTGCTGCGCGCCGGCGAGCTGGTGGCGGGACGAGACCTCGCCCGGCAGCGCAGGGGATGGGATGCTGATGACGTGGTGCGTCCCGATCACCGGTTGGCCAGCGGTCCGGGAAACCTGGGCACCGTGCTCGGACTGAAGCTCACCGACGACGGTGCCCGGCTGGGCGACGATTTCGTCCTGGAGCCCAGCGATACCCCTAGCCGGAACGTACTGAAGGGCCCGCGCACCGGGATCACCAAAGCCGTCGACTGGCCGCTGCGATTCTGGCTCGCCGGGGAGCCGAGCGTGAGTCCCTACCGGAGGTCACCCAAGGCCCCGCGGGTGGCTGAAGATCGGCTGTGATCAATCGTCTGATACCTACCCACGAGGGGTGCTGTGGCACTAAGGTGGCAGCCAACCCGAACCAAGGCGTACGGGGGATCACAACTCAACGAAGAAGTGAGAAGCCCATGGAACAGACAAGTGAGGTCACTGCCGAGACCGAGGGTTCGACGGTGGTCGTGAGCCGGACCGTGAAGCAACCTGTCAAGGTCGTCTGGGATGTACTCATGACCGATGATGGAGCCGAGGCGCTGTTGGGCCCGGGCGCCAAGCTGGGCTCCAAAGGACACACCTGGCACTCACACAACGGACGCGAGGGTGTCATTCGAAGCTTCCACCCACTGGAACAGATCCGCTTCTCGTATCGTTCAAATGCCGCCAAAACGCCGTCAGTGGTGGCGGTGAACCTCAAGCCTGCCAGTGACAACGCCACCACGATCGAGATCGAGCATTCGAACCTGAGCTCCGATATCGACCGGGGCTGGGCCCTCGACCGCTGGTCGGCGGCGCTGGAGCGCATCGAGAGCGACTGCCTGTAAGACCTAGTCCGAGCCCGGCTAGGCCGGTCGTCCGATTTCGGCCTGGCCTCCGACGGCGCTCGATCACGTTGTCACTACCCCGGCGAGTGAACGCCTCGCCGGGGTAGTGTCATTGCCATGATGCGGTTTTCGAAGAACCTGATGCTCGTTCTGGGCAGTGTGGCTGGTATCGCCTTCGTGGCCTTGATGGTGTACAACGTCGTCCAGATCAACCAGCTGCATGCTGTGGCCATCGCCAACCGCAGTGCTGGCTTCGCCAACCCTCGCAACTGGGTGATGATTGCCGCCGCCCTCGGCCTGGTCGCTGGTCTGCTGCTCGGGATGGGGATCGCGCTGCCCGACAAGACGTTCAAGGCCCGGTATGCCGAGGCCCGCAGGCTCGAAGCAGGCCTGGATGCCGGCGCAGATCTCCGCGCGACGACCACCGACAAGCACGTCGCAGATGCCCGTGAGCCGCAGCCCGGTCCCACCGAGCAGGCCCCGCGCGAACGTCCCGAACAGACCAAGTAGCCGACCGGATCACCAGGTAGTCGGCTTGGGCCGGCTACCCGCCATCGGCTGCGGGGCGCGCATCACCGGCCGTGGTCAGCGACCGGTGTTGGTTACCGGCCGTTGTTGCCCGATCCGTTTCCGGGCCGGGAGGTGAAGTCTCCCCAGCTGCCCTGAGCCCACGGATTCGCGCTCGCCCGTGACTCGGTGGATCCTTCGCTCGGCTGAGGACGCTCGCTGTCCTCATCGTCCGAAGGCGTGGCCGTCGGGGTCTCCGGTTCGGGACTGCCCATCTGCGGGACGCCGATGATGATCGGCTCCGGTGTCCAGCGTGTGCCTGTCGGCGTCGGCGAGGCATAGCTGGTGGACGGGGCCGGGGCTTGGAGTTGCGTTTCGACCGTTGCGGCGACCTGCTGGGCATCGTGCAACTGCGGTGCGCGGCCGATGGCAATGACCAACGTCATCGAGGCCACGGCCAGCGCGATGGAGCCGACGATCAACGCCCCGACGAATCCGCCGCTGGACTCCTTGGTCGAGGTGTTATGTCCGAAGAAATGCAGCAGCGGCAACTTCTCGGGTTTATCGGTGGCGGTCGGCTGCTCGCCGGGCATTTGTTCGGGAGTGTGTTCAGCCATCGCGCCTCCTTCGGGTCGCTATATCGTGTTCGGAAGCCAATCCTACGGTCTGACCGTTGATCGAACCAGCCCAACCGCCCCGGTGGGCCGGCGCCGGCTTTGACAGCGCCGGTGCAAGGCGGTTGGCTGGGAACCATGACGAATGCCATTGAAGCCGCGCGTCTGATCGGGTTGGACTGGGGCACCACGCATGCCCGTAGCTATCTGCTGGCTCCCGGAACCGGTGCGCCGCAGCTGCTGGATCAGCGGGCCGGTGACGGCATCTTGTCGGTTTCACCCGATGATCCCGACCGGGACGCAGCCTTCAATGCGATCCTGCGCACCCTCGTGGCCGACTGGCAGCAGGCGAGCCCGGGGCTGCCGATGATCGCCTGCGGCATGGTGGGTGCTGCGCAGGGCTGGCGCGAGGCAAGCTACCGATCCTTGCCGACACCCCTGGCCGGCGATGGCGGTATGACTACGGTGGATACCGATTTCGGAGCGTTGCCGATCATCGCCGGGGTGAAGAAAAGCCGTCCGAACGCCGATGTGATCCGCGGCGAGGAGACCCAGCTCGCCGGCTTGGTGCCGGAGCTGGCGGCAGGCCGGACGACGCTGGTCGTGATGCCGGGTACCCACACCAAGTGGGCCCAGGTGCGCGACGGCGTGCTGCTCGACTTCGACACCGCGATGTCCGGCGAGCTCTTCGCGTTGCTGGCCGACCGGTCGATGGTCGGACGCGCGGGCGCCCCGCCCGAACCCGGACAGGATTGGCGGACCGGATTCGACTGGGGCCTGGACCGGGCCGGGCACACCGACGCGTTGGCGTTCGCGGCATTCGTGATCCGCAGTTCCGTGCTGGACGCCCAGCTGCCCGCATCCCAGGTACGTGATGCGATCTCCGGATTGTTGATCGGCTCCGAGGTTGCCGACCGGGCGGCGAAGCTCGACCTGGCGTCCATGCCGATCGTCCTGGTTGGGGGTGCGGAACTGACCGAGCGCTACCAGCGCGCGCTGGCTCGGCACGGGGTGAGCGCGACACTGGCACCCGACGACGTGACCATTCGCGGCCTCTGGCGCTCGGCGGTGGGCGCAGGGCTGGTCGGCGAGTAGCGAAGAGCGGCGGCAGCAACGGCCGGCACAAACGAGGAGAAGCAATGGGTACTGAGGGTCTGATCGCGATTCTGCGCGGGCTGCGTCCGGACGAGGCCGCCGAGATCGGTGAGGCGGTGCTGGCCGGTGGCATCACGACGCTGGAGGTACCGCTCAACTCGCCGTCCCCGCTCGCATCGATCGCCATCTTGCGGGAGCAACTGGGAGATCGCGCGACGGTCGGCGCCGGTACGGTGCTGACTCCCGACGATGTGGTCGCCTGCCGCCGGGCCGGGGCGCAGATCATCGTGTCTCCCAACTGCGAGCCGTCGGTCATCGCGCGCGCGGTAGATCTGGGCATGACTCCTTTTCCGGGCGTAGCGACGGTCAGTGAGGCCTTCACGGCGATCAACGCGGGGGCACGCCATCTGAAGCTCTTCCCGGCCAATGTGCTGGGCGTGACGACCATGAAGGCGTGGCGCGACGTATTGCCCGCCGCCATCTCGATGCTGCCGGTCGGTGGCATGGATGCCTCGACGGTGGGCGAGTGGGCGGCGGCCGGTGCGGCCGGAGCAGGTTTCGGAAGTTCGCTCTACAAGGCCGGACGCAGCGCCGAGGAGGTCACCGCCCGAACTGCGGAGCTGGTGAGAGCCTGGCTGGGGTAGTGCCGGTGGCGTAGCCGAGGCCACCCGAGCGAATCTCGGACGAGCAGACCCGTCCGGCATCTTGGCAACAAGCTGGTGGCCGTCTCTGCGGCCGGGTTACTGTCGGGTGCAGAGCAACGAAAGGCTTCGACAACATGGAGAACCGTCATTCGGTCAGCATGGCCGAAACGTCCCGCATGAACACCGAGGAACTGCGAGCCAACTTCCTCGTCCCGAATCTGTTCGTCGACGACGAGATCATCTTGGTTCACAGTCATGAGGATCGCGTGATTCTGGGCGGCGCCGCCCCGATCGACGAGCCGCTGTGGCTGCAGGCCCCCGAGGAAGTGCGGGCCGACTACTTCTTGCAGGGCCGCGAAATGGGCGTGTTCGTCATTCGTGGCACCGGCGTGGTCACCACCGACGGCGACCGGCACGAACTGCCCAAGGGCGGCTGCCTGTACATCGGACGCGGTGTCCGCGACATCAGCTTCGCCTCCGAGCATGACGAGAAGGCGCTCTTCTACTTCTTCAGTGCGCCGGCGCACACCAGCTATCCGACCGCGTCGGTGCTGCCGGGTCAGGGTGACATCCGCGAGCTGGGCGATCAGGAGCACGCCAATCGCCGCACCCTGAACCGCTATATCCACGAGGACGGCATCCAGTCGTGCCAGATCGTCATGGGCCTGACCCAGCTGCACTCCGGCAGCATGTGGAACACCATGCCCGCCCACACCCACGATCGCCGCACCGAGTGCTATCTGTATCTCGACGTTCCCGACGATGCTCGCGTGGTGCACCTGATGGGTGACCCGAACGAGACCCGCCACCTGATCGTCGCCAACAATGAGGCCATCATCTCGCCGAGCTGGTCGATCCACTCCGGTGTCGGCACTCAGGCCTACAGCTTCATCTGGGCGATGGCCGGCGAGAACAAGAGCTTCGACGACATGGATCATCAGCCGATCGACACGCTGCTCTGACCTCGGGCGCTCGTCGCCCACACATCGGCGCGAGACCAGCGCCAGCCCCGGGGTCCCGGTAGCTGGCACTGGTCTCGGCGACTGCCGTGCCGGGTCCGTGAGGCGGGCCCCGGCACCACGGCCGCGGTTGAGCCTAGAGAGCCGCGGTTGGGCCTAGAGGCAGGCTCCGTTGGACGCGATGATCTCCTGGTAGTCGTAGAACGACTTCTTGCGGTACCGCTCCAAAGTGCCGGAGCCATCGTCGTTGCGGTCGACGTAGATGAATCCGTAGCGCTTCGACAGCTGCGCCGTGGACGCGCTGACCAGGTCGATCGGGCCCCACCAGGTGTAGCCGAGCAGGTCCACGCCATCGGCGATCGCCTCGCGTACCTGCACCAGATGCTCGCGTAGATAGGCCGTGCGATAACCGTCGTCCACCGTCGGAACGCCGTCGATCTCGGTCAACACATCGGCCGCGCCCAGCCCGTTCTCCACGATGAACAACGGCAGCTGCCAGCGCTCCCAGAAGTCATTGAGGACGATCCGAAGGCCGACCGGGTCGATCGCCCAGCCCCATTCCGACACCGGCAGCGTGGGATTCTTCGCACCGCCCAGCAGGTTGCCCTCGCCGACGATCCTCTTGGCGGGGTCGGCGGTCTCGCAGACGCTCATGTAGTAGCTGAACGAGACGAAGTCGACGGTGTTGGTCAGGACCTCCCGGTCGGCATCGGTGATCTCGAGTTCGATCCCTTCCTCGCGCAGCTTGCGCAGGTAGTAGCCGGGATAGGCGCCGCGGACGTGGATGTCCCCGAAGGCGTAGCTGTCGTGTTCGGCCAGCCGGGCAGCCCAGACATCGTCCGGATCGGGGGTCAGCGGGTAGGTCGGCATCGCCAAGATCATGCAGCCGATCTTCGCCTGCGGGGCCACCTCACGCGCGATCTTCGTAGCCGACGCCGAGGCCACCAACTCGTTGTGAATCGCCTGATACAGCTGAGTCTTGGTCAGCTGCTCCTTGGGAGTCCAGATACCACCGGACATCAGGGGCGCATGCAGCACCGAGTTGATCTCATTGAACGTCAGCCAATACTTCACCCGCTGGCCATAGCGCTCGAACAGGGTGCGGGCATAGCGCTCGTAGCAGCCGATCAGCTTGCGATTCGTCCAGCCGTCGTAGGCCTTGGCCAGATGCAGCGGGGTCTCGTAGTGGGAGATGGTCACCAGCGGCTCCATGCCGTGCTTCTCGCACTCGTCGAGCACCCGGTCGTAGAACGCCAGACCGGCCTCGTTGGGCTCGGTCTCGTCCCCCTGCGGGAAGATGCGGCTCCAGGCGATCGAGAAGCGGAAGACCGTGAAGCCCATCTCGGCGAACAGCGCGATGTCGTCGCGATAGCGATGGTAGAAATCGATGCCCTCGAGTTTGAGGTTGTCGGGGGTCGGTTCATCGGTGGGCGGGGTCATGATGCCGTGCGGCATCACGTCCTGGATGGACGGGCCCTTGCCGTCGACGTTCCAGGCGCCCTCCAACTGGTTGGCGGCGGTCGCGCCGCCCCACAGGAATCCTTCGGGGAACGGCTGGGCGGTGAGCGTGGTCGGGGTCATCTGGGGTCCTTTCTCAGATTCCCGGTGAGCCGGGCAATATGCAGGATGAGATATGTGGCTTCGTCTTCGGTCAGCGTGGTGCCGAGCCTCAGTTCCAGCACCGCGCGAACCTTCTGCGCCGCTTGGGCTGCCTCGGGGAACGAGTCGCGGACGCTGGTGTTGAACGCGTGCGGCTGTTCCGACAGTTGCTGTCCGCTGGCGGCGCGGGCGAAGAAATAACGTAGATGGGTGATGAAGCGGGCGGTGTTCACGTCCTCGGTCGCAAAGTCGCGGTCGTAGGCCGATTCGAGCACGTCGAAGACCTGTGCGAGGATCTCGGTCATCGCGAAGGTCTTCGACAGGTCGCTGGTGGCGAAGGCAAGCGCATTCACGAAATGCAGAGTGATCGCCACCGCGTCCTCGTCGCTGAGTGGCAGGTGACCCTGTTCGCGGGCCATCGCCACCGAGCGCTGTGCGAGTTGGTATTCGTTGGGGAACAGGTGCGAGACCTCGGCCTTCAACGGGTGCGCGGTGACCGTCCCGGTCTCCGCGCGCTTGACGGCGAAGACCAGGTGATCGGCCAGCGCGACGATGAGGGCCTGCGGAAAGGTGGTCTGCCAGGCAGCCTCAGCGGCGTCCACGATCATGCGTGCCAATCCGACATACTCTGGTGAGATGTCGACCAGGAAGTCACGCAGCGTCACGTAGTCCTCACGGCTCGTGGGAGTGAAGATCTGGACGATCTTGGACGCGTCCACCTGCTGGCCGGCCGACTTCTGGAAGCCGAGGCCTCGCCCGGTGAGGATGACCTGAGAACCATCCGAGTCGGTGGCAAGAACAACATTGTTGTTCAGTACCTTGCGGATCTCCATGCGATGTCCCTTGTCAGACTGTCGCCAGATTAATCGATCGCCGAACGCTCCGCGCCCGCAAGCAGCCCTCGGGAAGCGCGGAGAGTTCGCAGCAGCACATCGGACTCAGGCCTCCACGGCCAGCACGGCATCGCCGGCGGCAACCTGACCGGGCTGCTCGGACGTGATGGCGCCGAGCGACTTCGTGTTGGTCACCACCACGATGGTCGTCGGGTCGAACCCGGCCTCGGAGATCTTCGCCAGATCCGCCGTGGCCAGCGCATCGCCGGCGTTCACCCGCTGTCCCTTGGTCACCTCGGAGGTGAAGCCGTCGCCCTTCATCGCGACCGTGTCGATGCCGATGTGGACGAGCAGGTCGATGCCGTCGTCCGACTTGATGCCGTAGGCGTGACCGGTCGGGAAGACGGTCACCACAGTGCCCGCGATCGGCGCCACGAAATGGCCGTCGGAAGGCACGATGCCGACGCCCGCGCCGAGCGCGCCGGAGGCGAAGACCTTGTCCGGAACATCGGCCAAAGCGATCAGCCGGCCGTTGACCGGGCTGACGATGCTGCGGGAGATGCCGGTCAGCGCGCGCGCCGAGGCTTCTTCGGTCTCGGCTTCCTCGACCGGAAGGGCCTCGTCGGGGCCGGCGTCGGGGGAGTCGTTCTGGCTGGTCACACCGAACAGGAGCGTCAGCACGAAGGCGATGGTCACGGCGGCTGCGATGCCGAGCAGTTGCATGACGAAGCTTCCCTGGCCCAGGTAGGCAGGCAGCGACAGCAGCGAGGGGACGACGAATGTCGTGGTGGCGGAGCCGCCGATCGCGGCAATCATGCCGCCCACGGCGCCACCGGCCAGACCGAAGTAGAACGGCCGTCGCATCGGGAGATTGACACCGTAGATGATCGGCTCGGTCACACCGGCGAGGAAGCCCGAAGCGGCGCCCGGCAGAGCAACCTCACGGCGGGCCTTCGACTTCGTCCGGATGGCGACCGCAACGGCCGCCGCGGCCTGGGCGAGCACGGCCGGCGGCAGCGGGCCGGCCAGCAGGGAGTAACCGAGGGTGCCGAGGTCATTGATGATCACCGGAACCAGACCCCAGTGCAGACCGAAGATCACCAGCACCTGCCACAGGCCACCGACGATCGCGCCGGCAGCCCACGGGGCGTGGACGAAGAGGAACTGAACACCGGCCGAAATACCGCTGGCGACCACCGTGGTGATGGGTCCGACAACGATGAGCGTGAGCGGCACCATCACCAGCACGGTGATCAACGGGACGGTGAAGTTGCGGATCATGGCCGGCAAAGCCTTGGTCAGTATCCGCTCCAGATGCCCTTGGATCCACACCGCGAAGATGATCGGGATGACCGATGAGGTGTAGTACATCATGACGACCGGGATGCCGAAGAAGGTCACGGGGTCGGCGCTCGCGGTGAGGGCCACGATCGTGGGGTAGACCAGCGCGCCCGCGATGGCCAACGAGGTGAACTGGTTGGCCTTGAAACGCTTGGCCGCGGTGATGGCGAGGAACATCGGCAGGAAATAGAAGACCGAATCCGCGGTGGCATTGAGGATCGCGTAGGTGCTGGCCGCGGTGTCTATCCAGCCGAATTGCGCCGCCATCGACAAGAAGGCCTTGAGCAGCGCAATACCGGCCAGCGGCCACAGGATCGGCAAGAAGATGGACGAAATCAACTCGATGAACCGGTCGAGCAGATTGCCCTTGGGAGCATCATCATCGGGCGGAACCTCGCCGCTGCCCGAGATACCGGCGGCCTTGGTGAAGTAGTCGTAGACCACCGGTACCTCATCACCGATGACCACCTGATACTGCCCGCCTGCTTCGACGACCGACAAGACTCCGTTGATCGACTCGATCTTGGCCTTGTCGGCCTTGCTGACGTCCTTGAGCTTGAGCCGAAGCCGCGTGATGCAATGGGAGGCACTGGCGACGTTCTCGGTTCCGCCAACGCCGGCAAGCACCTGGTCGGCTACCAGTTGGTAGTCAGGCTTAGCCAGCTATTCCTCCTTGAATCTGCCCGGAAAACAAAAAAAGACCTGAGACTGCACCGCGCGACTATTGCGCGATAGCGTCTCAGGTCTTGCCTCGAAAGTAACAACCCTGATGAAGGCTTTTACACCTTCGAAAGGAGCATAAGCGTGCGCCGCAATGTCAATCGCGTGGCCGGCGGTCGACCGTTCTGCTCCGAGCGAACCTCGAGGCTGGGGGTTCGTCCCCGGTGATGGCGTCCCTAGATCGTCGTGCCGTCGGGAATGCGCTGCGGGGTATCGGTCGTCAGCACCGCGTCGCCGCGCGCCACGATGTCCTTGCCGAAGGTGAAGTCCCCGGTGACATGAAGCGAGCGGGCCTGCGCCAGTGAGGGCGGGCCATCGGGGAACCGCTCCTCGAAGTCGTCGATGAGCTTGTAGTAGTCGGGATCCAGGCGGACGGTCGGGCTGATCTCGCGTCCGACCAGGAGGGCATCATCGGTGAACTCGTAGACGTCGCTGCGCAGCACCAGGAGATCGGCGGTCGCCTTGACCGGCAGGAAGCGGCTGCGTGGCACCCCGATCGCCTGGGCGCCGTCGAAGACCTCGACCGCAGCACCGATGGCTCCCTCCAGCTGCACCACAGCAGGGGAGGTCGCATCGGCAGGGTCGAGCGTCTTCTTGTTGATGATCAACGGCAGTGAGAGCGTGCCCTGGTTGGCGTCCAGCACCGTGACCACCTGCTGCAGATCGAGCCACAGGTTGTTGGTGTGCGTCCACGGGTGTTTGACGATGTCGACGAAGGAGTCCATCTCGCCCGGGCTGACCTGCGCGGTATCGCGCAGCACCAGGCGTCCGTCGGAGATCCGGTGGGCCAGATGGCCGCCCTTGCGGTCCATCTCGGTGCGTTCGGTGACCTCGGCCGCGTACGGCGCGCCGCTTGCGGCGAACCACCCCGCCAGCCGCGGGTCGGGTACCGCGCCGAGGTTATCGATGTTCGCCACGAACAGGTAGCGGAAGCCCTCGTCCAGCAGCCTGGTGATCAGGCCGCTGGCATACAGCGAGGGGTAGAAGTCGCCGTGGCCGGGTGGGCACCATTCGAGGTTGGGATTGGCCGGCCAGCTGGCGGGCATCCGGGTGTCGGCCAGCAGTTTGGGTTCGCGGCTCTGGACGAATTCCAGCGGCAGCGAGCCGACCGCGAGGTCGGGATACGCCTCGAGCGCCGCCAGTGAGGCCGCCGACGTGTTGTAGCTGTTCATGAGTAGCAGCGGCAGCCGCACCCCGTGGGCTTCGCGCACCGCGAGGATCTGCCGCACCACGATGTCGAGGAAGCTCAGCCCATCGCGCACCGGAATGAGGCACTTTGGTCCGGCCAGCCCCATCGAGGTGCCGAGCCCTCCGTTGAGGCGCACCACCGCAGTCTGGGCGAGCGCCTGGGTCGCGGCGTCACCGAGTTCCTGATCGGCAAGCATCGGCGGATTGGTGAGCGGCTCGAGATCGGCTTCATACACATAGCCGGTCTCACCGCTGGCCAGCCGGTTGTAGCGGTCGATGAAGGCGGCGATCACCGAGGAGGCGGCGCCGTCGGCGGTGAGCTTGGCTGTCGCGGCGTCGAGCGCTGGATCTGTCATGAATGCACTCCTTCGTAAGTCGGTCAGGACATCCGGAAGGGTTGGGCTGGTGGCCTCGGGGACGTCCACAGCCATGAGCTTAAGGCCTCACGGCGGGGGAATCTGGGATCATGGAGGAGGCGATGCCGCCTGCGGAAGGAGATCGCACTCGTGAGCTATTCGATGGTTGCCAGTGATTGGGATGACACTCTAGTGCCGCTCGGTGCGACGATTCCCGACCGCACCCGCGCCGCGTTGGAGCGCGTGCGGGCGCAGGGCACGGTGCTGGCGGTCGCGTCCGGACGAAGCGTGCACGGTCTGCAGGTGCAGCTGAAGCGCAACGCCATCGACCTGGGCGGGCTGTACTTCATCGCATACAACGGGGCATTGGCCGTACAGGCCTGGGACGAGGAAGTCCTGTTCGGTCATCCGCTGGGACTCGACCTGGCTGCCCGCGCCGCACGAATGTGCGCCGATGCCGGGGCAGCGGTCATGATTCACCACGGCCGTCGGCTGCTGAGCGACCAGCCCGATCACTTCGCGGTGCGTTTCGAGGCGGACTCGAACGATCTGGACGTGGTCAAGGTGCACGACTTCTCCGCTCTCGACTTCGTGCCGGTGAAACTGCTGGTGGGCGGCGACAAGGAGCAGTTGACCAAGCTCTGCCGGGCGATGCGGACGGAGTTCGCTCACGAGGGGGAGGCGATGCTGTCGGCCGACTTCCTGATGGAGTTCACCGCCAGGCATGTCAACAAGGGCAGCGCGCTGCGCGGGCTGTGCGAGGCGATCGACATTCCGCTCGGCGAGGTCGTGGCGTTCGGCGACAACTACAACGACATCCCGATGATGAAGGTCGCCGGCTACTCGGTCGCGGTCGCCGATGGAGTGCCCGAGCTGCTGAGCATCGTCGACGAGGTGACCGCCCCGAGTAGCGAATCGGGCGTTGCGGACGTGCTCGACGAGTTGCTGCCCGCCTGAGCCGGTGCCCGGTGGAACGGATCAGCGAGCGCTGCTGGACCGCGACCAGCCGCTTCTGCCGCATGAACACGGTAGTGGTGGCCGGTTCTGACGGTTGTCTGCTGGTCGATCCCGGAGTTCACACCGATGAGCTCGCGACACTGGCCGCCGAGATTCGTGAGCGGTTCGGACGATGCGTGCTGGCCGTGTCGAGCCATCCGCATTGGGATCATCTGTTGTGGTCGACGGGGCTGGGGGAGGTGCCCCGGTTGGCCTCGGGGCGCGGTTGTGAGTTCTTGGCCGAGCCCGGACGATTGTCCGCCTGCCGTGCGGAGGCCGTGGCCGAGGTGCCGGATTGTGACGCTGCGCTGCTTGGGGTCGTGTCGTCGCTGCGTGATGAGGGCCGGTCGGGTCGGATCGAGTGGGGCGGCCCACGGGTGGAGTTCGTCGTCCATGACGGGCATGCGCCCGGGCATCTCGGTTTGTTCGTGCCTGGGGACGGGGTCTTGATCGCCGGCGATATGTGTTCGGACGATGAGGTGCCGCTGCTCGATCTGGCCGCGCGTGATCCTCTCGGAGACTACTGGGATGGCCTCAATAAGCTTGCCCGGCTGGCGGGTGATCGCTGCGAGGTGCTGGTTCCCGGCCACGGGGGAGTGGCCTGCGGGGGCGCTGAGATCCGGGCGCGATTCGGGCGGGACCGGGCCTATCTCGACTCGCTGGCGGCGGGTGGCCCGGTGGCCGATGCCCGGCTGGGCGAGGGTGCGCCCGGGTGGTTGGTCGCCGAGCATGAGGCTGCGATGGCGTGGTCTGTGCGGAGGAAATCGTCCGGCTAGCGCGGCTTCTTGGGTGGACGCAGGCGGAAAGCCGGGGCACTACGCACTTTGTAACTGACTGAAACTCAGTTGCAGTTCCAATGTCGTTGAATGCTGGTTTGTTACAGGTTTCGATGCTATCCGGAGTATGGTCTAACCATACGAAGTCGACGCGGTCCCCGTACGAGGGCCGCGTTTTTGTTTTGAGAGGGCATGGAAATGGCAGCGTTGGTGCACCCAACAACGAATCATTCCGCGCAGCGGACGGTGGCTGCGCACGGAGCGCAGAACCTGAGCTGGTTGGCTGTGGGAGCTGCAGTGCTGGTGGTCCTCCTCCTGGTCGGTGTGGTCAGCCTGGCCAGCACCACGGTGCAGTCGGCCGCCCTGGCAATCGTCGCCGTGGCCGCCTCGATCGGCGCCGCCTGGTACCTCAATCGTCGCCGCAACAGCTAGTGCGGCGCTAGCACTCACCCCGCTTCAGCGACGGGCCGATCGTCTCTCCGGATGGGAGGACGCATCGGCCCGTTCTCTATTCCTGGCTGATCGTGCAATTCCTGGCTGATGGTGCACCTGGTCGGTTCAGTCGATGAGCCGGGATCGCAGGGCGTCAAGAGTCCCGGAATTCAGCCCCAGGCCGGTGGTGAAGTAGCCCTCGATGCTGCCGAACCGAGAATCGACCTGATTGAGCGCCGCGTCCAGGTAGCTCTCGCGGACGCCCAGAACCGGCAGCAGCAGATCGGCCGTTATGCCTTGGGCGGCGGCAAGGTCGAATAGGGGTTGCAGGGCTGGAAGTAGGTCGGTGTTGCTCTGCAGATAGTCGTCGCGGACGGTCTGCTCGTCCGCCCCGAGTAGGAGCAGTAAGGAGGCCGCGGCCCAACCCGTGCGGTCCTTGCCGGTGGTGCAGTGGACGAGCGCGGCGCCGGCGCGGTTCGGGTAGGCGAGGCCATGGAAGAAGTCGCGGTAGGACGTCTGCGCCGAGCGCAGGGTGATGAAATCGCGGTAGGTCTGTTCCATCAACGCTTCGGCCTGGCCGCTCCCAAGTACGTCATCGAGTAACTCCGGATTCGTGCCGAGATTGCCGATGCTGGTTGCGGCATCCGTGGAATGGTCAGCGAGCACGTCGAGGCCGGTGACCTCGATGCCGGCGGGCAGACGGTCGGGTGCGGAGGTGCGTTCGCCCTCGGTGCGCATGTCGTAGATGATGGTGACGCCGAGGCTCTCGAAGATAGGCAGATCCTCGTCGCTGAGATTGGCGAGCATCGTCGAGCGATAGATCTGGCGTGCGCGGACGATTCCGCCGTCAACGGGCAGCCCGCCGAGATCGCGCGTGTTCGGTGCGCTGGGCAGTGGGATGCGGCGGTCCATGGATGGGAGCCTATCGCGATGGCGAAGGCTGGATTGACTGGTCGACTTGCGCCTATGTCGCGGGCGGGCTTGCCGCATCTTGCGGCGGGCTCGTCGTGAATCTGGGAGACCGATCCGCTACCCTTGTGGTTGCACGTAGCGCCTATAGCTCAGTTGGCAGAGCAGGAGACTTTTAATCTTCGGGTCCAGGGTTCGAGCCCCTGTGGGCGCACCACTGTTCGGGCGACATCGGCTTGCGCGGACGAGGCTCGGTCTCGAAACCCATGAGCCCTGCACAGGAATGTTCCGTGAACCCAGCACTCAGATCGACGAGGCTAGCGAGCACATGCTCGCGCTCAGCGCTGCTCTCGCCCGGACGATGAGCTACGCAGAAGCCGCCCGGCACGCGATTGAGTACACCAGATCATTTCTGGTTGTCGGCACTGCCACCGCGCAGCCGGCGTAGCACGACGGTGGTGACCGCTGTGCAGACAGCGGAGGCCACCACGCCCCAGGCGATGTCGGTGATCGTGATGAAGAAGGGGACTTCGCGCAGTACCGCGGCGGCAGTCAGGGCCCAGGTGCCGTAGGTGCACGCCCCATAGAGCGCGCCATCCCGGACTCGGACGGGCAACGCGACATCTCGTCCGGGCTGGACTCCGAAGTGCACTAGGCCGGCGACGAAGCCGAGGTAGAACACGACGGCCGCCACCAGGTTGAATTGGCTGGCCAGCAGCGGTCCGATACCGGAGCGGTAGATCGGCTGCGCGACGAGTGGTATCCACACCCCGTCGAGCACCAAGAACACCGCCAACGCGATGCCGTAAGCCGACCACCAACGCTTCATGTCGTCCACCATCGAGTCATGCGGGCAGTCCTTCGCCGTGGTAAAGGCCCTCCACGATGTCGGCGACACCCGCGGTGAACGCGGCACGCTTCAGCTTCATGGTCGGGGTGACGACCCCGCCCGCCTCGCTGAGGTCGGCCAGCAGAACGGCGAAGCGACGAGCTTGTTCGGAGCGGGCCAGCCGCGCGTTGGCCGCCTTCACCACTCCGGTGATGGCGTCGGCCAGCCGGTTGTCGTTGATCGACAGCGCCCCGGTCAACGGAGGCTTCAGGCAGCCCAAGTCACCGATGCCGCGACGCGACGCCCAGTCACGGACGGAGTCGGGGTCGAGCAGCACCAGCCCGTTCAGATACGGCTTGCCCTCGCCCACCAACACAGCGTGGGCGACCAGCGGATTCGACTCGACCGCCTGTTCCCAGACCGCCGGCGAAACCGTCTTGCCACCCGAGGTGACGATGACATCCTTCACCCGACCGGTCAGCGTGAGGTGCCCGTCCTCGTCGAGGCTGCCCAGGTCTGCGGTGCGGAAGAACCCGTCAACAGTGAATGCGTCGCGGTTGTCGGCCTCATGCAGGTAACCGGGAAACACTCCGACACCTTTGACGAGCACCTCACCGTCGTCGGCGATCCGGACGGTGGCGCCGGGGATCGGCACGCCGACCGTTCCCGAGCGAATCGCGCCAGAACGGTGGCCGGTAATTGGCGCGGTGGTTTCGGTCAGTCCGTAGCCCTCGATTACCGGGATGCCTGCGCCGCGCAAGAACAGCGACAGCTCGGCGTCCAGCGAAGCCGCGCCCGACAACAGGTAGTCGATCCGGCCACCCAGTTTCTCGCGCAGCCGAGTGTAGAAAAGCGTGTCGAACAGCCCGTGCTGCAGCCGCAGCCCGAGCGGGGCGCGTGGTGCCGCCCCGCTGGTCGGGCCAAGGACGGCCGCGTCGCGAGCCTCGGCGAAGCGCCCCCATTCGACGCCGGTGCGCCGGGCCACCTCCCACAGCGCGCCGAGGTGCTTCTCCTGGGCAGCGGACGCGGCAGCCGCGTCGATCTTCTGCAAGACCCGCGGCGTCACCACCAAGAAAGTCGGACGCAAAACTGGCAGGGACGAGATCACCTGTTTCGGGTCGGACAGGTGCGCGATCCGCATCCCCTTGGCCAAACAGATCAGCTGCAGGCCGCGGGCCAGCACGTGGGCGAGCGGCAGGAAGATCACGGTGTTGCCCCGGTCGTTCACCACCTCGGTGTAAGCGGCCGCGACGGCCAAGACCTCCCCCACGAAATTGCCGTGTGTGATCACCGCCGCCTTCGGGGCGCTGCTGGTACCGGAGGTGTAAACAATGGTCGCGATGTCGTCGAGGGTGGCCCGAGTGCGCCGAGCCTCGATCTCGGCATCCTCGATGGTCGCTCCGAGAAGCACGAGTTCGGAGAGGTCTGCGCCGGGCCGGGCGTCCATCGACCAGACACCGAGGGTGCGCAAGCCACCTGCCTGGAAGCCTTTTGTGAGCGCCTCCACGTGGGACGCGCTGCCGCCGATGCCGAGGCGCACCTGCGCATCTGCGAGCCGGGCAGCCACCTGTTCGTCCGAAGATGTCTCGTAGATCGGCACGACCACGCCGCCGGCGAACCAGATGGCGAAGTCGGCGATCGCCCATTCGTAGCGGGTGGGTGCCATCAGGGCCACCCGATCGCCCGGACGCAGACCGGCGGCTACCAGACCCTTCGCGACACCCATCACCTCGGCATGGAAAGCGGCCGTGGTGACCGGACGCCAGGCCGGACCGTGCGCGACGTCAAAAGCGATGTGGTCGGGATGACTGCGCACCCGCCGCACCAGCAGGTCGGTGACATTCGCGCAACCCTCGGTATCGACCCGCTCCTCGTTCGTGTACTCCTGCACGTGTCCCCCCGGTAGTCGCAGTGTCGACCAACTGTGTCCCACTTACTCAACCCCACTATGGTTCAACCCATTCCCCCTTCGAATGGAATACTGGCGGTATCCGCGTAGATGGAAGGGTCGGAATGTCTGAACAGAGCCGGAAAGCTGCGGTGGTGATCCCGATCGTCGTGCTGATGGGGGCGGGACTGGCCTGGGGCGGCAGTACGCATAGCCCGCAGGTCGCCGGGCTGCCGTTGTTTTGCTGGGCGGTGGCGGCCGCATTTGTGATCCAGTGGCTGGTGTACGTTCCGTCCCTGGTGCTGCGGACAGAGCGTTTCTTCGACCTGACCGGCAGCCTAACCTTCATCATCGTCACGGTGCTGGCGGCCGTGCTGTCTACCGACCTCGACCCGCGCGCGGGCCTGCTAGCGGCGATGGTGGTGATCTGGGCGGCCCGACTCGGCAGCTTCCTGTTCATGCGAATCCGCCGGGCCGGTGCCGACGACCGCTTCGACGAGATCAAAACCAACCCGCTCCGGTTCCTGCTGACCTGGACGCTGCAGGGGCTGTGGGTGGCGATGACGTCCGCGGCGGCGTGGATCGCAATCACCTCGGTCAACCGCGTCGGTCTGGACGCCTTCGCCATCATCGGGCTGGCGATCTGGCTTTTCGGATTCGGATTCGAGGTCGTCGCCGACCTCCAAAAATCTGCCTTCAAGGCCGACCCGGCCAACGCCGGGAAATTCATCAGCACCGGCCTGTGGGCGAAGTCGCGGCACCCCAACTACTTCGGCGAGATCGTGATCTGGACCGGTGCGCTGGTAGTGGCCATCCCCGTGCTGCGAGGCTGGGACTGGATCGCCCTGGCCTCACCGGTGTTCGTCGCCCTGTTGCTGACCAAGCTCAGCGGCATCCCGATGCTAGAAGCGAAAGCCGACTCGAAGTGGGGCGGCCAGCCCGACTACGAGCAGTACAAAGCAAGAACGCCGATCCTAGTGCCGCGTCCGTGAGGCGGTCGGGACCAGGATCGGGCGGTGCAGGCAACGGCCTTCAGCCGTTGGCGCCGGCCTGATGACGCTATTGTGCCGGGTCGCGGCCGCCTCGGCTTCTGCTCTGCCTCGTCCGCGTAAGCCGATGTCGCCCGAGCAGTGGTGCGCACCCTATGCACAAGGCTCGAGCTTTTCGACAGATGAATCATTGGTCGAGGTTCGTGCCCTGTCGTTTGTGCTGGCCCGGATGAGCGCGTCGGCGTGAACCATCACGAAGAGGGCAGGATTGACTCATCCGTCACCCTATGTGCAGAGGATTGATTGATGACTGCCAGCATGATGTGGCCCGTTGGCTCCGGAGAGCCGGACGTGGTCATCGTTCCAGGTTTCGGGGACTCCGGGGCGGGACACTGGCAGACGCGATGGCAGGATCAGAACCCACACCTGGTTCGCATCAGTCCAGCGTCGTGGACGGAGCCCGATCTCGGGGACTGGATCTCGGCTCTCGAGCGGATCGCCGATCATCGCCGGCCCGTGCTCGTAGCGCACAGCCTCGGCTGCCTGCTTTCGATCGAATGGGCGCGACGAAATCCGCAAGCCGTGGCCGGGCTGTTCCTGGTCGCCCTGCCGGATCCGGTTGCAGCGTCGTTCCCTCTCCCCGACTCGCCTTTCGCGCGGATCGATCTGGGGCATGCTCTGCCGGTGCCGGCGCTTGTCATCGCAAGCGAGAATGATGAGTACTGCGGGTCGCAGCGTTCTGCTGAGATTGCGAGCGCTCTTGGAGCGGGCTGGATCTCGCTGGGGCCGGTTGGGCACATCAACGCGGACAGCGGACTTGGGCCTTGGCGTCAGGGCCGGGACCTGCTCACGGCGTTTGTCTCGGGTTTCGATCGTCAGCAGAAATCACCATCGACAGTGCGGATCTGACGCCAGTGCGGCTCACCCGACGGATGGCGGTTGTAGAGATATCGCGCACCTACGACGCGCCGCCGGTAAGCGCGCTGCGCGTGTGTGAGGATCTAGCCGTCTCTCTCTACCCTGATCGCAAGCCCGAGAGCTTTGGCTGCTTTGGAGAGCGTGGCTGTGGAAATGTCGTCCCCTCGTTCAATCCGTGCGATAGTGGGACGCGAAAGTCCGGAGCGCCGACCCAGCTCTTCCTGGGACCAGCCGCGCTCCTCGCGGGCAGCACGCACCGCTCTACCCAAGACGGCGGATGTCCGCTGGTCGTCCTTCATGTCGTTGCGGTTGCTGGCATGGCATCCGACGGATGCGCCTGATGGTGCTGGGCATATAGCGTGTCGGCAGTGATCTCAACCAGCTCCGCTATGAAGCGCTGGTCGGTCATGTAGGACTGGATCTCTTGGGACTCCTGGCAGGTCTTCAGCACTGCTAGGCCGACGGCGTTGCTGAAGTCGGAGGAGGCCTTGAGCTGTCCGGTGCTGTTGTTCTTCGCCATCGCCTTCGCTTCCTCGTCGGCGTCGAGGAATCCCCAGTAGGTGGTGATGAACCCTGCGACGCTGCCGTGGGTAACGTCGATGCCCTTGGCGCGGAACATCTCGTTCACCCGGTCGATGGCCTCCTCCAGCGGGCCTCGAGTCGGCACATTTCCGCCCTTGAGCTCGCTCTCGAAGGAGGGGAGCTTGATGCCGTCGTGGCTGCCCTCGGTCAAGGAGTGGTCCTCGTTGATGGCTGAGGGGACGAGCTTCACGCCGGAGAGCTGAACCCCTTCGAGGTAGCTGTCGTCGTACTGGTCCCCGTCCATGTGGAGGTTGCGGGACAGCAGGGTCGCCAGGATCGCGCGCTTGTGGAGGTCGACGTCTTGGTAGTCGACGATCTGGCTGAGGAACTGCCAGGCGTTGCGGTAGCTGATGGCGTCGGCGCGGAAACTCTGCAACGACTGCTTGAGCGCCTTGTCCTTCCTGATCTTGGCCTGGGTCCACTGGCCCTGCCAGCGGTTCTTGATCGGGCCCATGGCCTTGGCGATGGCCTCGCCACCGGCGTTGGTGAGGTAGGCGTCGGCCACTGCCTCCATCTCGGGCATGGTGTAGATGCCCGCGGTGTCGAGACGCTCCGCGAGGGTGATGAGCGCGTTGGGGTCGACGTCGCCGCTCACATGAGCATCCGAGTAGTACATCTTGAAGTCCGCTTGGATGCTCGCCGGGGTGTTCTGGAAGTCCACGACCATGGGAGCGGTCTTGCCCGGGTAGGTGCGGTTCAGGCGCGAGAGGGTCTGGACGGTGGCGATCCCGGAGAGCTTCTTGTCGACGTACATCGCCATGAGCCGCGGCTCGTCGAACCCGGTCTGGAACTTGTCGGCGACGATGAGTACCTTGTACTCGTCCTCCTCGCGGAAGGCCTTGGCGGTGTCGCTGAGTCCGTTGAGCGAGGTCTCGGTCACGGTCGAGCCGTCGTCGCCAGTCAGGGAGCCGGAGAACGCCACCAGGGTTCGCATGTCCGAGTAGCCCTTCGCGTCGATGTAGTCGTTCATCTTCTGCGACCACCGGTAGGCCTCGATGCGCGAGCTGGTGACGACCATCGCCTTGGCGGTGCCGCCGAGCGCGGGCATCACGTTGCGGCGGAAGTGCTCGACGACAACGCGGACCTTCTGCGCGATGGAGGTCGGGTGCAGGCGGGCGAAGCGCACGATGTTGGTCACGGCCGGGCCGGTCTCGACCAGCAGCTCGTCCTCGGTGTTCTCGATCGTGTTCTTGACGCGCAGGAACATGTCGTAGGTCGAGTAGTTGGTCAGCACGTCAAGGATGAAGCCCTCTTCGATGGCCTGGGCCATGGTGTAGGTGTCGAAGGCGCGCCAGTTGCCGCCGGCGTCCTGGGTGCCGAACAGGCGCAGCGTCTTGGCCTTGGGGGTCGCGGTCAGGGCGATGAAGGTGATGTTGCTGGAGGCCGCGATGGCGGAGTCCTTGGCGGCGAGCAGCTCGTCGGCGCTGACGTTCTCGGGGTCCTCGACCTCCACGTCGGCCAGCAGCGCCTTGAGGTCGCGCGCGGTCGAGCCCGACTGGGAGGAGTGGGCCTCGTCGGCGATGACGGCCCAGCTGCGGCCGCGCAGCTCGGTGGTGTCCTCGATCAGCTTCATGACCTCGGGGAAGGTCTGGAGGGTGCAGGTGATGATGTGGTCGCCCTCGACCAGCGCCCTCTTGAGCTGCGGCGACTTCGCGCCGGACTTCTCCCCGACGGTCACGACCAGACCCTTGCTGGACTGGACCAGGCTCATGTCCTCGCGGATGTTCTCGTCCAGCACGGTGCGGTCGGTGACGACGATGACCGAGTCGAACGTCGACCTCGACTGGGCGTCCATGTGCCGGATGAGCCGGTGGCTCAGCCAGGCGATGGTCTTGGTCTTGCCAGAGCCCGCCGAGTGCCAGATCAGGTAGCGCCCACCGGGGCCCTTGGCCTCGACGTCGGCGACGACGCGCTCCACGGCGCGCAGCTGGTGGAAGCGCGGGAAGATCAGGCGCCCCTCGCTCTTCTTGCCCCGCTTGCTCGGCTCGTACAGCGCGAAGTCCTTCAGGACGCGCATGAACATGGGCCGGGCGAGGATGTCGCGCCACAGGTAGTTCGTCGACGAGCCGGTCGTCGAGGGCGGGTTGCCCTCATGGCCGTCGTTGCCCTGGTTGAAGGGCAGGAACACGGTCTCCTCGCCCTCCAGCTTGGTCGCCATGAACACCAGGTCGTTGGAGACGGCGAAGTGGACCAGCGCGCGGCCAGGGGCCAGCAGCGGCCGGTTCCTTCCGGGCCTGCGGTCCTGCTTGTACTGGCGGATCGCGTGGTTGATGGTCTGGGTGTTGTCGGTCTTGAGCTCCATGGTGACCACGGGGACGCCGTTGGCGGTCAGCACGACGTCGAGGGTCTCGTTCGTGGTGGTGTCGAACCGCACCTGGCGCAGGACGCGCAGGCGCACGGCGTCGGATGCCTCCACCACCTCGGCGAGGTTCGGGTTCGCGGGCGGGAAGGCGACCATCGGTCCGAACTTCGCCGTGGGCCGCCCCACCTGGGCGTAGGAGAACCCCTTGCGCAGCACTCCGAGCAGGCCGCCCACCGGGTGGCCCGAGGTCGGGTCCATGAGAGTGTGCTTCGCCAGCTCCTTGGTCAGGTGGGTGAGCAGCTTCGTCTCAGCGGTCGCGCGCGGCGTTCCCGCCAGGTCGGCGGGCACCGCCTTCTCGTACTCGTCGGGGTACTGCGTGGCGAGCCAGTGCAGCACGTCCTGCGGCACCAGGGCGAGGCCCACGTCCCAGCCGGCGGCCGACGTGCTGCCGTCGGCCTCGTAGAGCCAGCCGCGCTCGGAGAGCTCGGCGCAGAGGTTGGACTCGAACTCGAGTTCCATGAGTTGTGCGTGTCCCATCAGGCCACAGCCTTTCGTCCGGTCACCACGTCGGTGATGAGCGCGGCGCGGCGCTCGATGAGCAGTGATTTCAGTTCGGCGACCTTGGCCAGCATCGCGTCGATCTTGCCGGTGACCTCGTCGAGGTGGTCGGCAATGCGACGTTGCTCGTCGACAGGCGGGTGCGGCACACGCCAGCGGCGCAACATGCCCTGGCTAATGTTCGGCTGTCCACCACCCGCAGCCTCGCGAATGATGTCGTCCCGCTGACCCCAGAGGGTGTAGTAGAAGAAACGCGGATCGACGTCACGAGGGCTGGAAAAGGCGCAGCACGCCTGGTTCATCGTCGCATCCGTACCGAGCACGCCAAGTCGCCCGATAGTCGCACCATACATAGCGATCACGACGGCTCCGCGAGGATGGACGCGCAGAGACGAGACAGCGGCTACAGCCTCCTCAGTGACGTCCTGAAGTGTTGCGGTGACAAGGTTCTCTCGGAGTTCAGATGTGGTCACCCAAGGAACACCGGCCCCACTTTCTACGTAGTGCCCCGGTCCCTTAGGAGTCGTCCCGCTGCCGATGGAAGCGAAGAGGTGAGCCGTGGGAACGACGTTCCACCGAGTGCCGTCGTCGGCATACTGGGTCGACCTCTGCATGGCGGACATCCGACGAACCTCAAGCGTCTCCGCCAGCTCGTCCATCTTGGCGATCATCGCGTCGATCTCGCCGGTCTCGCGGTCGAGGTAGTCGGCGATTGCGCGCTGGATATCGAGGGTTGCGTCAAGCACCTTGTGTTCCTGCACGAAGCGCGGGGTGATGCGTCGGAGGTTCCCCACGCCCTTCAGAGAGTGCGCTCCTTCATCAAGAAAGGGCAGACTCTGGAAGCAGTACTGCAGAAATCGTGGATCACTAGAGGCGTTGGGCCGAACGACATGAACCTCGGTGGATGCGAGGCCAAGAGCAAACGGAATCTCCGCGATGATCGTTCGACCGGCCTCGAATGTAGGAGTGATCTTGGGAACCAAGATGTCCCCTCTGCGAAACTGTGAGTAACTCTGCTTCGATGACCAAGGGAGGACGTTGGTGTAGTCCGCCTTTTCTCCTGGCCAGACGGCTTCTAGTGGCATGAACGACACCTCGGCCCCATCATCGAGGGTCTTGAACTCTGGCGTCGCCGGGTTGACCTCTGCATACAGCCAGACGGGAGCAATCCTAGTCATCGGTCTTTACCCCCTGGAACATCACTGCCAGCTCGCCCATGATGCGCTGCACGTCGGCGTCGATCTCGGCGAGCGGGCGCGGCTCCTCGGGCACATAGAAGATGCGGGTGAACGGGATCTCGTTGCCATGCTTGGCCTTGGACTCGTCCCACCTCGCCTCGGGGGCGAACGGCAGCACCTCGCGGGCCATGTGCTCGTCGAGGTCCTCGCTCATGGGCACGCGCTCGGTGATCTTCCAGCCGTCGGCCAGCACGGGGTTGCCCTTGCGGTCCACGGCCGGAGGGGCGGTCTCGTCCGGCACGGCCATGGCCTGCATTACGGCGTCGACGAGGCCGACGGGGGCCTTGAGCCCGGCGGCCTTGGCAGCCACGGGCAGCCGCTTGGGGATCAGGTTCCACGGGGTGCCGTCGAGGCCCTTGACGATCTGGACGAGCGCGTCGCCGAAGTCGCGGCGGCCGCGCAGGGCGTCGACCGCCTCCTCGGAGTAGCGGGCGGCCAGTCGGGCCTGCTTGAACACAGGCACGTCGCGGAACATGAAGTCCTGCGGAGTGAGCACGCGGGAGACATCGGAGTCGGTGAAGGCCTCGTAGGTCTCGACGACGACGGCGCGGTTGGCTGCGCTCATCTCGCGGCGTTTGTCGCCCAACGGCTTGCGCATCGGCTCCCAGAGGCCGGACGCGTCGATAAGCTGGATCTTGCCGCGGCGTTCGGCGGGCTTGTTGTTGTCGAGGATCCAGACGTAGGTTGCGATGCCGGTGCCGTAGAACATCTGGGTCGGCAGGGCGATGATCGCGTCAATGAGGTCTTGGTCGAACAGCCACTGGCGGATCGAGTTGGGCCCGGAGTCGGAGTTGAACAGCGGCGATGCGTTGGAGACCACGGCGGCGCGCCCGCCGGTGGGGCTGAGCTTCGACGCGCAGTGGCACAGGAACAGCATCTGGCCGTCGGACTTGCTGGGCAGCCCGTGGCTGAACCGGGAGCCGGGCGTCTTGGCCTGCTCGCGGACCGACTTCTCCTCGACCTCCCAGTCGCCGCCGAACGGCGGGTTGGACAGCACGTAGTCGAAGGTCTGGTCGTCGTAGAGGTCGGTGATGAGCGTGTCGCCCTGGCGGATCGCGTCCGGGCGCCCGCCCTGGATCAGCAGGTCGGCCTTGCCGAGGGCGTAGGCGGCGTCCATCAGCTCCTGGCCGTAGACGGTGACCTTGATGTCGGGGTTCAGCTCCTTGAGCGCGTCCTGGGCGACCAGCAGCATGCCGCCGGAACCGGCGGTGGGGTCGTAGATGGAGCGCAGCGTGTTCTCCCCGGCCAGGGAGTCCTCGTCGGCCGAGAACAGCACGTCGACCATGAGCTTGATCGCGTCGCGGGGGGTGTAGAACGCACCGGCGGCCTTCCCCTTCTTGTCGAAGGCGCGGTACATGACGTCCTCGAAGATGTCGCCCATGGCGGAGTCTTCGACGTTGGTGGAGCCGAGCGGCAGCGTCGAGAAGTGCTTGACGACGGCGTGGAGCCGGTTCGCGGCGGCGAGCTTGGCGACGAGCTTGGGGAAGTCGAAGGCCGTCCAGATGTCCGCGACGTTCTGCGAGAAGCCAGCGACGTAGCTCAGCAGCGACTTGTCGACGTTGTCGTCGACCGAGGCGATCGTGGGCAGGTCGAGGGGCGAGACGTTGTAGAAGCTTAGCTTGAACTTGTCCCTGACGGCGATGTCGATCAGGTGGGGAGGCAAGTTGCTGAATGCCTCGACGTACTTGATGACCTCCGGCTTGGTGTCCTCCAGAAGGCACTCCAGGCGGCGCAGCACGGTGAATGGCAGAATGTAGTCGCCATACTCCTGGGGCTCGACAACGTTTCGCAGGAACTTGTCGGCCGTGTCCCACACGATCCGGGCGGCGGCGGACGCGCGTCCCGACTCAATTGCCATCTTTCGTCGCTCCTCGACTCTGGGTGCATCCACGACGGACTGTATCAGCATGTTTACGAGCTGCTTGACGATTGGTTTGGGATTGGCATGCTTCGCCCATCTGGGCTTGTTTGCTCAAGAGCAATGGGGACTGGCGCTGGAGGCGCGGAACCAAATGCGGCCGATCGCGCGCTGTCCGGAGCGGTTCACGGCTTCCTCCGCCGCTGGGTTATATATGCATTGTCGAATAGCGGCGACAACCTGCTACATAGAGAGCCAAGACGTACCCGTTTGCGAGCTTCACTCATGGTGTTGGCGAGATCTGCGAGGACGATCTCTTCTGCGCGACTCTGGGGCACGAACTCTGGAGCTTGCATAGGCAACGTCTACTCGGAAGCACGTGCCGCGATGAAACGAGTCCGCGAGCAGAGCCCGCAAGCCGGCCGGACAGGACGAGTGCTGCCGCGGACCATCGCGCACCTATCGGAAGGTAGTGCACCATCGGAGGGACCAATGAAGAGCACCCCGATGAGAGCTAAAGGGTTCTGTGAGGCGTCGCGTGCGATTCGCGCAGACGAACACACATGCGGCGACGAGTCCCGCATCGCGCTCGGCGTGCTACTGCGCCTACCGCCCAATCGGTCCTTCGATCGGCGCGGGCAGGAAGCGCAGGCGAGGGACGCTCGCAGCCTTACCACGCCCCCCGGGGCGGTCGCACGATGTAGACAAAGACCCCGGAGCCGTCCAGGGACCCGTTCCGGTGGTGGCGCGCTCCCACTGCACTCATCCGGATGTCTATCCAGCACCGTTCTTGCACATCATCCTCGGAGACGACCCACTCCAGACAGGCCTCCTCACCCGCGTTAGTTGTTGCGCGCGGCACAGGTTGCCGGACCTTGGGTTTCCACAGCTCCCAAGCAAGGCTCCGGTCCTGTGGATCGGTGCCGAAGCAGGTGAACTCCACGACATCGCCAGGGTGGAGGACCTGCTCAGCCGTCAGGCTCGGGGGTGAGTCCAGGCTCGGCCGAATTATGCGCCCGAAGCTGTCCGCGAGCTTCTCGATGCGGGGGTAAATGTCGCCCGCGGGGTCGTGATTGCTCATGTATATGGTCACCTGATTCCTGATCTGTCCCGCGATCCCCGACAGGAGGTCGCGTTCATGAGCCACCAGCAGTCTGTTATGGGCGACTGTGTTGCGAAGGCTATCGGCGCGGCGTAACAACGGAAGGCAGTCCTTCGACTTCCCCAAAGCGGATGCCAAGGGCTGCCAGTTCTTCTCGGCGATTGCCGTAAGATCGTAGAGGTTGCTGTACTGCAGCCCGACCGGCGAAACCGCTGCCACGCCCTTACGGATGCGATCACGCTCAGCTTGCGCCCGGTCAGCCCAAACCTCCCGCTGCTTCTGCGTGCTCACTTTGTCGAGCCAACTGGGACCCCACTGTTCGGCGTAGGCGTGCTCCATCAGGTCACGCAGGGCATTCTCCAACAGGTTCAGCGCAATCGAAGGGTCTAAGCCTCGATCCACCGATGGGCCCTTGGTGGGTTGTGTCGGCCTGATCGGCGTGGGGTGACCTGCCGCGGGCAGGGGTGAGTTCCGGGCGTCTCATCCCGGTCGTCCACTCGGTCCTTGGTCGTGCCGTCGTCGCGGCGGTGGTCAGCTGGCCGCGGCCGGTGGCGGCGCGTGGGTTGCCGTGAAGAGCCGGTCGAACGCGCTCTGCCAGGGCCAGGCCTCGGGCAGGTGCAGGGTGATCCGGCGTGCGGACCGCGCCAGCCGTGCTGGGACGGAGATGAGGGTGCGGCGGATCGTCGCGGTCGTGGCCCGGGCGAGTCGGCCGACCTGGTCGGCGATGAGTCCGGCGGCCCGGGTGAGGTTGAACGCGATCACGGCGAGCACAAGCCAGACGCTGTTCGCGGTGAACACTCCGGACGGTAGGTGCGCGAGGGGCCCGCCCTTCAGGTCGGCGTGGACCTGTTCGATGATCGCGTGTGCCCGGTGGGTCTTGTCTGCGGCGACGGTGCCCATCGTCGTCTTGTCGGTCGTGGTGAAGAACGCGTGATGCCGGTAGGTGTCGAACAGTGTCGGCTGCTCCACCTTGTTCGGGTTCAGGTCCGGGATGCGTCGCACCACCAGGCGCCCTTCGACTCGTTCGGCCTTGCGCCGTGAGCGGAACGCGGTGAAGGCCACTTCGGCGACCTCTGCTTTCGAGATCAGCTGACCGGTGGCCTCGTCACGAATCGAGTCGGTGTACTCGATCATCTCCCACGCATCATCGGGGATCGATGCGATCGCGGTCTTCACCGCGGGGTCCATCCGAACGGTGACGGACACGTCCGCGCCGGCCTTGATCGCCGTGCCCACGGTCGCGTGTCCGTAGAACGCGGAGTCCGCCCGCAGCAACGGCCGGACACTGCTGGCGGAGTGCATCCGGCGGAGGGTTGCGAGAGCATCGCCGACGATCCTGGCGGCACCCTTCGGGGACCCGGTCTTGCCCTGCCGCAGCCGCTGCCCCAGGACCACCGGCGCCGAGGCCGAGGTGCTGGCGGTGGCCAGGAGTGCGTTCAGTCCGCGGACACCGGAGTACCCGAACGAGGCGCCCTGCTTCTGGTAGCCGTGGACCTCGATGATCGTGTCGTCCAGATCCACCATCACCCGCTCGTCGTTCGACGCCTGCAGCAGCGACGCGGACTGGGTGAGGTTGACCAGGGTTCGGGAGGCGACGGCGTCGAGTTGGCGGACGTGTCCGAACCGGAACTCGCGCAGGAACGAGCCCAGCGTCGACGGCGCATACATCCGATCGAACAACCGGCCCATCCCGCCGTGACGCAGCACGTTCATGTCGTCGATCGAGTCCGCGCCGGCGAGCATCCCCGCGACCAGCGCCATCACCTTGCCGCCGGCGTTCGCGCCCTTGTCAGTCGGGACGCTCAACCGCGACTGGGCGAGCTCGTCAAGCCCCGCGGAACGCGCGAGGCGGAGCATCGGAACCAGGCCCGCGGCCGACACGAGATTCGGATCGTCGAACATCGCCGACACGGCAGCGGGAGCATGCTTGAATTGCATCTACGAGATGCCTCTCGTCTCTGGGAACTAGAACCTTAGACAAGCTCTATTTTCCCTGATCCGAGGGGCATTTCCCCGTTACGGCACCCACTCAACCCCAGGCTCATCGGTGGATCGAGGCTAAGTGGGCCATGCCCCAAGAATGACAGCGAACGCCGACAGACCTGGGCTTACACACCGCGCTGCCCGTATTCGGTCATACCACCGCGACGATAGCCTCTGGCTGCTCGGTCGTGGCCTCATCTGCCGCGCTGCGTTGGGCAATATGAGCCAGTTCAAAGTTGCGCGCTCGCACCGTCGCTGACCGCCGCGCGGCATGCGGGATGACATGCCAGCGACCGTCGCTCCTTCGCCACGACACCCCTTTGGCCACCGGCGGGGACCACAACGTGGCCATTGACACGCCGCGCTCGTATTTGGGTGACCTTTCGGTCACAGGATCTATGTCGCATTCGAGCGTGCCTCAATGCCACTTGGCGTCTCCCGGGTGTGCCTCGATCGCGAGTTGCCCGGTCCCATGCTCTTACTCATCCGGTGTACTGATCAGTGGAGCTGAGTAGCTCGACGTTGCTCGGCCTGAAGAGTGGGTCTTGCGCTGCGACGGCCCACGGGAGTTTCGAATTGGGATCCCGAAGATGGGACCAGCGGAACGTGCGTATGCCCTTCTCCTCAGGGAAGTCATCGTCGAAGGTCACCAGCCAGTCACATCGATTGAGCACAGCCGTTGCCAGGTGGATGGCGTCGGGTAGCTTCCGCGGTGCCTTGTTCAGCCTGTACTCGGTTGCCTTCTTTACGATCGGCGGCGTCACGTCCAGCAGGACCACCGCGCGCGACTCCAGCAAACGCCGGATGCTGGCAAGCTTGTCGTCGTGTCTGCGTCGCTCCCCCTCATCATCGGCGTCCGAATGCTTGTACACCTCGCCCAGCACTAGGACGGACTCGACCAACACCGCCTCGTTGCGGTCGATCATCCCCAACAGACCGTCGAGACGCTCGGCTCCGGGCTCGCCCTTGATGAGCGCGATGAGAGCTGATGCGTCCATCAGTATGCGGGGTTTGTCACTCTTCGCCACGGACGCTCTCCAGGTACTCGGCGATCGGGAGCCCGTCGGTAATCTCGGGCATATAGCCGCGGAGGTCCCGCCAAGAGATCGTCGGCTCATCAACGGCTCGGACGGTGTCCGCAGTGATGTAGTAAGTGTGGCCGTCCTCGTTCTGGCGGATCATGCCCTCCACCTCGACGAACTGCAGAAGCCCTTCGCGCATCGCCTCGGCCAAGGCAGTAGGGAACCCGACGTGAACGACGCGGCCGCCGCCTTGTGGCCTGATGGAAGCGCGATTGCCCCGCGTCACGTTGACACCAGTCATGCGCCCGCGTATGGAACCGTAGAACTCACGGACCCACGGCGCGATGGAATCGAGGCCCGTGCGCAGCTGCTGGTCCAGCCACACCACGTTGCCTTGGGCCTCCAACTTCGCGTGGTCACCCGCTCGCCGCACCATATCTTTGGCGTGCCCGACGGCACTAGGCGTCCAGTCGCTTGGCAGCCCCTCGCTGTCACGGATTTGGGCGAGGCCCATCACCGCAGATCGAACGGCCGCCACTCCCTCGTCTCGATGGTCGCCGGTGGCGACCAGCTCAGCTACTGCGGACGCTCGCCGCAGCTCATTGACGGTCCAGCCAACGTCGGCTGTCTCGGCGAGGTCGTCGAGCAGGTCGAGCAGGTGCGTTCCGACGGCGAAGAAGCGTGCCGCGTCGGCAGGCTGGCCGTCGTCGACGGTTAGCACGATATCATTCACGTCCAGCCCCTCCTCTCGCCACTGCAACTCCATCGTGCCACTCATCTGTGACATTCGTCACGGGACAAATCGAACCGGGTCCGGTCGCCAGCAGGAGTTGGTGGTGATCTTGATCATCTGCTCGACAAGCAAGTCCTTTCCCCAGACCCGCTTGCCCGCAGCTACGTCCTCAGCCATCTGGCAGACGGCCGAGGGCGTTGATCGGGACAGCTCCGTTTGTGCTTTCTACTATGAACGGGGACGTGTACCCCGGATCAATCGGGCAGACGCTCGATGATCGCGGCGACCGTCGTGTAGTCGATCACGAGCGTCCCGCCGACCGCGTCTATCGCCTTTCCCAGCTCCCGGAGAAGCACGTCGAGCTTCTCCTTCGGAAGGCGGTTGATGCCGCCGGCGGTCGAGGTCTGCTCGAGCCAGGCGTCGCGTCTGACCGTCGACTGCCACTCGAACGTCAAGCGCTCCACTGCCCCGAATGCGCCGGTCGCGCGCAGGCCATCGGCTGTCTGGTCGATGATCGAGCCGTAGGGATCGGCTTGCGGCGAGGCAGTCCAGGGGTTGAAGGGGAGTCCCGTATCGAGCGACTCGAAGACTTTCGCGAACTCGGCAGCGACTTCCGGCGACGGAGTGGCTGCGTTCCAGAAGATCGCGAGTCGACCGCCGGGGTGCAGCACGCTCGCGGCCTTCGCCGCGCCGGCGACCGGATCAACCCAATGCCAGGTCTGCCCGGCGATCACGCCGTCGAACGTCCGCCCTGCTGGATCCCAGTCCTCGAATCGGCCGGCCTCGACCTCGAAGCCCTTCTTGCGTGCGAGTGCGGCCATCTTCGGATCGGGTTCGACGCCGAGCAGCGCGAACCCGCGGTCTCGGAACGGCTCGGCCGAGATACCGGTGCCGATCCCGACATCCAGCACCGCATGGCCAGGCAGCCGCTCGGCGATGGCGTCGATGAGCGCGGCCGGGTACCGAGGTCGTGCGCGGTCGTACTTCTCCGCGATCGATCCGAACGCTTGGGCGATCTCGGGGTGACGGTGCGCGGCGTCATCCGCCGGAGGGGTCGGAGAGGCTGGAGTGACCATGTGCCCACTCTAGGTGGGCGGTCTCACGGACTATTTGGTTGCCGAGCAGCGCGGGTCAGGAGCTTGGCTCGATATCTAACCCGTCTTCAGGCTTCGGGGATGACACGGTCGAAGAACGTCGGCCGGGGCACGTCCGGATCGGGGCCGTTGCGCACGCCGCGGTCGAGAGCATCGATACGGCTCAGCTCGTCGGCCGACAGCTCGAAGTCGAACACGTCGAAGTTCTCCGCGATCCGGCCCGGGTTAGTGGACTTCGGGATCGCGGAGCGGCCCTCCTGGAGGTGCCAGCGCAGCATGATCTGTGCCGGCGTCTTCCCGTGAGCGGCCCCGAGCTCGCGAAGCAGCGGGTCGTCCATCACGCTCACCCGGTCGTCCCCGAAGCCGGGGTAGAAGGTGATACCGCCGATCGGCGACCATGCTTGAGTGAGGATGTCGTGCTCCGCGTCTGCCTTCTGGACGTCCGGCTGAGTGAAGTAGGGGTGCAGCTCGATCTGGTTCACCGCCGGCACCACCGAGATGTCCGTCAGTAGCCGGTCCACATGACGTCGCATGAAGTTGCTGACCCCGATGGCGCGGACCTTGCCGTCGAACAGCAGTGCCTCCAGCGCCTTGTAGGCGGCAAGCGTCTTCTCGAAGCGGTCGGGTGCGGGCTGGTGCAGGATCAGCAGGTCCAGCTGCTCGACACCGAGCTTGCCGACGGCCTTGTCGAAGGCATGCAGGGTCTCGTCGTATCCGTAGTCGCTCACCCAGACCTTGGTCTCGATGAACACCTCGGAGCGGTCGATGCCCGACCGGCGGATGCCTTCGCCGACTTCGCGCTCATTGCCGTAGGCCGCAGCGGTGTCGATATGCCGGTAGCCGACCTTGAGCGCGGTCTCGACCGCGGCGGTGGTCTCGGCCGGCGGGCTCTGGAAGACGCCGAATCCGAGGGCGGGCAGGACGACACCGTTGTTCAGGGTCACGGTGGGAGTTGCGGTGGGCTGAGTCATGGTTACTCCTTTTAGGCCGGATCCAGGACGCGGACGTCACCGGCACCGAATATGTAGGTCGCTTTCATGCCATTTACTCTTGCCCGCGTGCCGCGCCGGCGGGAGTGACGGTCGTTCCGGGTAACGCCAGTGCCTCCCTCGGTTACCGGACGAGACGTAGGTTCGAGGACATGAATCACGTCGACGACGTGCGCGAATTCCTCTCCAGTCGCCGCGCCCGCCTCACCCCGGAACAGGCCGGCCTGCCTGCTTATGGTGGCCACCGACGGGTGAAAGGGCTGCGGCGCGAGGAGGTCGCGCTACTGGCGGGGGTCAGCGTCGACTATTACGTGCGCCTCGAGCGCGGGAATCTGTCCGGGGCCTCCGATTCCGTCCTCGAATCCCTCGCCCGCGCGCTCCAGCTCGATGACATCGAGCGCGAGTACCTCTATGACCTCGCTCACCAGTCACCCACGCCGGGACCCCGGACCAGGGCGGCGTCGCCAAAGCCACGTCCAGTGATCCAGCAGGTTCTCGACGCGATCACCGATGCCCCGGCCTGGGTGCGCAACAACCGACACGACTTCCTTGCCACCAATCGGATGGCCCGCGCGCTGCACGCCCCGATGCTCGAACGCCAGCCGCACCCGGCCAACAGTGCCCGCTTCATCTACCTCGACCCCGCGGCCCGCGACTTCTTCCGCGAGTGGGAGCATGTCGCGGAGGACGTCGCCGGGTTCCTCCGGCAAGAGGCCGCGCACACACCGCATGACAAGGCCCTTCAGGAACTGATCGGCGAGCTCTCGACACAAAGCCCAGAGTTCCGGCAGAACTGGGCCGCACACAACGTGCGTACCCATCGAGCCGGGACAAAGAAGCTCCACCACCCACTCGTCGGTGACCTCGACCTCAACTTCGAGTCCGCCGAGCTCGGCTCCCAACCCGGTCTCATCCTCGTGGTGTACACGGCCGCCCCGGGCAGTTCGAGCGCTGACGCCTTGGCACTGCTCGGCAGCCTCGCTGCCGGCGAGCACGTCCGCGAGGCCTCGGTCGAGCCGCCTCTCGGCTAGCCGGTCGGGCGAGAAGGGACGACGTAGGGGATCGGACGCCCTCGTCATGCTCGCTTCCTCGCGCGCCATGGTGGCGATTTGTCACGTAATGTAACGCATCGACATCGTCAGCGACGTCTCATATTGTTATCCACAACACGATTGCACAGTGGCAAGTGTTTGTGGTCGTCGTCAATTTGCTGTCCGGTCCTGTTTTTCAATCGAATTGGTTTAGCTCTTAATTGTCGGCTTTTAAATCATAATTGGGGGTGTTTCATGAAAGCCTACGCAATGACGCGGATCGGCCATACTGGCTGGGTTGACAAGCCCCGGCCCACATGTGGCCCGTTGGACGCCATCTGTCGTCCGATTGCCCTCGCCCCATGCACCTCGGATGTGCACACCGTCTGGTCGGGGTCGATCGGCGAGCGTTTCGATCTGGTTCTCGGGCATGAGGCGGTAGGCGAGGTGGTCGAGGTGGGCGCGCTCGTCCGCGACTTCAAGCCGGGTGACCGGGTGCTGGTGCCTGCCGTCACACCTGACTGGAGCTCACGGGAGGCGCAGGCGGGATTCGCGATGCACTCCGGCGGTCTGCTGGGCGGATGGAAGTTCTCGAACTCCAAGGATGGGGTCTTCGCGGAGCTCTTCCACGTCAACGACGCGGACGGAAACCTCGCCCTGTTGCCCGCCGGAATGGACCTCGCCGCCGCCTGCATGCTGTCGGACATGGTGTCGACCGGGCTCTACGGCGTGGAGCTGGCCGGGGTGGAGTTTGGCGATACCGTGGCCGTCGTGGGAATCGGTCCGGTCGGGCTGATGAGCGTGGCGGGCGCCGCGATTCACGGGGCGTCCGAGATCTACGCGGTGGGTTCGCGCCCGAACTGCGTTGCGCTGGCCAGGGAATACGGTGCGACGCAGATCATCGATTATCATGTGGGCGACATTGCCGACCAAATTCTTGCACTGAGCGGCGGAGTTGATCGAGTGATTGTTGCCGGCGGTGACGCTAAGACCTTCGTGCAGGCCGTGCAAATGGTTAAGCGGCTCTTCTGACTTGAGCGTGGGGTCAGATGCGTAGGCCGCCGCCGATGAGGAGCATTCTGAGGCGGTAGTTGTCTGGGTCGCGGAACCCTCTGGCGACGCGGCGGGCGAGTTCGATCAACCCGTTAATGGATTCGGTACCGCCATTGTTGGCGCCGCCGGTGGTGAAGTAGCCCAGGAATGCGTCGCGCCACTGGTTCAGCGTCCGGCCGAGGCGGGCGATCTCCGGGATCGGACACGACGGGAAGGTGGCGAGGATCTTCTCGGCGATCCTGCGGCCGTCGGTGTGGCTCGACTGGTGGTAGACCGAGCGGAGCTGTTGGGCGCAGTGCCAGGCGACCTCGACTTCGACGTGGCGGTCGTCGGCGGTGAACGCGGTCTCGAGGCGGGTCTTCTGCCGGTCGGTGAGGTGTTCCTGCCCGGCGCGCAGCAGGTTGCGGATCCGGTACAGCGGATCGTCTTTGCGGCCGCGGTGGCCGTGGATGTCCTGCTGGACCCGGCGACGGACCTCATCGACCGCGGACGTCCCGAGCGTGACTATATGGAACGCGTCGAGCACCGCGACAGCGTCGGCCAACTGGTCATCGATGGCGTTCTTGTAGCCGTGGAACGGGTCCAGGGTGGCGATCTCGACGCCCTTGCGGAACGCGTCGCCGCGGTCACGAAGCCAGGTCTTGTAGGCCTGCCCGGAGCGGCCCGGGACCAGATCGAGGAGTCGGGCCCGGACGCGTCCGTCCTTATCGCGGGTGAGATCGACCATGCCGGTGAACTCCTTCGGGCCGCGTCCGCCCTGGTCGACGGGGCGGGTGGAGACGTGATGCCAGATGTGCTCGTCGACGCCAAGCGAGGTGACGCCGGCGAAGCGGGTCTCGTCGTCGGCGGCAGCTTCGAGGACCGGTCGTACCGCCCGCCACAGGGTTTTCCAGGTGCAGCCGAGTTGGCGGGCCAGTCCCTGGACCGAGGCGTTCTCCCGCCGCATCTGCCCGATCGCCCACAATGTCGCGCGGCTGGTGAGCAACGCCCTCGGCCGTGCGACTTGCGGGTCTTGTTCCATGAACGAGGTCACTGGACACGCGGGATCGGGACACAGCCAGCGTCGTTTCCGCCACCACAACCGCACCGGCGCGGTGAAGCACGGCGCGTCGATCAGCTTGACCCACTGCCGGCCATGCGCATGCGCGACGACCCCACACCTCGGGCAGCCCATCACCTCCGGCGGCCGAGACTCGACCTCAACCCGCAGCCCAGCGTCGCCGCGACAGACACCGGTCACGTGGAGCCCCGACAGCCCGACCAGAAGGTCGCAGCGCTGGCAGTAGCCACCGGTAGCACGGCAGCAGGAAGTAGAATCGGGCATCGTCGAGGTCCTTGAAGATCAGGTGGTGTGGTAACCCCGATTCTTGAGGGCCTCGACCCCCATCACCCCGCCGACACGCCCACCCGCCGATCCACGCTCACCCCACGCTCAGGTCCGAAGAGCCGGTTAAGCCCGGCGGATGCATCGGCAATGTCAATTACCTGGACGAGGGCGATCACGTGATATTTCCGCGCCTCGAATGGGGTTGTGGCATGGGCAATAAATCGGTGCACGGTGGGCTGATGCCAGGCGGCCGGCTCCGCATGGAGAAGCTCGCCTCACTGGTGATCACGGGCAGGCTCGATCCCGCGAGGCTGGTGACTCATCGGTTCACCGGCATCGAGGGCGTCGAGCAGGCGGTGATGCTGATGAAGGACAAGCCTTCCGATCTGATCAAGCCACTGGTGCTGCTGGACGACGCCGCGCCGGCGACGGTCGAGGTCTAGGTCTAGGTCTAGGTTCGTGCTGCCAGCCGCTGCATGAGGTCGACGAACGCGGCCGGTTTCTCGACGTGGAATCCGTGTCCGGTGGCCACGCGTTCGAGATGGCAGTCGCGCATGAGAGCACTGGCCCGAGCGGCATCCTCGTCGGTCATGGCCCCTTCGAGGATGCCGGCTTCGGTGATTCGCCAGTTTGCATGCACGAGGATCGCGGGCTGGTGGACACGGCTCAGCGTTGCGGCCTGGTCGAAACCCTGCTGCCAGCTGAAGGTGTAGAAGGCGTCGGCGAACGCGGGATCGAACTGGTTCAGGTGGGCGAATACTTCGTTCGTTTTCGGTGGCGCGAACCAGAGATTCAGCGCGCGATCCGGATGGGAGCGGCGGTAGTTCTTCGCGTAGGAGACGATTCGGTCGCGGCTGCGGCCGAAGTACCCGATCCAGGCGTTGTGCTCCAGATACCAGCTCGTGAAGTCGTGCTCGATGTCCTGGTGGACGAACTCGTGTGCCGGCGTCGCGAGGTCGACATAGTTGAACGTGCGGGGCGCGCGGTCGGGGTCGGTGGAGAAGAACGGCGGATCCTCGAACAGCACGGTCTGCACCAACTCGGGGAATTCGGCGGCGAGTTGTGCCGCGATGAGCCCGCCGGAGGAGTGCCCGGAGACGATCGCAGGCTGCCCGATGACCTGCCGGGCGAATTCGGCGACCTCCGCGGTGAGCGTGTGCACGTCGTATCCGGTGGGCGTGCGAGACGACGCACCGTGGCCGGGCAGGTCGATCGCGAACACATGAAAGCCCCGCGCGAGGCCGGGCAGGACGCGGTTGTAGGTCTGCCACGCCGACGTCTGCGCATGCAACAGCAGGACGGGCGGCCCGTTGTCAGGTCCCTCCGCATAGGCCAGGTTGATGCCGCTGGACAGGGTGTGCGATCGCTGCACGTATCCGGCGGCGTGCACCCGCGCGGCGTCGCGTCGCGCGTAGCTCGTGTTGTTCCACGCGTACCAGCCAAACGCTCCACCGGCGGCAAGGGTGACAGCCGCCGCAGTCGAGATTGCAACCCGCATCTGATCCGCCTTCCGTCGACAGCCCGACCGGGCCATACCTCAGTGATACAGCTTCTTCAGGGTCATAGTTACTTCAGTGCCACCACAGCCGCCGAGAATGCGAGATGAGGACTGGCGGACGCAATGGGAAATGACGGACGCGGGGCCGCCGAGCCCGACCCTATTGCAGGGGCTTCTCCATCCTGAAATTCGTGAGGGGTACTCCATTCCTGACTGGATGCTGAACCCCCACCACCCGAAAACCGCACCTTTCGAACAACGGCCGAGCCGTAATGCTCACATCAGCGGAGAGAGCCGGAGTGCGGGCTTCGCGGGCCTGCTGCTCAGCTTCGGCTAGAAGCCGTCGCGCGATTCCTATCCCCTGATGGTCAGGGGAGACGAACATCATGGCTATGTATCCATCTGGGGCAACATCCGAGAACCCCGCTACTTCGCCGTCGACTGTCGCGACGAAGCTGTTCCTGCTGCTCATGGCCAGATGCCAGCTCGCTGGGTCCGTCTGCCCCGACGTGGCCCAGGCCTGGATCTGCTCCGGCGTGTAGTCAGCCCGAGCGGTCTGCGTTATGGCGGCGACAAAGATGGCCAGCGTGGCAGCGGCGTCGAGTTCTTCGTAACGGCGGATCTGAATGGGCGGCGGGGCAGGGGACATGCGTCCAATTGTTGTTGACACCGCAAGACTGTTGCGTAGTTGCGGTCGCGCCGCACAGGATGGACGCATGACGGATAACCCTTGGGATGGCAGTGAGTCCGACACCGCGGGGCATGACCCAGGAGCGTGGCCAGAGATCGCGCCGGTCGACTTCTGGGAAGAACGCTATGCCGGCGCCGACCAAGTCTGGTCCGGCAAGGTCAATCAGGTGCTCGCCGATATCGCCAGCACGCTCGTCCCGGGCCGGGCCCTCGATCTGGGCTGCGGAGAGGGCGCCGATGTGGTCTGGCTTGCGCAGCACGGCTGGCAGGCCACCGGTATCGACATCTCGGCCACCGCGATCCGTCACGCCACCGCGGCCGCCGAGGCGAGCGGTCTCGGACCCGACCGCGCCCGGTTTCTCGCCGCGGACCTCGCGACGGTACCCGCCGGCGCCTTTGACCTCGTATCCGTGAGCTACCTGCACTCGCCCGTGGACCTGCCTCGCGAGAGCATCCTCCGCCAGGCCGCCGAACGTGTCGCGGCCAGCGGATACCTATTGATCACCTCACATGCTGCGGCGCCACCTTGGTCCGACGCGCCCCACGGACACGAGCATCGCTTCCTCAGCCCACGAGAAGAAGTCGAGCAACTTCAGCTCGACCACGACGTCTGGGATGTCCTGCTTGCCGAGGTCCGCTCCCGGCAGGCCACCGCACCTGACGGTCAACCCGCGACCCTCGACGATGTGGTCGTGCTGATCCGCCGCCACTGACGCTCAACGGTCTCACCGAAATGGCTGCCGAATCGAGCGCTGAGATCGTCTTCGCGAGCACCCAATCGGTGTCGTCCCGCGTCAGCGGGCCCGCGCGACGTTGCTGAGATCGCGGCGGGGGCTGGGGTTCGCGGCGCGTTCGGGGTAGCCGACACGAAACGCGAGCAGGCTCTGGCCAGCTGGGATGCCCGTGGCGCGGGCCCAGCGCGCGGAGAACCGGTCGGGGTTGCCGAGGGCGGCGTCGCGGGCGATCCGCTCGGTGACCTGGTTCATGTGCTGCAATCCGATGCCGGCCGTGGTCGCCGCCAGATGCGCGTGCTGAAGCAGCCGCCCACCTGCCAGCCGCGCGCCGGATCGTCGGTGTCTTCGACGCGGACGATGCCGTACGCCCGGGCGGTGGCCGTGTGGGTGGTGCGCGCGGCTTTGACCCAGAAGGCGTCGCCGCTCCGGCGGGATTGGGCAGGCAGAAGCTTCGCCATGAACAGGGTGAATCCGTCGAGGCCCTGGCAGTCCAGGGTCAGCCCGTCGCGGTGGCGATCGATCTCGGCCCGGTCGTTGCGGAACCAGGAGAACGCCTCGATCGACATCTCCTCGTCGTCCACGATCGCCTGGGTGGCCTCCACGTACAGGTCAGCAAGCTCGCTCAGCGCGGCCGGTTCGGTGATCCAGACGAGTTCGGCACCATCGGGCGCATCGTCGACCAGCGAATCGAGCACGTCCTGCCCGACGGCCCTTGCGGCGTAGGGCCCGCGATTGGAATGCCGGGTGGAGATCGCCTGCGCCAGTGCCTGCTCCCGCTCGGTGGCAGGCGCGCCCGCCGCGATCTCGATCCGCGCGATGTGGTCGGGATCGCCGTCCGGCCAGGGCGTGACCTCGGCGTCGCGTCCCTCCGAGCGAGCCGCGAGGACGATGTTGTGAATCGCGCAGCCGTACCCGGCGATCCGCTCGCGCCCGTCCGAGTCGTTGACCGGCATGATGCGCCCCGGGTCCGCATACAGATCGATGCTGTCGCGGTCGATGACGAACGACCACGGCTGGATATTGTGCGGGTTGGCCGCCAGCGTCCCGGCCGCGACGAGCCGCAACAGCCCAGCGGCGTTCTGCTTGGTATGCCACAGTTCGTACGGTTCGCCCTGTCCCTGGGTCCACACGCCGTTCAGGCCTCCTCGGATACCGACACCGGCCGATCCGGCGATCAAGAATGCACCACCGCCGATCCCAGTCGCCTTCAACACCGCGCGACGGGAGATCCGGCGTTGTTCTCCCTCTGCCGCCTGCGGGTCGACATCTGACCCATCCGGTCCCGGCTGATAGGCGGTCATGGCCGGTCTCCTTGTCGTCCGCGAGCCTCCAGCGCGCGCCGGCCCGCATCGGTGAGCAGCGGCTGCATGACGGCTCGGCCGTATCGGCGCGCATCGACCTGCTCGTCCTGAACCGCTTCGGCAAACGGGTACGCCGTCTCGGATATCAGCCACAGCAGGCTCACCATGTCCCGCACCGTGGTCGGCGGCTCGGGCGCCCGCAGCAGATCCGCGTCGACGAGCTGGCTCACGAGGACGACGAACGCGTCGCGGCGTGCGGTGTACGCGTCGCGGAAGGCTTCGGCGAGCACTGGATCGGAGTGCAGCAGCGGAAACAGGTCGCGCAGGAAAAAGGCGTAGTCGGGATCGGGTTGCGGCAGCTCGGTGACGCGATGCCACAGCATCCGCAGGGCCCCGGGCAGATCGTGGGTCTCGGTGTCCGGGATGCGCATCTGCTCGCTCCATTCCGCGAACAGCGCGCGCACGATCTCGGTCTTCGACGCGAACCAGTAGTACAGGTTGCCCGGGCTGATCCCGGCCTCCTCGGCGATCCGGTTCGTCGTGACCGGACCGATCCCGTGCTCGGCAAACAGGCGCCGGGCGGTCTGCAGGATCGCCTCACGACGAGGCGCGGCCCGCTGCGGCACGCGAGCCCCGGCAGCACCCGAGGACGGGGAAGCATCAACCATGACCACAGCATAGCTCTATTAGAGTGAATCCTCTAACAAGGTTCTCTCGTCCCGTCCGCCGAGACCATGACCGAGATCGCTGTGCCCTTGGTGGCCCGGGATATGAACGCAGACTCCTGCCCCAGCGCGCCTATGGCTGGACCGACGCCGCTGCTCGCAACTGCGCCAGCAGCTCGTCCACCTCGGCCGTCCAGGGCGTCCCATGACCGGGCAGCACCCAGCTCGCGCGAATGCCGTCGAGCCTAGTGAGAGAGTCCAACGCCTGCCGCGGCTCATCGGTGAAGGGCGCCGGCTGCGGCCCCCGCCGACCGGTGAGCACATGCCGCGTGGTCAACGCGTCACCCACGAACAAGGCATCAACGGCCGGGACATGGATGGCGATGCTGCCCGGCGAGTGACCGGGCATGGCGATGATGCGGGGATTGCCCGGCAGGTCCAGCACCTGATCGTCGTGCACCTCGACCACGTCGGTGAGGTGGGTCGTCCGGCCCCCTCCCTTGCGCAGGGCATATCCGAAGAACCCCAGCGTCGCGCGCAGCCTCATCGGGGGCCGCGGGGTTGCCGGAGGCTTCTCGCCGCAGGCGCGCGCCGCGTCGGCCGTGTGGACGAAGACCGGCACGCCGTGGTCACGCCGCAATCTCTCCGCGAAGCCGATGTGGTCGCTGTCGCCGTGGGTCAGGATCAGTCCGCGGACGTCGTCCAGCGACCGGCCCATGGCCGCGAGCTCGGCGAGCAGTTCTCGCCAATGACCCGGAAGGCCCGCGTCCACGACAGTGACGCCCGCATCCGTCTCGACCAGATAGGCAGCGACGATGTCGTTGCCGATCCGGTGCAGTCCAGGTCCAAGTTTCATGGTCGCCCTCCCTTTGGTCGTGGCGTCAGGTCTGCGCTCTCGCTATGATGGCTACGATACATAGCCAACATAGCTACGGTCAATAGCTATGCGGACGATAGCCCGCCAAGGAGACTCATGCCGACCCCAGCGCGCACCTCGCTCGACGACATCGTCCAAGCCGGCCGCGACATCCTGGCCTCCGACGGACTTCCCGCGTTGACGATGCAGGCCGTCGCCGACCGGGTGGGCGTGCGGGCCCCCTCCCTGTACAAGAGGGTGCGCAGCCGCGACGACCTCGTCCGCCTCATCGCCACGACCGTCGCCCACGAACTCGGCGATCAGCTCGATGCCCTGGTGAGCCGAGATGGCGCAACATCGGACGCGCAGGCCCAGCTCACCGAACTCGCCCACGCAGTACGCGCCTTCGCGCGCGCCCGACCCGACGAGTACCGGCTCATCTTTGCTCCGACCTGCGAGGCGACCAGACCGGAGCCCGAAGCACTCACCCACTCGGTCGGGCCTCTGCTGCGGATCACAACGGAACTCGCGGGACCCGACAGCGCACTCGACGCGGCCCGCACCGTCACCGCATGGGCGACCGGGTTCATCGGCATGGAGCTCGCCGGCGCCTTCCGCCTCGGCGGTGACATTGATCGCGCCTACGAGTTCGGGATCACCCGGCTGGCAGCGGCACTCGCGAGCGTCCCCGGCAGCGCCATCGAATCAGGCGATGCATCGTGACCCGCACGATGGTCCGGACCACGATTGAATAGCCGTCAGTCTGAGCCGGACGGCGGCTAGTGTCGATCTACCCAGGCCCATGGGACGAGCGGTTTCCACCACAGTCGGAGGAGCGCCATGCTGAACCAAGTCGCTGAGGGCATTCTCGTGCACGAGAGCGCGACCATCCAGAGCAACGCTGTCGTTGTGCAAGGGCAAGCCGGCGTGTTGCTCATCGATCCCGGAATCACGAACGCGGAACTGGTCACCATCGCGGACGATCTCGGCGCGCTGGGCGGGCCGGTCGTGGCCGCGTTTTCCACGCATCCGCATTGGGATCATCTGCTTTGGCACCCCAAGTTCGGCGACGCGCCGCGTTACGGCACGGCGCGCGCGGCGGCCGTGGTCAAAGCCTTCTTGTCGAATCCGAACTGGAGGGACGTCGTCGCCGAGGAGTTGCCGCCGGAGGCAGCCGAAGACATCCCGCTCGACCTGCTCGGCCACATTGCCGGTCTGCCCGCCGGAGCCACGCGCCTGCTCTGGGACGGCCCCGAGGCCAGGATCATCGAGCATCAGGCGCACGCCCCTGGCCATGCGGCGCTGCTGATCGAGGATCGCGGGGTTCTGGTGGCCGGCGACATGCTCTCCGATGTCCTGATCCCGATGCTCGACCTGAGCACGGCCGATCCGATCGGGGACTACCTGGCCGCGCTGCGGCTGCTCGATGCGGTGGCGGACGAGGTCGACGTCCTCGTCCCCGGTCACGGGTCGGTCGGCGACGCCGATCAGGTGCGCGCGCGAATCGACCAGGACCGGGCGTACCTGCAGGCCTTGCGTGACGGCTTTGATCCGGACGATCCGCGGATCGGCCCCTCGGCCAAGCCCGGCTGGGAATGGGTCAGCGACGTGCACGCAGGTCAACTGCACGGCCTGCGCGCGAGGCGCGGTGAATGAGCCCGCGTCGCGAAAGTTGCGTCAGGTCGCGGATGGAGGTTAGGCTGCCCCCATGATCACGATGCGCTTTGCAACCATGTGCTGTTGCCGTGCGTCGATGGCATGTCCGGCCTGCTGACTGTTCCTTCCGAACGTTCGCACCCCAAGGCGATGCTTTGTGAGCATTCGTCATGGGCGCTTCCACCCCGACATCTCAATCGTGATCCTTCACCATTGATCGCGCGCCCGTTGGTGCATGCAGACATCACATCGCCTCGACCCAGGTAGCAAACCTGCTAGTCATTGCGCATCTCATCCACAACCGCACAACCAGCTACAACCGCAACCATTTACACAACCGCACAATCATTAGAAAGAAGGCAAGGCAAATGGCGTACTTCGAAGACGCGACCCAGCTCATCGGCCGCACACCCCTCGTCAAGATCAACCGGCTCTACGGCGATTCCGACGCCACGGTGCTCGGCAAGCTCGAGTTCTACAACCCCGCCAACTCGGTCAAGGACCGCATCGGCGTGGCCATCGTCGATGCAGCCGAGGCCGACGGCTCCCTGAAGCCGGGCGGGACCATCGTCGAGGGCACGTCGGGCAACACCGGCATCGCGCTCGCCTGGGTGGGCGCCGCCCGCGGCTACAAGGTGATCATCACCTTGCCGGAGAGCTTCTCGAAGGAGCGCCGCGCTCTGCTGCGCGCCTTCGGCGCCGAACTGGTGCTGACCCCGGCCGCCGAGGGTGTTCCCGGTGCCAACAAGCGCGCCGAGGAAATCGCCGCGAACACTCCGGGTGCCATCCTGGCTCGCCAGTTCGACAACCCGGCCAACGTCGAGATCCACCGCAAGACGACGGCCGAGGAGATCTGGGCCGACACCGACGGCCAGGTCGACATCGTCGTGTCCGGTGTGGGTACCGGTGGCACCGTCAGCGGTGTGGGCGAGGTGCTCAAGAAGTACAAGCCCGAGGTCAAGATCTACGCCGTGGAGGCAGCCGAGTCCCCGGTGCTGTCGGGTGGCCAGAAGGGCGTCCACAAGATCCAGGGCATCAGCCCCGGCTTCGTTCCCTCGATCTTCGACCGCGACGTCATCGACGGCATTATCCAGGTGACGTCGGAGGATGCGCTGGCCTGGGCTCGCCGCTCGGCCAAGGAGGAGGGCCTGCTGGTGGGCATCTCGTCCGGTGCCGCCCTGCGCGCTGCAGCCGATCTGGCGGCCGATCCCGCCAATGCCGGCAAGACGATCGTGGTGATCGTCCCTGACTGGGGCGAGCGCTACCTGTCCACTCCGCTGTACTCCGACCTGCTCGACTGAACGGCACGTCGCTGATCGATCGGCCGTCCCGGCCGGCGCCTGGCACCCCCATCGGTACTCCAGGCGTCCCGGGACGGCCGATCGTTTTTGTCGTGATCGGCCGACGATTCTGTCTACCCTGGTGACAGGCTCGTTCCTCGAACTGCTTGTCGGAAGGACGATCATGACACCGATGACGGTCGCTGACCCGAGAACCCGCCCTATACGCCGGCGCCCCACCGCACGGCGTGCCCGCGATCTCTTGGTCACCGCGGTGGCCGCTGTCCTGCTGGCCTCCTGCACCGTCGAACCCGACCCCGGTATAGGCACAGCGGCGACGGACGCCACAGGCACAGCGGCCCCGGGCACCACAGGATCGGTGAGCGGCGCGGTGGAGATCATCTCGACCGGTCTTGCTGCGCCCTGGTCGATCGCCTTCCTGGACGACACGCCCCTGGTCAGCGAGCGCGACAGCGGCCGCGTCCTCGAACTCGATGGCGAGGGGAACGGCCGCGAAATCGCCACCATCGCCGGCGTCGTGGCGCGTGGTGAAGGCGGGCTGCTGGGGATCGCCGTGCACGACGGTTACCTGTATGCGTACTTCACCGCGAGCGGTGAGAACCGGGTCGAGCGCTTCGAGCTCATCGGCGAGCCCGGCTCGCTGAGCCTGGGTGAGGCCGAGACCATCCTGGATGGGCTGCCTGCCGCAGGCGTCCACAATGGTGGCCGCATCGCGTTGGGCCCGGACGGCATGTTGTATGTCACCGCGGGTGACGCCAATGATCGAGCCAGCGCCCAGAGCCTCGACGCGCTGTCCGGGAAGATCTTGCGGCTGACCCCGAGCGGGGACGTGCCCGACGACAACCCGTTCGCCGGATCACCGGTCTACAGCTACGGCCACCGCAATCCGCAGGGGATCGCCTGGGATGCCGAGGGCACCCTGTACGCCAGCGAGTTCGGCCAAAACACCTGGGACGAACTCAACATCATCGAACCCGGGGGCAACTACGGCTGGCCGCAGGTCGAGGGCATCGCCGGACAGGAGGCGTTCATCGATCCGGTGCAGCAGTGGCGTCCCGCCGATGCCAGCCCCAGCGGTATCGCCATCGCAGGAGACACCCTGTATGTCGCCAACCTCCGTGGCCAGCGACTACGTGCAGTGCCCCTCGCCGATCCGAGCACCGCCACCGAACTCCTGGTCGGCGAGTACGGCCGTTTGCGCGATGCCGTGGCGGCACCCGACGGGTCGATCTGGGTACTCACGAACAACACCGATGGACGAGGCCGCCCCGCCGCAGACGACGATCGCATCCTCCGCCTCCCGGTGGCCTGAGGCCGAACCGTCGCCGCGGATCAATGTCCGGGCTGCCGAGGTTGCGGCCGGGAGCCCTGACGCTGGGCGCCGGCCGGGAGCACTGGTGGCACGCTGCGGAACCGGGCGATCGGAATAACCACGCGGTGATGGCGTGTTTCCTGTCTACGTATCTGCGGAACGGAGACTCAACATGGCGAGCATCACGATCATCGGTACCGGCAATATGTCCAAGGCACTTCAGACACTGTTCGAGCGCAGCCGCTCACAGGTCCAGGTCATCAACCACAAGGAGTCCACCAAGGCACCGGTCGAAGGCGACATCGTCGTCCTGGCAGTGCCGTATACGGCGCTGTTCGACATCGTGGCGAAGCTGGGTGATGAACTGAGCGACAAGGTCGTTGTCGACATCTGCAACCCGGTCGACGCGGCGAGCTTCACGCTGATCAGGCCGGAAGCGGGCAGTGCCGCAGCCGAGTATGCCGCAGCCCTGCCGGGTGCCCACGTCGTGAAGGCGTTCAACACGAACTTCGCGGCCACCCTGGCCAGCGGTTCTGTTGCGTCTGCTCCCATCTCGGTGCTCATCGCCGGTTACGACGCAGAAGCGAAGAAGGCGCTCAGCGACGTGGTGACCGCGTCCGGGGCTGCGGCATACGACGTAGGTGGCCTGGCGCGTGCTGCCGAACTCGAGGCGCTCGGCTTCCTCCAGATCGCGCTGGCCGCCTCCGGGCAGATCGGCTGGACGAATGGATTCGCGCTTTACCAGTAACCGATAGCCGGATTTCGGGCGAGCCGGCGGTCGTCAACCGGTCGAGCGTTCGGGTGGTACATCCCTCACTCGATCCGTTCAGCGAGGGCTCCGATCGTTCACGGCTCAGATCGTTGTCAGCGCCAGTGCATGCAGGCTGGACGAGAACGCTGTCGCGCCTCGTCCAGCCTGTCGCTAGGTTCAGTCTTCTTGTGGGCCGTGGCCGCCATGGCCGTGCGGGCCATGATGCTCGTGCGGGTCCTGCGACGCCGGGGGAGTGGGACGTCCACCACGGGGACCCCAGGGTCCGCGTCCGAACTCATCGTCTGGCGCCGAGCCGAACTCGGGGAAGGCGTCCGCGGGAAATCCCGGGAATCCGCCGCGTCCGCGGGGACCGCGACCGTGATGGCGCCGGAACTCCTGAAGCACCTGGACGCGCTCCTTGAAGTTGTCATCGGATTCCTGCTCCAGGCGCTCGATGATGCGGCCCAGGTAGTCGGCCAGCTGCGCGACCTCGTCATCGGTCAGGCATTCGAGGAATGTCAGGCGGGCGGCGGTGTCGGGATCGGTGTCCTGAGCGGCGTTGTGCCCGGCCTCGGTGAGCGTGACGGTGACGGCGCGGCGGTCGTCGGGCGACGGTTCGCGCTTGATGAGGCCCTGCGTCTCCAGCTTGCGGAGCAGTTCGGCCATCGACTGACGGGACATGCCCATCAGGTAGGTCAGTTCACGCTGAGTCATTTCGGGCTTCAGCTTGAGCACGGCCAGTACGCGACCCTGTCCGTTTCGCGGATCGCGCCAGGGCTCGCCGCCGGGGCCTCTGCGTTGCCTGCGGAACTGAAGAACGGCCACGTGCCGCAGCCGCTCGGCCGCCAGTCGGCGGGTGTCGGATTGTTCAGTCTGTTCTTGTTCGTCGATGTGGTCAGTCATTGTTGTTGTCCTTCTGGTTGTATGGCCCTCACCTTCTGTCAGGTACCTGACATCAATAATGCGCGGCCCCGAACGATATGTCAAGTACCTGACAAACATCTTTCCTTCATTCGTGGGTCGACCTGTCTGCAGGGGCCGCGGATAGGTAGACCCAAGTACGCGGGTGGCGGTGCGACCGCGGGGGTGGGGGCGTGTGGGGGCGTGGGTGTGGGGCGTGCGGACGTGGATGCGGGGTGCGGGCACTGGACCGTTCCCGGTTTGGTGGACACTGGTGAGGTTTGCGGTTCCCGATAGGGTGAAGGGGAGCTGATTATGGGATCTACGCGGAGGCATTTCACGGCGGAGTATAAAGCTAACGCGGTGGCGTTGGTGTTGGATGATGGGCGGTCGATCGCTGAGGCGGCACGGAATATCGGCGTCCTCGAGAAGACGTTAGGGAAATGGGTGAAGAAAGAACGAGACTTGCGCGATGAGCAGCGTGACCCGGAC
>JAAYVB010000017.1 GCA_012517405.1 Propionibacterium sp.
CGCAAAGCCCACCGGGCCAAAACCCACGGAAAATGGAAACTCGAACAACCCACACCCGGCACCTTCCACTGGACCTCACCCCACGGCTACCAATACCAAGTAACCGCAACAGGAACCATCCGAATCAGGGTGCCCGAACAGGCTCGGGGCTTCTAGAGTGTGCGTCGTTTGTTCGCTTCTGGTTGTGTAGAACGGATTGTGCCGCGACAGGGACCAGCAATGCCCGAGCTGACGCTCACCACGGCTTGTGTTGGAGTGCGCGACGGGGGTGTCGAACTCTCGTCAGCTGCTCCGTAGCCGGGCTCGTGAGGCACGCCGCTTCATGGCACGGCGTTCGTCTTCTGACATGCCACCCCAGACGCCGTGGTCCTGGCCGGCTTCGAGTGCCCAGCGCAGGCACTCCTCGCGAGCCTGGCAGCGTCGGCAAACCATCTTCGCCTCCTCGACCTGGGCCAGGGCAGGCCCGGTGTTGCCGATGGGGAAGAAGAGTTCGGGATCTTCTGCCAGACAAGCTGCGCGATGGCGCCAGTCCATATGTTGGGACTCCTATTCGATCTGTGGTGTAATCCGCCAGCCAGACAACTTTGCCATGAACGGCCGGGATACGGTAGGGGTTAGCAGGGGTTTTCCGCAACTTTGTTGCCGTTCGCAGCCAATTGCGGTGGATCAGGCGCTGCCCAGCGCTGCTGAGAGCAGTGCTTTCTCCTCTGCTTTGTGGACGGCGGACGATCCGGTGGATGCTGCTGCAGCCGCCGGGCGGGTGAACCCGCGCATGGTGAATTCGCGTCCCAGTGTCTCGCTCATGGCTGGCACGAAGTTCAGCTGCAAGAACTCCCAGGGGCCCTGGTTCGATGGCTCGTCCTGAACCCACCGGATGTCGCTGACCTGGGGATAGCGCGCCAATTCGGTAGCCAGCTGCTTGTCGGCTAGCGGGAACAGCCGCTCCAAGGTGAGGATGGCAACCTTCTCGTCCAGCCCCATCTGCTCGCGTTGCTGGACCAGATCCCAGCGGATCTTGCCCGAGCAGATCAGGATGCGCTCGACCTTGGCCGGATCGGTGATCGATGGATCGCTCAGCACCGGGCGCCATTGTCCGCTCGTGAAGTCACCGGGTTGGGAGACGGCGAGCTTGTTGCGCAACATCGACTTGGGGGTGGCGATGATGAGCGGACGATGCCAGTTGACCTGGACGTGCTGGCGCAGCAGATGGAAGTAGCTGGCCGGCGTGCTCGGCTGGCAGACGGCCATGTTGTCGCCGGCGCACATCTGCAAGAACCGCTCGATGCGCGCACTGGAGTGGTCGGGCCCGGCGCCCTCATAACCGTGCGGCAACAGCAGCACGACGCCGGACTTCTGCGTCCACTTCGCGAAGCCGGAAGCGATGAATTCGTCGAGGATGATCTGGCCACCGTTGACGAAGTCGCCGTACTGGGCCTCCCAGCACACCAGCGCCTCCGGGGCGGCCACCGAGTAGCCGTATTCGAAACCGATCGCAGCGTACTCGCTGAGCAGCGAGTCGTAGATCTCGAAGGGAGCCTGATCGGCCGACAGGTGCTTCAACGGCACCCAGGCCTCGTTGGTCACCTGGTCGACGATCGCGCCGAAGCGTTGGCTGAAGGTTCCCCGGCGGGTGTCCTGGCCGACGACGCGCACCGGGTAGCCGTCCATCAACAGGGTGCCGAATCCCATCAGCTCGGCGGTTGCCCAATCGATGGGGCCGTCGCTGATGGACTTGACGCGCCGCTTCAGCTGCGGTGCCAGCTTGGGATGGACGTGGAAGCCCTCCGGGAGGTTGTCGTAGACCGAGGCGACGGCCGCGATCTGGTCGGGGCTGGCGGCGGTACCGATCTTGAGGCCTCGTTTGACCGGATAGACGGGCACCAGGCGGTAGCTCTCGTCCTCCATCGGCACCTCGGGATCACGGACCGCGGTGAAGACCTCTTCGAGACGACCGCGGAACTTGTTGACCGCCTGCTCGGCGTCGGCCAGCGAGATGTCACCGCGGCCGATCAGCTGTTCGGTGTACAGCTTGCGCACCGGGCGTTTCTTCTCGATGAGGCTGTAGGTCAGCGGCTGGGTGAAGCTCGGCTCATCGCCTTCGTTATGCCCGCGGCGGCGGTAGCACAGCATGTCGATGACGACATCCTTGGCGAAATGCTGACGGTACTCGAAGGCGATCTGGGCAGCCAGGGCGCAGGCGTCCGGATCGTCGCCGTTGACATGGATGATGGGGGCCTGCACGGCCTTGGCGACATCGGTGCAGTAGACCGAGCTGCGAGCATCCGCCGGGCCGGTGGTGAATCCGACCTGGTTGTTGACGACCAGGTGAATCGTCCCGCCGTTGCGGTAGGGACGCAGCTGGCTCATCTGCAACGTCTCGTACACCACTCCCTGCCCGGCGAACGAGGCATCGCCGTGCGCCAGTACCGGCAGCACCGGATGGGCGCTGCGCTGGACCGACGGATCGGTTCCGATGAGCCGGTCGTTCTTGGCTCGCGCGATGCCCTCCAGCACCGGATCGACAGCCTCCAGATGCGACGGGTTGGCGGCCACCGAGGTGCGCACCGTGCGTCCGCTGGCGGCCGTGTACTCGCCGTCGGAACCGAGGTGATACTTGACGTCGCCGCTGACGACCTCTTCGTCGGTCGCGCGGTTGTCGAATTCGCGGAAGATCTGCGAGTACGCCTTGCCGACGATATTGGTCAGGACATTGAGCCGGCCGCGGTGCGGCATGCCGATACAGACCTCGTAGATGTCGTTGTCGGCGGCGCGTTCGCAGATCTCGGCCAAGATCACGATCGCCGACTCGGCGCCCTCCATGCTGAACCGGGTCTGGCCGACATACTTGGTCTGCAGGAAGGTCTCGAAGACTTCCGCCTCGCTCAATTGATCGAGAATCCGCAGGTGCTCGCCGCGCGGGCGCGGCTGGTGCGGTGCCTCCACCCGGCGCTGGAACCAGCTGCGCTGCTCGGGGTCGTGGATGTGCATGTATTCGATGCCGAGGGTGTGCGCGTAGGAGTCCCGCAGGATGTCGAGGATCTGGCGCAGCGTGAGGAAGCCGAGCTGCTCCTCGGCGAATCGTCCTACGGGGAACTCCCGGTCGAGATCCCACAGGGTCAGGCCGTGCGTCTCGAGCTCGAGTTCGGGATGAGTACGCATCTTGTACTCGAGCGGGTCGACATCGGCTTGCAGGTGACCGAAGATGCGGAACGCGTTGACCAGCGAGACCACACGTGCCTGCTTGCTCACGTGGTAGTTGCGGTTGATCGGGATGTCGGTTGCCCACTTGAGCGGCGGGTAGGGGATACGCAGGGCCTCAAAGATCTGCTCGTAGAAGCCGTCGGCGCCCAGCAGCAGCCGATGCATTTCGCGCAGGAATTCGCCGCTCTGGGCGCCCTGGATGACCCGGTGATCGTAGGTGGAGGTCAGTGTGGTGACCTTGCTGACGGCCATCTGGGTGAGATTGACCGGGCTGGTGCCCTCGAAATCGGCCGCGTAGTCGATCGAACCGACACCCAGGATGAGTCCTTGACCGGGCATCAGCCGCGGCACCGACATATTGGTGCCGATGCCACCGGGGTTGGTCAGCGAGACCGTGGTTCCGGCGAAATCGTCGACGGTGAGCTTGCCGTCGCGGGCCTTGCGTACCAGCGCTTCGTAGGCGGCGTAGAACTGCGCGAAGTTGAGGTCTTCACACGCCCTGATGTTGGGCACCAGGAGCTGGCGCTGATCGCCCTTGACCACGTCGATGGCGACTCCGAGGTTGATGTCGGGGTGTTCGACCAGTACCGGTTTGCCGTCCTGCTCGTCATAGGCACAGTTCATGGCGGGCACGGCCTTGATCGCCTGGATCATCGCGAAGCCGATGATGTGGGTGAAGCTGACCTTGCCGCCACGGCTGCGGCGCAGGAAGTTGTTGATGGTGGCGCGGTTTTCGACCACCAGTTTCATCGGCACGGTACGCACCGAGGTGGCCGTTGGCATGGAGCGCGACGCGTCCATGTTCCTGGCGGTGCGCATCGGCGCACCCTTCATCACTGTCCGGCGCGGACCGGTGCCCGACAGCTGAGGACGCACCAAGGGATTGGGGATCTCGGGACCCAGACCGCTGGCGGTACCGGGCTGGTTGGGGGACTCGGTGCGTTCGTCCTTCGCCTCTACCTTGGCCACCGGCGCGCCGGCGGCCTTGGGAGTCGAAGGTGCGGGAGCCGGGGGCTGGGCAGGGGCGTGCTCCTGGGCCGGCTGTGGACGTGATGCGGAGGCCTCGGCGTCTGGGGAGCGAGTGCTGAAGAACTCCACCCATCGGGGATCGACCGATGAGGGATCGTTCTGATAGCGCTCGCGCATCTCCTCGATGAGCCAGTCGTTAGCGCCGAAGTCGTCAAAGTTGGACATACCTGCTGCGGCCAAACGCCGCTTCGCCCCTTCCCATGGTTGGCATTGCGCGAACCGCTGGCGAGGTGCCAGTTTGATTGCTGCGTCAACTCTAGTGGGACGAGGCCACCTGCGGGTCGTCCCGGCCGATCCGCCACGCCGACTTGAGGGCCATCGTTACCGAGGCGACGCACAGGGCGATCACCAAGAGATTGCGGACCACCAGTCGCACGGTGTCTGCGTGCTCGGCGGTCGGCTGACTGATCAGGCCCGAGTAGTTCAGTGGGAAGACCAGGTGGGTCATCGCGGCGCAGATCAGGCCCAGAATTGCCAGCCAGCGCGCCTGGATCCGGTCACGGCGCGGCAACGACAGCGACAGCAGAATGGCCAGTGGTCCACCGAGCCAGATCATGTACTGGGGGCTGAAGGTCTTGTTCGCAACGATCGTCGCGCAGATCAGCGCGATCTGGGCAAGGACGATGGCGTGCGTCCGGGCGGCCATCGTGTCGGGATCGTTCGCGATGGGCAGGCGATGGTGGGGCAGACCCATCCCGCCGAGCGCGATCAACCAGCCGAGGGCCACGGCCAGCAGGACGCTGCCGACCAGCATCCAGTCCGCGACCGAGAGCCAGAAGTTGACGCCCGGGCCGAAGATCTCCCAGGCGTTGTACTGCGAGAGTTCGGTGTGAAACAGGTCGGGGGAGATGAAGGCGTGCCGGATCATCGGGACGGTGGCCACGATCGATTCGATCTGCAGACCGCGGTCGGACTGCCAGGTCACCGGGGAGATCGAGCGCGTCCAGCCGAAGAACAGGACGGAGCCGAGGCCGAGCAGGCCGCCGGCGATCAGGAAGCCCAAGCCGCGGCGTTTGCCCCAACGGTCGGTGCCGAGCATGGGGGCGATCAGCATCGCGGGCCACAGTTTGGTCGCCGCTCCGACGGCCACGGCAGCCCCTGAAGCGATCGGACGACGGGTGACCCAGACCAGGCTTGCCAGCACGGCGACGGCAGGCAGCAGATCAATGCGGAACCAGATCAGCGAGCCGATGCACCACGTGTAGGCGGCCCAGTAGGCACTCGCCGTCTTGCTGTACGACCGCCACAGCCAGACCGTGACGGCTCCGTCCAATATCACCATGATGAGGACGAATGCGATGACGTATGCGTTCTCGGTGCGCCCTGCCGTGATCCGGATGAGGTCGAGGAAAACTGCGATGGGAGTGGGGTACTCGACCAGGGCCCCGGACACCCCGTCGGAATCGAGTTGCCAGAAGTAGTAGCGCACATCGTGGTCGATGAATGTCTCGCGGTTGCTCCACAGCAAGGCCATCAGTGCGCGGCTGAGCACCCACAATGAGAAGGCGACGAACCCATTCGTCAGCAACCTGCCGAGGGATGCCGCACGCCGGGTGGCCGGTCTGCTCATGCGCGCCTTTCCTTAGCAGTAGTCCAGACGAAACCCTTCACCAACCGCAGAACATAGCCCAGAAGCGCCGTTATCAACAGGTTTCGTAATGCCAGAACGATAGTCACAGGCAACCGCCAGTAGCGCGTGATATAGGAATCGCGCACCAAGGGGTCGTAGCCGAGGGGGAAGACGATGCCGGTGAGGATCGTGATCGTCAAGATGGTGAGGCAGATCAACCAGAGTCTGCGCCGGTCGAGTGCGTAGTTCGCGGTGTCCGGACGCCGGCAGCCGAGCAGTGCGATCGCTGCGGCCATCGGCCCGCCCAGCCAGATCATGTACTGCGGGCTGAAGGTCTTGTTGGTGACGATCATCGTCAAGATCACGAGGATCATGAGCAGCGCGGCCTGCGAGGTGGTGCCGTGGCCGCGGCGCCACCACAGCGCGAAGACGACGATGAGCATCAGCATTCCGATTACCGTGGCGATGGTGGCCAGCGTTGACCAGAAGGGCACGCCGGTGCCGTAGATCTCGAACGCCTGGAAGCGGGATATCGTCACCGCGTAGTCGCCGATACCGACGGCGCGCGCCAGCATGGGGATGGTCGCCCAGACCGATTCCACTTGAAGCCCGCGGCCCGACTGCCAGGTGAGCGGCGAGATGAGGCGGTCCCAACCGGCCCAGATCAGCGAGATCAGGGCGAGCAGGCCACCGGTCAGCCAGAAACCGATGCTGGTGCGGATGCGTTGGGGGCGACTGCCGCCGCACAGCGCGGGCCACAGCAGTGCCGGCCAGAGTTTGATCGCGGCGCCGACGCCGGCCAGTGCTCCGCTCGCCGTCCAGTGGCGACGCAGCAGCAACAGGCTCCAGCCCGCGAGCACCGAGGTGACCAGATCGAAACGCAGGTAGACCGTCGGCCCGATGAACACGACGAACAGCGTCCAGAAGGTGACCGCATGGGATCGCAGGCGTCCGCCCCAGCGCCATAGGGACAGCGTGAAGGCCACGTCCAATGCCAGCATGAGTAGCACGAATGCGACGACGTAGCCGGTCTGAGTGCCGAACCCGAGATACCACGGCAGGGTCAGCAGCCACAGCACCGGCGTCGGATACTCGATCATGGTCGCGGCTGGTCCGACCTGGAACATGTAGGCGATGTGCTCGTAGTAGTAGACGACATCACCCTGGGTTTCGGGGTTGATCAGCGCCCAGGTGAGCAGCACGGCAAGACGCCCGATCGCCCAGATGAGCAGTTGCATGCGCCCCGAGCGCAGGTTCCAGCGGTCGAAGAAGTGCGAGACGATGCGCTCGGGAGCGACGAGAAGCTCGGAGAGGTGCCAGCGCTCGGGAGGCTGTGAGGCTTGGGGTGTCTCGGCCATCGGGGGTATCCTCGGGTCAGCCCTGCTCCGGCGGAACGAGGCCGGCATCGGCTTCGTCCGTGGCTGAATCCGCGTCCCGCTGGGCGCGGATCGCGGCGGCCGCCTTCGTGGTTGCGGATAGTAGCGGGGGAGCCAGCACCATTCCGAGGATGCCGGCGATGACGCCGCCTACCATCGTTGCGACCAGCACCGCGACCGGGTGCATCTTGAGAGACGACCCGAGCGCCCAGGAGCTGACCGCTGTCTGCACAGTGCCGTTGGAGACGAGCAGGCTGACCAGCACGATCAGCGCGGCCGTGGAGCCACCTGAGCCGAAGGCGATGAGCACGGCGAATATGCCGGTGATCCAGGCGCCCACGAACGGCACGAACGACAAGACGAAGTACATGATGAAGATGGGGATCGCCAGCGGCACGCGCAGGAGCAACAGCGGCACCATGAAGACGGGGGCGGTGATGATCGCGGTGACGGCTACACCCCTGAAGTAGCCGCTCAGCGCGCCTTGCACCAACGAGATGACCTTGTCGGCAAGCGCGGGATCAGTGCCGGTGAGGCGAGCGACCCAGTCGGGGAACTTCGACCGGTCCCTGATGACGAAGAAGAGGAAGAAGACAGCGAAGAACACGCCGAAGGCCAGCGAAATCACCCCGAAGAAGGTATCCGTCACCAGGCCGAGCACGCCTTCACCCAACCGCGGGGCATAGTCCTGGACGGCGGCCCGCGCACGTTCCAGCCAGATCGTGTCGAGATCCAAGCTGTTTCCCCAGACCAGGAATGAGCTCCAGCCGGCGTTGAGCTGGCTTGAGATCTCCGGGACCTGTTGGATGAAGCCTCGTGTGACGAGCACAATGATTCCCGCTGCCACCAGAGCGAAGACCAGCAGGGCGGCCAGCGCCGCGAGCACGGGGCGGGCTCCTCGACGTTCCAGTGAGGCGGCGATGGGACTCAACACCGTGCCCAACATGACGGCGATCACCAGTGGCACCATCACGCCACTCACGGCGCCGAACGCCAAGCACACCACGACGACCAGGCCGATGATCCCGAGTGCGGACCAGCTCGCGATGCCATAGCGCCGCAGGCCGATGAGCCAAGCTGGGTCGCCGGCACCTGCCCGGTCGCCGACGTGTGGCGTTTCCATTCGTTCTGCCTCTCTGCCATGCCAGACCGAGTGCAACGCGTTGCCTGCCAACTCAGACCATACCGCCCAGTCGAGTGCGGTATCGCAGTGCCCGGCCCGCCGCGCAGAAGCCAAAGCAGGGCGGAGACCGAGAAAATGAGCGCCCCCGAGAGGATTCGAACCTCTGCTCCCGCCTCCGGAGGGCGGTGCTCTATCCCCTGAGCTACGGGGGCAAGCCTGACAGCATTACTGGCTTGCTGGGCAGAGTTCAGGTTAGCACTGGGCGGCCTCCGGGTGGAAATGAGCGCGCCGGTTCTCGGCATCGGTTCGGCACGCGCATTGTGCTGGACGGCTTGGCGCCAGTTGGCCAGGTCTGGGAGAATAGGGCATCGTGACTCACATGCACGTCGCTGGTGCCATCCATGCAGATGTTTCGACTCCAGGCCCGCAATGGCTGGAGCGTCCCAGCGACCCCAATAAGCTCAACTCCGCACTGTGGAGCAAGACCACTGAACGTGCCGAGGACGGCGTCATCAGCACCGCCGGGCTGAGAGTCACCGACGCCATTGAGCAGTTCGGCAGCCCGGTCTATCTCATGGACGAGCAGGACTTCCGGCATCGCGCGCGAGAGTTCCGCGACGCCTTCGAGGGCTGGACGGTCTACTACGCCGGCAAGGCGTTCCTGACCCGCACCGTGGCCCACTGGGTCGACGAGGAAGGCCTGTCGCTCGACGTCTGTTCGGCCGGTGAACTGGCGACCGCCTTGCAGGCCGGGTTCGATCCGGCCCGGATCGGCATGCACGGCAACAACAAGAGTGTCGACGAGCTGGCGACGGCTCTGGACGCGGGAGTCGGGCGGATCATCATCGATTCGCTGGACGAGCTGGACCGGATCATCGAACTCTGCGAGGCCAACGACTGGCATGCTCGCGTGATGGTGCGCGTCACCCCCGGGGTGGAGGCTCATACCCACGAGTACATCGCCACCGCCCATGAGGACCAGAAGTTCGGCTTCTCCATCACCAACAACCAGGCGATGGTGGCGATGGTGCGCTGTCACTACGACCCGCACACCACGCTGCTGGGTATCCACTCGCACATCGGCTCGCAGATCTTCGACACCGGCGGCTTCGAAGTTGCCGCCCGGCGCACCATGAAGCTGCTCTCGCAGTTCACCGACGCGACCGGCACCCAGCTGCCCGAACTCGATCTGGGCGGCGGTTTCGGCATCGCCTACACCAGCCAGGACTCTCCGTCCACCCCTGAGCAACTGGCCGGCGATCTGCGCGAGATCGTGGCGCACGAGGCACGTGGCCACGGGATGATCGAGCCCCGACTGTCGATCGAGCCCGGCCGCGCGATCGTTGGCCCGGCCGCGATGGCCGTCTACACGGTCGGCACCGTCAAGCCGGTCGATCTGGAGGGCGGCGCCCAGCGCATCTACGTGAGCGTGGACGGCGGCATGAGCGACAACATCAGGCCCGCCCTCTACGCCGCCGAGTACTCCGCGGTCCTGGCAAACAGGTGCTCACAAGCCGAGACCGTGCTCTGCCGGGTGGTCGGCAAACACTGCGAGGGCGGCGACATACTGGTGCATGACGTCTTCCTGCCGGCCGATGTGCATCCCGGTGATCTGCTCGCCGTGCCCGCATCGGGCGCCTACAGCCGCTCGATGGCCAGCAACTACAATCACACCCCGCGTCCTCCGGTGGTCGCGGTGAACGATGGCGTGGCGAAGGTGCTGCTCCGCCGGGAAACTCTGGACGATCTGATGGCATTGGATGTGGGGGAATGATGATGCGGGTGCGTCAGGACGGTGATGAGCCGCTGAAGGTGGTTCTGCTGGGATCCGGCACGGTCGGCACCCAGGTGGCCAGGCTGATTCTCGAGCACGGCGACGACTTCGCCGCCCGGATCGGGCGACCCCTGGAACTGATCGGTATCGCGGTGCGCGACCTATCCCGCCAGCGCCCCGGATTGCCCGCCGGCCTGTTCACCGACGACCCGCAAGGGCTCATCGACCGTGGCGAGGCCGACATCGTCATCGAGCTGATCGGCGGAATCGATCCCGCTCGGCAGTTGATCTTGTCGGCGATCGAGCATGGTGCCTCCGTGGTGACCGCCAACAAGGCCCTGCTGGCAGCACACGGCGAGGAGATCTTCGATGCCGCCGAGCTGGCCGGTGTCGATGTGTACTACGAGGCTGCCGTGGCCGGCGCGATCCCGATCATCCGGCCGCTGCGCGAATCGCTGGTCGGCGATTCGATCCGCAATGTGATGGGCATCGTCAACGGCACCACCAACTACATCCTCGACAAGATGACCACCGAGCAGACCGACTACGAGGCTGCCTTGGTGCAGGCGCAGGATCTCGGTTACGCCGAGGCCGATCCGACCGCCGACGTCGAGGGTTATGACGCGGCCGCCAAGGCCGCATTGCTGGCCAGCCTGGCCTTCCATACGCGGGTGAACGGTGACGAGGTGCACACCGAGGGCATCACCCGCATCGTGCAGGACGACATCCGGGCTGCCCGCGATGTCGGCTGCGTCGTGAAGCTGGTGGCCATCGCCAAACAACTGGACGACGATCAGATCTCGGTGCGCGTGCACCCGACGCTGATCCCGCTCGGCCACCCGCTGGCAGCGGTGGGCGGGGCCTACAACGCGATCTTCGTCGAGGCCGACGCTGCCGGACGGCTGATGTTCCTCGGGCCGGGTGCCGGTGGCGCTCCCACGGCCAGTGCGGTGACCGGTGACCTCGTGACGGTGGCCCGCAACCGGGCGCGTGGGGTTGCCGGACCCAACCAGACCATCTACAACGAACTCCGAGTTGCCGACATGGGCGCGGTGCAGACCCGCTACTTCCTGCGGCTGCGAGTCGTGGACGAACCGGGCGTGCTGGCCACGATCGCCGCGATCCTGGCCCACCACAAGATATCGGTGCAGACCGTTCTGCAGACTCCGGCCGATTCGTCCGGAGTTCGTGACGGGGCATCGGCCGAGCTGAGTCTGATGACTCACATGGCAACCGAATCCGATCTGCTCGCCTGCCTGAGCGAACTGAAGGCCAACCCGAAGGTGCGCAGTGAGGTCCGATTCTTGAGAGTGGAGGGCATGTGATGCAGCTGGCCTGCCTTGACCTGGAAGGCGTCCTGGTTCCGGAGATCTGGATCGCCGTCGCCGAGGCCACCGGAATCGACGAGCTGCGCCTGACGACACGCGATGTCAGTGACTACGACGAACTGATGACCCACCGACTGCGTGTATTGGACGCCCACGGACTGAAATTGCCGCAGATCCAGCGGGTCATCGCCGGGCTGGGGCCGCTGCCCGGTGCCCGTGACTTCCTCGACTGGTTGCGCGAGCGCTACCAGGTGATCATTTTGTCTGACACCTTCTATGAGTTCGCCGAGCCGCTGATGATCCAGCTCGGACGTCCGACGCTGTTCTGCCACCGTCTCGAGGTGGCCGATGACGGTCAGATCACCGGCTACAAGCTGCGGATGCCCGACCAGAAACGGCACGCGATCGAGGCCTTCCAGGGCCTCAACTTCTCGTGTATCGCGGCCGGTGACTCCTACAACGACACATCGATGCTCGGCCAGGCCGAAGCGGGCATCTTGTTCGATGCGCCGCAGCGGGTGATTGATGAGTTCGGGCAGTTCGAGTCGACCACCGACTACGACGGACTGCGCGCCGCTTTCACCAGGGCAAGCGCCAAGATCGCGACTCGCTGAGCTCACGAACCGGCGGTGTCGCGTTTCTCATGCAACCTTTGGTAAGGTAGCTGGAGCGCGGCGTACTAAACAGCCGTCATGAGTCTGGTAGTTCAGGCACATGCGTCCGTAACGGGACAACCCACTCACAAGCCTGTCGGATCATGACGTGGTCTGCAGACGCAACCGTGCTCAGGTTGTGCCAGTTCGGGCAAACCCGATTTTTCATGTGAGCCGCCTTGTGGCGGAAAGGAATCTTGTGAGCGAAACCTCATCGGGCCCCCAGGCAGGACTGTCGACAATGCTTCTGCCGGAGCTGAAGAAGGTTGCCGCCGGTCTGGGCATCAAAGGTGCCAGCACCATGCGTAAGGCCGATCTGATCGCCGCGATCAGCGGAAACCAGAGCAGCGGCCACCCTGCCACCCCCCAGAAGTCAGCCGGCGCCGCGTCTGTGGCGCCCACCACCGAACCCCCCACCCGCACCCGCAGTCGTCGTCAGCGCAACGCGGACAGCGGCCAGCGCGCCGCCGAGCAGGCCCCGCAGGCAGAACTGACCGGAGGCACCGAGCACCCGGCGATCGCGCGCTCTGAGCGAAGCGAGCATTCGGTGGTCGAACGAGTCGATCCTCCAGTCGCCGAACCAACTCGCGACGAGGCCGAGCAGAGCCTGGAGGACAGCGTCGGCGCCCGGCTCGCAGCCCTCGGCCAGGATGCGAAGGTCCGCGAGCGTCTGCGGGAACGGGAGACCACCCGCGGCTCGGCCTCCGACAAGCAGGAACAGGTGGCCCAGGCGGTCGCCAAGCAGGTGAGTGCGCCGACCCACGAGGCACCGTCGCGCACCGGCGAGGACGAGCAACCCAGCGGATCGCGCCGCTCCCGCAACCGCCGTCAGCGCGAGCGCGGCAGTCGCCGCAATCGAAGCGCCGGCAACGAGGCCGAGCGCGTCGACGAGTCGGTGCATGACGACGATGTGCTGATCCAGATCAGCGGCATTCTCGATGTCCTCGACAACTACGCTTTCGTGCGGACCAGTGGCTACCTGGCCGGACCCAACGATGCCTACGTCTCGCTGTCGATGGTGCGCAAGAACGGACTCCGCAAGGGTGACATCATCACCGGCGCCATCCGTCAGCCCCGCGAGGGGGAGCGTCGCGAGAAGTACAACCCGCTGGTGCGTCTCGACACGGTCAACGGCCAGCCGCCCGAGAAGATGAAGGATCGTCCCGATTTCTCCAAGCTGACCCCGCTGTACCCGCAGCAGCGGTTGCGGATGGAGACCACCCAGCAGAACATGACCGGCCGCATCATCGACCTGGTCAGCCCGATCGGCAAGGGCCAACGCGGTCTGATCGTCTCCCCGCCGAAGGCCGGCAAGACGATGGTGATGCAGTCCATCGCCAACTCGATCACCGCGAACAACCCCGAGGTGCACCTCATGGTGGTGCTCGTGGACGAGCGTCCCGAGGAGGTCACCGACTTCCAGCGGACGACCACCGGCGAGATCATCGCGTCCACCTTCGACCGTCCCGCCGAAGACCACACCTCGATCGCCGAACTTGCCATCGAGCGTGCCAAGCGACTCGTCGAGTTGGGCCGCGACGTGGTCGTGCTGCTCGACGGCATCACCCGGTTGGGCCGTGCCTACAACCTGGCCGCGCCGCCATCGGGACGAATCCTGTCCGGCGGTGTCGATTCGGCGGCGCTCTACCCGCCGAAGAAGTTCTTCGGTGCGGCCCGCAATATCGAGAACGGCGGCTCGCTGACCATTCTCGCGACCGCCCTGGTGGAGACGGGCTCGAAGATGGACGAGGTGATTTTCGAGGAGTTCAAGGGCACCGGCAACATGGAGCTGAAGCTCTCGCGTCAGCTCGCCGACAAGCGCATCTTCCCAGCCATCGATGTGGACGCCTCCGGTACCCGCCGTGAGGAGCTGCTGATGGGGCGCGCCGAACTCGATATCATCTGGAAACTGCGCCGGGTGCTGGCCGGAATGGACGATCAGCAGGCCCTGGAGACCCTGCTGAGCCGGATGCGGAAGACCGCAAACAATCCGGAGTTCATCGTTTCGATCGCGAAGACCACGCCCGGAGCGGTCTGAGCGAGATTTGGGTAATACCACAGCGCGCGGTAAGATCGCGCGACGGCGCCGGTTCACGCCCTCGATACATGGCGACCCGGCACGATAACTAGGAGAAATCATGAAGCAGTCGACTCACCCTGAGTACCACGAGGTGAAGGTCGTGTGTACCTGCGGGAATCAGTTCGAGACGCGCAGCACCATCAAGTCGGATGTCATGAGCGTCGACGTGTGCTCCGAATGCCACCCGTTCTACACCGGCAAGCAGAAGATTCTTGACACCGGTGGCCGCGTTGCTCGTTTCGAGCGCCGCTACGGCAAGAAGAAGTAGCAGTCTTCCAGCGGGCGCTGGCGGCGGAGTACCCGCCGTCGGCGCCTCTTTCATTGCCAGGAACTGTTCGCTGCCGACGTCCCTCAGGAGGACTGATGTTCGAAGCCGCCGAATCGATGCGTGCTGAGTACGCCGAACTCGAAGCTCAGATGAGCGATCCGGCGGTGCTGTCCGACGTCAAGCGCTCCCGCGTGGTCGGGCGCCGGTACGCCGAACTCGCCCAGATCGTCAAGGCGCTGGACGAGTACGACACGCTGGCCGCCGACGAGCAGGCGGCGGCCGATCTGGCGGCCGAGGACCCCGGGTTCGCCGAGGAACAAGCCGAGATCCACGGCCGTCTGGAAGCGGTCACCGAGAAGCTGACCGCTCTGCTCGCCCCGCGCGACCCCAACGACGACAGCGACGCGATCATGGAGATCAAGTCGGGGGAGGGCGGCGAAGAATCCGCCCTGTTCGCCGCCGACCTGCTCAACATGTACGCGCACTACTGCGAGCAGCGCGGTTTCAAGCTGCAGGTGCTCGACGCCGAATCGACCGACCTGGGCGGGTACAAGTCGGTCACGGCGGCCATCAAGGCGTCCAAGACCCCCGAGCCCGGCCAAGCCCCCTACGGCGTGCTGAAGTTCGAGGGTGGTGTGCACCGGGTGCAGCGCGTGCCGGTCACCGAGTCGCAGGGCCGGGTGCATACCTCGGCCGCGGGCGTGCTGGTGATGCCCGACGTCGAGGACGACGAGATCGAGATCAACGAGGACGACCTGCGCATCGACGTCTACCGGTCCAGCGGCAAGGGCGGCCAGGGCGTCAACACCACCGACTCGGCCGTGCGGATCACCCATCTGCCGTCGGGCATCGTGGTGACCTGCCAGGACGAGCGCAGTCAGCTGCAGAACAAGGAGCAGGCGATGCGCATCCTGCGTGCCCGGCTGGTCGCCAAGGCCGAAGAGGAACAGGCCCAGCAGGCCGCCGCCGCCCGCAAGTCGCAGGTGCGCACCGTCGATCGATCCGAGCGCATCCGCACGTACAACTTCCCAGAGAACCGCATCACCGATCACCGGATCGGTTTCAAGGCACACAATCTCGATGCGGTGCTGGGCGGCGATCTGCACGACCTGATCGCTGCCCTGCAGACCGCCGATCTGGAGGAGCGGCTGTCGCACGTGGGGGAGCAGGATGCGCAGTGACCCGGCGTCCGATGACTCTGCTCGCCGGGGCTTCGGCGCGGCTGGCTGACGCCGGCGCCGCCTCGCCGATGACCGACGCCCGGCTGTTGCTCATGCACGCCGGCGGCCTGTCGGCAACCCAGCTGCTCACCGCTGTTGCCATCGATGATCTCGTGGCCGCGCGGTTCGATGAACTGATCGCCCAACGGGCCACCGGAGTACCGGTGCAGCATCTGACCGGCGAGGCCTGGTTCCGCAATGTTCGGCTGGCCGTCGGCCCGGGCGTGTTCATTCCTCGCCCGGAGACCGAGCTGGTCGCCGGGGCGGCCATCGACGAGGCCCGGAAGCAGCAGCCGGGCTCGCTGGTAGTCGAATTGTGTGCCGGCTCAGGTGCGATCAGCGCCGCGGTCTGCGACGAGGCCCCCGGCGCTCGGGTGATCGCCGTCGAGAAGGATGCCCAGGCCGCGCAGTGGCTGCGCCGCAATCTGGCCGCCACCTCCGCCGAGGTAGTCGAGGCCGATATGGCAGCCGCGCTGCCCGATCGTGACGCTCAGGCCGCGGTCGTGGTCGCCAATCCGCCCTATATTCCCTGGTCGCAACGTGATGGGCTGCCCGTCGAAGTGCGTGAGCATGATCCTGAGGCGGCACTGTTCGCCGAGGATGACGGCCTGGGCGCCATCCGCGTCGTGATCGCTGTTGCGCACCGGCTGCTGCGTCCTGGCGGCCTGGTGGTGATCGAGCACGGCGACGACCAGGGCCCTGCCGTGCTCGACGAGTTGGCTCGGGCCGGCTTCGGCGATCAGGCCGGTCACCTAGACCTGTCGGGGCGTCCACGTTTCGTCACGGGCAGACGCGTGTCAGGATGGGACGGTGAGTGAGCTGTCGAACGCTGAATCCGATGAGCCGCGCCGGCGGCGTTTCGATCTTTCCACCGAACGTGACGAGGGCCTGGCAGCGGCCCAGGATGCTCTCGCCAACGGTGACTTGGTTGTCATTCCCACCGACACCGTCTACGGCATCGCGGCGGACGCGCTGCAGCCGGCCGCTGTGCAGGGCCTGTTGGACGCCAAGCACCGCGGCCGCGACATGCCGCCGCCACTGCTGATCGCCGAGCCCGCCATGCTGCGCGCACTGGTGGTCGACGTCCCGGTCGAGGTGGATGCCTTGATCAATCGGTTCTGGCCGGGCGCGCTCACCCTCATCATAAGAGCCCAGCCGACGCTGAGGATGGACCTGGGCAAGACCGAGGGCACCATCGCCGTCCGGGTGCCCGATCACCCGGACGCCCGTGCGCTGCTGCGCCAGACCGGTCCGCTCGCGGTGAGCAGTGCCAATGTCTCCGGCCAGCCGCCGGCCACCAACATCGACGAGGCCATCGACCAACTCGGGGATTCGGTTGCGGTCTACCTGGACGCCGGTGCCACCCCGGGGCCGACCGCATCCACCATCATCGACCTGGCGAGCACCCCGAGCGGACGAATTATCCGCGCGGGTGTGCTGAGCCATGCTGCGCTTGCCGCCGTGATGCCCAAGCTGGCCGACATCACCCCAGCGGCCCCCGAACCCGATCCTGCGGTGGCGTCCGACGGCGGGCAGACGCCGGATGCGTGAATACCTGCTGGTGATGCTCACCGCGGCAGCAACGACCTACCTGCTGTCGGGGCTGTGCCGCGCCATCGCCATCAGATTCGGCATTGAGGCGCAGATCCGGGTCCGTGACATGCACACCCGGCCGACGCCCTATCTCGGTGGTGTTGCGATGTTCGGCGGGGTGGCGATGGCCTTCCTGCTGGGGTCGATGATGCCTTTCCTCGGGCGCCACCAGGTCGTCTCCCGCGACTCGCTCGGCATCCTGGCGGCCGGGGCGGTGATCTGCCTGGTGGGCGTGATCGACGACATCATCGATCTGCCGGCGATCGCCAAGGCCGCCGGCCAGGTGCTCGCCGCGGGTGTCGCGGTGCTCTTCGGTGTGCGGATGTATTGGATTTCGTTGCCGAACCAGATCATCGCGCTCGATCAGGCGACCTCGATCATCATCACGGTGGTCTTCATCTTCGTCTGCGTGAACGCGATCAACGTGATGGACGGGCTGGACGGGCTGGCCGCCGGAGTGGTCGCCATCGGTGCGTCCGCGATGTTCACCTACACCTATGTGCTCGCCCGCGAACAGAACCTCGTGGTGGCGACCACGGCCAGTCTGGTGACCGCCACCACGACCGGGGTCTGTCTGGGCTTCCTGCCGCACAATTTTCATCGGGCCCGCATGTTCATGGGCGACGCCGGTTCGATGTTGCTCGGACTCCTGCTGTCGTGCTCGTCGCTGTCGTTCACCGGCCAGATGGACTCCCAATCGCTGAACCCCGAAGGCACCGGGATGCTGCCCTACTGGCTGCCGCTGGTGCTGCCGTTTGCGATCATGGCGTTGCCACTCATCGACCTGGTCGCTGCCTACATCCGGCGCACCATCAATGGCAAGTGGTGGTTCGTCGCCGACAAGCAGCATCTCCACCACCGGCTGATCCAGCGGGGCCATTCGGTGGTCAACGCGGTGTGGATTCTGTACCTGTGGAGCGCAGTGATCGCCTATGGCGTGATCGCTTTCGGGCTGGTGCGGCTGCCGGTGGCATTGCTGCTCATCGCGGCGGGGATAGCCGCTGCAACGCTCGTCACGGTGAATCCGGGGCAGCGGCACCGTACGCAGGCCGACGCCTGACAGACTCGACGGGGTGCGGGCGGCAGCCCGCCCGGATGCCCTAGACTCAGGGTTGTCGCCCGCACGGTTCATCAAAGAGGAGGTACGGTGGCGTCTGCATCGACTGCAATCGACAGCCTCGGCCGGTTTACTTCTTCAGCTTTGATGGTCAGCGTGCTGGCCGGCGGCCTGTGTGCTGTGGTGGCCGCCCTGATCGATCAGACCCGAGGGCTGGGCAGTGCGCTGGGTGCAGTGGCACTGGTGCTGGCGTATTTCTTCAGTGGTCAATTGGTGGAGCGGATCGCGATGCAGTTGGCCAACAGCCAAGGCATGGTGCTCATCATGTCGGGCTACCTGGTACGCGTCCTGCTGCTCGGGCTGATCCTGCGATGGGCGCTCAGCAGTCCTGCGGTGGCCTCGCTGGTCTCGCCGGTCTGGGTTTGTGCAGGTGCGCTCGCGGCGGTGGTCGGCTGGCTGGGCGGACTGATCGTCCGGCATTCACGGGCGCGCATCGCCGTCTACGACCGGCCCTATCAGGCACCCGCCGGGTGGGACGAATGAGCCGCCATAAGACCGGTCTGGGTCGATCGGCGGAGCCGACGCAGCAGATGCAGGGGAAAGATCAGGGGATGATCATCCTCAGTTACCTTCTCACCGGCATTGGGCTGTACGGTGGTCTTGGCTGGTTGGCTGACAACCTATTGCACACGTCATTCCTGATGGTCGTCGGTTTCATCGCCGGAATGATCATCAGCTTTTACATCATTATCAAGCGGTACGGGAGAGACGCATGATCCCGATGGAAGGCGGGGGCTACACCTCGCCGGGTGTGGAGGATTTCCAGTTCCCGGGCCTGTTCGGTACCGACTGGATCACCAAGCCCATGTTGCAGGCGGTGATCGCCGCGATCGCAGTGCTCGTCATCTGGTGGCTGGCCTCCAGGCGTTTGAGCACGGTGCCGAACAAGCGCCAGTTCCTCATGGAATACCTCTATGAGTTCATCCGCAACGGTGTCGGCCGCGATATCCTCGGGCCGGGGTTTCGTCCCTATATCGGTCTGCTCGTCGGATTGTTCACCTACATCCTGCTGAACAACTGGTTCGGTGAATTCTTCTTGTTCATGTTCCCGACGATGTCGAATATCGGCTACTCGTGGGGCGCCGTTGCCATGGTCTTCGTCGTCTATGTCTATGCCGGTTTCCGTGCCCATGGCCCGGGCTACCTGCGCAAGGCGCTGATCCCCGAGGGCGTTCCGTGGTATCTCTACCCGATCATCGTGCCGGTGGAGTTCTTGTCGAACTTCATCACCCGGCCGCTGACTCTCGGCGTCCGTCTCTTCGCGAACATGTTCGCCGGGCACCTGACGATCCTCGTCTTCGTCGTCGGTGGTACCTACCTGCTGACTCAGGCCGACGGCATCGTCCTCAAGATCGGCGGCGGGTTCTCGCTGCTCTTCAGTTTCGTCATGCTCGGCTTCGAGCTGTTCATCGGTTTTCTGCAGGCCTATATCTTCACGATCTTGACCGCGCAGTACATCTCTTCATCGATCAGTGAAAGTCACTGACGACATCAGTCTCATTGCAAACGAAAGGAACGAAGAATGACCCCCATGGAACTGGCCGGCTCGATCAACGTCATCGGGTACGCCTTGGCCACGCTGGGCCCTGGCATCGGTGTTGCCTGGATCTTCGCCTCGGTCATCAACGGCACTGCGCGTCAGCCTGAGGCCAAGGGAGCCATGATGAGCACGGCCTACATCGGCTTCGCCGTGGTCGAGGCCCTCGCCATTCTGGGCTTCGTGCTCGCCTTCGTCATCCAGTGATTGGGCCCACCATGATCGGTGTGGGACTGATACCCATGGAGTTCTCCCTGGGTCCGCTGGCTCCGGAGCATCTGGAAGAATTCATCGTCGGCCTGGTCCTGGCGATCATCGTCGCGGTGGGTGTGCAGAAGATCGCGGTCCCCAAGTTCGAGCAGATGTTCAACGAGCGGGCCAATGCGATCGAGGGCGGCATCAACCGTGCCCAGGTGATCCAACAGGAGGCCGAAGAGACCAAGCGGCATTACCAGGAGCAGCTTGCCCAGTCCCGCGAGGAGGCCGCCGCGCTGCGCGAGCAGGCGAGGGCCCAGGGCCAGCAGATCATTGCCGACGCGCGCAAGGAAGCCGAGGCGGAAGCGGAGCGCATCCGCCGGTCTGCCGAACTGCATCTTCGCAACGAACGGGATCAGGCCTACAACGCTCTGCGCTCCGACATCGGCCGCCTGGCGGTGCAGCTCTCGGAACGTGTTGTCGGTGAGTCTTTGTCCGATTCGCAAGCCGTCGGACGAACCGTCGACCGGTTCCTCGCCGAACTGGACGCCCAGCCGTCGCGAGTGGTGCCGGACTACGTGCCCGACTCGCTGGCTGGACCTGAAGGGGCGGGGACACAGTAGCGATGGAAGCGGAGACTCGCGTACGCGAACTGGACACCATGGCCGATGGGCTCAACCTGGAGCAGGCCGATACCGACGGACTCGTCGCGGTCAGTGCCGCATTGGGCGACCAGCCCCGGCTGCGCGGGGCGCTCAGCGATCCCGCGCTGCGCGGCGACGAGCGTGCCCAGCTGGCGGCCACCTTGTTGAGCGGACGGGTGAGCGCCAAGGTCGCCGAACTGGTCGGTGCCGCCGCCGCGCGCAGCAAGGGGCCCAGCGATCTTGAGGCGCTCGTCGAACGGATCGCCATCCGGGCGGTCCTGCAGCACGACGGTGAGATCGACGCGGTGGCCGAAGAGTTGTTCCGTTTCGCCCGTACCGTGGAGGCCGATCCGAGGCTGCAGGTCACGCTGACCGATCCGCGGGTGGATCTGGCCGCCCGGCAGGAGCTCGTCGACACGCTGGCGAGCACCAAGGTGCGTCCGCAGACGCTGGCGCTGATTCACCGTGCGCTGGCCGTGCGCGGCCGGCCACTGGTGAAGACCCTTGATTCCTATGTCGAGCTGGCCGCATTGGTGCAGGCCAGCACGATCGCCAGGGTGAGCGTGGCGCGTCCACTGACCGCCGATCAGCTTGCCCGCATCAAAGCTCAGTTGGTGCGCATCTATGGTGTCGCGATCGATGTCCGGGTCGACGTCGATCCCGAAGTACTCGGTGGAGTACGCATCGAGGTGGGCGACGAGATCATCGATGGCACCATCCAAACCAGACTCAACCAAGCTCGTCGCCTGATCGGCTGACGCGAAAACAAGGAGTGGAGACCGCGATGGCGGAACTGACGATTCGCCCCGACGAGATCCGGGATGCGCTGAACGAGTTCGTGCAGAAGTACGAACCTACTCAGTCGGCCCGGGAAGAAGTCGGAAGTGTCATCACCTCGGGTGACGGTATCGCCCGGGTCGATGGCCTGCCGTCGGCGATGGCCAATGAGCTGCTGCGCTTCGAGAACGGCACGCTCGGTATCGCACTCAACCTTGAGGCCCGCGAGATCGGCGTGGTCGTCCTGGGAGACTCGAACGGCATCGAGGAGGGATCGCAGGTCGTCGGTACCGGCGAGATCCTCTCGGTTCCGGTCGGCGACGGCTACCTGGGACGCGTCGTCGACGCGATGGGCAACCCGATCGACGGTGAAGGACCGATTCAGGGCGCGACCGAACGTCGTCCGCTGGAACTCCAGGCCGCCGGCGTCATGGACCGCCAGGAGGTCAACGAGCCGCTGATGACCGGGCTGAAGGCCATCGATGCGATGACCCCGATCGGTCGAGGTCAGCGCCAGCTGATCATCGGCGACCGCAAGACCGGCAAGACAGCGATCGCCATCGACACCATCCTCAATCAGAAGGCGAACTGGGAGACCGGTGACCCGACCAAGCAGGTGCGCTGCATCTATGTCGCGGTGGGGCAGAAGAACTCCACGGTCGCCGAGGTACACGAGACGCTGAGCAAGCGCGGCGCGATGGACTACACCGTGATCGTGAACTCTCCGGCATCCGACCCCGCGGGCTTCAAGTACATCGCGCCGTACGCCGGTTCGGCGATCGGGCAGCACTGGATGTACCAGGGCCGTCACGTGCTGATCGTCTTCGACGATCTCACCAAGCAGGCCGAGGCCTATCGAGCGATGTCGTTGCTGCTGCGCCGCCCGCCGGGCCGCGAGGCCTATCCCGGCGACGTCTTCTATCTGCACTCCCGTCTGCTGGAGCGCTGCGCCAAGCTCTCCGATGCGCTGGGGGCCGGCTCGATGACCGGTCTGCCGATCGTGGAGACCAAGGCGAACGATGTCTCGGCCTACATCCCGACGAACGTGATCTCTATCACCGATGGCCAGATCTTCTTGCAGTCGGATCTGTTCAACGCTAACCAGCGACCCGCCGTCGATGTCGGCATTTCCGTCTCTCGGGTGGGCGGCGCAGCTCAGACCAAGGCCATGAAGAAGGTGTCGGGCACCCTGAAGATCTCGCTGGCGCAGTATCGCGACATGCAGGCCTTCGCGATGTTCGCCTCCGATCTCGACGATGCCTCCAAGCGTCAGCTGGAGCGCGGCGCGCGGTTGATGGAGTTGCTTCGCCAGCCCCAGTACAGCCCGATGCCGATGGAGGAGCAGGTGGCCGTCATCTGGGCCGGTACCACCGGCCAGTTGGACGAGGTACCGGTCGAAGACGTCCAGCGCTTCGAGGAGCAGTTCCTCGACTACCTGCGGCACAACTCCGATCTGCTGACCACCATCGCACAGACGGGAACGGTGGGCGACGCCGAGTTCAAGCTCGCCGGCGCGCAGATCGCGTCGTTCAAGAGGACCTTCCGTACCGCCTCGGGCGTCCTGCTGGGGGAGCCCGATGCCGACGAGGTCACCGATTCCGACATCGAGCAGCAGCAGATCGTCAAGCGGAATCGGAGCTGATGATCCATGGCGGCAACGCTGCGCGAACTGAGGGAACGTCGCAACTCGGTGTCCGCGACGATGAAGATCACCAAGGCGATGGAACTCATCGCCGCCTCCCGGGTGAACCGCGCCGAGCTCAAGGCACAGTCGGCTCGCGAGTACACCCTGGAGCTGCACCGTGCGGTCAACGCGGTAGCCACCTTCGCCCAGGTGGAGCATCCACTGACCCGCGAGCATCGTGAACGCAAGCGTTCGGCGGTGCTGGTGATCAGCAGCGACCGCGGCCTGGCCGGGGCCTATCCCGGCAATGTCAGCAGGGCGGCCGAGGGCCTGATCGACCTGCTGGAATCCAAGGGCATCACCGTCCAGCTGTTCACCGTGGGCAAGAAGGCCATGGAGCATTTCGCGTTCCGGGGCGTGCCGGTCGAGCAGTCCTGGTACGGATTCGGTGAGGCCCCGCACTACGAGCACGCCCGCGAGATCGGCCAGGTACTGATGCAACGGTTCCTGACCCATCAGGACGAGGGCGGGGTCGCCGAACTGCACGTGGTCTACACGCAGTTCAATTCGCTGGTCTCGCAGCGGGTGCGCATCGTGCGTCTGCTGCCGTTGCAGGTCGTGGAAGCAGACCAGGACGAGGGCGAGGAGGAACTCGGACCCGATCTGTCCTCCCCCGAGGGCCTGGTCCCCGATTACGCTTTCGAGCCGGACGCCGAGACCGTGCTGAACGCCCTGCTGCCGATGTACATCATCGACTCGATCAAATTCATGCTCCGCCAGTCGGCCGCGTCCGAACTGGCGAGTCGCCAACAGGCCATGCATTCGGCCACTGACAATGCCCAAGAGCTGATCCGGGAGCTGACCCGGCAGGCCAACCAGGCGCGTCAGGCCGAGATCACCCAGGAAATCAACGAAATCGTCGGTGGCGCGGGCGCGCTGTCGGCGTCGTGATAGGAGCGCTGAATCCATGACAGCCACCACTTTCGCCTCCGCCGCGTCGGGCTCGACCACCGGCGACGGCCGTGTCACACGGGTCATCGGCTCGGTCATCGACGTCGAGTTCCCCTCCGATCGCATTCCGGCGATCTACAACGCGCTCACCGTGGACGCCGGGGTCGGCGACCAGCGGCGGCCGATCACCATCGAGGTTCAGCTGCAGATCGGCGACAATCAGGTGCGCTGCATCTCGCTGAAGCCGACCGACGGTGTGCGCCGTGGTCAGCCGGTGCATGACAGTGGCGCCCCGATCAGCGTGCCGGTGGGTGAGGTGACCAAGGGTCACGTCTGGAACGTCACCGGAGAGGTGCTCAACGCCGACCCTGCGACGGTGCAGATCACCGAACGCTGGCCGATCCACCGTGATCCGCCGCCGTTCGACGAACTGGAGCCCGAAACCCAGATGCTGCAGACCGGCATCAAGGTCATCGACCTGCTGACCCCGTACGTGCAGGGCGGCAAGATCGGCCTGTTCGGCGGTGCCGGTGTCGGCAAGACGGTGCTGATCCAGGAGATGATCTTCCGCATCGCGCACAACTTCGGTGGCACCTCGGTGTTCGCGGGCGTGGGTGAGCGTACTCGCGAGGGCAACGACCTGATCTACGAGATGGCCGGCGCCGACGTCCTCAAGGACACCGCCTTGGTCTTCGGCCAGATGGACGAGCCGCCGGGCACCCGCCTGCGCGTCGCGCTCTCGGCGCTGACGATGGCCGAGTACTTCCGCGACGTCGAGAACCAGGACGTGCTGCTGTTCATCGACAACATCTTCCGGTTCACTCAGGCCGGCTCCGAGGTCTCCACGCTGCTGGGCCGGATGCCGTCAGCGGTGGGCTACCAGCCGAACCTGGCCGATGAGATGGGCCAGCTGCAAGAGCGGATCACTTCGACCCGCGGCCACTCGATCACCTCGATGCAGGCGATCTACGTGCCGGCCGACGACTACACCGATCCCGCTCCGGCGACGACCTTCGCGCACCTGGACGCCACCACCGAACTCTCCCGCGCGATCGCGTCACGCGGTATCTACCCGGCCGTGGATCCGCTGACCTCGACGAGCCGCATTCTCGACGCGCAGTACATCGGCCAGGAGCACTACGATGTCGCCACCCAGGTCAAGCAGATTCTGCAGCGCAACAAGGAACTGCAGGACATCATTGCCATTCTGGGCATTGACGAACTGTCCGAAGACGACAAGATCCTGGTGAACCGGGCGCGTCGTATCCAGCAGTTCCTCAGCCAGAACTTCTACGTCGCCGAGAAGTTCACCAGTGTGCCCGGATCGACGGTGCCGGTGGAGGAAACCGTCGCCGGATTCAAGATGATCTGCGAGGGCGAATGCGACGAGATTCCCGAACAGGCCTTCTTCAATGTCGGCGGTATGGACGACGTGAGGGCCAAGTGGGATCAGATGAAGAAAGAGGCCTGAGATGGCCTCCGGCCCACTGAACGTCAAGTTCGTCGCCACCGACGGGCTCGTCTGGCAGGGGGACGCGCTGAGCGTCCTGGTGCGTACCGTCGAGGGCGATATCGGCATTCTGGCCGGTCACGAGCCGTTGATGGCGGTGCTGGTGCCGCACGGTGCCGAGGTCGTCACGGCGGATGGAGTGCGGCACGTCATCGCCATCGATTCGGGGTTCCTGTCCGTATTCGCCAATCACGTCTCCGTGCTGTCGGCCTTCGGTGAGCTGGCCGAGGAGATCTCGGTGGACGAGGCCCGGGTCGAGTTGGCCGCGCTACACGCGAAGGTGCAAGCCGCCGAGGCCGACGAACGCGAGATCCGCCGATACCGCAAGCTGCAGTCTCAGGTCAAGGCTGGCGAGAAGTACCACGAACTGATCAAGCGGAATCCCTAGATGCACCGCGCTGCCATGATCATTTGCGCTAACCTCTGCTCATGAGCGAACCCGAGTGGCTGAATTGGCTGGCCACCGTCGTTCTCGTGACTGGCCTGGGTTATCTGCTGATCGTCTTTGCGCGCCGTGTCTGGCTGAGCCGCCGAGGCGGTCTTTTTGATTGTGGATTGCGTTTGGCCGGCACTGGGCGCTGGCGCTCCGGGCTGGCCCGCTATTCCGGCGAGCGTTTTGAATGGTACTTGCTGTGGCGGGTCTGGCCGAGGCCTTCTCGGGTGTTCGTCCGCGGTGAATGCGAGGTGAATGGGCTCCGCGAGACCAGCAGTGCGGAGGCTAACCTCGGATACGGGTTCTCGACGATCCTGTCGTTGCACGTAACCGCGGCACCGCCCGATAGACCCCAGCAGAATTGGGAGCTTGCGCTCAGTGAGGGTTCGGCGATGGGGCTGGTGAGCTGGCTGGAGTCGGCGCCGCCGGGCCAAGGTGACTACCGGCGGCGGCACGACTGACGGCGCTCGAACCAGTGAGGATGGAGGACCGTGCGCGGCGAGTATGTGGGCAGTGATGGGGTCGCAGTGACCGCTGATCTCGAGATCGCTGACCGGCAGTTGTCCCGGCTCAGTCTGACGGCCCGTTCTGCTGGCGCCGGCGATGCAGGGGAAGAGCGGTTGGCGCCGGTGGTCGCCGCGTTGACGGGTCTGGCCGCCGATGTGGATGTGCGCACGATGACGGGGATCATCGAGAAGGTGTGGCCCGGATCCGCTGGTGGGCTGGCCACCTCGATCGCGATTGCGGTGCGTCGCGCCGCACGGGGAACCACGAGCTGGGGTGACCTGACCTTCGACGTGATCGGCCCGGTGAACCTCCCGGTGGCGACCCATGTCGCACTCGATCAGGTGATCGCCGACGATGTCAGGGCGGGACGCCGCAACCCCACCTTCCGGATCTGGGAGTGGGACGATCCGGCGGTGGTCATCGGTTCGTTTCAATCCGTGCGTAATGAGGTCGATCCCGACAACGCCGCCAAGTACGGCTTCGGGGTAGTGCGGCGTATCTCCGGTGGCGGCGCGATGTTCATGCCGCCCGGCACCTGCATCACCTACTCACTGACGGTTCCGGGCTCCCTCACCGAGGGACTGAGCTTCGAGCAGTCCTACGCGTTCCTGGACGCCTGGGTGCTGGACGCGCTGGCGGCGGTCGGCGTCCGGGCCCGCTATCTGCCGCTGAACGACATTGCATCCGACAAGGGCAAGATCGGTGGAGCAGCGCAGCGGCGGTTCGTCGACGGCACCGTGCTGCATCACGTCACCAGCGCCTATGCGATGGACATGGGGCTGCTGGCGCAGGTGCTGCGGCTGGGCCGGGAGCCGATCAGCAAGAAGGGCACGGCCAGCGCCAACAAATGGGTCGATCCGATGTGCTCGCAGACCACCATGTCGCGCGATCAGGTGATGGCCTCATTCCTGGCGTCCTTCACGTCCCGCTATCGCTGTGTCGAGGCAGGCTACAGCGACGATCAGCTCGGCCGCGCGGCAGAACTGGTGCGCACCAAGTTTGCCGCCGACGAGTGGACCTACCGCGTGCCCTGACGGCCGGGATTCCGCTCCCCACCGGGCAGCCACAGCACATCGGTGACCCCGGCGAGCAGATTGGCTCGTCGGGCCAGGATGAAGAACAGATCGCTGAGCCGGTTCAGGTACTTCAGCGGCAGCGGGCTCAACCCGCCCGAGGCCTCGGTGCTGCCATCCTCGATTCCGTACTGCTCGGCGGCGGCCCAGGCTTGACGTTCTGCCCGGCGGGCCATCGTCCGCAGCAGATGGAATTGGGCGCTGGCGGGCGAACCGCCGGGAAGAATGAACGAATCCAGGTTCGGCAGGTCTTCGTTGAACTGGTCGCACCAGGCCTCGAGCCGGTCGATACTCGGCTGGATGATGCGCAACGGCTCCCACTTCGGATTCGGCGCCACCGGGTTCGACAGGTCGGCACCGAGATCGAAGAGCTCGTTCTGGATGATCCGCAGGGCGCCGTGCGCGTCATCGTCCACGTCGTGATTGGCCAGCAGGACCCCAATGGCAGAATTGAGTTCGTCGACGCTACCGTAGGCTTCAACTCGCGGATCGGTCTTGCGAGCCACCGAGTTGTCGGACAGCCGGGTCTGGCCAGCATCACCAGTGCGGGTATAGATACGTGTGAGGTGGACCATGGCTGAAGCATACCCGGCAGCAAGCACCCAAGAGGAGACGAGCATATGACGGTGAGCAGACGGGCAGCGGTCTGCGTGGCGGCAGCCGGCGCGATCATGGCCTTGGCGGGCTGCGCCAACCAGCCCGGCCAGACGAGCGGGGCGTCCAGCCCGGCCAGCGCCACTTCGGCCGCGACCTCCGCATCGCCATCCGGCGAGCCGACCGGCACGACGGCCGCCAGCGCGCTGAACGCGACGGTCAGCTGCCAGTACGTCGCCGGTGGCCAACGCGCCAAGCCGGTCGATCCGCCGCCCGCCACCGATGTGCCCGCGACGGGGACGCTGACCGTCACCCTCGACATGACGGCCGGTCCGGTGGCGATCACCATGGACCGCGCCAAGGCGCCGTGTACCGTCAATTCGTTCGAGGCACTGGTCAAGCAGGGGTTCTACGACGGCACGAGCTGCCATCGGCTGGTCGACCAGGGCATCTACATCCTGCAGTGCGGTGATCCGACGGGCATCGGGTCCGGCGGTCCGGGCTACCGTTTCGCGGACGAGCTGACCGGCAGCGAGCAGTACACCGCCGGAGTCGTCGCGATGGCCAATGCAGGCCCCGACACCAACGGCTCGCAGTTCTTCATTGTCTGGGCCGATTCGCCGTTGCCGCCCGACTACACCATCTTCGGGACGATCGACGACGACTCTCTTCAGGTCATCACGACGATCGCCTCTCGTGGTGTTTCACAGGATGCCTCGCCGAATCCGATCGCCGAGGCGAAGATCACCCGGGCTAGCTTCGGCTGATGAATTCGCCGATGGCCTGGGCGACCGCCTGGGGCTGATCGGCGTGCAGCCAATGTCCGGCGTCCGGAATGGTGACGAGATCGGCGGCGGGGAAGTAATCCCGCATTGTCGGCTCGTCGCCGGGCTGAACGTGATCGGAGTTCTCGCCCCGCAGCCACAGCACCGGTCCGTCCCACTGACCGCTGATGGGTGGCCAGTCGATCAGCTTGTCGACTGAGCGCTGCAGGAGCCCGAGATTGGCCAGCCACTGCCAGCCGTCGCCCGACGTGCCGCGGTGCAGGTTCTGCAGCAAGAAGGCCCGGACGGCGGTATTGGGGATCTTCTCGGCGAGCGCATTGTCGGCGTCCTTGCGGGAAGCGAGCCGGTCGAGGTCGAGGCTGAGAAGTGAGTCGATGAGGTACTGGAAATCGTCATTGCCGCTTCGGGCGACCGGCGACATGTCGGCGACGACAAGCCTGCTCAGCAGTTCCGGATGACGCAGCGCGAGGCGCATCGCGACTTTGCCGCCCATCGAGTGACCAACGAGGGTGATCGGGGCTTCCTGTGCACCTCGGGCCCGCAATTCGTCGGCGACCAGATCGGCGAACAGGTCGAAATCGAAGCTGTCGGTCCATGGCGAGCGGCCGTGGTTGGGCAGGTCGAGCAGCACGCTGGTCGTCTGATCGGCAAGTAGCTTCGCGACATTGCCGAAGTTCCTGCCCTGACCGAAGACACCGTGCGCAAAGACCAGCTGGACCGGGCCGTGGCCCATCTCGATGGCATTCAGGCGTGTCATCGTCATCTTCTCCGTTCCCAGCAGTAGCTGTGAAAATGGCGGCGGTAGTCGACTCCCGAGGTCGACCCGATCGGGGGAGTGTGCGGCCAAGCCACGATGTGCGGGGTGCCGGGCGGGATGGGATTGCCGCATTCGGGGCAGCTGTAAGTCTTCGTCGCGTTCTCAGCACGGATCTGGCGCGTCACCCACAGTCCGTCGGCCTTGGACGCCGAGGTGTTGAAGGTGTCCAGCCTCAATGGGCGGGGCGCACGAGTGTGTTTGCTGCGACGTTTGGCCACTCGCTCACCTTAGCGCGGCGCGGCCCGTGCTCCTGCGCCCCGAATCGGACCCCGCGCCCGATATATCGGGCGCATCTTCGGATTCGGGGCGCGGGAACGGGGGGGAGGCGGGGGAGCGACGGGTGGGGTACGGTGGACGCCGTGCGTGTGGTGATCGCGGAATGCCAGGTGGATTATGGCGGCCGGTTGACGGCTCATCTACCGATGGCGCGCAGGTTGATCGTGGTGAAGGCGGACGGATCGGTTTCGGTGCATGCCGACGACCGCGCCTACAAGCCGTTGAACTGGATGAGCCCACCCTGCACCACAACGATCACTCCCGCTGCCCAGGCCGATCTGGGTGCGACGACCGCCGACATCGATCCGCGCGTACGCGAGGTGTGGATGATCCGCTCCAAGAGCGGCGATTTCCTGCAGATCAGCGTCGGGGAGATCGAGTTGGACTACACCACCGAGTTGGGCATCGATCCGGGCCTTCGCAAGGACGGGGTGGAAGCCCACCTGCAGGCGTTGCTGGCCGAGAACCCGGCGACCTTTGGTGAAGGCTGGAGCGTCGTGCAACGCGAGTACATGACCGCGATCGGCCCGGTCGATCTGCTCTGCCGGGACGAACTCGGCTGCTATGTGGCGGTCGAGGTGAAACGCCGCGGCGAGATCGACGGCGTGGAGCAGCTCACGCGCTATCTCGATCTGATGAATCGTGACCCGCTGCTGGGCGAGGTGCGCGGAGTTTTCGCAGCCCAACAGATCAAGCCGCAGGCGCGCACGCTGGCAACCGATCGTGGCATCTCGTGCCTGGTGGTCGACTACGACGCGCTGCGCGGACTCGACCACGCGGAGGACCGGCTTTTCTGAAGGCGGTCAGCCCTTCTTGATCACCTTCGTGGGTTCGGCGCTCTCGGCAGGAATGATGGCGGTGGTGTTCGCTCCAGCGGACTCGTCCTTGTCGCCGGTGACCTCGGGGATCACCGCGGTCGCGGATGCGTCCTGGTCGGTGCGGATCACCGTGGTGGGCTCGTTGGGTTGTCCGACGGGCTGCTCGGGGGCCTGAGACAGCCACTGCTGGTTGGAGTCCGAGTCCTCGTCCTGAGCGCTCTCGGCCTCGGCTGCCACCGCGGCGAACGGATCAGCATTCGGGTACTCATTGGTGGCGTCCAAGGCCATCTGCCGCAGGTTGGCCATCTGAGCGATGATCGAGTCCTTGCGCTGCAGCAGGACTGCGATCTCGCGCTCCAGCTGCTCCTTGCGCCAGGCGAACTGCTCTTCGAGCCGGTCCTTCATCATGGTGGCCTGTCGATGGGACGCAGCGATCTGGCTTTCCGCCTCGGTTGCCGCATTGGCGCGCAGGCTTTCTGCGGCAGCCATGGCATCCGCGCGGATCTTGCCCGCCTGGCTGCCGGCCTCGGCGACCTCTGCGGTTGCCTTGGCGTGCTGCTCGTTAGCGTCCGCCATCAGTGCGGCCACCTTCTCTGCGACTGCCTTCGCCTCAGCGTTTGCCGAACCGATCTGGGCCTGTGCCTCATCATGGCTGGTCTGCTTGATCTCGTCGGCCTCTGCTCGTGCCTTGCGCAGCAACTCGTCGGACTCGGTCTTTGCATGATTCAGGAGTCGCTCGGATTCGGCCTTGGCGTTGTGCAGCAGCTTGTCGGATTCGGTCCTGGCATCGTGCAGCAGCTTGTCGGATTCGGCCTTGGCGTTGCGCAGCAGTTCGTCGGATTCGCTCCGGGCCTTGGCGCGCGTCTCCTCGGCATCGCGGGCCGCCTGTTCGGACAGCTGACGGGCGGTCATGATGGCCTGAGACTTGGCCAGGGCGCTGTTGTGCGATGCCTCGTCGATCAACCCCTTGGCCTGGGTCTTGGCGGCCTCGATGGACGCCTGGCAATCGCGCTGGGTGGCCTCGCGAGCCTGGGAGATTTCGGTGTCCAGCTGCTCACGCATGTCCCGCAAGTTGCTGAGCGTCTCGACGCGGATGTCGTCGGCTTCGGTCTGCGCGGCGGCTCGCAGGTCGGCAGCGACTCGGCGACCTTCTTCCTTGATGCGCTCTGCCTCGGTGGCCGCTTTGCTGATCAGGTCGGAGGCCTGGGCCTCGGCGGCCCGCAGCATCTGGGTAGCGTGCGAGCCCAGCCTGGTGAAATCGCTGTCGCCGTGCTCGCGCTGGGCCGCGGCGACCTCGGCGCGTAGATGGCGGGTGAGCTGGCGCAGCGTGGAGACCTGCTGCTCAATGTCGCGAACATAGTTGTCCACGGTCGGACGGTCGTAGCCCAACATCGCGTGTGGGAAACTGCCAGCGGCGCTGGCCCTGTCATCGAACAGATTGAGGCCCGTGTCCTCGGTGTATTCCTCGTCAGCAGTGTTGGTCATCGCGATCTCCTCACGTCCCCATCGAGGTTAGCAAGAACGTCTGTGGGGTGCCCTTTCGGACACCCCACGGACACTCAACCAAAAGCGATCGGTCAGTGACCGGTACCCGGCTGGACGATCTCGATCAGCACGCCCTTGCCCGACTTCGGGTGCATGAAGTTGATCTTCGAGCCGCCGGTACCGATGCGGGGCTCGTCGTAGAGCAGCCTGACGCCGCGCTCACGCAACGTCGCCGAGACGGCGTCGATGTCGGCAACGCGCCATGCCATGTGGTGCAGGCCGGGGCGGTTCTTCTCGAGCCACTTGGCCGTGGTGGCGTCCGGACGGGTCGGCTGAATGAGCTGAACCTGGGTCATGTGCTCGGTCAGCTCAGCAGCGGGAGCGACCATGATCTCGAAGACACCTTGTTCTTCATTGACTTCGCGGTGCAGTTCATGCCAGCCAAGAACCTCGGTGTAGTACTTGACGGCATCTTCGTTGTCCGGGCCGACGTAGGCGACATGATCGATACAAACGAACAGATCAGAGTTTTCCATGCGCTGATTCTTTCATAGTGAGTTGTGGACGATACATCTGGGTTGGGCCTGCCGGTCAGCCCTCGAGGGCCTCCGAAACCACCTGTTTGGCGGCATCCTGGATCGCCGCGAGGTGCTCCGCGCTGCGGAAACTCTCGGCATAGATCTTGTACTTGTCCTCGGTACCCGACGGGCGGGCCGCGAACCAGCCGGAGTCGGTGGTCACCTTGATGCCGCCGATGGCTGCGTTGTTGCCCGGAGCATGCGAGTAGACGTGGGTGATCGGATCACCGGCCAGTTCCGCGGCCTTGATGTCGTCGGGCGCCAGCGCCTTGAGACGGGCCTTCTGCTCGCGGTTGGCCTCGGCGTCGATGCGTGCGTAGAAGTACGTGCCGAACTGATCGACGAGCCTGTCGTAGTGCTGCGACGGTGTCTTGCCGGTCTTGGCGGTGATCTCGCTGGCCAGCAGATCGAGAATCAGGCCGTCCTTGTCGGTCGTCCACGTCGAGCCGTCGAATTCGAGGAAGGAGGCTCCCGCGGACTCTTCGCCGCCGAATCCGAGCTCGCCCGAGATCAGGCCGGGAACGAACCACTTGAAGCCGACCGGCACCTCGATCAGTGTGCGTCCGAGGAGATTGGCGACGTTGTCGATCATCGAGCTGGAGACCAGGGTCTTGCCGATCGCGGTACTCGCGGGCCAGCCCGGGCGGTTGCCGAACAGGTACTGAATGGCCACCGCCAGGTAGTGGTTCGGGTTCATCAGGCCGGCGTCGGGAGTGACGATGCCGTGCCGGTCGGAGTCCGCATCATTGCCGGTCGAGATGTCATAGGCATTGCGGTTGGCCACCAGGGACGCCATCGCGTTCGGCGACGAGCAGTCCATCCGGATCTTGCCGTCGGTGTCGAGTGTCATGAAGTACCAGGTCGGATCGATGACCTTGTTCACGACGGTCAGGTTGGGCAGCAGGTTCTCCGAGATGTACTCCCAGTACTGCGCCGAGGCGCCGCCCATCGGGTCGGCACCGATGCGCAGCCCGGACGTCCTGATCGCCTCCATGTCGACGACCTGGGCCAGTTCGGTGCAGTACGGGGTGCGATAGTCGAAGCGCACGACCTTGCCGGCGGCCTGGTCGTAGGGCACCCGGGCGATCGTCCGGAAGTCGGCCAGCAGCTCGTTGGCGCGATCGGCGATCCAGCCGGTGGCATCGGTGTCAGCGGGGCCGCCATTGGGCGGGTTGTACTTGAAGCCGCCATCGCGCGGGGGATTGTGCGACGGGGTGACGACGATTCCGTCGGCTTGCGGCCCACCGGCGTGCTCACGGTTGTACCGGATGATCGCCCGCGACACGGCAGGGGTCGGAGTGTATTCGTCCTCGCGTTCGGCGAGTACCTCGATGCCTTGGGCGACCAGCACCTCGATGGCGGTCTTCCAGGCCGGCAGCGAAAGCCCGTGGGTGTCCTTGCCGATGAACAGGGGACCCGTGGTGCCCTGACCGGCGCGGTACTCGATGATTGCTTGGGTGATGGACGCGATATGCGCTTCGTTGAACGCAGTATCGAGACTTGACCCGCGATGTCCGGAGGTTCCGAAGGAGACCATCTGGTCGGGGTTGGTGGGATCAGGCACTTTGTCGTAATAGGCGCCGAGAACTTCATCGATATTGATCAAGTCCGAGGGGTCGGCCAGTTGGCCTGCACGTGGATGAGCCATGAGACTATCTTGCCGCCTCGGCGCAGGTTTCGTAGCGGTTCGTGGGCACTGTTCGACGGTGGAAGAATAGGCCCATGAACGCTGATCAGAGTTTTTCGCGTCCCGGAGCCATTGACCTGTCCTCCCTGACTGCCTCCGCGGCCACTCAGCCGCCCGCCAGTGCCGGCGGAAGCTACGTGCTCGAGGTGACCGAGGCGGTCTTCGAACAGGTGGCGCAGCAGTCGATGCAGTACCCGGTGATCCTGGTCTTCGTCTCGGGCGGCGACCGGTCCAGTCAGCAAGTAGCCACAGATCTTGCCGAGCTCGTCAATGGTCTTGGCGGACGCATGGTGCTGGGCGTGGTCGACGTTGCCGCCCAGGCGCGCATCGCGCAGGCCCTTGGTGTGCAGGCCGTGCCGACAGCGGTCGCGCTGATCGGTGGCCAGCTGGCCCCGCTGTTCCAGGGCACCCGCGACAAGGCCGACATCAAGGCGTTGCTCGACCAGGTCGCCCAGATCGCCGTCGCCAACGGACTCACCGGACGTGCTCAGCCGCAGGCGGCCGCCCCCGCACCCGAACAGACCAATGGTGAGCCGGCCGTCGACCCGCGCTTCGCGGCCGCCGACGAGGCCCTGCAGGCCGGTGATTTCGCGAAGGCCGTCCAGGAGTTCGACAAGCTGCTGAAGGCCAATCCCCGCGACAGTGAGGCACAGGCCGGACGCGCCCAGGCGTCGTTGTTACTGCGCACTGCCGAAGTGGACCCGGCTGCCATCGCGAAGGCGGACGCGGCTCCTGACGATATCGACCTGCAACTGGCCGCCGCCGATCTGGAGCTGGTCACCGGCCATGCCGAGCAGGCGTTCACGCGGCTGGTGAATCTGGTGCGCCGCACCTCGGGCGACGAGCGCGAGCAGGTACGCGTCCGTTTGGTGGAGCTGTTCGAGACCGCCGATCCGGCCGATCCAGCCGTTACGAAGGCCCGCCGGGCGCTGTCGATGGCGCTCTTCTGATCCCTGCTAGTCGAGTTCCCGGCCGTCCTCGGTGTAGATAGTTGTCGGCCCGGCCAGCAGCCGGTGCAGCCGCCGGGCCGACAACGAATAGATGTGTGCGTCCATCTCGTCCTCGAAGACCCAACGAAAGGCGCGGATCTCGGTCTCGGGCAGCTGCATCCGGGCGATGGTCGCCTGGTCCAGCACTCCGCCGTCGAAGATGAACTCGACGGCGTCGTCCCAGCCGAGATAGGGCGGCATCCAGTCGACGACCAGGGGCTGGTTGAGCCGCACATGAATCCCGAGCTCTTCGAGCACCTCGCGTTCGGCACCCACCCGGGGTGGTTCATTCGGCTCCACGACGCCGCCGGGCAGCTCCCAATCGTCCTTGTAGGTGGTTTCGACCAGCAGGATGCGCCCGGCCTCATCGCGGAACAGCACATGCCCGATGATGCGGTGAGTGGGCAGCACCGTGTTCATCACGCCGCTGAAGCCGTCCGGCCCGTAGACCTGATCGATGGCCAGCCTGGCGTAGACCAGCACATCGCGCCAGCTACCATCGGGCCCGCGCACCGCCTTGCGACGGCGTCCCTCGCGACGAAAACGCGCACGATACAGCGCGCGCATGGCCATCTGATCATCGGCCGGTATCTGCACTTCCAGGCGGTCGACCCCGCGTCCGATCAATGCGTCGTCGGCGGCCAGGCTGACCCCGCGATCCAAGGTCGCCTGATCAGTCTGGCCCGCCCACTCGAGGATGCCGATGCCGTCGTTGACGGTCAGCTTGATCTCGAACGCGTCATCCAACGGGTCAGGCCTCAGCCTTCATAGCGCAGCCACACGCCGCCCATCGGTGGCACCGACACCGTCGCGCTCGCCCAAGCGTCCGGATCGTCGGTCTCCGACGGCACAGCGATGACCGGCTCGACGTTCTCGTAGAGGCCGGTGCCATCAAACTCGACGGCATCGGTGCTGAGGATCTGGCGCCAGGCACCTGCCTTCGGCAAGAAGACCGAGTACTCCGGGTAGGGCTCCGACGAGAAGTTCGCGAGGCAGGCGATGATCTCGCCGTCACGGTCCAGCCGCACATAGCTGTAGGTGTTGTGAGCGGCATCGTTGGCGTTCATCCAGCGGAAGCCTTCGGGCTCGCAATCCAACTGGTGCAAGGCCGGATGAATCGCCTGCAGCTCGTTCATGGTCCGGATGAGCTGACGCACGCCGTTGTGACCCGGCAGCGAGTCGACCCACCACTCCAGGCCCTCCTGCTCGTTCCATTCCGCCCGTTCGGCGAACTCCTGACCCATGAACAGCAGCTGCTTGCCGGGGAAGCTCCACATGAACGAGTAGAAGGTGCGCAGCGTGGCGAACTTGCGCCAGTCGTCCTGCGGGATCTTGTTGAGCATCGATCCCTTGCCGTGCACGACCTCGTCATGGCTGATCGGCAGGATGAAGTTCTCGGAGTAGGCGTAGACCATTGCGAACGTCATGTCATTGTGGTGGTACTGCCGGTAGATCGGATCGAGGCTCAGATAGCGCAGCGAGTCGTTCATCCAGCCCATGTTCCACTTGAAACCGAAGCCCAGACCGCCCCAGTTCGTGGGTTTGGTGACCCCACCGAAGCTCGTCGATTCCTCGGCGATCATGACCACACCGGGGGTGCGCGCGTACAGATGCTTGTTCACATAGCGCAGCAGGTCGATCGCGTCGAGATTCTCGCGGCCGCCGTACTTGTTGGGCACCCACTCGCCCTCCGCACGCGAGTAGTCGAGGTAGAGCATGGACGCCACCGCGTCCACCCGCAGCGCATCCGCGTGGAACTGCTGCACCCAGTACAAGGCGTTGGAGACCAGGAAACACTTGACCTCGTTGCGCCCGAAATTGAAGACGTAGGTTCCCCAGTCGGGCTGCTCGCCCTGACGCGGGTCGGCATGCTCGTAGAGTGCGGTGCCGTCGAAGCGGCCGAGGGCCCAGTCGTCCTTGGGGAAGTGACCGGGCACCCAGTCGAGGATGACCCCGATGCCCTCGGCGTGCAGCGCCTCCACTAGGACGCGGAAGTCGTCCGGGGTGCCCAGCCGGGCATCAGGCGCGAAGTAGCCGGTGACCTGGTAGCCCCAGCTGCCGGTGAACGGATGCGACATCACGGGCATGAACTCGACGTGGGTGTAACCCTGCCACTTGACGTAGGCGGGCAGCTGCTCGGCGAGCTCGAGATAGGTCAGGCCCTTGCGCCAGCTACCCAGATGCAACTCGTAGATGCTCATCTGGGATTCATAGACGTTGGTCTGCGAGCGCTTGTCGAGCCATTCCTGCTCGCTGGCGCCCCACTCGTAGTCGGACTCCCAGACGATGGATGCATTGCCCGGAGGAGTGTCGGCGAAGCGGGCGTAGGGGTCCACCTTCTCCTGCCAGGAACCGTCGCCGTGCTGGATCTTGTACTTGTACTGCGTTCCGACTCCGACGCCTTCCTTCCAGGTCGCCCAGACCCCGGTGCCGGGGACGAACTCCATGTCGTCGCCCTGCCACCAGTTGAAGTCGCCCATCACCTGGACGCGCCGGGCGTTGGGCGCCCAGACGGCGAAGCGGGTGCCCGTAAGGTCGCCGCGCTCGTCATCGTGCACTGTGACCACATGGCTGCCGAGTCTGCGCCAGGCTTCGGTGTCGCCACCGCTGTGAAAACCTTCGAGATCCCAACCGGTCAGATTGCCGAACTTGTCGTGCATGTCTTCCTGCTTTCAGTGATGCGCGCGGACGGTGAGAATGTGGGCCGGACGGGCGGGGTCCAGGAGAACGAAGTTGCGGGTTCCCCAGACGAAGTCTGCTCCGGTCAGTTCGTCATGGACATCGAAGGTCTCGGCTGCGATGCCGAGGTCCTTGAGGTCCACAGTTACTTCGCCGCTCACCGTCTCATGAGGGTTAAGGCTGCAAACTACGATAACGGTGTCGTCACCGTCATTCTTTGCAAAGGCGAAGATCTCGTCTGAAGTCGTCTTGAGCACGGTAGTGCGGCGGAGTTGCTGCAGCGCCGGGTGCTCACGACGGATTTCGTTCAGCCGGCGCATCAATTCATTGAGGTTCGGCTTGGCATTGAAATCGCGCGGGCGATACTCGTACTTCTCGGAGTTCAGGTACTCTTCCCCGCCGGGCTTCAGGGGCTCGAATTCGAACTGCTCGAAGCCCTGGTAGATGCCCCACAGCGGACTCATCATGGACGCCAGGATCATTCGGATCGCAAAGGCGGCGGGCGCGCCCGAACGCACCGACAGCGGGTTGATGTCGGGGGTGTTGACGAAGAAGTTCGGACGCATGAAGTCGGCGGTCTCGGTAGCCAGTTCCATCAGATAGGCGCCGAGGTCCTGCTTCGTGAAGCGCCAGGTGAAGTATGTGTAGCTCATGTGGAAGCCGGCTTTGCCCAGGGTCTGCATGACCTCGGGGCGACTGAACGCCTCGGCGAGGAAGATCACCTCAGGATGCGTCTGGTGCACCTGCGTGGTCAGCCAGTCCCAGAATTCCAGTGGTTTGGTGTGCGGGTTGTCCACACGGAAGATCGTCACTCCGTGATCGACCCAGTACTCGATCAGTCGCAGCGCCTCGTGGTACATGCCATCGGGGTCGTTGTCGAAGTTGATGGGATAAATGTCCTGGTACTTCTTCGGCGGGTTCTCGGCGTAGGCGATCGTGCCGTCCAGTCGCGTGGTGAACCATTCCGGATGCTCGGTGACCCAGGGATGGTCGGGGGAGGCCTGCAGCGCGAAGTCGAGAGCTACCTCCAGCCCGAGGGAATGGGCCTTCGCCACGAATGCGTCGAAGTCCTCGATGGTGCCCAGGTCCGGATGGATCGCGTCATGGCCGCCTTCCGGACCGCCGACCGCCCAGGGGGATCCCGGATCATCCGGACCCGCCACCAGGGAGTTGTTGGGGCCCTTGCGGAACTGACGGCCGACCGGATGGATCGGGGGGACATAGGCCACGTCGAAGCCCATCTCGGCGATGTGCTCGAGCATCGGGTAGCAGTCGTTGAACGTGCCGGATCGCCATTGCCCGGTCTGCGGATCGCGGGTCGCACCCTGGGAACGCGGGAAGAACTCGTACCAACTGGCGTACAAGGCCCGTTTGCGGTCGACCTGGATGGGGTAGTCGACCGTCGGGGTCGTCAGCCGGCGACGGCCGAAGCGCGTCATGGCAGCGTCCAGATCGGTGGCCATCGCGACCCGGTGCAACTCGGCGAACGGCCTGCTCGGCTTGAGGCCGGCATCGGCAGCCTCGATGACGACGGCCTCGGCGTCGGCGCCTGCCGACCGCGCGCGGCTGAGCGCGTCCACGAACAGATCGTGACCTTCGGCACAGACCAGTTCGAGATCCATGCCGGCGGCGAGCTTGATGTCTGCGTTGTGATGCCAGGTGTGCCAGTCGTCGGCCCAGGCCTCGATGCGGAAGGTCCAGTCCCCGGTGGTATCCAGACGCACCCAGGCCTGCCAGATGTCCAGGCCCTCCGGCCAGATCTGAACCATGTCGACGTGCGATTGCTGACCGTCGGGGGCCGTCAGCACCACGGTGGCGCCGACCTTGTCATGGCCCTCGCGATAGATGCGTGCGGAAATCGGGAACTGTTCGCCTTCGACCGCCTTGGCCGGGTAGGCGCCGTGTTCGATGACCGGGGCTACCTTCCCGATCGGTAAACGCCCGAACTTGAATTGGTCAAATCGGGTCGTGGGCGAGGGGCATACGTTGTCGAGGTCACTCACGTGTGCAACGCTAGCGGTCCGTCGCCTGGCTAGCGAGTAGATGGGGCAAGACCAGCAGTTTTTATTGAATCTGGGACGTCTCGGCATGCCACAGATGACTCCACTAGCCTGAGCTTGTGCGTGCGATTCGACGATTCATAGTCCAGCCCGTGCTCCCGGAGGCGCTGCGGCCCCTCGGGGACCTTGCGCGTAATCTGCGCTGGAGCTGGCATCCCGACACTCAAGAGGTCTTCCGTGCAGTAGACCCCGACCTTTGGATGAGCACCGGCGGCGATCCGCTCCAGATGCTCTTCCAGGTCAGCCCCGAACGGCTCGACGTGCTTGCGCGTGACCGCCGCTTCGTCCGTAATCTCGAATTGGTCCGCAACGACCTCACCGAGTACCTCACCGGCGAGCGCTGGTACCAGACCTGGGCCGCCAACAACCCCCAAGCCCCGCAGGCAATCGGCTACTTCTCTGCCGAGTTCGGTATCTCCAAGGTCTTGCCGCAGTACTCGGGTGGCCTGGGAATCCTGGCCGGCGATCATCTCAAGGCGGCCTCCGACCTGGGTGTGCCGCTGATCGGTGTCGGTCTGCTCTACCACCACGGCTACTTCATCCAGTCGCTCAACACCTCCGGCTGGCAGCAGGAGCGCTACCCGCTGCTGGACCCGAACGAGCTGCCGATCACCTTGCTGACCGACGCCGATGGCTCTCCTGTGATGATCAAGATCGACGTCCAGGGCCTGCTCGTCCATGCGCAGCTGTGGGTCGCCAGCGTGGGACGCGTCCCGCTGGTGCTGATGGACACCAACCTGGAGATCAACAACGAGCGCGAACGGCTGATCACCGACAAGCTTTACGGCGGCGGCACCGACCACCGGCTCGCGCAGGAGGTGCTGCTGGGCATCGGCGGCGTTCGTGCGATCCGGGAGTTCTGTCGAGTGACCGGCCATGCCCTGCCCACGGTCTTCCACGCCAACGAAGGCCACGCGGTCTTCATGGGCCTGGAACGCATCCGCGAGCGGATGACCAACGAGAACGAAACCTTCGATTCGGCGGTGGAGCAGGTCCGCGCCGGCATGCTCTTCACCACTCACACCCCGGTGCCGGCCGGTATCGACCGTTTCGGCATGGACCAGGTCCGTTCGCAGTTCGCCTCGTTCGCTCCGCTGCCGATCGACCGGATCCTGGGCCTGGGGGCCGAGAACTTCCCGGGCGGGGATCCGTCCCGGTTCAATATGGCTGTGATGGGGCTGCGGCTGAGCCAGCGAGCCAATGGTGTGTCCGAATTGCACGGTGAGGTCAGCCGGCAGATGTTCCAGCCGTTGTGGCCCGGATTCGATGTCAGTGAGGTGCCGATCGGATCGGTCACCAACGGCGTTCATGGGCACACCTGGATGCATCCCGAGCTGCAGAAGATCCTCGAGTCGCCGCTTGACGATGCCGAGGGCATCCTGGACGGCTGGGACTGGAATGCGCTGGACCGCGTCGATGACACCGATATCTGGACGTTGAAGCGCCAGATGCGTGGTCAGATGATCTCGATGGCCCGCGAGCGGCTGGCCGCCAGTGCTGCGGCGCGCGGGATGACGTCCGACTGGGTGGCCACAGCGCTCAACCCGCACACGCTGACCATTGGTTTCGCGCGGCGTGGTGCGTCCTACAAGCGTTTGACGCTGATGCTGAGCCAGCCCGACCGGCTCAAGGCGCTGCTCAATGACCCGGAGACCCCGATTCAGATCGTCATCGCCGGCAAGGCGCACCCGGCCGACGACATCGGCAAGGGCCTGATCCAGGAGATGGTGCAGTTCGCCGATCAGGAAGATGTTCGCGGCAAGATCGTTTTCCTGCCCGACTACGACATCTCGCTGGCCAAGCCGCTGTACCCGGGTTGCGACGTCTGGCTGAACAATCCGCTGCGCCCGCTGGAAGCCTGCGGCACCTCGGGTATGAAGGCCGCGATGAACATGGCGTTCAACCTGTCGATTCGTGACGGCTGGTGGGACGAATGGTATGACCCCGAATACGGCTGGGCCATCCCATCGATGGAGCTGCTCGGTAATCAGGCCGAACGGGATGCAGCCGAGGCCGAGGCGCTCTACGAGCTCATCGAACGGGAGATCGTCCCGATGTTCTACACCCGCGACGCCAACGGCATCCCGCTCGCCTGGGTCGCCATGATGCGCTCGACGCTGTCGGGGCTGGGACCGAAGGTGCGGGCTACCCGGATGGTGCGCGACTATGTCACCGAGTACTACGCGCCATCGGCGGCATCGGCGGCACGGGTCGCCGACAATGGCACCGCAGAGGAGTTGGCCGCCTGGAAGCAGAAGGTGCGCGCGGCGTGGCCCGGTGTGGAGGTCGTCCGCGTGGAGTCCCGGCTGCCGGAGACCGTCGAGGTCGGCTCCAGTCACGTCATCGAGGCGACCGTCCGGCTCAATGGGCTGGCGCCGGCCGATGTGGCGGTCGAACTGGTCAGCGGTGAGGTGGATGCCACCGATGAGCTGCGCAATGTGCAGATCAGCCGCTTCGAACTGGCCGCCGGAAGCGACCCCGCGGCCGAGAGCGTGCTGTTCACGCTCACCGATGTGAGCAAGGCTGCCGGTCTGATCGGCTACACCGTCCGCGTGGTGCCTGACAACCCACTGCTGGCGAGCATGGCCGAGATGGGCTTGGCCGCGGTCGCGGAGTAGGCCTCAGCGCTTGCTGCCGCGACTCCGAGTGAGTGACGCGATGGCCCGGCGCAGCGTCTTGGCATCGGAGGGCACTTTGACCTTCATGACCGCGACGGTGCGTCCGGGCAGCGCCATCGAGTCGCCGGGCAGCAGGCTGATCGTGGGCAACTCACCAGGATCAGCGGTGGAGGAGACGATCTTGTAGTCCCAGCCCCACGGCCCGCCCGGCATGACGATCTGGATGGGATGCGCCCCGGAGTAGAACCAGATCAGCATGGCCTCGGTGCGGCTCGACAGGTACATGCCGAGCAACCGGCGCCCGTCATCCTGCCAGTCGTGGGCCTGCATCTCGCCGGAATAGCCGTTCATCCAGGCGAGGTTGTAGCGCTGCAGTGACTGGCCGTGCGCGTCGAGAATCTCACTGCGGTACAGGTAGTCGTCGTAGTTCAACAGTCGCGAGTTCGCCCGCAGCTCAGTCAGTTCGCTGGTCAGCTTGGTCAGTTCGGACCACTCCTCGGCCAACTTCCAATCGATCCAGCTGGTGGGGTTGTCCTGACAGTAGGCATTGTTGTTGCCCAACTGGGTGCGGCCCATTTCATCGCCGGCCGTGATCATCGGGACCCCGCGCGACAGCAGCAGAGTCGCTATCAGATTGCGCACCTGGCGGTGGCGCAGCGCGTTGATCTCCTCATCGTCGGTCTCGCCCTCCACCCCACAGTTCCACGACCGGTTGTCGTCGGAGCCATCACGATTGTGTTCGCCATTGGCCTTGTTGTGTTTGTGGTTGTAGCTGACCAGATCGCGCATGGTGAACCCGTCATGCGCGGTGATGAAGTTGATGCTGGCCGACGGCGGACGGTCGGACCCGTCGAACAGATCGGCAGAGCCGCTCAGCCGGGTGGCCAGCTCCTGGACGCCGACCGTGCCGCGCCAGTAGTCGCGCATGAAGCCGCGATAGCGGTCGTTCCATTCGCTCCAGCCGCGGCCGAATCGTCCGACCTGATAGCCGAACGGTCCCATGTCCCAGGGCTCGGCGATCATCTTGATGTCGTCGAAGGCCGGATCGTCGGCTATCACGCGTTTGAACGGGTGATTCTGGTCGACATGATGGTGCGAATCACGGATCAGGGTGGTGGCCAGGTCGAACCTGAATCCGTCGACCCCCATCTCGGTGACCCAGTAGCGCATCGAGTCGAACACCAGCGCCAGCACGGCGGGCTTGGAGGTGTCGAGGGAGTTGCCGCACCCGGTCACGTCGTAGTCGCTCAGATCGGCGTGCAGCCGGTAGTAATCACGATGGTCGATACCGCGGAAGCACAGCGTCGGCCCGTCGATACCGCCCTCGCAGGTGTGGTTGTAGACGACATCGAGAATGACCTCGATACCGGCCTCGTGCAGCGCCGACACCATGGCCTTGAATTCGTCGACCTGCTCGCCGGTGGTTCCGACCGAACAGTAGGCGCCGTGCGGTGCGAAGAAGCCGAGCGTCGAGTAACCCCAATAGTTGGTCTTGCCGCGCGCGGCAATGGCCGACTCGCTGACGAAGTGGTGCACCGGCAGCAACTCGATGGCCGTGACACCTAGCTGCTTCAGGTGGTCGATCACGGCCGGATAGGCGACCCCGGCATAGGTGCCGCGCAGATGCTCCGGCACCTCAGGGTGAAGCCGGGTGAGGCCTTTGACGTGGGCTTCGTAGATCACCGATTGGCTGAGCGGGCGCCGTTTGGCGATGGGCAGCGGCGGTGGAGTATGGGACACGACGACCGACAGGGGGACGGCCGCGAAGGAATCGCGTTCGTCCATCACGTGAGAGGCGTCCGGCACATGATCGCGCACCGGACCCCCGTAGTCGACGCCGCTGGTGATGGCCCGCGCATACGGGTCCACGAGCAGTTTCGCGGGATTGTCGCGCAGCCCGGCGGAAGGATTCCATTCACCGTAGACGCGGTAGCCGTAGCGCTGCCCGGGCCGCACGTCCAGAACCCGCGCATACCAACTGCCCTCCAGCACCGACATGGGGAAGGTCCGCTGATGCATGTCGGCATCCAGCAATACCAGCTCGACGGCCTTCGCGCGCGGCGCGGGCAAGCGGAACTCGCAACCCTCGCGAGTCAAATGCGCGCCAGGCAAGCCCGTGGCTCGAGCCGGCATATTGGACTCCTCACCCGACTGTTGTCAGCCGCACTCTGTGCGTCCGGGTGTCAGTCAACTACCCTTGGCGCAAGATGCTACAGCGTTAAACCTGAATGATAGGCACTCATGATCGAAATTCGCGACAGACTCACAGCGAAGCCGGTCTATCTTGATCACGCCGCAACCTCGCCGCTGCGTCCGGTGAGTCGCGATGCGCTCGCCGCCCACGCAGATCTGGTCGGAAACCCGGCCGCGCTGCACGGGGCCGGACGCGCAGCGCGGGCGCTGCTCGAGGACGCTCGCGAGGAACTGGCCGCTTTACTGGGCGCACGGCCCGACGAGGTGGTCTTCACCTCCGGCGGCAGCGAAGCGGACGCAGCAGCGGTATGGGGGTCGGCGACCCGCTGGGCGGCTGATCGACCCGGAATCGTGATCAGCGGGCTCGAGCATCCTGCCGTCCAGTCGGCCCAGGCCCTGCTGGGGCCGCGGGTGCAGCAGACCGGGTTGGACGAGGGTGGCCACGTGATCATTGATGACGCGATCCGGTTGCTGGCCGGCCACCCGGCCGGCCCGGTCGGCTTGGTCAGCGTGATGCTGGTGAACAGCGAGGTCGGCACCGTCCAACCGGTGGCCGACATTGCCGAAGTTACGCACCGAGCGGGCGGCTGGTTCCATACCGACGCGGTGCAGGCCTTCGGTCACTACCCGGTGAATTTCGCCGAGCTGGACGCCGACCTGCTGTCGGTGTCGGCACACAAGATCGGTGGTCCGGTCGGTATCGGAGCCCTGCTGGTGCGCCGGGGGCTTTCACTGCCGCCCTACGGGCTGGGCGGCAAGCAGGAGGGTGGGATCCGTTCGGGGACTCAACCCACGGTGCTGGCCGCGGGCTTCGCAGCGGCCGCGCGCCAGACGGTCGACGGGCGATCGCAGGAGAGCGAGCGGCTGGCCGGGCTGAAAGCGCAGATCATCGCAGCTGCCCGGCAGATTCCCGGCACCCGGCTGAACGGGACCGGACCGGCGTCTCCTGCGATCATCAATATCGGTTTCGCGGGCGCCTCTGCCGACGATGTCACGTTCTTGCTCGACCAGCAGCAGATCTGGTGCTCCACGGGCTCGGCATGCCGGGCCGGCGTCCATGGTCCCAGCGAGGTGCTGCTGGCCATGGGACGAGATGACCGGGCCGCCCGCGAAGGGGTTCGCATCAGCCTCGGCTGGACGACGACCCAGGCCGATGTAGATCGGCTGATCGCCGAACTGCCCAGTGCCGTCGCCGGGGCCCGTCGGGTGCCGCGCTGAGCGACGGATTGCGACCGAACCTAGACTGGTTGAGGCGTAAAGCGAAGCAGCGAAGGAGATATCAGATGCGGGTGTTGTCGGCCATGTCGGGTGGCGTCGATTCGTCGGTTGCCACCGCGAGGCTGATCGCCGCCGGCCACCAGGTCACCGGTGTGCATCTGGCGTTGTCGCGCACCCCGCTCGCCCAGCGGGTCGGCTCGCGTGGGTGCTGTTCGCTGGCCGATGTGCATGACGCCCGCCGGGTTGCCGACAGGCTGGGTATCGATTTCTATGTCTGGGATTTTTCGGAGCGCTTCGCCGACGATGTGATCGGCGATTTTCTGGACGAGTACGCCGCCGGACGCACGCCCAACCCGTGCCTTCGGTGCAATGAGCGGATCAAGTTCGCGGCACTGCTCGCCAAGGGTCTTGCGCTGGGCTACGACGCGGTCGCCACCGGTCATTACGCCCGGCTGATCGATGGGGATCACGGGCTCGAGCTGTGGCGCTCGCGCGATCCGGGCAAGGATCAGTCCTATGTGCTGGGGGTGCTCGACCAGTACCAGCTCGCCCATTCGCTGTTTCCCCTGGGCGACTCACTGAAGTCACAGGTGCGTGCCGAGGCTGCCGGACTCGGCCTGGCGGTGGCTGACAAGCCCGACTCCAACGACATCTGCTTCATCCCCGACGGCAACACCGCAGGCTTCCTGGCCGAGAAGCTGGGGGATGCGCCCGGGGTCATCGTCGATGCCGACGGGCGCCGGCTCGGCGAGCATCAGGGCACGTTCCGCTACACCATCGGTCAGCGCAAGGGCCTGAACCTGGGTATCCCGGCCGCCGACGGACGCCCCCGTTACGTCATCGGGCTGGACCCCGCGTCCCGGCAGGTGACGGTCGGCTCCGCCGAGGACCTGGCGGTCGATGAACTGAGAGGTATCCGGCCGACCTGGACCGGTAGCGCCCCCCGTGGACGCTGGCGTGGCAAGGTGCAGGTCAGAGCTCACGGCGAGCCGCGTGATGGGTGGATCAGCATGGAGGACGAGCAGATCGTGATGCGTCTGGACGAGGGGTACCGAGGGGTGGCACCCGGCCAGTATGCGGTCTGCTACGACGGCGACCGGGTGATCGGCAGTTCGGTCATCAGTTCGGCCGTCCGCTCCGCCAACAGGGCGGCCTGATGATCATCACTGCGCTGGGCTCCATGCCCGGACGCGATTTCCGGGAGTCCACCCGGATCGTCGCCGATCTGCTGCCCGATCTGCTGGCCTGGCCCGAACTGCCCGCCAGGGACGCGTCCTCGGCGATGATCGGGCGAACCCTCGGGCTGCTCGAACAACCCTGCGAGTTGACCGCCGACGGCTGGCGATTGGCCGCCCGCGCCGATGCGGCGCAGCGGCGCGCCCAACGCTGGTGGAGCAGCGACCTGGACGACATCGAAGAACTCACCCAGGACTACGACGGTGCGCTGAAGGTTGCGCTGGCCGGTCCCTGGACGCTGGCCACGTCGGTGCGGCTCGCTCATCCGACCATGACCCACGTTCTTGCCGACGAGGGGGCCTGCCGCGATCTCACGCAGGCGCTCGCCGAGGCGGTGGCGCAGCTGGCCTCCCGGCTGGTGGCGCGGTTGGGACGGCAGCTCATCGTCCAGCTCGACGAGCCGGTCATCGGGGCGGTGCTGGGCGGCACACTGCCGACCTTCTCGGGGCTGCACCGCTATCCAGTGCCCGACCGCGGCGTGGTGACCAGCAGCTGGCGCCAGATCGTCTCCGCGGTGCACGCCGTCGAGGGCGTCGACGGCGTCTGGATTCACAGCTGCGGCCAGGGTCTGCCGGTCGACATGGCGGGCAGGGCCGGGTTCACCGGGCTTTCGCTGGATGCTCGCTATCTCGGCACCGCGGAGCTGGACGCCTGTGGCAACTGGATCAGCGACGGAGGCACCCTTGCCCTGGGTATCGCCCGCACCGATGAGGTTCGGGTGCCCTCGGCCGACGAATTGACCACCGCGACGGTGCGCATCCTGCGGGCCTTCGAGATGCCGCCGGAGGTGCTCGGCCCCCAGGTCGTGCTGACCCCGGCCTGTGGACTGGCAGGCTGGCCGGTCGCGTCGGCCGCGCGGCTGCTGACCAATCTGCAGCAGGCCGGTGGGCTCGTCACCGAACAACTTGCCGGCTGACGCCCAGTACCATCGACACCATGCGGTTCAAGTCCATCGTGAACAGGCTGAGCGTCATCTTCAGCGACCTCAACCTCAACTCCGACATCCCGGTGCGGGTACAGCCGAAGGTGGGCGAGTGGGGGCCGCAGCACGTCCCGACCACCAAACAGAAGAAGCGTGTCCGCTTCACCGTCACCGGGATCTTCTCCGCGGTCGTGGTCGCTCTGTTCCTGCTGGGCAACTACTTCTACAAGATCCTGATGGGGATCACGGCCTGAGACCGGCCGGTCGGCGCGATGCGGCCGAGCTCACGAGAACCGCTGGAAGACCCCGGTGACGGCGAGACCGACCACCACATAGCGGGTGATGAAGCCCAGCGTCATGAAGATCGAGAAGACCGCGAAGTTCGCCTTGGTGGTCGCCGCCAGGATCGTGGTGGGATAGTTCGGCGGTACGCTGACCGATCCGGACAAGAAGACGCCCAGCGGCCCCCATCGCGGATGCTCGACCAGTGCGATTCCCCACCTCATCACACGAGCCCAGCGGTAGCGCCAGGTTCCCGGTTGGGGTTCGGGACGCGACAGCAGCTTGCGATGCAGCACCGGCAGCCGCTTGGCCTGCCGGACGACCTGAAAGAGGATCATCTTGCCCACGCCCTGGCCGAGCCCCAGGCAGATGCCCGCTTCGACCGGGCCGATGAGATGGGTGGCGATCGCGGCGACGACGAACGCCTCGCCGTTGATCACCGGGATGAGCGAGCCCAGTAGGCCGTAGCCGAACGCCAGTAGCAGTTGCCACCAGACATTGCTCATGCCACCAGCATGTCAGCTATTCGTCCGCAGGATGGGTTGGCGGGCCGGCCAGTCCGCCGTCGGCGACCGAACCCCTGGTGAGCCGGACGAGATGGTGCAGCCGGTAGAGCTCGGATTCGAGGAAGTCGGGTCCGCCGTGCCGGGCAGCCACCAGCAGACGGTCCTTGCCGGCAGGTATGACCGCCAGCGCGACCGAACCCCAGCCCGGCAGCCAGGCCTCCGACATCTCCGAGAAATGCTCGGTGGTGAACGGCTCGAGTGCGGCGATCTGATCGGCACCCAGCTGTGGCGCATTCTCGGTGCCCATCAAGATCTTCTGCTCCTGGACCCCGACCACTGCAGCCCACTGGGCATGGAAGACCTGGGGAACCCGCTCCAGCAAGACCTCGAGGGCGCGGTCGCGATTGTCGCCGATCTCGCTGGCAATGGCGACGTCCGACTCGATGCCATAGCCGTCGGGGTACCGGGAAAGCCACAGCACCTGCACACCTTCGAGTTGCAGGCAGGCCGACACGAGGTCCTCGGGCAGCGTGTCCGAGGACAACTGCAGCAGAAAATCGTCGATGACAGTCTGCGATGAAGTCTTGTCGACGACCTCGATCAGATGGATATCCGCACCCACCGATCCGATAGCGGTGGCCACCTGACCGAGGGCGCCGGAGCGGTCAGGCATCTGGATTCGAAGCAAGAACATGGTATCAGTCTGCCAACCGGCCAAACCGGCCACGAATCGGACGTGTTTCGATCACATGACATTGCATCTACTATGTTGCAGCGGAGCCACCAGGGCTTCAGCTAGGAGGAACGGTCGGATGTCGACGGCCAGAAGCAGTTCTATCATTCGTCCGCTACCGATCTGGGCGGTTGCGCTGATCGCGACGCTGGGCAGCCTGCTGTTCGGCTACGACACCGGTGTGATCTCCGGCGCGCTGCCGTTCATGGCTCATCCTGTCGACCAGGGCGGCCTCGGCCTGAGCGATGTCGCAGAGGGCATCATCACCGCTGCGCTGCCGATCGGTGCCGCCTTCGGTTCGGTCTTCGGCGGCAACCTATCCGACCGTTACGGACGCCGTCGCATGCTGCTGTGGCTGGCGGTCATCTTCTTCGTCGGCGCCGTCGGCGCTGCGTTGTCGCCGACCGTGCACTTCCTGGCGTTCTTCCGGGTCGTGCTGGGTCTGGCCGTGGGCGGTGCGTCCACGACCGTGCCCGTTTACCTGGCCGAGGTTTCACCGGCCGAGCGGCGCGGCTCGATCGTGGCGGTCGATCAGGTGATGATCGTCACCGGGCAGCTGCTGGCCTACACCAACAACGCGCTCATTGCGCACCTGTACGGCGAATCGTCGTCGTGGCGGTGGATGCTGCTGCTCGCCTCGATCCCAGCTATCGGCTTGTGGGTCGGCATGCGGTTGATGCCGGAATCGCCGCGCTGGTACGTCGCGCAGAATCGCGAGGCCGATGCTCGCCGCTCGCTGGAACGGGTCGCCGCGGAGCATGTGGACGCTCAGATCGATGAGATCCGCTCGACGATCGACAAGAGCGACTCGCAGGAATCTCTCGGCTGGGCCGCCCTGCGCCGGCCCTGGGTGCTGCGGATCGTGGTGATCGGTATGGGTTTGTCGGTGATCCAGCAGATCACCGGCGTGAACGCGATCATGTACTACGCGCCGCGCATTCTGGAATCGACGGGCATCGGGACCAACGCCGCACTGACTGCGACCATCGCCAACGGTGTCATCAGCGTGCTGGCGGCGCTGGTCGGCCTGCTGCTGGTGCGCCGGCTGCCGCGCAAGAAGCTGCTGGCCCTGGGCCAGTCGCTGATCATCTTCTCGCTGCTCGGCATCGGCGTGATCTCCCTTGTCACCGACGGGCAGGGAGCCACCTGGCTGGTGCTGGCGCTGATGCTGGTCTTCCTCACCGGCCAGCAGGGCGCGGTCTCCCCGGTGACCTGGGTGATGATCTCGGAGGTCTTCCCGCTGCGCATTCGCGGACTGGGCGTCGGCCTGTCGGTGCTGGTGCAGTGGCTGGCCAATGCACTGATCACCTTCAGCTTCCCGGTGCTGCTCGGCCTGGTCGGTCTCGGCCCGGTCTTCATGACCTTCGCAGTGCTCAATGTGGTCGCCCTGGTGCTGGCCGCCCGGAAGCTGCCGGAGACCTCGAACCGGACCCTGGAGGAGATCGAGCAGCTGATGGCCGCCCGCGTGGAGATGCCTGCGGCCGAGGCGTCTTGAGCGCGACCGCGGGACGACGCTCTAAGATGTGTCGGTAGCCGGCGACCACCCGGGCCGCCCGGCCGCCACCAGACGGTGGTGCTGACCGAACAACAGGAGTGCTCGTGGCTTTGACCGCGCAGGACGTCGCGAGGCTGGCCGATCTGGCCCGCATCGAACTGACTGAGGAGGAACTGGCCCGGCTGGCTCCGCAACTGGATGTGATTCTGACCTCGGTGGCCAGTGTTGCCGAGGTCGCTGAGGCGGACGTGCCACCGATGTCGCATGCAGTACCTCTGGTCAACGTCTTCCGGGAGGACCAGGTGCGTCCGAGTTTCCCGGCCTCTGCCATGCTGGCGGCAGCGCCGGCCGTCGAGGACGGTCAGTTCCGCGTCCCGCGCATCTTGGATCTGGAGCAGTGATGGCGTCCACGATCACCCAGACCGCAGCCGAACTCGGCCGCCGGATCGCCGCCGGGGAACAAAGCTCCGAAGAGATCACCCGCGAGTGTCTTGATCGCATCGAACAGGTGGACGCCGACGTTCACGCCTTCTTGGCCGTCGATGCCGAGCGCGCCCTGCAACAGGCACGCGCGGTGGACGCCAGGATCGCGGCCGGCGAGAAGCTGGGCCCCCTGGCAGGAGTGCCGATCGGGGTCAAAGACCTCTTCTGCTATCAGGGGCTGCCCACGACGGCCGGCTCGCGCATTCTGCAGGGCTGGATTCCGCCGTACAACGCCACGGTCGTCGACCGGCTGCTTGCCGCCGGCCTGGTGATCCTCGGCAAGACGAATCTGGACGAGTTCGCGATGGGTTCCTCGACCGAGACCTCCGCCTACGGTCCGACCCGCAATCCGTGGGATCTGGAGCGGATCCCGGGTGGCTCGGGCGGCGGTTCGGCGGCGTGCCTGGCGGCCTTCGAGGCTCCGCTGGCGATCGGCACCGATACCGGCGGTTCGATCCGCCAGCCGGCCTCGATCACCGGAACGGTCGGCGTCAAGCCCACCTATGGCGGCGTCTCCCGCTACGGCGTGATCGCGATGGCCTCGTCGCTCGACCAGCCCGGACCGTGCGCTCGTACCGTGCTCGACGCGGCGCTGCTGCACGAGGTCATGGGCGGCCACGACCCGGCGGATTCCACCTCGATCAATGCGCCGCTGCCGGGCATGGCGGCCGCGGCCCGCAAGGCCGATGTCAAGGGCCTGCGAATCGGCGTCGTCCGCGAGCTCGGTGGTGAAGGATATGCGCCTGGGGTGGAGCAGCGCTTCTCCGAGGCTGTCGACCTGCTGTCGAGTCTGGGCGCCGAGATCGTCGAGGTCAGCTGCCCGCATTTCGTGCACGCGCTGGCCGCCTACTACCTGATCATGCCCGCCGAAGTGTCCTCCAATCTGTCGCGCTACGACGGCATGCGGTACGGCCTGCGGGCCGGGGACGACGGGTCGGCGTCCACCGAACAGGTGATGCGGCTGAGCCGCGCCGCCGGATTCGGCGACGAGGCGAAGCGGCGCATCATCATCGGTACCTATGCGCTGTCGGCCGGCTACTACGACGCCTACTACGGGTCGGCGCAGAAAGTGCGCACCCTGATCGCGCGGGACTTCACGTCCGCCTTCGAGCAGTGCGACGTGCTCGTCTCACCGACGGCGCCCACCACCGCATTCAAGATCGGTGAGCGGCTCAACGACCCGGTGGCGATGTACAAGTCGGATCTGTGCACCATTCCGGCCAACCTGGGAGGCATCAGCGCGGCGAGCTTCCCGATCGGGCTGGCTCCCGGCGACGGGCTGCCGGTTGGCCTTCAGACGATGGCTCCAGCGATGGCCGACGATCGCTGCTATCTGGTGGGCGGTGCCCTGGAGGCAGCGCTGAACGACCGATGGGGCGGCCCATTGCTTTCCCGGATTCCCGACATTGGGCAGCGGGCGGCTCACCAGGAGGATGCGCGATGAGTGTGTACGCCAGCGATGAGCTGATGGACTACGACCAGGCGCTGGAGCGCTTCGATGTGGTGCTCGGCCTCGAAGTGCACGTCGAACTCAGCACCGCGTCCAAGATGTGGTGCGGCTGCACGACCGAGTTCGGCGGCGAGCCGAACACCCACACCTGTCCGGTCTGCCTGGGGCTGCCCGGCTCGCTGCCGGTGGTCAACAAGAAGGCGATCGAATCGGCGATCCGGATCGGGCTCAGCCTGGGCTGCGATATCGCCGGCTGGAGCCGGTTCGCCCGCAAGAACTACTTCTATCCCGACATGCCCAAGGACTACCAGGTCTCCCAGTACGACGAGCCGCTGTGCGTCGACGGCGAGGTCACCGTCGAGGTCGACGGCCAGGAGTACGTGATCCCGATCGAGCGGGTGCACATGGAAGAGGACGCCGGCAAGAACACCCACGTCGGTGGCGCGGGACGTATCCAGGGCGCCGGTCACTCGCTGGTCGACTACAACCGCGCCGGGGTCCCGCTGATGGAGATCGTCACCCGGCCGGTCCTCGGCACCGGGACGAAGGGTCCCGAAGTGGCGCGGGCGTACATGGAGTACCTACGCGAGATGATGCGCGCGCTGGGGGTTTCGGAAGCGAAGATGGAACGCGGCAATATGCGCTGCGACGCCAACATCTCGCTCATGCCGAAGGGCTCGACCCGGCTGGGCACCCGCACCGAGACGAAGAACGTGAACTCGCTGAAGTCGGTCGAGGGCGCGCTGCGCTACGAGATCTGCCGGCAGGCCGCGGTGCTGGCGGCCGGTGGCCGCGTGCACCAGGAAACCCGGATGTGGAATGAGGGTGGCTACACCACCGCCGGACGCTCGAAGGAACAGGCGGAGGACTACCGGTATTTCCCGGAGCCCGATCTGGTCCCGGTGGCGCCCAGCCGTCAATGGGTGGAAGAATTGCGCGCCACCCTGCCCGAGCCGCCGGCCCAGCGCCGGGCCCGGCTGCAGGCCGAATGGGGCTTCACCGACCTCGAGATGCGCGATATCAACGGCGTCGAAGGCGCGCTGGACCTCATCGGGGCCACCGTCGAAGCGGGTGCTCCGGCAGCGGCAGCCCGCAAGTGGTGGGTCAGCGAGCTGGCTCGCCGCGCGAACGAGGCGGGGGTGGCGCTGGACGAGATGGGTATGGCGCCCACCCAGGTCGCCGCGTTGCAGGTGCTGGTGGACGACGGCACCCTGACCGACAAGCTGGCCCGCCAGGTGATCGACGGTGTGCTGGCCGGTGAGGGCGAGCCGGCCGAGGTGGTGGCTGCCCGCGGGCTGGCCGTGGTGAGCGATGACGGGGCACTGTCCGCTGCGGTCGATGCCGCGATTGCGGCCAATCCCGCCGTGGCACAGAAGATCCGCGACGGCAAGGTGCAGGCCGCCGGCGCGCTGATCGGCGCGGTCATGAAGGCCATGAGGGGCCAGGCGGATGCGGCGCGTGTCCGCGAACTGATTCTCGACAAGCTCGGCTGATCCCGGGCCGTCCGGCAGCGCAACGAGGATGGATGTCCGGCGAGTGCTCGAGCAGCGGTTGGCCACCCAGCATCTGACGGGAGCGGCCAGCACCGTTGCGGGTTACGTGAGCGAGGCCCTGGCCGTGCAGTCCCAGGATCCGGGGACTGCTCGCTGGTCGATCGGCATGCGCACCGGGCTGGACGATGCAGGGGTCCGGGCGTCGATCGACGCCGGGGTGATCGTCCGGGCCCATGTGCTGCGTCCGACCTGGCATTACGTCCATCGCGACGACCTGCGCTGGTTGCAGCGGCTGACCGGCGAGAAGGTGGCGTCCTCGATGCCGGCCAGGCATCGACAGCTCGGCGTGGACCACGATCTGGTGGATCGCGGGTTCGAGGTTCTGCAGCGCGAGCTCGCGGGCCGCAATCACCTTACCCGCAAGCAGCTGGCACCGCTGTTGCCGGCCACCGGGGCTCCGCACGGGCAGGTGGTGGGCCATCTGCTGATGCTGGCCGAACTGCGCGGGCTGATCTGTTCCGGGCCGCTGGTCGGTACCGAGCACAGCTACGCCCTGGTGGACGAGGTCCTCGAGCCTGATCGGGCGCAATTCGACGCGCAGGATGCCACCCGCGAGCTCGTCCGGCGATTCTTCACCTGGCATGGTCCGGCGAGCGTTCGTGATCTGGCGCGCTGGTGCACGCTGACGCTCGGCCAGATCCGCGCGGTGATCGGTGACCTCGGATTGACCTCGATCAGCGTCGATGAGACCGAGCTGTGGTACGCGCCCGAGCGGGCCGCTGACGGTGTCGGGTGGGACGACGGCAGCGGCAGGGCATTTCTGCTGCCCACCTTCGACGAGGTCTTCCTGAGCTACCTCAAGCCGAACTTCCCGCGCAGTCCCGGGCACCCGGCTGGGGACGCCCGAGTGCAGTTCAGCGAGGCCGGGGGAGGCCTGGTGGTGATCGATGCCACCGATGCCGGCACCTGGAAGAGGAGCCTGACCAAGGCAAGAGCGAGCGTCCGGCTGAACATCGATGGCGACCTGGACCCCGAGGCCTACCGGCTGGTGGCCGATGAGACAGACCGTCTGACGGCATTCACCGGCAGCTGAGGTCGCTCGGTCCGGGCCGATCAGGCGAAGCCGAAGACCGGGGGAACGACCAGCACGACGAATCCCGCCCAGATCAGGTAGGCGGGCAGGAAGCGGGTCTGCCAGCCGCACAGCTGGGCGAACGGACGCCGGCCGGCACAAAAACCGCCGCCGAGCACGGCCGACCAGGCCAACTGGACCAGCAACAAGACGTTGAGTCCGAGCGCCACCACCTTGTTGGGGCTGGCCCCGAACTCCGCGATGCGGCTCGCCATCGCGGTCATGGCCACCGCGTCAACCGCAAGCGCCGCGACGAGCACTGCGACCAGCAGGCCGTCGAAGAACTGCGGTGGTGCCAACGGGTCGCGGGCCGAGATGGAGTAGAGCAGCAGGCACAGCACGAGCAGCAGGATCGCGTCCATCACGATGAGCAGTGTCCGGTCGGCTTCGACGAGGCTACCGGCACGGATCAGCGCAACCAGGCAGGCCACCAGCATCATGAGGGTGAGCGGCGTGAAGACCTTGGTCAGTACCGGCGCGATATTCTCCACGACGTTCTGTTTGGCTTCGACCAGCCAGACCGCGACGACCAGCGCGCCGGGGACCGCCAAGGGCAGCAGCCAGTCCGCCATGACGGACTCGATGACCCCGGACGGCACCTCGGCCAGTCCGAACACCGTCGCCAGCAAGCCCAGCAGCACTCCACCGCCGAGCGCCAGCAGGGTGAAGTAGATCGCGAGTTCACCGGTGAAGCGGACGAAGTCCATCCGGCGATCCTGCGATCGCCATCGGCCCCCGACATAGACCAGGCCGACCGCACCCCACGCGATGACCGGCGTGTGCAAGGCGGCGATGATCATCGTCGATCCGCCGGCATCGAAGGGGTAGACATTGATTGCGATGGCCGGCACGACGAAGATCGCCGCGGTGACCGCGATCGCGGGCCCCGACAAGCGGCGCTTCCAGCCGAGGTAGCCGGCCACGAACGGCAGGACGATCAGCGCTGCATTGAGGGCGAAGGATGTCGCGCTGAGCAGCTGAAGGCCGGCCTTCGTCGCCAGGCCGGCCGCCATGGCCACGACCAACATGACGGCCAGTTCGCGGCTGGTGCGGGTGCTCCCGGCAGGGGAGGAGGAGACCAGCACGAGTTGCTTCCAGAGCCGATCGGAGTGTTCCCGGGCGAACTCCTGCGAGACCGCGTCCAGGCTGCCCATGCGCTTGACCGCGACCAGGAACGACTCCTCGTCGTCCAGGCCGGCAGCGCTCAACTCATCGATTCGTTCGCGTAGGTGATCTTCCATCTCGTCGACGTCGGCCGCCGAGATAGCTTCGCGGCGCTGTACGTAGCGGCGCCACTGCGCGATCTGGGCCTCGAGGCCTTCATGCGGGTCGGGCTGAAGCTCGTCGACGGTCATGCCCACTCCTCGATGATGCGGTCCGGCTGCTGGGTGCTGCGCCAGACCTGTGCCAAAGCGTCTGCGACAACGGTCCACTGCTCCTGGCGTTCGACGAGTGCGGCTCGTCCGGCGGATGTGATGGCGTAATGCTTGCGTTTGCGTCCGATATCGGAAGTGCCCCACGACGACTCGACTAGGCCGAGGCGCTCGAGCCGGTGCAGCAGGGGATAGAGCATGCCGTCGGTCCAGTGCATCTGACCTCCGGACAGTTCATTGACCCGTTTGAGGATCGCGTAGCCGTATGATTCGCCGTCGGCGAGTATTCCCAGGACGAGCGGCGTCGCCGAGGCGGCCACCAGGTCCTTGTCGATATGCATAGCGCCCCTATCCCTAGGTCCTCTATGTATGGCACTCTACTCCATCTGAATGACCACGAAGACAGCGCCGTTGGGCAGCCGCCGGCGAATGCGGAACAATAGGCCATATGTCCGAGTCGATTCCTCCGCTTTCGCCTGATATTGCTGCCAGGCTCACCCGCAACGCTCAGGGCCTCGTGCCGGCGATAGTGCAGGACGCCACCAGCGGACGGGTGCTGATGATGGCCTGGATGAACGACGATTCGCTCGCGCTCACTCTGGACACCCGCCAGGCCACCTACTGGTCGCGCAGCCGCAGCGAGCTGTGGCGCAAGGGTGCTACCAGCGGCCACACCCAACGGGTGCGCGAGGTATCCATCGACTGCGACGGTGACACCCTGCTGCTGGTCGTCGACCAGACCGGCCCCGCCTGTCACACCGGGGCGGAAAGCTGCTTCGACGCGGGCGGCGTGCTGCGCGCCGACGACCCGGACGAAGCCCGCTCCACCGAGGACGATGCGTAATGATCGACGAGGCACAGATCCATCCCAGCCTTGATGAGTTCGTGGCTGCTGCCGACCGCCGGGTCATCAGCGTCTACGTCCGGCTGTTCGCCGACGACATCACTCCGGTCGGCGCCTTCCAGCAGTTGTGCGATCATCGGCCGGGCACCTTCTTGTTCGAGTCCGCGGAGCAGGGCACCTGGTCGCGCTGGTCATTCATCGGCGTGAACAATGTCGCCACCCTGATCGGAGACCGCGGCGAGTCGACCTGGACGCTGAACCGCCCGATCGCCGGGCTGCCGCAAACCGGACGCCCGCTGGACGTGCTGGACCAGACCCTGCGTCTGCTGCACACTCCGCGCGATCCCGAGTTGCCGCCGTTCACCTCGGGAATGGTCGGCTATCTCGCCTACGACCTCATTCGTGAACGAGAGCGCATCCCCGACAGCAATCCCGATGACATCGGGGTGCCGGAGATGGTCATGATGGCCGCCGGCGATCTGGCGGTCCTCGATCATCACACCGGTGAGATCTGGCTGATCGCCAACGCCATCAATTTTGATGCGTCCTCACAGCGGGCCGCGCTGGCCTGGCACGACGCCGTTGCTCGCATCCAGCAGATGGCCGCCCGGCTCGCCGAACCGCACCGCAGCATGGTCGCCGTCCGCACCGACGCAGCGCCCGCCGTGGTCCGACGCCAACGCAGCCACGAAGAGTTCGTCGAGATGGTCGAGACGGCGAAGGAGCACATCCGGGCCGGCGACATCTTCCAGGTGGTACCCAGCCAGCGTTTCGAGATCGACACGGACGCCGATGCCCTGTCCATCTACCGAGAACTGCGGCAGGCCAATCCCAGTCCCTATCTGTACCTGCTGCAACTCGAGCGCGACGGCAAGCAGTTCGCACTGGTGGGTTCCAGCCCCGAGGCACTGGTTACCGTCAAGTCCGGCCTGGCCACCACGCGTCCGATCGCGGGCACCCGGCCCCGGGGTGCCGACCCGGCGGCGGATCTGGGGCTGGAACGCGAGCTGCTGGCCGACGAGAAGGAACGCGCCGAACACCTGATGCTGGTGGATCTGGGCCGCAACGATCTGGGCAGGGTCTGCGAACCGGGCACCGTCGAGGTCACCGAGTTCATGCAGGTGCACCGCTACAGCCATGTCATGCACCTCGAAGCCAGCGTCAGCGGACGCATCAAGCCCGGCCACAGCGCCCTGGACGTCACCATGTCCTGTTTTCCGGCGGGCACCTTGTCGGGTGCCCCCAAGGTGCGCGCGATGCAGATCATCGACGAACTGGAGACCACCCGCCGCGGACCCTACGGGGGAGTGGTCGGCTACTTCGATTTCGCCGGGGATTCGGATGCTGCGATTGCGATCCGCACCGCTGTGATCAGCGACGGGGTTGCCTATGTGCAAGCCGGCGCGGGGATCGTGGCGGACTCGGTGCCCGACAGCGAGGACCGCGAGACCCAGAACAAGGCAGCCGCCGTGCTCGGTGCGGTCTCGCGCGCGGGCAGACACGAGACCCTGTCGGTGAATGCGGGTAGCGTCGATGACCGGGAACAGGAGGATGCATGAGCACCGTGCTCGACCAGATCATCGCCGGCGTCCGCGACGACCTGGCGGACCGTCAGTCGCAGACCCCGCTCGATCAGGTGATCGCGCAGATCGAGACCGCACCTGCAGTCCGCGATCCGATGCCGGCATTTCGTGCACCGCAACTGTCGATCATCTGCGAGGTCAAACGATCCAGCCCGTCCAAGGGGGCACTCGCCGAGATCTCCGACCCGGCAGAACTCGCGCTCGCCTATGCCGGGGGTGGTGCGGCGGCGATCTCGGTCCTGACCGAGCAGCGTCGCTTCGGCGGCTCGCTGGCCGATCTGGATCTGGTGCGCTGGCGGGTCGATCAGCCGATCCTGCGCAAGGACTTCACCGTCGAGCCGTACCAGATCTACGAAGCGCGTGCCCACGGCGCAGATCTCATTCTGCTGATCGTGGCAGCCCTCGATGACAAGCAGCTCAGCCGGCTCCATCAGCTGACGACCGAACTCGGCATGACCGCCCTGGTCGAGGTGCACACTCCTGAAGAAGCGCGGCGGGCGGTGGCTTTGGGTGCTGAGCTGATCGGCGTCAACAACCGGAACCTCAAGACCCTCGATGTGGATCTGTCGATGTTCGAGCGCATCGCCGGGGCCATCCCCGACGGCGTGGTCAAGGTCGCCGAATCAGGAATCAAGTCCCCCGCGCATGCAGCGCGCGTCAGCGCTGCCGGCGCCCACGCCATTCTGGTCGGCGAAGCGCTGGTCACCGACGCCAACCCCGGGGCGGCGATCGCTGCGATGATCGCCGCCGGTTCCATCAACTCTCAGGAATAACGATGAAGCTCTCTGATTTCCCCGACATGCGCGGTCACTTCGATGCCTTCGGGGGCAGGTTCGTCCCCGAGGCGCTGATCCCAGCGCTGCAAGAGTTGGACGCCGAGTTCGAGCAGGCCCAACAAGATCCGGCGTTCGGCGAGGAGTTGCGCGACCTGCAGGTCAACTACGCCGGACGCCCGAGCCCGCTCACCGAGGCCAAGCGTTTCAGCGAGTACTGCGGCGGCGCCCAGATGCTGCTCAAGCGCGAGGATCTCAACCACACCGGTTCGCACAAGATCAACAATGTCCTGGGTCAGGGACTGCTGACCCGCCGAATGGGCAAGACCCGGGTGATCGCCGAGACCGGTGCCGGTCAGCATGGCGTGGCGACCGCCACCGTCGCAGCGCTGTTCGGTATGGAGTGCCGCATCTACATGGGCGAGGTGGACACCCAGCGTCAGGCGCTCAACGTGGCCCGCATGCAGCTGCTCGGCGCCGAGGTGGTTTCGGTGGCCGCCGGAAGCCGCACCCTCAAGGATGCGATGAACGAGGCCATGCGGGATTGGGTGACCAATGTCGACAACACCCACTACCTGATCGGATCGGCCTCGGGCCCGCATCCGTTCCCCAAGATCGTCCGCGAGTTCCAGCGGATCATCTCCACCGAGACCCGCGCCACGATGTTGGAGCGCTACGGCCGGCTGCCCGATGCGGTTTGCGCCTGCGTCGGTGGCGGATCGAATGCCATCGGTATGTTCGCCGATTTCATCGACGACCCCGAGGTCGGGCTGTACGGCTTCGAAGCCGGCGGTGAGGGAGTCGAGACCGGACATCATGCCGCATCCATCACCGGCGGCTCGGTCGGCGTGCTGCACGGCACCCGCACCTTCGTGCTCCAGGACGACGATGGCCAGACCATCGAATCGCACTCCATTTCGGCAGGACTCGACTATCCGGGCGTCGGCCCACAGCATGCACAGCTGGCCAAGTCCGGGCGTGCCCACTACGAGCCGGTCACCGATGCCGAAGCGATGGACGCGTTCCAGCTGCTCTGCCGCACCGAGGGCATCATGCCGGCCATCGAATCCGCACACGCGGTCGCCGGGGCCCGCAGGCTCGCATTGCGGCTGACCGAGCAGGATCCGCAGACCAGACCGGTGATCGTGGTCAACATCTCCGGTCGCGGCGACAAGGACGTGGACACCGCGATGAAGTATTTCGGCATCCGCGGTGAGGCCGATCATTCGACGGGAGCCCTGAAGTGAACACAGCTGGTACGAACGTCCTCGATGCCCGGCTCGGCATCTCGGGTCAGGTACTGAAGGCCGCCAAGGACGAAGGGCGCTCCGCTTTGGTCGGCTACCTGCCGGTCGGCTACCCGACCGTGCCCGGTTCGCTTGCGGCCATGCGCGCCCTGGTGGAAGGCACCGACGGCGTGGGCGTCGACCTGGTCGAGATCGGCATGCCCTATTCGGACCCGATGATGGACGGGCTGGTCATCCAGCACGCCACCACCAAGGCTCTCGAACGCGGAGTGCACACCCACGATCTGTTCACCGCGGTGGAGACCGTCGCCGCAGCCGGCGCCACCCCGATGGTGATGATCTACTGGAATCTGGTCTACCGCTATGGGGTGGAGGCCTTCGCACGCGATCTGGCCGCCGCCGGAGGTGCGGGACTGATCACCCCCGATCTGACTCCCGACGAGGCCGGGGAGTGGGTGGCGGCTTCGGACGCCCACGGGCTGGACCGGATCTTCCTCATCGCGCCGAGTTCGTCGGATGAGCGCATCACCACGACGATGGGCGCCTGCCGCGGCTGGGTCTACGCGACGTCGGTGATGGGAGTCACCGGAGCACGTGCTCAGACCTCGTCGGCCGCCCCGGTCATCGTCGAGCGTGCCCGGGCCGCCGATCCCAGCCTTCCGGTGGGCGTTGGCCTCGGAGTGTCGAACAGCGACCAAGCGGCCGAAGTCGGCGCCTACGCCGACGCGGTCATCGTCGGCTCGGCGCTGGTCAGCTGCCTCATCTCCGCCGAAGAGGCGGGCAACGACGACCTTCGTCCGCTGCGCGAGAAGGTTGCCGATCTGGCGGCCGGAGTGCGTCGGACCGGCCGATGATTTCGCTGGAGATTCCAGCACCGCCGATCAGCGGATTCTCGCTGGGCGGTCTGGTGATTCACTTCTACGCGATCTGCGTGCTGGCCGGGATCGTGGTGGCCGCTTGGCTGAGCCGCAAACGCTTCGCCGCACGCGGGGGCGACACCGATCGCTTCGATTCGGCGGTCTTCATCATCGTGATCGCCGGCATCATCGGCGCCCGGCTGTATCACGTGATCACTGACTATCAGCTCTATTTCGGTCCCGGACGCAATCCCTGGCAGGCCCTGAACATCCGCAACGGTGGGCTGGGGATCTGGGGTGGAGTGATGGTCGGCGCGCTGGCCGCCTGGCTGGTCTGCCGCCGCTACCGGCTCGACTTCCCGGCCTTCGCCGACACACTGGCTCCGGGGTTGCTGTTCGCGCAGGCGATCGGCAGGCTCGGCAACTGGTTCAACCAGGAGCTGTTCGGGCGTCCCACCGATCTGCCGTGGGGGCTCTACGTCGATCCGCAGTACCGGCCGGTCGGCTACGAGTCCTACGACACCTTTCAACCCACCTTCGCCTACGAGATGGTCTGGAACACCATCGGCGGTTTCGTCCTGCTGTGGGCCGAGAGTCGTTTCAAGCTCGGCCGGGGTAAACTTTTTAGTTGCTATGTCCTGTGGTACACGTTCGGGCGCTTCTTCATCGAGGCCGTCCGCATCGACCCGGTGAATCATGTCGGCGGCTGGCGGGTCAACAGCTACGTCTCGGTGATCTGCTTTGTCGGTGCGCTGGTCTTGTTGATCTGGCAGTTGCGCAAACGGCCCGGTGTCATGTTGTGGCCCTTCGGTTTCCCCGCCGCGGGCGCAGGATTGGCACCGGCTCGACCACGCGCTGAAAAGAGTCTGTAACACATTGAAAACAACCTGTAACACATCCGGGTTACTCTTCAGGACTGGACCGTGTCTACCGGGCGGCGCCCAGACAGGAGTGCAGATGACTTCGACAAGTTCGGTACCCAGCAGGCAGGGGCTCTACGATCCCAGCTACGAGCACGACGCGTGCGGCGTAGCCTTCGTTGCCAAGCTCGACGGCAAGCCCACCCATGAGCTGGTTCTGGACGGCCTGACGGCTCTGGCCAATCTCGACCACCGCGGCGCGACCGGCGCCGACGCGGCGGCCGGTGACGGCGCGGGTATTCTCGTCCAGATTCCGGACGCTTTCCTGCGCGAACGAGTCGATTTCATGCTGCCCCCGGTGGGGGAGTACGCGGTGGGTATGGCCTACCTGCCCACCGACGAAGCCGAACGCGAGATGGCGATGATCTCGATCGAGAAGATCGCCCTCGAGGAACGCCTCAAGGTACACGGCTGGCGTGAGGTGCCGGTGCGCACCGAGACGCTCAGCCCGATCTCGTTGGGCGTCATGCCGCACATGATGTTGCTGTTCGTCAGCGACCGCAAACACGCCAGCGGCATCGATCTCGACCGGCTGGTCTTCCCGTTGCGCCGCCGGGCACGTTTCGAGGCGGGCATCTATTTCTCGTCGCTGTCGGCCCGCACGCTGGTCTACAAGGGCATGCTGACGACCTCTCAGCTGTCCGAGGTCTACCCCGATCTCACCGACGAGCGCTTCGCCTCGGCCATCGCGCTGGTGCATTCGCGCTTCTCGACGAACACATTCCCGTCGTGGCCGCTGGCTCATCCGTACCGGATGATCGCCCACAACGGCGAGATCAACACCGTCAAGGGCAACCGCAACTGGATGCGCGCCCGCGAATCGCTGCTGGCCAGCGATCTGATTCCCGGCGATCTAGACCGGCTCTTCCCGATCTGTGAGCCCGGTGATTCCGACTCTGCGTCCTTCGATCAGGTGCTGGAGTTGCTGCATCTGGGCGGACGCTCGCTGCCGCATGCCGTGATGATGATGGTGCCCGAAGCGTGGCAGCACAACGACGACCTCCCGCAGGCTCACCGCGACTTCTTCGACTACCACGCCTGCCTGATGGAGCCGTGGGACGGCCCGGCATGTATCAGCTTCACCGACGGCACCCTGATCGGGGCGACGCTGGACCGCAACGGGCTTCGTCCGGCCCGCTACTGGGTGACCGACGACCGGGTGATCTTCGCGTCCGAAGCCGGCGTGCTCGATGTGCCGGCCGCACAGGTTCGCGAGAAGGGACGCCTGACGCCGGGCCGGATGCTGCTGGTCGACCTGGCCAGCCACCGGCTGATCGACGATCAGGAGATCAAGGACCAGTTGGCTGCCGAGCACCCCTACGGTGAATGGCTGAAGCAGGGCCGGGTCTTCTTGAACGATCTGCCCGAGCGTACCCACATCGTGCACGGTTCGAGTTCGGTGGCGCGCCGCCAGCAGGTCTTCGGCTACTCGCACGAAGAGCTCGCCATGATCATCGCGCCGATGGCCAACACGGGCGCCGAACCGATCGGCTCGATGGGCTCCGACACTCCGCTGCCGGTGCTGTCGGACAAGCCGCGCTCGCTGTTCGACTACTTCAGCCAGCTCTTCGCTCAGGTCACCAACCCGCCGCTGGACGCCATCCGCGAGGAATTGGTCACCTCGCTCGAGGTGCGCACCGGTCCGCAGGGCAATCTGCTGTCGCCGGGGCCCGAATCGGCCAACCAGCTGGTCATCAGCTCCCCGGTGATCGACTCGGAGCAGCTGTCGAAGATCGTTCACCTGGCCGAGCGCGCCGACAACCCGAACGGGCTGACCAGGGTCATCACCTGCCTCTACGATGCCGCCGGCGGCCCCGAGGCGCTGCGTGATCGCTTGGCCGAGATGCGTGACGAGATCACCGCGGCCATCGAGGACGGCGCGCTGTACATCGTGCTCAGCGACCGGCATTCCAACGATTCGCGGGCTCCGATTCCGTCCCTGCTGTCCACGGCGAACATGCATCACCACCTGGTGCGGCTGAAGATGCGCGCCAATATCGGCATGATCGTCGAGGCCGGTGATGTGCGGGAGGTGCATCATCTTGCCCTGCTGGTCGGCTACGGCGCGGCGGCGGTCAACCCTTACCTGCTTTTCGAGAGCGCCGAAGATCTGGCTCGCCGCGAGCTGCTGGTGACGGTGCCACCTGAAAAGGCCATTCACAACGTGATCAGTGCGCTCGAGCACGGCCTGCTCAAGGTGATGAGCAAGATGGGCGTGTCCACGATGGCGTCCTACGGCGGCGCGGAGATCTTCGAGGCCGTCGGCCTCAACAGTGAGTTCATGGCGGAGTTCTTCCCCGGCACGAGTTCGCGGGTCGAGGGCATCGGCTTGGACGAACTGGCTCACGATATCGCCGAGCATCACCGCAACGCCTACCCGGCGACCAATGCGCTGCCGCACCGCACCCTGATCACCGGTGGCCAGTACAAGTGGCGTCGCGAGGGCGAACAGCATCTGTTCGATCCGGAAAGCGTCTTCCGCTTGCAGTACGCCACCCGGACCGGACGCTATGACGTGTTCAAGCGCTACACCGCGCGGGTCGACGACCGGTCGTCGCGGCTCATGACGTTGCGTGCCTTGCTGGAGCTGAAGCCCGCTGCCACGCCGATCGATATCGATGAGGTCGAGCCGGTCTCGTCCATCGTGAAGCGGTTCAGCACCGGCGCGATGAGTTACGGCTCGATCAGCCTGGAGGCTCACCAGACGCTCGCCATCGCGATGAACCGGCTGGGCGCTCGCTCGAACACCGGTGAGGGTGGCGAGGATCCCGAGAGGTTGCACGATCCGGAGCGCTGCTCCGCGATCAAGCAGGTGGCCTCCGGTCGCTTCGGCGTGACCTCGGAGTACCTGAGCTATGCCCGAGATCTGCAGATCAAGATGGCGCAGGGTGCCAAGCCGGGCGAGGGCGGTCAGCTGCCCGGCCCGAAGGTGTACCCATGGATCGCGCGGACCCGGCATTCGACACCGGGCATCGGCCTGATCAGCCCGCCGCCGCATCACGACATCTACTCGATCGAGGATCTCAAGCAGTTGATCCACGACCTCAAGTGCGCCAATCCGTCGGCTCGGGTGCACGTCAAGCTGGTCTCCGAGATCGGTGTGGGCACGGTCGCCGCCGGCGTCAGCAAGGCGAAGGCCGATGTGGTGCTGATCTCCGGCCACGACGGTGGTACCGGTGCGGCTCCGTTGACCTCGATCAAGCATGCGGGCGGCCCGTGGGAGCTCGGCTTGGCCGAGACCCAGCAGACCCTGCTGCTCAATGGCCTGCGCGACCGCATTGTGGTGCAGTGCGATGGTCAGTTGAAGACCGGACGCGATGTCATCATCGCGGCGCTGTTGGGAGCCGAGGAGTTCGGTTTCGCGACGACCGCCCTGGTCACCTCGGGATGCATCCTGATGCGCGTCTGCCACAAGGACACTTGCCCGGTGGGCGTGGCGACCCAGAACCCGGAACTGCGCGCGAAGTTCGCCGGCAAGCCCGAGTATGTCGTCAACTTTATGGAGTTCATTGCCCAGGAAGTGCGTGAATACCTGGCGCTGCTCGGCTTCCGCACGCTCGAAGAGGCAGTCGGACGAGTCGACATGCTGGAAACCCGGGCGGCCGTCGGCCACTACAAGGCGCGGGGCTTGGATCTGTCTCCGGTGCTCCACCAGGTGGTGGTTCCCGAGGGAACCGTTCGTCACCAGGTCATCGAGCAAGATCACGAACTTGATCAGGCTCTGGACGTGGAGATGATCAAGATCGCCGCGCCTGCTCTGGAATCCGGCGAGCCGGTGGTCGGTATTCTGCCGATCCGCAATGTCGATCGCACCGTCGGCACCATCTTGGGCCACGAGGTCACGATGGCCACCGAAGGCAAGGGCCTGCCGGACGACACGATCCGCTTCGAGTTCGTCGGCACCGCCGGCCAGAGCTTCGGAGCCTTCCTGCCCAAGGGCATCAGCCTGCTGCTGACCGGTGATGCCAACGATTACCTCGGCAAGGGGCTATCGGGCGGGCACATCGCCGCGCGGTGCGATCCTGCGTCCACCTTCGACGCCAGCACCCAGATCATCGCCGGCAATGTCATCGGCTACGGCGCTACCTCGGGCGAGATCTTGCTGAATGGTGTTGTGGGGGAGCGGTTCTGCGTCCGTAACTCAGGTGCGACCGCCGTGGTCGAAGGCGTCGGTGATCACGGCTGCGAGTACATGACCGGCGGCGAGGCGCTCATCATCGGTCCGACCGGACGCAACCTGGCAGCCGGCATGTCGGGAGGCATCGCCTGGGTGCTGGACATGCGTCCCGAGGTGCTGAACACCGAGTATGTCGATGCGGTCCCGATGACCGATGCCGACGTCCGGCGTGTCACCGAGCTGTTGAAGACTCATCACGAGGTCACCGGCTCGACGCGGGCGGCCGAGTTGCTGGCTCTGCCACGCGACGTGCTCGCCAGTCGCTTCACCAAGCTGGAACCACGTGATTTCGCGCGAGTGATGCGCGCCCAGGCCGAGGCGAAAGCCAATGGCCTTCCCCAGACCGAAGTGACCGAGATCATGATGGAGGCTGCTCGTGGCTGATCCGACGGGATTCATGACCACTCCTCGCGAGGTCGCCGAGCGGCGCCCGGTGGCGCAGCGAGTGGAGGACTGGAACGAGGTCTACCCCGGGACTCCCGGTATCGCACTGCTGCCGATCATCGTCAAGCAGGCGGGCCGCTGCATGGACTGCGGCATCCCGTTCTGCCACAACGGCTGCCCGCTGGCGAACCTCATCCCGGAATGGAACGACCTGCTGTGGCGCGATGAATGGCAGGACGCCCTGGAGCGGCTGCACGCCACCAACAACTTCCCGGAGTTCACCGGGCGGCTGTGCCCGGCGCCGTGCGAAACCGCGTGCGTGGAAGGCATCAACCGCGATCCGGTGACCATCAAGAACGTCGAGGTCGCACTGATCGACAAGGGCTGGGCCGACCGCCGGGTCACCCCGCAGGTGCCGGACTGGCACACCTTGAAGACGGTCGCGGTGGTCGGTTCGGGACCGGCCGGACTGGCGGTGGCTCAGCAGCTGACCCGCGCCGGACACACTGTGGTCGTCTACGAGCGAGCCGACGCGATCGGCGGTCTGCTGCGTTACGGCATCCCCAACTTCAAGATGGAGAAGTCGGTCCTCGACCGGCGGCTCAAGCAGATGGTGCTCGAAGGCACCACCTTCAAGCCGTCCACCAAGGTCGGCAGCGACATCACCGGCGAGCAACTGCTCGAACGGTTCGACGCGGTGGTGCTGGCGATCGGTTCGACGCGTCCGCGTGACCTCCCGGTGCCCGGCCGTGAACTGGACGGCATCCATCAGGCGATGGAGTACCTGACCCAGGCCACCAAGGCGCTGAAGGGCCAGGTGCCCGGGCAGATCAGTGCCGAGGGCAAGGACGTCATCGTCATCGGCGGTGGCGACACCTCGAACGACTGCCTCGGCACTGCGCTGCGGCAGGGCGCCCGATCGGTGACCCAGCTGGAGATCATGCCTCATCCGCCGGCCGAGCGTCCCGCGTCCCAGCCGTGGCCGACCTACCCGATGATCTATCGGATCGCTTCGGCGAACGAGGAGGGCGGCGAGCGGCTGTACTCGGTGAACACCAGCGAGTTCCTCGGTGAGAACGGTCAGGTGTCGGGGCTACGGATCGTCGAGGTCGAGGGGCCGGCCACCCGGTTCGCGCCGATCGAGGGTACCGAGCGCGTCATCCCGGCTCAGCTTGTGCTGCTGGCCATGGGTTTCCTCGGTCCGGAAGCCGATGGGGTTGTCTCGCAGCTGGGCGTCGAGTTGGACGCGCGCGGCAATATCTCTCGCGACGATCACTATCAGACCAGCGTGCCGGGCGTCTTCGCCTGCGGTGATGCCGGACGCGGTCAGTCGCTGATCGTATGGGCCATCGCCGAGGGACGCAGCTGCGCCAACGGTGTGGACACGTTCCTGTCCGGCGAGGAAAGCATCCTGCCGCGTCCGATCAACCCCAGCGACCGCCAAGTCCTGGCCTGACCCCCGCGCCCGCGCTCCCCGCGCCGCGCCCGGTCCGCCCGCGCTGCCCGCGCCCGGTCCGTTCCCGCGCCCGAAATACGAAGCTGCGCCCGATATATCGGGCGCAGCTTCGTATTCGGGGCGCAAGAACCGGTGCCGCCCCGGCGCAGCGGGCTCCGGAGGGGCCGCGGGGTCAGGAGCGGGCGGCGGCCCAGTAGCTGCCGTCGGGGAAGCGGAACTCCTCGATGGAGGCAGTCAGTATCTCGGTGTTGTAGCCGGCGTCCCCGGTCACCTGGTAGCGTCCACCTGCGACCCGCACCGGGTGGACGAAATGCTCGTGCAGGTTGTCGACGTACTCGGTGATGCGCCCCTCGTAGCTGCCCGAGACGGCGACGTAGTCGAGCATGGACGCGTGGTGGACCATCTCACACAGCCCGACACCACCGGCGTGGGGGCAGACCGGCACCTCGAAGTGGGCAGCCAGCAGTAGCACGGCGAGGATCTCGTTCAGGGAGGCCAGGCGTCCGGCGTCGATCTGGCAATAGTCGATCGCGCCGGCCTCGAGAAACTGCTTGAACATCACCCGGTTGTGGCAGTGCTCACCGGTGGCGATACCGATCGGCGCCACTCCTTCGCGCACCTTGCGGTGGCCCAGGATGTCGTCGGGGCTGGTCGGTTCCTCGATCCATCGCAGATCGAATTCCTTCAGGGCATTGACCCACTCGATGGCGGTGGGCACGTCCCACACCTGGTTCGCGTCGATCATCAGCGGTCGATCCGGGCCGATCGCTTCCCGGGCCTTACGGCAGCGGCGAATATCGTCAGCAAGATTCGCGCCGACCTTGAGCTTGACCGCAGTGAAGCCCAGTTGCTCCTGCTCGGCGATGATGCGCAGCATCTTCTCGTCGGAGTAGCCGAGCCAGCCGGCTGCCGTGGTGTACGCGGGGTACCCCTTGGCCTCCAGATCGGCGATGCGCTCCGCCTTGCCGGGTTCGGCCTTGCGGAGGATCTCGAGTGCTCGTTCGCGAGGCAGCACGTCGGCCAGATAGCGCAGGTCGGCGATGTCCACCAGCTGCTCGGGTGTCATATCGGCGAGCAGTCGCCAGACCGGTTTGCCGGCCAGTCGTCCGGCCAGGTCCCAGGCTGCGTTCATGACCGCTGACAAGGCAAGATGAACGACACCTTTCTCCGGGCCCAGCCAGCGCAGCTGTGAATCCGAGCACAGGCTCAGGTAGGTGCCGCCCATGTCGGCGACCATCTGGTCGACGTCGCGTCCGATCAGCCGGTTCACGATCTCCTGAGCAGCCATGCAGACGATGTCGTTGCCGCGTCCGATAGTGAACGTGATGCCGTAACCGGCCAGCGGCTGCCCGGCGGCGTCGAGGCCATCGGTGTGCAGCACGACATAGCTCGCCGAGTAGTCGCCGTCGGGGTTCATCGCATCCGAGCCGTCGGCCTCGAGCGAGGTCGGGAAGCGGATGTCGATGGTTTCGGCCGAAGTGATGATGGCCATTGTTCTCCTGTCAGTGGTTGAAGACGATATTGCCGAAGACGTCGCCGGCCGCCATGCGGGCGAAACCCTTGCGGGCTTGGTCGAGCGGGAGTTTCTGATCGATCACCGGCTGGATGCCGGTGGCCTGCACGAAGGCCAGCAGATCGCGCAACTCGCCGATGGTGCCGGCTGTGGAGCCGTGGATGCGCAGTTCACGGAAGAAGATCTTGGTGAGTTCGGTCTTGGACGGGTCCCCGGTGGTCGCCCCGCAGGTCACCAGCGTGCCCCCGGTTCGCAAGACATTGATCGAGTGGCTCCAGGTCGCCGCCCCGACATTGTCGATGACCGCATCCACCTTTTCCGGCAGCCGGGCACCGGACGCGAAGACCTGCTCGGCGCCGAGGTCGAGCGCCCGCAGCCGACGGTCCTCGTCCCGGCTGGTCACCCAGACCCGCAGGCCGGCTGCTGCGGCCAGCTGGGTCGCGGCCGAGTTCACGCCGCCGCCCGCACCCTGAATGAGCACCAGATCGCCCGGACGAAGACCCGCCTGGGTGAACAGCATCCGGTAAGCGGTCAGCAGGGTGACCGAGCACAGTGCCGCGTTGCTCCAGCTTAGCTGGGCCGGCTTGGGCACCAGGTGATGGGTGGGCACCAGCACCTTTTCCGCGAATGTGCCGTCGACGCCCTCCGACAGCATCGTCCGATGCGGATCGAGTGGATCGGGGCCACTCCAGCCCGGACTGGTGACGATGCTGTGGATGACGACCTCGTTGCCGTTCTCGTCGATTCCTGCGCCGTCGCAGCCCAGAATCCGCGGTAGTTGGTCGGGGCGCAGTCCGACGCCCTTGAGCGACCACAGATCGTGCCGGTTCAGGCTGCTCGTCCGCATGGTGATGATGCTCCAGCCGTCCTTCGGCTCCGGTTCCGGGCGTTCGCCGATCTGCAGACCGGCCAGAGGATCGGTGGACGACAATGACACAGCGCTGACTGCCAACATGCCTGCAACGCTAGTTCATTGGTTCGCCGGGTCGCCACGCCCGGCCGAGGCGCTGCCGCGTCCATCTGGCGGGCACGGCCTGGCGGCCGACGCCATCGGGGGCACTGTTCTGGCTGGGTGAGGCATCGCTCACCGTGAACCGTCGAGGAGGAAACCATGGATTCCGGCACGCGCAGTGTGGCGATCATCGGAAGCAGTGGTGGCAATCTCAGGTCACAGGGCGGCGACGATCCCGCCGGGCTGCTGAGCGAGATCATCCGCCAGTTGTCCACCGCAGGGCTCACCGTCGCCGCAGTGCAATTCGTGGCCGCCGCCTCATCGATGGAGTCGGCAGCTGGGTCCACACCCGCCGCGCTGTGGGTGCTGGACGAACAACTGCGTCCCGAAGTCGCGATGGACGGCACCTTGGAGCAGATCAACGTCGCCGCCCGCCAGGCCGATGCGGCGCTAGCCGCCCAGGTCGCGGCGGGCGAGATCGATGGCCTGGTACTGGTCAGCTGTGATCCGGGCGACACCAACTCGAAGGCGATCACCGCCGCGGCAGCGGCCGGGCTGCCGGCTGTCGGCACCGGTGGCACGTCGATCGCCGGGGCACAGGCGGCCGGACTGTCGGTGGTCGCGGCCTCCGGTACCACCGGGTCGACCAACCGCACACGCGCGGTCTCCTATGCCTCGGGACTCGCCCGGCACTGGAAGCTCAAGTACTTGCCCTCCCTGGGATCCGCAGAAGCGGGCGCCGGCACGACGGAATCGCCGTGGCGGCGGATCAGTATCCGCGGCATCATGGTGCCCGCCATTCCCGCCTTCATCGCCATGGCTGTGGTGTTGGCGATCTCCAAGATCCCCGGGTTGGACGGCCTCACCCCGGCCTTCGACGCCCTGATCGCCGGTATCCCCGTGGTGGTGGCGATCGTGGCCGCCCGCAAGATCTCGGGCCTGGACGAGGTGGGCGTGGTGGCGGGCGCAGTCGCCGGCCTGCTGTCGGTGAACGGCGGCATCATCGGCGGGCTGGTCGGCGGCGTGCTGGCCGGTATCAGCGTCTACTACCTGATGCGGCGGACGCTGGCGTGGGGCTGGCCGGTCACCACCGCGAATATCGTCTCGGCCGGCCTTTCGGGTCTGGTGTCGGGGTTGGTCGTCTTCTTCGTGCTGGCTCCGGCTACCAGCTGGCTCGGCGGCGCGGTGAAGGCCGGTATCGAGGCGCTGGTCGGTTTCAATCCGCTGCTGGCCGGTGCGGTCGCCGGTCTGGTGATGTGGCCGGCGATCATGTTCGGCATCTACCACTCGGTGATTCTGCCCCTGGTGCTGGTGGAGATGAGCGAGAAGGGACACAGCTTCTTCGGGGCGATCGACATGACCTCGCTGGTGATGGTCAGCCTGGGCATCACCCTGGCCAATATCGTGCGTCCGCGCTCGTCGGATGAGCGGGCCCTGGCCGCCTCGGGCGCCTCGATCAACTTCTTCTTCGGCACCTTCGTGGAGGCCGCGTACCCATTCATGTTCGCCGACAAGCGGGTCTTCGCGTCTGCCCTGGCCGCTGCGACCGTCGGCGGGGCAGTGGTGGGCATCACCGGTTCGGAGGCCACCGCCTATCTGCCGGCCTTCGTGGCCCCGTTCGTCTCGACGAATGCACTCGGTCTGACGCTGGCGATGGTCGCCGCGGCCGGCACCGCGTTCATCTTGACCCTGCTGTCGAATATCTCGGCCAGCCGGAAGCTGACCGGGGGCCGAGCCTGAGTCTGCCCATGTCGGACGAGAAGAGAACGCGATGACATCCGGCCAGAACCCGCCGAACGACCCAGGCGGTCGGACGAACGAGGTCGACGACGTCGACATCGGGCCAGGTGCCCTCCTCGCGGAGAAATCGGACGCCGTGTGCCGAATGGGATCGCTGATGCTCACCTCGGGCACCGGCTCCTATCGGGTCAAGGCGGCCATGGGACGAGTGGCTCAAGCGCTGGGCATCGACCAGATTGAGGCGCCGGTCAGCCTCAACGAGATCGTGGCCACCACCCGCGCCCACGGCACCTTCCGCACCCAGGTGGTGGAGGTGCCCGCCCCGGTGGTGAATGCCGACCGCCTCGGCGCACTGATGCGGATATCGTTGCGGGCCTCTGCTGGGCTGACGGCGGCCACCCTCCAGCATCAGCTCGACCGGGTCGAGCAGCGTCGACCGCTGTATCCGACCGGCCTCGTGATCGTCGCCGCGGCGGGCGCCTGCGCGGCGTTCGCCTTCCTCAACAACGGGCGTTGGCAGGAGTGCGTCGCAGCCGGAATCGCAGCCGCCGCGGGCAAATGCGTCCAGCTGGCGCTGAGCCGGGTCCGGTTGAACCAACTCGCCATCGTGGCAGTGGCAGCCTGCGCGGCCTGTCTGATCTACGTGCTGTCCGCGGAAGTCCTGCGATGGGCGTTGCCGGACGCTGCCGAACCCCTCCATGCTGCGGCTTTCACCTCGGCCATCCTGTTCCTGGTGCCCGGGTTCCCGCTGCTGACGGCGGGGATCGATCTGGCACGTTTCGACTTCACATCGGGCATGTCCCGGCTGCTCTACGCCGCGATGATCACACTCGCCTGTGGAATGGGAGCGTGGCTGATCGCCTGGGCATTCGGGCTGGTTCCCACCGAGATCCCGGCACCGGACCTGTCGTGGTGGTCGCTGGCAGGTCTGCGGATTCTCGCCAGTTACCTGGGCGTGCTGGGGTTCGCCGTCACCTTCAACACGCCCATTCGGGTTGCGCTGTGGTGTTCGGGGATCGGCGCGGTGGCCAATCTCGGCCGGCTGTCGGCGATCGATGCCGGAGCGAACCCCTTGTTGTGCGCGACCCTGGCGACCACGGCCGTCGGCCTGATGGCGGCGTGGGCGTCCCAGCGGGTCCTGTCCGCGCGCATCACCTTGTCGGTTCCTGCCGTGTTGATCATGGTCCCGGGAGCGAGCGCCTTCCGGGCGCTGATCGCCATGATCAACCACGATCCGCTGAGCGCACTGGCCAACGGCTTGACCAGCCTGAGCGTGGTCGTCTGTCTGGCCGCCGGCCTGGCGATCGCCCGGATGGTCTCCGACCCGGCCTGGATCTCGGCGAACCCGTCGTGGACCCAGATGCCACGCACCCACGCCCAGCAGGCCTTGCGCGCCCATCTCCAGCAGCCCCCGCAGGACGATGCTGACTAGGTGAGGAACCATCGTGTGAAGTCGTCACGGGCAGGCCTCCGAGGCATCGGGCCGTCCATCGGAGACCCGAGCGGCCCGCGCGCGCCGCTAGACTCGCTACCCTGACCGCGTCCGCTGAAAAGCGCACATCGCAAAGGAGCAACACTCATGGCCGAGCCATTCAACGTCGTCGCCATCATCCATCCGCTGCCCGGCAAGCGTGATGAGATCATCGAGGCCTTCCGGGTGGTCTCGCCCCTGGTCCATCAGGAGAAGGGCTGCGAACTGTACGCGCTGCAGTCCACCCAGGAGGGCGAAGGCCTGATCGTCATCGAACGCTGGAGCACCGCTGACGACCTGCAGGCTCACGCCACCGGTGCGGCCATGGACAAGCTGAACGAGCTGAGTGCGCACCTTCGCGCCACCGCCTCCGATGTCATCCTGGTCGACCAGGTTCCCCTGGGCGACCCGAGCAAGGGTGTGATCCGCTGACGGCGCAGCCTCGGGCCACCAGCTGACGACCCGGGGTAGGGTGAGGCAGGGCACGCCTGGAAGGGCACGCTAGGAAGGGCAGGTCGATACGCATGGCGCAGGGGTTCGTCCATCTGCACAACCACACCGATTTCTCCATGTTGGACGGTGCGGCGCGCGTCGACGATCTGATCTCGGAGGCCAAAGCCCAGGGCATGCCCGCGATCGCGATCACCGATCACGGCAACCTGTTCGGCGCCTACGAGTTCTACAAGACCGCCATGAAGCACGAGATCAAGCCGATCATCGGGCTGGAGGCCTACCTCACCCCGGGCACCCCGCGCTGGGAACGCAAACGCGTCCAGTTCGGCGACGGCACCGGCGACGACGTCGCCGCCAAGGGTGCCTACACCCACATGACCATCTGGAGCCAGACCCGCGAGGGCATGCACAACCTGTTCCGGCTGTCATCGCGGTCCAGTCTCGAGGGCCAGTTCTACAAGCCGCGCGCCGATCGGGAACTGCTGAACGAGTACCACGACGGCCTGATCGCCACCAGTGGCTGCCCGTCGGGTGAGGTGCAGACCTATCTGCGGCTCGGCATGTTCGACAAGGCGGTCGCCTCGGCCAGCGAGTTCCAGTCGATCTTCGGCAAGGAGAACTTCTACGTCGAACTGATGGATCACGGCCTGTCGATCGAGACGAAGGTGCGCTCCGATCTGCTCCGGCTGGCCAAGAAGATCGGCGCGCCGCTGGTCGCCACCAACGACCTGCACTATGTGCACGCCGAGGACGCCAAGGCCCAGGACATCTTGCTGTGCGTCTCGTCCGGCTCGCGGGTCAGCGACGCGAACCGCTTCAAGTTCGACGGCACCGGCTACTACCTGAAGACCGCGGACCAGATGCGGACGCTGTTCAGCAACTATCCGCAGGCCTGCGACTCGACGCTCGAGATCGCCGAGCGTTGCCAGACCAGCTTCGACGAGGGCAATGGCACCTTCATGCCGGTCTTCCCGGTGCCCGACGGCGAAACCGAGGAGTCCTGGTTCCGGCACGAGGCCGAGATCGGGCTGCGGCAGCGCTACGGCGACCCGCTGCCCGATCATGTCCGCGAACGCGCCGACTACGAGATCGACATCATCTTGACCAAGGGCTACCCGGGTTATTACCTGGTGGTGGCCGACTACATCATGTGGGCCAAGCGCAACGGCATCCGGGTGGGACCGGGCCGTGGTTCGGGAGCCGGCTCGATCATCGCCTACGCGATGGGCATCACCGATCTCGACCCGCTGCCGTACGGGCTGCTGTTCGAACGCTTCCTCAACCCGGAACGTCCCTCCCTGCCGGACTTCGACGTGGACTTCGATGAGCGCCGCCGCGGTGAGGTGCTCGACTACGTCACCCGCAAGTACGGCAAGGACCACGTCGCGCAGATCGTCACCTACGGCACTATCAAGGCCAAGCAGGCGGTCAAGGACTCCGCGCGGGTGCTCGACAAGGCCTTCGTGGTGGGGGAGCGGATCACCAAGGCGATGCCGCCCGCGGTGATGGGCAAGGACGTGCCGCTCAAGCAGCTGTTCAACCCTGAGCACCCCCGATACGCCGAGGGCGGCGAGTTCCGTGAACTGTTCTCCTCCGATCCGGAAGTCGAGGAGGTCGTCACCACCGCGCAGGGCATCGAGGGCCTGAAACGCCAGTGGGGCGTCCACGCCTGCGGCGTCATCATGGGGTCGGTGCCGCTGACCGACGTCATCCCGGTGATGAAACGCGAGCAGGACGGCGCCATCATCACCCAGTTCGACTACCCGAGCGCTGAATCGCTGGGCCTGGTGAAGATGGACTTCCTGGGCCTGCGCAACCTCACGGTGATCGATGATGCGCTGCACAACATCAAACGCAACAAAGGTGACGAGATCGCGATCAACGACATCGCGCTGGACGATCCCGCCACCTTCGATCTGCTGCAGCGCGGCGACACGTTGGGTGTCTTCCAGCTGGATGGCGGCCCGATGCGTGCCCTGCTGCGCTCGATGCGGCCCGACAAGTTCGAAGACATCTCCGCGGTCGGCGCGCTCTACCGACCCGGCCCGATGGGCGCCGACTCCCACAACAAGTACGCGCGCCGCAAGACCGGACGCGAACCGGTCACCCCGATCCACCCCGAACTCGCCGAGCCGCTCAAGGACATCCTGGACGAGACCTACGGCCTGATCGTCTATCAGGAACAGGTGATGGCCATCGCCCAGCGGCTGGCCGGCTACACCCTGGGCGCCGCAGATCTGCTGCGCCGCGTGATGGGCAAGAAGAAGAAGAAGGAACTGGACGCCCAGTACGACCGCTTCCGCGACGGCATGCTGGAGCGCGGCTACTCCCATGAGGCCTTCCAGACCGTCTGGGACATCCTGGTGCCGTTCAGCGACTATGCGTTCAACAAGTCGCACTCGGCCGCCTACGGCCTGGTCAGCTATCAGACGGCCTGGCTGAAGGCGAACTATCCCACCGAGTACATGGCGGCACTGCTGCAGTCGGTGAAGGACGAGAAGGAGAAGTCGGCGGTCTACCTGGCCGAATGCCGCCGGATGGGCATCAAGGTACTGCCGCCCGACGTCAACGAATCCGAAGGCATGTACACCGCTGTCGGCACCGACATCCGCTTCGGGCTCGGGGCGATCCGCAATGTCGGCGCGAACGTCGTCACGGCGATCGTCAGCGCCCGCGAGGAGCACGGGCCGGCCACCGACTTCTACAGCTTCCTCGACAATTCACCGCTGGCGGCCTGCAACAAACGGGTCATCGAATCGCTGATCAAGGCCGGCGCGTTCGACTCGTTCGGGCATTCGAGGCGCGGACTGATGGACATCTTCGAGTCGGCCGTCGATCAGGTCGTCGAGCTGAAACGCAATGCCGAACACGGCCAGGATTCGCTGCTCGGCGGTTTCGGCTTCGAGGACGAGCAGGCAGCGCTTCCGCACGATCCGGTGCCCGAGGCCGAGGACTGGGACAAGCGCACCAAACTGGCCTTCGAGCGCGAAATGCTCGGCCTGTACGTCTCGGACCACCCGCTGAACGGCTTGGAGCATGTGCTGCAGACCGAGCGGACGACGACCATCGCCGGGCTCACCGAGCGCGGTGAATCGGCCCAGGGCGGCACCCAGACGATCTGCGGCATGATCACGCAGGTGCAGCGCCGCCAGACCAAGCAGGGCCGCATCTGGGCGTCGTTGGTCGTGGAGGACCTCGATGCATCGATCAACGTCTCGGTCTTCCCCAACGTCTACGAGCAGGTCGCCGGCGAACTGGTGCCCGACTCGATCGTGCGGGTCAAGGGCCGGGTCAACGTGCGGGACGATTCGGTCGAGTTGCATGCCGACACCGTCAACGGCCTGGACGTCACCTCGGCCGGCAACCGTCCGGTGGTCATCGAGATGAAGCTGAACCGCTGCACTCCCGGCGTGGTCGACCGGCTGCGCGGGGTCCTGTGCGCTCATCCCGGCCCGACCCAGGTGCGGCTGAGATTGCACAGCCCCGATCAGACCACCGTCTTCCAGCTGGCCGACGAACTGCGCGTCAACCCTTCCCAACCGCTGATCGCTGATCTGAAGGCGCTGCTGGGGCCGTCCTGCCTGGGGGCCTGAGCCGCCAACTACACTGAAGGACATCCGATTCAAGGAGTGCGCTGATGACCAATGCGGCGGCCCAGACCGTACTGTCCGAGCAGGCACCACTCTCGGGCAGCCCGGGCGAGACGTCCGGACAGAACCGGCTGGCGCGCCTGCGGATAGCCGTCCGGCCGCTGGCCACGCGAGTGCTGCTCTATACCGGCCTCGCGATCGTCGCGGGCGTGATCGGCGGCTGGGTCTGGCACGCGATCGTCAAGGTGCCCACCTACCTCACCAGCGATGACGGATCGGTGCAGATGACCGAACGGGCCGTCAGCCAGATCTTCTCGATCGACGCGATCTTCGTCATCATCGGTCTACTCGTGGGTCTTGCTCTCGGCCTGGTGGCCTGGCTGTTCTTCCGCAAGACAGGCTGGCCGGTGGCACTGGCCGCTACGCTCGGCGGGTTGCTGGCAGGCGGAGTGTGCTGGCTGGTCGGCGTCCTGCAGGGGCCGAGCAACTTCGCCGAGCGGGTCGCGTCTGCCAACCCCGGTGACCAGGTGCCCATCGATTTCCAGCTGCACACCGGCTCTGCGTTGCTGGTCTGGGCGCTGGGCGCGATCATCCCGGTGATGCTCTACGCGAATCTCAGCCGTGAGGACGACAAGGACTGGGAGATTCCGGCATCCTTGTCGTCGCCGCTACGGCCGGGCGCGTCCGATATCGGCGAAGGTGGCGTGGAGCACACTGGCCAGGTCACGAGCGGCAAGCTCAACTGAGAATCCCCGGCGGCCACCCGAGACCAGCATGGTCTCGAACTCCAGTGCCGACGAGTCGATGTAGACCGGCAGCTGACGTTTCTGCCCGAGCGGGGAGATACCGCCGACGACATATCCGGTGATGCGTTCGGCGTCCGCCGGGTCGGCCATCACCGCCTTCTTCGCCCCGGCCGCCTGAGCCAGCGCCTTCAGATCGAGCTGGCCGCTGACCGGTACCACCGCACACACGGTCGGCTCCGGGCCGCCGGTCAGTTCCGCGACCAGCGTCTTGAAGGTGCGCCGCGGATCGACACCCATCGCTTCGACGGTTTCCTCGCCGAAGTGGTGATTGCTCGGGTCATGGTCGTACTCGTGGACGATATGCGCGACCTTCGCCCGCTTCAGCACGGCCGTCGCGGGGGTCGCTGCACCTGCTGTCTTGCGTTTGCTCATCTCAGATCACCTGCTGTACCAGTCCTACCGCGATCGGGGCAATCACGATCCCCGGTAGCATATCGGCGATCCGGATCTGCTTGATCGACAGCAACCGCAACGCCAGCCCGCCCAGGATCACACCCCCAGCCACCGTGAGTGCGTCGATCTGGGCGGTCGGCAGCACATCGCCCAGCGCCCAGCCGACCAGGGTGAGCCCGCCCTGCAGGATCGCGACCACGAGAATCGAGGCCGCCACGCCGGCACCGAACGAGGCGGCGAATGCCATCGCGGCGAACAGGTCGAGCACCGACTTGAGGTACAGCTGTTCGGCGCCCCGGCCGAGCCCATCGTTCAGCGATCCGAGGATCGCCATCGGCCCGATGCAGAAGACCAGCGAGGCGGTCACGAATCCGTCGATGAACCGCAGCTGCGCGTTCTCCTCGTCCGCGCCGCGGTCGCCGCGGACCAGCGAGCGGCGCAGCCACGCACCCAGTTGGGTGACCCGGTCCTCGAGTTTGAGCGCCGACCCGATGAGCGTCCCGATGAGCATCGACACCATGATCACCACCAACCCCGCGCTGCCCACCGCCGAACGCAGGGGCTCGGCTGCCAAGGGCACGATCGAGGTGCCTGCGATCACCAGGGTCAGCAGTCCCAAGACATCGGTCACGGTCGAACGGGTGCGCTCGTTGAACCGGTCACCCAGCAGCATGCCGATCCCCGAGCCGATCAGCACGGCGACGACATTGACGACGGTTCCGACCCCGATGAACTGCACAATCACGACAGCCATCACATCACCTAGCGCATGCCCTGCGCCGCGGTGTCTCAGCACACCGGCCATGGCGGTGCGCGTCTGTTCGCGTGACCCCACTAGAATCGAGGCGTGCTTTCCATGATCGACCTGACCGAACTGAGCCTCGACGACTACTCGTCCGTGCTGCCGCGCGCACAATTCGACGTCGGTCATGCGGTCGACGTGGTGCGTCCGGTCTGCGAGGCCGTGCGCGATCAGGGCCAGGACGCGCTGCTGCGCTTCAGCGAGCAGTTCGATCATGTGGTTCCGGCAAGCCTGCGAGTCCCGGCACAGGCCTTGCGCGACGCCCTCGACCAGATCGATCCGGCGGTCCGCGCGGCGATCGAGGTATCCATCGAACGCCGCCGCACGGTCTGTGAGCAGACCGAGACCGAGCCGCACTATCGCAACGTCGAGCTGGCGCCGGGCGCGGTGGTCGGCAATGTCATGGTCCCCGTGCAGCGAGTGGGGCTGTACGTGCCCGGTGGGCTGGCCCCGCTGGCCTCCAGCGTGGTCATGAACGTGGTGCCCGCCCAGGTCGCCGGCGTCGAGTCGCTGGCGGTCGCGACGCCGCCGCAGGCGGAGTTCGGTGGGCTGCCGCACCCGGTTATCCTGGCCACCTGCGCCTTGCTCGGGGTGGACGAGGTGTACGCGGTCGGAGGCAGTCAGGCCATCGCGATGTTCGCCTACGGTGTTGCCGGACTGTGCCCGCGGGTCGATCTGGTGACCGGGCCGGGCAATATCTACGTGGTCGCCGCCAAGCGGCTGCTGCGTGGTGTGGTCGGTATCGACGCCGAGGCCGGTCCCACCGAGATCGCCGTGATCGCCGATGAGACCGCCGATGCGCGTTTCGTGGCCGCCGACCTGATCAGCCAGGCCGAACACGATCCGATGGCGGGTTCGGTGCTGATCACCGACAGCCGCGACCTTGCCGACCGGGTGCAGCGCGAGATCGACAGCCAGGTGGCCCGTCTCGACACCGCCGACCGGCTGCGCAAGGCGCTGGGTGGCCCACAGTCCGCGATCGTGCTGGTCAGCGGCATCGACCAGGCCGTCGACGTCGCGAACGCCTACGCCGCCGAGCATCTCGAGATCCAGACCGCCGACGCGTCCACGGTCGCCCGCCGGATACGCAACGCGGGTGCCGTCTTCGTCGGTGACTACGCGCCGGTACCGTTGGGAGACTACAGCGCAGGCTCCACACACGTGCTGCCCACCGGCAGCGCAGCGCGCTATTCGTCCGGCCTGACGGTGCGCAGCTTCATGAAGTCGATGCACATCATCGAGTACTCGCGAGAGGGCTTGGCGGCAATAGCAGACGGCATCGTGGACTTCGCGCACGCCGAGCGGCTGCCCGGACACGCCGCGGCGATCCAGCTGCGCGTGGAGGAGGAACGATGACCCTAGGTAACGGCAACCAGATCCGCCTGGCCGATCTGCCGCTGCGCCCCGAGTTGGTGGGAGAGGAGCCCTACGGCGCTCCGCAACTCGACGTCCCGGTGATGCTGAACGTCAACGAGAACCCGTTCCCGCCCAGCGCCAAGGTGCGTGCCCAGATGGGCGAGGCGGTGCGCGAGCTGACCAAGACGATCAACCGCTACCCGGACCGGGAGGCGCTGGGGCTGCGCCGCGACCTGGCGTCCTACCTCGGCTTCGGGCTGACCTCCGACAACATCTGGGTGGCCAACGGCTCCAACGAGGTGATGACCCATCTGCTCCAGGCCTTCGGCGGGCCCGGACGCACACTGCTGGCCTTCACCCCGACCTATTCGATGTATCCCGAGTACGCGCGCAATACGCACACCAACTACGTCACCGTGCCCCGGCGCCACGACTTCACCCTGGACGCCGAGCTGGTGCTCGGCGCGATCCGGGAGCACCGGCCCGACATCGTGATGATCTGCACACCCAACAATCCAACGGGAACCCAGACCCCGGTCAGCGTCATCGGTGAGATCTGCGCCGCGACCGACGCGATCGTGATCGTCGACGAGGCGTACCAGGAGTTCACCGAGGTCCCCGAGGATTCCGCGCTGGCTCTGCTGCCCCGATTCGGCAAGCTGGTGGTGAGCCGCACAATGAGCAAGGCGTTCGCGCTGGCAGGCGGCCGGGTGGGCTATCTTGCCGCGGCCCCGGCCGTGGTGGATGCCTGCCGTATCGTCCGGCTGCCCTATCACCTGTCGGCCCAGACTCAGGCGCTCGCCCGGGTGGCGCTGGCCAATACCGCCGAGATGCTCGGCCAGGTCGACGTGTTGCGCGACGAGTGCCAGAAGAGCCAGCAGTGGCTGCGTAGGCTAGGTCTTCAGGTGGTGCCCAGCCAGGCGAACTTCTGTCTGTTCGGACGATTCGCCGACCGTCACGCGGTCTGGCAGCAGCTGCTCGATCGAGGCGTGCTGATCCGCGAGACCGGCCCGGACGGATTCCTGCGGGTCTCGGCCGGGACGCCCGAGGAGATGGCCGCCTTCCGCACCGCACTCAGCGAAATCCTGCATCACCAGAAGATGATCAGCCCAGACGAGGAGACAACGAAATGACCACTGAAGCACGCGTCGCCGCAGTGCATCGCGTCACCAGCGAGTCCGATGTCGAGGTCAAACTCAACCTGGACGGCACCGGCGAGTCGGTGATCAGCACGGGGGTCGGCTTCTACGACCACATGCTGACCGCCTTGTCACGGCATTCACTGATCGACATGGAGATCAAGACCACCGGCGACATCTACATCGACGGGCATCACTCCATCGAGGACACCGCGATCGCCATCGGTCAGGCCCTCAAGTCCGCCCTCGGTGACAAGCGCGGCATCCGCCGCTTCGCCGACGCGACCGTACCCCTGGACGAGGCCCTGGCCCGTTGCGTGGTCGATGTCGCCGGGCGTCCCTACGTGGTCGTCAGCGGCGAACCCGAGGGCCAGATCTATGCGCGCATCGGCGGCACCGAGCCGCTGTACGCCGGTTCGATGACTCAGCATGTGGTCGAGTCGCTCGCCTTCAACGCGGGCATCTGCGTCCATCTGACCCTGCTGGCCGGACGCGAGCCGCACCACATCGTGGAGGCCGAGTTCAAGTCCTTGGCCCGGGCGTTGCGTTTCGCCGTCGAGCCCGATCCGCGGGTGACGGGGGTGCCGAGCACGAAGGGCGCGCTGTGACCGAGCCCAGGATCGGCGTGCTCGACTACGGTTCGGGAAACCTGCATTCGGCCTGCCGAGCCCTGGAGGCCGCCGGCGCCCAGGTGCGGCTGGGTAGCCGGGCCGACGAGTTCGCCGGCGCAGATGCGCTGGTGGTGCCGGGTGTGGGTGCTTTCGCGGCCTGCATGTCCGGGTTGCGCAGCATCGGCGGTGACGATCTGGTTCGCGACTGGGTCGACTCCGGCCGTAAGCTGCTCGGCATCTGTGTCGGGCACCAGGTACTGTTCGCGCACGGTGTCGAACGCGGGGAACACGCCGACGGCATCGGCATCTTTCCCGGCACCGTGGAACGGCTCACCGCACGCCGGCTGCCGCACATGGGCTGGAATACGGTGGAGACGCCTGCACAGGCGGGAGTCTTCGAAGGTCTCGGCGATCGCAGGTTCTATTTCGTCCACTCGTACGGAGTCCATGCCACCGACGCTGGTGGGGTGGCCTCGGTACCTGCGGATGCCCGCATCACCTGGTGCGAACACGAAGAAGATAGGTTCATTGCTGCCGTCCAGTGGGGCAGCGTGACCAGCACCCAGTTCCACCCGGAGAAGTCCGGCGCGGCTGGGGCGCAGCTATTACGCCATTGGCTATTGAGTTAAGGTCGTTAAACGTGTCTATGACGAACACTTCCACCTCGGCAGATCCACAACGGTTGGTGCTGCTACCGGCGGTCGATGTGCACGACGGCAAGGCGGTCCAGCTCGTTCAGGGCGCCGCCGGCACCGAACGTGTCTTCGGCGATCCGCTGGAGGCCGCATTGCGCTGGCAGTCGCAGGGAGCTGAATGGCTGCACCTGGTCGATATCGATGCGGCCTTCGGTCGCGGCTCCAATGCCGAGCAACTCGCCGATGTCGTCGGTGCCCTGGACATCAATGTCGAACTGTCCGGTGGTATCCGCGACGATGCTTCCCTCGAGCGTGCGCTGGGCACCGGTGCCCGCCGCGTCAACGTGGGCACGGCGGCGCTGGAGAACCCGCAATGGTGCGAGAAGATCATCGCCGAACACGGTGACCGCATCGCGATCGGTCTGGATGTGCGGGGAAACCAGCTCGCCGCGCGCGGCTGGACGACCAGTGGCGGAGATGTCTTCGAGACCGTGCAGCGCATGACGAAGGCCGGCTGCGAACGTTTCGTGGTGACCGATGTGGCCAGCGACGGCATGCTCACCGGTCCCAACCTCGAACTGCTCGGGGCAGTCTGTGCCCGCACCACCGGTAGGGTCGTCGCCAGTGGTGGCATCTCGTCGCTGCATGACCTGAAGATGCTCTCGGGCCTGGTCCCGATCGGTGTCGAGGGCGCGATCATCGGCACGGCGCTGTACGTGGGCAACTTCACGCTGACCGAGGCCTTGGCCGTGGTGCGCGATCCCGTGATGAGCTGAGCGGCGGCCGACGATGCGCGAGCAACAACTCTCCTGGGAACAAGCCATCGTCGAAGGAAGTCTCGAGTGGGCGTTCCTCAGGCGTGAGGATCTGGGCGAGGTGGCCGAACTGTGCGCTGCCATCGAGTACTTCGACGATCCGACCCAGCATCGTGAACTGAGCGGGCTGACCGACGACTTCGATCGTCCATGGGCGTACCCGACCAACCATGCGGTGGTCGGACGCGATCGCGGTGGCACGATCGTCTCCTACGGCTGGAACCACATCACCCCCCCGGACGATCCGTTGCCGCACGCCTGGATGGAGATCGGAGTGCATCCGGCCTGGCGGCATCACAAGATCGGCTACAAGCTCGTCGGCTGGCTGATCGACAGGGCGCGAGCCTGGTACCTGCACCTGCGCGAGAGCAGGCCCGAACTCGGCCCGCTGTGGGTGGGCTGTGCGACCGACGAGGGATCGCGGGTGTCCACCGATCTGGAGGAGAACGGGCTTCTCAAGCCGCAACGCTGGTTCTTCGATGCCCACCGCAGTCTCACCGATGAGCCGCTGCCGCTGGTGGTGCCGCCGCCCGGTATCGAACTGCGGACCTTCGAGCGAGCCTGGTCCGAGAAGGTGCGCACGGCTCACAACATCGCCTTCGGCACCAGGCACGGCGCGCACGACGTGCCGCAGGCGGCCTGGGAGGCGTCGCTGGAGCGTCCCGACTCACGTCCGGACTGGTCATGGATCGCGGTGTGCACCGATGATCCGGGCGCCGGGGTGGTGGGCTACGCGGTGAACTGCGAGATCATCGAACGGCAGAGCGGCTGGCGGGAGGGCTGGACCGAGAGGATCGGCGTGATCCCCGACTACCAGCGGCAGGGCTTGGCACACGCGCTGCTGGCCGCGTCCATGCACACCTTTGCCGACCATGGCTGCACACTGGCCGGTATCGGCATCGACACGGACAACCTGCCGGAGACCGAATCGTTGTTCGCCGGGATGGGCTACCGCCTCGAAGACCGAGTGGTCCTCTTTGGAGCCACCTTCGAGGACTGAGTAAGCTAGGGAAGGTTCGTCGCTGTACGTAGGGGGATAGTCCGATATGTCAGGCCATTCGAAGTGGGCAACCACGAAGCACAAGAAGGCTGCTATTGATGCCAAGCGTGGCAAGCTGTTTGCCAAGCTCATCAAGAACATCGAGGTTGCGGCCCGGATCGGCGGTGGAGATCTCGCCGGCAACCCGACCCTTTACGACGCGGTTCAGAAGGCCAAGAAGAACTCGGTGCCCAATGACAACATCGACCGCGCCGTCAAGCGCGGCGCCGGTGAGGGTGCGGACGCGGTCAACTACGAGTCGATCATGTACGAGGCCTACGGCCCGGCGGGAGTCGCGATCCTCATCGAGTGCCTGACCGACAATCGCAACCGTTCGATCTCGGATGTTCGCGTGGCCGTCACCCGTAACGGCGGCACCATCGCCGACGGCGGGTCGGTGCAGCGGCTGTTCACCCGCAAGGGCGTGGTGACCGTGGCGAAGGAGCAGCAGGTGGACACCGACTCCCGCAAGTCGCAGACCCGCACCATCACCGAGGACGAGCTGCTGGAGGCCACGATCGAGGCCAACGCCGAGGACATCAGCGATGAAGGCGATGCCTTCGAATTGATCAGCGACCCGAACGATCTGGTTGCGGTGCGCAAGGCCGTGCAGGCCGCCGGTATCGACTACGACTCGGCCGAAGTCCAGTTCGTGGCCAGCTTCGACCAGGTGGTCGATTCGGTCGACGAGGCGCAGAAGCTCTTCCGCATCGTCGACGCACTGGAAGACCTCGACGACGTGCAGACGGTGTTCACCAACGCCGACCTCACGGATGAGGTCGAGGCCGCGCTGGACAGTGAAGACTGACCTACTCGTCAATCGTTCACCGAGAGTGTCCGGCGCGCCTGAGCCGGGCACTGTCTTTTTTCCCTAGAATCCGAACGTGTGTTCGCAATTCGATGGGTGGTGGCATGCGGATTCTCGGAATTGATCCGGGTCTGACCAGATGCGGAGTCGGCATCATCGAGGCCGTGTCGGTACGCGCCCCCCAGCTGATCGATGCCGGTGTCGTGCGCACCTCACCGGCGATGGATCATGCTCACCGGCTGCTCGCCATCGAAGAAGGCCTGGAAGCCTGGATCGTGGCGAACCGGCCCGACACCGTCGCCGTCGAACGTGTCTTCGCCCAGCACAATGTCATCACGGTCACCGGCACCGCTCAAGCCGCCGGAATCGCGATGCTGATCGCGGCACGACACGGGATACCGGTCGCGCTGCACACCCCGACCGAGGTGAAAGCCGCGATCACCGGTTCCGGGAGCGCCGACAAGGCCCAGGTCGCGGCGATGGTCGTCCGGATCCTGAAGCTGGACGAGGCCCCGAAGCCCGCCGATGCCGCCGACGCGGTCGCCTTGGCGTTGTGCCAACTGTGGCGAGGTGGCTCGGTCAATCGCTATGCGGCCGCCGTGCAGGAACACGCGGCCAGAAGAGGAAGACGATGATTTCCCAGCTCCGCGGAACCACCGTGGCCCTCGGCCCGAACTGGGCGGTGGTCGACGTCGGTGGCGTCGGATTCAAGGTGTCCTGCACACCGGCGACCGCGGCCGGTCTGCGGTTGGGCACCGAGTGCACCTTGGCGACCACGCTGATCGTCCGCGAGGATGCATTGACCCTGTTCGGATTCGCCGACACGCACGAGCGCGCGGCTTTCGAGTTGCTGCAGCTGGCGTCCGGGGTGGGTCCCAAACTCGCGCTCGCGGTGATCTCGGTGCTCAGCCCGGCCGAGGTGGTGACCGCCATCCAGAACGACCGGGTGACGACCTTGATCAGGGTCCCCGGCATCGGCCGCAAGGGTGCCGAGAAGATCATCGTCGAACTGCGCGACCGGGTCGGGGCGTTGGCCGCCGATCTCGACACTGCTGCCCAATCCGGCGAACAGATCAGTTCGGAGTTGTGGCGCGAGCAGGTCTCCTCCGGTCTGCAGGGTCTCGGCTGGTCGTCGAAGGATGCCGATGCCGCCGTGGAGAAGATCGCTCCGCTGGTGGCCGACAACCCGCAGATCTCGCTGGGTAGGCTGATGAAGGCAGCACTGCAAACGCTGGCCCGAGCCTGAGGAGCCCCGCACTGTGACCCATTCCCCGGTTGACCCTTGGCCGGCGCCCGACGAGATCGCCAGCGAGAGCGCACTGCGTCCCTCGGCGTTGGACGATTTCGAAGGTCAACCGCGTGTCGTCGACCAGCTCAGCCTGGTGCTGCAGGCCGCCCGACACCGGGGGAGTACTCCCGATCATGTACTCCTGTCGGGCCCGCCCGGGCTGGGCAAGACCACCCTGGCGATGATCATCGCCAACGAGATGGGGGTGCCGCTGCACATCACCTCGGGACCGGCCATCCAGCACGCCGGTGATCTGGCCGCCATCTTGTCGGGGCTTACCGAGGGCGAAGTACTCTTCCTGGACGAAATCCATCGGATGAGCCGGCCCGCCGAAGAACTGCTCTACCTGGCGATGGAGGACTTCCGGGTCGACGTCGTCGTCGGCAAGGGCCCCGGCGCGACCGCCATCCCGATCGAGATCCCCCCGTTCACGCTGGTGGGGGCGACGACCAGGGCAGGGCTGCTGCCCGGGCCCCTGCGGGATCGCTTCGGATTCACCGCCCAACTCGACTACTACGATTCCGTCGATCTGGAACGGATCGCCCGCCGCTCGGCCGGCAAGCTGGGGATCACCTTGGATGCCGAGTCCGCCGCGGAGATCGCCCGCCGTTCCCGTGGCACGCCACGCATCGCCAACCGCCTGTTGCGCCGGGTTCGCGACTATGCGCAGGTGCACAATGCGGGCGTGGTCACCGCGGAACTGGCCCGCGACGCGCTGGAACTCTACGAGGTGGACCCGCTCGGACTGGACCGGCTCGACCGCGCGGTCCTGGACGCGATCTGCCGCAGATTCGGCGGCGGCCCGGTGGGCCTGTCGACCCTTGCCATCAGCGTCGCCGAGGAGACCGAGACGATCGAGGAGGTCGCCGAACCGTTCCTGGTGCGGCTCGGCTTCATGATGCGGACCCCGCGCGGACGCATTGCCACCCCGGCGGGCTGGGCTCACCTGGGAATGGTTCCCCCCACCCAGGAACCGGCCGGTGGTCAGCCGGATCTGTTCAGCTGATGGCCCGCACCCGCGGTGCACAGCAGAATGCGGCATGGTCGGATGTGGTGATCACAGCACGACTCGGTAAGATCGCTACGTTGCGTGCCTGTGCGTGCGCACTCTTGCACGTCCAGGCAACTGCCTGGTTGCCGACTAAGTGAGGTTGTCTTACATGGAAATCCTGCTCATCATGGCCGTATTTATCGGCCTGATGTACTTCATGATGGTCGTTCCGCAGAAGAAGCGGGCGGAGCAACAGCGCAAGATGCTCGATTCGCTGGAGCCCGGCTCCCGGGTACTGCTCAACTCCGGCATCTTCGGCACCATCCGGGCCCGAGGCGAACAGCAGTTGGTCATCGAACTGGCTCCCGGTGTAGAGGTGACCGTGCTCAAGCAGACTGTCGTGCGCACAGCCAACCCGGACGAGGAAGAGTTCGAATACGCCGAGGATCAGATCGCCGCGGCCCCGGTCGACAGCTTCGTGGCCGACAGCCTGGAGCAGGCGCCGGCCACCCCAGTTGAGGGTGAGCTGACCACCGGCGAGGACGCCCCCGCCGACGCCGCGCAGACCGAGCCCGCCGAACAGCCGTCGGATACCATCTACCAGCCCGGCGACAACGCCATTTACCAGCCCGGTTCGAACGAGGTCAGCGCCACCGACGACGCCGGCGAGCGTCCGCAGGAACGCTGACAGGAGCGCGCCTCAGTGGCATCATCTTCACAATCCACAAGTACATTCAGGCCTGAACGCACGCTGATCGGTTTCGCGATCGTCGTCGCAATGCTGTTCGCCCTGATGGCGTTGACCGGAACGTGGACCCCGCGGCTGGGTCTGGACCTGCGCGGTGGCACGACGATCACGCTGACTGCCCGCACCAGTGATGGCAGCACCGTGCCCCGGGAGAACCTGGAGACCGCGCGCAACATCATCCAGAACCGCGTCGATTCCCTCGGTGTCGGCGAGTCGTCGGTGACGATTCAGGGCAACGACAAGATCGAGGTTGCCGTTCCGAATGTGAGCAGCGACGAACTCGTCGAGCTGGTCGGTACCACCGCCAAGCTGGCATTCCGTCCGGTCATCGGGGTACAGCAGGTCCCGCAGACCGACACCTCCACTGCCGAACCGACGAGCGAGGCGACACCCTCGGGAGAGGCGAGCGCGGAGGCAACATCGTCGCCGACTGCCGGTGAGCAGACCCCCGCCGAAGCCAGTGCCGAGCCGACGTCCGCACCGGCCAGCACGGCCGAGCGACGCCCGGTCCCGAATCTGCCGACCGAGCCGCCGGCCCCGGCGACCCCGCGTCCGACCGCTCCGGGCGACCAGGAGCTGACCCTGGACCAGCAGCTGGGCTACACCCCGACTCAGCAGGACGCCGAGGACTTCGCCGCCTTCCAGTGCGGCGACGAGTTCCCCGACGTCGTCGATCAGCCCCTGATCGCCTGCGACCAGACCGGCAGCTACAAGTACTTCCTCGGACCGGTCATCCTCAGCGGTGAACATGTCACTGATGCGACCGCCGGCATCCCGCAGGGCGAGGTCGCCTGGATCGTCTCGCTGACCTTTGACGACGAGGGCTCCGCGATCTTCGCCGATGCCACCGAGGCCCTGGCGCAGAAATCGCAGCCCCAGAATCAGTTCGCGATCGTGCTCGACCGCGAGGTGATCTCGGCGCCCAGCGTGAGCGAACGGATCACCGGCGGCAAGGCCAGCATCTCCGGCACGGGCATCACCGAGAGCACCGCCAAGGCACTCGCCACCACGCTGCGCTACGGCTCGCTGCCGGTCGACCTGGAGACCAGCTCGGTCGACACGGTGTCCCCGGTGCTGGGCGGCAACCAGATGACCGCCGGCATCATCGCCGGCATCGTCGGCCTGGCCCTGGTCATCGCCTACAGCCTCCTCTACTACCGCGGCCTGACGATCGTGGTGGCGGGTTCGTTGCTGGCGGCGGCCGCGGTCACGTATGCGGTGATGGTACTGCTCGGATCGGCGGTCGGCTTCGCGCTGAACCTGCCCGGCATCGCCGGCGCCATCGTGGCGATCGGTGTGACCGCCGACTCGTTCGTCGTCTACTTCGAACGAATACGAGACGAGATCCGCGACGGTCACAGCCTGCACCACTCGATCCAGTCGGGCTGGCACAAGGCCCGAGGCACCATCTTGATGGCCGACGGCGTGCAGCTGCTGGCCGCCGTGGTGCTGTACTTCCTGGCCATCGGCAGCGTCAAGGGCTTCGCCTTCACCCTGGGCGTCACGACCGCGATCGATCTGCTGCTGGTGATCTTCTTCACTCATCCGCTGATGACCCTGCTGGGCCGGACGACGTTCTTCGGCGAGGGCCACAAGAACTCCGGTCTGGATCCCCAGCACCTGGGCGTCAGCCGGGCCTCCCTGCTGGGACGGCGTGGCACCGCCCGCAAACGCACCAAGCCCGACGCGTCTGCTGCCCGCAAGCCCGGCACGAGCAAGAAAGCCGAGGAGGCCAGCCATGAGTGACACCAAGCTCGCTCCGTCCGCCCCGAAGACGACCTTCGCCCACCGGCTGTACACCGGCGACTTCCAGTTCGACTTCATGGCACATCGCCGGCGCTGGTACACCATCAGCGCCGTGCTGCTGCTGATCTCGGTGCTGGCGGTCTCGGTGCGCGGCTTGAACCTGGGTATCGACTTCGTCGGTGGCTCGGTCTTCCAGGCGCCCGTCCAGGTCACCGAGTCGACGGTCGACGATTTCGGGCAGGCGGTCTCCGCGACAGGGGTGGCCGATCTCGACACGCAGGTCAACACCGTCGGTGACTCCACCGTGCGTATCCAGACCCGCAGCCTGGAGAACGACGAGGTGGTCACGGTACGCGAGGCGATCGCCGAGCAGGCCGGTGTGGCCTCCGACGACGTCGCCTACTCGCTGATCGGACCGTCGTGGGGCAAACAGATCACCCAGCAGGCACTGGTCGCGCTGGTCGTCTTCCTGGTGCTGGTCGGCGTGCTGATCTGGCTGTACTTCCGGGAATGGAAGATGTCGGCCTCGGCTCTGATAGCGCTGCTGCACGACCTGGTGGTGACGGTCGGGCTGTATGCGTTGGCCGGGTTCACCGTGACTCCGGCGACGGTGATCGCGGTCCTGACGATTCTGGGCTACTCGCTGTATGACACGGTGGTCGTTTTCGACATGGTGCGTGAGCAGACCCGCGATCTGAAGAATCAGCCGCGCAGCTACACCCAGGCCGCCAATGCGGCCGTCAATCAGGTGCTCGTCCGGTCGATCAACACCACCATCATCGCCGTGCTGCCGGTGCTGGCGATCCTGATCGCCGGTCTGGTGGTACTGGGCGGTGAAGGTCCGCTGGCCGATCTCGGCCTGGCGATGCTGATCGGCATGATCTCGGGCGCCTACTCCTCGATCTTCCTGGCCGCGCCGCTGCTGGCCCAGCTGCGCGAACGGGAGCCGGCGATGATCAAGCATCGTGCGGCGCTCGAGAAGGCTCAGCGCCGCAAGACCAAGGTCGTCGCCTCGGTGGCCGCCTCCGACGAGCAGCTGAGCGCTGCCGGTGGACCGCTGGCAGTCCTGCCCGCCGAAGGTGTGCTGGAGTTCGCCACCACCGACGACGCCGCTTCCGTTGAGCAGCAGCCGGCGACCCCAGCGGACGATCAAGCCCCGGCAGAACCCAAGCCGCGGGTCCAGCCGTCCAAACAGTCCCGTTCGGCAAGAAAGAAATGACGATGAGTGATGATCACCGGGTGACCCGGGCGGCGAACCTGATCCGCACGGTGCTGGACTTCCCGAAGCCGGGCATCAGGTTCCGCGACATCACACCGCTGCTGGGCGACGTCGATGCCTTCGGTGATGTCATCGACGTGATGGCCGAGCATGCCCCGGCGAACGCCAGCGTGGTCTGCGGGGTGGAGTCGCGTGGCTTCATCTTCGGCACCCCGCTTGCGCTGCGGCTGGGACTGGGCTTCGTCCCGATCCGCAAGCCGGGCAAGCTGCCCGGTGCAGTGGTGGAGCAGAGCTACGACCTCGAGTACGGCTCCACCATGCTGGCCATCCACACCGATGCACTGCACCCGGACGACAATGTGCTGCTGGTCGACGATCTGCTCGCCACCGGCGGGACGCTGCAGGCGTCCAAACGCCTGGTGGAGCAGTTGGGTGCCACGGTCGCGCAGATCCAGGTGGTGCTGGAGCTGGTCGGACAGCCGGGCCGCGACTCGCTGATCGCCGACGGAGTGCAAGATCTTTTCGCGATGATCGGCATCGAGGACTAATCGGTCGTGGCCCGGCGTTCACCCAACGTAATACACTCGGCGTAAATCGTTTTAGCGGGAGGGGGAGCGATGTCGGAAGGCAGCGTCTACGGGCCCTACGGCAGCGGCCAGGGAACCCCCGGCTCCCCCCGCTCGACCACCTTGGAGCGCGTCTCCAGTGGCCCCGAACAGCCCCGACTGCGAATGCGGCAGCGGCTGGCGTGGTTCGGGGCGGCCAATCGTCCACCCCAGTCGGCGGTGCTGGATCCGCTGTTCTCGGTGGTGAAGGCCAATCACCCCAAGACCGATCTCGAGCAATTGGAGAGGGCCTACCACACCGCGGAGCACTACCATCGCGGCCAGATCCGTAAGAGCGGTGAGCCCTACATCACCCATCCGCTGGCGGTGGCCACGATTCTCGCCGAACTGGGCATGACCGAGTCCACGTTGTGCGCTGCGCTGCTGCACGACACGGTGGAGGACACCAGCTACACCCTCGATCAGCTGCGCGCCGACTTCGGCGACGAGATCGCCCGCCTGGTCGACGGGGTCACCAAACTCGACAAGCTCACCTACGGCGAGTCGGCCAAGGCAGAGACGATCCGCAAGCTCGTGGTCGCGACCGCACGCGATGTGCGGGTGCTCGTGATCAAGCTGGCCGACCGCCTGCACAACATGCGTACCCTCAGCTATCTGCGTCCCGACAAGCAGCAACGCATCGCCCGGGATACCCTGGAGATCTTCGCGCCGCTGGCTCACCGGCTGGGTATGAACGCGATCAAGTGGGAGCTGGAGGACCTCTCGTTCGCCACCTTGCAGCCGAAGGTCTACGACGAGATCGTCCGGATGGTTGCCGAGGCGGCGCCGCAACGCGAGCGGCAGCTGCGTGAGGTGATCGATCAGGCCCAGAAGGACTTGGCCGAGGCCGGCATCAAGGCGACGGTCTATGGGCGTCCCAAGCACTACTACTCGATCTACCAGAAGATGGTGGTGCGTGGCCGCGACTTCGCCGACATCTACGATCTGGTCGGGCTGCGGGTGCTGGTCGACACCACCCGCGACTGTTACGGCGCGCTCGGCGTGCTGCACACCCGGTGGAATCCGCTGCCCGGGCGGTTCAAGGATTACATCGCGATGCCGAAGTACAACATGTACCAGTCGCTTCACACCACGGTGCTGGGCCCTGGCAACCATCCGGTGGAGTTCCAAATCCGCACCCACGAGATGCACCGGCGGGCCGAGTACGGTGTCGCTGCGCACTGGAAGTACAAGGAAGAAGCCAACGGCAAGGGCGGCAAGAACAACGGCAGCGATCCCGACCCGGACCCCTCCCAGCTGAACTGGGTGCAGCAGATCAACGAGTGGCAGCGGGAGACCGACGATCCGGGGGAGTTCCTCGAATCGCTGCGTTTCGAACTCAACACCACCGAGGTCTACGTCTTCACCCCCAAGGGCGATGTCATCGCACTGCCGAAGGACGCCACACCGGTCGACCTGGCCTACGCGATTCACTCCGAGGTCGGCGACCGATGTATCGGCGCCCGGGTGAACGGACGCCTGGTGCCGCTGAGCAGCAAGCTGAGCAATGGTGACATCTGCGAGATCCTGGTGTCGCGGGCAGAGGATGCCGGTCCCAGCCGCGACTGGCTGAGCTTCGTCACCAGCCCACGGGCGATCTCGAAGATCAAGCAGCACTTCACCCGGGAGCGCCGCGAGGAAGCCATCGAGAGCGGCAAAGACCAGCTGGCTCGTCAACTGCGCAAGTCGGGGCTGCCGATCCAGCGGATGCTGACCGTCGAGCACCTGACTGCGGTCGCCGATAGCTATCGACTGGCGAATGTGGACGCCCTGTATGCGGCTATCGGTGAAGGAAATGTCGGCGCTCAAGGCGTGGTGCAGCGTCTGGTGGAGACCGCAGGTGGCCTGGAGGCGACCGTCGACGAAGGCTCCGAAGACATGCGGATCGCTGCTCCGAGGCGGCGATCCACGGGAAAGAACGATGCCGGCGTGGTGGTCGAGGGACTACCGGACATGTGGGTGAAGCTGGCCAAGTGCTGCACACCGTTGCCCGGGGACGCCATCATGGGGTTCGTCACTCGTGAGAACGGTGTCTCGGTGCACCGGCGCGACTGCACCAATGCCGCGAACCTGCTCTCCCAGCCGGAGCGCATCGTCCAGGTCGAATGGGCCGCCACCGGCGGGGTGGGATACCTGGTCGCGATCCAGGTGGAGGCGTTGGATCGCACCGGACTGCTCTCCGAGCTCACCAAGGCTCTCAGCGATCAGGGCATCTCGATTACCTCTGCCCTGGTCAGCACGACGAAAGATCGGTTGGCCAAGGTGCGATTGACCTTCGAATGCAGCGACCCGCAGTATCTCGATCACGTCATCAACCAGATGCGCCGGATCTCCGGGGTATACGACGTCTACCGGGTCAGCCAGGGCGGCTGACGAACAGCAAACGGCGCGCCACCGGCCGGAACCGGGGACGCGCCGCTGGCATTGGTATGCGGGTTAGGCTCCGTTGCCGGAGAACTCGTCCAGAGCCTTGGTGGCCTGATTCAGCCACTCGGTGTAGGTCTTGATCGACTCGCGGGTCTTCTGTGCCTTCTTGAGATCACCGCGGGCCTCCGCATCGTCGGCCTGCTTGGCGAGCTTCTCGATCTGCGTGGTGAACATCTCGACCGTGTCGCTGGCGCGCTTGCGGGCTTCTGGGTCGGTACGGCGCCATTCGTCGTCCTCGGCCGCCTTGATGGCGTGCTCCAGAGCCCGGACGCGATTCTCCAGCGGCCGAATGGCGTCGCGCGGCACCTTGCCGTACTCGTTGTAGCGGGCGAGGAAATCTCGGAACCCCTCACGCGCGGTCTTGACATCGGTGACCGGCAGAATCGTCGCCTCAGCCTGATCGAGCAGCGACTGCTTGGCCGTGAGGTTCTCGCGGAACTCGTCGTCCTCGGCGCTGAATGCGGCCGAGCGGGCCTCGAAGAACTGATCCTGCAGTCCCCGGAACTCCGCCCACAGCGCGTCGTCGATCTCGCGCGCGGCGCCGCCGGCCGCCTTCCACTGATTCATCAGCTGGCGGAACTCGGCCGCGGTGTCGGACCAGTCGGTGGACCCGGCGATCTCGCGCGCCCGGGCGATGATGGCCTCTTTCGCCTTGCGGGCGCCGTCGCGGCGTTCGTTCTCACTGGCGAACTGCGCCTTGCGCCGGCGGGTGTAGGTGGTGCGGGCGCTGCTGAAACGATGCCACAGTTCGTCGTCGGTCGCCCGATCGATGCGCGGCAGCGCCTTCCACTCATCGAGCAGGGCACGGAACCTGTTGACACCACCGCGCCAGTCGTTGCCGGCGGCAAGCTTCTCGGCCTGTTCGACCATCGCCTCTTTGGCAGCGCGGGTCTCTTCGTTCTGCTGGGCACGCTGAGCCTTGCGGGCCTCCTGAGCTGCGGCGAGCTGGGGTGTCAGGCCCTGGAGGGTCACGATCAGGCCGTCGAGGTCGCCTACCGCGTTGGCCTCCGCAATCGATGTGCTGAGGGCATTGACCGCTTTGCGCGCCTCCTCGGGTGACACGGTGCCCGATTCGATGCGCTTGGACAGCAGGTTCACCTCGGTTTCGAGGGCCTCGAAGCGGCGGACGAAGAACGCCAGTGCCTCGGCTGGATCGGCATCTGGAACTTGGCCCACTCTTCGTTCACCCGTCGAAGTCACGACGTAGACGGTGCCATCGGAATCGACGCGACCGAAACGAGCCGGCCCTGCACTTTCACTCATGGGTACATCTTGCCCGATAGGCTGCAAAATGTGTTCATCGTGTCAATCGTAACCGGGCCCTGGCAGACGAACTGCTATGTGGTAGCTTCCGGTGCCCCGGACTCATCCAACGTTCAATCCGCCGTGATCATCGATCCCGGAGCCCACGCCGGTCCGAGCGTCCACCAGGTGCTGGACGAACAGCGGCTGCGTCCGGAGGGCATCATCTGTACCCACGGTCATTTCGACCACGTTGCCGACGCCGCGAAGCTGGCCAACGAATTCGCCATACCGGTCTGGCTGCATCCCGGCGACCGGCCGATGCTCACCGAGCCGGTGCTCGGTTTCGGCCCGGGCAGCGAGCCGCTCATCGAACAGGTCGCTGGGACCACGGTGCTGCCGGCCCCCGACGATCTGCGGCCGATGGCCGACGGCGACCAGCTCACGGTGGCAGGCATCGACCTCGAGGTGATCCACGCCCCCGGTCACACGCCGGGCTGTGTGGTGCTGCGCAGCTACGTCGGCGGCGAGCCACTGCTGTTCAGCGGCGACGTGCTGTTCGCGGGCAGCATCGGACGTGTCGACCTGCCGGGCGGTTCGATGACCCAGATGAAGCAGTCGTTGCGCAGACTGTGCGGGCTGATCGACGCCGAAACCGGTATTCTGCCGGGGCACGGCCAGACCACGACCATGGCCCGTGAACTGGCTACCAATCCCTACCTGTCCAAGGAGGCTCTCGCCTGATGGCCCGACCCAAGCCGCTGTCCGGCTTTCCGGAACTTCTGCCCGCCCAGCGCATGGTCGAGCAGGCAGTCATCGACATCGTCCGCGAGACCTTCGAGTTGCACGGATTCGCCAGTATCGAGACCCGCGCCGTGGAGACGATGGACTCGCTCACCCGCAAGGGCGAGATCACCAAGGAGGTCTATGTCGTCCGGCGGTTGCACGCCGAGCCCGGCGAGACCGGCGATGATCTCGGGCTGCACTTCGACCTGACCGTGCCGCTGGCCCGCTACGTGTTGGAGAACTCCGGACACCTGCAGTTCCCGTTCCGCCGCTACCAGATTCAGAAGGTCTGGCGGGGGGAGCGCCCCCAGGAGGGCCGTTACCGTGAGTTCACCCAGGCTGACATCGACATCATCGGCGAGAACACCTTGGCCGACCACCATGACGTCGAGGCGCCGCTGGTGATGCTGGAGGCCCTGGAGAAGCTGCACACCCGCCTCGGCCTGCCGCCGGCGCGCATGCACGTCAACAACCGCAAGCTGTCGGAGGGCTTCTACCGCGGGCTCGGTATCGAGGACACCGCAGCGGTGCTGCAGCGGGTCGACAAGTTCGACAAGATCGGCCCGGACGCGGTGACCGAGTTGCTGACCGACGAGCTCGGGCTGTCCGGGCAGGTCGCGGCCAAGTGCGTCGAGCTGGCCACGATCTGCACCGAGGACGACTCGTTCGTCGGGCGGGTCCGCGAACTCGGCGTGCACAGCGAGATGCTGGACGAGGGCCTGGACGCGTTGGCGCAGGTGATCAACGCCGCACGGATCCAGGTGCCGGGCCGGATGGTCGCCGATCTGAAGATCGCGCGGGGGCTGGACTACTACACCGGCACCGTCTACGAAACGGTACTGGTCGGCCATGAGCACCTCGGCTCGATCAGCTCGGGTGGGCGCTATGACTCGCTGGCCACCGACGGCAAGCGCACCTATCCGGGGGTGGGGATCTCGTTGGGTCTGACCCGGCTGCTGATGCCGCTGCTGGCCAGGGGAGAGCTGACCGCCTCGCGCAGCGTGCCGAGTTGTGTGGTGGTGGCCGTGGACGCCGAGCAGACCCGCACCACCGCGATGCAGGTGGCGGCGGCGCTGCGAGGCCGGGGAATCGCCTGCGAGGTGGCCCCCAAGGCCGACAAGTACGGCAAGCAGATCCGCTACGCCGATCGGCGCGGCATCCCGTATGTCTGGTTCGGCGGCGTGAGCGGAGAGGTGAAGGACATTCGCTCCGGAGACCAGGTCGCCGCGGATGCCCGCGTGTGGACCCCGCCCAAGGCCGACGCACGTCCCCGGGTGATCGCGGGCGGCCAGTAGCAATCCCCCAGAACCCCCGACCCCTCGTGCCCCAACCCCCTAGGTAGGGGCCGGGGGTTTCGGGATAAGCCCCGATGTACCGGGGCGACGACTCGCGCAGACTTTTTTCCTGAGGCTTCCACTCATCCATCTGGCCCACCGAGGTCCCGGGGAAAGGCAAGAACTGTGGCTGATGACATTTCGTCGAACAACGACATAGAGATTGAAGAGTCCTTCAATACCGAGACCGAGGTCGAGGTTGGCGTCGAGGATTCGTTCAATACCGAGACTGAGGTCGAGGTCGAGGATTCCTTCAACA
>JAAYVB010000016.1 GCA_012517405.1 Propionibacterium sp.
ATCCGTTCCGCCCATACTCATTCGGCCTCCGCGACACGGGCGAAATCGGCTTCCGCGTGCTGGGCGGCGTCCAGAAACAAGGGCAGGAAGGTCCGGCGGTCATCCACTTGACACCGCTTGGCGCAGTTCTGGATGCCCCAGTGATCACCCAGAACAATGGCGGTGCGCCGGGCGCGGGTCACCCCGGTGTAGAGCAGATTGCGGTGGTGCATGAAGGAATGCGCCTTGTGGACCACCACCACGGCGCAGGGGAACTCGGAACCCTGGGTTTTGTGGATGGTGAGCGCATAGGCGAGTTGCAGATCCTGCAGGTCGGGCGACCCCTTCTCCAGCTCCACCTGCATACCGTCGAAGTCGATGACCAGTGTGCCGTTCGCGAGGACATCGACCACATAGCCGATGGCACCATTCATCACGTTCAGGTCGTAGTTGTTCCGGGTCTGGATGACCTTGTCGTGCTTGAGAAACGGGGCGCGGCGTCCCATGGCGACCGGCGGCACCTCGGTGTTCCAGCGTTTGCGCTGGATGAGCCGCTGCAGCTCCTCGTTCAGTTCTTTGGTGCCGAGCGGCCCCTTGTGGGTCGGCGTCAGCACCTGCACGTCCTTGATGATGTCGAAACCCAGGGCGTCGAGCCGCTCCTGAAACAGCTCCAGCAGGAACGAGCGTGCCGCCATCGGGTCGGTGAACTGATCCACCAGGTACCAATCCCGGCATCCAGATACCGACGCCTCGCTGGTCTTGCGCACCTCGCCCTTGAGAACGGCGGTGCAGTTCTCCTTGAGGACGCCAGCCTGGCGCACAACCTTGTCGAGAATGACCGTGGGGATGGCGCGTGTCTGAATCAGATCGCGCAGGATGTTTCCGGGTCCCACCGGCGGAAGCTGGTTGTGGTCCCCGACCAGCAGCACCGTGGTCCGCGACAGATCGACCGCCTCGAACAGGTGCCAGGCCAACGGCACGTCCACCATCGAAAACTCGTCGACCACCAGGACATCGGCATCGATGGGATTCTCCTTGCTGCGCGAGAAACCCTTGCCGTCATAGCCGAGCAGGCGGTGAATGGTGGTGCCGCTGCGACCGCTGACTTCCTCCAGGCGCTTGGCGGCCTTACCGGTCGGCGCGGCGAGCACGACCTCCAGATCGCTCTCCTCGCAGATGGTGTTGATGACCGAGATGGTGTAGCTCTTGCCCGAACCGGCTCCACCCGAGATCAGGCTGATGTTGTGATTGAGGGCCGAGCGCACTGCGTCGAGCTGCTTCTCGTTCAGCGTCGCCGCGCAGCGCCGAATCAGAGCATCGAGTTTCTTGACGGAGTGGAAATGCGGGTTGGGTGTTTCGGCCTGACCGAACAGCGAGGCCAGCTCCCGCTCCATGCGGACGATCTCGGGCAAAGCGACCACGAAACGCCCGCCGTGGGAATCGCAGGAAAGCGCCTGTTCTTCGATGAGCGCGTCGAGGGCGCTCTCGATACGAACCCGGCTATCCAGGGCATCCATGACCAGCAGTAGATTGGCCTGGTCGACCAGATCCTCGTATTCGATCCAGCAGTGGCCATTGTCCAGGGCTTCACGGACGCAGAAATTCAATCCGGCCCGGATACGAGGGGTATGGTCCTTGGGGGTTCCCAGCTTGCGGGCGATC
>JAAYVB010000003.1 GCA_012517405.1 Propionibacterium sp.
GACTCGTCGCCATTCAACGCTCGGATACTTGACACCGCAAGAATATGAGCTAGGCTACAGAAACATACTTGAACTCGCAGCCTAAACAGCTATCCACTTTATCGGGAACACTCCACGATGACCGCCAAACTCCTCGAGGGATCATCCCCGCGTGCGCGGGGAGCACGGAGGCCGCACGATGACCGCCAAACTCCTCGAGGGACCATCCCCGCCTGCGCGGGGAGCACCATGGGCTAGCACCGCAGGCAGACGGCACCGGAGGATCATCCCCGCCTGCGCGGGGAGCACGGTGTTGTGAGCATCGCCTTGGCCGCATCGTCGGGATCATCCCCGCCTGCGCGGGGAGCACTTCAGCAGTTGGGTGGATCGATAACCATCTATAGGATCATCCCCGCCTGCGCGGGGAGCACTTGAAGGCCAGGTCGGGGATCTGACGGGAAAGCGGATCATCCCCGCCTGCGCGGGGAGCACCCTCGCGTGCGGTCGCTCGTGGAGCAGGGGCAGGGATCATCCCCGCCTGCGCGGGGAGCACATCAGGTTCATCCGGGCCCGCTCGGTGATCCACGGATCATCCCCGCCTGCGCGGGGAGCACCAGGTGTCCTCGACGCGAGGTAAGGGCCAGCTCGGATCATCCCCGCCTGCGCGGGGAGCACCCAGGTTCGCAGCCTGAAATCGGGCCAGAGCAGGGATCATCCCCGCCTGCGCGGGGAGCACTCAGGGCACAGATCCTCCATGCTCATGGCCAACGGATCGTCCCCGCCTGCGCGGGGAGCACCTCGGATCCCATACCCGGGGCAACCCAGCGGGAGGATCATCCCCGCCTGCGCGGGGAGCACGTAACCCTTATCCACCAAAAATTCTTGAATAAGGGATCATCCCCGCCTGCGCGGGGAGCACGAAGGAAGCGGGTGAGCAGGGCAAGAAGTCGAGGGATCATCCCCGCCTGCGCGGGGAGCACCTACCCGAAGTGGGCGCGGCGGCGAGCGTCAAATTGGATCATCCCCGCCTGCGCGGGGAGCACGGAAAACTCGTACACCTCCAGCTCGCGCAACTCAGGATCATCCCCGCCTGCGCGGGGAGCACATGACCACGCCGACCCGACAGGACGTCGCTATCGGATCATCCCCGCCTGCGCGGGGAGCACAGGTATGACGGGTAGGCGATCGCATTGCCTGTGGGATCATCCCCGCCTGCGCGGGGAGCACGCTGACTGGACGTTTGACGACTCCGACCAGCCGGGATCATCCCCGCCTGCGCGGGGAGCACCCTTGAGGATGGCATGACGCTGCGGAAGATCGAGGATCATCCCCGCCTGCGCGGGGAGCACGCTAGCCAGAAGTTGGGCGGCTCAGAGGAGCCGGGATCATCCCCGCCTGCGCGGGGAGCACTTGCCGTCGTCATCGATCGTGACGCCGCGGAGGGGATCATCCCCGCCTGCGCGGGGAGCACCCGCCGCCCGACCCGGCGAGCGTCGCCCGGTCCGGATCATCCCCGCCTGCGCGGGGAGCACAGGGAGTCGTCGACAGCCTTGTAGAGGTGCGCGGGATCATCCCCGCCTGCGCGGGGAGCACGGGCACCTTTCACCGTCGTCGAGATCGCGCTGAGGATCATCCCCGCCTGCGCGGGGAGCACCGTCCGGGTTCAAACCCATCGCCTTAAGCGCGGCCGGATCATCCCCGCCTGCGCGGGGAGCACACTGCGGGATGCTGGTGGTGCGCTGATCCACGGGGATCATCCCCGCCTGCGCGGGGAGCACTTGCAGCGGATGCGTCGCAGCGGTGGGCTCGCAGGATCATCCCCGCCTGCGCGGGGAGCACGTGTTGTGCGTTTCGATCGCGAGATCCCAGTGGGGATCATCCCCGCCTGCGCGGGGAGCACGACGCAGCCGAAAGTCTGCGATAGCTGCTCGGCGGATCATCCCCGCCTGCGCGGGGAGCACGTAATGTTAAACCTACTCGTAAATACGGGTCGGGGATCATCCCCGCCTGCGCGGGGAGCACTGCCCACCAGTCGGCTGAATGGTCGCTCAATCGGGATCATCCCCGCCTGCGCGGGGAGCACCGTGCCACACCGAAAACAGCCGGCGGATTCGTGGGATCATCCCCGCCTGCGCGGGGAGCACTGTCGGTTCGTCGTAAGCAAAGTGTCGTTTACAGGATCATCCCCGCCTGCGCGGGGAGCACTCTACGATCCTATCGGTGACGTTGTCGTTGATAGGATCATCCCCGCCTGCGCGGGGAGCACGGTTCGGGAGCCAAGGTTACCGGCGCGCTCCCGGGATCATCCCCGCCTGCGCGGGGAGCACTGAGCAACTCAACCACAGACCGCGCGCGATCAGGGATCATCCCCGCCTGCGCGGGGAGCACGCCGTGCCTGCCACCGCGTGCGCGGTACCGCCAGCGCGTCGGGATCATCCCCGCCTGCGCGGGGAGCACCCACTGCCCGACACCTGCGGTCGCGGACATGAGGGATCATCCCCGCCTGCGCGGGGAGCACGGTTTCGTTCCACCCGACTGCCACCCAGAATCCGGATCATCCCCGCCTGCGCGGGGAGCACAGTGCAGCATCAGTTGCTGGGAATTGCGCAAGGGGATCATCCCCGCCTGCGCGGGGAGCACCGCGCAGATCCCAGCCGGCCGCCCGCAGCGCGAGGATCATCCCCGCCTGCGCGGGGAGCACACCTCTTCGGTGCATTCGTCAACGACGATGAAGGGATCATCCCCGCCTGCGCGGGGAGCACGTCACCAAGTGCGCGCCAAGCGCGATACCCACGGGATCATCCCCGCCTGCGCGGGGAGCACCTCGGACCCGTACGAGCCCTCGACTACGCCGCCAGGATCATCCCCGCCTGCGCGGGGAGCACTGGATTCGCAGTTCGCGATAGGCAATCTGACAGGGATCATCCCCGCCTGCGCGGGGAGCACTTCACTAGGACTAGACAATGACTCCCACACGTGGGATCATCCCCGCCTGCGCGGGGAGCACAGATCGGCTAGCGGCATACCCGCTAGCCGAGCCGGATCATCCCCGCCTGCGCGGGGAGCACGTCGTAAGCGAGTTCGGCCCTGACGGCGATCTGGGATCATCCCCGCCTGCGCGGGGAGCACGTCGACCTGGCCATCGCCACCAAGGCCGCGATAGGATCATCCCCGCCTGCGCGGGGAGCACATCTTCGGTCGGAAAGATGATCGCGTGGCCGCGGGATCATCCCCGCCTGCGCGGGGAGCACGGGTTCACCGACGCCGGCTACAGCAACGCGGAGGGATCATCCCCGCCTGCGCGGGGAGCACGCGAACCCACAGGCGGGTCGCCGGATCTCTTTCGGATCATCCCCGCCTGCGCGGGGAGCACGCGAAGATGCTCTGAAAGTTCTTGGTGGCGTACGGATCATCCCCGCCTGCGCGGGGAGCACCGCTCGTCGAGTGTCAACGCGGTCGCTGAGATCGGATCATCCCCGCCTGCGCGGGGAGCACCATTGTCAAACCTCCACTGTCACGAGCATTGCGGGATCATCCCCGCCTGCGCGGGGAGCACACAGGCGGCTGACCACTCGACCACTACCGGGGAGGATCATCCCCGCCTGCGCGGGGAGCACCGCAGGCGGCAGCCGATGCCCGCACGCCTGAGGGGATCATCCCCGCCTGCGCGGGGAGCACCCCAGCACGACCTGGGTCTTCACCCGGTCGGCCGGATCATCCCCGCCTGCGCGGGGAGCACTTGGCCAAGCAAATGGTCGACTGGATCGGCCAGGGATCATCCCCGCCTGCGCGGGGAGCACACGATTGTGGGTGGGATGCACTGATCGATCGTCGGATCATCCCCGCCTGCGCGGGGAGCACACCGATAACGATTGACGCTTGAACAATTGAGCAGGATCATCCCCGCCTGCGCGGGGAGCACAGACATTTCTTGGTATTCGTCCACCAGAGAATGGGATCATCCCCGCCTGCGCGGGGAGCACGCCTTCGTCTCCCGATCGAGGCGATACAGGTCGGGATCATCCCCGCCTGCGCGGGGAGCACATGTCGACTTCATGCTGCTGCAAGGAGCCCAGAGGATCATCCCCGCCTGCGCGGGGAGCACCACATGACCAGCCGGCGTAGCCGGTGGTGGCAGGGATCATCCCCGCCTGCGCGGGGAGCACACCAGGACTGTGGCCTCCTTGACTGGCCGCATGGGATCATCCCCGCCTGCGCGGGGAGCACAACCGCGGGCCGATCTGCTCGATCGCAGCCTGCGGATCATCCCCGCCTGCGCGGGGAGCACTTCGCCCGGCTGATGCAACTGTCACCCGCGGACGGATCATCCCCGCCTGCGCGGGGAGCACGTGGGGCAGGCGTGGATGCCGCCTCCGCAGTCGGGATCATCCCCGCCTGCGCGGGGAGCACGTCACGGCGACGGCGATGACCGTCTTAATCCCGGGATCATCCCCGCCTGCGCGGGGAGCACGATCTGACCGTGCTGCTGCTCGGCGGGATCAGCGGATCATCCCCGCCTGCGCGGGGAGCACCCAACCGATCGCCAACCGCAACATCACGCACAAGGATCATCCCCGCCTGCGCGGGGAGCACCGAGGGTTGGCGATGCGAGTACGCGACCGCCTGGGGATCATCCCCGCCTGCGCGGGGAGCACGGATGGCTATGGCGCGATTTGTAGCGGTGTACAGGATCATCCCCGCCTGCGCGGGGAGCACATGGCGCAGGCGCTCGGCATTACCGACGGCCCGGGATCATCCCCGCCTGCGCGGGGAGCACACTGGAGTCACACTGGCGTCCGAGGTCGACCGCGGATCATCCCCGCCTGCGCGGGGAGCACAACCACGGCAAAGGCACCAAGGCCGAACCGGGCGGATCATCCCCGCCTGCGCGGGGAGCACGCCAGGATGTGCCTGGCGTTCGGGTGATTGGTGGGATCATCCCCGCCTGCGCGGGGAGCACGGTGAACAGCTGGGACATCTGATCAAGCGGCAGGGATCATCCCCGCCTGCGCGGGGAGCACCCGACGGGCATTTCCTGCCGGTGTGGATGGACAGGATCATCCCCGCCTGCGCGGGGAGCACGTCCGGCGCGGCCGTCGCGGGCTCGCGATCGAGGGATCATCCCCGCCTGCGCGGGGAGCACGAAAGTTCGCGGACTCGATGACCCCGCAAGCCGGGATCATCCCCGCCTGCGCGGGGAGCACTGCCCGTAGTAGGGCATCAGCAGCCCGGTTTCAGGATCATCCCCGCCTGCGCGGGGAGCACTCGGTCTTGCCGTTGCCGCCGATGCTGCTGATCGGATCATCCCCGCCTGCGCGGGGAGCACGCCAGTCTGGTCAGGATGATGTCACTCATCGTCGGATCATCCCCGCCTGCGCGGGGAGCACGTGCAGTTTCGTGGGCGCGCGTGTTATCCGCAGGGATCATCCCCGCCTGCGCGGGGAGCACCGCTGGCTGCCGTGCCCGACCGCGTTGTTGGAGGGATCATCCCCGCCTGCGCGGGGAGCACCCATCCGTAGGCATCCCACCCGATGGACATGCGGGATCATCCCCGCCTGCGCGGGGAGCAGTACACGGTCACGTAGGTACTGCTTGACGTCGGCGGATCATCCCCGCCTGCGCGGGGAGCACGTCATCCGATTGGGTGGCTGATCCCTGCCCCGAGGATCATCCCCGCCTGCGCGGGGAGCACCCCAGCACCGCCTGCGTTCGCTTGCGGTCGGCCGGATCATCCCCGCCTGCGCGGGGAGCACGGCGGAGCGTAGCGAGGTGGACCCGATGAAGACGGATCATCCCCGCCTGCGCGGGGAGCACATCACACCCATCGGCGCTGGAGGCGCCTCGCCGGGATCATCCCCGCCTGCGCGGGGAGCACAGGTCGGTGACCGTCATTTTTGCGGCCCGCTTCGGATCATCCCCGCCTGCGCGGGGAGCACGCTTGACCATCTATTCCGGCCAGTCCTCGGCCAGGATCATCCCCGCCTGCGCGGGGAGCACGCACCTTAAACTCCGCGCCGTTCATGGCGCTCCGGATCATCCCCGCCTGCGCGGGGAGCACTCGGAGTACTCACAGATCGTCTCGCCCTGCTTGGGATCATCCCCGCCTGCGCGGGGAGCACTGCTCAGCCCTGCCCTTACGGGAAAACCTCGTCGGATCATCCCCGCCTGCGCGGGGAGCACCCGCGGTAGTTGACCTGCTCACTGAGCCACGCCGGATCATCCCCGCCTGCGCGGGGAGCACTCGGCGTCGATCACGGCGTAGGCGGACTCGATGGGATCATCCCCGCCTGCGCGGGGAGCACGTTTGTGCATCGTTGGCGATATTCAATGCACTGGGATCATCCCCGCCTGCGCGGGGAGCACATGGTCGGATTATTTCTTATGCTCCTAATTATGGGATCATCCCCGCCTGCGCGGGGAGCACTGGTCGAGTGCACGCCAAGCCATGACGGCCTGGGGATCATCCCCGCCTGCGCGGGGAGCACGATCACGGGTGGCGTGTAAAGGGCCGGTTCGACGGATCATCCCCGCCTGCGCGGGGAGCACCATGGTTCAGCGTCCTTCTGGTGACTGGGTGAGGGATCATCCCCGCCTGCGCGGGGAGCACACCGACGTGCCCGGCCTGACCCGCAACCAGCAGGGATCATCCCCGCCTGCGCGGGGAGCACTGAAGGGGTTCGCAACCCTTTTATCGCAGCGCCGGATCATCCCCGCCTGCGCGGGGAGCACGGCCAGCGCCGAGCGCCTCCACGATGGGATGAAGGATCATCCCCGCCTGCGCGGGGAGCACCATCAGAAGGGTGTTTCGGGTAACCTGATCCGGGGATCATCCCCGCCTGCGCGGGGAGCACGCGACGGCGGGCAGGGCGAGGCTTTGGAGCTTGGGATCATCCCCGCCTGCGCGGGGAGCACTCGCGGACCCAGACGGTAGCGCTCGAGAGTACCGGATCATCCCCGCCTGCGCGGGGAGCACCAGCATGTGCTTGGCCTGGTTGAGCAGAAGCTGGGATCATCCCCGCCTGCGCGGGGAGCACTCAACTAGTTTCGGTTGCTCCGTGTGGTGGCCAGGATCATCCCCGCCTGCGCGGGGAGCACGCGGTGGACCTGCCACCGGAGGTCGCAGCCGGAGGATCATCCCCGCCTGCGCGGGGAGCACCCTTCCAAGTATGATTCGGAGGGCAGCCACACAGGATCATCCCCGCCTGCGCGGGGAGCACGTGATCCGATCCGACAAGCCCGAAGCCGCAGCCGGATCATCCCCGCCTGCGCGGGGAGCACGCGCGCGCTCATATGCACGCAAGATTATGACGAGGATCATCCCCGCCTGCGCGGGGAGCACTGCTCGCTGCTGTAGCCGAGACGCCGCGCGATGGGATCATCCCCGCCTGCGCGGGGAGCACCCGTCCCGGCCCTCGACAGGCACCAGCAGCGCCGGATCATCCCCGCCTGCGCGGGGAGCACGCCAGAGAAGCCTTCGAAACGCTCGACGCGACCGGATCATCCCCGCCTGCGCGGGGAGCACGTGGTCAACACCCGCACGGGCGAGATCGCGCCGGGATCATCCCCGCCTGCGCGGGGAGCACTACTGGCTGCCGTTCCCCACCGCGTTGTTGTAGGGATCATCCCCGCCTGCGCGGGGAGCACCAGATGGGCGATGTCGCGGCTGCGCCAGAACTCGGATCATCCCCGCCTGCGCGGGGAGCACGAGGACTGATCGTGGCCATCTCGCCGGCGGAAGGGATCATCCCCGCCTGCGCGGGGAGCACACCCGCCGAGCAACCCAGTCGGAGGCTGCCGCAGGATCATCCCCGCCTGCGCGGGGAGCACGCCAGCGAATCCCTGCCCTGCTCGCAGTGCCGGGGATCATCCCCGCCTGCGCGGGGAGCACGCGCTCAAGCAGTCCGGCCTTGTCGCGTCGCAAGGATCATCCCCGCCTGCGCGGGGAGCACATTGGCCACGCGCCTGGCCATGGCAGGTCGCCGGGATCATCCCCGCCTGCGCGGGGAGCACATGACACGTAGATAGCACCTTGATAGCATGCAGGGATCATCCCCGCCTGCGCGGGGAGCACCACGTCGATCGCCTCGCCGGACAGCCGTCCGGCGGATCATCCCCGCCTGCGCGGGGAGCACCGGCGCCGGCTGGGAGCCCTGTCTGGTGTTAGAGGATCATCCCCGCCTGCGCGGGGAGCACTGGCCCGCCCTTCTGGTCCCCAGAGTACCCAACGGATCATCCCCGCCTGCGCGGGGAGCACCTATGGCCCCGAGGGCAGTGAGTCTTTCTGACAGGATCATCCCCGCCTGCGCGGGGAGCACCAACAGATCAAACAGCTCAGAGGCGTCGTCGCCGGATCATCCCCGCCTGCGCGGGGAGCACTTCACTAGGACTAGACAACGACCCCCACCCGTGGGATCATCCCCGCCTGCGCGGGGAGCACGATTGTTTGCCCAGTCCGGTAGCCGGGGTTCGGGGATCATCCCCGCCTGCGCGGGGAGCACACTTCTTGACAAGCAAGAATACCGCAGTCTCGGGAGATCTAGAGTCTCTCTTCGTCAGCCACGGCGCCGGCGGTAGTGGCTGGCCTTACTCCAGCCATGGCGCATGGTTGGCTTCCCTGCGCTGTCCTGGCTTGGACGTTGCAGCAACCGTATTCCGTCGACGTCGACGAGATCCCAGTCATGTCGATGGGTCTTGAACTCGAACCCCTGCTCGTTCTTCGCGGGATAGACCATTATGGCCTTGCCATCTTTGATCATGTCCATGGTTTGTGCCCACAATGCATCGCGTACTCGGGCACTCACATGCCCCACGAAAACGCCAGGACTGATCTCGAGAAGCCAGCGGGTCAGCGACCCTCGCAGCCCCTGAGGGCATGCGGTGAGAACTAGCACTATCAAAAGTCGACCTCGTCTGGTGTGCCATCGGAGTAGTTTGCCCCGGCAGCGACTCTGCCAACTTTCTCATCCCACAGCGTCAAGACAACAGCATCCTTCTCGTCTTCCTCTATCGGATCGTCAGGGAGGAGCAACGAACGAATATCTCGTGTGCAGCGAGCCAGTATCTTTCCATCGCTGATAGCGTCCCGGACGCGACGACGTGTGATTCCCGGCAAGTCGTCGAACTCCGATTCCATCGAGGGAGCTTCGTCCGCATCGCTGCTCCAAGTTCCCTGGAGCTCTCCAACGACCTGAAATGCCAGCGGAATTGTGATGTCAGCCTTGTACAGATCGGCAACGTCGTACACAAAGCTCAATTCGTGTCCGCTGTGCACAAATCCCAATGCCGGAGAACAGCCGAGAGCCACAATGACCGCATGGACAACGCCATATAGACACGCGTGTGCGGCGGAGAGTGCCTGATTGATCGGATTCGAATTGGCGAAGTCGTCAGGGCTGTAATCACGGCGAGTCCACTCCACGCCATACTGGCTTGCTGAATCGCGGTAAACCCCTCGGATGCGCGCGCCCTCCCTCCCTCGGAGTTGCTGCATCGTGAGGCCGCTGGTGTCTTCGCCGGCGAACCTCATCTCATACATCTGTCTCGCAACTTCGAGACGGGTTAGCCGTCCGGAAACCAGACGAGCCTGTGCCTCAATCAGCCGTGACGATCGGGCGAGTGAGCGCCCAGAGGCGTAATAGCGCACCCCTTGTTCACCTACCCAGACGATACTGGCACCGCTGTCGCCAAGTAGCACCATTGCCTGATGCGTGATGTTCGTTCCCGGTCCCAGCATTAGGACCCCTAAAGACGCTGACGGGATATGTAGGGTGCCGCGGGAGTCAGTGGCAGTCAGCGCGTTGGAATCGCGACCTAGTATGCAGTGCTCCAGGTACAAGAATGACAAGCGATCTTGCGCACGCGTGAGTTCGCGCACCTGACTAGGCCGGACTCCAGGAATCGGCTTCATGATCACCGTGCCAGCGTGAGCAAGCCACAGCCGTAGGCCTTGGCACGACCGATCCCGTTCGTCAACGACGATCTGAGCAGATCGGCGTCCACGATCTCCAGAGCACCGGAGAACGAGGCCACCGTTATGGTGACCGGACGACCTTTCCTACGAAAGGTCTTGATGGTTCGATCGCGAGTAACCAGTTCGGGGATCGGTTCATCGCCTCCGCCGTCGCAGGTGCGAATCCTGAATCCGTTCGCCTCGCATCTATCGAGCAGCCACTGACGTTGCTGAGCTTCCGTGACATGTCCGAAGCGCCGCTTCGCGCCATTCTCCTCGGTAACCACATGCGTGGGGTTCGCTGTCAAACGAAATGCGTATGTTTGGCCTGGATTCAGCTTCTTCAAGAACGGCTCATAGTCAGCTGTCTGCACTGCCGCCCCTTCGCTCCAACCGATCTGACTCTGCAATTCTTCGGCATGAGGGGACCAGGGGCTGACCATGTAGAGCATGATTCGGTTGGCATCCTGGTCCACTCTCCACAGGACTCGCCCTTCTGCCGAAGCGGATTCGCCAGCGGCGCACGCTCTCATAACACATGCATGCATGGCTTGAGGATCAGCGAGCAGCTGACGAGCTTTCCGCCGCATCGGATCGACCTCGATTCGTGTCAGGAACATCATTGCTCCTCAATCAATGCGAAGGGATCGTGCGCCAGCGGCCGTCCGATCTCGTTCACTACCGGCTTGCTGAATTCTCGGACGATCTCCCGCCACCCATAGTCGCGGTGTCGCACATCGAATGACAGCGGAATGTCATGGACGGAATCGTGGGGAACCTCGCCCGGCAGAGAATCACGCGCGATGGGTAGACGGACCCCCTCGGCCGGCTGAAGCCTACGAAAACGTTCACTCGCTATCCAAGGCTCCGTCCTGAGGACGTCGTCGAACGGCAGATCCCGGAGGCCAACGAGTACACGATCGGACGGGGGGCAGGATCTGCGTCCCAAATAGAGAGGAAAAGTGGGGTGCAGCAGCGCCTCGTAGAGTGCAGAAACCAACGATTCGTCACCTTCGACAGCGGCCAGGAATATCGCGTCTGCGAGATAGTAACGGTGAGTGAGCGGCTTTGACTTACCTGTTCGCCAATCAATCTCAGTTTGGAAATCGCGCAGCACTGTCCCTCGCTGGTCAGTTCGGACGCCGAAGCGGAGACCGAGTAGGTCCTCGATCGGATCGGTGCGCCGCCGGCCGTGCGCTGCGGCAAGCAGCCCGAGTACCCCGCTCTTCGTCGGCTCTTCACGTGTGTGTCTGAGATTGAACCGGCTGGTATCTCCCCACGATTGCAGGGGCCCAGCCAGCTTGAGGACCAATGTTGTCATCACAAACCCCGAGTGCGTTCCGCGACCACTTCGCTCGCTTGCCGCGCGAGATCGTCCAGAGACCCGCGCTCAATCTCGTCATGATCGCGCAGAGCCGAGGCAGCATCGCCGACTGCGAGGGCCATCTCCGTGACCGGATGAGTGCCATACGCCTGGTCAATGTCGCGATCGCGTTTGACCAGTCTCGCAGCGGCCTCAGCGACTCGCCCAGCAGTGGTGGAAATCGGCTGTTCAAAGGCACCCACGAGATTGACCGGTTGATCATCACGAATGGACAGCAGGACGAAGTCCGGCAAGGTACGGTTCGCGAAGGTGTTCTGCTTGCCAGTGGGCATTGAGGTGATGAATGCGCGAGTGAACGCTCCGACCGCCCTTGCTGCCGCCTCAGCGCTACCAAGCACGCGGGCAAGCTCGGTCGCGTTGATACTGGCATAGCGATACAACGTCGACGAATTGAACTCGATCGTTCCAATCATTCCGGCGCCCGCGTTCTCGTCCGACTTGTTGTCGTCCACGGCAGTGAAATAGTCGAATTCGCTTTCCACGGAGTGCACACTCAGTGCATGAGCGACCTGCGCGCAGGCGTCAACGTTCAAGTCCGGGGCATCTGCGATCATTCGGCCGAAGAGTGCAACGTCAATGGAAACGCCATCAGTGAGAGCCTTCTTCGCATCCTTCTTGGACGGAATTGAATCGGGGTTCGACACAATTAGTTCGGCGAGGGCTCGCATCTGAGGACGGCTGGCGAACAGCAGATAGCCCGTTTGCTCTCTCTCGGTGGTCTCGCCGCCGCTGAGCTTGACTTTCTGAGGCTTAACGTCAATCCCCGCCGCCTTCACTGCCGCTTTGCTCAACTCGACTGCTCGGTCCTTGAGCCCTGGGTTGAGTTCCTTGACGATTTCGGCGATTCGGTCGACCACGAGCAAAGTTCGCTCCCCAAGTTGGTTGGGATCGAGTTCGGTCTTGAACTGCTCACGCACCGCGCGTTTCCAAGCCTGGCTGGATACTCGCGCACGACGCACCCCACCAAATGTTGCTGTCTTTGGGCTGCCCGTGTCATCGCGGTTGATGTTGCTCGGCGGCACGGTCTGGATGACGTGCAGGTCGACGAAAGTGTTGGTCATATCAGTTCTCTTCCTTGAGTTCATTGGGGTTGTCGTCGTTGGGTGTTGGATCAAGGCGGTACAGGTCACGAGCCCAGCGCAGCCGGACCCCATCCGCCCGCTCGGGTGACTGCAGGCCGGCGAAGTCCTCGGCGAGTCGACCGTAGTCAAGCCCAATTCCTGCCGCTCGCAGCTGCTGGACGAGTCCGCGTGCATGGTGGAGGGTCTCTGGCAGATCGACCGACGTCCCGAGAGCGTGGAATCGACGCATCACAGGTGATGACGGGTCGCTTTCGTCCGGTGATCTCGATAGGCGGCGGACGGCGCGGCCGAGACCCACGCCGTTCAGGTGCATGGGCTCTCGAGCGGACTGCATATGAATTGCGAACAGCGAGAGCGCCGCGTGTGCGGCAACTTCGGCGCGATTCGGTTCGTCACTTCGACCAGTGAGCTCAGGGGGGAACCCGTCGAAGATGGCGCCCCAGGCTAGGACATCATTGCCGATCGGGCGCCTGATTCCATTGCGTAGTTGCGCCAGCGTCGCCTTGGCGGTGGCATCCTGGGCCAGGTAGCGACTCTGTAGCTCGGCGGCGCGTCGGGATATGTACTTGCCAAGGTTGGTTCTGGGGAGATCCCATGGGTTCAGTCTTGGTTTGACCGATGGTGTAGTCATGCATTGACTCCTTCTTCGGATGGGGCGTATGGAAGTGCTCTTGCTAGAGATCTGCGGAACCATGAGTCGGCTTGCCCCGTATTGATGACGTGTTCCTGCCTGTTCCTGGTGACTTTGCGTCCAACCCACGCGGTGGGACCTGCCTCTCGGAGGTATCCCTCTGCCAGACGCAGTATGCGGTCTCGGGCAGCATCAGTGAACTGCTGCAGCTGGCCTTCGAGATCACCTTCGGGATCGAAGGCGGCTAGCCATGTGCGGAAGTCCGAGTCGGTTTCGGTGAAGCCGCTCCCGCGGGCGGCAGCGGCGGCCGAGTCGTAGTCTCCTCCCGCCGCAACTTGCAGGTTGCCAGCCAGTGAACCAAGTGCGTTTATTGCCTCGACGGCGCGGGCGACTGCCGAGAAAACGATCTCTTTGGCTGGGAAGCTGTGGGAAGCGGCTAGCCGCACATTGAAGGCGAGTTTGTCGCTGAAGATCTCGTCCCATGAGGCGGACTGAGCGCCATAGGTAACGCCTACAGTTTCGATTTCCGTGAGGTGGTCGTCAGGCAAGATTCCGTCCTCAGCAAGCTTGGCAGACCAGTCCAGCACCTTGGCGGGGAGGTACTGCGCGTCCGATTGAAGAACCGGGAGTAGTGCATCCAGACCGCGCCACAGCTTCTCAGTCGGGATGAACTGGCGCGGCATGTAAACCTGGGTGTTGAACTTCTTCGACTGAGGAACGCTGTGCCGCCAACCAGTCATGACCTCGTGCCAGCGCTGGAACTGGTAGTCGATCGGGTCACCGTTGCACACCAGAACCGAAGACACGTTGCCCTGATCGTTGGTGAAAAGCCGGATCCTTCGTTGAGGCCAGCTGAACAGAGAAACCGGGCCGGTTCCCTGGGCACCCCTGCGAGCTGAGGAAGTCAGCTGAGGAAGCTCCCAGACAGGGAGGTCGTCATCCTGGTAGCTGTTCGCCACGAAGTTCAAGAGGAGTGTCTCTCTCAATGAACTTCCTGTGACGGTGATGCCGCCGAGCCATCCGGCCCACCCGTTTCCGATCGGGTAACCTTTACCGCCCTTGACCCGGTCATCGTCCACGGCGCCGGACTTGATACCGGAAATGTCATATGCCTGGCAGTGGATCAGCCATCTGGCAGCTTCGGCGGGCGAAATCGAGCTGTACCCGCGGCGCATGCTGAACAAACCACCCGCGATGGGGCAATCGGGGATGAGCAGGTCTACCGGCTTCGTTTCACCATTGGTCGCCGCCAAGTCGGGGACTTGGAACCAGGGCCGGGTCTTGTCGAAGAGATAGAAATGATCGTGCCACTCTTCGAGGTACTGGTCGATGGCCTGCAGGGGCAGCTCGGCGGTGGCCCACAGCTCTGCCCAGTATGCGAGTGGGTCCGCTCGCGCAGATCCCTCAACTGCGCGGTACAGGACAGCGAGCAGAATCCGCAGCACTGCGAAGTCTTGGGAGGGCAGCTCTCCTGATAGTCGTCTGAGTTCATGAGCCCGCGCGAACGCGGTGTGCATGGAGACCGTCTCGGTGTCGCCATTGACGTTTCTTACGATGAGCCAGGGGTCGTCGATCAAGTTGAAGCGGGGTGGTGTCATTCCTGACTTCCCTTCGTGACTAGTAGTCCGAGTTCATGGTCATAGAGCAAGGTGTAGTTGTCGAGTTCGCGAGTAAGGTCCTCGTCGAGGATCAGGGGGAGTTCTCCTTTGAGCCACGGTGATTCTTGCCATGTCGCGAAACCATCTTCTTCCAGAGCACTGACAATTCTGTCGCCGAGTGATCCCTGAGCCATCCAGGAAGGCAGCTTCACGGTGCACCGGGCCACGGCTCTCGCCAGACTCGGGCGGATCTGAGTGCCGAGGTCGATCTGTTCATTCCCATATTCGTCGAGCCATGGGAGAGAGCGGATCCGGCCATCCCGTCCGCGGACGACGACTACCGCTTCAATGGTGTTTGCCGTGTCCCGAACCGCTTGGATGGCTGACTCTTCGTCTTTCTCGGGCGCCTGCAACACGGCCCACCCCAGTAAGGGCGCTTTGGCATGGGAGGGTGGTTCAACACAGCCCTGCGTTGCGCGCTTGCGCAAGTCTTTCAGGTCTAGTTCCGCTTTCATTTCTGCGGCCGCCCACTTGCCTTCCCAACCGACGGGCACCGAGAGTCCCGGGTCGTATGCCTCGCGGACGAGCGGCGCGACGTCGTCGGGGCTAGCCAGCCCCTGGTGTTTCGCGAGGTGTGATTCGAGAACAGCCATGCTGCGGAGCAGCAGTGATTGTCCGTACACTCTCTGGGAGCCCTTCACGAACTCCGGCGCCGCGCCGTCGCGATGAGCGAACCCGGTGATGGTCACCCTCGCTTCGCGCATGGCAACCGGACGAGTCTCCGGTGGGCGATCATGTCGGTGCAAGCGCCCCATGCGTTGGATCAGGGCGTCAATCGGGGCCATGTCGGTGAACATCGCATCAAAATCCAGGTCGAGGGATTGCTCGAGCACCTGTGTTGACACAACAACAAGCCTCTTGGGCCGATGACTGCCACCAGGACCGAGAAGCTCCACAAGATGACCTTCCTTGGCCAAACGGTCCGTGGCGATGAATCGCGAATGAAGCAATACGACGTCACCTCCCAGCGCAGGCTTCAGGAGCCGGTAAGTCTGTTGAGCACGATCCACTGTGTTGTGAATGACGGCGACGCATCCGCCTTCTTCCACCGACTCCAAGATCTGTGCGGTGAGAGCCTGAAGATCCTCGTCCAGCATCGTCACGCGTGTTGCCCGGGTGCGTTCGGAGGGGGGTGTAGGCCGGGGCGGGGAGGCGAGGTCGGTGGTGGTGAGCAGCGGGTAGCCTGCGGCTTCGCGGGCAATTTCAGCAGTGTGCTCCCTATCATCGCGTTGATCTCCGCGGCCATTCTGATAGGCCGAGAGCATCTCGGCGCGACGGGCCGGAGGTAGCGTCGCAGATAGCGCGATGACTGGTACGCCGAGCGCGCCAAGCCACTCCAATGCCCGGTCGAGATAGACAGACATGTATTGGTCGGCCGCGTGGACCTCATCCAAGATGACCACTTTCCCAGCCATGCCCAGATGCCTCAGCATCAGATGGCGCGATGTGAGCGCCGAAAGTAGCACTTGATCGATTGTTCCGACGACGAAGTCAGCAAGTGCCGCCTTCTTCCGCCCGGACAGCCACCAGTGCGCACGCAGTCCGGATTGGCTTACTCGGTAGCCATCTTCATCGTGCACAGACGTGATTTTGGGTTCTCGCAGTCGCTGGAACTCGTCATTGAATTGAGCCTTACCATGGCACAGCGCAATGCTGGCAGCATCCGTGTTCGGCACAGACTTCTGCAGCCAATGCTGCGCTCGAGTGAACATGGCATTGGAGGTTGCCTGTGTCGGAAGCGCAATGAGGGCTCCTCCGCAACCGAACTTCGCGGCGAGGATCTCGGCCGCGGAGAAGGCGGCCTCGGTCTTTCCCTCGCCGGTGGGAGCTTCAATGATGATCAGTCCTGGACGCGACATCTCGCGCGCGATCCGCATGGCAGCTCGCTGGGCCGGTCGGATATCGGCGTTCTCAGGTAAATCAAACCGCTCCTCGAAGAGTCGTATGTCGCTGTCCGGAGGAGCTGGGTGCCACGGCTCGGGAAGACTCAGTTCCACTAGTGCTCGCCTGGCTCGCTGTTCAGGAGTGAGGTCCGTGACGTATGGGAAGAAATCGGCATTTGATGCGATCCAGTCGCAGACGATCACGAATGCGGTCAGGACAAGCTGGCTTGGCTGGTCGAGTCCTTCAGTGGCCAGCCAGCGTAGTTCATCCTCGCTCAACCCCGATGTCTTGAGCGCCGCGTCTAGCAGGGCATCTCTTGTGTCTATCCAGATCTGGTCAGGGCCGGCGAGCCTGCTGCGTATATCGCCTTGGCCCTGGGAGGGGTAAACCCCGTGGTGGCCACCCAGAATGATCGCGAGCGTCTTCGCCCTTGCTGTTGTGCGGAGATCGAACTTGCGCTTGAGCCAGTTCTCGAGGTGTAGATAGGAGACCGTCGAATGAGGCATGCTACGTCGTTCACTGTCTGTGACCGTCGTCGGGAAGGTGAAGCCGACCTGCCTCATTCGATCGGCGAGCGCGGGCACCTGTACGGCGAACGCCGGGCTCGCTTTGCCAATGTCGTGTGACGCGGCGAGGAAGATGGCTAGGCGATGCGCCAGGCCTTCGGCGACCCCCGAATTGCTCGATTCAGAAAGACAGCGTTCCACAACGTGGCGACTTGAGGGGGCCATATGGTCATTCCAGTAAATGCGTGCCACTTCGGCTGTGTCAGCGCAGTGCTGAACCAGCGGCATCCACGCATCTGTCTCTCGGTTTGACTTGGCCCAGACTTCGGAAACTGTCGCACCGAGACGGTAAAACGGACTCATCAGAAGCCTCCTCAAGAAGAAGGTAGTTGCGGCAAAGGCAGTTGTCAATGGTGTAACCCTCCTCCCTAACCCCTGCTCCCAGAAACAAATTGATCATCTGCTGGCGGGGCTCATCATGGTGCCGTGGGGAGGTGACGTTGCATGCTGGGAGAGGGCAGCCCTCGCCTTGTACGGCGCTGGCCGCCCTTCTTGCCCCGCTAGCGCGGGGATCACTCCGCCTGCTCCGAGTAACAACGGATCATCCCAGCTCGCGCCGGGAGTATGTCCAGTCTGCCGTCTGCGTGACGAAGATCAAGTTTGCCTCGACGGAGCCCCTTGCGCTTGGCGGCGTCTAGCGCCGCTGGGCCAAGCCCCCCTCAGAACGCCCGAGCCGCCGCCAACTCAGCCGCCTCGTCGAACTCGGTCTCGATATCAGGCGCCTTCGTCAGCAGCGACACCGCGACCGCGACAATGACGTTCACGATGAACCCCGGCACGATCTCATACAGTGCGCTCCACGAGCTGTAGTGCCACACGAACACGGTCACGGCGGCGCTCAGCATGCCCGCGATCGTGCCCGGCGTGGTCAGCCGCTTCCAGAACAGCGACAGCAGAATGATCGGTCCGAAACTGGCGCCGAAGCCGGCCCAGGCGAACGCCACCAGCTTGAGGATGGTGTTGTTCTGCGTCCAAGCCAGCGCCATCGCGATGATGGCCACCACGAAGACTCCGCCACGGCCCAGCCAGACCTGAAGGCGTGGGCTCAGCTCACGCTTCAGCCCGATCTTGGTGAGGTCCTCGACCAGGGCCGACGAGCACACGATCAGCTGCGACGACACCGTCGACATGATCGCGGCCAGCACCGCCGCGAGCACGAACCCGGCGATGAACGGGTGGAACACGAGCTGCGCCATCGCCAGGAAGACTGCCTCGGGATTGTCCAAGGTGAGATCAGGATGCTGAGTGAAGTAGGCCAGCCCGGTCAGCCCGGTGAAGACAGCGCCCACCAGCGACACGATCATCCAGCCGATGCCGATGCGGCGCCCGGCTGTCGCGTCCGCAGCCGAACGCAGCGCCATGAAACGCACGATGATGTGCGGCTGCCCGAAATAGCCCAACCCCCACGCCAAGCCGGACACCACGACGACAACCGATGTCCCGGCGAACAGTGAGAACGCGTGCGGATTCACCTGGGTGACCGTGTCCACCATGGCCGCAGGACCGCCCACATGGATGAGCCCGAGAATCGGCACTAGCAGCAACGCCACCATCATCAGCAGGCCCTGCATCATGTCGGTATACGACGCTCCGAGAAACCCGCCGAACAAGGTGTAGGCGACCGTCACCCCGGCCACCAGCAACATGCCCAGGTGATAGCTCGAGCCGAACGAGTTCTCGAAGAAGACCCCGCCTGCCACCATGCCGCTCGAAACATAGAACGTGAAGAACACCAGGATCAGCGAACCCGCAATCACCCGCAGCATGCGGGAGCCATCCTTGAGACGATTCTCCAGGAATGACGGAATGGTGATCGAATTCTGCGCGATCTCGGTGTAGGTGCGCAGCCGCGGTGCCACGAATTTCCAGTTCAGCCATCCGCCGGCAGTCAGGCCGATCGCGATCCAGGCATCGGCGAGCCCGGTCACATACAAGGCGCCCGGCAGGCCCATCATCAGCCACCCTGACATGTCCGATGCCCCAGCGCTCAATGCGGCAACGGTCGGCGACAGGTTGCGTCCACCGAGCATGTAGTCGCTGAGATCGTTGGTTCTCCGGTTGGCCCAAAAACCAATGGCGAGCATCGCGGCGAAATAGATCATGATCGCGACGAGCATGAATATGTTGCCAGAGTCCACGGCAGTCTCCTTGTTCTCGGCTACCGGAACGGCGCCACCGAAGAATCTATCGTTGCCTGGCGACGTCCGACACCTCGGACCGATTGTTCGTTTCGAAATCGTGCAGTTGCGCGGAGGTCGACGCAGTGCGACCGTATCCGGCCCGGTCACTTCAACACCGGGCCGGATACGGCAGTAGCTGCTCAGCGAATCCCCTCGGACGAGGGCACCCGCAGCAGGCTATGAGTGCTGCTGAATTGCCTCGGCGAGTACCTCCAGCCCATCGCGCAGCAACTCTTCCCCAATCACCAACGGTGGCAGGAGACGCACGATGTTGCCCCAGGTGCCGCATGTGAGCACCAGCACCCCTTGAGCCAGGCAGGTCGCAGCGACTGCCTTGGCTACTGCCGGATTCGGTTCCCAGGTGCCGGGCTTGACGAACTCGATTGCCTGCATGGCGCCACGGCCACGTAGCTCGCCGACCGTAGCCACCGACCCGAGAAGCGGACCCAGCACCTCGGTGATGATCTCCCCGATGCGCAATGCGCGGTCTGCCAGCTTCAAGTCGGTCATGGTCTGAATCGCAGCGACTGCGGCAGCGCACGCTATGGGATTGCCGCCGTAGGTCCCTCCCAGCCCACCGGGTTGAACCGCATCCATCAGCTCAGCGCGTCCGGTGACCGCCGACAGCGGCAGCCCGCCCGCGATGCCCTTGGCGGTGCAGATCAGATCTGGCTCGACGCCCTCGTACTCGCAGGCGAACCAGCGTCCGGTTCGGCAGAATCCAGTCTGCACCTCGTCGGCGATCAGGACGACGTCGTTGGCACGACACCACGCTGCCAGCGTGGGCAGGAACCCCTCGCTTGGGACGATGAAGCCGCCCTCACCCTGGATCGGCTCGATCAAGATGCTGGACAGATGGTCTGCGCCGATCTGGATCTCGATCTGATTGATCGCACGCAGCGCAGCTTCCACGCCACCGATGGGGGCCGGCTCACGGAACGGGTAGTTCATCGGCATCCGGTAGACCTCGCCAGGGAATGGCCCGAACCCGGACTTATAGGGTGCCTGCTTCGCCGTGAGTGCCATCGCCAGCGCCGTCCGGCCATGATAGGCGTGATCGAAACAGACCACTGCGTCACGACCAGTCGCCCGGCGGGCGATCTTCACCGCGTTCTCCACGGCCTCCGATCCCGAGTTGAACAACGCCGACTTCTTCGCGAAGGTGCCGGGGGTCTTCGCCGCCAGCAACTCGCAAACCCGGACATACGACTCGTACGGGCTGACCATGAAACAGGTGTGGGTAAAGTTGGCCGCTGCCTGGGCGACCGCGGCCACGACGGCCGGGGCCGAAGCCCCAACGGTCGTGACCGCGATACCCGCGCCCAGATCGATCAGCTGATTGCCGTCAGCATCCACCAGGATGCCGCCATCCGCGCCCACCACATAGCAAGGCGACGAGGATGCGACCCCTGCGCTGACCACCGCATTGCGGCGTCCGGCCAGGGATAGCGAGACCGGGCCAGGCAGTGCGGTGACGATCCTGCGTTGTTGCGGTAGCCGATAAGAAGGCTCACTCATTTTTCTACTTCACTCCATCGAACTCATGACGTGCTTAATCCGGGTGTACTCTTCCACGGCATAGATGGACAGGTCTTTGCCGTAGCCAGAGTGCTTGAAGCCACCGTGTGGGAACTCGGCCACCAGTGGGATGTGCGTGTTGATCCACACGCATCCGTAGTCGAGGGCTGCCGACGCGCGCAGCGCGCGGGCATGGTCTGTCGTCCACACGCTGGAAGCCAAGCCGAACTCGACCCCGTTCGCGTATTCGTAGGCCTGGTTCTCATCGGCGAAGGTCTGCACGGTGATCACCGGACCGAAGATCTCGGATTGGGTAATCTCGTCGTCCTGCCGCGCCCCGTCAAGCACTGTCGGAGCGAAGAAATAGCCCACCCGGTCCACTCGCGAACCGCCGGTGACGATCTCGACATGAGCCGGCAGCCGGTCGATGAAGCCTTGCACCGATGCGAGTTGCCGCGCGGAGTTGAGCGGGCCGAACAGCAGGTCCGGTTCGTCCGGATTGCCGTACTTCGCCTCTTCGGCGGCGGCCTTCAGCTTGGCCACGAACTCGTCGTGTACTTGCTCGTCGACCAGCACCCGACAGGCTGCGGTGCAGTCCTGGCCGGCGTTGAAGTACCCGGCGGTGGCGATGCCAGTTGCCGCGGCCTCCAGGTTCGCGTCGGCGAAGACCACGCAGGGTGCTTTGCCGCCCAGCTCCAGATGCTGCTGGGTGAGATTCGGAGCGCCGGCCTGGGCGACCTCGATGCCGGCCTTCACCGATCCTGTGATCGACACCAGCCCGGGGACCGGTGAGGAGGTGATGAGGTTGCCGGTGGTGTAGTTGCCGAGCACCACGTTGAAGGTGCCGGGCGGTAGGAACTCACCGCAGATCCCGGCAAGAACGAGCGTCGACTCCGGAGTGGTGGACGCAGGCTTGAGCACGATGGTGTTTCCTGCTGCCAGCGCCGGGCCGATCTTCCAGATGGCCATCATCAAGGGGTAGTTCCACGGAGTGATCTGTCCGACGACCCCGATCGGCTCGCGACGCAGCACGGAGTTGAGGCCGTCGGCGTACTCCCCGGACGCGGTGCCGGACATGATTCGGGCGGCGCCGGCAAAGAAACGCAACTGATCGGCGCCCACCGTCACCTCCTCGGAGGCGATCAGCTCTTTGGGCTGGCCGGTATTGCGGGCCTGAGCTTCGACCAGTTCGGACGAGTGGGCCTCCACCGCATCGGCGATCTTGAGCAGCGCCAACTGGCGGTCCTTGGGCAGCATCCGCCCCCAGGTCGCTTTCGCGGCCACTGCCGCCGAATAGGCAGCATCCACGTCGGCAGCGAGCCCGACCGGCATCTGGGCGACCACTTCCTCGGTGGCCGGGTTCATGACATCGACCAGTTGTGTGCCGGTGGAGGCAACGAATTCGCCGGCTATGTAGTTCTGCAGAACAGTCATCGTGATCCCATCGTCAGCGGGTGATCGTGTGAGCGAACTCGGTGAAACACTCCAGGTATGCGTCCACAGCCTTGTCGTCGTGAACCACCGAAAGCGTCCACTCCTCCTCGCGTCCCGGGGTCATGAAGATCTTCCGGTTCATGTTGAACAGCCAGGCCAGCTCCGTGAGCGCGACATCCTGAGTCGCCTTGTACGACTCGTAATCGACGATCTTGGACGGTGAGAAGGTCACACAGCCCTTCGAGCCGATGCCCACCGCGTATCCGGGCAGGTTGTACTCGGCGATGATCGCCTCCGAGCCGGTCAGCAGCCGCTCGTTGAGGTAGTCGAGATGCTGGTAGGCCTGCGGGGTGAGCACCTTCTCGAGGTTGGCTCGCGCCGCCGCCATCGACAGTGGATTGCCGGAGTAGGTACCCACCTGGTAGACGGTGTGGTCTTCGACAACTCGCATCACCTCGTCGCTGCCGCCGATAGCCCCGGTGGGCAGTCCGCCGCCAAGAGACTTCGCCATGGTCACCAGATCGGGCTTCACTCCGAAGTACTCCGTGGCTCCGCCGGCAGCGATGGTCAGACCGGTCTTCACTTCGTCGAAGATCAAGACGATGCCGTACTTGTTGGTGATCTCACGGACGGCCTCCAGATAGCCCGGTTCCGGCAGCACGACACCGAGGTTCATCATGGCCGGCTCGAGGATCACGCAGGAAGGCTTTCGTCCTTGCGCATCGAGTTCGATGATGCGGCGCTCCATGGCGCCCGCATCGTTGAACGGCACCGGAATAGTCATCTCGACCGTCGCCTGCGGGATTCCGCCGCCGTACGGCAGGGATGCGTAGTGCTCACGGTCGCCGATTTCATCGTAGGGAACTCCGATCGAGACCATCACGGTGTCGTGGTGGCCGTGGTACGAGCCGAAGATCTTCATCACCGTGTCGCGACCGGTGTAGGCGCGGGCGATACGGATGGCATCCATGGTCGATTCGGATCCGGAGTTGGTGAAGCGCCACTTCGGTAGCCCCCAGCGCTCCGCGAGCAGCTCCGCTACGACGATGCCGTCCTCGGTAGCCGCTCCGAAATGGGTGCCCAGCGGGAATCGCTTGGCGACAGCCGCACCGATGGCCGGGTTGTTGTGTCCCTGGACCATCGCGCCGAAACCGTTGTGGAAGTCGAAATACTCGTTGCCGTCCACGTCGTAGATGTACTGCCCATCGCCGCGCTCAATGTAGATAGGCCACGGGTCACGCAGTTGGTAGCTGGACGCCACTCCACCCGCCAGGTGCTTCTCTGCGCGCTCCAGCATGTGCTTGGACGCTTGAGTGTTCGCGTCCAGGCGCTCTTCTTCCAGCCGGGTGAGTTCTGCAATCCTGGTGGGATCGATAGTTGCGAACGCCATTACAATTCTCCTTCGATTGATTTGTACAGGTCCATCAGTTTTCAGGGTCGATTTGATCGATCAGGTCACCCATGACCAGATCGTCTGCGGGATCGACCGATGTTCCCCGGTGAATTATCTCGCCGCGGAAAAAGCCTGGGTTGCGGATTGCCGAGATCACCATCAAGACGACCCCGACACCCAGCAAGACCAGACCGAGCACAAAGACCAGACCCACACCGCCAATCGAGGATCCGGAGCCGAACTCGGGATCCATCGAGTCACGCCAGGTCTGGAAGAAAAAGCCGAGCAGCATCAAGCCGCCCAGCAGCGGAGCACAGAATTTCGTGACGAAGTTCTTCGCGTTGACGAAGGCTTCCTTGCGGAAGTAGAAGACCGCGGCGAGCGCGGTCAAACCGTAGTAGAAGCAGACCATCATGCCGAGTGCGGCGATGGTATCCCACAGCACGTTCTCGGACAGGAAACGCATCATGGCGTAGAACGCGCCGGAGACGACCGCCGCCGTGATGGTCGCGAAAGACGGCGTCCGGAAGGTCGGGGAAACTCGCGCGAATCGGGCAGGCAAGGCCTTGTAGTAGCCCATCGCGAGCATCGTGCGGGCGGGGGAGGCGAAGGTCGACTGCAGTGACGCGATCGAGGAAGCCAGCACTGCCAGACTCATCAGGATTCCAAACGGACCCATGACCGGGCCGGCGAGCGCAGCGAAGAGGTTCTCCTGGACGTCGGGGTTGGTCAAGCCGAGCCCTTCGCTGCCGATCCCGGCGAAGGACAAAGTGGAAATAGCAATCAACAAATACAGGGCCAGGATCGTGAATATCGTGCCGGTGGCAGCCCGTCCCGGTGTCACGGCTGCGCCCTTGGTCTCTTCATTGAGGGTCAGCACGACATCCCAGCCCCAGAAGATGAACACGGACAGCGAAATACCCGCCGCAAATGCCGACCAGGTAGGAATCTCGGCCGGATTGAACCACGCCAGAGTCGGGGTTTGGGCGTCGAAGGCAGTGCCGTTGACCACATGGTTAATCGCCAGCACCGAATACAGCACCAGCACCGTCACCTGGAATCCGACCAGGATGTATTGCACCCGTTGGGTGGCATCGAGCCCGCGGTACGCGATATATGACGCAATCGCGACGAAGACCAGGCAGGTGACAATGTTCAGCGGCACATTCCGGGTCAGATCTGCCAGCGCAGCATTACCCGTGAGCTGGGAAAGCATCAAGTAGAAGAAATCGACCGCGATACCGGCCAGATTCGACAACACCAGAACCGTCGAGATCAGCAAACCCCAGCCGCCAAGCCAACCCAGCCACGGGCCGAAGGCTTTCGTACACCAGGTGAATGTGGTCCCCGAGTCGGGCATGGCCTTGTTGAGCTCGCGGTACCCGATTGCGACCAGCACCATCGGAATGAAACCGGCCAAGAAGATCGCCGGCAACTGGTAGCCAACCGCTCCAGTGGTCGGGCCGAGTGCGCCGGACAATGTGTAGGCGGGCGCGATGCAGGATACTCCCAGCACGATCGCGCCGAGTAGCCCGATCTTGCCTGCGGCGAGTCCCTTCCCAGTCACCTCCGCCGCACCTTCTTGGTGTCTTATCGAATCAATAGTCATCGGGTTATCTCCGTTCCGGCACGGCGCGCGGGCACCACATAGTGGCGATGGGTGCGATGTGGACCAGACCTGATAGCACGACGGTCTCCTGATGCGCTCGGGGCGGCGTGCGTCGCACGCCTCCGCCGGCCTGGCGCGGGAGAATCCATCAGATCGGGCTCCCAACCGGCCTGGCGTCGGGGTCCGAAGGCATGCAACAGCACAGCCTCAGGACAGTCAACATCATCTGTCTGAACCAGGACAGGAGTCTTTGGCGCGGAAACACGATTGTTACTTACACGAAACTTGCCGAACCCTGCCCTGACCTGGCCAGACACGCGGTTCATTGGGTCGGCCGTGGTGCTGTCGACCGGTGACGCAGACCAGCGGTGTGCCGCTGATCCTGAGGAATGACCAGGGCCGCCCATCAATTCGATGGGCGGCCCTGGCGTAGACGTCGAATCAGCAGATCACTCGGCGGCGCTCGGATGGGTCATGTCAACCGGAACGACCCAGGCATCGAACTCGTCGCCGGTCAGCTCGCCCGATTCCAGCGCAGAATCGCGCAGCGTGAGGCCCTTCTTGTGGGCATTCTTGGCGATCTTGGCAGCCTTGTCGTAGCCGATGTGACGGTTCAGCGCGGTCACCAGCATCAGGTTCGAATCGAGGTTCGCCTGGATGCGGGCCAGGTTCGGCTCGATGCCGACCGCGCAGTGATCATTGAACGACACGCAGGAGTCGCCGATGAGCTGGATCGACTCGAGGCAGCACCAGGCCATCACGGGCTTGAAGACATTGAGCTGGAAGTTGCCCTGGCTGCCGGCGAAACCGACGGTGGCGTCGTTGCCGAAGACCTTGGTGGCCACCATGGTCATCGCCTCGGACTGGGTCGGGTTCACCTTGCCGGGCATGATCGAGCTGCCGGGCTCGTTCTCCGGAATCGTCAGCTCGCCGATGCCGTTGCGCGGGCCGGACGCGTACCAGCGCACGTCGTTGGCGATCTTCATCAGCGCGTCGGCCAGCACCCGCAGCGCGCCCGACACCTGCACGAGCGCGTCGTGGGCCGACAGCGAAGCGAACAGGTTGTCGGCCTGGACGAACTCGATGCCGGTCTGCTCGCTGATCTTCTTGGCGGCCAGCTTGCCGAACTCGGGATGCGCGTTCAGGCCGGTGCCGACCGCGGTGCCGCCGATGGCCAGCTCGCGGGCCCGCGAATCGGCGTAACGGATGCCGTCGAGCGCGAAGTCGATCTGGGCAACCCAGCCACTGATCACCTGGCCGAGGGTCACCGGGGTGGCGTCCTGCAGGTGCGTGCGGCCGACCATCACGACATCGACGAACTCGTCAGCCTTGGCGGCCAGGGTGTCACGCAACTTCGTGACATCGGGGTAGAGCTTCTCATTGATCTCGGTGACCACGGCGATGTGCATGGCGGTCGGGAAGGTGTCGTTCGAGCTCTGGCCGCGGTTCACATGGTCGTTGGGGTGAACAGGCTTCTTGGTGCCCATCTCGCCGCCGGCGATCTCGATCGCGCGGTTGCTGATGACCTCGTTGGAGTTCATGTTCGACTGGGTGCCCGAGCCGGTCTGGAAGACCACCAGCGGGAAGTCCTCGTCGAGCTTGCCCTCGATGACCTCGTCGGCGGCCTGCACGATCAGGTCGGCGATCTCCGGAGGCAACTCGCCCAGATCCGCGTTGGCCTGAGCAGCCGCCTTCTTGAGTACGCCGAGAGCCTTGATCATCGGCCGGCCCCAGACGAAAGTCGGGCGTCCGATGTCGAAGTTCTGCAGGCTCCGCTGGGTCTGAGCGCCCCAGTACCGGTCAGCGGGCACTTCAATTGTGCCCATGGAATCGGATTCGATGCGTGACATGGCTCAAGCCTAACGATCGGTCTCCGGGCTCGTGCGAGCGGGGCAGATGCTCGGTGAAGTCAATCGGCAGGTGCGTCGCCACCTGCTGATATATCCTCGGATGAGGTTTCAACCAATGAATTCCTGGCACCTTCCCGCTGCCCCGAGGAGCCCGCTTGACGCACATCGCCGCAGGCGCCACCCGAGTGGAACGCCCACGTGGACCCCTGGTTGCCGCTGCGCCCTGGATCGTCGCGGGGCTGTTCGCTCTTCTCGGCGTGGCCTACGTGGGTGCGCATTTCATGGCCAGCGACACGGTGCCGCGCAACGCCACCGTCAACGGGGTGCCCATCGGCGGACTGAGCGTCGATGAGGCCACTGCGAAGCTGACCGCTGAGCTGTCGCCGGCCGACCGAGCCGAGTTCACGCTCACCGGACAAGCCGGGCAGGCGGTCGCCATCCTGCCGGCCGACGCCGGGCTTCAGGTCGACTATCGGGCGACCGTGCACCAGGCGGGTGGCGGCTCCACCTGGGATCCGCGGGTGCTGGTCCGGGTGATCACCGGAGGCGGCCGCACCAGCACCGTCGTCGATGTCGACAAAGCCGCGTTGACAAGCGTCGTTGGCGGGCTCGCCACCGACTTCGAACGCGATCCGGTGGACGCCGGGCTGAGCCTGGACCAAGCCACGATCCACCACGAACCCATGGTGGTGGGCACCAGCCTGAATATCGGCAAGACCGTCTCGGCGGTGTCGAACGCCTACCACCAGGCGGCGCAGCGTCCAATCGATGGACGCGATCAGCCCTTCGACGTCGCAGCCGATCTGACGATCACCGAGCCCGAGATCACCGACGCCGAGGTGCAGCCGGTCATCGACCAGCTGGAACTGGTCTTGCAGCCGGTCACCGTCCGCACCCCGGACGCCCAGGCCGAACTCGGCGCCGAGCGCATCGCGCAAGCGATCAGCTTTGTTGCGGCAGAGGGCACCATCACCATGACGATCGACTATCCGAAGCTCCATGACATCGCCACCGAGGTCCGCGACCCGCTGGCGATCGTCGCGGGCAGAGACGCCACGGTCGAGATGCAGGACGGCCGGCCCGTGGTCGTCCCCTCGGTCGACGGCCGGGGCATCGGCAAGGAGGAGTTCGCCACCGCGCTCGCAACGGTGATCGACCAACCCGCCCCACGCGGCATCGACCTGGACATCGTCGACGTGCCGGCCACGTTCACCACCGCCGACGCCGAGGCGCTCGGCATCACACAGGTCGTCGGCGAGTTCACCACCTATTTCCCGAACACCGGCTACCACAACACCAACCTCGGATTGGCCGCTGCCGGCATCAACAACGAACTGGTCAAACCCGGCGAAACGTTCAGCCTGGCCAAGGCCACCGGCCCGAGGAATGCGTCCACCGGGTATGTCGCAGGGGGCGTGCTGGTCGGCGATCACATCGAGTACATCGTGGGCGGGGGAGTCTCGCAATCGGCGACCACCACCTACAACGCGGCCTTCTTCGCGGGCATGACCGACATCGAGCATCATCCCCATACCCAGTACTTCAGCCAGTACCCGCCCGGACGCGAGGCCACCGTCTACGAGGGGGTGCTCGACCTGCAGTTCCGCAACGACACCCCTTATGGCGTCCTGATGGAGGCATACATCGTCCCCTCGTCACCGGCAGGCAGAGGCTCGCTCACCGTGCGGGTCTGGTCGACGCAGTACTTCGACTCGGTCACCGCGACTGAGCCGGTGCTGTCCAACTACACCTACGGGCGCGACCGGGTCTCCACCAGCCCCAGTTGCGTCGCCCAGAGTCCCGCCCAGGGGTTCGATGTCAGCTATCAACGGATTCTGGTTCTGAACGGGCAGTCGACCACCCAGGATTACTTCTGGCGGTACTCGCCGGTCGATCGCATCCAGTGCAAGCAGCCGGAGCCGGCTCCCACCCCTGCGCCGGCTCCGGAACCCACCACGAGTGAGCCGGCGACGGAGGAGCCCGCCGAGCCCTGAGCGGCGATGTCCTAAGGCCATGCTCACCGCGCGACCCTGGGGGTTGTTAATTCCTGGGGTATAGAATCTGCGAGGTAACGGACTCGGCCCGTCACCGGGCTCACCTGACAGGAGATCATGAATGACATACGTCATTGCTCTGCCGTGCGTTGATGTCAAAGACCGCGCCTGCGTTGACGAATGTCCTGTTCAATGCATCTACGAGGGTCCCCGTTCCCTGTACATCCATCCGGACGAATGCGTCGACTGCGGTGCCTGTGAGCCGGTCTGCCCGACCGAGGCCATCTACTACGAAGACGACCTGCCCGATGACCAGCAGGAATGGCTGGACATCAATACCCGCTTCTTCGACGACATCGGTTCGCCCGGTGGCGCCGCCCGGGTGGGCGTCTACGACAAGGACGAGCCGCGGGTGGCCGCGCTGCCGCCGCAGGCCTGAGATCGCCGACGGTGGTCAGCCGTTGGACGCGGGTCTCCGCGAAGCTGCCGGTCTTCCCGTGGGACACCTTGGCCGAAGCCAAGGCCACCGCTGCCGCTCATCCTGGTGGCCTGGTCGATCTGTCGGTCGGCACGCCCGTCGACCCGACGCCCGAGATCGTGCGCGAGGCGCTGGCCGGTGCCAGTGACGCCCATGGCTATCCCACGACCTGGGGGACCGCCGCCCTGCGCGCGGCGATCATCGATTATCTGACGGTGCGCTGGCAGGCGGAGGGGCTCGACGACCGCAACGTGTTGCCGGTCATCGGCACCAAGGAGATCGTCGCCTGGCTGCCCACCCAGATGGGCCTGGGACCCGACGATCTGGTGGTGATTCCGGCCACCGCGTACCCGACCTACGATGTCGGCGCGCGGTTGGCCGGCTGCCGGCTGCAGCTGTGCGATGACCCGGACGAGATCGACGGCCGTGCGTCCCTGATCTGGATCAACTACCCGGCGAATCCGAGCGGCGCGGTCGCCTCGGACGATCTACTGCATCGCTGGATCACCACCGCCCGCGAACACGGCGCGGTGCTGGCCAGCGACGAATGCTACGGCGAGTTCGGCTGGGACGCCGAGCCCGCCTCGGTGGTTCGTCCGGACCTGTGCGAGGGTTCGCTGGACAACATTCTGCTGGTCAACTCGTTATCGAAGCGGTCGAACATGGCCGGCTACCGGGCCGGTTACCTGGCCGGCGATGCCGGTCTGATCACCGAACTGCTGGAGGTGCGCAAGCATTCCGGCATGATGGTGCCCACCCCGATTCAGGCCGCGATGGTCGCTGCCCTGGGTGACCAGGATCACGTCGAGGTTCAGCGGGAACGCTACGGCCGTCGTCGTGGGCTGCTGAAGCAGGCGCTGCTCGCTGCCGGCTTCCGGATCGATCATTCGCAGGGATCGATCTACCTGTGGGCGACCCGTGGTGAGAATTGCCGGACCACCATCGATTGGCTCGCCCAGCGGGGCATTCTGGCCGCGCCCGGCGACTTCTACGGCGATGACGAGCACGTCCGGGTGGCGCTGACCGCACTCGACGAGCGCGTCGAAGCTGCGGCGGAGAGACTGCTGGCCTGAACCGCCGGCCGGTGCGAAGCGGGCCGCCTTCGTCCGGGCCGCTGCGCCGGTGAGCAGGGCTCAGCGCAGCGTCACGACGACCGGAGCTGCGGCTGCGGCTGCGGGCTGCCAGTGCGCATACTCGTTACTGGACACGGCCCAGGTCTGATCGATGGCCTGCAGACTCACCAGCCCCATCTCCTGTCCACGTATCTGGGCCAGCTGGGCGACGGCCCACGACGTCGTCTCAGAATCGGTGCTGAGCAGCAGGCTGCCGGTCTCCGATGTGGTCACCGACACGGTGTCGGGCCACACGGTAGCCACGAAATCGGTCAGGAACGCGGCATTGGCCGGATTCTCCACGCGGTCGATGCAGCTGATGGCCGCGGGGGAGTAGCCGGTCAGGGCGCTGGCCCACGCGCGTCCCTTCTGCTCATGCTGCGCGTACTTCTCGGGATGCGCCGAGCGCTGCACCGCCTGCGCGACATCGTTGATCACGCCGGTCTCCCAGCCGTCGACCTTGACCAGCGCCTCATAGAACTTGCCGGCCGAATACCAGGGGTCCATGATCTGCTCGACGGTTCCCCAACCCTGGGAGGGGCGCTGCTGAAAGAGCCCGACCGAGTCGGCGTCGCCGTAGTCGAGGTTGCGCAGGTCGGACTCCTGATAGGCCGTGACCAGCGCGATCGTTGCGGCGCGTGCCGGCAGCCCGCGCCTGATCGATTCACCGACGATGATCGACGCGTTGATCGACTGCTCCCAGGTCAGTGTGGTGGTGTAGTCGTCCATCGTGACCAGGCAGCCCTGAGCAGGCCCCACCGGCACCTCCAGTCTCTCGGAGTGGGTGGCGATGAAGGTCACGATCGAGGCGATCGCGATCGCCAGCGCCGCGATGATCGCCACTCCGATCAGCGCACCGGTGCGGCGCTGCGGATCGGGAGGGGCTGACCGGGGACCGTACGCCATCGTCAGTTGGCGTGCAGGGCCGCGTTCAGCTCGATGCGCTGCCCGGCCCTGGGCTTCACGATCACGGCTCCGGTCTGGGAATTGCGCAGGAACAGCAGGTCGCTGGCGCCGCTCAATTCGCGGGCTTTGGCGACCTCGCCGGACGGCAGCAGCACCTTGGTGCCGGCGGTCACGTAGAGGCCCGCCTCGATCACGCAATTGTCACCCAGCGAGATGCCCAGCCCGGACTCGGCTCCCAGCAGGCAGCCCTTCCCGATGCTGATCATCTCCTGCCCACCTCCGGACAGGGTGCCCATGATGGACGCGCCGCCGCCGATGTCGGATCCGTCCTCCACGACGACACCCTGGCTGATACGCCCTTCGACCATCGACGTGCCGAGGGTGCCTGCGTTGAAGTTGACGAAGCCCTCATGCATGACCGTGGTGCCTTCGGCCAGGTGCGCGCCCAGCCGCACCCGGGCGGCATCAGCAACCCGCACTCCGGTGGGGACGACATAATCGAGCATCCGCGGGAACTTGTCCAGCGAGAGCACGGACAAGCCGCCGCGGTGGCCCCGCAGGTCGGCCCGGATCTGATCGAAGGTCTCGACATGACAAGGCCCGGATGTCGTCCACACGACATTGGGCAAGACGGAGAAGATGCCATCGACGTTGACCGTGCGCGGCTTGCGCAGCCGGTGGCTCAGCAGATGCAGCCGCAGGTAGGCGTCCTCGGTGGTCACCGGGGGCGCATCCACTTCGATGACGGTGCGGACGATTTCGGTGGTGGTCTGACGAGCTTCGCTGTGCACCCGGTGCGCCCGCAGCGCTACCGGGGGTTGGACGCCCGGCTCCGGCTCGCCGATCTTCGGTTCGGGATACCAGGTGTCGAGTACCTGGCCCGAGGAATGGACGGTTCGTAGACCCCATCCCCATGCCGTCAGGCCGGGGGCGGTCGTCGGGTCGAAGTCGCGGGAGTCGTCATGCGCGGTCATGCAGGCAACTCTAGTAGGACGCCGACAATGCCAGCTGCCCCCAATGCGGCCGAGAATGCATAGGCTGGCGTTCATGGCCTTGCCCACCGACAATCTGCTCGCGCTGTTCCGGTCCATCGTCGACATCGAATCGGTCAGCCACTACGAACGAGAGCTGGCCGACGCCATCGAGACCACGCTTCGCGGATGCGCGCATCTGGAACTTATCCGAGACGGCGACGCCGTGATGGCCCGCACCGATCTCGGACGCGGCGAGCGGGTCATCATCGCCGGTCATCTCGACACGGTTCCGGTGGACGGCAATCTGCCATCCACCACCACAGGGACCGGCGACCAGATCATCGTCCACGGCCGTGGCACCTGCGATATGAAGGGCGGCATCGCGGTCATGGTGTGGCTGGCCCAGCGGTTGGCTGCACCGAACCGCGACATCACCTGGGTCTTCTACGACTGCGAAGAGATCGAGGACACCGCCAACGGGCTGCGGCGGCTGGCGGCCGACCACCCCGACTGGCTGGAAGCCGATCTGGCAGTGTTAATGGAGCCCACCAGCGCGCGCATCGAGGGCGGCTGCCAGGGCACCACGCGTTTCGACATCACCACCACCGGCGTCGCGGCGCACAGCGCCCGCAGTTGGCTCGGCCACAACGCGATTCACGACATCGCCGACGTCCTGGAGCGGGCTCGCGGCTTCGACGCGCGGCAGATTGAGGTCGACGGACTGGTCTACCGCGAGGGACTGAATGCCACCCTGATCAGCGGGGGACTGGCGTCCAATGTGGTGCCGCCCAGTTGCACCGTGCAGATCAACTACCGCTTCGCGCCGGACAAGTCCGGTGAGCAGGCCCTGGCCTTGATGACCGAACTGTTCGAAGAATGGACGCTGCAGTTGCGCGACCTGTCGCCGGGCGCGCGTCCGGGCCTGGATCAGCCTGCTGCCGCAGCATTCGTGGCGGCGGTCGGCGGTGAGCCGCGACCGAAATACGGCTGGACCGATGTCGCCCGATTCGCCTCGCTGGGCATGCCTGCAGTCAACTACGGGCCCGGCGATGCCGGCAAGGCCCATGCAATCGACGAGCAGTGCCCGCTGGCCGACCTGGACGCCTGCGTGGACGCGCTGGAGCGCTGGTTGTCTTCTTGATGTGACAGCATGTCAATCATGGGTTGGTTCTTCGCCGCACTGATGGTGGTCATCGTCGGGTTCGTCTTCTTCGTCGCGGTAGGGCGCGGCGGCGAGATGGCCCCGCAGATCGACGACCGGCCCGTGCCTCAGCTGCCGGACCCCGGGCAACCGCTGTCGGCGGCCGATCTCGACGCGCTGTCGTTCGCCGTGGTGACGCGTGGCTATTCGATGGAACAGGTCGATGCTGTTCTGGATCGGATATCGGCCCAATTGGATGGCACGAACTCGGTATCCGGGCATCCCGCGAAAGCCTCCCCGGTCGATCCCGAACGCATCGGCCAGGTGCCGATCGGATGGCCCGCCATTCTGTGAGCCGCTCCCAACCGGCCCGCCGCAATGATCAATGCGGAATAATAGAAAGCGGTAGCTCAGCGGACGAACAGAAATGAGGGTCTAATGGCAGCGATGAAACCGCGTACGGGTGACGGTCCGATGGAGGTCGCCAAAGAGGGCCGTGGCATCGTGATGCGAGTTCCGGTTGACGGCGGTGGTCGCTTGGTGGTCGAGTTGAACGCTGAAGAGGCGTCCTCGCTGCTGGAGTGCCTGAAAACAGTTGTTGGGTGATCCCGGATCCGCAACTCCCGTCAGTTTCGAGTCGGCTGGGTACGGACGATGACAGTTCGTACCCAGCCGACTTTTCGTTTGTTGGAATCGATCTGGACGATCAGCCCTTCTTGGCCTGATGGTGGGCGATCGCAGCCTTGTACACCTCGACGGTCTCCTGAGCGATCTTCTCCCAGCTGAATTCGTCAATGCAGCGCTGGCGTCCGGCCAGTCCCATTTCGCGAGCGCGTGCGGGATCGCGAGTGATCTGATTCAGCTTGTCGGCGAAGTCGGACTCGAACGCCTTGATGTAGGACGCGTGGCCTGCCTTGCCAGGATCGTAGGGCACCAGCAGCCCGGTCTCGCCGTCCACGACAACCTCGGGAATGCCGCCCACCGCCGAAGCGACCACCGGGATTTCGCAAGCCATCGCCTCCAGATTCACGATGCCCAGCGGCTCGTAGATCGACGGGCAGGCGAACACCGTTGAGTGGGTGAGCACCTGGCGCACCGAGGCGCGTGGCAGCATCTCCTGGACCCATTTCACGCCGCTGCGCGAGGCGTTGAGGTCGGCGAACGCCTTGTCGAACTCCGCAGCGATCTCCGGGGTGTCGGGGGCGCCGGCCAGCAGTAGCACTTGGGTGTCCGGATCCAGCAGCCTCGCCGCCCGCACCAGGTGGACCAGGCCCTTCTGGCGGGTGATTCGTCCGACGAAGGTCACGATTGGCTTGGTCAGATCGACGCCCAGGCCTTCGATCACGTCGGTATTGGGATCGGGTTTGAACTCGTCGGGATCGATGCCGTTCTTCACCACATGGATACGCTCGCGTTCGACGAACGGGTAGGCATTCTGGATGTTCTCGATCATGGCAGCCGAGACCGCGATCACGGCATCCGCATTCTGGTAGGCCGTCTTCTCGATCCAGCTCGAGACACGGTAGCCGCCACCCAGCTGTTCGACCTTCCACGGACGATCCGGTTCCAGGGAGTGCGCCGTGACCACAGTCGCGACGTCTTGGAACAGCCCGGCGATGATGCCCGCGAACTGCGCATACCAGGTGTGCGAGTGGATGACGTCGACTGGGGGTACGGCCGCGGCCATCGCCACATCGGCACCCAGCGTCCGGATGGCGCCGTTGGCGCCGGCGGGGTAGTCCTCGGCGTGGGCGGTGGCACCTTCACGGGGCTCGCCCATGCACTGGACATCGACGCTGTCACAGAATTTGCGCAGCTGCGGAACCAGCTGACCCACATGTACGCCAGCGCCGCCGTAGATGTAAGGGGGGTATTCTCGGGTGAGTATCGAAACGCGCATGCCCTGATGGTGTCACATCGACCGTGCCGGGGTGCTGCCGAACCGGAAAAAACTTGGCGCCAAAAGGAATGCTCCGCGGTAGATGCGTCCGGACATTCGAAGCCACACGGAATTCGCTAAATCGGTTGCCAACCCTTCGTGAAGACCTTAAGTTCGTACCATGGCACAACCCAAAGTCCTCTCCATTGTCCTCGCCGGAGGCGAGGGCAAACGGCTCATGCCCCTCACAGCCGACCGGGCAAAGCCTGCGGTTCCGTTCGGTGGCACTTACCGTCTCATCGATTTCGCGCTGTCGAACATGGTGAACTCAGGCTTCACGAAGGTCGCTGTGCTGACCCAGTACAAGTCCCACTCCCTTGACCGCCACATCACGTTGGCGTGGCGGTTGTCGAGCATGCTCAACGACCACATCACTCCCGTCCCCGCCCAGCAACGCCGCGGCCCGCACTGGTACCAGGGCAGCGCCGACGCCATCTACCAATCCATGAACCTCATCAACGACGAGGATCCCGACTACGTCATCGTCTTCGGCGCCGACAACATCTACCGGATGGATGTGGCCCAGATGCTGGAGGCCCATATCGACTCCGGCCTGCCGGCTTCTGTCGCGGCCATCCGGGTGCCGCGATCCGAAGCGTCCGCATTCGGCATCATCGACGCGGGCAAAGACCGGGTCATCGATCGCTTCCTCGAAAAGCCGAAGGATCCGCCAGGGCTGCCCGACGCCCCCGATATGTCGTTCGCCTCCATGGGCAACTACATCTTCAGCCGCAAGGAATTCGTCGAGCGGCTCAATGCCGACGGCCAGGCCAAGGATTCCAAGCACGACATGGGCGGCGACATCATCCCGTCGTTCGTGGACTCGCACGACTGCTCGGTCTACGACTTCACCTCCAACGACGTTCCGGGATCGACCGAACTCGACCGCAACTACTGGCGTGACGTGGGCACCATCGATGCTTTCTTCGACGCGCACATGGATCTGATCTCGGTCGTGCCGGAGTTCAACCTCTACAACACGCAGTGGCCGATCCTGACCAGGCAGACCCAACTGCCCGGTGCGAAGTTCACCCTGCACGGCACCGCCGAAAGCTCCATCGTCACCAACGGCTGCATCATCTCCGGCGGCGACGTCGACCATTCGGTGCTCAGTCCGGGCGTGCGCATCGAGAATCACTCCGTGGTGGACGGTTGCGTGGTCATGAACAATTCCCGCGTCGGCCAGAACTGTACCTTGCACAATGTCATCCTCGACAAGAATGTCGTGGTGCCCGACGGCGTGCAGATCGGTGTCGATCATGAGGCTGATGAGGCTCGCGGATTCACCGTTTCGGACAACGGCATCACGGTGGTGCCGAAGAATGTCGAAGTCACCCCCGTTTAGGGGCTGTTGATCTCGGACGCGCAGACGGCGCCGGCTCCCGTTGGTGGGGGACGGCGCCGTCTGTGGTTTGTGCTGTCGGTGGGGCTCAGTTCTTGATGGCGGCGAGCAGGCCTTCGCCCAGCGGGATCAATACGGAGGTGAACATCTCCGACTCCTGCACCGCGGTCAGCGCCTCGCGGATGATGACCGATTCGTCGGACTCGTCGGACGGATCGGCGACCAGCCCCTGCCACAGGGCGTCATTGATCACGGCGATGCCGCCGGAACGCAGCAGCCGCTCCGCCTGTGCCACGTACTCGACGTATTCGAGCTTGTCGGCGTTGATCAGCACCAGGTCGTAGGCGGCGTCCCGCAGGTTGTTCAGCACGTCCAGCGGATGCCCGGAGATCAGCCGGAAACGCTGCGTGGGGATCTTCCGGTCGCGGAAGGCCTGCTTGGCCTCCAGCTGCCAGTCGACCTCCGAATCAATGCTGGTGAGCACGCCCTTGGGGTTCATGCCCTCGAACAGCGCCAACCCTGTTGTCCCAGTGCCGGTGCCGATCTCGACCACGGCCGTCGCATCCAGCACCCGAGCCAGGAAGGTCAGGGCAGTCGTCACCCCGTTGGAGGGGGCCGGGGCGTCGCTGGCGATGGCGTTGCGCCGCGCAGTGGTGACATCTTCGGGCGCGGGCACGTAGTCTTCGGCAAAGGCAACCGAACGCTGGTCGAGCAGGAAATTCTCACTCACCCCGCCAGCCTACTGGCTCCGCTGACCGAAAACCTCTCAACAGCCGGGCACGTCTATCATGGTGCCATGACTCAACCAGTGCTCGGCCGGCTCGCGACTGCCATGGTGACCCCTTTCAATGCTGAGGGCGCGGTTGATCTGGCGAAGGCGCAGGAGTTGGCGTGCCGCCTGGTGGATGAGCAGCGCAATGACATCGTGCTGGTCAACGGGACCACCGGCGAGGCTCCGACTACTACCGATGATGAGAAATGGCAGCTCGTTCATGCGGTGAAGGAGGCGGTCGGCGATCGCGCCAAGGTGGTCGCGGGAGTCGGCACGAACGTCACCGCGCACTCGGTGGAACTGTGCCTGCAGGCGGCGTCGGCCGGCGCCGACGGACTGCTCGCGGTCACCCCGTATTACTCGCTGCCCCCGCAGGACGCGATCATCGCCCACTTCGAGACCCTGGCCGGCGCCACCGATCTGCCGATGATTCTCTACGACATTCCGCACCGCGCCGGGCGTCCTATTGAGGCGGACTCACTGATGCGCCTGGCCGGGCATCCCAATATCGTGGCGGTCAAGGACGCGAAGAACGACATCACGGGCTCGGCCCAGGTGCTGGCCGCGACCGATCTGGACTACTTCGCCGGCGACGACGCCAAGGTGCTGCCGCTGTTGGCCATCGGTGGTGTCGGTGTCATCGGGACCTCGACGGTTTTCACCGGGCGCCGCACCGCTGAGTTGATCGACGCCTGGCTTGCGGGCAACCCGGACGAGGCCCTGCGCATCTATCGGGAACTGCTGCCGGTCTATACCGGAGTGTTCGCCACCCAGGGCGTCATGATGGTGAAGGCTGGGCTGGCGCACCTGGGCTTCGATGCCGGCAGCGTGCGCGCCCCGCTGCTGCCTGCCTCCGCTGATCAGGCGGAGCACTTCGCGGCGATCCTGGATCAGACGGATCTCTAGGTCCAGCAGGTGATTCCGCACGAGATATTCGGCATCGGCGCAAGTGAACTGGTGCTGTTGCTCGTTCTCGGCGTGATCATGTTCGGGCCGGAGAAGCTGCCCGAGATCAGCCGCAAGGCCGCCCGCGTCGTCCATGCCGTCCGGCTACTAGTGAATCAGGCGATGGGTTCGCTGCGCGAGGAGCTGGGGCCCGAGTACAAGGACCTCCAGCTGGCCGACCTCAATCCCAAGACACTGGTCCGCAAGACACTGCTCGCCGACATCGAGGACGACATCGACGACATCAAACGCGAGCTGGATGGCGTACGCGCCGATCTGACCGGTGCCGCCTCCGACGTGAATCACGAACTCGGCGCGAAGAACAGCCCCACGGCCGGGTCGTCGTCCGGCGCGGGGGCGGCCGCCGCCGCGGCAGCTCATCCGGAACCTCACCAGATGGTCGTGCCGTGGGACGACGAAGCCACCTAGTCAGACCCTGATCAAGGCGCCGCCGGGCTGACAGGTCAGGCGGCCCGCCGAGAACCGCTGCGCCGATTGGCCTGCCGGGAGAAGCCGACGACACCTGACGAGGACTGGGTTGAGGCTGACTGCCGCGTCCCCTTGTGAGCGCCCCGGGCCTTCCCGGGATGAGCTTGCCCGTCCCGCCTGAGCTCACGCTGGCGGGGTGCGGTCTCACGCTGACGGGATGCAGCGGATTGACGCGGCTGGGCGGTTGACGTGGCCTGGGGAACACGCCGGGATGCCGCGGCGGGTGCCAGTTCTGGTGGTATCGACTCAGCGAGGGGACCCCTGAGCTTCGCCAGCACCGGATCGCCCGGGTGGACCTGCTTCGGCGTGGTCGAGATCCGCGCAGCGCGGACCAGCGACTGGAAATCCCTGCGCTGTTCGGGGAGGATCAGCGTGACGACGTCGCCGCTGTGACCTGCCCGCGCGGTCCGCCCGGAGCGATGCAGATAGGACTTGTGCTCGGCCGGCGGATCCACATGGACGACCAGCTCAATGCCGTCGACGTGGATGCCGCGGGCAGCGATGTCGGTGGCCACCATCACGCGCACCTGACCGTCCGAGAAAGCCTTCAGGCCTCGCTCGCGGGCGTTCTGCGACAGATTGCCGTGCAGTTCGACAGCCGGTATCCCGGCGGCGGTCAGCTCCCGGGCCAACTTGCGGGCCTGATGCTTGGTACGGGTGAACAGCAGCCGCCGTCCGGTGCCGGACGCGAGGTCCTCGATGATCTTCCGCTTCTCGCCCGTGTCGGCGACCAGCAACGCGTGATGGGTCATCTCGCTGACCGGTGACGACTCCGCATCCACGCTGTGGGTCAACGGCCGCACCAGGAAACGCTTCACGAGCTTGTCGATGGCGGAGTCCAGCGTCGCCGAGAACAGCATCCGCTGTCCGCCCGAGGGGGTGGCCGCCAGAATCCGCGTGACAGAGGGCAGGAATCCGAGATCGGCCATGTGATCGGCCTCGTCGAGCACGGTGACGGCGACATCGTCCAGCCGCAACTCGCCGTCCGATTTCAGGTCTTCCAGCCGGCCGGGTGTTGCCACCACGATGTCGACGCCGCGGCGCAGCTGGCGTACTTGGTTGACTTTGCTGACGCCGCCGACGACGGTCGTCACGCGCAGCTTGGCCGCGTCCGCGAGCGGTTGGATGGTGGCGACGATCTGGCTGGCCAGCTCGCGGGTCGGGGCGAGGACCAGGCCGCGGGGAGCCCCGGGTGAGCTGTGCCGGGAGATCTTGTTGCCGGACGGAGTCAGGCCGGCGAGCCGGGAAACCAGCGGAATTGAGAATGCGAGGGTTTTTCCGGAGCCGGTACGGCCGCGGCCCAAAACGTCGCGGCCACTGAGGGTGTCGGGGAGCGTGGCGGTCTGGATCGGGAATGGAGTGCTGGCGCCCTGCTGCTTGAGCGGGCCGATCAGCTGTGCACAGACGCCCAACGTCGCAAAGGACGCAGGCGCGGAATCAGGTTGGGACAAGGAAGACTGCTTTCAAGAACGATGAATCACCACGGTCCAAGTCGGCTCGCGTCTTCGCCGGTCGAGCCGACGGCGCGGTGCGCAGAAGTGGTGCGATGTCGGGCCGCGATGTCCGCGCCCTGTCGTCCAGTCTCTCACAAGACCAAATCGCAGACCGAATCGTTGTGACCGGCGGCCGGCAACCGCCGATGCGCACGGGCCTCGCGACCCGGCCTGTCTGCACACCGGGCGTTGCCAGGCAGCAGCGCGAGGGCCTCAGTTGGTGATCAGGCCCAGCGGCTTGCCTGCCAGGGACGTTTTCGTCGTAACCAGATGTTCGGCGACGTCATTGATGGCTTCCGCGGCGGGGGAGTCGGGGTACGCGATGACGATGGGAGCGTTGATCTCGGCGCCGGCTCCCAGGGCGTAGACCATCGGGATCTGGGCGAGTAGCGGCACGTCATGTGCCAAGCGGTCAGTCAGTGCGTCCGCGGTCTGCTGACCGCCGCCGCTCCCGAAGATCTCCACCCGGTGCGGTTGGTCGCAATGCGGGCAGACGGTCTCGAACCAGCTCATGTTCTCGATGACGCCGATCACGTTCTGGTGCAGCATCGAGCCCATGGTCCCTGCGCGCTCGCTGACCCAGGCCACGCTGGGCTGGGGGGTCGTGACCACGATCATGTCGCTGCCGGGCAGCTTCTGGCCGATCGACATCGCCACATCTCCGGTGCCGGGCGGCAGATCGATGAGGAAGAAATCGAGATCGCCCCAGAACACCTCGGCGAGCAGCTGGGTGAGGGCCCGGTCGAGGATCGGTCCGCGCCAGGCGATCACCTGGTCACGGGACTCCTTGAGCATGCCCATGCTGATGACCTTCAGCACCGCCTTCTTGCCGTCGGCGCTGACGTACTCAACCGGCACCGGCATGATCATCGAGTCGACCATGGTCGGGCGGGCGTCCTCGGGGATGCCCAGCAGATCGGGGACCGAGTGGCCATAGATGTCGGCGTCCAGCAGGCCGACGTGGTACCCCTGCTTGGCGAGGGCCAGGGCGAGATTGACGGTCATGGAGCTCTTGCCGACGCCGCCCTTGCCGGAGGCGACCGCGATCACCCGCGTAAGCGAGCCCGGCTGGGCGAACGGGATCACCGGGGCGGGGGCTCCGCCGCGCAGTTTCGAGGTGAGCGCCGCTCGCTGTTCGGCGTTCATCGCTCCGATCGTCAGCTGAAGTCCGGTCACCCCAGGAACCTTGGTGACGGCGTTGGTGACGTCTTGTTCGATGGTGTTGCGCAGCGGGCAGCCGGCAACCGTCAGTAGGACCGTGACATGCAGGACGCCGTTGGCGTCGATGGTCAGATCGTCGACCATGCCCAGATCGGTGATCGGCCGCCTGATTTCCGGGTCAATCACCGTCGACAGCGCTTCGCGCACGTTGGCCAGTACCGGGTTGGATTTGCTCACGGGTTCATGACTACGCGAACGCCCGGTCAGTTTCAAGCCGGATCGCCTTGGCCTGGACTTATCTCGTCCGCAGCGCGGGGGTCGTCGGATTCGAGATCGGTGAGCAACTCGCGCAATTGGTCGCGCAGTTCACCACGGACGAAGTCGCGGGTCGACAGCTCGCCCATGCTGCTGCGCAGCGCGGCGATCTCGCGGGCCAGGAAGTCCATATCGGCCCGGCTTTGCGCGGCGACCCGGCGGTCTTCGTTCAGACTCAGGCGGTCGCGGTCCTCCTGCCGGTTCTGGGCGAGCAGGATCAGTGGTGCCGAGTACGAGGCTTGGGTCGAGAACGCCAGGTTCAGCAGGATGAAGGGATACGGGTCCCACTGCCAGCCGAAGATCCCGACCACATTGAACGCGATCCAGGCGGTGACGAAGACGGTCATGCCCATGAGAAATCCGGGGCTGCCCATCCTCCGGGCGATCCACTCGGCGAGGCGTCCGAACCAGTCCTCGTTCAGGCGCAGCCGGCGCGGCCAGCTGATGGACGAACGACGGCCCGGGGTATTCAGACGGTCCTCATCGTGGCGGGAGTTCTCGGCCATGCTCGTCCTCCTTCACTTCGGATTCGTTACCCTCCATCTGATCGCCGCGCCAGTCGGGGGGCAGCATGTGGTCGAGCAGGTCGTCGACGGTGACCGCACCCACCAGCTGGTGATCCTTGTTGATCACGGGGGCGACCACCAGGTTGTAGGTGGCGAAGTACCGGCTCACCTGGGAGATATCCGCGGAGGTGACCAGTGGCTCCAAGACGGAGTCGATCATCTGGCCGATCTGCAGGCTGGGAGGTTCTCGCAGCAGCCGTTGCACGTGCACCGCGCCCAGGTATCGTCCCGATGGGGTGTCATGCGGCTGCCTGGTGATGAACACCATGGACGCCAGCGCCGGGGTCAGTTCCTCGTTGCGTACCCGGGCCAGCGCCTCGGCCACCGTATTGTCGGCGCCCAGCACCACCGGTTCGGGGGTCATCATGCCGCCCGCGGTGAGGTCCTCGTATTTCAGCAGGCTGCGGACGTCGGCGGCCTCCTCCGGTTCCATCCGGTCGAGCAGCTCCTCGGCCATATCGTCCGGTAGGTCATTGATGAGGTCGGCGGCATCGTCGGGGTCCATCTCGTCGAGCACATCGGCTGCCCGCTCGATGGTCAACGACTGCAGCAGCTCAACCTGTTCGTTCTCGGGAAGCTCCTGGAAGGCGTCGGCCAACTGTTCGTCGTCCAGCGCGCTGGCGATCTCGGCCCGCCGCTCCGGGTCCATGTCGTAAAGCTCGCGCGCCACGTCGGCGGGCTTCATGTCGGCCAGTTGGGCGAGCTTGGTGTCGGTGGTCTGCTCGGCGTTCATCACCTGCGAGGCCACCAAAGACCATGGCTCGATCGTCATGGGGCCCTTGGCGGTGGTGGGCAAACCGAATCGCCGGGTGGTGGTGACCTCACGCAGAGCGACCTCGCTGAGTTCCCATTCCCGGTTGCGGACTTCGATCATCGCCACGTCGAAGATCTGTGACGGTTTGGCTTCCAGGGTGATGGTGCGATCGAACAGATCGTCCATCACCAGGATCTCGGAGGCGCGCCTGATAAATCGGCGGGTGTCGATGACACCGACGATCGAGACCTGGGTGGGGTTGATGGCGTGCACCCGGGTCATGGGCACGAAGATTCGCCGCCGCGCGAACAGTTCGACCACCAGCCCGCGCACTCTGGGACGACCGGCCAGTCGCGCCTGCACGACGACATCGCGGACTTTGCCGACCTGATCGCCGGCGGCGTCCATGACCTGCAATCCCTGCAGGCGGCTGATGAAAACCGAGGAAGGATTGGTCACTCGCAAAGCCTAGACTGACCCCATGACGAAGACGCAACAGCCACGGCCATTCCGTGCCCGCCGCACGGTATTGGCCGTTCCTGGTAGCTCCGAGCGGTTCATCGCAAAGTCGCGTGACCTCGGTGTTGACTGCTTGTTCCTTGATCTTGAAGATGCGGTGGCGCCTGCGGCCAAGATTGCCGCCCGTGACACGATCGTTGCTGCGCTGAACGGGGGCACATGGAAGGCCCCGACCGTCACGGTGCGCGTGAACTCGTGGGATACGCCGTGGACCACCGGCGACGTCATGCAGGTGGTCAGTGGGGGAGGTGCTCATATTGACGCACTGGTGTTGCCGAAGGTGACGTCGGCGGAGCAGGTGGTCGCTCTCGATCTGGTGGTGAGCCAGGTGGAGGCGTCCGCTGGTCTGGAAGTCGGACGAATCGGGTTCGAACTGCAGATCGAGGAGGCGCTCGGGTTGCAGCATGTCGATGAAATCGCTGCCGCCAGCGCGCGCACCGAGACGTTGGTCTTCGGGCCGGGCGACTACATGGCGTCGATGGGTATGCGTGGACTGTCGGTCGGCAGCCAGATCGTCGGTTATCAGGCGGACGCCTTTCACTACGCGCTGACCCGGATTCTCATCGCGGCCCGGGCCAACGGCCTGCAGGCTCTCGATGGACCCTATGTCTCGATCCGCGACCTGCCCGGCTTCAAGGTCTCGGCAGCCAAGGCGGCCGCGCTCGGCTACGACGGCAAATGGGTGGTCCATCCCAGCCAGGTCGAGGCCGGCAACGAGATCTTCACCCCGGACGCCGCTCAGATCGAGCGCGCCGAGCGCATCGTGGCGGCCTATGCCGCGGCCGGTGAACGCGCCGCCGGCGCCGTCGGTGCGATCGTGGTGGACGACGAGATGGTCGACGAGGCCGGATACAAGGTGGCCCAGGCGCTGCTCGCAAAGACGGGCCACAGCGACCGGGTGTAGGAAGGGCCGATAGGCTGGATAACGGAGGTCGATCGCAGTGTCCATGAACCAGCAACCACCCAAGTCGGCGCAAGAAATCATCAAGCTGAAGCGACCCAGGTCGGTCGCCGTCTACGACGACTACGTCGACGCTGCGCACGCCGTCGATTATCTTGCCGACCGGCAGTTCCCGGTGGCGACCCTGGCCATCGTGGGTACCGACCTGAAGAGCGTCGAGAGGGTCACCGGCAGCATGACCTGGGGCAAGGTGCTGCTGTCGGGCTTCCTGCAGGGGTCGACCTGGGCAGGCATGTTCGCCATCTTGATGTGGCTCCTGCAGCCCGGCATGAGCCTGCTCAACCTGCTGGCCATGGGTCTGCTCGGTTTCGGTCTGGTCGGCATGGCGATGTCGGCCCTGCAATACCGGATGCGTGGACGAGATCGTGACTACACGTCCACCACGGCGATCATCGCGACCCACTACGAGGTGCTCGCGGAGGCCGAATACGCCGACAAGGCACGCAGCCTGCTGAGTGGCGGCTCGGCGCAGACCCGCGAGGTCCAGCCGCAGCCGCAGGCCCAGTCGGTGACACCGCCGCAGCAAGTCGATCTGAACAAGCTGCCACCGCCGGCCTGGCCGACGAGTGCTTCGCCGGCCGCTCCCGGGCAGACCGCCGGGCCGGGGCAGGCCCCTGCATCCGGCCAGGCCGCAGCGGCCCCTGCGCAACAGCCGGCAGCATCGTCTCCAGGCGCGTCCAATATGTCCTACGGCCAGTACTGGAGCGAAGGCGACGCGCCCGGCATCGGCGATGTGCCGAAGCGTTTCGGCGGACCAGCCCAACCCGCGGTCTCCGAGAAGCCGGAAGGCGCAGACCACAAGTCGGAAAGCGCAGACCAGAAACCGGAAGGCGCAGACCAAGCAGACCAAGGCGACGCGCCCAAACGTGTCGGTGGCGCAGCCCAACCCGAAGAGTCCGAGAAACACCAAGGCCCCGAGCAAGGCTCGGCCCAGCCCCCGCGCCGAGGCGATTCGGCCGGTCCCTCGGGAGACTGAATCAGGCGTCCTCGGCGGACCGGCTCAGGTCGGCCAACTGAATCAGGCCAGCAGGCCGGCCATCCAGGCTTCGACGTCGGCTGATTCACGGGGCAGTTGATCGCTGAGGATCTCGTAGCCGTCGGCGGTGATGAGGATGTCGTCCTCGATGCGCACGCCGATGCCGCGCAGTTCTTCGGGCACCAACAGGTCGGTCGACTTGAAGTAGATGCCCGGCTCGACGGTGATCACCATGCCCGGCTTCAGCGGCCCCCGGTACTCCTCGCGGAGCGCTTGCGCACAGTCGTGTACATCCAGGCCCAGGTGGTGGCTGGTGCCGTGCACCATCCAGCGACGGTATTGCAGGCCCTCGACCGGGTCGAGGGCCTGCTCGGCGCTCACCGGCAGGACGCCCCAGTCCGCGAGCCGTTCGGCGATGACCGCGATGGCCGCCTGATGGACGTCGGAGAACAGTGCGCCCGGCTTGGCGGCTTCGAAACCCGCCTGTTGGGCGGCGCGCACGGCATCGTAGACCTTGCGCTGGGCATCGGTGAATCGTCCGTTCACCGGCATCGTGCGGGTGACGTCGGCGGTGAACAGGCTGTCGAGTTCGACTCCGGCGTCCATCAGCAGCAGATCACCGTCGTGCAGGTCGCCATCGTTGCGGATCCAGTGCAGGGTGTTGGCGTGGTCGCCGGACGCGGCGATCGTGTCGTAGCCGACTGCGTTTCCCTGATGGCGGGCGTGCAGACCGAAGACACCCTCGACCCAACGCTCACCGCGCGGTTTGGCGAGCGCGTTCGGCAGTTCGCGCACCACGGCCTCGAAACCGACGGCGGTCGCCTGGCAGGCCTGACGTAGCTGGGCGACCTCGAAGTCGTCCTTGATCAGGCGCAACTCGCTGAGGGTGACGACCAACTCGGCATCCTCGCGATCGCCGCGTCCTCGCCAGGCATCGAGCTTGTTTGCCAGGCTCGGGTCGGTCTCGCGCAGCATTCGCGTGGGGGTCTGCGAGGCCATCTTCTGCAGGGCGGGCTCCAGCTCATCGATGTTCGCCGTTTGCAGTTGGCCCAAAGCGGCCATCTCATCCAGCGATTCGCGCTGGCCGACCCACATCTCGCCGTAGCGCGGGTTGCCGTAGAACTCCTCATCGGTGCGCGGCACGCGAGGGTGGAAGTAGAGCGTCGAGGTATGACCACCGGCGGCCGGCTCCATCACCAAGACGGCGTCGGGCTCACGGTCGGTGCCCAGACCCGTCAGCCAGGTGAAGGCCGAATGCGGGCGGAAGGGGTAGTCGCAGTCGTTGCTGCGCGGCTTGAGACTGCCGGCCGGAATGATCAGGCGTTCGCCCGGATAGATCGCGGAGAGCTTCTTGCGATGCGCGGCCGCTGCCACCGCGCCCGGCAGTGGAGCGGGCGGCTCACTGCTGTAGGGCGCCCAACCCTCGCAGATGAACTGCTTGAAGGCGTCCGAGAAGGGCGACTGTCGGTTGGTCAGGGTCGCTTTCTCGCCGTTAGCCATGAAGTCCTCCGAAACACATCTGGGCGGTGATTCGTGTTCGATCCTACTCGCGCGCGTTTTCCCCTACTGCTGGCTGGGCGCTGGGCCGAAGCTCTAAGCTCGGGGCAACGAAAGGTTTCATCGATGCAAGCTGATCCCGGTGCGCAGCGCGCACTGCTGCAGGTCGCCGAACTGGATACCAAGGTCGCCAGGTTGCGCCACCGCCGCTCGACCCTTCCCGAAAACGCCAAGCTCGCCGAATTGCAGGCTACCCGCACCAAACTGAGCGAGCAGATCGTTGCCGCTCAGACCCGCAGGGGAGACGCCGAGGCCGAGCAGGAGCGGGTTGAGATCGATCTGGCTCCGGCGCGCGCCCGTTTGGTGCGCAATCAGCAGAAGATCGATGCGGGAATGATCGCAGCCAAGGCGCTGCAGCCGATGCTCGACGAGATCGAACACCTGCGCGGACGCATCGCCACGTTGGAGGACACCCAACTCGACATCATGCAGCAGGTCGAGGACGAGACCGCGACCAGCGACAAGCTGGCCGCCGAGCGCAAGGGGATCGAGACCGCGATGCGCGACCTGCTGGTGCAACGCGACAAGGCCGCGCGCGAACTCGATCAACAGATCGAAGGCTTCGGTGAGCAGCGCAAGACGTTGGCTGGACGGTTGCCCGCAGAGTTGATCGCGCTGTACGACAAGATCGCTCAGCGCGCCGGTGGCACCGGAGCCGCCGAACTACGGGCCCGTCGCTGCGGTGGCTGCGGCCTGGAGTTGGATGTCAGCGAACTCAAACGGCAGGCGACGGCGGCTCCCGATCAGGTGCTGCGCTGTGAGGAGTGCGGCCGGATCCTGGTCCGCACCGACAACTCTGGGCTGTGAACTGCTCGGTTCGCTAGTCGGGTTGGCGATCCAGCACCTGAAGGATGCGGCGCAATTGTGCGCGGTCGGCTGCGTCCAGGGCGGAAAGGAAGGCTTCGCCCTGCTCGGCGCGCACTTTGCCGATCTGTTCGGAGCGTTGGATGCCTGCCGGGGTCGCGCTGACCAGGATCGCGCGCCGGTCGCCGGGGTCGGGCTCGCGGATCAGCAGACCTGCACCGACCAGCGCGTCCACCACATCGGTTGCTGACCGCAGACTGATGTGCAGCTGCTCGGCAAGCTTGCTCGGGCGAAGGGGCCCGAGCTTGATGATCTGACGCAATGCCCTGGCCTGATGCGGGCTGACGCCGTAGGGTTCCAATGCGCTCAGCGTCGCGCGCCGCTGCTGGCGGGCCACTCGCGCGAAGAGTTCGCCCAAGTCGTCGCTGGTGCCCTGATGATCATCTGCCTGTTCGCTCACGGCACTGTCCTTCTACCCGCGTCGCCTGTCGAGGCTTGTTCCGGCTATTTTGCTGAGGTAACCTCTTAATTGTTCTACCTCAGCATATCGTGGATGAAGGTGATTCTCCATGGCAGATCAGAGTCGCATGAGCGCCTACGGACCGCAGCGCATCGATCCCGCCGACAAGGCACAGCTTGCGGAATCCCCGGTGCGCTGGCAGCGGATCGCCCGGCTGTTCGCCCCTCAGCGCTGGCGACTGCTGCTCCTGCTGGGCATCATCGTCGTGATCTCGGCCGTCGGCATGGTGCAGCCCTTCCTGCTGCGCGCGGTGATCGACGATGCGCTACCCAACCGCGACACGCATCTGCTTGTTGTGCTGGTGGCGGCGATGATCGGGATCGCGGTGGTCACTGCGATCGGGGGAGTGTGGCAGACCTGGCTGGCGAGCGCCATCGGCGAGCGCGTCATGCACAATCTGCGTGTCGATGTCTTCGCGAACATCCAGCGTCAATCGATCGACTTCTTCAAGCGCACCCGCGCCGGTGAGATTCAGTCACGACTGGTCAACGATGTGGCCGGCTTGCAGTCTGTGCTCACCACGACCGCCACCTCGGTAGCGTCCAATCTGACCACCGCGGTCGCCACGGCCATCGCGATGGTCGCCCTCGATTGGCGGCTCTCGTTGATCTCTTTGATCATCCTGCCGCCCGCGATCTGGGGCACCCGCAAGGTCGCCCTGGTACGCCGCGATCTCACGCGGGCCCGGCAGCAGGCCATGTCGCGGCTGCACAACGAGGTGGACGAATCACTCAGCGTCAGTGGTGCGCTGTTGTCGAAGACCCTCGGTATCGCCGATCGGCGGACCGAGTCGTTCTCGGCTGTCTCAGCCACCCTGATCGATCTCGACATGCGCTCCCAATTGGCCGGACGCTGGCGGATGGCGACGATGAGCATCATCTTCGCTGCGCTGCCGGCGATCATCTATCTGGCGGCGGGTTTCGGGCCGGTCGACGGTCGTCTCACGATCGGCACGGTGGTGGCGTTCACTGCCCTGCAATCCCAGATCTTCCGCCCGATCATGGGGCTGCTCAATATCGGAGCCCAGTGGGTGGCCTCAATGGCCCTGCTCAGCCGGATCTTCCAGTATCTGGATCTGGTGCCGCAGGTTGCTGCGCCCGCCGATCCGGTACGAGTGGACCCGGATCGGCTGCGCGGGGAGATCCGCTACGAACACGTCAGCTACGTCTACCCGGATGCCGACCGGCCCGCCCTGGACGACATCGATCTGACGATCCCCGCGGGCAGCTCGGTCGGCCTGGCCGGCTCGACCGGGTCGGGCAAGTCGACTGCTGCGTCCCTGCTGTCGCGACTTGCCGATCCGACCGAAGGTCGCATCACGATCGACGGCATCGACCTTCGCGACTTCGATCCCACCACCTTGGCGTCCATCGTCGGGGTGGTCACCCAGGAGACCTATCTGGTGCACGACAGCCTGCGGGGGAATCTGCTGCTGGCCAAGCCGGAGGCCACTCAGGCCGAGCTGTGGGGCGCACTCGAGGCCGCCCGGATCGCCGACGTGGTGCGCAGTCTTCCTGATGGGCTGGACACGGTGGTGGGCGCCCGCGGTCACCGGTTCAGCGGGGGAGAGCGCCAACGTATCGCGGTGGCCCGGACGCTGCTACGCAACCCTCGCGTGCTGATCTTGGACGAGGCGACCAGCGCGCTGGACACCAATACCGAGCACGAGCTGCAGGCGGCGCTCGACCACCTCGCTACCGGCCGCACCACGCTGACCATCGCGCACCGGCTCAGCACGATTCGTGATGCCGACCAGATTGTGGTGCTCGACCATGGCCGCATTGTCGAGCGTGGCACTCATGCCGAGTTGCTGGCTCTCGGCGGGCGTTATGCCGAGCTGGATGGCGGGTACGCGGTTGGGGTGAACGCGGCATAGAATGGCCGATTGGACGAGTCGGCCGGGTGATCGCGGCGCAAGCTGAGGAAAGTCCGGGCTCCACAGGGCGAGGTGGTGGGTAACGCCCACCCGGGGTGACCCGCGGGACAGTGCCACAGAAAACAAACCGCCCGGATACCGTTTCCTTTCGGGGATCCCGGTCCGGGTAAGGGTGAAACGGCGGTGTAAGAGACCACCGCGCGGCTGGTGACAGTCGCGGCACGGCAAACCCCACCTGGAGCAAGACCAAGAGGACGCCTGCGGGCGTCTGCGGAAGTGACCGAGGGCTGCCCGCCCGAGCTTCCGGGTAGGTCGCACGGCTGGGTCGAAAGGCCCAGCGGAAGGCCACCAGCAATGGTGGTCGCAGATGGATGATCACCGCCCCTTGGGGCACAGAACCCGGCTTACAGGCCGGCTCGTCCCTTAGCTTGACTAGTTTGACTCCTAGGCACAGTGATATGGCTTATGTTCCGGTCTTCGGCGACCGGAGAATCCCGAGCGCAAAAGGGTCATCGGTAGCACACTCAAGGCGCTCCCGCAGCTGGCGCACGGTCTCGGCGGGGGCAGTGTTCCGGTGTCCGCGAACGAGGTGGTCGATCGTTGTGGCGTCTTCACCACTGGCCTCGGCTGGGCGCACTCGGACATGTAGCCGTGCCCGACCATAGCCGCGTGAAGTCCGTCTATCGAGACAAGGCGGAATCGGACGCGCGCGTCGGTGCGCCTCTGACTAGGTGCTGGATCAGTTCCAGTGCTGTAGTTTGTGCACATAGGTACACACCGAGCGTTGACCTGCGTCCCGTCGATCTGCAAGGTGGTGGCCGTGAGCGACCTGTCCAGATTCCTGGCGGGCCGGGCACCTGGCGAACGCGGGCCAATTGCTCCGACCGAGGAATCGGTATTGCTCATAAGGAAATGACGAGACATTGATCAAGACGATTGCGAGAGATAGGGCTGATGCAGGCACGCGGGGGGCGTCTGCGTGAGCAGCAGGTGGGGCGAGAAGATGGATGATCGCGAAGTCAAGGATGACTTCGATCAAGATCCGGGGGAGGACTGAACTATGGGCTTGTTGGACCGTCTGCGCGCAAAGGAAACGGAGGTTGCGCCTACTCAGCTGAAGCAGGATGTCTCAGTGATAGCGCAGATGGTGCCGTTCCTCGAACTGCCGATCAGTCCGATGGACGATCAGTTGGAGGTCGCCGGCGAAAACTACCACGTCAATGACATCAAGAAGTTGTTTCGCGATCTGGGCAGGACGATCAGTACGCGTGGCACCGAAATAGATGATCTACGAGGCGTACTTGTTCCAGAACCATGGAACGAGCACGACACCAACGCGGTAGCTGTCGTGATTCGAGGCCACCATGTTGGTTACTTAGAACGAGAAGTTGCAGCCGACTATGCTCCTATGCTGCGTGAATTAGGCAGTCAGCAAGGCCGCCTGCTGCCACTGGCGGCCCGGGTTTGGGCACGAGCCGATGGCGGAATCGTGCGGGCCCGGGTCACGATCCTCGTCCCTGACCCATCAGGCACCAACCCGCAGCCGATCGGGCACCTGGCGGTCTCTTCGGGCACCAGTCGCGCCGCCTACCTCGATCAGTCGCGCCGCCCCAGACTACGAGGCCTCACCCCGCAGGAATGGGTTCCTGCCATAGAGGCCATGAAACGCGAGGGCCGCTACGACGAAGCACTGACTGTATTGACCTGGTGCATGGATGCCGAGACTGACGAGACACGTCGAAATGGCTGGCACCATCCGGCACCATGGTTCTTCGAGCACGCGGCGATCATTCATCGCAAACAAGGCCACCCCGATCTCGAAGTACGGGTAATCGAGCGACTCCTATCGGCATGGCCACCCGAGGCAAACGCGGGGGGCGATCCCGACCTCGAGAAACGAGCACGATACGTCATCAGACTTGCGAAAGCACGCGAACTGACTGCGAGGCAGATCCCGCCGGCGATTGAACCGGGGGCGACATCCCCGCCTGATGGTATGCCAAGAAGTGCCAGTGTAGTGGTCCTGCCGCGCGGATCGAAACTGAACGTGACCGGCGAAGAGGCCTACAAGAAGCGGCTTTGGGGTTGGCTGGCTGGCCGGCATCAGTGGCCCGTGATGGTGACTCTTCATGCCGGCTTTCCAGCCCGATCCTCAGCTGCGCCGCGAATGATCGTTAGGCTATTCGGTGAACAGATCGGGCAACTCACCCCCTCGACCACAGCCCAGCTAAGGCCCATCGTTGAGGCGTGCGAACAACGCGGACTACTACCCGTCTGCCACGCAATCGTGAAAGGCAATGAACTGAAAGTCGACGTCATTATCGACGTTGCTAAAGGCTCCGATCTGTCTCAAGCCTGGCTCGAGCAGAACGTGCTCGGCCGGCAGCGGGTCCAAGGTGACGGCATAAGCCAAGATCCGGGGGAGTAATATGAAAGTCGCCATCACGGTGAAGACGTATCCTAGCCCCTCCACCGAGTACTTGGAGACGGTATGCGTGGCGGGAGTCCGCTTGGATACGGAAAAGCCGGAGTGGGTTCGTCTTTATCCGGTACCGTTTCGGTTTCTTCGTGACGACCAGCGATTCATCAAGTATGAGGTTATCGAACTCGATGCCAACACCCACGTTCGAGACAAACGCCCGGAATCACGGCGCCCGGTATTGGACAGCATCCGAACAGTAGGCCATCTATTGCCCGACCACGGCTGGGTTCAACGGTCGCAGGCTTTCGGTTCACTCGTTGGTGCAACAACAGCATGCGACCTCAGGGCCGGCGTAGAACGAAACAAAGGTTCCGCGCCCTCCTTGGGTTGCATAAGACCAGCCGATGTGGGCAAGGTGTACATCAAGCCGCCAGAGCCTTGGACCGAAACCATGATCAGAAACGCCGAGCGTGCCACCGAAGGTGACCTGTTTCGCCAAGGTATTAGGCAGCTAGAGCAGCCACCCTTCGACATCCGATTTACCTACCGTTGCGAGTCCAAGAGATGCCCCGGACATGATCAGAAGACGCTCGATTGGGAAGCCCAATGGTCTGCAATCAGATGGACGCGGGACAAGGGCCAGGAAGAGGCCGAGCGTCTTGCGATCAAGAAGTGGAGCTCTATGGTGTCGAGCGACAAGGACGCAGCGTTCTTCCTGGGTAATCAACACCAGCATCCTGGGTCCTTCTCGATCTTAGGCAACTGGTACCCCAAGAAAGGACCCGAGACACTGTTCTAGATCTTGCTTACCAGCAGGTCAGGTTCGATCTCACGCAAAGCGTCGGACACCATCGCTCGATGGCACCGACTGTGGTCGCGTTCGTAACACAAGAGGGCTACGCGTCCGCCATCTAGGAGCTCGCTCACATGCTTTAAGGCCCGTCCGGCGGCTGGTCCCTGCAACACTTCACCGAACCGGTCGTAGGCCGATTGATAGCCGTGCCGATACCCGTCCCGGTTGTCTTTGGGGTTTCCAAGTTCACGATGATGAACGTATCGGATACCGGCTGCGTTGAGCGCTTCTCGCAAGGCGGTTTTCGACATGCCGCGCTTCCGAGAAATCGGAGTCAGCCGGACATCGACCAGCGTCGTCACGCTCTGGGCGAGGAGTTGTGTGACGAGTTCGTCGACATCCCGACCCTCGTAGCCGATGCTGATCAATCGTGGTGATCCCATGAGGCCATTAATAGCACGCGCAGGCACGAGACAGCCCGACGAACCTGCCAATGTGTCCTGCCCAAAGGGCATGATCTGGAGCCATGTACGACCCCTGGGCCGGTTCAAAGCTCAAGCAGCTTGGACGCCTATCTAGGCTGACCCGCTCGGAGGGTTGTGCCGTCTCACGGGCTTTCGGTCTCAGCAAGTCGCCCTTGACCAGCGCTGTGCCAGCTTGAGCGTCGTGACACCGCAGCGCGATCGATGGTTGTCGTGCCCGCGACAACCGCGACCTGCTGAAGAGCTTCCGCGCGCGCGTCACCCAGGCCGGCATCCACCGACGAACAGCTTGACGCCATCGACGCCGAGGTCGCCGAGCTCATCGACAGCGCGGTCGCTCGGGCCCAGGCGGCACCGTTCCCGCCCGTTGTGGTGACCCTCGAAGACGTCTACGTCTCTGGTCGGAGTCCTCACCGGAATCACAATGCTCGTCCTACGCGAACGCCGGCGCGGTCGGGCTAATCTTCGCCATGGTGTCCCGAATTCCCATCGCCGTACGACTGATACTGCTCATACCGCACCTGCTCCGGAGCCCGCGGGAAGGGCGACTCAAGTTGAACCCGGCTCCGGCGTAGGGCGGGAAGATCTGGGTCGCCCACGAACGCGGACTGTTCTGCGTGTGCGGCGGACTGGGGGAGTTGATCACCGAACTCGGTGGTCCAGGTCCCAGGTGACGATTCGCGTGAGCCCATGACGGCGGTCACTACTTGCGGGCTGCGAGCCGGGCCTCACGTAGAGTGCTTGCTACCTGGACGTCTCACTGAACGGAGACCCATGATGACAAACGCCAATCGCCACCGGATGCTCGCATTCTCGCTTGCCGCGGTCGTCACCATCGGGCTGAGCGCCTGCGGCAACGGGTCGAACGATTCTTCTACGCCCGCTGCCTCGACGCCCGCAGTCGGGCAGGAGGGTGGTCTCACCGTCGTTGAGGACGGGCTCGATGCGGGTACCGCCGAGAACCTCAACGCGGCCGCCACCGAGTCGTTCGCAGGAACCAGCGCGCCGGGCGCCGTCATGGCGATCCGGACGCCCGAGGGCACGTGGACCGCGACGATCGGCTACCAGGACTGGAACGAGACGACTCCGATGACCGCTGAGGTCCACCAACGAATCGGCAGCGTCACGAAGACCTTCACGGTTACCGCGCTCATGCAGCTTGCGGAGCGCGGCGAGCTGTCGCTCGACGATCCCATTGAGCAATACGTGCTCGGCATGCCGAACGGCGATGCCACGCTCTACGACCTCGCCACCATGCGAAGCGGCATCCCGTCGTACACCTTCAACACCTCGTTCCAGGACACCGTGTTCGGCGATCCGAACCACGTCTGGACGCCGCAGGCGCTCGTCGACCTCGTGAAGGGCCTGGAGCCGATGTTCGCCCCGGGAGCCAAGACCTTCTACTCCAACACGAACACCGTGCTGCTCGGCATGGTCATCGAGCAGGTCGCCGGCAAACCGATCCAGGACGTGATGCAGGAGCAGATCATCAGGCCTCTCGATCTGAAGGCCACCGAGTTCCCGACGGATGCCGCGTTCCCCGAGCCCCACGCCAGCGGCTATACGACCCAGGGCACCGACGACGGCCTCCCGGTCGAGGCCACCGACTGGAACCCGTCATGGGGTTGGTCTGCGGGCGCCATGATCTCCGACCTCGACGACCTGCTCGTTTGGGGCAAGGCGCTTGTCACCGGTGAGGGGCTGCTCTCGCCGGAGTGGCAGGCCAAGCGCATCGACTCGTTCGACTTCGACGTCCCCGTGTACCTTCCCGATGGCTCGGACGGGCCTCAGAGTCCGTCGCGCGCGTACGGTCTCGGCCTCGGCCTCGCCCTTGGCTGGTACGGCCACACCGGTGAGCTCCCCGGCTACAACACCGTCGTGCAGCACCACCCTGAGACGGACACGTCGCTCGTGGTGATGGTGAACAGCGACATCGCGTCCGGCGACTGCCCTGCCGGCGCGGCAGTCACGCCCGGCGGGCGCATCACCGGCCCGTGCGAAGACCCGGCCGTCTACATCGCGAACGCGCTGGCGGACGCCATCGGGCTCCCACTCGTCGGCGGCAACTAGGTCGTGTTTCGAGAGTGGCGGTGGGTGGGGGCGTGTCGGTCGTGATTGTGGAAGAGGCATCACAATGATGGCAGTTGGGACCGCGGCAGGCGCGAGCGAGCAGGTTTGTCGCGCGCGTCGCATGGCATTCCGCCCGTAGTGCGGCCGGCGCGCAGGCCCCAGCTGCTGGGTGGGGCCTGCGCCGCCGGGGGGAAGAGCCCTCTTGGCGAGGGGAGAAGACACGGGTCAGTCAGCGATGACGACGCCACCGGCGGGGCGGATGTGCAGGATCGCGCAGCTGCCCGCACCGAGCACGGCGTCCATACCGGCACGGAAGTCCTCGGCTCGATCAACTGGCACGTAGGCCTGGATCGTGCCGGCGAACCCTCCGCCGTGCACGCGGACCGCGCCGCGTCCAGCCAGCAGATGGTCGGCCAGCGCGAGCGTCACGCCGACGGCCTGCTGGCGCGGATCCGCGGTGCTGAACAGATTCTGCAGTTGCATCGCCGACGAGACGCCTGAGGCCCGGACCAGCTCTAAGAAGTCGGGGAAGCGTCCCTCGACCAGTGCCGCTGCCTGCTTGGGGACGCGGGCGTTGTCGCCGAAGAAGTGGGCGGCCCGCAGCACCGCACGATCTCCGGTCGCCGCGCGCACCGCCGGCAGCCCAGCCCAGAAGTCGTCCTCACGAACCTCGCTCAGATACTGCTTGCCGAAATGCCGCGACACGGCGCCCATCTCGTCGGTGATCGCAGCGTATTCGCTGGTCAGATCGGCATGGTCGGCCCCGGAGTCCACGATGCACAGCACATGCCCGGAGGCGGCCATGTCGAACGCGATCGGCTCGACGAGCGGATTCGCGGGGTCGGCGAAGTCGATATGCACAACCCCGCCGAGTGAGCTGGCCATCTGATCCATCAGGCCGGATGGCTTGCCGAAGAAGGTGTTCTCCGCGTACTGCCCGATCTGGGCGAGCTCGACGGGGGAGAGCTCGTCGTTGCAGAAGAGGTGGTTGACGATCACGCCGACAAGAACCTCGTAGGCTGCCGAGGACGACAGCCCCGACCCCCCGGGCACCTGTGAGGTGATGCAGGCATTGAACCCTCCTACCGCATATCCGCGGTCGGTCACGGCCCGGCACACCCCGCGTACCAGCGCCGCGGACGTGCCCACCTCAGCGGGATCCGGCTCCAGGGCTGCCGTATCCAGCTCAAGTGCGGGGTAGCCGTCCGAGATGATCCTGATGGTGGTGGACCCGTTCGGCGCCGCGCAGGCGACCATGTCGAGATTCACCGATCCGGCCAGCACATGGCCGCGCTGATGGTCGGTGTGATTGCCGCCCATCTCGGTGCGTCCCGGGGCCGAGAAGAGCCCGGCGTCCGCCTCGCCGAAATCGGCCGCGAAACGCTCGATCAGCGCCGCCAACCGCTCGCGCGTCGATGCGATCTCCACGCTGTCGGCCGCATAGATCCGCCGGATCTCGGTGTCGAGTTCTCCTCCGGAGAGCCGAGTCTTCAAATCGTCGAGCTTCACGTCGTCCCCTGCCTCATTGCATGCCCAGGCAGGAGCCTAGTCGACCATCGCCGCCCCAGATCCCGACCCGCGGTTCGTCCTCGATCGGTCTCTGATCAGCCCCTCAGGCGGTCGGCACCGGGTGCGCCAGACCATCTTGACGCACCGCGGTGGGCAACGTCAGCAGGTCCGCGCCGGGCATGAACAGCTTGGCCTCGCGCACCCCCGCGCCCAGGCAGATCCACTCGCAGTCGGCGACCGCGCCATCGACCCAGACCGGCCAATCCTCCGGCAGCCCGACCGGGGTGATGCCGCCGTAGGCCATGGCGGACGCCTCGACGGCCTCGTCCATCGGAGCGAACGAGCACTTGCGCACATCGAGGGCCTGCTTGACGAAATGGTTGACGTCCACCCGGTGGGTCGCCAGCACCTGGCAGGCCACCTTACGCACCTCACCGGAGCGCTTGCCCGTGATCAACACGACATTGGCCGAAATCCCCAACGGCACGTCATAGCGGGCGCACATCGCCTCGGTGTCGCTGACGGCCGGATCAATCGGAGCCACCAGCGCCTCGGGCAGGTACTGCTGCACCGCGCGAAACGTGGCCGGCGCGAGAAGCTCCGGGTGCTCAATGGCGGGCAACGGATCGAGTTGACCGAAAACAGGGTTGTGCATGGATTCCAGCCTGCCACGCCCACTCACGCAGTCGCGCTAGTCTCGCCTGCATGAAACGAGCAGCCAGCGTGCTGGCATCGGTGGCCGTTGCGGGAGCCATCTTGGGCAATTCGGTGACCGCAGTCCTCGCCGCGACGTTCACCTATCCCTGGTTCTCGGCGGGCCTGGTCAACAACTACGACCTCACTGCGGCCCAGATGCAGGCCAACTACGACCGGGTGGTCCATTACAGCCTCTTCCCCTGGGTGAGCGAACTCCGGCTCGACACCTTGCCGATGTCCGATTCCGGACGCCAGCACTTCGCCGATGCCAAAGACCTCTTCCAGGTCTTCGTGCAGGCGGGGCTGATCTGCCTTGTCATCGCGCTGGTCCTGGGCATCTGGCTGTGGCGCAGGCATCGTTCGTCCGGGTTCTTGATCGCCGGCGGCATCATCACGCTGGCCTCGCCGCTGCTGATAGCGATTCCTCTGATGATCAATTTCGACCGGTCGTTCGTGGTCTTTCACGAACTGTTCTTCGACAACGATCTGTGGATTTTCGACCCGCGCACCGACCCCATCATCAATTACCTGCCGGAATCACTGTTCATGCGCAATGCGTTCGCGATTCTGGTGCTCATGATCGTGCTCAGCGTCGCCGTGATCATCTGGGGACGATGGGCCGGCCGCCGCGCGGCGCGGGCCCGGCTCAGTGCTGAATGATCTCGGTCCGCAAACTCACCTGATCACGTAGCGCGGCCGTCTCTTGCTCGCTGGTCGTCATCACATACAGCCCGATCGTCAGGTCTTCGGCGGGCAGATAGGTGACATCGATCTGCGCAGCCATCCGACAGGCCGGATACTGCTGGTCGGCGGCCGGGGGTGTCCCGAACTGCAGATACGAGGCCAAGAACCCATCGGGGGTGTGCTCGGGGCAGTTCGTCAACACCGCTGCCTGGTAACTCGTCCAATCACGGCCGGCGAACGACACCGACGCGGCGTCCGAGCTCAGTACATCGAACTGGCTCTCGGCAAAACCCAGGCCCAGCGCGGGCAGCGCAAACCCGCGCTGATCGAACTCCGCGACCCGCGTGACCTCGGCATCGGTCAGCTCCCGCCCCAGACCCTGCACGTAATAGGCGCCGACATAGGCGCCGTGCAACGGATCGTCCGGATCGAAGATCGCGCTGTATCCGCGCCACGGTTCGAAATCGGCGAAGGTGAAATCGACCGTGAACCGCACGTCGGAGCCCAGCCAGGCAGACATTGCCGAATCCGCGTTGAATGTGATCATCCGGGGATACAGGCCGGTGCCGGCCAGCGGCATCTCGGCTCGGACCCCGGCATCGTGAGGCACCGAATCGCGCTCGTAGACCTGGTCGTAGCCAGCCATCAGCGCCAGCGATCGCCAGCGGGCAAACCACGGGTTGAATGCCAGATTGGCCAGCAGCACCAGCACAACAGCAACGGCCACCAGCCATCGGCGGCGCCGACGGCGTGGTGGCCGCTGGGGGCTCATCTCGATCGCCCGGGGTGCTCGGAATCAGTTGGTGACGCTCTGCGGAACCTTGCCGCCGAGGATCAGCTCGCCGCTGCTCGGCACGGTGAGGATCTCCGTGCCGGTGTCGGTGACCACCAGGGTCTGCTCGAACTGTGCGCACCAGGAGCCGTCCTGAGTCACCACGGTCCAGCCGTCGTCCCACTGCTTGGTGCGGGCGCTGCCCAGTGTCAGCATCGGCTCGATCGTGAAGGTCATCCCGGGCTCCATGATCGTGTTCAGCATCGGCTCGTCGTAGTGCAGCACGATCAGCCCCGAATGAAACGCGGTGTGCACACCATGACCGGTGTACTCGCGCACCACTCCGTACCCGAAACGCTTGGCGTAGGCCTGAATGACTCGGCCGATCACCGACAGCGGACGCCCGGGCTTGACCGCCTTGATGCCCCGGTACATCGCCTCCCGGGTGCGTTCGGTGAGCAGCCGGGCCTCGTCGGAGACCTCGCCCACGAAGAATGTTGCGCAGTTGTCGCCGTGCACGCCATTGATATACGAGGTCGAGTCGATCTTGACCAGATCGCCCTCCTCGAGCGGCCGGCCGTCCGGGATGCCGTGGCAGATGACCTCGTTGACCGAAGTGCAGATGCTCTTCGGATATCCGCGGTAGTTCAGGGACGCCGGGTAGGCGCCGTGGTCGCACAGGTACTCATGAGCGACCGCATCCAGATGATCAGTGGTCACCCCGGGACGGATCTCCGCGGCGGCGACCAGGATCGAATCGGCGGCGATCCGGCCGGCGAGCCGCATCGCTTCGATGACCTCCGGGGTCTGCACGTGAGAACCGTGGTACTGCTCAGCCGCCATCACCCCGGCATACGGGGGTTTCGGCACGCTGGCAGGAACGTGACGCATCGGGCTGATCGGGTACGGTCTGATTGGTTGACTCACCTAGCCGATTCTAGGCGCCCCGGTAACTGCCCGGCTCAGTCGACCCTGAGCGAGGCGATGCAGTCGTCCACGAGCCGTTGGCGGGCATCGTCACCGATGGTCACCGAGGAGAAGAAAATGCCCATCCGGTTGGCCTGGCCGATGTCCACGACATAGATGTCGACCACATCGCCCTCGATCTCGGGCATATCCGGTGATGCGATACGTACCTCGGAGCGCATATGCCAGGCGGAGTGTCCGCTGATGGTCGTCGCTTCGTCGACCAGGTCGATTCGTTCGGTGAAGTTCAGGTAGTAGCCCGACGATGCGTAGCATTCCATCGATTGCCGGGCAGAGATCTGAGGGCTGTCGAAGCCATCCTCGTAATTCAATTGACCGACTGCGACATTGCTCATCCAGCCGGTGCGCACGAAATCTTCCTGGGTATGCAGATCGGAGACCCACTGCAGATACATGGAGTAGTCGTCCCACCCGGCGATTCGTTGCACCGAGATGCCGCCCCCGCGCAGCCGGCCGTCATTGCTCTGCCTGGTCTGGTCCTTGTTCGCCGTGATCGGGCAGTCGATGGTGCTCGCGGCCGTGGTTGGCGGCGGTGTCGGCGATGAGGTCTCATCCCAGCCACTGACCGTCGGGGTGGACGAGTTGGTGTCCTCCGGCACGTTGCCCCCGAATCCGCCGGTCCGGTTGCCGAAGACGAACCAGGCGATGATCAGCACCGTGACCACCGCGATTGCGCCGATGATCAGGAATGTCCGGTCACGACCCGAGGAGCGTCCGCCGTCCCCGCCGGTGCTCGGAGCCGGGTCGGAAGGATTGGCCGTCGTCTCGTTGGACCAAGCCGAGCCGTTCCAGTAGCGGAAGCGGCCCTGACCGCCAGCGGGATCGGGGTACCAACCAGGCATAGACATGCCATGCAGTCTATGTGGATCTCGGAACGTGATTGTCGTGACAACCGCACGATCGTGTTGCCGTCTCCAGTCGGCTCCTCGCGCGATCTGGCACGGATGCTGGCAGACTTAAGGCTATGGATCGTCAGACCGAGTTCGTTCTGCGCGCTGTCGAGGAGCGCAACGTCAAGTTCATCCGCCTCTGGTTCACCGACGTGCTCGGTTACCTCAAGTCAGTCGCCATCGCCCCTGCCGAACTCGAAGGCGCCTTGGTGGAAGGCATCGGCTTCGACGGCTCGGCGATCGAGGGCTATGCCCGCATCTACGAAGCGGACATGATCGCCCATCCCGACCCGGGAACCTTCCAGTTGCTGCCGTGGCGCACCCAGGCGGGTACTGCCCGGATGTTCTGCGACATCTCGATGCCCGACGGATCCCCGGCGATGGCCGATCCTCGGCACGTCCTCAAGCGCGCGCTCAAGCGCGCCGCCGACATGGGCTTCACGTTCTACACCCACCCCGAGATTGAGTTCTTCCTGCTCCGCACCCCGCTGCAGCCCGGTGTCGAGCCGATCGCTTTGGACACCGGCGGCTACTTCGACCACAACACCATGGACGAGGGCACCGACTTCCGTCGCGATGCCATCAACATCCTCGAGCAGATGGGTATCTCGGTCGAGTTCAGCCATCACGAGGCGGCCCCCGGTCAGCACGAAATCGATCTGCGGTACGCGGACGCGCTGGCGATGGCCGACAACATCATGACCTTCAAGGTGGTGCTGAAAGAGGTCGCCATCGCCCAGGGCATCCGGGCGTCCTTCATGCCGAAGCCGTTCACCGACCATGCGGGTTCGGGCATGCACACCCATATGAGCCTGTTCGAAGGCGACCAGAACGCCTTCTACGACGCCACCGACGAACTCCGGATGAGCAAGATCGGCAAGCACTTCATCGCCGGACTGCTGGCGCACGCGGCCGAGATCACCGCGGTGACCAATCAGTGGGTGAACTCCTACAAGCGGCTCGCCTGGGGCGGTGAGGCTCCCAGCTATGTGTGCTGGGGACGCAACAACCGGTCGGCGCTGGTCCGGGTCCCGCTGTTCAAGCCCGACAAGGCCAGCTCCGCCCGTGTCGAGTACCGGGCCATGGACTCGGCCTGCAATCCCTATCTCGCCTACGCGCTGCTGCTGAACGCCGGTCTGGACGGAATCGAGAAGGAGTTGCCGCTGCCACGCGAGGCCGAGGACGATGTCTGGTCGCTCTCCGAGCGTGAGCACGCTGCGCTGGGCATCGCCTCTCTGCCACGCAATCTGGAGGGTGCTGTCGAGCTCATGGAGTCCAGCGAACTGGTCGCCGAGACCCTCGGCGAACACGTCTTCGACTTCTTCTTGCGCAACAAGCGGGCCGAATTCGACTCCTACCGCCGCGAGGTCACTCCCTGGGAACTGAGGACGCTGCTGCCGAAGCTGTGAGTTCAGCGGATCTTGACGATCGGGAACATCCTGGCCGTCTCTCCGGCGTGCACGCCGGAGAAGGTCAGGGTGCCACTGGCCGCGGCGCGTTGCCAGCTCTGTCGTCCGGTCGCCAGTTCCCAGAAGGTCTCGGGCGCGAACTCCACCACATTCGGTGGTGTGCCGCGAGTGTGTGATGGCCCCGCGCTCAGCGCTCCCACCTGGACCGCCGCGTAGGGCGGAATGCGGACCTCGATAGTGCGTCCCGGATAGCGCTCGGTCAGCACCTGGGTAAGTGCTCGCACCGATTCGGTCATCGCGGCCCGCTCGGCTGTGGCGAGTTCCTCCAGCGCCAGGTCGACCACCATGATGACATTCGCGCGCAGATAGTCGGTCAGTCGAACCGTGCCGAAGCGGCTAGCCACGGTGTCCGGCAGCGGCAGGCGGCTCAATGCGTCGGACAGTTCGCAGGTCAGCGGTTCCAGTTGGCGTGCCAGTGTGGCAGCGGTCTCATCGCCCATGATGCCGCTCACCTTCTCGGCGACATCGTCGGCAGCACGCGATCGCTCCAGCAGGTGATCGCTCAACGACATCGGCGTGCTGACAGCCGGCGAATCCAAGGTCACCAAGGTGTCGTTCACCAGGTGCATCAGGCGCCCGAGGCCATATCGCGAGAGCTGGCCGGGCGGGGCGACCAGTGCGTCCAATTGCGACAGGAGGGCAGCGTAGATCCGAGCCATCGAGCGATGAGCACGCTCTACCAAGTCCTCCACCCCTCACAGCGTAGGCATCGAATTCGATCCTCAGGTGACGTGCCAGTGACGAACAGATGACCACTCATTGCTGATACTAGCGACTAGGCTGATGAACCATGAGCGGACGCACCAGCACCGCGGTCGGTGACCTCGCCCGGCGCGGCTTCAGCGACGCAAGCCGCGCGCAGCAGATGGTGGACGCCATCGTCGCCCGGCATCCGGCGTGCACCGATCCCGATGGACTGCTCGACATCTTGGCCGGCGCCGCCGATCCCGATCTGGCACTGCAAGGCATCTCCGCGCTCGACGAGTCTGCCACTGATCTGGCTGGCGAGATCTTCATCGACGAAGACTGGCTGGTGCGCCTGGTAACCGTGCTGGGCGGCAGCCAGGCCCTCAATCAGTTCGTCCGAGCTCATCCCGGCGCTACGCAGGTCATCCGGACTCCTCCGCGCCGGCTCAAGGCCGCCGACCTTCGGGCCGCGATGCTGGAGGCTGTCGTGGGCGCGGGCAGTTGGGCGGACGATCTGATCGTGGACGACCCGGCGGCCCCCGATCGGCTGCGGCTGGCGAACAAGTACCAGCTGCTGCGGATCGCCACTCGCGATCTCTGCCATCCACGACCTGTCGAGATCGTGGACGATGTGGCCGGCGAGCTGGCTGATCTGGCCGACGCGGTCATGGGTCTGGCGCTGGCGTGCGCCCGTTCTCAGGTGCCCGGCCAGGAGAAGACCCGGCTCGGGGTGGTGGGGCTGGGCAAATGCGGCGCACGCGAGTTGAACTACCTGTCCGATATCGATGTGCTCTATGTCGCCGAGCCGGCTGACGACCAGCTCGGCGTCGAGGACGCCATGCAGATCGGCACGAAACTGGCAGCCGCGATGACTCGCGTGTGTTCGGCACATTCCGGGGCGGGCACGATCTGGCAGGTGGACGCGGCCCTGCGTCCCGACGGGAACGCCGGACCGCTCGTCCGGACTCTCGCTTCGCACCGGTTCTACTACGAGAAATGGGCGAAGAACTGGGAGTTCCAGGCGATGCTCAAGGCCCGGCCGATGGCCGGTGATCTGCAACTCGCGCAGGACTTCGTCGACATGGTCTCGCCGATGGTCTGGCAGGTCGGCGGCCAGCCGAACTACATGACCGAGACTCAGGCGATGCGCCAGCGGGTGGTCAACCTGATCCCGGCCCGCGAACGCGACCGCGAGATCAAGCTGGGGGCGGGCGGCCTGCGCGATGTGGAGTTCAGCGTCCAGGTGCTGCAGTTGGTGCATGGACGCGCCGACGAGCGGCTACGCACCACCGCGACCCTGCCGTCGCTGGCACGCCTGGTCGAACACGGGTATATCGGGCGCGCCGACGGCACCAACCTGGACGAGTCCTACCGTTTCATGCGGGTCCTGGAGCACCGCGAACAGCTCTTCCGGCTGCGTCGCACCCACCTGATGCCCGACGATCCCACGGACTTGCGGCGGTTGGCCCGCCAGATGGGCCTCGATGACGGCGAGAAACTGTGGGATCTGTGGCGTCACGTGGCCCGGCACGTCAAGCGGCTGCAGCAGCGGGTCTTCTATTCACCGCTGCTCGAGGCGGTCAGCAAGCTGTCGAGCGATGAGCTGAAGCTTTCCCCCGAAGCGGCCTCCGACCGGCTGCGGGCGCTCGGCTTCAGCGATCCACGCGCGGCGCTGCGCCATATCGAGGCGCTCACCACCGGTCTCAACCGGACCGCGGAGATTCAGCGGCAGCTGATGCCCGCGATGCTCGGCTGGTTCAGCGACGGCCCCAACCCCGACCTCGGACTGCTCAGCTTCCGCAGACTGTCCGAAGAGATGAGCTCCACCTCGTGGTACATGCGGGCGCTGCGCGATGAAGGGTGGATGGCCGAGCGGCTGGCGAAGATCTTGTCGACCAGCCGGTACATCAGCGATCTGCTGCGCCGCGATCCGGCGGTTGCTCAACTTCTGGTCAGCGACGAGATCAGTAAGCCGCGAAGCCGCGAGGATCTCAACGATTCGATGCTCAAGATCGTCGAACGGCACAGCGAATCACCCGAACCGGCGATCAACGCGGTCCGGTCCTTGCGACTGCGGGAGCTGTTCCGGCTCGCAGCCGGCGATGTGCTCGGCACCATGGAACTCGCCGATGTCGGGCGTGGCCTCAGCGATCTCACGGGGGCGAGCGTGGACGCCGCCCTGCGCATCGCGATGGGCGCAGACGGACCGCGGGTACCGATCGGCATCGTGGCCATGGGCAGCTGGGGCGGCGGCGAGATGGGCTACTCATCCGACGGTGATGCGATGTTCGTCGTCGGTGACGAGTGCGAGCCCGACGACCTGGCCTGGGCCGAGAAAGTCATCGCCCGGATGCGGGCGCTGCTGTGGGGTCCCGGTCCCGAACCCGCGCTGGTCATCGACGCCGATCTTCGCCCGGACGGACGCAACGGCCCGATGGTCCGCCGGCTCGGCAGCTATCTGAGCTACTACCGGCGCTGGAGCGACACCTGGGAGTCTCAGGCTCTGCTGCGCGCGAGCTTCGGGGCGGGCGATCGCGAGCTGGTCGATCGGCTGCTGGAGGGCATCACCTTCCGCCGATACCCCGCCGACGGCATCAATCCCACCCAGGTCGCCGCGATCCGCCAGCTCAAGGGACGCATGGAGCGCGAGCGGACCCGCCGCGGCGCCGCGACCGAGAATCTCAAGCTCGGGCCGGGTGGGTTGAGCGACATCGAGTGGACCGTGCAGTTGCTGCAGTTGCAGCATGCGGGCCAGATGCCGAAGCTGCGGGTGCCCGGGACCCAGGACGCACTGGAGGTCGCCCGGAAGACGATGCTGATCAGCGACACCGATGCCGAGGCGCTGTCGGTGGCCTGGCAGTTGGCCAGCCAGCTGCGAAACAAGGCCATGCTGGTGCGGGGACGACCCTCTGATCTGTTGCCCTCCGATCCGCGGGAGACAGCCTCGGTGGCGACCCTGCTCGGCTACGAGCACGCCCAGGCGTCACAGCTCATGGATGCCTGGGCGAAGGCTGCCAGGCACGCATCTCAGGTAGTGGGGCGCCTTTTCTGGGGCCTGAATCGATGAGAATCCTGTTGCTCGGCGGGGCCAGCGAGCTCGGCTTGGCAATCGTCGGCGAACTGATGGCCGACCAGCCTGCAGATGTCGTGCTGGCCGGCCGTCCCGGCTCCCGGCATCGGGAAGCAGCCATCGAATCCATCCGGGAAGCCGGCGCGGCCTCGGTGCGATGGCTGGACTTCGATGCTGCCGATCCCGCCGGGCACCCGGCGGTCATTCAGGCGGCCTTCGACCAGCCGGTGGACGTGGCGATCGTGGCGTTCGGCGTGCTGGACGACCCCACGACCTGGCTCGATCATGCCGCGACGGTGCGGCTCGCCCAGACCAACTACGTCGGCGCACTCAGCGTGGGTGCCCTGCTCGCTCAGCAGATGCGTGCGCAGGGCCACGGCCAGATCATCGCATTGAGCTCGGTGGCGGGGGAGCGCACCCGGCGCTCGAACTTCGTCTACGGCTCGTCGAAGGCGGGCATGGACGGCTACTATCTGCAGCTTGGGGTGGCCCTCAAGGACTTCGGGGTGAACGTGCTGGTGGTTCGTCCAGGGGCAGTGAATGGACGCATGACCGCCGGCCGCAGGCGGGTGCCGATGTCGGTCACTCCGCAGCAGGTGGCGCGGGCCACCGTGGAGGCGATGCGACGGGGCAAGGCGATGATCCGTGTGCCCGCCGGTTTCGGGCCGCTGATGGCGGTCTACCGCAATCTTCCCGCGGGCCTGGCCAGCCGCTTGTTCTGACCACACCGCTCCGCAGGGACGATCCGGTGTCGCGGCGCATCAGAATGCGGCGACTCGGAAGGCGGCGGACAGCGCGAGCGAACCGGCCAGTGCGCAGACTGCCGTGGTGACCTCGATGATGGCGCCGAACATGTCACCGCTCAGCCCGCCGAAGGCGCCGACCAGCCGGTGCACCCAGACCAATGAGACCAGCACGGCGATCGCCAGTGAGCAGCCCAGCCCGATGGCGCCGACCCATCCGGCTGCCCACCAGCCCAAGCCGACAGCGACTGCGGCGATCAGCAGCATCTGGATGGCGATCTGGGTGGGCGGCGTCACCTCGTGGAACAGCGCCCCGAAGCCACCTTTGCGGGCGGCGGGCACACCGGGGCGGGAGGCGATCAGGATCGCGGCCCGCCCGACGGCCGGAGCGAGAATCGCCAGCACGAGCAGGGTGCGTGCATCGGGGGCTGCCGACAAGGCGCCGACCTGCACCAACAAGACCAGGACGATTGCTGCGACACCCATGGCACCGGTGTCGGGGGTGCGCATGATCTCCAGCGCGCGGGCGGCGTCACGTCCTTCTTTGCGGCTGCCCAAGGCAGCCAGCCCGTCGAAGCAGTCGGCCAGGCCGTCCAGATGCATCGCGCCGGCCAATGCCTGCCAGATAAGGAGCACGATGACGGCTGCCAGTAAGTGAGCCCCACTCACTAGCAGCGTCGCGGCACCGGCCAGACCTGCCGCCAATCCGAAAAGCGCGCCCAGGGTGGGAAACCAGCGCAAAGCCCGGCGGGTTTCGTTCTCGCCGATCTCAGTGAATGCCGGCATCGGGATGATGCTGAAGAATCCCGCCGCCAGTACCAGACCGGACCGGCGGGGTGCCGCACCTGTGGCGCCGCTCACTTCAGCCTGGCCGGAATACCGGCGGTGCAGAACCAGACCTCGTCCACGACCTCGGCCAGGCGCATGTTGAGCACGCCCATTTCGTCGCGGAAGCGCCGGCTGCCCGCCTCAGCAGGCACCAGGCCCTGCCCGACCTCGTTGCTGACCGCGACCACGGGCCTGGTCGCGCGAGCGAACGCCCCGACGGCCTCCTCGACGGCGGCCTTCAGGGCCTCATCGCAACCCGGCCGTTCATCCCAGATTCCCGCCAGATCCATCTGGCGAGTCAGCCAAACGGTCATGCAGTCGATGAGCAACGGTGTGGTGGTCTCCCGCGACAGTTCGCCGGCGAGCTCAAGGGTCTCGATGGTCGTCCAGTGCGAGGGGCGCCGCCGCCGGTGCACGCGGACGCGTTCGACCCATTCGGGATCGTCGTCGGGCACCTGCGACGTGGCAAGGTAGTCGACGGCCGGGGCATGCGCGAAGTGCTGTTCGGCGAAGGTCGACTTGCCCGAGCGGGCACCGCCCAGCACCAGCAGTCGCGCGATCCGAGGCTCGCTCACTCGTCCACCTTGCCGGACACCCCGGCGTCGGCGAAGGTGGCCATGTCGCGCAGCACCCGGGCGGCACCGCGGATGATCGGCAGCGCCATCAGGGCGCCGCTACCTTCACCGAGCCGCAGCTCGAGATCGCACAGAGCCGGCAGCCCCAGCGCCTCGAGCGCTACCTTGATGCCCGGCTCGTCACCGAGGTGACCTGCGAACAGATAACCGATGAGATCGGGCTGCAGACCGGTGGCCACCAGCGCCGCGGAGCAGCTGAGCACGCCGTCGAGAATCACCGGGACTCGGTGGGCCGCGCCCCCGAGCATGAAGCCGGCCATGCCCGCCAGCTCGAGGCCGCCCAGCGCGGCCAGCACGCCGAGCGGATCGGACGGATCGGGATCGTGCAGGGCGATGCCGCGGCGAACGACATCGACCTTGCGCTGCAGCATGACGTCATCGGAGCCGGCGCCGCGTCCGGTGGTCAGCTGGGGGTCGGTACCGGTCATCGCCGCGATCAGTGCCGACGCCGAGGTGGTGTTTCCGAGCCCGACTTCGCCGGTCAACAGCACGTCTGCGCCGCCGGCGACGGCCTGGTCGGCCAGGGCAATGCCCACCTCGATCGCGCGCTGAGCTTCCTCCCGAGTCATCGCGGAGGTCTGGGTGAAGTCAGCGGTACCGCTGCGCACCCGCAGGCGGCGCAGCCCCGGAGCATCCGGCACACCGTTGGCCAACCCGATGTCGACCGGCCAGATCTGGGTGCCGGTCTCGGGCGCCAACGCATTGATGGACGCGCCGCCGTAGCACATGTTGATGAGCATCTGCACGGTGACCTCTTGCGGCCAGCAGGTGATGTTCTGCTCGTAGACTCCGTGGTCGCCCGCGAAGACTGCCAATACCGGATGAGTGGGTACCGGTGGCGGTACCTGGCCACAGATCGCACTCAGCTGGCAGCCGATGACTTCCAGCAGTCCCAGGGATCCCGGTGGCTTGGTCAACTGACACTGTCGGTCCTCGGCGGCTGCGAGCGCTTTGGAGTCGGTGGGGGTGATGGATGAAATGGTTCTGCCCAGCAGCGAACCAGGATCGATGGTCATCATCGTCCTTCCAGGGGTCTTGTCAGCGGACGCCTAATTTTTGCACAGCGTCGGAATCGTCGGGCGCCGGTGCGGTGTCCTCGTGCTGGGCTCGGTGGCGATGCGCGAATACCCGGGTGGATTGGACGACATAGCTGACAGTAAGTAAGGACACCTCAGTAACGATCTTCGCGACTGCTGCGCCGGTGAGCGGGGTGAGCGTCCACATCAGGACGAGGTTGCCGATCAGGACGACGACGGCCAGCGCGGCATAGCCGGGGAGTGTCTGGCGCACCGCAAGGGGCGCTTGAGCGGCGAAGACGTAGCGGCGGTTGACCGTGTAGTTGACTGTCGCGCTGACCAGCCGGGCGCCGATCACCGACAGGGTCAGCACACCGGTGCCGGCCAGCAGCAGCGCGAGCATCGCGCAGTCGATGCCGAAGCCCAGCAGCGAACTGCCGATGAATCCCAGCAAGGGGCGGTAGATGAGCCAGGAATCTCGGACCGGCCGGAAATGGCTGGACGCGTTGCCGTCCTCGTAGACGGTCTTGATGGGTACCTGCCGGACGCGCATCCCCTGCTGGCTCGCCCTCACCAGGAGGATGAGCTCATAGTCGAACCGGTCGCCGTCGATCGTGCACAGCCAGCTGAGCATTCGTGCGGGA